>CP144172.1:2478906-3718359 GCA_039636865.1 Dermatophilaceae bacterium Sec6.4
GCCGACCACTCCGATGACGCGGGCACCGGCGGCCTTGCCGAGCTGGACGGCCGAGCTGCCGACCCCACCCGCTGCGGCATGCACCAGCAGGGTCTCCCCCGGTTGCAGCATCGCCCGGCGGTGCAGAGCGAACCAGCTGGTCTGATAGCCGATCCAGAACGATGCGGCCTGCGCGTCGTCGAGCGCCGCGGGCGCCAGATGCACGTCGGTGGCGTCCATCAGGGCGAACTGGGCGAATCCGCCGGCGGGGATAGCCGGCGACCCGAGGACACGCGCGCCGACCCGGATGCCGTCGCCGGGCACCACCCCCTCACCGAAAGCGGTGATCTCGCCGCAGATCTCCACCCCGGGGGTGAAAGGCAGGTCGGGGCGTACCTGGTATTTGCCCTGGCACATCAGGACGTCGGGGAAGTTCAGCGCTGCAGCGAGCACCCGTACGGCGACCTGACCGGCACCGGGGACCGGAACCGGCACGTCGACCAGGGTAAGGACGTCCTGCGGTTGCCCGAGTTCGTTGATCTGCCAAGCCTTCATCATGTCCATAGCGCTCATCCTCGATCTTCCCGTGCCTTCTCGAGTTTGCGTTGCAGCTTGTTCATTCCGGCGAGCCAGCGGTCCGGCTCGCTCGCCTTGGTGGCGGCGTATCCCGCGACCTCCGGGTGGGGGAGGATAAAAAATTCCTCGGTGTGCAGCGCTGCGGCAACCACCTCGGCGACCTGTTCGGTCGATAGTGCGTCGTCGTGACTCAGCAGGTCGATCAACTCCCCCGATGCCTCGAGCATCCGGGTCTGCACCCCTTGTGGGCAGATTGCCTGCACGACCACGCCGCGGTGCCGGTACGTGACGGACAACCACTGCGCGAAGGCAACTGCTGCGTGTTTGGTCACGGCGTAGGACGGGTCGCCCAGGATGGTGAGCATCCCGGCCGCCGACGCGGTGACGACGAATCGACCACCGCCCTGACGGATCCAGATCGGTTCGAGGGCTCGCGCCGCACGGATATGGGCCAACAGGTTGATATCCATGACCGTGGCCCAGTCTTCGTCACTGGTGTGCGCCAGGTCGGTACCGAGCCCGATCCCTGCGTTGGCGAAGAAAATGTCGATGCTGCCGAGCAACCGAGTGGCGGCGTCGACCAGATCGGTGACACCGCGCTCCGTCGACAGGTCAGCAACGACCGGGTCGGCGCCGATCTGCTCGGCGAGCTGGGTCAACTCCTTCGCATCACGGTCGGCGACCACGACGCGCGCACCATCGGCGGCCATCCGGGTCGCGATCGCCGCACCGATTCCGCGTGCTGCTCCCGTGACGACGACGGTCTTGGCAGGGCTGTCAGTTATGTCAGGGCCGTCGGTCAGGTCAGACATCGGTTCACACCCCGCCGGTGAGCGTCACGCCACCGTCGAGGACGAGGGTCTGACCCGTCGTCCACGCGCTGTCGTCGGAGAGCAGGTGAGTAACCGCAGCTGCGACGTCCGCAGGCTCCCCGAGTCGGCGCAGCGGGTAGGCCGAGGCGACCTTTTCCTCACCCTCCGCGTACAACGCCTCGGCGAACTGCGTCTTGACGACCGCGGGAGCCACTGCGTTGACCCGGATCCCCGGGCCGAGCTCGACGGCGAGGCTTTCGGTCAACGAGATCAGCATCGCCTTCGTCGCGCCGTAGAAGGAGATACCCGGTGCTGGTCGAATGCCCGCCACCGACGCGACGTTCACGATCGACCCACCGTGCTCGTGCATCCAGGCCCGGTAGGCCAACTGCACCCACGAGAGTGCCGCGATCGCGTTGACTTCCGTCGTCTTGCGGGCGGCACCCAGGTCCACCTCGATCAACGGACCGTATGACGGATTGATACCGGCGTTGTTGACCAGCAGATCCAACGACCCGAAAGCGGCGATAGCGGCATCGATGGCAGCCTGCTGATGCGCCGGGTCGTCGGCTTTACCGGCCACCGCGAGCGCGACGTCCGGTCCACCCAACTGGGCTGCGGCCACGTCGAGTGCCTCCTGCTTGCGCGCGGTGATGACAACCCGCCCACCCTCGTCGACAATGCGTTGGGCAATGGCGAGGCCGATGCCCCGACTGGCGCCGGTGACGATGGCGGTCTTCCCGGACAAACGGCTCACGAACTACTCCTCATTGACGAACGGGTGTGGTCGGGGCGCGAACGCTCAGCTGAGTCGTTCCAGAATCATTGCCATTCCCTGGCCGCCGCCGACGCACATGGTCTCCAGACCGAACTGCTTGTCGTGGAAACGCAACGAGTTGATCAGGGTGCTGGTGATGCGCGCACCGGTCATCCCGAACGGGTGCCCGATGGCGATCGCGCCGCCGTTGACGTTGAGCTTGTCCATCGGGATGCCCAGGTCGCGCGCAGAGGGGATGACCTGGGCGGCGAATGCCTCGTTGATCTCGACCAGGTCGATGTCGCCGATGCTCATGCCCGCATACGCGAGCGCGCGACGCGACGCCTCGACCGGACCGAGGCCCATGATCTCCGGCGACAGACCGGTCAGACCCGTCGACACAATGCGTGCCAGCGGGGTCAGGCCGAGCGCCCTGGCCTTGGTGTCGCTCATGATGACGACAGCAGCGGCGCCGTCGTTCAACGGGCAGCAGTTGGCGGCCGTGACCGTGCCGTTCGGGCGGAACACCGGCTGTAGACCGGACACTCCCTCCATGGTGACGCCGGCGCGCGGGCCGTCGTCCTTGCTCACCGTGGTGCCGTCGGGCAGCGTGACGGGGGTGATGTCGCTCGCCCAGAAGCCGTTGGCGATGCCCTGCTCGGCAAGGTTCTGGCTGCGGACGCCGAACTCGTCCTGCTCGGCGCGCGAGACGCCCTTGAACGCCGCCACGTTCTCGGCGGTCTGACCCATCGCGATGTACACGTCCGGCAGGTTGCCGTCCTCGCGCGGGTCGTGCCACCCCTCGATCTGCCCGGTTGCGGCGACCTCGGTACGTCGGCCGGCGTCGTCGAAGATCGGGTTCTTCGTATCGGGGTGACCGTCGGCGAAACCGTGCTCATACCGACTGACGGTCTCCACCCCGGCTGAGATGAACACGTCGCCTTCGCCGGCGCGGATCGCGTGCATGGCCATCCGCGACGTCTGCAGGCTGGAGGAGCAGTAGCGCTGCACCGTCGTGCCGCCGACGTGATCCAGGTCCAACATGGTGGCCACGATGCGTGCCATGTTGAAGCCGGATTCACCGGCCGGCTGACCGCAGCCGAGCATCAGATCCTCGATGTCCCCCCGATCCAGCTCGGGCACCTTGTCCAGTGCAGCCGCCACCATCTGCACCGTCAGGTCGTCGGGCCGTATCGAGGCCAGCGAACCCTTGCGGGCCCGGCCGATCGGGGAACGGGCGATGGAAACAATGACAGCCTCGGGCATGTGCACTCCCTGCAGTAGGGCCGCCGCGACTCACGCGGCGACCGACTAAGCGCTTGCTTACTTGTGGTCGGGATCACCTTAGCGGTGATCGAATCGTTACCCAACGTAATGCGCCACGGCGTCGTGACAAGAGCGGTAATCACCGGCACAGTCGACGCCTGCTCATCCACTCAGGCGAACTTCTGTGCCACGACTGCGGGGCAGGACGACGACCTACAGCGGTGCGTGCACAGTTCCTTCACAGTCGCTTCGCGCCCGACCAACCATGTTGCCCCCTCCCCCGCCCTACTTTGCCTCACTGCACTACCTTCCTGGGTTGGACGGCGTACGCACTATTGCGGTCGCCCTGGCGATCTGCGCACATCTGGGTCTGCCGTGGGCGCAGGGTGGGACCGTGGGGGTCGGCATCTTCTTCACCCTGAGCGGCTTCCTCATCACCTCGATCCTGGGTCTACGTTCCAGAACCTGCTGCTGTCCTACTCCTCGTCGTGGTTTTGATCAGGACGGCGTTCCTCCACCCGTGGGGATTCGTTCTGCTCTCGGTCGCCACAACGGTTCTGGTGGCGGGCGATCGGCGGCCCACCCCGACGCACGGGCCAGGCATCGCGGTGCCGCGGCCAGGTCTCCCAGCCTGAATCCTTGCGATCGTTACCCCCCGACTGATCATCACGCAGCGGGCGAGCCGCCGGCGAAGCACTCTCAGGCCAGCGCTTGTCAAGCCCGCCAGCACACACAGGCCGACTCACGAGCAGTTGCCGTGTTGTGGGTGAACACCCGCACGCTGATCAGCAGCGGCCCCAATGCCTCATCGAACATGTTCATCTGGAACGACGCACTGACGCAGGCGTGCACCCGCTACCCCGAGCCTACGGATCTACGACTGGGCCTGCGCACTGTCTCGTGTCGTCTCATTGAGCGGACGTCGGAGCGTCAGAGCGTCAGCAACAACTTGCCGGTGGTGGCCCGACCTTCGAGCGCTTCGTATGCTGCCGCGGCATCGTCGAGAGGGTGCGTGGCACTGATGTCGATCTGCAGCGATCCGTCCAGGATCCCGCCGAGGATCGCGCCGGCCCGCCACAGCAGTTCCTCCCGGGTGGCCAGGTATGCGGCCAATGACGGGCGGGTGACGAAGAGCGATCCGAGGGCGTTCAGACGTTGCAGGTCGAAGGGCGGCACCTGTCCGCTCGCGCCGCCGAACAGCGCCATCGTCCCGCGTGGTCGCAATGATCGTAGGGATGCCTCGAAGGTCGCCTTGCCGACTCCGTCGTAGGCCACATCAACTCCGCGACCGGCCAGCTCCCGCACTCTTGCAGCCAGCTCATCGGGACGCCCGTCGTACTCGTGGTAGCCGATGGTGTGCGCTGCACATAACCGGGAGGCTATGTCGAGCTTCGCCTGGCTGCCTGCAGTCGCGACGACATGGGCGCCCTTCGCAGTGATGAGCTGCACCAGCAACTGCCCGACCCCGCCGGCCGCTGCATGTACGAGCGCGATGTCACCCTCGCGTACCGGATAGGTCGATTCGACCAGGTAGTGGGCGGTCATCCCCTGCAGCATGGCTGCAGCCGCCTTCGTCAGGTCCAGACCCTGCGGCACAGGTACGACGCTCGCCGCAGTGACATTGACCAGTTCAGCGGCCGACCCGGCAGATTGTCCCCAGGCGACCCGATCGCCCGGGCTGATATCCGTCACGGCAGCACCGACCACCTCGACGATGCCCGCGCCCTCCTCGCCCAGCACGAACGGCGTCGAACCGGGATAGACACCCTGCCGCTTGTAGACGTCGATGAAGTTGACACCGACAGCCGCGACCCGGACCTGCACCTGATCCTGCCGGGGTGGCGGGACGTCGTACTGGCGCACGGCAAGGACCGAACGGTCACCGTGCTCGGTCACGAATAAGGCACGCGTCATACCCGCCACTCTAGGACCGGTCCGACCGGCAGCGGATGCCGTCAGGCCGTCATTCGAAGAGGCTCGGATCTCCGGAACCGACCCGCACGACCTCGGGCACCTCGCCCGACCAGTCGATGACCGTGGTCGGCTCGTCACCGCATTCGCCGGTGTCTATGACGGCGTCGACCTGATGATCCAGCTCCTCCTTCACCGTCCACCCGTCGGTCATCGGGCTCGTTTCGCCCGGCAGGATCAGAGTGCTGGACTGCATCGGCTCCCCCAGCTCGGCGAGCAACGCGCACACCACGGGAGCCGCCGCGATCCGCACTCCCACCGTGCGTTTCTTGGGATGCAGCAGGCGTCGCGGCACCGCACCGGTCGCGGGCAGGATGAAGGTGTATCTACCCGCGTCGGCAGCCTTGACAGCACGGAACACCCGGTTGTCCAGTTGCACGAGTTGCCCGATCTGGGCGAAATCGTGACATGCCAACGTGAAGTGGTGGTGCGAGTCCAGCGCCCGGATACGGGTAATCCGCTCCTTGCCCTCAGCGTTGTCCAGCGAGCATCCGAGCGCATACCCCGACTCTGTCGGATACGCGATCAGACCACCACGACGAATGATGTCGGCTGCCTGCGCAATGCTGCGTGGTTGCGGATCGTGGGGGTGAACGTCGAAGTACCTCGCCATGCAGCAACGGTAGGCGACGGCGGTGACATCCGGGGCAAATTCTCGATCCACCCGCGCATCGCGCGAGTCCTGCGCGCTGTCGGTCTGCAGATGGCCCGGGGTCCGATTAGATTGCTCGGATGAGCGTAGCGAGCCCGAAATTCAGCCTGATCCTCATCCGGCACGGCGAGACGGAGTGGTCCCTGAGCGGACAACACACCGGCACCACTGACCGTCCCCTGCTACCCGAAGGCGAAGAGTGCGCGCGACGGGCCGGAGAGGTGATCAAGGACATGCCGCTGGCAGCCGTGTTCGTCTCGCCACTTCAGCGTGCGCGTCGCACCGCAGAGCTCGCCGGTATCACGGACTACGAGATCGATCCGGACCTGCGCGAATGGGATTACGGCGCATACGAGGGCATGACGACCCCGCAGATTCGCGAACAATGCGGAAACCCGGAATGGGAAATCTTCAAGGATGGCGTCGTGCCCGGTGTGACGCGGGGCGAGACGGTCGAAGATGTCGCCGCACGGGTAAGTCACATCGTCGAGAAGGCCGTGCCGCTGCTGGACGAGGGCAACGTGGTCGCCTTCGCGCACGGGCACTCACTGCGCATCCTGGCGTCCGTCTTCCTGCAGACGGTGCCCCGCCTCGGCGCCAAGCTGATGCTCGACGCAGGTGCGGTGTCGATGCTCGGCTACTACCACGGCAACCCGTGCATCCAGGTCTGGAACCGCTCGACCCGGGAGTGATGCCGCGGTGCACCTTTCGTATCGGTCAGGTCGGTCAGCTCGGCAGCGCCCAGGTATGCACCGGCTCGTTGCTGTGCATGCCTTCCAGGTAGAGCTCGAGCATCTGGGCCAGCGCTTCGGCGCGGCTGGCTCCGCGTGCTTCCAGCGCCTGCACGCAATCGATCTGCCAGGTGGCCCCGTTGACGCCCGCGCGGCAGCGTGCCTCGATGATCCCGAGGTAGCGCTCCCGCACGGCGGTAGCCACCCCCCACCGTCGTAGGCCTTCGTGCGCCAGCGGTAGCAGGTGGCGTAGGACGAGTTCATCCGCCGAAACCTCGCCGTACCCGGGCCAGTAGAGGGTGGCATTGATCCCGTGCCGGGCGCCCTCGGTGAAGTTGTGATCCGCTGCGGCGAAGCTCATCCGGGTCCAGACCGGACGGTCGTTCTCCGCGAGCATTCGCACCACGCCGTAGTAGAACGCCGAGTTGGCCATGGTGTCCACGATGCTCGGACCGGCCGGCAGGACGCGGTTCTCCACCCGCAGGTGCGGCGATCCGTCGACGGTGTCGTAGATGGGCCGGTTCCAGCGGTAGACGGTGCCGTTGTGCAGCCGCAACTCCATCAGCGCGGGCGCGGTGCCTGCGGCCAGTACAGCCACCGGGTCTTCGTCGCTCGTCTCCGGCAGCAGCGCCGGAAAATAACGGACGTTCTCCTCGAACAGGTCGAAGATCGAGGTGATCCACCGCTCTCCGAACCACACCCGGGGCCGGACGCCCTGGTTCTTCAGTTCGATCGAGCGGGTGTCGGTGGCCTGTTGGAACAACTCGATCCTGGTCTCATGCCACAACTGTTTGCCGAAGAGGTAGGGCGAATTGGCGCCGATCGCCAACTGCACCCCCGAGATCGCCTGCGCGGCATTCCAGTAGGCCGCGAACTGCGCCGGGGGGGTCTGCAGATGGAGCTGGATCGAGGTACAGGCGGATTCGGGGTAGATGGAATCGGCGTACATCGCGAGGCGCTCCCCGGTCGGACCCTCGATATCGATGAAGAGATCCTCCCCGCGGGCGGCGAAGATCGACTCGTTCAGCGCGGCGTACCGGGTGTTGGCACTCATCCAGTCCGGTGAGAAGTGTTCGGGCATCAACGTGGGCAGAATGCCGATCTGCACAATTCGGGCCCCTGATTCGCCCGCTTTCTCCTCGGCGCGGTTCAAACTCTCGCGCAGGTCGCTCTCCAGCTCGGCCGCCGAATGACCTGGCATCGGACGCGGACTGACGTTGAGCTCGATGTTGTAACGTCCGAGCTCGGTCTGGTAGTCGTTGTCGGCGATGCTCTCCAGCACCGTTGCATTCGACATCATCGGCAGGCCGTCGCGGCCGACCAGATTGAGCTCGATCTCCATACCGGTGAGCTGACGCTCGTACTCGAAAGAATGCGTGGCGAGCATCCGTTCGAAGACGTCGAGGTCTTGGCGGACCTTCTCGCGGTACCGCTGCCGCTGCTCGCGGGTGTAGGCCACACCCGAGACTTCTGCGCCCATCAGGCCTCCTCATGCAGTGGATCAGAAATAAAGCAGGTACGGATGTGGGCACAGTTGCTGGCCGGGCGCGCAGCGACTCTCGAGCAACTTCGAGCACACCGCACTGGTGGAGATCGGCTAAACCTACGGGGTCCAGGCCCGGTTTGTGATCGCTGCGCCCGAAGAGCGGACAGCAGTGCCCACATCGCGGACCGTGCGGCCCCGTGCGGATCGAGGATGGAGGGGTCAACCGGACGCTGCATCGAGAAGCCGTCGACAGGTCATCTGCCGGCAGATCTCCGTCCGGACGTTCCCGCCCGACCGGCCGATAACGGCCGTTGTCGGTGCCAGCTTCTAACCTTCGGGGTGTGCGCATCATTCACACCTCCGACTGGCACCTGGGTCGCTCCTTCCACGGTGCCGGGCTGCTCGACGCCCAGGCGCAGTACCTCGACCATCTGGTCCACCTGGTCCGCGAGGAGAAAGCCGATGCCGTCCTGGTGTCCGGCGACATCTACGACCGCGCCCTGCCGGCCCCCGCGACCGTTGCCCTGCTCGATGACGCGGTCGTTCGACTGCTGGACGCCGGGGCTCAGGTGGTCCTGTCCAGTGGCAACCACGACTCGGCCATCCGGCTGGGCTTCGCATCGCGCGTCCTGGAGCGGGCCGGGCTGCACATCCGCACCCGCGTCGACTCCATCGGAACACCGGTCGACCTGGGCGGCCTCGTCGTCTACCCGCTTCCTTACCTCGAACCGGCCGTGGTCGGGCCCGAGCTCGGCACCGACGAACTAACCCACGCAGCGGTGCTACGAGCCGCCATGCAGCGCGTTCGAGCCGACATCGCGGTGCGCAACCGCCGCAGCGTCGTCATGGCACACGCCTTCGTGACCGGCGCGACGACCTCGGACTCCGAGCGCGATATCGCCGTCGGCGGGGTCGCGGCTGTGCCCAAGGAGGTGTTCACCGGTGTCGATTACGTCGCGCTCGGACATATCCACCGACCGATGGGTCTGGCGGCCGGCATCCGCTACAGCGGCTCCCCGGTGGCCATGTCGTTCTCCGAGACCGGTCAGGTCAAATCCTCGGTCGTCGTCGATTTCGACGGGCGGGCCGTGCGGACCCGGCTGGTCGAGGCACCCGTACATCGCCCGCTCGCACGGTTGCGTGGAACGCTGCCCGAACTACTGCGTGACTCATCTCTTGTGCAACATGAGTCCTCCTGGTGCGAGGTCACCCTGACCGACGCAGCGCGACCAGCCGCCGCCATGGAACAGATCCGACGCAGATTCCCGCACACGTTGACACTGGGATTTGAGCAGGTGCACACCCCGACGGCCCGTCGCAGCTACACCGACCGGGTACGCGGGCGCGGCGACGTCGATCTGTGTTGCGATTTCACCCAGCACGTGCGCGGTGGACTGGTGACAAGTGCCCAGGAACAGGCGATCTGGATCTCCGCTCTCGAGCACGCCCGCACCGACCGCGCCGCCACCATCGATGAAGGGGTAGCCGTTGCGCCGTCCTCCACGCGCGGCGCGGCATGAGACTGCACCGGCTGCAGGTGCAGGCGTTCGGCCCCTTCGCCGCCGTCGAAACGGTCGACTTCGATGCGGTCGCAGCCGCGGGCCTGTATCTGATTCAGGGTGCCACCGGAGCCGGTAAGACCTCGATCCTGGATGCGATCTGTTACGCGGTCTACGGGGCTGTCCCCGGAAGTCGGACCGGTCACCGCGGGTCGATTCGTAGCGATCACGCCGACCCCCTGCTCGCGCCACGCGTCGTGCTGGAGTTCACTGCCGCCGGTGACCGGTTGCGCATCACCCGTAGCCCGGAGTGGGATGCCCCGAAAAAACGCGGATCCGGTACCACCCGCCGCCCCGCGACCGTGGTGTTGGAGATACTGCGCGGGGCCGAATGGGTCGCGCAGAGCACCCGCATCGACGAGGCCGCAGAGATCGTGACCGACCACCTCGGTCTCGGTATGGAGCAGTTCGCCCAGGTGGTGTTGCTGCCGCAGGGCGAATTCGCATCATTCCTGCGGGCCAAGCCCGAAGAGCGGTCGGCACTGCTGCGCAGGTTGTTCGACATCGAACGCTTCGCAGATGCCCAACAGTGGCTCGCTGACCGCAAACGCGCACTCTCCGACACGGTGCACGACGCCGATCTCGCTATCGCGCTACACGGCGAACGGCTGACCACGGTGCTCGCCGAGTCCGACCTACCAGCGGCCCCCTCCAACGGCGCGCCTCAGGTCCCCGCGTCAGATCTACCCGGGTCCACGTTGCTCGCCACGATCGGCGAATGTCGTGCGCTGGCGGTGGACCGCGCCACCCAGGCACTGGTCGACGCGGACGGCGCGGCAGAAGATCGAGACATCGCCCGCGACGCCCGGTTACGCGCCGAAACAACTCTGCAGTGGCAACTGCAGGCCACCGAGGCACGGGCCACGCTGGCCGCCTACGAGCAACGACACGCGGCACGAGAGCTGGAGCTGTCCACCGTTCGGGCCGCCCGCCGGGCTGCAGTCATACGTCCGGTCGCAACGCACCGACTGGCGGTGGCCGAGGTGCTCGCCACCGCCGAGGGCGCAGCGCGAACCGCTGAACGCATGGTCGTCGAACTGGTCGATACCGATTGCCTGGTCGACGGTCAGCTGCATCGGACGTCTCTGCAGACCGCCGTCGAGCTGGGTAGCTCGACGCTCGATGTGCTCGCCGATCTGGCCGCCCAGCACGCCACCGCCGCGGCTGCGGTGGTTCTGCATTCCAAGGCCTCCCTGGCCGCACACGAGCGGAGTCTCGCTGCGCACGAAGCCACTGTGCGGCTGCAGGCCACCATCGACGACGTCGAACGGGAACTCGCCGCGCTGTGCACCGACGTGTCGGTGCTGCAGGATGCGCGACGATCGGTCGAGGTACACCGCGTAGCGCTGCACACTGGACGAACGCTGGCCGATGCGCGGGTCCTGCAGACCGCAGCCGAACAGCAGGCAAAGGTCTCGCGGTCCAGGTTCGCATCGGCCGAGCAGCAAGCGATCGACCTGCGCCAGGCGCGACTGTCCGGGATGATCGGTGAGATCGGCGCCGGACTCACCCGCGGCTGCCCGTGCCCGGTATGCGGATCCACCGAGCATCCAGCGCCCGCTGCACCACCTGCTGGTGCCGCAGCTGAGCAAGACGTAGTGCGCGCCGAGGCAGTGGCCGTCGCGGCCCGCCAGGCCCTCAGTGATGCAGATGCCGCCTTCGCAACAGCCCGGGGCAGCCACGCTGAACGAGCAACAGCGCATCGTGCGGCGCTGGACGCCCTCGATACCCTCCCCGGAACGCTTGACGACGATGCGCTGCAGGGCGCGCTCAGTTCGGCGCAGGCAACGCTGACCCGAGTCGAAGCTACCCGCAGCGCATTCGAGGCGCTGAGTGGCCGACTCGCAGAACTCACCGGGTCTGCGACCAGTGCGCAGCAGAGCTGCACCAGCGCCGATTACGACCTGGGCCTGGCCGAGGCCCGGCACGCGGAATCGCGGACGGTCCTGGCGACCCTCGAAGCCAGAGCGCTGGCGCTGCGTGAACAACACACCGCGCAATGCTGCTGCGATCGCGTCGATCGCGGCGATCCCATCGACCGCCACACGCGCCTGGTGCCGGCCCTACGAGACCTGCATCAGGCCGATCTGGCGGTTCGACTCGCTGCAGCAGCAGACCGCCAGTCCGCCGCCGAACTCACCGAAATACTGGCGTCTCAGGGATTCTCGGATCTCTCCCAGGCGCAGGCCGCTCTTCTCGATCTGCCGCAGATGGCGCAGATCGAGAACCGGATTGCCGCCGAACAGACTGCCAACGAGCGGGCTACCGGCATTCTGGAGCAACCGCAGCTCATCGCCGCCGAGCGCTCGCCGAAACCCGATATTGCCGCGCTGGAAGAAGCGGCCCAAGCCAGTGATCACCGACACCGGGCAGCGGTGCACGCCGTGTCCGGTGCTGATCGCGCGGTGCATGAGTTGGATCGCATCGCCACCTCGGTGCAGCTCCTGGTCACCGGATCGTCCACTGCACGAGCCGACCTCGCAGTGCTCGGACCACTCGCCGAGACGGCGTCCGGGCAGGGTGACAACACGCTCCGAATGCGTCTGACGTCCTACGTGCTTGCGGCGCGGCTGGAATCGGTCACCGCCCTGGCGAACGAGCGGCTCGCGGTCATGTCCGATGGTCGCTTCACCCTCGAGCACAGCGACGAACTGGCCAAGGCCGGTGCCCGCAGCGGTCTGGGTCTGCGGGTTCTGGACAGCTGGACCGGGCGCAGCAGAGACACCGCGACACTGTCCGGTGGGGAGGCCTTCATTGCCTCCCTGGCGCTGGCCCTCGGGCTGGGTGATGCCGTACTACAAGATGCCGGAGGTCGGCCGCTGGAGTCCCTGTTCGTCGATGAAGGGTTCGGGTCGTTGGACGAACAGACTCTCGACCAGGTCATGAGCGTGCTGGACACATTGCGCAGCGGGGGTCGCAGTGTCGGGATCGTAAGCCATGTGGCCGAGCTGCGACACCGCATCCAGAGCACCATCGACGTCGTGAAGACCGAAAGCGGTTCGCACATCCGAGCCCACGCCGTGGCATAACGCCCGGACATGCGGGCTGTGTCAGGCTGTGCCGCGTGCGCGAGATCAAACAGTCAGCCAAGCTGCAACATGTCCGGTACGACGTACGCGGACCGATCCTGGTCGAAGCCGAGCGCCTGGAGGCTGAGGGTCACCGCATCCTCAAGCTGAATATCGGTAATCCTGCGCCGTTCGGGTTCGAGGCGCCGGCGGCCATCGAACAGGATCTGATCCATCACCTCCCGACCAGTCAGGGATACAGCGATTCCCGCGGAATCTTTTCCGCACGCACGGCCGTCGCGAACTACTACCAGAGTAAAGGTCTGACCGAGGTCGGCGTCGGCGACATCTTCATCGGCAACGGGGTCAGCGAACTGATCTCCATGGTGCTGCAGGCGTTCGTCGACAACGGCAACGAGATTCTGATCCCCGCTCCCGACTATCCGCTGTGGACCGGCGCAGTGACTCTTGCCGGCGGTATTCCTGTGCACTACCGGTGCGATGAGGAGAACGGATGGAATCCCGATCTGTCCGATATCGAGGCCAAGATCGGCCCGAACACCCATGCGCTCGTGCTGATCAACCCCAACAATCCGACCGGCGCCGTCTACAGCGAAGACATCGTGCGTGGTCTCGTCGATATCGCCCGGCGGCACGACCTGGTTCTGATGTGCGACGAAATCTACGAGAAGATCCTGTTCGACGACGCGGTCCACCACCACGCGGCGACGTTCGCCGGTGACGACGTGCTGTGTCTGACGTTCAGCGGCCTGTCCAAGGCGTACCGCGTCTGCGGATACCGCTCCGGGTGGCTGGCGATCACCGGCCCGCGGCATCGTGCCGGGGATTTCCTCGAGGGTCTGACTCTGCTCGCGAATATGAGGATGTGCGCCAACGTCCCGGCCCAGCACGCGATTCAGACGGCACTCGGTGGATACCAGTCGGTCGGCGAACTCATTGTGCCCGGTGGCAGATTCTACGAGCAGTCCATGCTGGCCTGGCGACTGCTCAATGAGATCCCCGGCGTCAGCTGCGTCAAGCCGCAAGGCGCGTTGTACTGCTTCCCGCGCCTCGATCCGGCGGTCTACCCGATTCAGGACGACCAGGCCTTTGTAATCGACCTGCTGCGCGCGCAGAAGATCCTCGTCACTCATGGCACGGGCTTCAACTGGTTCGAACCCGACCACTTCCGGTTGGTGACGCTGCCGGACGTGGACACGCTGGCCGAGGCGATCGGCCGTATCGCGGCCTATCTGGGCACGATTCGCGTCTGACGATCGGCGTCAGACGCGAATCACCCCAGGAATATGGGGCCAGGATGCGCGCTCAGTCTTCGAACGCCTCCGGCGCCGGGCAGGAGCAAATCAGGTTGCGATCGCCGTAGGCGCCGTCAACACGCCGCACCGGGGCCCAGTACTTGCGGGTCGGATCGACGCCTGCCGGGTAGACCGCTTCGGCCCGTGTGTACGGGTGCTCCCAATCGGTGGTGAGGGACTGCGCGGTGTGCGGGGCATGCCGCAGCGCGCTGTCGGCCGCGGCGACACCACCGTCTTCGACGGCCTGAATCTCGGCCCGGATCGCGACCATCGCATCGCAGAACCGGTCGATCTCCGCCAAGCTCTCACTCTCAGTGGGCTCGACCATCAGGGTGCCGGCTACCGGAAAGGACATGGTCGGAGCGTGGAACCCGTAGTCGACCAGCCGCTTGGCGACGTCGTCGACGGTGATACCCGAGGACTTGGTAATGCCGCGCAGGTCCAGGATGCACTCGTGCGCCACCAGTCCGTGCTCGCCGGAGTACAACACCGGGTAGGAATCGCGCAGACGCGCCGCGATGTAGTTCGCGGAAAGCACTGCGGTTTTGGTTGCTTCGGTCAGTCCGTGACCGCCCATCAATCGCACGTACGCCCAGGAGATCGGCAGGATCGACGCAGACCCGTACGGTGCTCCGGACACCGGACCGACTCCGGTACTTGGGCCGGCCTCAGCGGCGAACGGGTGATTCGGCAGGTAGGGCGCCAGGTGCGCGCGGACCGCGACCGGTCCCACACCGGGGCCGCCACCACCGTGCGGGATGCAGAACGTCTTGTGCAGGTTGAGGTGGGAGACATCGCCACCGAAAGTGCCCGGCTCGGCGATACCGATCAACGCGTTGAGGTTGGCTCCATCGACATAGACCTGCCCGCCCGCCGCGTGCACCAGCGAGCACAGCTCGGTGATGGTGTCTTCGTAGACACCGTGTGTCGAGGGGTAGGTGATCATCGCTGCAGCGAGCTTGTCGCCATGCTGATCGATCTTCGCGCGCAGGTCATCCAGATCGATCTCGCCCGTGTTGGCTGTCTTCACGACGACGACCTTCAGGCCCGCCATGACGGCGCTGGCAGCATTGGTGCCGTGCGCCGAGGCGGGAATGAGGCAGATCCGACGCTCGAAATCGCCACGAGCCTCGTGGTAGGCGTGGATGGCTAACAGACCCGCGAATTCTCCCTGGGAACCTGCATTGGGCTGCAGGGACACCGAGTCGTACCCGGTGATGGTGGCCAGCCAGGATTCCAGATCGCTCACGATCGACCGGATCCCGACCGTCTGGTCGGCGGGCGCGAACGGGTGCAGGTTGGCGAACTCCGGCCAGGTGACCGCTTCCATCTCCGTGGTCGCGTTCAGCTTCATCGTGCAGGAACCAAGCGGGATCATCCCACGGTCCAGTGCGTAGTCGCGGTCGGACAAGGTGCGCAGGTAGCGCAGCATCTCGGTCTCGCTCTGGTGGGCGTGGAAGACCGGGTGGGTCAAGAAGCTGCCCTCCCGGATGACCGCCGGTGCCCAGGACGGTGCGGGGGCGTCAGCGATCCGCTGCGGAGCGGCCGCTCCGAAGGCTGCTGCCACCGATGCGAGTTCCTCATCCGTCGTGGTCTCATCGACACTCAACGAAAGCCGGTCGGCATCGATCTGCCACAGGTTGATGCCGCGCTCCAGCGCGGCAGTACGGATGAGTTCGGCGCGCTGCGGGACCTCGAGCGTCAGCGTGTCGAAGAAGTCACCCGCTGCGACCTGGACGCCGGCCTCATGAAGCGCCGCCGCCAGGGCTACTGCCTTTGCGTGCACCTCGCAGGCGATTCGTGTCAGGCCGACGGGGCCGTGCCATACGGCGTACATCGAGGCCATGACCGCGAGGAGCACCTGGGCGGTGCAGATGTTCGAGGTGGCCTTCTCCCGGCGAATGTGCTGTTCACGGGTCTGCAGGGCAAGGCGATAGGCCGGGGCGCCGTCGGCATCCACGCTGAGACCGACCAGACGGCCCGGCATCGTGCGCTCCAGCCCGGCCCGGACACTGAGGTATCCGGCGTGCGGGCCGCCGAAGCCCATCGGGACCCCGAACCGTTGCGTCGTGCCGACGGCGATATCGGCTCCCCAGGTGCCGGGCGCTGCGAGCAGGGTCAACGCCAACAGATCGGCGGCGACCGTGACCAACGCACCGAGCTCGTGAGCGGCAGTGGCCAACCGGGACCACTGCCGAATGCGCCCGGAGGCATCGGGGTACTGCACCACGACACCGAAGACGTCCCGGTCCCCAGCCGCAGCACGCAATCCGTCGGGATCTGCAACTGCGCTCAGGTCGGTGACGACGACATCGATCCCGAGCGGCTTGGCACGCGTGCGGGTCACCGCGATCGACTGCGGCATCACCTGGGCGTCGATCACCAGGACGGCGTCGGCGGTCGCCTTGCTGCTGCGCCGCATCAACGTCATGGCCTCGGCGACGGCCGTCGATTCATCGAGTAGGGACGCGCCGGCCGTAGCCAGTCCCGTCAGGTCGCAGACGACCGTCTGGAAGTTGAGCAGTGCCTCCAGGCGGCCCTGGGAGATCTCCGGCTGGTAGGGCGTGTACGCCGTGTACCAGGCGGGGTTCTCCAGAACATTGCGGCGGATGACCGCCGGTGTGTGCGTCCCGTAGTAGCCCAGCCCGATCATGCTCGTCAGCACTGTGTTCTGGGCCGCGATCTCGCGCAGCTCCCGGATCACGGCCGGCTCGGATGATGCTGCCGCCAGCTGCAACGGATGGTCCGAGCGGATCCCGCCGGGTACAGCGGCCTCCATCAGCGCGGCGACGCTGGGCTGTTCGATCGCCTTCAACATCACCGTCACGTCATCGCTGGTGGGAGCGATGTGCCGGCGAACGAAGTCCGGCGCGACCGCCTCAGGGGAGACGGCGTCTGATGCGGTGTGTTCGGTCGAACTACTCATGGCGTTGTGTTCCCTCGCGGAGGCGGACAGTGGGCTACGCCTCCCCTACTGTCGACCGCACGCAACAAGGCATGCGAACTTCAGACGTGCCTCGACCGGGCGGTCCGGGAGCCTGAGAGGTTCTGGGGAGAATTGCCCCTTCGGCGTCCTCGTGCCAGTAGGAACGAGTTCTCTCCCGCCGGTGTCGTCAGCAGGACAAGCGTACTACGCCCCACCGGCAACGGTACGCAGCCGCGACTCGTCGGCCTGCTGAAAGCTCCCGCCGATCAGGGAGTAGGCCCGCCAGTTGCGGCCCGTCTCAACCGGCGTCTCGCGCCTCGCGCCGACGCTGCAGCTCATCACCGGGGTGGGCTGCCGGACGCTCTGCGTCCGGACGTTCGCTCGGTAGCGAACTGAGGCTGCCCTCCACTTCGCGCCATACCGACCCCAGGGCAATACCGAAAACGCCCTGACCACCGCGCATCAGATCGATGATCTGATCATCGGACGTGCATTCGTAGACGCTTGCACCATCGGACATGAGAGTGATTCCGGCGAGGTCAGCTATGCCACGCGAACGCAGTACTCCCACGGCGACCCTGATCTGCTGCAGGGAGACGCCGCTGTCCAGGAGTCGTTTGACCACCTTGAGTACGAGAATGTCGCGGAAGCTGTAAAGGCGCTGGTGACCGGAACCGGACGGGTTGCGCACCGATGGTTCCAATAGACCGGTGCGGGCCCAGTAATCGAGCTGACGGTAGGTCACCCCCGCCGCGTTGCACGCAATCGGCCCTCGATAACCGACGGCCTCGTTGTCGACGCTGTCTGCAGGATGCGCAAACAATGCGCCCTGCAGCGGTGCAGGGGCGGACGTGGCCCTGTCGCGAGCCGTGGCATCGCCTGTCGTGCCCGTTACCGCCACGGTCGACCTCCATGTTGTGGGCCTGCAGCCCGCTCGGACTGCCCGCTCGGCGGACGGCCAATGTTCACTGTACGACCCGGTCCGGCTCTTCTTTCAGGAACGAAGCGGACCGCCCGTGCTCGAAAACGTAAGCGCCAAAACACGGCGGGTCAACGACTGATGCCTTGAAGCTTCGGCGTGTCGCGAGCCAATGGCCAAGACTAAACCTCAACTTGAGGGTGACTGTTCTCCGTCAGGACCCTCGGGATCTGAGTCCGCGATCTCATCCTCGCTGGCCGCTTCGAAGTCCTCCGCGGATACGTTGTCAAGGAATTCGCGGAACTTCTCGACCTCATCGTCTTCTTCGACCGGCACAGCGACACCGACTGCGTCGAAAATCTCGTCGGCCACATAGATGGATACACCGGCACGCAGTGCGATGGCGATGGCATCCGAAGATCGGGCGCTGATCGTCGTATCACCGTCCACCACCAGCTCGGCATAGAAAATATTGTTCTCCATGCGGCTGACCACCACATGCTCCAGCGTGTGACCGAGTTCGGCCAACACGTTGACCAGGAGGTCGTGGGTCAGCGGCCGGGGCGCGGTAATGCCCTGTTGCGCGTAAGCGATCGCCGTCGCCTCAGGCGCACCGATCCAGATCGGTACGTACAGCTGACCATCGCGTTCACGCAACAGAACGATCGGCTTATTGGTGGGCATCTCCACCCGCACGCCCATGACATCGACTTTCCTCATGGAGCCAACGCTACCTGCGCGCGCAGCAGAGCGAGATGCAGCTCCAGACACTCCCCCTCGACGGCGCTCTCCGCACTGCCACCCCGACCGCCACGAAGCTGTGTCACGATCGCCGCCTCCCGTTCGGCCGCGAGGCGGAAGGTGCGTAGATGTCTGGCGCCGAGCCCCCGTTGCATCAATGCAGCTGCGCTTCGCGCGATCACGAGCGCGGGCCGGTCGAAGTAGCCGTCCACCGACACGATGAGGCCGAATCCGGCAAGGTCGCGCACCTGGATCTCGCTGAGTCCGGCGCCGCGAGCCACTTCGCCCAACGTCAACCGCAAGGGCGACTCGTTCCGGGTCACCGCTTCGTCTCCCACGGGCCCGAGCGGGTCCAACGCCACCGGGGGTGGCGGTACGGGACGAGGATCGGGCCCAGTGGACGGTTCGAGACCACGGTCGTAGGCGTCCAACGCCTCTCGGATGACGCGCAACGGCCAGAACCGATCCCGTTGAGCGGTGAGTACGAACCTGAGGCGATCGACGTCTGCGTCGCTGTAGCGGCGGTAGCCGGAGGCCGAGCGCCCTGGACTGACCACCCCCTCGGTGTCCAGGAAACGGACCTTGGAAATCGTCAGGTCGGGAAAATCAGCACGTAGTAGAGCCAGCACCGATCCCACGGTGTGGCTGGAACCGTCAGGAACCGGCGGCACCGTAGAACACCAGGCGGTACTTACCGATTTGGACCTCAGTGCCGCTGACCAGTTGGGCCGAGTCGGTGATCTGACCGTTGACGTAGGTGCCATTGAGCGAACCCACGTCCTGCACGACGTACCCGTGCTCGGCTCTGCGGAAGATCGCATGGCGGCGAGAGACGGTCACGTCGTCCAGGAAGATGTCGCTGTCAGGATGCCGCCCCGAACTGACCTCGTCGGCGTCCAACAGGAACTTCGCTCCGGCACCGGGCCCACGCTGCGCAATCAGCAACGCAGTGCCGGGACGCAAGGCCTCGATAGTCGCCTGTTCGGTGCCCGAAGGGTGCGACTCCGGCTGCTGCACCACGGCCGGAAGTTCCGCGCCGACAGCGGGTATACGAGCTGTGGTGTCACCGGAGGCCGGTTGATCGGTCATTGCGTCACCCTATGCGATAGATATAAGGCCAACCGCACACCGATCGGTGCGCGGCTGGTGCTGAAGAGAAGCGTTGAAGGGGCCTGCCTGCTCAGCCGAGTGAGGCGGTGTAATCGGCAGCGTTCTTCAGAGCCGCCATAGCAGTCGGGTCGCTCAACCGGAGCTCGAACATCCAGCCCTCGCCGTACGGATCAGAATTGATGAGCTCCGGGGTGCTGTCCAGCTGGACGTTGACAGCGCTGACCTCACCGTCCAGCGGCGCATACAGATCGCTGACGGATTTGGTCGATTCGACCTCACCGCAGGAATCGCCGGTAGCGACCTGGTCGCCGACGGCCGGCAGGCTGACGTACACGACGTCACCCAACGCCTCCTGGGCGAAGGCGGTGATGCCGATCCGAACGACCTCTCCCTGCTCGCCCACCCACTCGTGGTCCTCGGTGTAGCGCAGGTCGTCGGGGTATTCCAGCTCGGACATGAGGCTCCTCGAGTGAAACGGCGTCGTGACACCCCCGGTCAGCACTCGTGGTGCTCGGGGACTCAGTCAACCGGTCGGCGTACTGTCTGGCTGAGCGTAACGAGCACTGCTTCGTGCCCGCAACGCGGAGACGGTCACTGTAGTCGCAGTCTTCACGACCGCGGTCGCGCCCAGTTGCCGGAACGTGCTCACCACGCCACCCGGTATCGCCATCGCGGTCGACATCGTCTGCGGGTCCCCGATGGCCAGAACTGTGTACGGCGCGTGGATCGCCGTACCGTCCACGACCAGCCGATTGTCCGAACTGGTTGAGAAATACGTGCTGGCCACTACTCGCACGTCGTTGATCTGGATCGCCTCGGCCCCGGCGTCGCGCAGCTCCTGCACGGTATCCAGCAACGTCGCGGCCTGCACACCTACCTTTGGATCTGCGACCAGAATGCGGATTCCCGGACCCTTCGCGCCGATCGTGCCCGCAAGAATGCCCAGTTGGGTAAGACGTTCGCGCGCCGCCTGCAGCGCTGCTGCATCCCCCTTGCTGCCCTGCAGCTGATTGCGTGTGTCGGTGAGCGTGTCCTTCTCCCTCGCCAGTCGTGCGTTCTGCCCGGTCTCGGCGTCCAACAACGCAATCAGGTTGTCCTGAGACAGGTCCTCCAAACCTGAGGATCGGGTTTGTTGCACCTGCGCTGCCATCGCGAATCCCAGACCGAGAGCGAGCACGACTGCGATGGCATTGCCCTTGGTGGCTCGCGGTCGACCGTTTCGCGCCAGGATGCGCCAGCCCGAGACCGACCCGGCCGTGGGTTCCGCACCCACTCCGGACCGGTCCGCAGACTCCGGCTGCCCGCCATCGGGGGTCGTCATGCGTGGAAGAGGTGGCGGCGTATTGCCGCCACGTTGGAGAAGATGCGCAACCCGAGCACGACGACCACCGCGGTGGAGAGTTGCGAACCAACACCCAGTTGGTCACCCATGAATACGATCAATGCAGCGACGACGACGTTCGAGAGCAACGACACCACGAAGACCTTGTCGCTGAAGATTCCGTCGAGCATTGCCCGCACGGCGCCGAAGACCGCGTCCAGCGCAGCAATGACGGCAACCGGGAGGTAGGGCTGCAGCCACAGCGGGACATCGGGGTGCAGGAACAACCCGAGCACGATGCCGACGACGAGGCCGATGGCGGGAATCACGGGGTCTCCTTCGCGTAGCGCAGTCCGGCAGGTGCCGCAGCGGGCAACGACACATCGGTCCGATCGCTCAGGGTCTTACGGATACCGAAGCTCTGGCTCAGCCCCTGCAGATAGATGCCACCCTCGCTGCGAGCGAAATCTTTACCCATTGAGGCCGGACCGATCGCGGACACCGTATACGGGGGCTGCAGTGCGGTGAAATTGACCAGGATCGCCTGCCCGGCCGACCTGATCGCACTCTGCGCCGTCAGGCGCTGCCCGTTGATGGCGATCGCTTCGGCTCCGGACTGCCACAGCCCGTTGGTGATCAACTGCAGGTCGGTCGAGCTGAGCTGACCTTGACCGCCGGCTGCTGTGTTGCCTGGATCGGCCCGCGGATCGGCTCCGGACCCTGGATCGCTACCCGGCGCATCGTCGACCTGCAGCACGATCCCCGGTCCGCGCACCGCCGTCAGACCCGTGGCAGCCGACAGGCTCAGCAGCTCCTGTGCGGTCACCGTCCCGTCGTTACGGGACAGCGCCCCGGCCTGAGCGGTGGCGATCTGGGCGCGTAGTGCAGTGATCTGGGTGGTCGATGCCAGGATGCTGCGTTGCCCCACCTCGATACGAGAGACGAGTGCGTCGCGTTGCTTCTGCTGAACGCCACTGGGCACGCGAAGGCTGAGGGCGGCGGCGATCAGTGCGAACCCGAGCAGCACCACCGTCAGGATCAACAACGGCGACCGGGTCGGGGGTACGGCAACGAGCCCCGCGGCAGCCCGCCGGTCGGCCTCCTGCTGGTAAGCGGGGTCCAACGGATTACGCATCAGCTCGGTGATCAGCGACATCGAGGCCGCAGGATCACGGCTGGCCGCCAGTGGCGGAGTCACGGAGAATGCACGGGCGCGCGCGACACCCTTGATCCGTCACGGACCATCTGGCGGATCTGGACGGCGTACATCAGGCCGGCGACCCAGTAGAGCCCGGTGCCCCACCACGCGAATCCCCAACCGATCGGCAGCGCGATCGCGCCGACGATTCCGGGTTGGTGACCGAGCAGCACCAGCGGGAATGCGTAGATGAGGTTGAAGGTCGCGGCCTTGCCGATGAAGTGAACCGGCGGGATCGGGAGCCGGTGAATTTTCAGGACCGGCCCGAGGCTCAGTACGAACAACTCACGCACGACCAGGACGGCGACCAGCCACCATGGGATGAAGTGCCGCCACGCCAGGCCGAGCAGGGTGGACAGGATGTACAACCGGTCGGCCAGCGGGTCGAGCAACTGGCCCAGGCGGGAGACCAGTCCGTAGGCGCGGGCGACCTTACCGTCCAGGTAGTCGGTGAACCCGGACACCATCAGGACGGCCAGCGCCCACAGGTCGTGCCCGGTCAGGATCAACGCCAGGAAAACCGGCACACCCACCAGGCGCGATGTCGACAGCGCATTGGGAATGGTCCAGATTCGATCGCTCACGGGCTGCGTCACATCGGCAGCAGCCTGCTTCGCGTCATCCTCCGGCACAGCAGCAGCCTAGTGCGATGCGTGCAAAGTTCCTTAACGATCGCTCCGCGCCTGGACCCGGTGCGGATGTGTGAAGCCGGTCATCCGGTCCTCACGCAGGAACGCCACGAGGGTGATCCCGAACTGTTCGGCCGCCTCGATAGCGAGGCTGGAGGGCGCCGACACGCAGGCCAGTACCGAGATACCGGCCATCGCTGCCTTCTGGACAATCTCGAAGGACGCCCGTGACGTCACCACGAGCGCCAGATCGGCCCTGTCGACATCCTGCATGACCGACCAGCCGATGACCTTGTCGACGGCGTTGTGGCGCCCGATGTCCTCGCGGATCACGACCGGTCGACCGTGTCGGTCGAACAGACCGGCGCCGTGCACACCACCGGTCTGCTCGAATACCCGCTGACCGGCCCGCAACTGCACGGCGCTCGATGCCAGGACCTCCGGCGTCCACCCGACGTCATCACTCTGGTCGTCGTCACTCTCGGCATCCGGTGCAACAGGTATGACAGCCAGCACCGCGTCGATACTGGCCTTTCCGCACAGCCCGCATCCGCCGTACATGACCAGGCTGCGCTGCGCGCTGACCGGCAACGGGCGCGCGGAGTCTCTGAGGGTGACCTCCAGCACGTTCATCGTCTCGGTGTCGACGCAGTATCGCGCGACCAGGACGTCGTCCCTGCCAGCAATGACGCCCTCGGCCAGCAGGAAGCCGTGCACCAACTCCACGTCGTTGCCGGGGGTGCGCATCGTGACGGTCAGCTGCTCGCCCCCGACCCGCACCTCGAGGGGTTCCTCCACGGCGACCGTGTCGATCCGACTACGTGCGTCGCCCGCCAGGTCGAACCGGACCGCCTTGCGACGCGTTGTGACGCGCCCCATCAGACCAACGCCTCCAATCGCACCAGGACCGTCTTGGAGGTCGGGGTGTTGCTGCGTTTGGCGGTGGAATCCAACGGGATCAGCACGTTGGTCTCGGGGAAGTAGGCGGCCACACATTGTCGCGCCGTCGGATAGGACACGATCCGAAATCCCGGCGCGCGTCGTTCCTGTACGGCGTCGGTGCCGTCGACACCACGCCACACAGAGACGATGTCGACCATCTGCTCATCGTGCAGGCCGAGATCGGCCAGATCGTCACTGTTGACGAAAACGACGCGGCGCCCGTCCTTGATACCCCGGTAGTGGTCGTCCATGCCGTAGATCGTGGTGTTGTACTGATCGTGGCTGCGTACGGTCTGCAGCAGTAGGTGACCCGGTGGGCAGTCCGGTGCCCAGAATTCATGCACGGCGAAGGTGGCTTTGCCGGACGCTGTCTCGAAGCGGCGTTCGTCCCGCGGCGGGCTCGGCAGCAGGAAACCACCCGAATGGTCCAGGCGGGTCTCGAAATCGGCGAACCCCGGCACGACGGCCTCGATGTGCGAGCGGATCACCCGGTAGTCCGAGCGCATCGCCGCCCAGTCGATGTCCGTGTTGTCGAAGGTCTTGCGGGCCAGTTCACACACGATGGCGACCTCGCTGAGCAGGGTCGGGTCCGCGGGTTCCAGCCGCCCCTGTGAGGCGTGCACCATGCTCATCGAGTCCTCGACGCTGACTCGTTGCGGACCGCTGATCTGCCGGTCGTGTTCGGTGCGTCCGAGCGTGGGCAGAATCAGCGCTTCCTGCCCGGTGACGGTGTGTGAGCCGTTGAGTTTCGTGGATACATGAACGGTCAACGCGGCACGCTGCAGCGCTGCGGCCGTGACGTCGGTGTCGGAGGTCGCCCGCACGAAATTGCCACCGAGCGCCATGAACACCTTCGCGTGCCCGTCGCGGAAGGCGCGCACGGTCTGCACGACGTCGTGTCCGTGCTCGCGGGGGGTCTTGATCGTGAAACGGGCATCGAGGGCCGCGAGGAAGGGCTCGCCCGGCTTCTCGTAGATGCCCATGGTGCGGTCACCCTGCACATTGGAGTGGCCACGCACGGGACAGACACCGGCGCCCGGCTTACCGATATTGCCCTGCAGGAGTAGCACGTTGACGACGTCCTGAATCATCGCGACCGAATGCCGGTGTTGGGTCAACCCCATTGCCCAGCACACGGTCGTTGCCCGCGACGCGGCAAATTCCTGCGCCAGCGCCTCGATCTCACGACGTTCCAGGCCGGTTGCGAGAAGCGTGGCATCCCAGTCGATGCGTCGCACGGACGCGGCATACTGCGCGAAACCGCTGGTGTCGGAGTCGATGAATGCACGATCCAGCACATCTGGCCGTTGCAGCAGCAGGTGGCCCAGTGCCTGGAAAAGCGCCTGGTCGCCACCGAGACGCACCTGCAGAAAGAGATCGGCGAGCGCTGTACCGGGGCCTACCACCCCTCGAGGGGTCTGCGGGTTGCGGAACTTGATCAGGCCCGCCTCGGGCAACGGGTTGATCGCCACAATGCGGGCCCCGCGTGATTTGGCCTTCTCCAGCGCCGACAGCATCCGGGGGTGGTTGGTGCCGGGGTTCTGACCGGCGATCACCAGCAACTGCGCGTTCTCGACATCGTCCAGCGTGACGGTGCCCTTGCCGACGCCGATCGATTCGGTCAGAGCGGTCCCGCTGGACTCGTGGCACATGTTCGAGCAGTCCGGCATGTTGTTGGTGCCGAACTGACGCACGAAGAGCTGGTAACAGAAGGCGGCCTCATTACTGGTGCGACCGGAGGTGTAGAACACCGCCTCGTTCGGATCGGACAGCGCCCGTAGGTGGCCGGCGAGTACGTCCAGCGCTGCGTCCCAGCTCAGCGGCCGGTAGTGGGTGTCCCCCGGTGCCTTGTGCATCGGGGTGGTCAGCCGACCCTGTTGACCCAACCAGTAGTCACTGCGGCCGTGCAGATCCTCGATGCTGTGCTCGCGGAAGAATGCGGGAGTCACCCGCCTGGTGGTGGCTTCCTCGGCGACTGCCTTGACGCCGTTCTCGCAGAACTCGGCAGTGTGGGTGTGGCCCGGGTCGGGCCAGGCGCATCCCGGACAATCGAAGCCGCCGGGCTGGTTCAACTGCAGCAGGGTGCGTCCCGAGCGCACCGGGCCCATCTGCTTCAACGCCATCCGCATCGATCGGACGACGGCGGGCACACCGGCCGCAGACTGGCGGGGAGCACCCACCTCGATGTTGTCGTCGCTGTCGTGAATTTTCGTTTCGCTGGCCACGCTCGAACGGTACGCCGCTATCCGGAGCGCGGTGTAGGTCAGTCCCCACCGAAGAGGTCGCGGGTATATACCTTCTCGGGCACGTCGGCGAGCTCCGAGGAGTGCCGATTGGCGACGATGACATCGGCCGTCTCGGTGAACTCGCCCAGGTCCGCCACGATGCGTGACCCGAAGAACTCCTGCTGGTCCGCCAACTCCGGCTCGTAGACAATCACCTCGACGCCTTTGGCCTTGATCCGCTTCATGATGCCTTGCACGCTGCTGGCGCGGAAGTTGTCCGACCCGGACTTCATGATCAGCCGGTGGATGCCGACGACCCCGGGGTGCCGACGCAAGATGTCGTCAGCGATGAAGTCCTTGCGCGTCGTGTTGGCGCCGACGATGGCCTCGATGAGCTTTTGTGGGACCTCGCGGTAGTTGGCGAGCAGCTGTTTGGTGTCTTTGGGCAGGCAGTACCCGCCGTAACCGAACGACGGATTGTTGTAGTGCGAGCCGATCCGTGGATCCAGGCTCACGCCGTCGATGATCTGTCGGGTGTCGATGCCGTGGGTCAGCGCGAAGGTGTCGAGTTCGTTGAAGTAGGCAACCCGCATCGCAAGGTAGGTGTTGGAGAAGAGTTTGATCGCCTCGGCCTCCTTGCTCGAGGTCAACAACAGCGGCACGTCCTCGCGCACGGCCCCCTCGCGTAGCAGGTCACCGAAGGCTTGGGCCTGCTCGGTCCGGGCGCCGACGATGATCCGCGACGGGTGCAGGTTGTCGTGCAACGCGCGACCCTCCCGCAGGAACTCCGGGGAATGCACGATGGCCTGCGTCCCGAACTGCTCACGCAACGCCTCGACGGCCCCGACCGGAATCGTCGACTTGACGATGATGTAGGCGCCGCTGTCGGCGGCGAGCACGTCACGGACGACTCCTTCGACGCTGGAGGTGTCGAAGGAGTTGGTCTGGGGGTCATAATCGGTGGGGGTGGCGACCAGCACGAAGTCGGCGGATGCGTACGCCGACGTCGGATCGGTATCGAAGGTCAGCTGCAGGTCGCGATGCGCGAGGAAATCCTCAATCTCCGGATCCCCGATCGGGCTGCGCCCCTCGCGGAGCAGCTCGATCCGGTCCCCGTCCAGATCGACGCCCAAAACCTCGTTGTGCTGGGCCAGCAGGATGGCGTTGGACAGTCCGACATATCCCATGCCCACGACGACGATGCGGCGGTTCATGGCGCACATCCTGCCTCAGCGGGCGCTCTCGTAACGACTCAATGCTTCTTTTCGCTCCACCGCATGGTCGACAATCTGCCGCGGGTAGTCGTGCTCGTAACCATCGTCGGCTCTCCACGGTTCGTGGGCGCTCTTGCCACTGAGGTGGCGTAGTTCCGGCACCCAACGCCGGACGTAGTCACCCGTGGGGTCGAATTTCTGGCCCTGCGTGATGGGGTTGAACACCCGGAAGTACGGCGAGGCATCGGTGCCCGTGCCGGCGACCCACTGCCAACCGTGGTTGTTCGACGCGATGTCCCCGTCGACCAGGTGGTCCATGAAGTGGCGCGCCCCGACCGTCCACCAGACATGCAGGTCCTTGGTCAGGAAACTGGCGGTGATCATCCGTACCCGGTTGTGCATCCACCCCGTCGCGAGCAGTTGCCGCATCCCGGCGTCGACGATCGGGTAACCGGTCTCACCGGACTTCCACGCCTGCACGTGCTCGGCGGCTTCGTCGTACCGCATCGACGCGAGCGGGTCACGCAAGTCGTGCCACGCCGACCGCGGGTTGTGCCACAACACGTCTGCATAGAACTCCCGCCAGGCGATCTCGCTGCGGTAAGTGGAAGCGCCGCCGGAGCGCTTGCGCGCAAGGTCGGCAAGAAGGGTGCGGGGGTGCAGGACACCGAGTTTGAGGTAGGGCGACAACTTCGATGTGCCGTCGACCGCTGGGTGGTCGCGCTCCTTCGCGTACTCATCGACAGCGCCGTCCAGGAAGTCGGCCCACCGGGCGAGAGCCGCCTCCTCCCCCGCCGCGAAATCCAGCGTGCCCTGGGCGGCAGTCGCCACGGAATCGGCGGCATCGTCCTGCGATCCGCCGTCGATCCAGCGGATCTTTGCGGGACGCTGCGCTGGCGCGGGCCAGCCATGATCGAGCCACGCCCGCGAGAACGGTGTGAAGACCTTGTACGGCGATCCACTGCCGTTGAGAATCACCCCGGGACCGACGGCATACGGTGTGCCGGTTTCTATCAGTCGCACATCGTCACCCAGGCAGCGACGGACGCGCTCGTCGCGATGACGCCCGTACGGTGTCGTCTCACGCGAGACGTGCACGCTGTGCACACCGTGTTCTTTGACGATCTGCGCGATGACCTCCTCGGGGTCACCTCTGCGGATGGTCAGGCGGCCCTCGCACGCCTCGTTCAACGACTGCAGGTTCGCGGCCAGCCAGCGCCTACGAGCTTCACCGGCACCGTCCCACAGTCGCGGCTCGATGATGAACAGAGGGACGACGCCGTCCGCTGCGGATTCCTGCACAGCCGCACCGAGCGCCGGATGGTCGCGTAGTCGAAGGTCACGCCGGAACCACAACACGGAATTAGCCACGCACCCATCTTGCCGTTCGCCGCAATCGCTGCAATGAGGCAGTATCTGCAACACCCCTGCGAAAGGCAGACCTGATGCCGTTTCCCCCCACCTTCGCCGACCCGACCGCCATTGCGTTCCTGACGGCTGAGAACCGCACCATGCCGATGCACGTAGGCGGTCTGCAGCTCTTTCGTAAACCCCCTGGCGCGCCGCGTGATTACGCGAGCACGGTGTACGAGCAACTCATCGACGTCGACGACGTCGCCCCGCTTTTCCTGAAACGTCCTGTTCGCTCCCTGGGTACCGGCGGTTTGTGGGCATGGGAGCCGGACAGCCAGTTCGATATCGAACACCACGTCCGACACAGCGCGCTGCCACGGCCGGGCCGCGTGCGCGAGTTGCTCGAGCTGTGCTCGCGACTGCACGGGACCCGACTGGCACGTGAGCGGCCCCTGTGGGAGGCACATGTCATCGAGGGCCTGGAAGGCGACCGGTTTGCGATCTACACCAAGTTGCACCACGCGCTGGTCGACGGGATCGCCGCAAGTCGCCTCTCGCAGAACTCGCTGAGCACGGATCCTGACGACACCCGGATTCGGCCACCGTGGGCCGCCGGCCCGAAACGGCCCCGGACCGCAGCCCAGCCGGAAACCGACACATCTGTGTCACCCGCAGCACTGCAGTCTGCGATGGCGGTACTCGCAGATGCCGCAGGCATGCCGAGCGCGCTGATCAGGACGCTACGGCGCGGGGTCCAGGGTGAAACGTCGGCCGTATCGCTGCATGCCCCCCGCACCATCTTCAACACGACCATCACCGGATCGCGTCGCTTCGCGGCGCAGAGCTGGCCGATGGAGCGGCTGTCGGCGATCGCTGCCGCTACGGGCACGACGGTGAATGACGTGGTGCTCGCGATGTGCGGTGGGGCCACTCGCGGATACCTCGAAGATCTCGGGGAGCTACCCGGCGAACCCCTCGTCGCGATGGTGCCAGTCGGTCTGAATGCCAAAGACTCCCAATCCGGTTCGTCCGCCGGTGGTAACGCGGTCGGTGCGGTGATGGCCACCCTCGCGACCGACCTGACGGACCCGGGCGATCGCCTCACCCGGATCCACGGTGCGATGGTCGACGGGAAGCAAGCACTGTCATCGATGACAGCGACCCAGATCGTGGCGATGAGCGCGGTCGGGATGGCGCCGGCGATGTTGGTGCCGTTGTTGCGAATGCAGGGCATCGTGCGTCCGCCGTTCAACCTGATCATCAGCAACGTCCCGGGGGCCCGCAAGCGTCACTACCTCGGTGGTGCGGCCATGACAGGCCATTACCCCCTGTCGATCCCGATGCAGGGCATGGCACTGAACATCACCTGCCTCAGCTATGCCGGGAGCATGGAGTTCGGGCTGACCGGCTGCCGACGCAGCGTGCCACACCTGCAGCGACTCCTCGGACACCTGGACGATGAAGTGGCCGGCCTGGAGCAGGCCGCCGGCATCGCCTGAGCACGCCGGGCAGCCACTGTTGGGCCACCCAGCAATGCGTCCGACGAGCAGGGTCGCCACGGTTTGAACACGTTGGCGGCGAGATGGCGGGGCCAGCTGGGTCGAAGGGGAACCCTGCCGAAGTTGTCCTGAGGTTGACCCCGTTTGGTGGACATCCTGTCCGTCAGGTTTTGCCCTGGCAGGGAAGGATGTACTCATGGGTGCGAAGAGGAAGAGTTACACCCCGAAGTACCGGCAGGAAGCTGCTCATCTGGTGATCGATACCGGGCGCACCGTGGTGGCGGTCGCTCGGGAGATCGGTGTCGGGGAGGCGCTGTTGGGGCGGTGGGTGGCGATCGAGCGGTCCCGGATGGATGATCCGCCTGGGGCGGTCGATGCGGATGAGCGGGCCGAGTTGGTCCGGTTACGCCGTGAGGTCGCGGAGCTGCGGATGGATCGGGAGTTCCTGAAAAAAGCAGCGGCCTTCTTCGTGGCGGAGAATTCGAACCTGAGCAGGCGTTCGCAGTGATCCACGCGCAGAAGGCCACTGCTGAACCCGGCCGTGGCGTGACCCGAATGGCAGAACTATTGGACGTCTCACGCTCGGGGTACTACGCCTGGGCTGCCCGCCGGACAGGAGGACAGCCCGGTCCGCGGGCATGCCGTCGGACGGATTTGACGGTGAAGATTCGCGTCGCTCACGACGCGTCCAACGGGGTCTATGGTTCCCCGCGGATCGTGGTCGATTTACGCGAGGGCGGTGAGGTCGTCTCGCGTAAGACTGTGGCGAAGTTGATGGCCGCGGACGGGATTCGTGGGATCAGCCCGCGCCGGTGGCGGCCAGTGACCATCATCACTGATACGTCGGTCCACGCGATCCCAGACCTGCTCGCCCGACGTTTCGACCAAGGCGTCCTGGCCCGTGATGGCTTCGGCGTGGGTATCGCACCAATACCTGTCGTAGTACTCGGTCCTCAGGGTTGACCAGAACAATTCTTGCTGGGCGTTGTCCCAACAGACGCCGGTGCGACCCACCGACAAGCGGACGTCGACTTCTTGGGCGACATCGGCCAGTTGGGTGCTGATGTACTGGCAGCCGCGATCCGCGTGGAAGATCACCTTCGCCGTGGGGCCGGTTTCTTCGCCGCGGAAGGTGACCGCCCGCCGCAGGGCGGGCGTCAGTATCTGGATCGAGCAGGTCTACAACCGTTCCCGCCGCCACAGCGCGCTCGGGCAGATCAGCCCGGTAACGTTCGAACACCAACTCATCACCGCGGTCGCCCAGGCCGCTTAAATTGATGTCCACCAAACGGGGTCAACCCCAGTCCTGCGCGTCGACCGAGCTTTCAGCGGGGGCTTGTCGGTGGTCGGTGCTTTGATCAATACATGAGTTCGACAGCAGGTGTGAAGGTCGTCGGTGACGACGCGAACAACCCTGCTACCGCGCCGGTTTCACTCCAGGACCCACTGGAGCGGGCACGCCGAATCTGTGGGCGGTTGAACGCCGCACACGCCGAACTGATCGACCTCGTCGCCGAGCTGACCACCAACGACACGTGGGCCATCGCCGGGATCCGCTCGCTCGAACACTGGCTGACCTGCTTCACCGGAGTCTCCCCCGCCACCGCCCGCGACCTGACCTGCATCGCCACCCGCCGATCCGAGCTCCCCGCACTAGGCCGCGAACTAGCCACCGGCCGACTTTCCCTCGGCCAAGCAGCCGTCATCGCCGCCCACACACCCATCGGATACGACACCGACGTCGTCGACCTCGCCGTACACGCCACCGTCCCCCAACTACGACGAGCGCTAGTCAGATACGACTTCACCGAACCCACCACCCACAACCAGACCGATACCCCACCAGTGGCGCCCGACGCCCTCTCGATCGCCGCCGCACCCGCAGAACTATCAATGCACTTCAGCAAAGACCGCTTCCACCTGACCTACTCCGCACCCGCCGACATCGGCGCTCTGGTCCAACAAGCCCTCATCGAAGCCAAAGACGCCCTCTTCCTGGCCACCCAAGGAGCCCAAGGCACCCAAGCAGCCGTAAACACACCAACTGGATCGGATGAAACGAGCCAGGGTGCTACCAGCGTCACTACCGCTACCGGGCGACAGACCCGGATGGCCGACGCGATGGAACAACTCGCCACCCGCTCCCTACAAATCGGCACCGAACACGTCACCGGGCGGGCGAGCAAGTTCCGGATCTACCTACACCTGAACACCGACGCAGCAGCCTGGACCCACAAAGCCGGCGCCCTCCCAGAACACCTACGCCGCAAATGGACCTGCGACGGGACAATCCAACCCATCTGGGAAACCCACGGAACACCCATCAACGTCGGACGCGCCCAACGCATCGTGCCAAACCACACCCGCCGCCTGATCGAAGACCGCGACCGCGGCTGCACCTACCCCGGCTGCCTGGCCATCCATCACCTGGAATGCCACCACATCGTGCACTGGGCCGACGGCGGAACAACCACCATGAACAACCTCATCAGCCTGTGCCCCCACCACCACGACCGACACCACCTGGGCGACTTCACCATCCACCCAATAACGACAAAGCCCGGACAACACAGCCAATTCCAGTTCCACACCCGCGGCGGATGGAGCATCGAACCCGTCACCGCCACACCCACACCTACCGCTGAACCCGGCAACGGCAACTGGCCAACAGACGACACCGACCCAACGGATCTGAGCGAACCACCCCGATACATCGGCCCCACCAACGAAGTACTCCACCTGGACTGGGTCCGCTTTTACCGCCGGCCACCATCTACCGACGACGAGGACAAGGGCAACAACAACGGCGTCCAGTCGTCGTAGAACTTTCGGAGCCGAGCAGTTCTGCGATCGATTTCGGCGCCCATCTTCACCTTTGGCAGCTGAGAAACTGACGTGAAGGTGACCACCGATCAGCTCGGTGAGATGGTGGGAGCATGCGTGACTTCCGACGAGGCATTGCCTCGATAGGCGCCAGCGGCCCCTGCCCGCCTGAGAAAGCATGGGAACGCTACGCCGATCCGCAGCTGTGGTCGACCTGGTCACCCCAGATCCGGCGTGTCGAAACCAACACCGAGCGACTGAGAGTAGGCACCACCGGAACGGTCCACGGGCCGGTGGGGGTGCGGGTTGACTTCGAAGTCACGGCGTTCGACGAAGAAACCATGCGCTGGGCCTGGAGCGTGCGGTGCGGGCCCATCCGGATGGACCTATGGCACGGAATCAACTCCCGGCCGACCGAGCAGGGCTGCTCCACCTGGCTCAAAGCGCGTGGCGCGTGGCCGATCCTCGCCGCGTATCTTCCGATCGCCCGGATAGCACTGCACCGGCTCGTGCATTGAACGCGGGCGGCACTCACCCCCTCTTCCTGACCACCTCAACCACCAGGAGTTCGACATGACCGAACAAGACCCCTTCATCATCGTCGGCGCGAGCCTCGCCGGAGCCAAGGCAGCCGAAGCGCTGCGGGAGGAAGGTTACGAAGGGCCGATCATCCTCATCGGCGATGAGGAAGACCGGCCCTACGAGCGGCCGGCGCTGTCGAAGGAGTACCTGCAGGGCAAGGCAGAGCGTGATTCCTTCGATGTACACGTTGCGGACTGGTACGACGCGCACCACGTCCAGCTGCGACTGTCCACGACTGTCACCGCAATCAACCCGGCAACTCATCGGGTGACGCTCGGCGACGGCACACAGCTGCGTTACGCAAAGCTGCTGTTGACCACGGGCTCCAGAGTTCGTCCGCTGGCGGTGCCTGGCGCGGACCTCGCGGGCGTGCACTATCTGCGCACTGTTGCGGACAGCGACGGGATTCGCGCAGCCTTTGCCAAGGCATCACGTGTTGTCGTCATCGGGGCAGGGTGGATCGGGTTGGAGACCGCCGCGGCGGCTCGGGCGGCTGACGTCGAGGTGACGGTGCTGGAGAATGCCGAGCTGCCACTGCTGCGGGTGCTCGGAGCGGAAGTTGCTCAGTCATTCGCGGACCTGCACACCGACCATGGGGTCGATCTTCGCCTCGGTGTGTCGGTCAAGGCACTTACCGGCGACAACGGTCGGGTCACCGGTGTGGAGCTCGAGGACGGCACCCACCTGGAAGCGGACGCGGTGATCGTAGGCGTCGGGATCGTTCCGAATTCTGACATCGCGGAGGCGGCCGGCCTCGAAGTCGACAATGGAGTGCGCGTCAACGCATCTCTGCAGTCCAGCGATGCCGACATCTACGCTGCCGGTGATGTCGCCAATGCGCACCATCCGTTCCTGCAACGCCAACTACGTGTTGAGCACTGGGCAAACGCCACCTACCAACCAGCAGTTGCCGCGAAGTCGATGCTCGGTACTGCGGGCGAATACGACAGCCTGCCCTATTTCTTCTCCGATCAATACGACCTCGGGATGGAATACACCGGGTACGCAGAACCTGCTGAATGCGACGAGGTCGTCATTCGCGGATCGTTGAAGGACCGCGAATACATCGCGTTCTGGCTGATGGGTGGCAAGGTGCAAGCCGGGATGAACGTCAACGTTTGGGACGTGACGGAAGATATAGAGGCACTCATCCGATCGGGCAAGCAGGTCGACACAGCGCAACTCGCCAATACCGACACGCCGCTGGGTTCCGTCATCCAGCATTGACGCCTACCGCTGACCCTGGGGCGTGCGTGCACTCGTGAGACTGCATGCATGCCCCCAGGGCCGTGCAGGAGTCGGCGGGCCCTGCGTATCCCAGACTGTTCACCGTTTGCGGACCCCCCGTCCGAGCGATCTGAGGAAGATCGAGGACAACGCCATAGTCTCGTCGTCCTCGTCGCACGGATCCGTGCCAGGGTGGTCCGATGAAGCTGTCCAGGGAGTCGAGGCTCACGGGAGCATGGGTCTGCATCGCGGTGCTTCTGCTCACCGTCATTCAGCTCGCGATCGGAGCCTTCGGCGACCTCCCCCAGTTTGCTGACAAGGGATTCGGCTATCGCCTGGTCGTGTATCCGGTGTTGATGTTGATAGTCCCGCTGGTATGGCGTTTGCGAAATCGCGATGTTGCCACCCGGTCGGTGCCGTGGGTCGCTTTCGCGCTCATCGGGGCGCCGTTCCTGATCGACGTGTCAGGAAACACCGCCGGGTTGTACGACTCGATCGACGTGTGGGACAACATCAACCACTTCGTAAACTGGATGCTGCTGTCAGCCGGCATCGGACTGCTTCTCGCGCGAATAGACATCCGCCCAGCGTGGATGTTGGTGCTGCTGATCACCGGTATCGGGTGTCTCCTGGCCCTTGGTTGGGAGATCGGCGAGTGGTGGACTTTCATTCGGCGCGGAACCGAACTGAAAGGAGCGTACGAGGACACGCTCAGCGACGAACTTCTCGGCACGGCAGGCGCATTCGTCGCTGGACTCCTCGTGGCGCGATGGAGAACCGGTGTCGGCAGCTCGGCGGTGGGGCCGCTCCACAGGTCAAAGGACTCAGGCATCTACAGTGATGATTCCCCACTTTGATACGGAGTCCCCATGCCTGACACGAGCAGTACCACGGCCCTGACTCAACGCGCCGTCGATCTGGCTGTTGAAAATGTACAGGCGGGCGGAAAACCGTTCGCGTGCGTCATCGTCGATGCGACAACCGGCCAGGTGGTGCACGAAGCGGCGAACCAGGTCTCCCAGACCGGCGACGTAACCGCCCACGCTGAGATCGTCGCCATCCGCGAGCTCGCCGCTGCCGGGCGCACCGACCTGACCGGTTGCGATGTCTACATCACCGCCTACCCGTGCCCGATGTGCCTCGGCGCGCTCTATTACGCCGCGCCGGAACGGGTTCTGTACGCGTCCAGCCGCGAGCAGGAAGGCGAACACTACGAGGACGGCGGTCGCTACATGACCCTCGGGACGTTCTACGAGGAGTACTCCAAGCCGGCCGCGGAGCAGAGTCTGCCGTCGGTGCACATCTCCACCAATGACCCCACAGCCGCGTTCCGACTATGGACCAGCCGCAACAAAGATTGACGCGACTCAGAGCAGAAATACGTGAGAGGCGTTTCGGGGCCGCCTCTTTCTGTGTCGGCCCAGTCAACGGGCTGACAACATCGGCGGCTGCGGTTCTCTGGCTCGACAACTCTGGAAGTCACACCGCATCTGTCCGCGACCGCGACACCGTTGATCACCGAGCGCCAGTTGTACCCTCGCGGCAGCTCACACAAACCTACAGTTCAGCGCTGGCAGAGGAGTAACGCGAAGGGCATCAGGTGCGGGGACGATTCCTGAATTTGGCACTCGTGTCGGGCAGGCTGTAACTATGAATTCACCTCTGATACAGGCGTCTTCGGCTGGTACGCCAGCTATGGCGGATTTTGCAGCGGCGAGTTCTGCAACGGCGGCGTACGAGTTGTTGGACCTACGGCGTCCACCCAGGGTGACCGGGGTGGACTTGCGACGATGCCCGGGTTCGTACCGGATCGCAACGTGCGGGCAGTCACCGCGATGAGCGTGTCCTGCACGGCAATGGATGCCGAGTTCGACACGTTAGCGACCTGGACAGCGCAGGTAGCCGCCGATCTGACCCCGGCCGACCGGATCCCAGCAGGATGCCGAGGTAGCGGCAACCCCGGCGCCATGCACTGGCTATTGGACCACCTGCAACCGCAACCGGGCCAGACCTTCCTGGACGCCGGCGCCGGCATCGGCGGACCGGCCGCGTTCGCCGCCGCAGAAACCGGCGTACGCCCCCTGCTGACCGAACCCCAACCCGGGGCATGCCGAGCCGCGCGGTCCCTGTTCGACCTCCCCGCCCTGCGCGCCAACAGTCGCTTACCCATCGCAACTGGGGCCATTGCGGGCGGGTGGAGCCTGGGAGTGCTCTCGACCATGCAGGATCAGCCTCAATTCCTGGCCGAAATACGACGGGTACTACGCCCTCAGGCGCGTTTCGGCCTGATCGTGTACTGCGCCGCCCACCCCGGACCCTTACGCCAGCCACCACCTGAAGGGAACAACTTCCCCACCGAACGCGCCCTGGGCGCCCTGCTGGAGCACGCGTCGCTACGGGTACTGACCAGCGGGTGGATAGAGCACTTTGCTGCACTACCAGCCGGCTGGGCGGACGCGACCCACACCGTGCAAGCCGAGCTCGAACACCGCCACCGCAACGATCCCCGCTGGCAACGAGCCGAAGAACAATCCAGCCGGATGGGCGCGCTGCTCACCACCGGTGAAGTACGCGGACAACTACTCGTGGTCCAGCCGGCCTGAGACTGCGATACACCTCGGCCGGGCGCGCGGCCAAGTCACACCGTGCCCTGACCCGGCCCCACGGATGGATCGTTGATGTCGCGCCCGGCGCGTTGGGGTGGGTTGTCGCGGAGTTCGCTGTTCTCATCTTGCAGCTCTAAGACCATCGCGATGCCGGCAAGGTTGAGCCCTTCCCTCTGCAGGTTGCTGATGCGTCGGAGCCGGGCCAGGTCGTTGCTGCTGTAGCGGCGGGTACCGCCGATGGTGCGCTCGGGGTGCAGCAGGCCTCGCGTTTCGTACAGGCGCAGGCTTTGCGCGGGGGTTCCGACAAGTTCGGCTGCGACAGTGATGCTGTACACCCCGCGCGCGGTGTCCACCGGGGCTGATGATGGGTGACCGCTGACAGGTTCCTGGTGGGCTTGTGCGTGCTGGTCCCGGTGGTCTCGCGTCACGATCCTCATCTTTTCCAAAATCTGGATAGGTGCTCCTCTTGCATGAGCCTCTCACGGGTGTTATAAAAAACCTATGGCAATCGCCACAGATCCCCATCCCGGGGGTCTGGGTAACAGGTGAGAGAAAGGAACGATCGACATGCCTGCGATGCTCATGCGTACAGACCCGTTTCGGGAGCTGGACCGGCTGACCCAACAAGTACTCGGTGCCGCCGGGACTCCCGCGCGCCCCTCGGTGATGCCGATGGATGCCTGGCGTGATGGTGACACGTTCCACATCGAGTTCGACCTGCCCGGGGTGGCCCCGGACTGCATCGACCTGGACGTGGAACGCAACGTGGTCACCGTACGAGCCGAACGCCCAGCGTTGGACAGGGACACCGAAATGCTGGCCGCTGAACGCCCTCGTGGAGTCTTCTCCCGCCAGCTGGTCCTGGGTGACAACGTGGACACCGAGCGAATCGACGCCAGCTACGACGCGGGAGCGTTGACGTTGACCATTCCGGTTGCGGAAAAAGCAAAGCCCCGCAAGATCCGTATCAGTGGCCACGACCACGACCGCACCACGATCAGCGCCTGAGGGGTTGATGGGGCATCGTGATGGCAACGCCGCTGGCCACCGCCACCGAACCCGAGCCCGCCGCGGTCGACGAGGTCTTCCTGGAACTCATCCTGGGCGACCCGGACCTGCTGGAGGCGCAGTTCACGGCCATCACCGCTGATGAGGGCACCGGGCAGCGACCACCCGAAGAGTCACTGGTCGTGAAGGATGTTCCCGGTCGGGGCTGGCCCGCAGTCCTACGGGGCAGCACCAGTGCGGTCCGCCTACCCGCCAGGGTCGGTGAGCGCATCACCAGGCGGCGTAACAGGCAACGGTCCCCGCCTCAAGCCTGACCCGCTCCGTTCCGTTCCGCTCCGAAACGTTGATGGAAGGCAGGTGATCGCATCGATATACGACGTATCCCATTCGTGAACACTGTCGGGCGGCCCGCGCCTGTCAGCCCCGACCCTTTGTCGACCCTCGCATGCACCACACGGCGACAAACTATCTCGGGGCATTCAGGCCGGGCCGCACCCTCGTTGCGGGCGGCTCGGAGAAGTGCTGGTCAGGTGGCGATGGACTGATCGGGGGTGATGGGGCCGGCGTCGGGCAGGGCACGGGTGTGCACGATCTCCTGCGCGATCTGAACGAGTTTGCGGTTCGTGTCCTGGGAGACGCGGCGTAGGAACGCGAACGCTTCAGTGTCGCCGATGTTGTACCGCTCCATCAGGATCCCCTCAGCCTGCCCGATCACGGTGCGGCTGATGATGCTCTTGTCACGGTTGTGGATGTCCCTGCTGTCCGAGACCGCGACCGCCAGATGCGCGGCCAAGCTTTCCGCGATAGTGAAATCGTCACCGGTAAAAGCTCCGGGTCGATCGCAGTACAAGTTCATCGCTCCGAAAGATCGCTCATGGGTGAACAGCAGCATCGACAGCAACGAGCCCACCCCCAGCTCTTCATGTACCTGGCGGGCCCACTCGGGCCAGCGAGTCTCCCCAGCCAGGTCGGACACGTAGAGGGATCGGTTCTCAAACCGGGCCACGTCCACGCACGGGCCCTGGCCCAGGTCGTGCTGGACGTCATCAGCCCGCGCCACCACACCATCACTCGCCGCGCCCGCACTGATCTTCTTGCCGGACACCAGGGTAATTCCGGCGTGATCACACGCAGGAACCAACGCGACCGCCAGATCCACCCCGGCCTGCATTCGCTCCCTCGGGTCGAGCGACTGGTGCAGATCCCGCGGAACATCGACACCGGAACCCGGCAGGGAGGGCTGGGCAGGGCCACGTGCAGACAGATTCATAGCGGATCCGATGCTTCACGCCTAGCCCCCGGTTTCGAGAGAAAGACGAAATGATCGAGAGCCCACTGCCAGACCCGCGTAACCCCCAGCATCCCACCCGTCGGCACCTACCAGTCGCGTCCGCGGCCCATACCGCCTACCGTGAACAGCACAGGATCTCGGGTATCCGGATATCTAAGGACCTCAGGCCCCGCCGGTTGACTTCCACAGCCGGTGGGACCACATCCCCTCCTGGCAGCCACTCTGACACGCTGAGTGGCCGGCGAGATGTTCATCAGGTTGGTCCCACCGCGGGATGATCAGACGGTGAGCAATCCATTGCGACAGAAGCAAGGTCGGGCATGACGCGACGAGCTGATGCACCGGACGAGCCCACCCCCGACTTTGATGCGGCACCTGCCACTGGCGGGAACGGCGTTCACCCGGCGGCGCAACTAGGACCCCGCCTGAACCGACGCTCGCCGTTCATCATCGGCCTGATGGCAGCGGCCGGTGTCGTTGTCATCTACTGGTTGGCGTTGGTGCTGGGGTCGATGCGCAGCGAGCTGGTCCTCATCGGATCCGCGTTGTTCATCGCGATGGGCCTGCAACCGGTGGTGGCGTGGCTCGAGCGCCACCACTTCCGCCGTGGCCTCGCCGTGACGGCGGTGTTCCTGTTCTTCCTCGCCCTGGTCATCGCGTTCCTGGTCGCGGCAATCCCCCCGATCGTCGCGCAGGCGACCCAGCTCATCAACGACATCCCTTTCTACGTCGCACAGCTGCAGAACAAATCCTCGCTCGCCGGGCGACTGAACACCCAGTACAACATCGAGTCCAAGCTCATGTCCGCGGTGAGCGGACCCTCGATGCTGGGCAACGTCGTCGGCATCGGCGAGGCCATTTTCGGGTACGTCACCAACCTCGTCCTGCTGACCGTGCTCACGGCATACTTCCTGGTCGACCTGCCCCGCGTGCGACGCCTTCTCTACCGCCTGCTGCCGGCGTCACGGCGCCCTCGGGCGGTGCTGCTCGGCGACCAGATCATCGAAAAAGTAGGGGCGTACGTACTGGGCAAGGTGATCATCTCGATCGTCACCGCGGTTTCCACCTACATCTGGTTGGTGATCTTCGGCGTTCCCTACCCGCTGCTACTCAGCGTCCTGGTCGCCCTGCTGGACCTCATCCCCGTGGTCGGTTCGAGCATCGCCGGGGTGTTCGTGTGCGCAGTTGCGCTTACCGTCTCCATTCCGGTGGCGGTGTACACGGTGGGCTTTTTCCTCGCGCAGCGGGTGATCGAGGACTACGTACTCATCCCCCGCATCATCGGACGGGTGGTGAAGGTACCGGGGGTGATCACCGTGGTCGCAGTCATCCTGGGTGCAGCGGTCCTGGGCCTGGTCGGCGCGCTCATCGCCATCCCGGTCGCCGCTGCGGTGCAGCTCATCATCGAAGAGGTCGTGATTCCCCGGATGGACAAGGAGTAGTAGCGCACCGGGCGCAGGCGGATCCCCGCGCGGCAGTGGGCCACCAGGCCGGCGAAGTGTGTAGGACCCGGTCTCTGGTGGGGGCCCGGTCGGGTCAGTTGAGGCTGAACGCGCTGTGCATCGCTACGTAGACCGCAACGACGATGAGCAGCCCGGCGAACGCCCGACTGAGCGCGAGGTTGGAAACCCGGTTGGCGACCCGGGTGCCGAGCAGAGACCCGGTGATCGCGGCCACCGTGAAGGGAACGATCACCGACCAGTCGAAGGTTGCGTGACCGGCCCGGGCGGCCAGGGCAGCGGCTGAGTTCAGGGCGATGATCAACAGTGAGGTACCGACCGCGACGGGCATGGTGAAGCCCAGCATCATGACCAGGGCGGGCACGATGATGAATCCACCGCCGACGCCGAGGAACCCGGTCAGGAACCCGACCAGCAGGCCGGCGAAGATGAACTTCGCAACACCGGCGGGGCTCATCCCCTTTCGAACCCCCGACATCTTGCTCTCATCGGGCGACCTGGGGCCGGTCGCACGGCGCAGCATGCCGGCTGCTGCGAGCAGCATCAACGCAGCGAACGCGAGGAGTAGCAGGTTGGGGTCGACCTGCCGGTTCAGGGCGGTGCCGACCAGGGATGCGGCGATACCGGTGATCCCGAAGGTGATTCCGGTCGCCCAGCGCACATGGGCGGATCGGGCGTGTCCGAACGCGCCGATCAGCGCGGTGATACCGACGATGACCAGACTGGCGGTGGTGGCTGCACGGGCCGGCTCACCCAGCACGTACACCAGCGCCGGGACGGTCAGGATCGAACCGCCGCCGCCGAGGGCGCCGAGGCTGATACCGATCAGCAGACCCAGCAGTACCGAGCCACCCAGGATCAGCACCGGTCATGGGCCTTAGCCACGGCCGAACAATCGGCTCAGGAACGATCCCTGCCGGCTGCTCGGCGCGGTCGGGTGCCCGGGGCACCGGTCAGCGCGAGGAACGCGGCCCATGACCTGGTCCACGTGCTGACCGCAGCCGGCCCAGGTGGTCTTGCCGCAGATCTTGCAGGTAATGGCACGACACATAGGTGTTTCTCCGAATCAGTCGATGGTGCTGTGGGGTGAGTAGTCAGGAGGTGAGCGGGAGTCCGCTGGTGGTGGCGTGCTCATCGAAGCTGTCGTCGATGAGCACGACGGGCAGGTCGTGGGCAGCCAGGACCGAGGCGGCGATCGACGCGCGGTAACCGCTGGCGCAGTGCACCCATACTTCCCCGCGCGGTACCTGGTCCAGGTGGCCCAGCAGTTCGTGCAGCGGGATGTTGAGAGCGCCCTCGATGTGGCTGGTGGCGAACTCGGCGGAGCGCCGAACGTCCAGGACCGGCACCGTGCGGTGGTGGCGCACCTGGGCCAGGTCGGCGAACTGCGCGCGGTGGAAGGAACCCAACGATTCAGTGGTCCAGTCGCGGGGCTCCCCGGTAGCGGCGCCGTCCAGGCGGTCGATGCCGATACGGGTCAGCTCACGTTGGGCCTGCGCGACCTGCTCGGGGTTGTCACCCAGCAGGGTCAGCGGGGTATCCCACGGGATCAACCACCCCAGGTACGTCGCGAACTGACCCTCGACACCGACGTTCAGGGTGCCGCTCACGTGCCCGGCAGCGAACGCGGTCCGGTTGCGTAGATCCACGATCCACTCCCGGTCAGCGATCCGGTGCGCCAGGGTCGCGGCATCGACAATCTGCGGGGTGTCGAGGTTCGGTGCGGTGGGGCCGGCGGCGTTGCCCGGTGACATGTGTACGTAGTAGGCCGGGTAGTCCCCCAATCCGGCGAGAATGTCCTGCGCCCAGTGCTGCTCGTCCTGGATCAACGCCGGGTTGATGTCCTTCTCGGCGCCGATCGTTGAGTCCGTGGCGCCCCCGGTCGAACCAGCCGAGCAGAACGAGCCGAACCCGTGGGTGGGTAGCACCTGCGTCTGATCGGGCAACTCCGTCGCCAGGCGGTGCACCGAGGCGAACTGATGATGCAAGAGGTCCTGGGTGTGGTCCTGCCCGAGCAGATCAGGGCGCCCGGTCGCGCCGAACAGCAACGACCCGCCGGTGAATACCCCGACTGTCTCCGCTCCTTCGAAGCCCTGGGGACCAACGGCCTCCAAGGCATACGACAGATGGGTGAAGGTGTGACCAGGAGTAGCGATCACCCGTACCCGCATCGTCGCTGACACCTGCACCACGTCACCATCGCGGACCGGAACCCGATCGAAGGAAACCTCGTCGTCGGCGTTCACGTAGTAGCCCGCTCCAGTGACGTGCGACAGAGCCAGGCCACCGGTCAGATAGTCGTTATGCAGATGCGTCTCGAAAACGTGCGTGATCCGCACCCCATGCTCAGTCGCCAGATCAAGCATCCGGTCGATATCACGCTGCGGATCAATCACCACCGCCACCGTCCCGTCGTGCACCAGGTAGGAGCGATCACCCAAGGTTGGCGTCTCCACGGTCAGCACCATCGGTTGTTTCGAGGTCGTCATCACAGATTCCTTCTCGTCCGGCACAGCTTCGGCCGGACTGAGTCGGCGGTCTCACTTTCGCGAGGGATCAAATACCCATGGGGGTATGTTCAGAGTAGCCTCAAATACCGCCAGGGGTATACCTACCGGATCGTCGACCAATAAGGAACGCCATGAGCTACGCACTCAGCACGACCATCCGTCAACCGTTCGCTGCGACCGTCCAGGCCACCCGGGACGCGCCGGCCGACCAGGCCTTCGGTGTCCTGACCGAGATCGATCTCGCCGCCGCCCTCAAAGCCAAAATCGATGAACACATCGCGCCGCAGGTCATGCTGGGCCCCTGCCCCACGTCGCCACCGACGCCCGCGACAGACTGACCAAGACCCTCGCCGCAGTCACCAGCCTCGCCACCCGCTGACCCCCACCCCGACCGAACCCGCAAAGGACCACCCATGGTCGCTCTCGACCCCACCGACATGACCCCCGTGCTCAACCGGCTACGCCGAGCACAAGGCCAACTCGGCGGCGTGATCCGCCTGATCGAAGAAGGACGCGACTGCAAAGACGTCGTCACCCAACTCGCAGCAGTCAACCGGGCACTGGACCGCGCCGGATTCGCCATCGTCTCCACCGGCATGCGCCAATGCCTCACCTCCCCCGACGGCATCAGCCCCGAAGACCAGGCCACCATGGAAAAGCTCTTCCTCACCCTGTCCTGACACCCCACCGCGCACGTGGCTGCCTGCGGAACGCTCCGATGGGCGACCGGGGTGCATCGCAACCATGGGTCCGGCGCCCGCTGCCCATCCTGTTGCGACGATCCCGCGAATCAGCTCAGCGACTGCTGGCCCAAGCGAGTTCCGCGCGGTTGGATGAGGGCATGGATGTTGCTGACTGGTTTTTGAGCGCGGCCGAGCGCGGCAATCCCGCCACCCGCCTGGACTCTCGCCACGACGATGGGCGAGCGTGGACCTCGGGTAATGAGGTCCTTCCCTTGGTGCACGGAGTGACCTACTTCGCTCAGTTGCTGAGGTGTCTGTGCGAACTTCGCGCAGGGGACCTGGTGTTGTTCACTGACTGGCGCGGTGATCCCGACCAGCACCTGGATGAGTCGGGCGCACAGGTCACGACCGCGTTGTGTGACGCCGCCAGCCGGGGCGTGGTGGTGAAGGGGCTGATCTGGCGTTCGCACCTGGACAAACTCTCCTTCAGTGAGCAGCAGAACCGTCATCTCGGTGAGGAGATCGAGGCGGCCGGTGGTCAGTGCCTGCTGGACCAGCGGGTCCGTCCGGGCGCCTCCCACCATCAGAAGTTCGTCGTCATGCGTCACCCCGGTCGCCCCGAACTGGACGTCGCGTTCGTCGGAGGTATCGACTTGTGTCACAGCAGGCGCGATGACGCCGCACATGCCGGTGATCCACAAAAGCAGCCGATGGCTGAGGTCTACGGGCACCGTCCCCCGTGGCACGACATCCAGGTAATGGTCCAAGGTCCGGCAGTAGCCGATGTCGAGGCCACGTTCCGGGAGCGGTGGCAGGACCCTGCGCCGCTGAGTCGTAACCCGATCAACCTGCTCAGCGAACGGCTGCGTCATGATGACCACACCGCCGATCCGCTGCCGGATCAACTGCCCGACCCTGCGCCGAGGGGAAGCGCCTACGTGCAGGTAGTACGCACCTACGGCAACCGGCATCCCGGGTACCCGTTCGCCCCGCACGGTGAGCGCAGCGTGGCCCGCGCGTACTCCAAAGTGATCCAGCGCGCCGAGCGGCTGATCTACCTCGAAGACCAGTACCTGTGGAACACCGACATCGTGGCGTGCTTCGCCGACGCGTTACGTACCTCGCCTGCACTACAACTCATCGCGGTCATTCCCCACCACCCCGATCAGGACGGGCGATTCTCACTGCCACCAAACCTCGTCGGACGACAGGCAGCGTTGGACCTGCTGCACGCCGCGGGACCAGGGCGAGTGGCCGTCTACGGGGTGGAGAACCCCGCGAGCACACCGGTCTACGTGCACGCCAAAGTGTGTGTGGTCGATGACGTCTGGGCAGCGGTCGGGTCGGACAACATCAACCGCCGCTCCTGGACGCACGACTCAGAAATCGCGTGCGCAGTCCTGGACGACGCGCATGGCCCACGCGAACCACAGATCATCGACCGTTTCGGCTCCGGCGCGCGTACGTTCGCCCGCGAGCTGCGTTTGGAACTGGGCCGCGAGCACCTGGACCTCGACACCGACACCGCGTTGATCGATCCCGCCCGCGCATTCGAGACATTCGCGGCCAGCGCTACCCGCCTGCAGGCATGGCATGACGGCGGACGCAGCGGGCAACGACCACCGGGCAGATTGCGGCCCTACCAACAGCCACGGTTGTCGCGCCGAACCCTGGCCTGGGCAACCCCGCTCTACCGGATCATCTACGACCCGGACGGGCGCCCACTAGGCATGCGTTACACCCACTGTTTCTGATTGACAACGGGGGATTTCGAGGCGCTTCGTGAGTTCTGCGGATCAGGCTTTGAACACCGCGGAGTCTGTTCAGTCCGTTGTGGAGTGGCCCCGTAACGGGTTGCTGCACAACACGATCCGCTGTGACCGCGATGGTCACAGCGGATCGTCTTGCTCCAGTGCTGGTTACCGGGCTAGTAGATGCGGCGTCGAGATCCACCGATGGGGACCAAGTTGATCACCACGCCGACCACGAGCAGCACGATGCCGATCCACAGCAGGACGTGCAGGCTGGCGACCAGTAGGGCCAGGATTATAAGAATGATTCCGAGAACAACCATGGTGACTCCTTTGATGTTGTGAAACGGTGGTGTTGCGGTGGGTCTTTCGAACTCATCAGTCAAGCAGCCAACTGGTTACTCAAGCAATGGGCACGGTGTGGTCCACCCGTCGGTGGTAACGCATCCCAGCCAGTCCGCCCAGGATCGCCCCGATCAGGGCAGCGACGGCGACAACGAGCAGGGCGATGATCCCGGCGGTGGTCAAGGTGCCTTCGCGGACCGGAATACGGGGAAAGATGTTCAGGGTGGCCGACACGTTGTATTTCTGCCCGGCTGCTGCCGCCAGCACCGCGAGCACGACAGCGATGACCAGGGTCCATACCCATACAGCGACGCCCTGGCTGATGCCGTTGAAGCGGGCCATCCGGCCGGCGACGTACCCACCGCAGTAGTAGGACACCAGCACGATCACCAACAACACGATCGCCCCCACGATCCCCACGGTGTTGGAGCTGCTCGTCCCACCATCAGCGGCCTTCGTGATGTCGTTGCTGCCGACTCCGACCGCAGCGCCGGCAGCCGCGAGCAGCGCGGTCAGCAGAACCGCCATTCCCGTGGCGGTCAACCACCCGAAGAACGCAGACCCGACCTTGACACCCCCATGCCGGTCCTTCTGGACCTGGGTCACTGCCTCGGGATCGACCAGTACACGCTCATCGTCGGCAGCCACCACCCGATCCGATCCACGGCGATCAACCTCGACCCGCTCGTTGCGGGTGTCGCGGATGCGTTCCTCTTCAGGGGTGCCCGTGGTGGGGTCTGCATCTCTGCCCTGGCGCCACGGCGTCCCCGGCTGTGAACGGTCGCCATCTTCAGCGACGGACTCGTCGAAGGGGCGAGCCCCGCCCGCACCGTCGTTGTTGTTGGTAACCACTGGAATCTCTCCTTCATGTCGAACGAAATCAGCTCGGACTGCCAGAACGGGTTGTTCCCGCATGACAACACTCTGACACCCCTCAGGAGGTGGTACCACCCCCCCTGGGAGGTTTATATTTCATTCATGGCAAAGGACTCCCTACCCCATGCCCGCAAGGGCTCCCGGGGGCCGATCACCGTGGCGCTGGTCGATGACTACGACGTGGTCCTGCTCGGGGTGGCCCGCATCATCGACCAGTACCGGACGCGGGTCATCGTCGCGGAAATGGACACCAACGAACCCCTGGCCGACACCGTCGACATCGTGCTGTACGACGCGTTCGCCCAACCTGAGTCGGACCGGGACGAAATCGCCGTGCTGATCAAGAATCCCCATGCACGCAAAGTGGTGGTCTACACCTGGAACTTCCACCCCCAACTGATAGCCGCCGCCCGCGCCCTGGGGGTGCACGGGTACCTATCCAAATCGATACCTGCCCGTGACTTCATCACCGCGCTGGAAGCAGTACACGCAGGACAGATCGTGATCAGCGACCCCCCCGGATCAGCCCGCGCAGTAACCGGGCTGGACTGGCCAGGCCGCGCCGAAGGCCTGACCGACCGCGAATCAGAGGTCCTCGCCCTGATCACCCAAGGAAAAAGCAACCCCGAAATAGCCACCCTGACCTACCTCGCGCCCAACACCGTGAAGTCCTACACCCGCATCATCTACCGCAAACTCGCCCTCACCAGCCGCGTCCACGCCGTCCTATGGGGCATCGAACACGGCTTCTCCCCCGACCACCACCGCATCGACCACTGGCGCGGCGGACCCTGACCCACCACACAACTCCGCCGGTTCTCTGGATTGCCCGCTCACGGCCACCGAAGACCTGACATGAGTCCCCTGTGTCGGGCAACGCCTTCCGACAGCCTGCAGCGACGTGTGCACCCAGCCACGACGGGACAAGGAAACGGGATCAGCATCCGGCCGGGATTCGCCCCACCGTGGCCAGGGAACGAAAGAAGGGACCGGGCGGACCCAGTCCCTTTTTCCCAGAACCCTGCACGGCCACGTTTCGCGACCTCGCAAGGTTCTGACCTGCACACACATCTGTCGGGCTGACAGGATTTGAACCTGCGACCCCTTGACCCCCAGTCAAGTGCGCTACCAAACTGCGCCACAGCCCGTTGCCCCGGAGGGCGAGCGAAACAATATCCCACCGAGTGCGCCGCCGCCCAATCGGGACAGCGGCGAGAGGGACTCAGCGCTTTCGCTTCTCCCGCACCCGTACCGACAGTTCGATCGGGGTGCCCTCGAAACCGAACTCTTCGCGCAATCGGCGCTCCAGGAAGCGGCGGTAACCCGCCTCGATGAAACCGCTGGCGAAAACCACGAAACGCGGCGGTCGGGTGGAAGCCTGGGTCGCAAAGAGGATCCGCGGCTGCTTGCCACCGCGCACGGGGTGCGGGTGGCTGGAGGCGATCTCACCGAGGAAAGCGTTCAGTCGCCCGGTCGGCACCCGGTAGTCCCACGATGCGAGGGCGGTCTCCAGCGCGCGCACCAGACGGTCCGTGTGCCAACCGGTGACCGCCGAGAGGTTGACCCGGGGCGCCCAGGTGATCTGTACGAGCTCCCGCTCGATTTCACGCTCGAGGTAATAGCGTCGTTCCTCATCCACCAGGTCCCACTTGTTGTACGCCACTACCAGGGCCCGTCCGGCGTCCACGATCTGCTGCACGACTCGGATGTCCTGCTCGGCGATGGAGTCTTCGGCGTCGATCAGCACTACCGCGACCTCGGCCTTCTCGATAGCCGTCTGGGTGCGCAGTGAAGAGTAGAAATCAGCACCCCGCGTCTGATGCACGCGCCGACGGATTCCGGCCGTATCGACGAATCGCCACACCTTGCCGCCGAGTTCGATCATTTCGTCGACCGGGTCGCGGGTCGTGCCCGCAACTTCGTCCACGACGACTCGCTCGGACCCGGCCAGCTTGTTCAGCAGCGACGACTTGCCGACATTCGGTCGGCCGACGAGCGCAACCCGCCGCGGACCGCCGCGGCGGTAGGCGTCGCCCACACTGGATTCGAGTGGTAGTACCGCGAGCAACGCGTCCAGTGCGTCACCGGCCCCCCGCCCGTGCATCGCGGACACCGGGTAGGGCTGACCGAGCCCCAGGGACCACAGCATCGCCGCATCTGCTTCGGTGCGTAGGTCATCGACCTTGTTCGCGATCAGAATCACCGGCTTGCCCGATTTGCGCAGCAGCTTCACGACTGCCTCGTCGGTGTCGGTCGCGCCCACCATCGCATCCACGATGAACAAAACCGCGTCCGCCAGCTCGATGGCTACCTCAGCCTGCTCTGCGACCCGCAGGTGGATGCCGGTCGCGTCGACCTCCCAGCCGCCTGTGTCGACGAGGGTGAACTCGCGGCCCGTCCACTCAGCGTCGTAGGCGACCCGGTCGCGGGTCACCCCCGGCACGTCCTCGACGACCGCTTCGCGGCGGCCGAGAATACGGTTGACGAAGGTCGATTTGCCGACGTTCGGACGACCGACGACGGCCACCACCGGACGTAGCTCCCCCTCCACATCGGTGCCGTCAGCACCGGCCTCGCCGCTCAGCAGCGCGCGATCGGCCTCACTGAGGTCGAAATCCTCAAGACCGACCCGCAGCGCCCGCTCCACCGTGGTGTCGGCATCGGGAAGTTCACTGTCGGCCGGCTGGCGCGCATCGTCGGTCATAGGATCATTGTCTCAGGGTTGAGGGGCTCCGCCGTCACGCCCGTTTCGCACGACGGCCAGGACCGCCTGCACCGACCCGTCGAAGTCGAGATCCGAGGTATCGACGGTCACGACGCCGTCAGCAGCCTGCATGAATGCGGCGACCGTGGAATCACGCGCGTCCCTATCGACGACCTGGGCGCGGGTCGCTGCTGCAGTGGTGGACAACTCCCCCGCCCGGCGCGCAATGCGTGCTTCTTCACTCGCGGTCATCAGGATCCGCACGGTCGCGTCCGGTGCGACGACCGTCGTCAGGTCGCGCCCTTCGGCGATCACCCCTCCGGTGGCGTCGCTGATACGTGCGATCAACTCGCGCTGCCGATCGCGCAGGTGATCGCGCACGCCCAGATTGGTCGCGACCGTGGACACCGCCATCGAGATGGACGGCTCCCGGATGGCTGCGGCAATGTCGCGATCGGCCACCAGCACGGTAGGCGACGTGGGGTCGCTACCCATCGACAGCGGAAAGGTCAGTGCTTCGAGAGCTACCGCGTCCTGGTCGGCCAGGTCGAGCCCGCGATCCACGCACCACCAGGTGAGGGCGCGATACATCGCCCCGGTGTCGAGGTAGCCGACGCCCAACTGCTGCGCGACGGCCTTGGAGACACTGGATTTGCCGGTCCCCGACGGCCCGTCGATCACGACGACCAACGCCTCCGTCGACCCATCGAGCGGCATACCAGAACTGCTGACCTCGTTCATTCGTGCACCTTCCACCCTCGTGCTTCCAACTGCGTCATCAACCGGTCGAGCGCAGATGGCAGGACCGAGAGTTCGGCAATACCCAGCGGCGCCCCGATGCCGTGTTCGAGGCGAAGATCTTCCAAGTTGACCCCGGCATCGCCGACATCGTTGAACAGCCGACCCAGGGCACCGGGCTCGTCCGGCACCAGCACCACCACGCTCGCGTACGACGCTGCAGGTGCACCGTGTTTGCCGGGGATCCGCGCATGACCGAGTTGTCCGTGGCTGATCGTGTGCGCCACCACCGCGCGGGCACCGTTGCCATCATTGGCTGCTATCGACGCGAGAGCAGCCGCGACACCGGCCAGGTCCGCGGCAGCATCGCGCAGGACCGGGGCGAGCACCTCGGCGTTCCCGGCGAGTATCTGGGTCCACAGCAGGGGGTCGCTCGCCGCGATGCGGGTCACGTCCCGAAGGCCTTGGCCGGCCAGGGACACCGCGGCGTCCGGCAACTCCCGGAGCCGACCCGCGACCACGCTCGCCGCCACCTGAGGCAGGTGCGAGACATAGGCAACGGCCCGATCGTGCTCCTGCGCGCCCATCGTCACCACTGCAGCTCCGGTGACGCCCGCCAATCGGGCGACCTGCTGAACAGCAGCAGGATCGGTGCGCTCATGGGGGCACACCACCCAGGTACGCCCCTCGAAGAGATCGGCCTGAGCGGCAACGGCACCGGAACGCTCGCGGCCGGCCATCGGGTGCGAGCCGAGGTATCGAGGTAGCTGAGCCACGGTCGCACCGATTTCGACATCCCGCAGAATCGTCGACTTCACGGAGGCCACGTCGGTCACGACTGCATCCGGCCACTTCGCCAGTGCGGCCACGATGACCTCAGCGGCAACATCGGGCGGCGCAGCCACGATGACGACCTCAGGTGCCTGGGGCTCCGTCGCTGTGCCGGCACCCAGGTCCGCCGCGAGTGCGACCGCCGTCGGCGAGGGATCGGCAAGCGTCACGGTGTGCCCGGCACGTGACAACGCGAGTCCGATCGAGGTACCGATCAGGCCCGCGCCGACGACGTGGACGGACGAACTCACAACCCGGCTGCCTTGTAGAGGCCGGCGATCTCCCTGCTGGACAGCGGCCGCAACTTGCCCGGGCGCAGCTCACCGAGCTGGACCGGTCCGACGTCGGTGCGCACGAGGGATTCGACCGGGTGACCGGTCGCTTCGAGCAACCGGCGCACGACGTGGTTGCGACCCTCGTGCAGGACGACCTCGACCATCGCCCACCCCGGGCGGGAGTCCACAACCTTGAACGAGTCGATCTTCACGACGCCGTCTTCCAGCTCGACGCCGTCACGAAGCTGGCGGCCGAGCGCACGCGGCACGGGGCCGGGTACGACGGCGACATAGGTCTTGGTGACGCCGTAGGACGGGTGCTGCAGTCGGTTGGCCAGCTCGCCGTCGTTGGTCAGGATCAGCAGACCCTCGGTGTCGACGTCCAGCCGTCCGACGTGGAACAGCCGTTCCTTGCGCCCTTCGACGTACTCCCCCACCGACGGGCGATCCAGCTCGTCGTGCATGGTCGAGACCACACCGGTGGGTTTGTTGAAGGCCAGGTAGACCCGGGAGCTGTCCAACTGCACGCGCTCGCCGTCCACGTGGATCGTCACGCGCTCAGGGTCGATACGGACACCGAGCTCGGTCACCCGTTGCCCGTCGATCTCGACCCGGCCGGCAACGATCAGGTTCTCGCAGACCCGACGGCTACCGACGCCGGCCGCGGCCAGCACCTTCTGCAGCCGTTCACCGCCGGGCACATGCTGATCGACTACCTGCTTCGGCTTCTCCCGCGGTGGGACCACCTGCTGTACGGGTCGTTTGGCGTTGCGGCCCGGCGACGGGCGACCTTTGCGGTGCGAACGTGCGCCGCCTTTGTCTTGGCTACTCATGCGTGTCCTTGCTCGATCAGTTCTTCGATGACGTCGGAGTCGGGGAGATAGGGGGCGAGCGCCGGCAGGTCCTCCAGGGAGGTGAGCCCGATGCGCTGCAGAAAATAGGGGGTGGTGCCGTAGAGACCGGCGCCGCTGTCGGCCGCCTCGCCGACCTGCGCGATCATTCCGCGGGTGACCAGGGTGCGCACGACGCCGTCGACATTCACGCCGCGTACCGCACCGATGCGCGATCGGGAGATCGGCTGCCGGTAGGCGACCACGGCCAGCGTCTCCAATGCGGCCTGGGTCAGCTTTGCGTGCTGACCACCCATCAGGAACCGCTCGACGACCGGTGCGTAGTCGGCCCTGCTGTAGATCCGCCAGCCGCCGTTGATGCAGCGCAACGTGAAACCGCGACTCTGCGCGGCGTATTCGGATTCAAGATTTTCCAGCAACCCGCGGATACGCGCTGCCGGCAGCTTCAGTCCGTCGGCGAGCTCGGGCACTGTCACCGGTTGATCCACGACCATCAAGACGGCTTCGAGGGCTGCGGCCACCCCTCCGGGTAGCTGGCCCAGATCGAGTTCGAGTTGCTCGTCCTCGGGCGCCGACACGTCATTACTCATCGGTCGGCTCCTCCTTCACGTGCGCCTCGGTGTCATCGTCGTATTCATCGGTGATCTGGACCTGTCCGGTGCCGGTCCATCGCACGTGCAGGATCCCGAGAGCCTGGGGTTGCTCGAAGGCCACTGCGGACTCCTTGAACAACTCCAGCAGGGCAAGAAATCTCGCCACGATCACCAGCGTCGAGTCGGCATCGGCCACCAGCTCGGAGAAGGACAGCGTATTGCCTGCTCTCAGTAACTCCGAAACGATCTCCGCCTGCTCACCCACATTGACGGTGTTCGCGTGTAGATGCTCCAGCCCGACCGTCGGCTCCGGTCGGGGCGTCATGGCGCGCGCGGCGATCTGCGCCAGCTGTTCCGGGCCGATGCCCATGACCAGTTCCGGGAGCAGCGACGCGAACCGCTCCTCCAGGCCGGCCTGTCGGGCGGTGATCCGCCCGGACGTCGCCATCCGTTCCGCGAGCAGCGACGCAACATCCTTGAACGCCCGGTACTGCAGCAGCCGCGCGAACAGCAGATCGCGAGCTTCGATCAACGCAAGGTCCTCTTCGTCCTGGCTGCCGCCGCCCGGCAGTAACCTGCCCGCTTTGATGTCCAGCAAGGTCGCAGCGATCAGCAGGAACTCAGTGGCCTGGTCCAGATCCCAGTCGTCTGCGCCGGCCTGCGCCGTACGGATATGCGCAATGAATTCGTCGGTGACCTGGGACAGGGCGATCTCGGTGACGTCCAGTTGATGTTTGGAGATCAGGCCCAGAAGCAGCTCGAACGGTCCGGAGAACACATCGAGGTGCACTTCGAACGGTGTCCGCGGTGCGCGGCGGGTCAGCACGCCGCCGGGCACCTGCGGTGGCGGCGTCCCGGTGCCGCTCTGCGGGTCGGTCGCTGCCGGCACTGCGGCTCAGGCCGTGGCGCCGCGCGCGATGAGTTCGCGGGCGAGCTGCCGGTAGGCCTCGGCGGCCCCATGCGTGGACGCATACCGGGTGATCGGCTCCGCGGCCAGCGAGGCATCCGGGAACTTCACCGTGCGGTTGATGACCGTGTGCAGTACGTCGTCGCCGAAGTGATCCACCACGGAACGCACGACGTCCTTGCTGTGCAGGGTGCGCCCGTCGTACATCGTGGCGAGGATTCCGTCCAGCCGCAGACCCGGGTTCAACCGGTCAGTGACCTTGTCGATCGTCTCGATCAGCAGCGCCACCCCGCGCATTGCGAAGAACTCACACTCCAGCGGGATCAGCACGCCATGCGCTGCCGTCAACGCGTTGACCGTCAGCAGTCCCAGTGAGGGTTGGCAGTCGATCAGGATGACGTCGTACTCGTCAGTGACCGGTCGCAGCACCCGCGCCAGCACCATCTCCCTCGCGACCTCGCCCACCAGCTGGACCTCTGCCGCTGACAGGTCGATATTGGCGGGCAGCACATCCAGGCCTGGTGTGTTCGTGAATTGGATGACGTCGTGGATGTCGTGACCCCGGCTGACGAGCAGGTCGTAGACGGTCACGTCCAGCTCGTTGGCGCGGACCCCCAGCCCGACGCTGAGCGCTCCCTGCGGATCGAAGTCGACGACGAGCACCTTGCGGCCGTACTCCGCCAGCGTGGCACCCAGGTTGATGGTGGAGGTGGTCTTGCCGACCCCACCCTTCTGATTGCACATCGCGATGATGCGCGCGGGCCCGTGGGTCGACAGCGGGTTCGGGGTCGCAAAAATGGGAAGCGGTCGGCCTGTCGGTCCGATGTTCTCGTGCGAGGTCAAAGTAATCTCGTGCTCTTCCGGGTAGGACGTCGTACGGCTCGCGCCGATCGCGACTCAACTTAATGCATCGCCGCCGGGTCCGTGGTGGGTCGCGCGTGCTCGGGGGTGGGCGCCGGCGAAGACTTCGCGTAGTTGCTGCACCGAAACCATCGTGTAGATCTGCGTGGTCGTCACCGACGCATGTCCCAGTAGCTCCTGCACGACCCGTACGTCCGCTCCGCCGTCGAGCAGATGAGTGGCAAACGAGTGTCTCAGCGTGTGCGGGCTCAGATGCGCGTCCAGTCCCGCCCGCGCGGCGCATGCCTGCACGATGTTCCACACCGACTGGCGGGTCAACCGGGTGCCGCGGGCACCGAGAAACAACGCCGGGGTCGACATCTTCGCGACCTGCGCCAGGGCAGGGCGACCGCGCACCAGGTACGCCGACAGCGCAACTCTGGCGTAGCTGCCGAGCGGCAGGATGCGCTCTTTGCTGCCCTTGCCCAGGACCCGCACTGCATCGTTGTCCAGGTCGACATCGTCGACGTCCAACCCGGTGGCCTCACTGACTCGCGCACCGATTCCGTACATCAGTTCCAGCAACGCACGGTCGCGCAACGCAGTGGGTGTGTCACCGACGCTCGCCGCAGCGAGTAACCGCTCGACGTGGTCCACCGGAATTGCCTTCGGCAGTCGCTGGGGAGGCCTGGGAGGAGTCACGCCGGCGGCCGTGTCAGTTGCGAGCTCCCCTTCGAGGGTGAGGAAACGGTGCAGCCCACGCACTGCGGCGAGATGACGGGCAGTGGAGGATGCGGCGAGCGCCGGATGCTCCTGGTCGCCCGCACGCAACGTGGCGGCGTATTCGCTCACGTCAGCCTCTGCCACGGCCGACGGGTTGCTGATACCGCGGGCAGCGAGGTAGGCGGCGTAGCGGCGCAGATCACGCTCGTAAGCCGCGAGGGTGTGGACCGACGCGCCACGCTCGACGCGCAGGTGGTCCAACCATCCCCGCACGGCACGGTCCAGCGGGCTCAGCACGTGATCATTGTGACCGACAATCTCGGGTTTTGGACATGCGCAACGGGTCAGATATGACCCGTTGCGCATGTCCAAAAGGTGAGACGCTCGCTACGGGCGCACCAGCGACGGGCGTAAATCACCTGCCGGCGGACACCAGGTATCGGGGTCGGCCGCAACCTGCTCTCCGCTGCGGATGTCTTTGACCTGGTCGGCGCCGGACCCCTCGTCGCCGCCCTCTGTGACGTCCTGTTCAACGCCCGGGAACCAGACGTAGGGAATCCCCCGCCGATCCGCGAACTGGATCTGTTTACCGAACTTCGCCGCCTTCGGTGCTACGAGCGCAGGGATGCCCCGACGTCGCAACGCCGTGGCGATCCGCATCGATCCGGCCCGTGACTCCTCGTCGTTGACTGCGACGAGCACGGCGACCGGGGTCTCTCGCGAGGCGCTCAACCCGCCCTCGGTGATGAGCAGTCCGAGCAGCCGGGACAACCCGATGGAGATACCGACACCGGGGTAGGTGCGCTTACCGTCGCTGGCCAGCGCGTCGTACCGACCTCCGGAGCAGATCGACCCGAACGCCTCGTTACCTTCCAGGACCGTCTCGTAGACGGTGCCGGTGTAGTAGTCCAGGCCGCGGGCGATCTTCAGCTCGGCGGACAGGATGCCCGGCGCGTGTTCGGCGCCGGCATCCATGATCGCGGCGAGCTGGGCAAGCCCTTCGTCCAGTAACGGGTGGTGCACGCCGAGGGCGCGCACCTGCGCGACGAAACTGCTGTCCGGCGTCGAGATGGCTGCCAACGCGAGGCACTGGTCGGCCTGCTCCTGCGTGCGACCCGCCGCGACCAGCACGTTGCGCACCCCGTCGGCGCCGATCTTGTCCAGCTTGTCAACGGTACGCAGGGTGCCCGCAACGTCGTCGATCCCGAGCCCGCGGTAGAAACCCTCACAGATCTTGCGGTTGTTGACCTGGATGCGGAATGGTCCGATCGGTAGCCGAGAGAAGACATCCGCTATGACGAGCGGTAGTTCGACCTCATGGTGCGGGGCGAGCGTGTCAGCCCCGACAATGTCGATATCGGCCTGGATGAACTCGCGGTAGCGGCCACGCTGGGGGCGCTCGCCACGCCAGACGGGCTGGATCTGGTAGCGGCGGAACGGGAAGGTCAACTTGCCGGCGTTCTCCAGCACGTAGCGAGCCAACGGCACGGTCAGGTCGAAGTGCAGGCCGAGGGCCGGCGTGCTCGCGTCGTCATCACCGGCGAGGCGGCGTACCGCGTAGATCTCCTTGTCGGCATCTTCACCTTGCGAGCTCAACCGATCCACCGGCTCCATGGCGCGGGTGTTGATCGAGGCGAACCCGTGCAGCTGGAACACCTCGCGGATGGTGTCGATGAAGTGCTGCTCCACGATCCGCTGCCGGGGCAGCCACTCAGGGAAACCGCTGATGGGGGTGACTTTGCTGGCCATGAGTAGAGCGAACGTCCTTCGGATGCGTGGTGAGCGGAATCAGAGGTTCTGCAGGTGGGGATTGGTCGCGCGCTCGCGGGCCATGGTGCTGCCCGGTCCATGCCCGGGCAGCACCAGGGTGTGGTCGGGCAGCGGTAGCACGACCTCCTTCAACGAGGCGGCCATTGCTGCGGCCGATCCTCCGGGCAGATCGGTGCGCCCGATGGATCCGGCGAACAGCACATCACCGGTAAGCATCGTCATCGAGCAGGCGGCCTCGTCGGGAACGCCGTCGGGAATACCCGGCAGCCCGAACATGACCGAGCCTTCGGTATGCCCGGGCGTATGCAGCACGTCGAGCTCGAGGCCGGCCAGTGCAAGCCGCGCGCCACCTTCGACGGCGGTTACGTTCGAGGGCTCTTTCCAGGTCGCGGCCGCACCGAACTGCTGCTCGAACATGGCCAACAGCTGGGGGTCCAGGCCCGCGAGTGGGTCGGTCAGCCGGTAGCGGTCGTCGGTGTGTATATACGCGCCGAGCTCGCCCCCGCAGACCGGCGTCACCGAATAGACATGGTCCACATGCCCGTGGGTGAGCAGGACAGCACTGGGTCGTAACCGATGCTCGCGCAGCACCTCGCCCAGCGTGTCGGTGACGCCGATGCCCGGGTCGACGATGACGCACTCCTGGCCGGCGCCGGTAGCGAGCACATAGCAGTTGGTGCCGAAAGCGGCGGCAGGGAAAGAGAGAGCAAGCACTCCAGAACCCTACCGACGTCTGATCCACGCTTCTGCCGGGTGCTCACGCCACATCGGCACCGGTGACAGCCCGCACTGCTCGCCTGTTGCCTACACTGCACACGTACGCCGAGACACCTCTCGGTCCCAACGAGTCCGGTTTCGGCGGCAAGGGAGTAACGCACGTGCGAACGACACGCCGCAGTGCAGCAGGCATGTCGTCGGCAGTAGTGGCCGCGTCGGCTCTGCTGTTGACCGGATGCGGATCCCAGACATCTACTGCTGCAACGTCCGACACCGCCGCCGGGAACTCAGCACCCTCATCTGCTGTATCCCCCGGGGCCGCGGGCCCGAAGTGCACCGCCGCCCCGAATGCCAGATCTGCGCCCATGCTGAAGCTGCCGAACAAAGAATTCGCTGCAGGCAAGACGTTCATCGCAACGATCCAGACCAACTGCGGACCGATGACGGCAGAGTTGTTCGGCCGCCAGGCACCGCAGACCGTCGCCTCGTTCATCGCGCTCAGCAAGAATTTCTACCCGCAGACACCGTGCACTCGGTTGACAACTTCAGGCATCTACGTCCTGCAGTGCGGCGACCCGACCGGCCGCGGAGATGGCGGGCCGGGGTATGAGTACGGGCTGGAGAATCCGCCGAAAGACGGCAACTACCCCGCGGGGACGTTGGCGATGGCGCGAACCACCGACCCGAACAGCAACGGAAGCCAGTTCTTCATCGTCTATCAGGACAGTCAGATCGACCCTTCGACCGGCGGGTACAGCATCTTCGGACGTGTTACCTCCGGGTTGGCGACCGTGCAGGCCCTCGCCAAGAAGGGCACCGACAGCAGTAACGCTCCGGGCGACGGACACCCCACACAACCCATCGGCATCTTGAAGATCACCATCACCGAAAAGAAGGCATGAGACCCGTGTCAACGGATATCCCCAAGCCCCATCCGAAACCCGCCATGCCCGTCATGCCGGCACCACGCCCGCCGGCCGCCGGCCCAGGGGCATCACTGGATGCCCCTGCGACAGCCGTCGCACCGCCGATGGTCAGCACCAGCAAAGCAGCGACATTCGGCCGGGTCGGCGATGACGGCACGGTCTACGTACGCACACCCGAGGGTGAGCGCGAGGTCGGTAGCTACCCGAATGCGAGCCCTGCGGAAGCGCTCGGCTACTTCGCCCGCAAGTACGACGAGCTCGCTGCGTCAGCGGTGCTCCTGCTGCAGCGCGTGGTCCAGACCGACCTGACCGCCGGCGCGGGCGGGGAGCTGCTCAAACAGCTGCGCGGCAGCGTGAATCAAGCCCGGGTGGTCGGAGATCTGCCGGCCCTCGATGCGACCCTCGAGCAGATCGCGACCGCCCTCAAGGCAAAGGGTCAAGTTGAGGGTGAGGTTCGCGAAGCCGCCCGCAAGGAAGCCCTGAGTGCCCGGGAGATCCTGGTCACCGAAGCGGAGAAGATCGCAGCGGTCCCGGCCAAGAGTGTGCAGTGGAAGACCAGCACGGCACGGATGCGTGAGCTCCTGGAGGACTGGAAGAACGCGCAACGCCATGGCGCACGGTTGGACAAAGCCACCGAGAGTTCACTGTGGACACGGTTCAGCGCTGCCCGCAACAGTTTCGACAAGGCCCGTCGCACCCACTTCGCCACCCTCGATGAGGAGCACGGCACCGCCAAGACCCGCAAGCGCGAACTAGTGGCCGAGGCCGAAAAGCTGTCGACATCGACCGAGTGGGGCCCCACTGCCGGGGCGTTCAAACGGCTGATGGGTGAGTGGAAGCAGGCCGGCCGCGCGTCCCGCTCGGACGACGACAAACTCTGGGAGCGCTTCAAGGCAGCCCAGGACGCCTTTTTCAACGCCAAGGACCAGGTCGTCGCCGCCGAGAACGTCGAGTTCGAAGCCAACGTCCAGGTCAAGGACGCGCTGCTCAAGGAAGCCGAAGCGCTGCTACCCGTCAAGGATCTGGCAGCTGCAAAGGTGGCGCTGCGCGGGATCCAGGACCGGTGGGACGCTGCGGGCAAGGTGCCCCGCAAGGACATGGAGCGGGTGGAGAAGGCGATGCGACGCATCGAGACCACAGTGCGCGATGCGGAGAACACCCGTTGGAAGAAGTCCGATCCGGAGATCGCCGCACGGGCCAATTCCATGGTCGAACAGCTGGAGCGTGCGGTTGCCGGACTGCAGGCAGATCTGGACAAGGCGATCGCTGTCGGCGATGAACGCAAGATCGCCGCTGCCCGCGAGTCGCTCGCGGCCCGTCAGACCTGGTTGGACCAGGCGCGCGGGGGCGCCGAGGAGTTCGGCGGATGAACCCGACCCTGCCCGACCGCGCAGCGGCCGATGGACTGGTCGATTACCTCAACGCCAGCCCGTCGCCGTTCCACGCCTGCGCTGCCACTGCGCAGCGGCTGGTCGAGGCCGGTTTCACGCAACTGGACGAGAGCGCTTCGTGGCCGGCCGAACCCGGTAGATACCTGGTGGTGCGCGGTGGGTCGCTCGTTGCCTGGTCCACCGAACATGCCGAGGGACCCACGACGGCGTACCGCGTTATCGGCGCACACACCGACTCCCCCAATCTGCGTATCAAACCCTGCCCGGACCTGACCCGCGTCGGGTGGCAGTTGCTGGGTGTGGAGATCTACGGCGGACCGTTGATCTCCAGTTGGCTGGACCGCGACCTCGGCCTGTCGGGTCGTATCGCTGTACGCGACGGCTCGGGTACGCGTGCGGTCCTCTTCCGCGACGACGACCCGGTGCTGCGGGTCTCGCGCCTCGCGATTCACCTGGACCGCTCGGTCCGTGACGGCGAGGCACTCAACCCGCAGACACAACTCGCGCCGCACTGGGGCCTGGGGAACGCACCGGGCGATTTCCGAGGTTATCTCGCCCAGCATGCCCAGGTCGCACCCGGTGACGTCCTCGGCTGGGACGCCATGACCCATGACATCGCACCCGCATGCATCTTCGGACGCGATCGCGACCTGGTGACCGGCGCACGGATGGACAATCAGGCAACCTGCCACGCAGGGACGTCAGCACTGATCGAGGCTGCTGCTGCGCCGGGTCGCACTGCCCTCGTCCCTGTGCTGGCGCTGTTCGACCACGAAGAAGTCGGCAGCGTCTCCGAGCGAGGTGCCGCGAGTGTCTTCCTACCAGTTGTGTTGGAGCGGGTCACTGCATCGCTCGGCGGCTCGCGCGAGCATTACCTACGCGCGCTGGCAGGAAGCATCGTCGCATCCGGCGACATGGCGCACGGCACCCATCCGAACTACGCCGACCGACACGAGCCGCAGCATCTGATTGCCCTGAACGGTGGGCCGGTGCTCAAATTGAACTCGCAGCTTCGGTACGCCACAGACGCCCTCGGCGCGGCAGCATTCCGGTTGGCCTGCGAGCAGGCGCAGGTACCCTGTCAAGATTTCGTCGTGCGTTCAGACCTACCCTGTGGCTCGACGGTGGGACCAGTGACAGCTGCCGGCCTCGGCGTCAGCACCGTGGACTTCGGTGCACCGATGCTGTCGATGCACTCGGTGCGCGAGCTGGTCGGCGCCGATGACCAGCGGATGTACTCCGCAGCCCTCACCGCATTCCTGTCCCCCGCCTGACCCCGTCCTCGCCTGACCCCAACTCAGCTGGGGGCAGCTGCCGACTCGGTCTTTTCGCCGACGTCTTCGGTGCGGCGGTGGCCTGACCCGGTGATGCGGTAGACGTCGAACACCCCATCGATCAGCCGCACTGCCTGCATGACGTGCTTGAGATGGCTGGGATCACCCATCTCGAAGGTGAATTTCGACAGGGCGACCCTGTTGCGGCTGGTGGCCACACTGGCGGACAGGATGTTGACGTGCTGGTCGGACAGGACCCGGGTCACGTCCGAGAGCAGCCTGTTGCGATCCAACGCCTCGACCTGCAGTTGCACCAGGAAAATACTCGCAGCAGACGGCGACCAGGCAACCTCGAGGATCCGCTCGGGCTGGGTGCGCAACGACTCCGCGTTCGTGCAGTCGGTGCGGTGCACCGACACGCCGTTGCCCGTCGTCACGAAGCCCATGATGTCGTCGCCGGGAACCGGGGTACAGCAGCGTGCGAGCTTGACCCACACGTCGTCCGTGCCGACCACGGTCACGCCCGAATCCGCGTGCCGGTGTCGTGCCGGCACGCCCAGCGGAGTCGTGGCCTCGGCCAGATCCTCGGTGGCTGCCTCCTCCCCGCCCAGCGACACCAGCAACTGGCTGACGACGTGCTCGGCGGACACGTGACCGTCACCCACCGCTGCGTACAGCGCGTCGATGTCCTGGTAGTGCAATCCCGTGGCCACCTGGGTCAACGAGTCATGCGACATCAGCCGTTGCAGACCCAGACCCTGCTTACGGACGTTCTTGGCCAACGACTCCTTTCCGGACTCGATGGCCTCCTCGCGCCGCTCGCGGGAGAACCACTGCCGGATCTTGTTGCGTGCCCGGGGGCTGTTGACGAAGTTCAACCAGTCCCTGCTCGGGCCGGCGCCGTCCGCCTTGGAGGTGAGCACCTCGACGACGTCACCGTTCTCCAGCGTGGACTCCAGCGGCACCAGTCGGCCGTTGACCCTGCCGCCGATGGTGTGGTGGCCGACCTCGGTATGCACGGCGTAGGCGAAGTCGACGGGGGTCGAGCCGGCAGGCAGGCCCATGACCTCCCCCTTGGGGGTGAACACGTAGACCTCGCGACTGCCGACCTCGAAACGCAGCGACTCCAGGAACTCCCCCGGATCACTGGTCTCGCGCTGCCACTCCAGTAACTGACGCAACCACGCCATATCGTTGACCGGACCGTCGTCGGTGACCTGGGGACCACCCGAAGCCGCGGCACTGGCGTCCTCTTTGTATTTCCAGTGCGCTGCGACTCCGTACTCGGCCCGGCGATGCATTTGATACGTGCGGATCTGAATCTCGACCGGCTTACCGCCGGGGCCGATCACCGTTGTGTGCAGCGACTGGTACATGTTGAACTTCGGCATCGCGATGTAGTCCTTGAAGCGCCCCGGCACCGGGCTCCAACGGCTGTGCAGGGTGCCGAGCACCGCGTAGCAGTCGCGCACCGACTCCACCAGTACACGCACCGCAACGAGGTCATAGATCTCCTCGAAGTCACGCCCCCGCACGATCATCTTCTGGTAGACGGAGTAGTAGTGCTTGGGCCGCCCCGTCACCGTCGCCTTGATCTTCGCGGCCCGTAGGTCTGCACCGACCTGCTCGCCCACACCCTTCAAATACTCCTCGCGGGCCGGTGCGCGGTCGGCGACCAACCGGGCGATCTCGTCGTAGACCTTGGGGTAGAGGGTCGCGAACGACAGGTCCTCCAGCTCCCACTTGATGGTGTTCATGCCCAGCCGGTGGGCCAGCGGAGCGAAGATCTCCAGCGTCTCGGTGGCCTTGCGTTGCGCGGACTCCACTGACACGTAGCGCCAGGTGCGCGCGTTGTGCAGCCGGTCGGCCAGTTTGATGACGAGCACGCGGATGTCGCGGGCCATCGCGACCACCATTTTACGGACGGTCTCGGCCTGCGCCGCGTCGCCGTACTTCACCTTGTCCAGCTTGGTGACACCGTCGACGAGCATCGCGATCTCATCGCCGAAATCGCGTCGCAACTGCTCCAGGGAGTACTCGGTGTCCTCCACCGTGTCGTGCAGAAGCGCTGCGGCGAGGGTCGGGGGTGTCATGCCGAGCTCGGCCAGGATGGTCGCCACCGCGAGGGGATGGGTGATGTACGGATCACCACTTCTGCGCAGCTGACCCGTGTGGCACCGCTCGGCAACGACGTAGGCCCGCTCGATGACGGATACGTCTTCCTTGGGGTGGGTGCTCCGCACGGTGCGCAGCAGCGGCTCCAGCACCCGGTTCGTACCTGAGCGTGGTCCGCTGAACCGGACCAGCCTCGCGCGGACCCGTGAGGTCGCGGCAGCAGGCGGTGCTGGGGTGGTTTCCCTGTCGCCAGCACTCATGGGCAAATCCTAGTCGCCGTCGATGCTCAGCAGCGCGAGCACATCGCGATCGGGCAACGCCGACCGTCCGCCCAGAAAGACCAGCTCCATCAACATCGCAATCCCGACCACCCGCGCGCCGGTCCGTTCCAGCAACGTACACGCGGCAGCAGCGGTGCCGCCGGTCGCCAGCACGTCGTCCACGAGCAGCACGCGGTCGCCCCCAGCAACGGCATCGGCGACGATCTCGATCCTCGCCGTCCCGTATTCCAGCTCGTAGTCCTCGCCCAGCACGGCGCCCGGCAGCTTGCCCGCTTTACGGACTGCCACAAACGGAAGACCGAGCGCCAGGGCTACCGGAACACCGACGATGAACCCTCGCGCCTCCACCCCCGCTACTGCGTCCACCGTGCCGCGATATCGACCGGCGATGTCCTCGACGACCGTCGTGAATGCGGCTGGGTCGGCGAACAACGGAGTCAGGTCTTTGAACGCCACCCCCGGCTTGGGGAAGTCAGCGATCTCACGGGTGTGCTCGCGCAGCAGCCTGGCGATGTCGATATCGCTCACGTGCGGTCGTCCTCGTCGCGCAGTGCGAGCGGGTGCACCTCACGCTTGCGCACTTTGGTCCGGCGCGCATCGGCAGCGGCCTTGGCGCGCTCGGGTTCGATGACCCCGGACATGTTCTCGCCCTGCTGCTCCTCTGCACCCTTCGAGCCCGTCCCGACGCCGACGCCGAGTGCAGCGTGCTGCGAGGTCTGGAAGGTGGCGGCCCGGCGTTCCAGATCTTTCATCGCGGGCTCGCGGGATCGTAGGGACGCCAGCAGGGGGGTAGCGATGAAGATCGAGGAATAGGTGCCGACCGCGATACCGACGAAGAGCGCCAGCGCAAGGTCCAGCAACGTACCCGGGCCGAGGACCGCGAAACCGACGACCAGCAATGCTGCAATCGGCAACAACGCCACCACGGAGGTGTTGATCGAGCGCACAAGCGTCTGGTTGACGGCGTAATTGGCCGCCTGGGAGTAGCTGCGGTTGCCCGACTCGATCGCCTCGTTGGTGTTCTCGCGCACCTTGTCGAAGACGACCACCGTGTCGTAGATGGAGTATCCGAGGATCGTCAAGAACCCGATCACCGTCGCCGGGGAGACCTCGATGCCGACGAGTGCGTAGATCCCTACGGTCAGCACGAGGTCGTGGATCAGCGCGACCAGAGCCGACACGGCCATCTTCCAGGTCCGGAAGTAGATCGCCAGCAACGCGGACACCAGCGCCAGGAAGACGACCAGTGCCTGAATCGCCTTTGTGGTGACCTGCTTACCCCACGTCGGTCCGATGAAGCTGCTGGTGATGGAACCGGTAGGAACCTTGAACTCCTTGGCCAGCGCGGCGCTCACCTTGTCGGTGCTGGCGGCAGTGCCATTACCGAGGTCCTTGGAGTCAATCGTCAGGCCGCTGTTACCGACCTTGGTGACGTCGAGATTCGCGGTTTTACCCGTTACCGAAGCGATGACCTTGTTCGCGCGGGCGGTGTAGTCACCCATCTGGGAGATACCCGCAACCTTGATCTCGGAGCCACCCCTGAACTCGAGGCTGAGATTCAGTCCCGGACCCAGGAGCCCCACAAGGGCCAGCACCAGGAAGACCGCGCTGACGGCGTACCAGGTCCGACGTCGTCCGACGAAGTTGATCTGTCGACGACCCGTGTAGAGGTCGTTACCGAAGGCAGCGAAGCTCGCCATGTCAGACCTCGCTTCCGGCTGCGGCAGCGGCAGCCTTACGTTCGGCAATCGTCACGCGGCCACGACCGGCGTACGTCACGCCGCGGGCCCCGAGACGGTCCGGATCGAATCCGGACCACTTGTGGCCGTTGCCGAAGAACGACGTGCGTGACAGCAGCGTCAGCACCGGGTGGGTGAAGAAGAAGACCACGGCGACGTCGATGACGGTGGTGAGGCCGAGGGTGAACGCGAAGGCCTTCACATTGTCTTCGGACAGCAGGTACAAGACGGCAGCTGCCAGGAAGTTGACGGTGTCGGAGATCAGCACGGTCCGCTTGGCGCGATCCCATCCGGTCTGCACACCGGCCCGTAGCGGGCGACCCGATCTGACTTCATCTCTTACCCGCTCGAAGTACACGATGAAGCTGTCCGCGGTGATACCGATGGCCACGATCAGTCCGGTCACGCCGGCCATCGTCAGACGCAGCCCGCTGGTATATCCGAGCAGTGTCACCGCGGCGTAGGTGATCGTGCCGGCGATGACCAGCGAGGCGATCGTGACCAGGCCGAGCAGGCGGTACTGGGCAAGGGAGTACAAGACGACCAGGAACAGGCCGATGATGCCGGCGATGATGCCGTCGCGAAGTTGGGAGGAGCCCAGCTGCGGACTGATCTGGCTGGAGGTCAGCTCCTTGAAGGAGAACGGCAGCGCACCGAACTTCAGCTGGTTGGCCAGTGTTTTGGCGGTTGCCTCAGTGAAGTTACCGGTGATCTGAGCCTTACCACCGGTGATCGCACCGTTGGTGTTCGACGGGACCGAGATGGCCTTGCCGTCGACCACGATGCCGAACTGGTTCTGCACACCTTTCAGGCCGTTCAGCCGACCGGTGACCTCGCCGAACTTCTTGGCACCCGCAGATTTGAACGACAGATTGACCTCATACCCGCCGGTCGCGACGCCCTGCTGGTTGGTGGCCGGACCATAGCTGGCATCGCTGATCTGGCTACCGGTTACCTCAGAGGGGCCGAACAGGTACTTGGTCGCGGGTTGACCGGGTGTGTTCGCGTCTGCGCAGGCCACGGTCGGCTCGCCCTTGGGCACCTCGGATGAGATCTGCTGCCACTTGGCGGCTGTCGGGCCGAGGCGCGGATCGTTGTTGGAGCAGGAGTAGTTCTGCAGCAGCTGGCTGTAGGTCTCCCCCTTGGTTGCCAACCCGTTGATGATCCAGATATCACCGACAGGACGGGTCTCCCACTGCGTCGAGCTGGCGCCCAAGGTGCCGGTGGTGCCGGTGCTCTTCGGCGTCGCGGGCGTCGAGCTGGAGGGCGCGGGACTGCTGGACGAAGCCGTGGGACTGGCCGGGCTGGAACTGGTGGGCGCGGGAGTACTGGTCGCCGCACGGAACGCCTGCGGCAGCACGTCGTTCGCGGTGGTGCCGGAGGACTTCGCGGGCGAGGGTTTGGATGACGACGGCGACGGTTTGGACACCGACGGCTGCACCGACGGGGAGCTGGGCGACGCGGATGCCGACGGGGACGGCGTGGGCTTCGGCGTCGCCGGCGCGACATAGGGCGTCGGCAGAGTGAACGTCGGCGGTACATCGGTCGCACTCGTGATGGCGGCACGGAAGAACAGCTGTGAGGACTGCGCAAGTGCGCTCAGCGTCTGCTGGCTGGGGTTGCCCGGTAGGGAGACTTCGATGCTGTCCGCACCCAGGGTGCTGACCTGCGCCTCGGTCACCCCGTTTCCGTTGACCCGCTGCCGGATGATGTCGACGGCCTGATTGACCTGACCCGACGTTACTTTCTGACCCTTGCCGACCGAAGGCTGCAGCACGATCTGCCGGCCACCCTCAAGGTCAAGGCCGAGTTTCGGGGTCCACTGACCGCTGGGGTTACCCAGCGACACACTCGCGCCGATCGCGCCGAACATCGCGATGATGAACGCGGCGAGAATGATGAGTGTGCGGGTCGGTCGACCGCCGGGTGCGCGTCGTGTGCGGGTTGCCACCGGTGCTCAGGCCCCCGTGCGGTCGTCGCCGCGTTCACGGAATTCGTCCGTGTCCAACTCGTACGGGTCGCGGGCTCCGCTGTCCGCATCCGCTACAACGGCAGTGTTCCCGCTCTGCGCGGCATCCTCGGGCAGCAACGTTGCACGGGGTACGACCGCACGGCGGATGAACTGCATCCGGACACCAGGGCTCACCTCGACGGTGGCGATTCTGTCGTCGATCTCGACCAGGGTGCCGAGCATGCCGGAGGTCGTGCTGACCTGCGATCCGACCTTGAGGCTCTCCTGCTGCTGACTGGCCGCTCGTCGCTTACGACGGTTGGAGATGAACAGCAGCGCGCCCATCAGAATCACCAGGCCGATCAGCACATACGTACTGCTACCGGACCCGGAGTTGCCGGAGTTGGCTGTCACGAAAACGGGCATGAAGCAGAACGTCCTTTGAAATCTCGCAGTAGCGCGGAGCCGCAACGGCTCTTACTCGGTGGTGCATCTGAAATATGGAGCGGACTTTGAAGGTGACCGCCCTGGCTTACCAGCCGCTGAGTCTAGGTCAGCATCGCCTTAGGCCCAACCACCGGTTGACTAAGTGGCGCATGGTCGACAGGTATCAATCGGCATTCGGGGGTCCCCCTCCGAACCGGCCGTCGACGTCGGTGAAAGGCAGCTGGGCGCCATCTGTGATCGGCGTGGGTGGGGTGAGGCCCAGGTGGGACCACGCCAGCGGTGATGCGGCGCGCCCACGCGGCGTGCGCACGAGGTAGCCCTCGCGGACCAGGTACGGCTCAGCGACCGTCTCAACGGTGTCTGCTTCCTCGCCGACCGCGACCGCGAGAGTCGACAGACCCACCGGTCCGCCGCCGAAGCGACGACACAGAGCGTCCAACACGGCGCGGTCCAGGCGATCCAGCCCGCGGTCATCCACATCGAACAACTCAAGAGCTGCTCGCGCTGACGGCAGATCCACGATGCCGTTGCCGTGCACCTGCGCGTAGTCGCGGACGCGGCGCAGCAGCCGGTTCGCAACGCGGGGGGTGCCTCGTGCACGACCGGCCAGCTCGTCGATTCCTGCAGGCGTGCTGTCGACCCCCAACAGGCTCGCGTTGCGGGTAAGGATCAACGCCAGGTCCACGCTGGAGTAGAAGTCCAGGTGGCCGGTGAAACCGAAGCGGTCCCGCAGCGGCGCCGGCAACAACCCTGCCCGGGTCGTGGCACCCACGACCGTGAACGGCGGCAACTCCAGCGGGATCGCAGTAGCGCCCGGGCCTTTGCCGACGATGATGTCGACGCGGAAGTCCTCCATTGCGAGGTACAACATCTCCTCCGCCGGGCGCGCCATCCGGTGGATCTCGTCCAGGAAGAGCACCTCACCCTCCGCGAGGGAGGAAAGTACCGCCGCCAGGTCGCCGGCATGTTGGATGGCCGGCCCGCTGGTGATGCGGATCGGCTGCTCCAACTCAGCGGCGATGATCATTGCCAGCGACGTCTTACCCAACCCGGGTGGCCCGGACAGCAACACGTGATCCGGTGGAGCATTACGTCGCCGAGCTGCCTCCAGCAGCAGAGCCAGCTGATCGCGTACTCGCGGCTGGCCCGGAAACTCCGACAACTTGCGCGGTCGCAGCGCCGCATCGAGTCGGCGGTCGTCGTCATCGCCGCTTCGACTACCCGGATCTACGATCCGAGCGGTCGCGTCGAACGACTGGTCGCCGTACGACTGGTCGCTGTCCGCCAGGTCCTCGGGCTGATTCATCGGCCGAGCTCGCGTAATGCCGCCCGCAGCAGGACCGACACATCGGCCTCTTCGGACTCGCTGTCGCTGACCTTGGCGAAGGCATCCTGAGCCTGCCTGCTGGACCACCCGAGACCGATCAGGGCCTCGACGACCTGGTGCTGGCCGTCTTCGAAGGGCAACGTCGCCAACGTATCGGCCACCCCGGTGGCGGAGACGGGCCCGACCTTGTCCTTCAGCTCCAGGACGATCCGCTCAGCGCCCTTCTTGCCGATCCCCGGCACCTTCACCAGCGTTGCCAGCTCGCCCAGGCCGATGGCCCGACGCAACACCTCGGGAGCGTGGATGGCCAGCATCGCCAGCGCCAGCCGGGGCCCCACCCCACTGACGGTCTGTACCAGCTCGAACAGGTCACGCTCGCCCGTGGAGGCGAATCCGAACAGCGTCAGGGAGTCCTCACGGACCACCAGGGTGGTGGCCAGGGTGGCGGTGTCGCCGATCCGCACCGAAGCCGCTGTGGACGGGGTGGTCAGCACGGACATACCGACTCCACCGACCTCGATGACCAGCGTGCCGAGACCGGTCATCACGACCGTGCCGCGCAGGCTGGCGATCATCGTGGCGCCCTTCCAGCTCGCGCAGCAGTCTGCCGCGCCAACGCCGTGGCAATGCGGTCCTGGGCACCTCCGCGCCAGACGTGACAGATAGCCAGCGCCAGCGCGTCGGCTGCGTCCGCAGGCTTGGGGGCCACCTGCAGGCGCAGAATGCGGGTGACCATTGCCGTGACCTGGGCCTTGTCCGCCCGACCATTGCCGGTGACGGCGGCTTTGACCTCCGACGGGGTATGCATCGCCAGCGGCAGACCCAACCGGGCGGCAGCCAGCATCGGCACCGCGGACGCCTGCGCGGTGCCCATGATCCCCTTGATGTTGGCCTTGGCGAACACCTGCTCGACCGCGACCGCGTCCGGCTTGTGGATCTGCAGCCACTCATCGATCTCGGTCTGCAGCATCAGCAGCCGCTCAGCAGGATCGTCGGCCACCGGAGTACGCACGACCCCGACCGCAATCATCCGCAGCGGGATGCCGATACCACCCTCGACCACGCCCAGACCGCACCGGGTCAGACCGGGATCGACACCGAGCACGCGCACTTCAGCCTCCGATAGGACATCTCAGGTCACCGAACACGTGTTCGGTGACCTCGAACGTACCCGCCCACGTCACACGCGGCGCGCAGGCGGGTCGGCGAGTCCGGTCAGTCGTCGTCCTCGTTCAGCTCTGCCAGAACCTCGTCGCTGACATCCCCGTTGGCGAAAACATTCTGCACATCGTCGCTGTCCTCCAGCGCGTCGATCATCCGAAACATCCGGCGCGCGCCGTCGGCATCCAGTGGCACCTGCACCGTCGGCACCCAGGAGGATTCTGCCGAGTCGTAGTCGATGCCGGCAGCCTGCACCGCCTCGCGAACGGCGACGAAGTCGGATGCCTCCGAGACAATCTCGAAGAAGTCGCCGTGATCGTTGATCTCCTCCGCACCGGCGTCGAGGACGACCTCGAGGATGTCGTCCTCGGTCTTGTCCGCCTTCGGGACGGTCACCAGACCCTTGCGCTGGAACTGGAAGGCCACCGATCCGCTCTCGGCCATCGTCCCGCCATTGCGTTGCAGCGCAGTGCGGACCTCGGCGACGGCCCGGTTCTTGTTATCGGTCAGGCATTCGATCAGCATGGCGACGCCACCCGGCGCGTATCCCTCGTACATCAACGCGAGGTACTCCGTCGCTCCGGCTTCTGCGCCGGAACCACGCTTGACCGCACGGTCGATGTTGTCATTGGGCACCGAGGACTTCTTGGCCTTCTGTACCGCGTCGTACAACGTCGGGTTGCCCGAGAGGTCTCCCCCACCGGAGCGCGCCGCCACCTCGATGTTCTTGATCAACTTCGCGAACAATTTGGCGCGTCTACCATCGACCACGGCCTTCTTGTGCTTGGTGGTGGCCCATTTGGAGTGCCCGCTCATTGTCTCCCTGCTTCGTACTAGTGACCTCGGGAATCGCGCTGTGCGCTGCCGCGATCCGCCCGTCATCGTAACGAGCCGGGAGTTGCGGAACAACGGAACAGTCGTTGTGGGTCGGGCCGAAGCCACGCCGCTGCCAGATCGGGCCACCGTGACCGCTGCCATCGCCACCCTGCAGCCCACCGGATGTGCGGTAGAACAGTGTCATGGCTTTTATCACCAGCTCAGGTTTCTCCCATGTGCGACTGACCGTCACCGACATCGCCCGCTCGAAGGCGTTCTACGACCAGGTCTTCGGTTGGCCCGCAGCGATCGACAACTCCGCAACGGTTGAAGAACCCGGTGTTCGGGAGTCCCCGGAACAGTTCTACGGCGGCACCGTCTACCAGACCCCCTCGGGAGCGTTGTTCGGGCTACGCCCGGTCGCGCCGGGCGATCAGCGATTCGATGCCGATCACACCGGCCTGGACCATGTCAGTTTCCAGGTGGCCTCCCGCGCGGACCTCGTCGATGCCCACCAGAAACTCCAGGACGCCGGTATCCCGCACGGAGAGGTCACCGACCTCACCGGCGCCGGAATGGCAATTCTGTCGTTCAGCGACCCTGACGGAGTGCATCTGGAGCTGAGCGCGCCGCTGTCCTGATCATCGAGGGGCGGGCGCCCCACTGCGGTACTGCGGCACGGCTGACCCGCTGCCGAGGGCCGCACCGATAGTTAGAGTGCCCCCATGTCCGTGCACCCTCGCGCCGTCGACAAGCTCCAGACGCTCGTCAGGATTGCGACGGTCAGCAACCGGGACCCCGGCCGCGTCGACTCCGCTGCGTTCGACCTGTTCCGCACCGAACTGGCACGGCTGTTCCCGCTGTTGCACGAACATCTCGAGCTGACCCGGATCTCTACCCACGGCCTCCTTTTCCACTGGTCCGGCCGAGCACAGGTACCGGCAACGGCAGCCGGGCGACCGGTCGTGTTGATGGCGCACCTCGACGTCGTGCCGGTCGAGGGCACCTGGCGGCACGACGCGTTCGGTGCCGCGGTCGTGGAACACCTCGGCACCGAAGCGATCTGGGGACGCGGCACCCTGGACGACAAAGGCGCCCTGGTCGGTATCTGCGAGGCCGTGGAAGAGCTACTCGCCGGGGGGTTCGCCCCGGCCCAGGATGTGTGGCTGTCCTTCGGTTGCGACGAAGAGGTGATGGGCACCGCCGCAGGACTGGCGGTCGAAGAGCTCGCGCGACGCGGTGTGCGGCCGTGGTTTGTACTGGACGAGGGCGGCGCCATCGCGAGTGAGGCCTTCCCTGGGGTCGCCGCATCCATCGGCGTCATCGGCGTCACCGAGAAAGGCACCACCTCGATCGAGATACGGGTCGAGGGGCGCGGCGGGCATGCCTCAACGCCGTCGAGGATGGGTCCGACAGCGCGGCTGGCCAGAGCGATCACCCGCCTGGACCGTTCCTCTCTGCCGGCGAGCCTTCCGGAGCCCACCATCGAACTTTTCCGCCGCCTGGCCCCGCACGCGGTGCTCCCGTTGCGCCCGCTGCTCGCCAACGCCGGGCGCCTGCAGGCGGCGCTGACCCGGGTTCTGCTGGCCGCAGGGCCGGAAACCGCCGCGATGACCCGCACCACGTTTGCGATCACCACGTTGTCGGGCTCCCCTGCAATCAATGTCATTGCTGCCACCGCACGGGCCGGGGTGAACATCCGGGTAATGGTCGGTGACAGCGTTGCCGATGTGCTCGCACACGTACGCAGAGCGGTCGACGACGATCAGGTGCACATCGACGTCCTGGAAGTAGGCGCCGCGAGCCCGATCTCACCGATCGACGACGAAGCGTTCCAGCTCCTGGAGTCGACGATCAGCACAGTGTTCGCCGACGCCGTGCCAGCGCCGTACGTCATGATGGCCGCCACCGACGCGCGCCAGTTCACTGCGATCTGCGACCGGGTCTACCGCTTCGTACCGTTCCGGATGACCAAGGCTCAACGTGAGTCGATCCACTCCTACGACGAACACCTCGGCGTGGATGCCTTTCTCGAGGGCATCACCTGGTATCGACGGCTGATCGAGGAGATCCGCTGATGACACCGGCCCCTGGAACACGCAGCCCTCGGGTGGTCGTCCAGAGCCTCGCGAAGGTCGTGGGTTTTCTGGTCATGGTGGAGGTCGCCAGCGGCGTGCTGCAGGGGTACTACACACCGATATACCCCCAGATCGCCCACCATCTCGCGATGGCTGAGGGCGACGTCAACTGGTTCGAGGCGGCCCAGCTGGTCCTCTCCGCGCTGTGTGTGCCGCTGCTGGCGCGCCTCGGCGACCTGATCGGGTACCAGCGGGTGCTGCTGCTCGCCACCGCTGTTACGGCCCTCGGGTCGTGGATCCTGGTCATCGCACCGTCGTTCACGACCTTCCTCATCGGCTGGTCGCTGCAGGGCGCGTACGTCGTCTGGCTGCCGCTGGAGATAGCGATCATCCACCGTCGCCTGCGCGGCGGCAAAGACCGCGAACGGCGTACCCGCCGGGGTGCTGCGGTCCTCGTCGGCGCCCTCGAGCTCGCCGTCATCGGTGGCGCCCTGACGAGTGGCCAACTTGTTGACCAGGTGGGGATGGGTGTGGTCCTGGCGCTGCCGGCGATCGTGGTGACAGCGGTCTTCTTCGTCATCCTGCTCGGCATCGAACACACTCCCGGTGAGGCCACCGGTGGGATCGACTGGACGGGCCTCGCACTGATCACCGGCTCGCTCGGGCTGGTGATGGCCGGCCTGGTCGTCATCCGGCTCCGCGGTCCGGAGTCGTGGCTGGCGTGGCTCCTGGTGGCGGCCGGGGTCGCGAGTCTGGTGCCGTTCGTGCGGTATGAACTGGGCCGGGCCGAGCCGCTCGTCGATGTGCGTCTCCTGCGTGATCCGCGGCAGTGGCCCATTCAGCTGACTGCTTTCCTGTTCGGTGTCCCAGTGCTCGGAGGTCAGATCCCGCTGTCCACCTACGCCCAGGCCGACCCGGCCGAGCGCGGCTACGGGTTGGGAGCCGACGCGGCCTTCGTCTCGACGCTGATCGGGGTCTACGTCATCACGTTGGCGATCGGGGCGTTCACGCTGCCGCTGACCTCACGGCTTCTGGGGTTACGACGCGCTCTCATCGTGTCGTGCCTGCTGATCGCTCTCGGCTACGCCTTGTGGATCCCGTTCCATGACGCCACCTGGCAGGGTCTGGTCAATATGGGCATCGCAGGCCTCGGTTCCGGCGCCGTGGTCGCAGCCCTGCCGGCCGCCGCGGCCGCTGCAGCCCCCGAGAATCGCACCAGTTTCGCCACCGGCATGACCAACGCGACCAAGACGGTGGGTGGGGCGATTGCCAGCTCGATCTTTGCCATCGCGCTGTCTGCTGACGGTTTGGACCTGAACCGGGCCTCGGCCCCGCTGTCGGGCTACCTCACGGTCTGGGCCGTGTGCTCAGGCGCCGCTGTACTGGCCGCGCTCGCGCTGATGGCCGCCCCGAAGCGGGCCTTCACGGACCTGGTGCCGACCACGCCGATGGCCTGAACAGCAGGACCGGCTCGGCGTCGACGCGCGCATCACGGCGGCATGCGCTGCAAGGACCGGTTGAGGCACCGCGGTCAACGGGGATCTTCGAGAGTTTTCCCAGCGTGCGCACATACTGCGGTCTGCTCACGTTAGGTTGGGGCGCCGTCCTTCGCCCGCAGAACACCCGGAGAGGTCACTCATCCATGAGCCAGGCCACCGCCCCTCTTCTATCGGCACTGGATGCCGGCGACCTGGGCACGATCAAGGGGTGGTTCAACCCCAGTGACCGTCATCTGTTCGAGTTCCTCCTCGGCGAGCAGGTGCGACACGAGCATCACGGTGAGCTGGTCGAAGTGGGTAGCTTCCTGGGTAAGAGTGCCGTGCTGGTGGGGCATTTCCGGCAACCGGGAGAGACCTTCACCGTGCTGGATCTCTTCGAAGGTGAAGCAGGTGACGCAGAGAACACCCGCGAGCTGTCTGACTCCTACAGTGGGCTGACCCGCTCAGCATTCGAGGCGAACTATCTTCGTTTCCACCCCGATCTGCCGACCATTGTTCAAGCAACGTCCAACCACATCGTGCAGCACGTGGCCCCCGGCTCGGCGCGCTTCGTGCACATCGACGCATCCCACCTCTACGAGCACGTCGCGACAGATGTCGACTCCGCGCGACTCCTGCTCCAGCCGGACGGCATCGTCGCGTTCGATGACTACCGCTCCGAACACACCCCGGGCGTGCCTGCCGCCGTATGGGAGGCCGTCGCCACCAAAGACCTGCGGGTCATCGCTCTCACCGAGTCCAAGCTCTACGGCACTTGGGGTGACCCGGCAGCAGCCCAGGAGCAGATCCAGACCTGGCTGGGGGCGCGCGGGCACTGTTTCTGCGCGACGCACATCATCGCCGGACGACCGATCCTACGCATCAAGATCAGCGATCTGCCCGCCCCTGAACCCGCGCCGGCATCGACTCCCCCACCGGTCGTCGCGGCACCAACCGCAGTCCGCGGCATGCCCCGGTCGCGGACCGGCATCCGCAAAGTGGCCAAGGACTGGCTACCGCCCATCGCCCACCGGGCCGTCTCACGGCGGATGAATCCGCCCAAATAACCACCCGCCCCACCAACGGGAGCTCGATGGAGGACACATGAGTCGACAACCTCGGCTGCGACCGGAGGACCTGGACGCGGACCAGACCACGCTCTACCGAGCGATCGCAGACGGTCCGCGAAGTCAGGGTCCGCAGGCGTTCGCGCTGACCGACGCCGACCTGCAGCTTCAGGGACCATTCGGCGGATTCCTCCTCTCGCCCGCGATCGGCGCCGCCCTGGCAGAGGTCGGCGTGGCGGTCCGCTACCGCTCGCAGCTGCCGAACCGCCTACGCGAGCTGGCCATTCTCGTCGTTGCCGCCAGTCGGGACAGTGCGTTCGAGCGCGCCGCGCATGAGGCCGTGGGCCGCACCTGCGGCATCACCGAAGCCGAGCTGATCACGATCCGTGATGGCGGATTACCCCAGCTCGACGACCCCGTGGAGTTGGCCGGCCTGCGCCTGACCTCGGCGCTGACCATGGGGGACGTCGACGACGAGATCTGGGAGCAATGTGTGCCACCACTCACCGAGCGCGACGTTTTCGAACTGATCGTGCTCGTCGGCTACTACTCGACACTCGCGCTGCAGATGCGAGTCCTACGCGTCGAGTGAGCCGTCCCCCCTTCCCCGAGACCTAAAAGATCAGGGAAGGTGCGGGACACTCGTGCGATGTCGCAACCGACCGCCGCACAAAATTCGCCGAAGGCCACCGTCACCGCTCATCCGCAATTTGTGGTCGGGCCCGTCCAGCGTCGGATCTTCGGGTCGTTCGTGGAACACATGGGTCGATGCGTATACGAGGGCATCTACGAGCCGGCGCACCCCCATGCCGACGAACGGGGATTTCGCGGCGATGTGTTGCAGCTGGTCAAGGAACTCGGCGTCACCCTCGTGCGGTACCCCGGCGGCAATTTCGTCTCGGGCTTTCGCTGGGAAGACTCGGTCGGCGCACCACAGGAGCGGCCGGTCCGGCTCGATGCGGCCTGGAAAGCAACTGAGACCAATGAGTTCGGTCTACATGAGTTCATGGAGTGGATCGGTGAGATCGGGGCCGAACCTCTGATGGCGGTCAACCTCGGCACCCGTGGCCTGCCGGAGGCACTCGATCTGCTCGAGTACTGCAACCATCCTGGCGGAACCGAACTGTCCGATCGCCGATCCCGCAATGGCGCAGTACAACCGTTCGGGATCGGCCTCTGGTGCCTGGGTAATGAGATGGACGGCCCGTGGCAGTTGGGCCATCTCAGCGCGTCCGACTACGGGCAGCTGGCATCTCGGACCGGTCAGGCGTTGAAGCGGTTCGACCAGGAAATCTCCCTCGTCGCCTGCGGGAGCAGTAATCGGGGCATGCCCACCTTCGGTGCCTGGGAGGCCGAAGTGCTCGATCGAGCGTTCGACGTCGTGGACTATGTCTCGGCACACGCCTACTACGACCCCGACGCAACGGACCGACAGTCCTTCCTCTGCAGCTCGGTCGACATGGACCTGTTCATCAACTCGGTCACGGCGACAGCGGACCACGTCGCATCGGTCCGCAAGTCCGACAAACAGATCCAAATCTCCTTCGACGAGTGGAACGTGTGGCGTCAGTCGGCTTTCGGCGGGGAGGACCTACTGGAGTGGACCGACCGGCCGCGGCACCTGATCGAGGACGAGTACACCGCCGATGACGCCGTCGTGGTCGCCTCACTCATCATGACGCTGCTCAACCACTGCGACCGAGTGGGTATCGCCTGCCAGGCCCAGCTCGTCAACGTCATTGCGCCGATCCGGACCATGCCTAACGGCCCGGCCTGGCGGCAGACGACCTTTGCGCCGTTCGCGCTGTTGGCACGGCACAGCCAGGGGGTGGTGCTCGATCTGCGGGTAGACGGGCCGACGGTGACAACGACCTATGGCAGTTGCAGCGCCCTACTGTGTTCCGGCACCCGCAACCCGGATGACGGTTCGATGACGATCAGCATCGTGAACCGCTCGGCAACGGATGCGATCAATACGGCCATTGATCTGACTGCTTTCGGTCCGCTGGAGATCGTCGAGCACGTCGCTCTCGATGGGGTCGACCCGCAGGCCAGCAACACCGCCGATGAGCCGAACCGGGTGACCCCGGAGTGCGTCGAGGTCACCGGGGTCGTCGACGGAACCGTGACGGTACAGATCGCGCCGGCAGCGTGGCACCTGATCCGGCTCACTACCCGGGCTTGAGGCGCAGTCAGGATGTTCTCGAAGCCCTCACCAGGTCAACGAAATAGCTGTGCACCCGGTAGTCGTCGGTCACCTCCGGGTGGAATGAGGTGGCCAGGAGCGACCCCTGGCGCACAGCGACAATGCGTCCCGCCGCAGGCCCGTCCGGCACCCGCCCGAGCACCTCGACGCCCGCACCTGTCTGCTCCACCCACGGAGCCCTGATGAACACGGCATGGACGGGACGGACAGTGCCGTCGGTCAACCACGCCAGCCGCAGATCAGTCTCGAACGAGTCGACCTGCCGACCGAAGGCGTTCCGCCGCACAGCGATATCCATTCCACCGAGGGTCTCTTGTTGGCGGTGACCGTCCAGCACCCGGTCGGCGAGCAGAATCATCCCCGCGCACGATCCGTAGACCGGCATACCTGCCGCAATCCGTTCCCGGATCGGAGCCTGCAGTTCAAAGGCACGCAGCAGTTTGTCCATCGTCGTGGACTCACCACCCGGCAGCACCAGGGCATCGACCTGGGCCACTTCGGCGGGTCGGCGAACAGGCACGGCCTGCGCGCCGGCCGACTCCAGGGCGCGCACATGCTCCCGCACATCTCCCTGCACAGCGAGCACACCGATCCGCAGCCTCGTCACCAGAGGATCCTAGGAAACCTGGCCCGCACGGCTGCCATCGGGCATCGCACATCGCACATCGCCATACTTGACCGCATGCTGATTGACGTACCTACGCCAGTTCGGCGACGGGCGTTGCTGCTGGGTGCGCAGCGCTGGCTGGACGATCTCCCCTGTCTCATCGAGGAACTCGCCCGCACCTGGCAGCTGAGCGACCTCAGTGGCCCGTTCCAGGACGCCACCGAGGCGTATGCGGTCGGCGTCACGTGCGCAGATGGCACGCGTGCCGTGCTCAAACTGATCGTCCCGCGAGGTCGCGACGCCGAGAACGAGATCACCGCCCTGCACCTTGCGGGCGGCCGGGGCGCCGTGCGCCTGCTGCGCGGTGATGCGCACCGGGGTGCGCTGCTGTTGGAACGGCTCGGCGCATCGATGCACGACCTGTCCCTGCCCACCCGGCAACGCGAGATCCACCTGGTGCGAGCCCTGGCGCAGATCTGGCGTCCCGTGCAGGGATCCCACCTTCCGACCACTGCCCAGATCGGCCTCGAGCTCGCGGAAAACATCGAAGTGAACTGGAACGCGGCGACACACTCAACCCCCGAAAACGTCATTCGCAGCGCGCAGGCCGCTGCGCTCGCGCGAGCCGCAGCGTACGACGCCCGGACCGCAGTGCTGCTGCACGGGGACGCCCATCAGTGGAACGCGCTGCAATCGGAGCGCGGGTTTGCTCTGGTCGACCCCGATGGTCTGATCGGCGACCGCGAGTACGACCTGGCCGTCCTGGTCCGCGAAGATCCGTGGGACGCCGATGCGGAACCTCGGGAACAGTCCCGGCGCCTCGCCCGTTCGACAGGGACCGACCCCGATGCAATCTGGCAGTGGTCGGTCGCCCAGCGGGTACACACGGGACTGCTGCTGTGCGCGCTCGGGATAGAGGAGGAAGGGACGGCGATGTTGGAATTCTCCCGCCACCTTGCCGAGACCGCCGCCTGAACATAACGACTTGATCTCTGTACCCAGCCGGTTGGCTAGAAGTTATCAGGCATCGCGCAGACTTCGCCCATGACTTCCCGCAACATTTTCTCGGTCCCCCTCCTTTTCAGCTGCTCAATTTTGACGGTGGCGTTGACAGCCTGCGGAACCAGCACAGGTCCAGGCGCAACGACGCCCGCGCCGGTTACGAAGACCGTGGTGGTGACATCGGCGGTGAGCACTACGCCACGCGCTTCTGCCCCAGTTGCCACATCAACCCCCGCCAGCCAGCAGACACCCGGGACAAACACATCGAGTTCGGTGACCGCGCCGTCCACTTTTGTGATGCCGAATGAAGTCGGCAAGGTGCTTCAAGCAGCGCAGGACGACATTCAACGGGTCTCGGGCAACCCGGTGTTCTTCACCGCCTCCAGCGACGCCACCGGTGCGAACCGCTTCCAGGTTCTCGACTCGAACTGGAAGGTCTGCGCTCAGAACATCGCGCCGGGCAGCCGCCAGGACCAGGACAGCAACATCAGCTTTTCCGTCGTCAAGCTCACTGAGAAATGTCGATGAGACATCCTCAGCCGGAGGCGCCGAACCACCCGCCACGCGACGTGCGACCGGACAGGTAACTGTCGACCACGGCCGCGCCCAGCCCGTCCAACTCGGGCGCCTGCACACGGCCCCCCGACCGCCCCGCGAGCTGATCGAGGAACCGCGCCAGTCCCGGATCCTCACCGAGCCGGAAGATGGTGGTCTGAGCACCCAGCCGGACCGATGTATCCAGCTCCCGCACCGCGTACGCGACGGTCAACGGGTGCGGCGGATAGTCGAAGAAGACCTCGCCGTCGGCCTCGAGGTGGGAGGTCGGCTCCCCGTCGGTCACAATCAACAACACCGGTTGAGCATTCGGGAACCGCCGGAAATGACCGTTGGCCAGCATCAATGCGTGGTGCAGGTTGGTGCCTTTCTCCCACTCCGGGGCCAGTCCGGTCAGCTCGGCGATGTCCATCGTGCGAGCGTGCCGTCCGAAGGCGACCAGCTCCAGGTGATCGCCCCGGAAGCGGGTGGAGATCAGCTGATGCAGCGCCAGTGCAGTCCGCTTCATCGGCAGCCAGCGACCGTCCATCGCCATCGAGAACGACGTGTCGACGAGCAGCGCAACCGCTGCCTGCGTGCGCGCCTCGGTCTCCTGCACCTCCACGTCCTCGAAGGAGATCAACGGCCCGCCCGGCTCGCCGGCCCGCCGCACCGTCGCGTTGGTCAGCGTGCGGGTCACGTCCCACGATTCGGTGTCGCCGAACTCCCATGGCCGCGAAGCCCCGGTCGGCTCCCCCGCCGTGCCTGCCTTGCGTGCATCCCGCTGTCCCTGCCGACCCGACAGCGCCTGGCTGACGTCCCGCAGCAGCGACCGTCCCAATTCGCGCATTGCACGGGGTGAGAGCCGCAGGTCACCCTGGGGGTCGGACTGCAGGTAGTCGCGGCTACGCAGCTGTTTGTCCAACTCGGCGAGGCGTTGCGCGTCGATGGCGGCTTCGTCACCGAGCTGACGGCGTAGTGCGTCCAGGTCCAGGTCGTCCATCTGTGCTCCGGCGTACTGCTGGGACAACTGCTCTCCCAGAGCGTCCAGGTCGGCGAGGTCCTGCAGCATTCCCGTGCCGTCACCCAGCCCCATCCCCTGCTCGCCCTCGAACTGCTCGCCACCGCTCCAGTCCTCGCCTGGGCGCAGCGCACGCAGGTTGTCGTCCAGCGCCCCGAGCTGATCCATCAACTCCGGCGACCCGAACGCCTGCGCGGCCAGCGCATCCAATTCGTCGCGCTGCTCCTGGGTCATCGAGTTACGCATCCGCTGGGCAGCGGCCGCCCGCTGCGCCAGCGCATCCAGCAACTCGTCCATCGTCTCGGGGCGTTCGGGAAAGAAATCCCCGTGCTTGTCCATGAACTGCTCGAACGCGGAGTCGGTGTTCTGCCCCGCCCGGTGCTGTGCCAACAGCGAATTGAGATCCTTCAGCATCTCGGCGACCCCGGCGCGGTCCTCCTCAGTGGCGCCTTCAAGAGCCTTCTTCATCCCCGCGAACCGCTGGTCGAGCATCTCGCGCCCGAGCAGGTCCTTGATCCGTTCGTAGTCTTCGCGGGCTTCGACATCGCGCCATGGATAGTCGCCGAGCTCGTTGACCGCAGCGGCGGTCGATGGTGACAGGTTCTCGATCCGCATCTCGGCGAATCTCGCGTCGTCGTCCAGGTCGCGCGCGAGCCGCTTGCGCTCGCTGAGCACGGCTTTTTCCAATAGTTGCTTGATCTCGGCAAAAGTGCCGTCCAAATTGTGTTTGGCCAACATCTCGCGACGCTTCTGCGCAACCTGCCGGGCCAACTCGTCCAGACCTTGCTGATCGCGACCCCCGCGACGTAGGAATTCACGCATGGCGTGCTCGGGAGAATACCCGGACATCACATCTTCCCCGATGGCATCCAGCGCCTCGGACAGGTCCACCGGCGGCGCGAGTGGGTCCGGCCCACCGACGTATCGGCCGTAGCGAGACCGATGCGTTCGCTTACTGACCATCGCGCAAACCTCCGGGTAACGAGTAGATGGATCTAGCGGTAGGTCGCTCGGCCTTCTTCGTCGACGTCCTTGCTGACCTTGCGTGCGAGATACAGGCCCTCAAGCGCCAACTCGACGGCACTGGCCCGTGCGCCGGCAGTACCCGCCCCGAGCCGATCGGCAACCTGGTCGTAAAGATCGGATCCGGCGATATCCGGCAGTGATGCGAGCAGGACCGCGGCGGTCACTTCGTCCCCGGTGCTCACCTCATGACCTGCCTCGATCGCAGCTACGAGCGGGCCCAGATCGATGCCGCGCAACCGAGCTCGGGCGGTGTCGGCGATCGCCATCCGCAACAGGTGTTCCAGAACTGCTTCTTCGCGGCCTTCGTGGCCACTTTCGAATTCGACCTTGCCCGTCAGCACGTCTGACGCAGTGTCGAGGTCGATGATCCGCGCAACCGCTTCGTCCTCATGCTGCACCGTCGCCCGGCGCAGTGCTGCGGCAGCGACGGTTTCGGCTGCTGCAATCGCGAATCGCGCAGACACTCCGGAGCGCTGATCAACGGCACTGGATTCGCGCAGGCCACGGGTGAAACGAGCCAGTATCTCGACGATGAAATCGGGCACCGCGCCAACGAGATGCGCCTCCTGGGAGATCACCGCGATCTCGCCCTCGACGGTCAGCGGGTAATGGGTACGCACCTGCGCACCGAAGCGGTCCTTCAGCGGGGTGATGATGCGGCCGCGGTTGGTGTAGTCCTCGGGATTGGCGCTGGCCACGACGAGCACGTCCAGCGGCAGCCGGAGCACGTATCCGCGTACCTGGATGTCGCGTTCCTCCATCACGTTCAACATCGACACCTGAATGCGCTCCGCCAGGTCGGGCAGTTCGTTGATCGCGACAATGCCGCGGTGCGCGCGCGGGATCAGGCCGAAGTGAATGGTCTCCGGGTCGCCCAGACTGCGCCCTTCGGCGACCTTCATCGGGTCGATATCGCCGACCAGGTCGCCCACCGAGGTATCGGGTGTCGCGAGCTTCTCGGCATACCGTTCGTCCCGGTGCCGCCAGGCGACGGGCAACTGGTCGCCGAGCTCGCGCGCACGCCGGATCGATGCCGGGGTGATCGGGTCGTACGGGTGCTCGCCGAGTTCGGAACCCGCGATCACCGGCGTCCACTCGTCCAGCAGACCCGCAAGGGTGCGCAGTACGCGGGTCTTGCCCTGCCCGCGCTCACCGAGCAGCACGATGTCGTGCCCGGCCAGCAACGCCCGCTCAAGCTGCGGGATCACGGTGTCCTGAAAGCCTTGGATGCCCGGCCAGGCGTCACGACCTTCCGCGAGAGCGGCCAGCAGGTTGCGGCGGATCTCCTGACGGACGCCGATCAGCTCGTGGCCGCTGGCGCGTAGTTCGGCGAGGGTGGAGATGACGGGGGCTGTGGTGGATGCACTCACCCCTGCACGCTACGTCACGCCCCGGACCGACCGATCGACGCGGGTTGGTCGGTGCTGTCAGGCCGGGTCGGTGACACGCGACTGCACCCAGTCGTGGAATGCCGCGATGTGATGCTCGCTGGGTACGAGAACGCCACCGTTCGCGTACATCCGCGAACTCATCGCCGGCTGGCACCGTTCGCAGGCGTCGAAGTCCTGCCTGTTGACGCGGTCGAACAACTCCACGGACGCGTCCAGGTCCTTTCCACTTTCGACGACGCCCGGCAGGTAGAGCCAGTCACACTCCACGATGGTGCGATCGGGCGCCATCGGGAACATCCGGTGCACGATCACGTGGTCGGGCACCAGGTTGATGAAGACCTGCGGACGCACCGTGATGGCGTAGTAGCGCCGATCCTGCTCCTGACTCACCCCCGGTATCCGGTCCAGGCCCTGCGAACCGTCCACCGTGAATCCCTGGATCTGCTCGCCGAACTGCGCGCCGTGTCCGACGAAATACTGCGCGGCGTATCCGTCGGCGAACTCCGGCAGTACCTCGGTCAGCTCAGGGTGGATCGTCGCGCAGTGATAGCACTCCATGAAGTTCTCGATGATCAGTTTCCAGTTGGCCCGCACGTCGTAGACGATCCTGCGTCCCAGCGCGAGATTCTCGATGTCGTAGCGCTCGATCGACTCCAGGTCGCCCAGCCGGTCGACCACCTCCTGCTGCACCGAGGCGGTGAAGTCAGGCGCCTGGTCCGCCAGACACACCCACACGTACCCCAGCCACTCCCGGACGTGAATAGCGCGCAACCCGTAGTCGACCCGGTCTATGTCGGGCATCTTGGTCAGGTTCGGCGCCGCGATCAGCTTGCCGTCCAGGTCATAGGTCCAGGCGTGGTACGGGCATTGGAACGCGCGTTGGACCTGTCCTGACTCGTGCACACACAACCGGGCGCCGCGGTGTCGGCAGATGTTGAAGTAGGCCCGCGCCTGCCCTGTGCGGTTACGGGTCAGCAGAATGCTCTCGCGACCGATCTGCACCGTCCGGAAAGAACCCGGTGCAGGCAGGTCTGCGCTGCTGACCGCGCAGCACCACAGTTGCTCGAAAATGCGCTCCTGCTCGCGAGCGAAGTACGTGGGATCCACATAGGTATGACCGGGCAGCGTGGAGATCAGGCTGGCGCCGGCCCGGCTGCTGGGCTCGCTCGCTGACGGGGTGGACTGCACGGTGTCGGTCACGTCACTCCTTCGATCAACAGTGTTTTCAACGGAACTGAGCGGTAGTCGGGTAGGAGCGTCATCCGGCCGGCACCGCCGGCCGGTAACCCGACAGCGAACGCCGCCAACGCCCGAACAGCTGCACCTGATCGATCCCGACGACACCGATCGGCTCTCCCGCACGTCGGTAGACCGCCAGAAAGCTGCCCGAATCCAGGTCGCCGGCCTCGACACTCACCTCGTCGTGACCATCGATGGTGCCTGCGAACTGAATGCGCGACCCGTACTGGTCCGACCAGAAATACACGGGTTTCACCTTCCCGATGGCGCCGCCGTGCAGGAGCTGCTGACTGATCAACGCGGGGCGCTCGTGAGCTCCCGTCCAGTGTTCGACGCGTCGATGTCTGCCGACCTGCTCATCGAACCAGGTCGCGCAGTCACCGACGGCGTAGACGCCGTCGATGCCGGTGAAGCCCGCGGCGTCGCACCGCACGCCGCCCCGTAGATCCAGGCCCGTCGACCCGAGCCACTCGACGTTGGGTACGGCGCCCACCCCCACCACCACGACGTCAGCCGTCAGCACCTCACCGTCGGCCAGCTGCACCTGTCGCACCCGGGTCTCACCGGTCATCCCGACCGGCGCCGCACCGGTGAGAAGTCGGACGCCCGCGCGTTCATGGACACGAGCGACCACGGCACCTAGAAATACGCCGAGCGGACCCGCCAAGGGCGTGGGCGCAGCCTCCACCACCGTCACCTGCAGTCCGAGTTCGTGCGCAGACGACGCGATTTCCGAACCGATGAAACCGGCTCCGATGACCACGAGGCGACGGCTGATCTGCAGGTCGGCCGACAGTGCAAAGGCGTCATCGAGAGTGCGCAGGGTGTGAATGCCCGCCAGCCCCGGACCACATGGCAGGGTGCGGGCCCGGGCACCCGTCGCGAGCACCACGGCGTCGCCGAACACCTGCCGACCGTCGGCGAGCGTGACGGTGCGGTCAGCAGCGAGATCGACGGCGGCATCGCCCAGCAGGTACTGCAAACCGAGCGACTCGGTTTCATCCTCCAGGGCGAGATCAGCCACGCCCATCGTCCCGGCCAGAAATTGCTTCGACAGCGGTGGCCGGTCGTAGGGCGCGTGCCGTTCGTCTCCGATCAGCGTGATGTCCCCGTCGAAGCCCTCCGCCCGCAAGGCGCGGGCGGTGCTCAGACCGGCCAGGGAGGCACCGACGATCGTCACTCGATGCGGTGTCATACCGATCCGAGGCTCAATCCGGGTGGCAGGTTCGGCTGCTGGGTGGATAGTTCGACCTGAATCTCACCATCGACGACGACAACCCGATGCGCCCGTACCGGGCGCTTGGCCGGCGGCGCATCGACGGCGCCGGTGCGCAGGTCGAAGCGCGATGCATGCAGCGGGCATTCCACCTCGCAGCCCTCTACCCACCCGTCGGCCAATGACGCGTCCTGGTGGGTGCACGTGTCGTCGATTGCAAACAAGTCGCCGTCTTCGGTGTGAAAGACAGCTATCGGCGGATCTGCCGCCACCCGCAGCGCATCGCCGGGCGCCAGCGCAGCCAATGGGCACACTCTCAGCATGGGGTTCACCTCGGGACGGATTGCAGGGACGGCGGTTCCAGCGGCATGCCGGTTCCAGCGCGGTAGAACGTCGTGTCCTGCGCCGCCAGGGGCGTCCGTCCGCGCAACAGGTCGGCGGCCTTCTCGGCGAGCATCACCACGGGTGCGTAGATGTTGCCGTTCGTCACGAAGGGCATGACCGAGGCATCGGCGACGTAGAGGCCCTGCAGCCCGTGCACCGCCATGGTGGCCGGATCGACCACGGCCATGTCGTCGGTACCCATTCGCAGCGAGCAGGAGGGGTGCAGCGCGGTCTCGGCATCCTTGGCCACCCAGTCCAGGATCTGCTCATCGGAAGTGACCTGCGGTCCGGGCGAGATCTCCCCGGCGCTGAACGGCGCGAGCGCCGGCTGGGCCAGGATCCGGCGAGCTGTCCGGACGGCCTCCAGCCATTCGCGGCGGTCGTTCTCGGTGGACAGGTAGTTGAAGCGCAACGCCGGTTTCACCCGCGGATCACGACTGGTGATCTTCACCGAACCGATGGTGTCGGCGTACATCGGACCGACATGCACCTGGTAGCCCTCGCCGCCTTCAGGAGCCGACCCGTCGTAACGCACTGCGATCGGCAGGAAGTGGAACATCAGGTTGGGGTAGGCGACCTGGTCGTTGCTGCGCACGAAACCACCACCCTCGAAGTGGTTCGTAGCGCCTGGGCCCTTACGCGCGAACAGCCACTGCGCACCGATCCATGGCTTGTAGCGGTGTTTGAGGTAACGCTGCATCGTGACGGGCTGTTTGGCTGCATGCTGGATATAGACCTCCAGGTGGTCCTGCAGGTTCTCTCCCACACCGGGCAGGTGGTGCACTACCGGTATCCCGAGCGCGGCCAGCTCTGCGGAGTTACCGACCCCGGACAACTGCAGCAGCTGCGGGGAATTGATGGCACCGCCACACAGGATGACCCGCTGCGCGCGGGCCTGGATGCCCCGGTGCCGCCCCCGGTCGTAGGTCACCCCGACCGCGCGGGTGCCATCGAAGACGATCGCGGTGGCCAGGGCGCGGGTGCGCACCGTGAGGTTGGGTGCTCCCATCACCGGGTGCAGGTAGGCCCGAGCAGCCGACAGTCGGCGGCCACGGTGGATATTGCGATCGAACGGCGCGAAACCGTCCTGGCGATAGCCGTTGACGTCACCGGTCCTGGGGTAACCCGCCTGCTCGGCCGCCGCGAAGAAGGCCTCGAACAACGGATTCGTCGCCGGGCCACGCTCCAGAATCAGTGGACCGTCGTGCCCGTGGAAAGGGTCGTCAGGGGCCGCCGCGAGGCAATTTTCCATCTTGCGGAAGTAAGGCAGACAGTGCGCGTAGTCCCAATCCTGCATGCCCGGCACGGTCGCCCAACGCTCGTAGTCCATCGGATTTCCGCGCTGGAAGATCATGCCGTTGATGCTGCTGCTGCCGCCGAGTACTTTGCCGCGCGCGTGATAGATCCGCCGCCCACCCATCTTCGGCTCGGGTTCGGACTCGTATCGCCAGTCGTAGAACCTGCTGCCGATCGGGAACGGGAGGGCGGCCGGCATATGGATGAAGACATCCCACAGCGAATCCATCCGTCCCGCCTCGAGTACGAGGACCCGCCTGGAAGGGTCCTCACTCAGTCGCCGGGCCAGCACGCTACCGGCGGATCCACCACCCACGACGATGTCGTCGTACTGCTGTGTCCCGTTGTCCATCGATTCTCCACACATCACGAGGTCGAACCCGCCGTCACCGCCGTATCGAGAGTAGCAATGTAAGCGTCATATGCACCAGCTCTCACATAGTGCAACTTCGATCGCTTCATTCCTGCTGGTTTCAACGGATCTATAGTTGCGCCATGAGCGTCGAGGGGGCAGATCAGGGCGGTAAGGAGAGCCGCGGACTGGGCGGTGTGCAGTCGGTGGACCGGGCGATCACAGTGCTGGAGATCCTCGCTGCCCGCGGCAGTGCCGGAGTCAGCGAGGTAGCCGACGAGATCGGGGTGCACAAGTCGACGGCCTTCCGGCTGCTGGCCGCCCTGGAAGAGCACGATCTGGTCCGCCAGGGCGAAGACCGCGGTCACTACGAGCTGGGTTTCGGAATGCTGCGCCTGTCCAATTCCATCCCCGGCCGCCTGGATCTGGTCCGCCAGGCACGACCGGTCATGGACGCTCTGGCGCTCGAGCTGGACGAGACCATCAACGTTGCCGTGTTGCGTCAGGGGTACGTCGTCAATGTCGGGCAGTCGATCGGCCGGTCGGCGGTTGCTGCGCACAACTGGATCGGCGAACTCACGCCACCGCATGCCACCTCCAGCGGGAAGATCCTGCTCGCAAATCTGGACGCAGAACAACGTCGCATGATGACCCTGCAACTGGTCCGGTTCACCGACCGCACCATCACCACCCGCTCGGCGCTGGACAAGGAGCTGCTGACGGTCACCCAGTCGGGGTACGCCAGCACCGATGAGGAGCTGGAGGTCGGATTGAGGGCGATTGCGGCGCCGCTGCGCGACCACACCGGCGCGATCGTCGCGGCGCTGTCGGTGTCCGGGCCCGCATACCGCTTCGACGTCGACCGCACCACGCAGCTGGTGGCTGCGGTCTGCCGGGCGGCCGACCAGATCAGCAGCCGCCTGGGCTATTTCCCACCCGTGCCGCACTAGCCCCGCAGCCGCTCCATCCCCGGATCCACCAGCGGCTCCGCTGCCACCACCGCGTCCAGTCTGCGGTCGAAGTAGCCGATCTGCAGCCGCGTTCCCACCGTGGTCAGCGCATTCGGCAGCCAGGCGTACGCCACACCGGAGCCGATCGTGTGCCCGTACGCGGCACTCGTCACGTACCCGACACAGGTGTCACCGTCGTAGACCGGCTCCTTCCCCGAGGCGGTCTCGCCAGGTTCGCTGAGCACCAGACACGTGAGCTGCCGGTGCGAGCGGTCCTTGCGCGCCAGCAGAGCGTCCCTGCCGATGAAGTCGCGCTCGGAGCGCACGGCGAATCCGACACCGGCTGCATAGGGGTCGTGTTCAGCGGTCATGTCCGACCCGTAGGACCGGTACCCCTTCTCCAGGCGCAGGCTGGTGAATGCGCCTCGCCCGGCAGCGATGATCCCGTGCTCCTGGCCCGCCTCGAAGAGGATGTCCCAGAGCCGCTCGCCCTGATCCGCGGTGGTGTACAGCTCCCAACCCAGCTCACCGACATACGACAATCGGAGTGCGGTCACGGCGACCGGACCCACGTAGCAACTGACCCCCCGGAAGTATTTCAAACCGTCCGGGCCGAGATCGACGTCGGTCAACGGCTGCAGCACCTTGCGGGCATTCGGACCCCACAGCCCGATGCAACAGGTGCCCGCCGTGATGTCGCGCACCTGTGCGGATCCGTCGGGTAGCAGGTGACGCTGCATCCACGCCAGGTCCGCGTTCCCGTTCGCGCCCACCTGGTAGTGGTCGACCCCCAGCCGAGCGACGGTGATGTCACTGCGAATGCCGCCGTCGTGGTCCAGCATCAGGCAGTAGGTGACCGCGCCGACTGATTTCGCAACATTGGCCGTGACCAACCGCCCCAGGAACGCTGTCGCGCCCGGCCCGGTGACCTCAAGGCGCTTCAGCGCGGTCATGTCGTACATCGCGACCGTCCTGCGGGTGGCCTGCGCTTCGGCAGCCACGATCGGCGACCAGTACCGCGCGGCCCACTCCCCGAGATCGGGAATATCTGCGTCCTCGTCCAGGGCCTTGTTCGCTTCGTACCACTGCGGACGTTCCCATCCGGCCGCTTCCAGGAACTGTGCTCCCAGCTCCTGCTGCCGGCGGTAGAACGGGCTGACCCGTAACGGTCGTAGATCGCTCGGCGGCTGCAGGGGATGCAGGATGTCGTAGACCTCATCGAAGTTGCGGCAGTCGCGGGCCAGCACATAGTCCGGTGCGGTCTGATGCGGCTCGAAACGCGCCAGGTCGCACTCATGCAGGTCGAACGAGGTGCACACCCCATCGACCAGGAGCTCGGCCACGGCGCGACCGACCCCCGCCGAGTGGGTCACCCACACTGCCTCTGCGACCCAGAAACCGGCTACGTCCGGCGCCTGTCCGATCAGCGGCATGCCGTCGGTGGTGAAGGAGAACAGCCCGTTGAAGCCGGACTCGATGCTGGTTTCCCGCAGCGCCGGCAGCAGGGCCTGCGTCTGCTCCCAGGCCGGAGCGAAGTCCTCAGGGGTGAACTGCAGCACCGACGGCATCGGTGCATCCTTCGACCAGGACGCGATGTCGTTCGCGTCCAGCGGCATCGCCCGGTGTCCGTAGTAACCGACCCCGAACCGGTCGAACTTCTCCCGGTAGTACAGGTCCTGGCCCTGATGACGCAGGATCGGCAGGGTCGCCTCCTGGGTGCGGCCGGCGAGCGCGGGCACCGGTGCGGTCCAGGCCATCTGGTGCCCCAACGGGGTCAACGGCAGGCTCAGGCCGACCATCGCGGCCACTTTCGGACCCCAGATGCCGGCACAGCACACCACGATGTCGGCCGGGATCTCACCGTGATCGGTGAGCACCGCGCGCACAGCGCCCCCGGTGACCAACACCTCCTTCACCTCGTGCTGCCCGAGCAGCCGCGCGCCCGCGCCCGCGGCGCGGTCCAACTGCGCCTGCACGCCCTGCACCGCACGCGCCAGGCCGTCGGTGGGCACGAACAGCCCACCGAGCACCTGATCGCCATCGAGTAACGGATACCGCTGCAGAGTTGACTGCGCGTCCAGTACCTCCGCGTGCACACCCCAGGACGACAGCCATCCGTGGCGCCGGTGCAGCTCCTGCAGGCGCTCCGGCGTCGTGGCGACCTCCAGGCCACCGACCTGCAGGAAACACGACGCACCGTCGACCGTGAGACCGCGGTACTTCTCAACGGTGTAGCGGGCCAGGTCGGTCAGCAGCTTGGTCGGGCTGGCCTGGAACACCAGACCCGGTGCATGCGAGCTCGAACCACCCGTCGCCGGTAACTCGCCCTGATCGACGACGGTGACGTCGGTCCATCCCTTCAGGGTGAGCTCATCGGCGAGCGCTGCGCCGACGACGCCCGCGCCGATGATGACGACCGTGGGACCAGTCATGGCAACTCCGTGTGTGAGGTCGGGATTTCGGTCAGAATTTCTTGGCACCGGGGATACCGGCCAGCCAGGCATTCACCTTCGCGGGGTTGGCGGCGACCCACTTCTGCGCGGCCGCGGCAGGGGTCATCTTGTCCTCGGCGATGTAGCGCGCAATGACGTTCTGGTCGGCATTGGTCCACTTGAAGGCCTGCGCGAGCTTGAAGGCCGCCGGGTTGCCGGTCTCCAACCGGGTCGAGGCGATCTTGTTGAGCTTGTAATCGGGGTAGTCGCACTTGACGTCCTGAGCCTTGGCGTCGCAACCGGCCGTGTACGCGGGCAGAGTCACCTTCTTCAGTGCCACCTCCGACAGGAACCACTGCGGGCTGTAGAAGTACCCCAGCATGGGGGTCTTCTTGGCCTGAGCCTGGCGGAAGGAGGTGATCAGCGCCGCCTCGCTACCGGCGTAGACGACCTTGTAGTTCAGTTTGAGGTTCTTGACCAGGGCAGCATCGTTGGTCACGAATGCCGGGTCGCCGTCGAGCAGCTGGCCCTTGCCGCCCGATTCGGAGGTCTTGAACAAGCTCGCGTATTTGTTGAGGTTCTTCCAGTCGGTGATGCCCGGGTACTTCGCGACCATCCACGGCGGCACGTACCACCCGATCTGCCCCACGTTGCCGGTGGGCCCGAGGTCCTTGGCGACCTTCTGGTCGGTGATGTACTGCTTCACCAGATCTTCGTGCCCCCAGTTCTCCATGATGAGGTCGATCTGACCGGTGGAGAAGCCCTTCCAGGCAACCTGCTCCGCGAGCGGGATCTGCTTGACCTGGCAGCCCAACGCCTTGGTGGCGACCTCGGTGTACACGGCAGCATCCGCGGTGTAGCCGACCCAGTCGTTCATCGCCAGGTTGATGGCGCCGCAGGGCGCGCCCTTGGCAGCGGTCTTGGCGGAGCCTGATCCACCTGCTGCAGCGCCGACCTTGGCTCCGCCGCAGGCTGTCAGTCCAAGCGCCAGCACAGCGAAGGTCACTGCGCCGGAACGGATGTGATTGCGTTGCATGACAATCTCCTTTTTCGGGATAAGTGGAGCCAGAGCGAAAGTGCGCAGTCAGGTCAGGATGCCCTGCTGGGGTCGATACGGCGTGCTGCGCTCTGGGTGATGCGGTCCAGGAACACCCCGAGGAGCACGATCGCGAGTCCGGCCGCGAGACCCTTGCCGAAGATGGACTGCTGGACGAAACCGTTGTATACGTCGTATCCCAGGGCTCCGGCACCGACCATTCCGCCCACCACCACCATCGACAACACATAGATCAGCCCCTGGTTGGTCGCCAGCGCAAGAGACTTCGCCGCCATCGGCAGCTGTACCTGGCTGATCAGCTGCCAGGTGCTCGCCCCGGAGGATGTCGCCGCTTCGACGGTCTCGGCCGGAACCCCCTGAATACCGTCCGCCACCACCTTGACCGTGACGGGTATGGCGAAAGCCATCGCGGCGGCAATCGCGGTAAAGCGGGAGGCTCCGAACAACGCGAGGAAAGGTACGAGGTACACGAAGGCCGGCATGACCTGGAATCCGTCCAGGATGGGGCGGATGATCCGCTCGACCCGGCGATCGCGACCCATCCACACGCCGAGCACGATGCCGACGATCATGGTCAGGGCAGTGGCGACCAGGGTCATCGCCAATGTTGCCATCGCGTCCTGCCAGACACCCAGCATCACCACCAGCAGCAGACAGACAACGGTGGCGACCACAGCCCAGCGGCCGCCCATCAACGCCGCCGCGACGGCCATCACCCCGATCACCAACCAGAACGGTGACCCGGTGAGTAGCGACTGCAACGGGTTGAGGACCGCCACGGTCAGGCCGTCCCGGACACCGTTCGTGACTCCGGAAAAGGTCGTCTGCACCCAGTCGGACGCGCTCGATGCCCCGGTCACGATCTGCGGACCGATGTTGAGGGAGTCGGGGAAGACCGACGCCCAGACGAACGTGGCCGAGTCGTAGACCGCGATGCCCACCACAACCACCCCGGCGAGGACCGCCGCACGTCGGGTACGGGTGCCGAGCACCCGTTGGGGGCCGGACCGACTGGACCGTCTGCTGACCGCTGTCGTGGTGCGGTCCAACACGACGGCGAGGACGACGATCGCCAGGCCACCGTTGACGGCGTCTCCCACATTCAGTGTCTGCAACGCCCTGATCACCGTCTGACCCAGGCCTGGGGCGGAGATCAACGCCGCAATGGTCACCATCGACAGCGCCGCCATCATCGTCTGGTTGATCCCCAACACGATGGTGCGGGTCGACATCGGCAACAGCACCTTGCGCAAGGTCTGGTTGCGCGTGGAGCCCAGCGACTCAGCTGCCTCGACCGTCGTCAGCGACACCCCGCGGATACCGAGGTCGGTCAGTCGGATGACCGGCGGGATCGCGAAGATCAACGTGGCCACCGTCGCCGATGCCGGCCCGATCAGGAAGAGCAACGTCAACGGCGCCAGATAGACGAAGCTGGGCATCGTCTGCAGAAAGTCCAGCACCGGAAGCACGAGGCGACGCGGGGTGTCGTGCCGCCCGATCCAGATCCCGAGCGGGATTCCGATAACGACTGCTATGAGCACTGCCCCCAGTGTCAGCGCGAGGGTGTCCATGCTCTCCTGCCACAGACCCTGCAGCCCCAGGAAGAAGAAGCCAGCACCCGCGAACAACGCATACCGCCAGGTCGTGGCCAGCCAGGTGATGAACACGACCAGGGCGATGACACCCAGCCAGCCGATCAGCGGGGCCGGCCGGCCGAAGCCGGGTTGGGATATCAACGACTGGATGAACGTGACGAAGTTCGTGATGCCGATCTGGATGTAGTTGATCCCGTAGACGAAGATCGGGTTGCTGTTGCGGCCGCCCGCGATGTTGTCGTTGACGGTGTTCAGCCGATCGTGCAGCGGTGTCGTGGAAGCCGTCGCGAGGGGCAGCGTCTGCTGCCCGCGGAAAGCCAGGTACAGCACGATCCACGCCGCACCGAGCCCGATCCATGCCCACCGCGCGCGTAGCTTGGTGGTGAAAGCACCGAGCGGCACCGCGCCGGTGGTCATACCGGTTCCCGCGACAGCACCGTAGCCAGCTCCTCGCGCCCGACGTAGCCGATGACCCGATCACCGTCGACAACACGCAACCGTGCATCCGATTCCAGGATCTGACGTATTGCGTCCCGGATCACCGTTCGACTGGCAACCGTCGGACCGTCGGTGCGCTCGCCCGGCTGCTCAGGCGTCGCGATCCACCGCATCGTCAGGACGTCCTGACGAGCGACGTCCCGCACGAAATCCCGCACATAGTCGTCGGCGGGATTACCGACCAACTCATCGCCGGTTCCGAGTTGGATGGCCGCCCCGTCGCGCATGATGAGGATGCGGTCACCGAGCTTGAGGGCCTCGGACAGATCATGCGTCACGAAAACCATCGTCTTACCCATGTCGTGATGCAACCGGATGACCTCCGCCTGCATGTCGCGGCGGATCAGCGGGTCGAGTGCTGAGAAGGGCTCGTCGAACATCAGCAGTTCCGGGTCACCGGCCAGCGCACGTGCCAGACCCACCCGCTGTTGCATGCCGCCGGACAACTCGTGTGGGAAAGACTTCTCATAACCGGTCAGACCCACGAGGTCGATGACCTCCTGGGCCCGGGCCCAGCGGCTGGCCTTGTCGACTCCCCTGATCTCCAGTCCGTAGGCGACGTTCTCGGTGACGCTACGGTGCGGCAGCAGACCGAAGTGCTGGAAGACCATCGAGATCTTGGTACGACGGATCTCACGCAACGTCTTGTCGTTGGCGTCCAGCAGGTTCGAGCCGTCGAGGTCGATCTCGCCGCTGGTGGGTTCGATCAGCCGTGAAAGGCAACGGATCAGGGTCGACTTGCCGGAACCGGACAAGCCCATGATGACGAATACCTCGCCGCGTGGCACGTCGAAGGACACGTTACGAACTGCAGCCGTGCACCCCGTCTGGTCAATGAGCTCGCGGCGCGACAGCGCGCGTAGCTGCGCCGATGCGGGGACGTCGTCGGCCTTCCTGCCGAACACCTTCCACAGGTCGCGGACCCGCAGCAGCGGCTCCTGGACATCCGACACACCGGTCGGGCGACTGCGGGAGTCGGAGCGCACTGGTCCTGTCGTGGGTGCGGTCATGTGCATCTCACCTTCTAGGAGTTCCGTGTCAGGCTTCGGCGTTGCCGAACCAACGCGGCGGTGCGGGTTCGATGTTGTGCCAGATGTGCTTGGTCTCGCGGTACTCCTCCAGACCCGCCTTACCGAGTTCGCGCCCGACCCCGCTGCGTTTGAACCCGCCCCATTCGGCTTGCGGTACGTAGGGGTGGAAGTCGTTGATCCACACCGTGCCATGCCGCAGCGCTCGCGCAACCCGTTGTCCACAACCCGGGTCACCGGTGAAGACGCCGCCGGCGAGTCCGTAGATCGTGTCGTTCGCGATCGCGACGGCATGCGCCTCGTCGCTGAATCGTTCCACGGTGAGCACCGGACCGAACGATTCTTCCTGCACGATCTGCATCGAGCTGTGGCAGTCGTCGAAGATCGTGGGCAGGTAGAAGAACCCGCCCTGCAACGCGTCGTCGGCCGGGCGGGCGCCGCCGCAGCGGAGCACGGCCCCCTCGGCGATACCTGCCGCAACATAGGACTCGACCTTCTCCCGGTGCGCCGCAGAAACAAGGGTGCCGGTTTCGGCAGCCTCGTCAAAGGGACCCCCGAGGCGGATCCGGCCGGCCCGCGCGACCAGTTCATCGACGAACTCGTCGTGAATGCTGTCCTGCACGATCAGCCGCGAACCGGCCGAGCAGACCTGCCCGGAGTGCAGGAAGATCGCCGTCAGCGCATGGTCCAACGCGGTTTCGCGGTCTGCGTCGGCGAATACGATGTTCGGATTCTTGCCGCCCAGCTCCAGAGCGACCTTCTTGATCGTCGAAGCCGCCGACGCCATGACGGCCCGACCGGTGGCCAGGCCTCCGGTGAAGGAGATCAGATCCACGTCCGGATGGCTCGCCAACACGGCTCCGGTATCGGGACCAGCCCCCAGGACCAGGTTTCCCACACCGGCCGGCAGACCGGCGTCGGTCAGGGCCTGCAGGAACAGGATGGCGGTTGACGGGGTGAGCTCACTGGGCTTGACGATGAACGTGTTGCCCGCGAGCAACGCCGGTGCGATCTTCCAGATCGCCTGCAGGAGGGGGTAGTTCCACGGAGTGATCAGGGCACATACGCCGACCGGTTCATACTCGATACGGCTGACGATGTCGCGCCGACCGGTGTCCACGACACGTCCGGCCGATGCACCGGCCATGCTCGCGTAGTGGCGTAGACAGGCGATCACGTCCTCCATGTCGTATTCGGCCTCGACCAGACGCTTGCCGGTATCCAGCGCCTCCGCACGCGCAAAGTCATTCTTGCGATCCGCCAGGAGTTCAGCTGTCCGGCGCAGCAAGTCGCCGCGATCCCTCTCGGGTAATTGCGGCCACGGGCCGGAGTCGAACGCGCGTCGGGCAGCGGCGATGGCCTGTTCGCAGTCTTCGCGGCCCGCCTCGCTGACCGTCGCGACCAGCGAACCGTCGGCCGGACAATGGATCTCGCGGACAGCACCGGAGGCCGCGCTGCGCCATTCTCCGTCGATGAACAGATCGTGCATCCGACACCTCCCCGATTCTGTTCGTGTCTGTTGCTCATGTTGCCGCATGTTGTGCATTACGCACCACCTTTTCCACACAGCTGCCGCTGAGGTTACCGCGCCGGACGAAGCCGCGGGCCGCAAATTTGCCGCCACCGACCCCGCAAGCACCCTTCGCCCAGGCATCCGGTGAGGCGCCTTTCGGACCGGCAGGACATCATGTCCGGATGGATTCGCCGGAGCAGCCCACGATCGTGATCCGCCCACGACACCCGGATGATCTACCGGAGCTGACCCGCATCCTGGCCGCCCAGCAACCCCAGTCCCGCTACCCGTTTCGCTGGCCCATGCCGTTCCCGGTGGAGCAGTTCATCGCCCGCACGACCGAGGAAATGGCCTGGGTTGCGACCCGGAGTGACCGCGTCGTCGGCCATGTGTCGGTGACCACCCTCGAAGAGGATGAGATGGGCCGCTCCTGGTCAGCGGGCACCGGCCGCGCCGCCCGCGAACTGGGCTGCGTTTCAGTGCTCTTCGTGGACCACACGCTGAGAGGGTCCGGCATCGGCGGGGCGCTGATGGACACCGCCGAAGCCTGGATCTTCGGTCGCGGCGACAGCGCGGTACTGGACGTGGTGCAACGGCACAGCAACGCGCTCGCGGTCTACCGCCACCGAGGGTGGCGCGAGATCGGAACCGCCAGGCCGCCATGGCTGCCCGATGAGGAACCACCGGTCATCCTGATGGCCAAGGATGCGCCGACGGCCCATTGAAAAGAGTCGTGGATCAGTGAGCAGCGTCGTGCCAGGATCGGCCGACGCCCACGCTGACGTCCAACGGCACGGTGAGATCGATCGCGGCGCCCATCTCCTGACGCACCAACGCCTCCAGCTCGACGCGTTCGCCCGCGGCCACTTCCAGCACCAGCTCGTCGTGCACCTGCAGCAGCATCCGAGACTGCGAGCCGGACTCCCGTAACGCTGCATCGACGCGCAACATCGCCAATTTGATGATGTCGGCCGCCGATCCCTGGATGGGGGCGTTCAACGCCATCCGCTCGGCCATGTCGCGACGCTGACGGTTGGTCGACGTCAGGTCAGGTAGATACCGACGGCGCCCGAGCATCGTCTCGGTGTACCCCGTCAGGCTGGCCTGCGCGACGATCTCGCGTAGGTAGTCACGCACGCCGCCGAACCGGGCGAAGTACTCATCCATCAGGCCCTTGGCCTCATCGGTGCCGATCGCCAGCTGCTTGGACAGGCCGAACGCAGACAGCCCGTAGGCCAGGCCGTACGACATCGCCTTGACCTTCGCGCGCATCGCGTTCGTGACGTCCTGCGGGTCCACGTGGAAAACCCTGGACCCGACGAAGCGGTGTAGATCCTCACCGGTGCGGAATGCCTCGATCAGGCCCTCATCGCCGGACAGGTGCGCCATGATCCGCATCTCGATCTGGCTGTAGTCAGCCGACAGCAGCGTCTCGTAGCCCGCGCCGACGACGAAGACCTCGCGGATACGTCGGCCCGCTTCGGTGCGAATGGGGATGTTCTGCAGGTTCGGGTCGGTGGAGGACAGCCGCCCGGTCGCGGCGATCGTCTGCTGATAGGTGGTGTGGATGCGACCGTCGTCGGCCACCGACTTCATCAGACCTTCGACGGTGACCCGCAGCCGCGAACTGTCCCGGTGTCGCAACAGCGCTTCCAGGAACGGGTGCTCGGTTTTTGCGTACAGGTCGGTCAGCGCGTCGGCGTCGGTGGTGTACCCGGTCTTGGTGCGCTTCGTCTTCGGCATACCCAGGGTCTCGAACAAGACGACCTGCAGCTGCTTGGGCGATCCCAGATTGATCTGTTCCCCGTCGATCGCCTCGTAGGCATCGGCGGCGGCAGCGGACACCCCGTCGCCGTAGTCACCCTCCAGAACCTCCATCGCGTCCACGTCGACTCCGATTCCGGCGCGCTCCATGGCGGCGAGCACCTGCACGAGCGGCAGCTCCAGATCGCGCAGCAGCGCGCCCTCGCCGATCTTCTCCAGCTCTTCATCCAGTGCCGTGGACAGGTCGAGCACGGCCCGGGCAGCCGACATGGCCTCATCGCTGCGCTGGTCGCCGACACCGAGGTCGAGCACCCCCTGAGCGGCGTTGGCCGGGGTGCCGGTCAGCTCGCGCTTGAGGTGGCGCAGCACGAGATCGGTCAGGTCGTAGGAGCGCTGGTCCGGCCGCACGAGGTAGGCGGCCAGCGCGGTGTCACTACTGATCCCCCGCAGCGGCAGACCGCGGGCCTGCAGCGCCTGCATCGGCCCTTTCGCGTCATGCAGGACTTTCGGCCGTTCGGCGTCGGCCAGCCAGGCGGCCAGTGCGGACTCCCCGTCGGGTGCGAGCGTTTCCAGGTCGATGTAGGCGGCGTCGTTGCGTCCGGCGGGAGCAATCGCGAGGCCCTGCATATCTCCGGTCCCGCGGGCCCAGCTGCCGAGCACGTGTACCCCGCAGCGCACCCCGGGACCGGCCGTCTCGGTCAACCATCCGGGCACCTCACCGCTGTCGAGGACAACGCCGTCGACCTCGACGCCCGCGCCGGGAGTGGCTTCGTCCGCCACTGACTCCAAGGTCGCGAACAGCCGATCGCGCAGCACCCGGAACTCCAGACCGTCGAAAACGGTGTGCACCTCCTCCCGATCCCACCCCTGCCGCTCCAACGCGTCCACCTCGAGGGGCAACTCCAGGTCGCCCAGCAACTGGTTCAGGTGCCGGTTGCGAAGGACGCCGTCCAGATGTTCGCGCAGCGACTCCCCCGCCTTGCCCTTGATCTCGCCGACGTGATCGACGACCCCGGTCAGGTCGCCGTACTGGTTGATCCACTTGGCGGCCGTCTTCGGGCCGACACCGGGCACGCCCGGCAGATTGTCCGACGTCTCGCCGACCATCGCCGCGAGATCGCTGTAACGCTGCGGGGGGACGCCGTACTTCTCCTGCACCGCGGCGGGTGTCATCCGCGCCAGGTCGGACACGCCTTTGCGGGGATAGAGCAATGTGACCCGCTCATCGATCAGCTGAATCGCGTCGCGGTCACCGGAGCAGATCAGCACCTCGTCGAAGTCTGCGGCCCGGGCCTGGGCGGTCAAGGTGGCAATGATGTCGTCAGCTTCGTAACCGGGCATCTCGACGTAGGAGATGCGCAGCGCATCCAGGACCTCCCGGACCAGCGAGACCTGACCCTTGAACTCATCCGGAGATGCGGACCGGGTTGCCTTGTACCCCGCGTACTCCTCCCTGCGGAAGGTCTGCCGGGAGACATCGAAGGCAACCCCGACGTGCGTCGGCGCCTCGTCGCGCAGCACGTTGATCAGCATCGAGGTGAAGCCGTACACGGCATTTGTCGGTTGCCCGGTCGTCGTGGAGAAGTTCTCCACGGGCAGCGCGAAGAACGCCCGGTAGGCCAGAGAATGCCCGTCCAACAACAGCAGCCGTTTCACGCATGGCAGCCTAAGCCCCATGACCGACACCACGCCCAACGGCGATCTGAACGCCGCCCTGCTCGCACAGTTCAACGGAATGAATGCCGGCGCTCTCGGTGAGCGCATGGGTATCGAATTCCTGGAGGTCTCACCCAACCGTGTCGTCGCGCGGATGCCCGTCGCCGGCAATACCCAGCCCTACGGCCTGCTGCACGGCGGAGCAAGCGTGGTGTTGGCCGAGACGGTCGGTTCAGTGGGGGCGGCGCTGCACGCCGGAGACACGGGGATAGCGGTCGGGATCGACATCAGTGCTACCCATCACCGCGCCGCCCGCGAGGGCTACGTCACGGCGACCGCTACCGCGCTGTCGCTCGGTCGCACGCTGGCGTCCTACGACGTGGCGATCCTCGACGACGACGGACGTCGGGTGTGCACCTCGCGCATCACCTGCATGGTGCGTCAGACCGCACCGGGCGCCTGAGGGTCAGGCGCGCGCGTCCGCGTCAGAGGGTGCCGGCGACCTTCACCTTGTCCTGCGATCGGGCCCGCAGTGATCGGCGCTGGCGGACCGTTGCCGCGCCGGTGGGGTCGGCGTGACCGACGAGTGTGCGGCGCAATGACGCCGTCGAGGTCGTGCGGACGGTGAGAACCCCGGCGAAACCCAACTTGGCGAAGTACCGATTGGCGCTGCGTTCGGCGACGGGCACGAAACACACGACCTGCGCGCACCCCAGTTCTTCGGCGCGCTCACAGACCTGAACGAGCAGCGCCTTGGCAACCCCGGCTCCCCGATGTTGGGGGGACACCCACATCTGGTCGATCCACACAGCCTGTTCTTCGGCGAGCCCGGACAGCGGGCTGATCGTCGCGACGGCATATCCGGCGTCCTGCCCGTCACAGGTGGCCAGCAGGATACGTACGTCCTCCCGTGCCAGAGCGGCCTGCATCCGACCGTCGCGGGCCGCGCGCTGAGCCCACTGCAGGGTCTGCCCCGACTGGGTGCGCAGGGCGATCCAGAGCGGGATCAGGCGCTCCAGATCGCTTGCTTCGGCGATGCATACCTGCACTGTGGGACGAGTCATCGCCAAGCACCTCACGCGACGTGGAAACGGGACGCACTGACACTAGTGCCCGAACCTCGCAGTTGTTTGACGGGTTGCTGAATGCCGGGTCAGTCGGGTCGGGCGGTATAAGCCGCACTCAGTCCTCGCCGAGGTAGGCCTTCTTCACATCGTCGCTGACCAGGAGTTCGCGGCCCGGGCCGTCCAGGACGATCTTGCCGACCTCCAGGACGTACCCGTGAGTCGCCAGCTTCAGGGCAGCCCGCGCATTCTGCTCGACCAGCAGAATCGTCGTACCGCGCTTCTGCAGGGTCTGCACCGTCGTCATGATCTTCTTCATCATGATCGGCGACAGGCCCATCGAGGGCTCGTCCAGCATCAGCAGTTTGGGCCGGCTCATCATCGCCCGGCCCATCGCCAACATCTGCTGTTCACCGCCGGAGAACGTGCCGGCCGCCTGTTTGCGGCGTTCCGCCAGGATCGGGAAGAGCTCGTAGGCCTCGTCCAGATCGGCCTGGATGTTGCCCCGGTCCTTGCGGGCGAACGCACCCAGCATCAGGTTCTCCTCCACCGACTGACGGGGGAAGATGCGGCGCCCCTCGGGGGAATGCGCCAGCCCCATCGTCAGGATGGTGTGTGCGGGAGTCTTGTCGATCCGCTCCCCCAGGAAGCTGATCTCGCCCCCCGAGGGACGCAGCAGGCCCGAGATGGTGCGCAGCGTCGTGGTCTTACCGGCGCCGTTGGTGCCGATCAGGGTCACAACCTGCCCCTCGTCGACCGTGAAGCTGATGCCCTTGACGGCCGTGATCTTGCCGTAGGCAACCTTGAGGTTCTTGACCTCGAGCATGGGGCTCACGCCTGGTCCTCCACATCGTCGTCGTCGTCACCGGTGCCGATGTAGGCCTCGATCACCCGATGGTCGGACTGCACCTCGCCGGGCGTCCCCTCGATCAGCACCTCGCCGCGGACCAGACACAGGACCCGGTCACACAGGTTGAAGATGAACCGCATGTCGTGCTCGATCACCACGACGGCCCGACCGGTCTCCCGGATGCGGAAGATGAGGTCGGAGGCCTGCTGGGTCTCCTGCGGGTTCATCCCCGCGGTGGGCTCGTCCAGCAGGATCACCTTCGGATCGGTGGCCAACGCCCGGGCGACCTCCAGCCGTCGCTGGTCGCCGTAGGGCAGGTTGCGCGCGAGCATCTCAGTCGCGTGGCCCAGACCCACGAAGTCCAGCCAACCCTGCGCCTTCTCGCGCGTCTCGGCCTCCTCGCGACGGAACTTGGGACCGTGCAGGATCGTAGTCAGCACCCCGGAGCTGGTCCGGCAGAAGGTGCCGACCATGACGTTCTCCAACGCGGTCATATTGCCGAAGAGTCGGATGTTCTGGAAAGTTCTGGCCATCCCGGCCTCGACCACCTTGCGCGGCTTCGGCGGGATCTGGACCCCGCCCAGCTGCACCGAACCCGATGTCGGCTTGTACAGACCGGTCAGGCAGTTGAAGAAGGTCGTCTTACCGGCACCGTTGGGGCCGATCAGACCGACGATCTCCCCCTCGTGAACGGTCATATTGACGTCCTTGACGGCGGTCAGGCCCCCGAACTGCATCAGGACGTTGTCGGCCTGCAGCAGCACCTTGCCGGTGAACCCGCCATCGCCTCCCGCATGTCGCGGCTTCGTTGCAGCGGTACTCATGCGATTGCCTCCTGCTCGTCCAGGTGCTCGTGCCCGATGATGTCCGCCAATTCGTCGTCCTCTTCGTGGAATTCAAGCTGCCGACGCTTGCTGGCGATCAACCCCTCTGGTCGGAAGCGCATCATCAGGACCAGCGCCAGCCCGAAGATCAACAGGCGGTAGTCCTCGATGAAGCGCAACTTCTCGGGCAGCAGCTTCAACACCACCGCGCCCAACGCGACGCCGACCACGGTGCCCATCCCGCCCAGCACCACGGCTGCGAGCAGGAAGGAGGACTCCTGGAAGGTGTAGTTGTCCGGCACGACTGCCGGAGTCGAGTGTGCCTGCACCGCTCCGGCGATGCCTGCGAGGAATGCTCCCCCGGCGAACGCCAGGATCTTCAGCCCGAAAATGTTGACGCCCATGGCTTCGGCAGCCCGCTCGTCCTCACGGATGGCGATCCAGCCGCGCCCGATCCGACTGTTGTTCAGCCGGGAGAACACGGTGATGATCAGGGCCGCGACGAAGACCAACAGGATGTAGTAGTTGGAGTAGTTGGAGATGGTGAACGGCCCGAGATTGTGCGACGCGCCGAAGTTGAATCCGAACAGATTCAGGTCCGGGATACCGGCAATACCGTCCGAGCCGTGGGTCAGGTTCGGGCCGCTGATGCCGTCCAGGTTCAAGACGGCCTTGTGGAAGATCTCACCGAACGCCAGGGTGACGATCGCCAGGTAGTCACCGGACAGCCGCAACGTGGGCGATCCGATGATCAGACCGAGCACGGCCGAGGTGAGCCCGCCCAGTAGAGCGACCACCAGGAACGGCGGGTGCCATCCGATGGTGGCGCTGGCCGCATTCGACATCATCGCCCCGACGTACGCCCCGGTACCGAGGAACGCGATGTACCCCAGGTCCAGCAGGCCGGCCAGCCCGACGACGATGTTCAGTCCGAGCGCCGCGCACAGGAAGATCGCGATCTGCACCGCGATCGACATATTGGAGTCGGTGCCGTTCTGGGTGAGCGGGAAGAGCAACGCCACGACCAGTGCGCCGAGCATGATCACGGGGCGGTGACGCGATGCCGCCATCGTCAACCACGAGAAGTAGCCACCACGGAACAGGAGCGAGCCGAAGGTCGCGGCTGCGGTGAGGGATGCGAGGACCGATCCGCCGTCATCCCCGCGCAGTACGAAGGCAACCATGAACAGCAGGGCTGCGAGCGTGGCGGTGATGACGACGATTTCCAGCCAGGCGGCGCCGTGCACCTTCAGTTGGTTACGCACCTTGACCGGTGCCAGCAGCAGCGCGCCGGCGATCATGACCAGTGTCGCGACGAGCGCGACCCAGGCACCGGGATCCAGGTTGATCAGGCCGCCGGACTGGTAGGCGATGTTGTAGTCGATCAGTCCGATGAAGATGAAGGACCCGATTGCCAGGGATTTCGCGGCCGCGGGCGTGTCCCACCACGACATGGCCGCCGGGCGGCAGTACAGCAGGAATGCGTGGACCAGCCCTGCGGCTCCCATGATGATGGCCAGCTCCTGCAGCGGAGCCGGATTGCCGGTCAGCGACAGGTCCCCCAGAAGCTTCGGGTCGTAACTCCAGGAGAGCAGCGCTGCAACGATCAGCAGTACCGACCCACCGGTGAACAGGCCCTGCCCGATGGCGGGCTTGGGCGACATGGTGGCCAGTGGATTCTTCATGCGCGGTCCACCACCCGGGCTCCGAAGAGCCCTTCCGGCTTGAAGACCAGTACCAGAATCAACACGACGAATGCGTACACATCACTCCAGGCGTTACCACCGAATTGGCCAGGGATGTACTGCGTGGCCATGGCCTCGATGAGGCCGAGGATCAGGCCTCCTGCAACGGCACCCTGGATGTTGCCGATACCCCCGAGCACGGCTGCGGTGAAGGCTTTGAGCCCGGCGAGAAAGCCCATGGTCGAGGACACGTTGCTGTCGCGCAGACCTTGGGCGACTCCTGCGAGCGCAGCGAGAATCGCTCCCATCGCGAAGGCCGCGGTGATGATGCGGTCGACGTTGATACCCATCAGCCGGGCAGTGTCCGGATCCTGGGACACCGCGATCATCGCTTTTCCGGTGCGGGTCTTGGCAATGAAGATGTAGAGCCCGATCGCACTGACCGCCAGCAGCGCGAGGGTGAACAAGGTCGTGCGTTGGATGACGACACTGCCGATCGTCAGCGACTGACCGGTGACCCCGTCGATGCTGGGGTAAGGCACGTTGCTGGTGGCCCCCGGGTACCAGAGCTGGATGGCGCGCTGCAGCGCGATCGAGATACCGATCGCCGTGATCAGCGGGGCCAGCCGTGGCGCGTTGCGTAGCGGCCGGTAGGCGAATCGCTCCATGAGCAGGGCGACACCCACCGAACAGAGCGCACCGCCGATGATCATGACCGGCAACACCCACAGGCCGGTGCTCTTCTGACACACGACCTGCCAGGTCGCCAGGGACCCGAAGGCACCGATCATGAAAACCTCGCCGTGCGCGAAGTTGATCAGCTGCACGATGCCATAGACGACGGTGTAACCGACGGCAATCAATGCGTACAACGACCCGACGGTCAAACCGTTGAGCAGCTGCTGGATGAACTGAGTCATCAGGCTCCCAGTGTTGTCAGAATTGTCATTTTTTTGCGTGTTTGCGCAGTGACGCGAGGGCGAGAACCGACATGGTTCTCGCCCTCGCGCTACTGATGTGCGGTCAGAATTTGTCGGTCTTGGCGGCGACCCAGGTGCCGCCGGTCACCTTGTAGACGGTCAGCACCTTGTTGGTGGTGTCACCGAACTTGTCGAAGGCGACGTCACCGGTCACCCCGGTGACCTTCACGTCGGCCATTGCCTTGACGGTCGCTTCGCGGGCGTCCTTGGGGGACTTCGCATCCTTCAGCGATGTCTTCAACGCTTCGATGATCGCGTTGGCTGCGTCGTACGCGTACGCGCCGTAGCCGCCGGCTTCGGTGGAGAACCCACCCTTCTTGTAATCGGCCAGGAACGCCTTGCCGGCGGGGGTGCTGTCGGTGGGGGCGCCCACCGAGGTGGCGAGGTCACCCGTGCGGCCACCCAACTTGATGAACTGCGGGTCGTAGATCCCGTCGCCGCCCATCACGGGCACCGCCAGACCACCCTGCGCCATCTGCTTGGACAGCGGGCCGGCCTGCGGGTATTCACCGCCGTAGTACAGCGCCTGCGGGCTGCTCGGCTTGATCTGGCTGATCACGGCAGAGAAGTTCGTCTGCGTCGGGTCGATTGTCTGGGCGGCGGTGATCGTGCCGCCCTCCTTCTTGAATTCCTTCTCGAAGGCCGCGGTCAGACCGGCGCCGTACGCCTTCTTGTCGTTGATCGTGGCGACCTTCTTGATGCCCTGCTGGATGAGGTACTTCGCCGCGAACGGGCCCTGCACGGCGTCAGTGGTGCAGGTGCGGAAGTAGGTCGCGTACGGGCGCTTGTCGTTCACATTGCTCAACGCGACACCGGTGTTGGCGGGCGAGACCTGCACGATGTTCGCCTTGGCGAAGACCGGCTGCGTGCTGGTGGAGACACTGGAGTTCAGGTTACCGACCACACCGACCACGGTGGGGTCGCCGGCGAGCTTGGTGGCGGCGTTGGTGCCGACCTCGGGCTTGCCCTGATCGTCCTCGGCATCGACCTTCAGCGTCCAACCGGGGATCGTCTTCTTCTCGTTGGCCTGCTGGATGGCCAGTTTCACCGAGTTCTGAATACCGAGGCCGACTGCGGACAGGTCGCCGGTGAAGGGGGCCGTCACGCCGATGGTGGCCACCTTGGCGGTGTCGCCACCGCCGGCCTTGCTGGTGCCACCGTCGGTGCTGCGGCTACCGCATGCGGACAGTGCCAGCGCGCCGGCGATTACGGGGACACCCACCTTGATCAGGGTCGAACGCACGAGATTGCCTCCAGGAAGTAACGATCGGTCGCTGCGATCGCAGCGACTCGGATCTTATGTACCTGATCGGCCATTCAGTCATACCCAGCTGATTTTGATTCCTGTTCGTGATCTTTGAATTTCTATATATTCGCCTGTGCACGCAATCTGCTTTGCAGATCCGCGGCGACATTGATCAATCCCGAGCACGAGATCCCTCGATGATCGCGTCGGCCACCTCACGCATTCCGAGGCGTCGATCCATTGCGGCCTTCTGGATCCACCGGAAAGCGGCAGGCTCATCCAACGCCAAGTCACGCATCAGGATGCCTTTCGCCGCGTCCAGCCGTTTGCGGGTCGCCAGGCGATCGGACAGGTCGCCGATCTCGGCGCTCAGCGCGACCCGCTGCGCCCACCGCGACAAGGCGACCACGATGGCCGGTCCGAGGTCATCGATGGTGAACGGCTTGACGACATATCCCATGACGCCCGCGTCGCTCGCCCGGCCGACCAGGTCCTTGTCGGAGAAGGCCGTCAACATCACGACGGGCGCGAGCCCTTCAGAGCCGATCGTCTCCGCCGCTGTGATGCCGTCCAGGACCGGCATCTTGACATCCATCACCACCAGGTCAGGGCGCAGCAGCCGGGTCTGCTCGATGGCCGAGCGACCATCGCGTACGGCTGCCACGACGTCGTACCCGGACTCGGTGAGCATCTCGGCCAGGTCCATCCGGATCAGGGCCTCGTCCTCAGCGACGACGATCCGTGGGCGCGGCAGGGGCTCCGGCTGGATGGTTGCGCTGTCGTCGGCGCTGTCATCTGCGCTGTGGTCGGCATTGTCCTCGGTCACGAGACCGAAGCGTACTGACGTGATGTTTCGGCAATGAAAACTCGCGTCGGCCGGTTTTGCCTGTTCGGCTGGCTTTGTCTGTCAGGAGGTCATCAGGTGCCGGGAGCGGGATTCGAACCCGCACGCCCTCTCGAGCAAAGCATTTTGAGTGCTCCGTGTCTGCCATTCCACCACCCCGGCAAGGAGTGCGCGCGCAATTCTACGCATGCGCGCGCACCTGATACGACCAGGCGTCAATCGTTGGGGATTTCGGCGTACGCCGGGGCGACCTTGTTCTTGGCGTCGCCCATCTGGTGCACCCGCAACGCGTTCGTCGACCCGGGAATGCCGGGTGGCGAACCGGCGATGAGGATGACCAGGTCGCCCTCCTTGCTGAGTCCCAGCTCCAACAGGACGTCGTCGACCTGCATCGCCATCTGGTCGGTGTGCTTGACCTCGGGCACCAGGTAGGCGTTGACACCCCACACCAATGCCAGCTGGTTGCGAACCACCGGGTTGCAGGTGAAGGCCAGCATCGGCCGCGGGCTGCGCAGCCGAGCCAGCCGCAGCGCCGAATCGCCACTCGTGGTGAAGGGGATCAAATACTTCACACCGAGTAGTTCACCGATATCCGCGGCAGCCTTTGTCACTGCGCCGCCCTTGGTGTGCGGTTGCGTACCGAGCGGCGGGATGCGCTCCAAGCCGTGCTCTTCGGTGCTCTCGATGATGCGGGCCATGGTCTGGACCGCCACGATCGGCCATGCTCCGACACTGGTCTCACCTGACAGCATGATCGCGTCCGCACCGTCCAGCACGGCGTTGGCGCAGTCGCTGGCCTCGGCCCTGGTGGGTCGGGAGTTCTCGATCATCGACTCCAGTACCTGGGTCGCCACGATCACCGGCTTGGCGGCCCGCCGGGAGAGCTCGACGGCACGCTTCTGCACGATCGGCACCTCTTCGAGCGGCAACTCCACACCGAGGTCGCCGCGCGCCACCATGATCGCGTCGAACACGTCGATGATCTCCGCGAGATTGTCGACCGCCTGCGGCTTCTCGATCTTGGCGATCACCGGCACGCGGCGTCCCAGTTCGTCCATGATCTCGTGAGCGCGGTCGATATCGGAGGCGTCCCGCACGAAGGACAACGCAATGAGGTCGGCGCCGAGGGTGATCGCCCAGCGGAGGTCGGCCTCGTCCTTCGTGGACAGAGCCGGCACGCTCACGGCGACGCCGGGCAGGTTGATGCCCTTGTTGTTGGACACGGTGCCGCCCTCGACGACCTCGGTCACGATGTCCGTCGCGCTCACCTGCAGTGCGCGCAACGACACCTTGCCGTCATCGATGAGCAGCGAGTCACCGGGTGCAACATCACCGGGCAGACCCTTGTAGGTGGTCGAAACACGGTCCTGGGTGCCGTCGACCTCGTCCACGGTGATGGTGAACCGGTCCCCCACGGCAAGAACGACCGGACCGCCGGAGAAACGACCGGTGCGGATCTTCGGACCCTGCAGATCGCAGAGGATCGCCAGTGGGCGCCCGCTGTCCTCGGCAGCTTTTCGCAGGTTGTGGTAGACGATTTCATGATCTTCGTAGGCACCGTGGGAGAGGTTCAGGCGGGCGACGTCCATCCCCGCCTCAACCAGCTCCCGGCACCGCTCCGCGGAGGAAGTTGCCGGACCCAGAGTGCAGACGATCTTGGCTCTACGCATGATTTCGATCCTAATCAAGAGGCGTTACAGGATTCGTGACGTCCGCCGTACGGTCCGGTAACTTGCGCCTCAGACCACCAACGGTCGGTCGGTCGGCGCAATAGGTGCGGGCAGGTCCGATGAACCGGTCAGGTAGGCATCCACCCCACGGGCAGCAGCACGCCCTTCGGCAATGGCCCAGACGATCAGCGACTGCCCACGCCCGACGTCGCCGGCCACGAAGACACCCGGCTGGCTCGACATGAAATCGGCGTCCCGACGCACATTGGTGCGCTCGTCGAGCTCGAGGCCGAGTTGACTGATCAGCCCGTCGCTCTGCGGGCCGAGGAATCCCATCGCGAGCAGCACCAGCTGCGCCGGGATCTCCCGCTCAGAACCTTCGACCTCGACGAACCCGGCGGCAGTGCGCTCGACCTCGACGATCCGCAGACCGGCGAGATTGCCCGCACCGTCGTCCACGAACTCCTTGGTGTTGATCGCGTAGACACGCTCGCCACCCTCCTCGTGGGCGCTGGCCACGCGGTAGAGCATCGGGTAGGTCGGCCAGGGGTTCGCCTCCGCGCGCTCCTCGCCGGGCCGGGGCATGATCTCCAACGAGGTGACCGATGCAGCACCCTGCCGGTGCGCGGTGCCGATGCAATCCGCTCCGGTGTCACCGCCGCCGATCACGACGACGTGCTTGCCCTTCGCCGTGACCTGCCCGGGGGCTTCCTCACCCAGTGCGACCCGGTTCGCATCGGGCAGGAAATCCATTGCCTGCATGACACCGTTCAGGTCGTGCCCGGGCGCTGGCAGTCCGCGCCGCACGGTCGCACCCACGGCGAGCACCACTGCGTCGTACCTCGCCCGAAGTTCGGGCCCGGACAGTTCCTCGCCGATCTGCACACCGCAGCGGAACCGGGTGCCTTCGGCCATCATCTGCTCCAACCGGCGGTCCAGGACAGATTTCTCCATCTTGAACTCCGGGATGCCGTAACGCAGCAGCCCACCGGCCTTGTCCGCCCGCTCATAGACCGCGACGGTGTGCCCGGCGCGGGTCAACTGCTGGGCAGCGGCGAGACCGGCCGGGCCTGATCCGATCACCGCGACGGTCTTGCCGGTAAGGCGGTTCGGCAACTGAGGCAGGACGGCGCCCGCGGCGAACGCCTGCTCGATCGTGGTCAGCTCCACCTGCTTGATGGTGACCGCCGGTTCGCTGATGCCGAGCACGCAGGCGGTCTCACACGGAGCCGGGCACAACCGACCGGTGAACTCGGGGAAGTTGTTCGTGGCGTGCAACCGCTCGATGGCATCCGCCCAGTCCCCGCGCCAGGCGAGATCGTTCCACTCCGGAATCAGATTTCCCAGCGGGCAGCCGTTGTGACAGAAGGGGATGCCGCAGTCCATACAACGACCGGCCTGCTCCTGCAGGTCACCCAGCTGCTGCTCCTCATACACCTCTTTCCAGTCCCTGATACGCACTGGAACGGGTCGCCGTGCGGGCAACGCACGGTCGCGGACCTTCAGAAAACCTCGTGGATCAGCCACGGTTCACCTCCATGATTCGTTCCCACACCTGCGCGCCGTCGGGGTCCAACCCTTCGGCGTCGGCCGCTGCCCGCACGTCCAGCACCCGTTGGTAATCGCGCGGCAGCACCAGGCTGATCCGCGACGCCGACTCCGGCCAGGTCTGCAGCAACTTCTTGGCCACCTGCGACCCGGTCCATTCGTGATGGTCGCTGAGGAGTTTCTGGACGCGTTCCACGTCATCCTTGCGAAGCGCCATCACGTCCACCAGCTCGGTGTTGACGACCCGCTCGTCCAGATCCAGCACATACGCGAGTCCACCGGACATACCCGCCGCGAAGTTACGACCCGTCGAACCCAGCACCAGCACCGTTCCGCCGGTCATGTACTCGCATCCGTGATCACCGACCCCTTCCACGACGGCGAGGGCTCCGGAGTTCCGCACGCAGAACCGCTCCCCCACCTGACCGCGTAGGAAGAGCTCGCCGCTCGTGGCGCCGTACCCGATGACGTTGCCCGCGATGGAGTTGAGCTCCGGTACGAACACCGCGTCCCGCAGCGGTCGAACGACCACCCGGCCGCCGGACAGACCCTTGCCGACGTAGTCGTTGCCCTCACCGAACACCCGCAGCGTGATCCCGCGCGGTAGGAATGCGCCGAGCGACTGCCCCGCAGTGCCGGTGAGCGTTACGTCGATCGTGCCGTCGGCCAGACCCTCCGGGTAGCGTTTGGTCACCTCGTGTCCGAGCATCGTGCCGACCGTCCGGTTGACGTTGCTGACCGGCAACTCGATGCGGACCGGCGCCTGATCCAGCAGCGCGTCGCTGCTGAGGGTGATGAGCTGCTGATCCAGCGCCTTCTCCAGCCCGTGTTCCTGATCGACGGTGTGGTGGCGCGCGGTACCGGTCGGCACCGGCACGTCGGCCAGGATCGTGGACAGGTCCAAGCCCTGAGCTTTCCAGTGCGAGATGGCCTGTTCGGTGTCCAGGGCCCCGACCTGACCGACTGCCTCCTCGATGCTGCTGAACCCGAGCTGCGCCAGGATCTCGCGGACCTCCTGCGCGATGTATTCGAAGAAGGTCTGCACGAACTCCGGTTTGCCGCTGAAACGGGCGCGCAGCTCCGGGTTCTGGGTGGCGACACCGACCGGGCAGGTATCCAGGTGGCAGACCCGCATCATGATGCACCCGCTGACGACCAGCGGCGCACTGGCGAAACCGAATTCTTCGGCCCCCAGCAGCGCGGCCACCACCACGTCACGGCCGGTCTTGAGCTGGCCGTCGGTCTGCACCACGATGCGGTCGCGCAGGTTGTTCAGCAGCAGCGTCTGCTGGGTCTCTGCCAGGCCGAGCTCCCACGGTCCGCCGGCGTGCTTCAACGACGTCAGTGGGGCGGCACCCGTGCCGCCGTCGTGACCGGAGACCAGGACGACGTCCGCATGTGCCTTGCTGACCCCGGCGGCGACGGTCCCGACGCCGACCTCGGAGACCAGCTTCACGTGGATGCGCGCGGCCGGGTTGGCGTTCTTCAGGTCGTGGATCAACTGGGCAAGATCCTCGATCGAGTAGATGTCGTGGTGCGGCGGCGGGGAGATCAGCCCGACCCCGGGCGTGGAGTGGCGGGTGCTGGCGATCCAGGGGTACACCTTCGGCCCGGGCAACTGACCGCCCTCGCCGGGCTTGGCGCCCTGCGCCATCTTGATCTGGATGTCATCGGCCTCGGTCAGGTAGACCGAGGTCACCCCGAACCGGCCGGAGGCGACCTGTTTGATGGCCGAGCGACGTTCCGGATCCAACAGCCGGTCCAGATCTTCGCCGCCCTCACCGGTATTGGAGCGTGCGCCCAACCTGTTCATCGCGATCGCCAGGGTCTCGTGTGCTTCCTGGCTGATCGATCCGTAACTCATCGCACCGGTGGAGAACCGTTTCACGATCTGCTGCACGGACTCCACCTGATCCAGCAGGATCGGGTCGCGCCCGGAGTTGAAACGGAACAGTCCGCGCAACGTCATCAACCGGGACGACTGCTCATCGACACGGGCGGTGTACTGCTTGAAGATGTCGTACCGCCGCGCCCGGGTGGAGTGCTGTAGACGGAACACCGTCTCCGGGTCGAACAGGTGCGGCTCACCGTCCCTGCGCCACTGGTACTCCCCGCCGGTCTCCAGAGTGCGGTGCGGTGGCCGCTGGCCGCTGCGTGGATATGCAGTGGCGTGCCGGGCGGCGACCTCCTTGGCGATCACGTCCAGCCCTACTCCGCCGATCCGGGAGAAGGTACCGGTGAAGTAGTCGGCCACCAGCTCATCGGACAGACCCATGGCCTCGAAGATCTGCGCGCCCCGGTAGGAGGCCACGGTGGAGATGCCCATTTTCGACATCACCTTCAACAGCCCCTTGCCCAGCGCCTTGATCAGGTTCTTGGTGGCCTGTTCGGCGGTGATGTCCGGCAGTTCGCCGCGCCGCACCATGTCCTCCACCGACTCCATTGCCAGGTAGGGGTTGACGGCAGCAGCGCCGTAACCGACCAGCAGTGCGACGTGGTGTACCTCGCGCACGTCACCGGCTTCGACCAGCAGACCGACCTGGGTACGGGTCTTCTCCCGCACCAGATGGTGATGCACGCCCGCGGTCAGCAGCAGGGACGGAATCGGCGCGAAGTCGGCGTTGCTGTCCCGGTCGGACAACACCACGAAGCGGTAACCGTCCGCGATCGCCTGGCTGACCTCGGCGAAGATGCCCTGCAGGCGCGCCCGCAGCGCCGTCGCGCCGCCCTCGACGTTGTAGGTGCCCCGGATGACGTAGGTGCCGTACCCCGGGAAGTTGCCCTCCAGGTTGATATGCGCCAGCTTGGACAACTCGTCGTTGTCGATCACCGGGAACGGCAACTCGACCTGCCGGGCATGCTGCGGACCGATCTGCAGCGCGTTGCTCTCCGGGCCCATGAGGGTGCCCAGAGAAGTCACGAGTTCTTCCCGGATCGAGTCCAGCGGTGGATTCGTGACCTGCGCGAACAGCTGCGAGAAGTAGTCGAAGATCAGCCGCGGCCGCTGTGAGAGCACCGCGATGGGGGTATCCGTGCCCATCGAGCCGAGTGCTTCGCCACCCGTGCGTGCCATCGGAGCGAGCAGGATGCGCAGCTCTTCCTGGGTGTAACCGAAGGTCTGCTGACGGCGCTCGACCGATGCCGGTGTGTGCCAGACATGCTCGCGCTCGGCGAGGTCCTTCAGTTTGATGATGCCGGCCGTGACCCACTCGGCGTAGGGGTGCTCCGCGGCCAGCTGCGCCTTGATCTCCTCGTCTTCCACGATGCGACCCTCGGCGGTGTCCAGCAGGAACATCCGGCCCGGTCGCAACCGCCCCTTGCGCACCACGCGGGCGGGATCGAGCTCGAGCACGCCGGCCTCCGACGCCAGAACCACCAGACCGTCGTCGGTCACCGAATACCGGCCCGGACGTAGCCCGTTGCGGTCCAGCACCGCACCGATCAGCGACCCGTCGGTGAAGGTCACGCACGCCGGCCCGTCCCAGGGCTCCATGATCGTGGAGTTGTATTCGTAGTAGGCCCGCCGGGCAGCATCCATCGACGCGTGGTTCTCCCAGGCCTCCGGGATCATCATCAGGATGGCCGCAGGCAGGCTGCGGCCGGCCAGGTGCAGCATCTCCAGCACCTCATCGAACGACGCCGAATCTGAACTACCCGGCGTACAGACGGGGAAAGTACGCGACAGATCGCCCCGGAACACCCCGCTGGCCAGCATGGATTCGCGGGCGCGCATCCAGTTCTGGTTGCCCCGTACGGTGTTGATCTCGCCGTTGTGCGCGATCAGCCGGTAGGGGTGGGCCAGCTTCCAGGACGGGAAGGTGTTGGTGGAGAAACGCTGGTGGACCAGCGCGAGCTGGGTGGTGAACCGCTCGTCGGACAGGTCGGGGAAGAAGGGCTCCAGCTGCCCGGTGGTGAGCATCCCCTTGTAGACCACCGTCCGCGCGGACAGCGACGGGAAGTACACGTCGGTCTCGTGCTCGATGCGTTTGCGCAGACAGAACGCCATCCGGTCCAGCTCGACGCCGCCCGCGTCGCCGTCCGCGTCCGCGACGAACACCTGCCGGAAGACGGGCATCACATCCAGGGCGGCCTGTCCGACTCCCTCGGGGTCGATCGGCATCTCCCGCCAGCCGAGCACCTGCAGACCCTCTTCGGCGGCGAGCTGCGCAAAGCGCTCGCCGATGTGCCACTGGGCGTCAGGATCGGTCGGCAGGAAGGCAATCCCCACGGCGTACCGGCCCTTCGCCGGAAGCTCGAATGCGCAGACACCACGGAAGAACTCATCAGGGATCTGGGTCAGCACGCCCACGCCGTCGCCGACACTCGCGTCGGCACCGGTGGCGCCGCGGTGCTCCAGATTGCGCAGCGCGGTCAGCGCATGCTGCACGATGTCGTGACCGGCCCAGCCGCGCATCGTGGCCACCATGGCAACCCCGCAGGCGTCGTGCTCGTAGCGCGGGTCGTAGAGACCCTGTGCCGGTGGCATCGAGGAGAAGGGGCTCTGCTGCGCAGAACTTGTACTTTTCTCCGGAAAATCGATGGCGTCGCTGAGGGTCATCTGGCGCACCGTTCTGTGGTCGTCGTACGCCCATGGGAAACAGGCGCAAAGGGCTGATCGAAGATGTCTGGACCGGCGCGCTGCGAATTCACGCACGCGCATCGGCGACATCACTGCCCGGCAGGACGACGTTGGCCGGCGGGAGCATCAGACTAACGGTGCCCCGCCGAAGTTCACAAGGTGGACTTGCCCGTCTCACCCTTCGAGACGGTGGAGGGGGCGTCGCCGCCCTGTTCCGGAGCGTCGCCAACGCCGTCTGCGGTACTCACCGTGCCCGCCGTGCCCGCCGGAGACGCGAGACCTTCCCGGATGCCGTCAGGGTGGCGCCGTCCCATCATCACGAACAGCACCGCACCGCCCAGGAAGACCAGGATGGACACCCAGACGTTGACCCGCTCACCCAGGATGTAGTTCGCCGGGTCGGTACGCATCAGCTCGAAGACGATGCGCCCCATCGGATAACCCATGATGTACAACGCTGTTGCGCGCCCCCGGCCCAGCAGGACGCGGCGGTCGATCACCAGGATCGCAATAGCGACGAGCAGTACCCAGATCGATTCGTACAGGAAGGTCGGCTGGTAGTAGCCGAGGACGACGGCCTTCCCGCCGTTGTAGACCGCATGACCGCGCGCCGAGTCCCACTCGTAGATCTGCAGTTTCCACGGCAGGTTGGTCAGTCCGCCGTACAACTCGTTGTTGAAGTAATTGCCCCACCGACCCATTGCCTGCGCCAGCAGGATGCCCGGTACGGCCGCATCGGCGAAGTCCAGGAAAGAGATGCCGGCCTTGCGGGCCCCGATCAGACCGCCGACCGCGCCGAGTGCGACGGCTCCCCAGATGCCCAGCCCGCCCTGCCAGATGGCGAACGCGTCCAGCGGGTGACCGCCCTTACCGAAGTATGGGCCGGGTGAGGTGATGACGTTGTAGAGCCGCCCGCCCACGATGCCGAACGGGACGGCCCACCACGCCACCGTGTAGATGTCGTCGACCTTGCCACCGCGCGGGATGATCCGGCGCCCCGCAACCCATACCGCAGCGAAGATTCCGGCCAGAATGCACAGTGCGTACCCGCGAATGGGCAGCGGGCCGATCCACCACACCCCGTGCGTCGGGCTGGGCAGGTAGCTGTTCACGAACGACGGACGCCGTCAGCCAACTGACCGGTCAGGGTCCGCAGGTCCGCCAGACCCGCCGCGGCGGTGTCTGCGTCCAGCAACTGACGAACCAATGCCGATCCCACGATGACACCGTCCGCGAACTGGGCGACTTGGGCGGCCTGGTCAGGGGTGGAGACCCCCAGACCCACGCAGATGGGCAGGTCGGTGACCGCGCGGGTGCGCTCGACCAGCACCTGAGCCTGGTCACCGACGGTGGCGCGGGCGCCGGTGACGCCCATCAGCGACGCCGCGTACACGAAGCCTCTGGTGGCCGCCGTCGTGCTCGCCAACCGTTGCGGCGTCGAACTGGGCGCAACCAGGAAGATCCGGTCCAGGTCGTACTCGTCGCTCGCAGCAATCCAGTCGCCGGCCTCGTCGGGGACCAGGTCGGGGGTGATGAGGCCGCTGGCTCCGCTGTCACGCAGCGACGCGGCGAACTGCGACACGCCGTACCGCAGCACCGGATTCCAATAGGTCATCACGACTGCCGCACTGCCTGCATCGGTGATCGCCCACGCTGCCTGGAAGACATCGCTGACCCGGACGCCGTTCTCCAGCGCCCGTGTCGCGGCAGACTGGATGACCGGGCCGTCCATCAACGGGTCGGTGTAGGGCAGACCCACCTCGACGATATCGGCGCCGGCATCTGCCATGGCCACCATGGCCTCGATCGATCCCTCGACAGTGGGGAACCCCACGGGGAGGTAGCCGATCAGAGCCGCCCGCCCCTCCTGCCGGGTGCGTGCGAGCACTTCACTGACACCGGTCACGATTCACTCTCCCCGCCACCCGTGGCGGCATCTACGTCTGCGGGCCGCGGCGAATCCGCCGACGGTGTCGTCGCGTCATCATCGATCAACCCGAACCAGGAGGCCGCGGTCTGCACGTCCTTGTCACCCCGGCCCGAGAGATTGACCAGGATCACACCCTCGGGGCCCAGTTCGCGGCCCACCTGCATGGCGCCCGCCAACGCATGGGCGCTCTCGATCGCCGGAATGATGCCCTCGGTCTGGGACAGCAGCCGGAAGGCCTCCATCGCGTCCACGTCGGTGACCGCGCGGTATTCGGCCCGCCCGCTGTCGCGTAGGAAGGCGTGCTCGGGTCCGATGCTGGGGTAGTCCAGGCCGGCCGAGACCGAGTGCGAATCGACGGTCTGGCCGTCCTCGTCCTGCAGGACGTAGGTGTAGGCGCCGTGCAGCACGCCCGGCTGTGCCTGACCGCTGAATCGCGATGCATGCCGACCAGAGGCAACGCCCGCGCCGCCACCTTCCAGACCCACCAGTCGTACGTCGGCGTCGTCGATGAAGCGATGGAAGATACCCATCGCGTTGGAGCCACCGCCGACACAGGCCAGCACGGCGTCCGGAAGGCGGCCGTGTTCATCGAGCATCTGAGCGCGTGCCTCGACGCCGATGATGCGGTGGAAGTCGCGGACCATCTCGGGGAACGGATACGGACCGGTCACGGTGCCGAGCACGTAATGCGTGCCGTCGACGTTGGCCACCCAGTCGCGGAACGCCTCGTTCACTGCATCCTTGAGGGTCCGCGAACCGTGCTCGACCGGCACGACCTGCGCACCGAGGAGCCGCATGCGCGCGACGTTCAGCGCCTGCCGCTCTGTATCGACCTTGCCCATGTAGACAATGCACTCCAACCCCAGCAGCGCGGCCGCCGTCGCCGTCGCGACACCGTGCTGCCCCGCGCCGGTCTCGGCGATCACGCGCGTCTTACCCATCCGACGGGCGAGCAACGCCTGACCCAGCACATTGTTGATCTTGTGCGAGCCGGTGTGGTTGAGGTCCTCCCGTTTGAGGATCACCCGCGCTCCCCCACAGTGCTGCGCGAACCGCGGAACACTCGTCAGAATGCTCGGCCGCCCCGTGTAGGAGCGGTGCAGCTCGGTGAGTTCGCCGATGAAGGCCGGGTCGGCCATTGCCGTGGTCCGGCATTCATCCAATTCCTCCAGCGCCGCGACCAGAGCCTCGGGAACATACCGGCCACCGAACGCCCCGAACCGGCCCAGGCCGGGTGCAGGAGCGGTCTTGTTGACGGGTTGCGGTGAAAGAGTGGTCATACGGGCACCTCACGGCCTGCGTCGATTAAAATTTGTGCGGTCTCACGGGGCGATCCACCGATCACCAGTGCCTCGCCGACCAGCATTGCGTCGGCACCTGCAGCAGCTATCACGCGTACGTCGGAACCGGTGGCAATACCACTCTCGGCGACCTTGATGCGGTCGGTGGGTAGCAGTGGCGCCAGGCGCGCGAACGCGTGCGGGTCGACGTCCAGTGTCTTCAGATTCCGGGCGTTGATCCCGATCACAGCTGCACCCAGATCCACCGCCCGAGTCAGTTCCACCTCGTTGTGCACCTCTACCAGCGCCGTCATGCCGAGGTCGCCCGCCTGCTGGTACAGATCGCGCATCAGGGTGTCGTCCAGGGCAGCGACGATCAGCAGGATCAGATCCGCTCCGTGCGCGCGTGCCTCGGTGACCTGGTAGGGGTCCACCATGAAGTCTTTACGCAGTACGGGCACGGCGACCCGGGCTCGGACAGCGTCCAGATCGGCGAGCGACCCCCCGAAGCGGCGTTGTTCGGTCAGTACCGAGATGACGCTCGCGCCACCGGCCTCGTAGGCCGCAGCCAGGTCGGCGGGGTCCGGGATATCAGCCAACTCGCCCTTGCTGGGGCTGCGTCGTTTGACTTCGGCGATCAACGCAACAGACCCAGTGCCGCCCAGCGCGCTCTGCGCGTCCAGTGCGGGAGGCAGCTGCGCTGCGACCCGCGACAACTCGCTGAGGTCGGTGTCACGTCGACGCGTCGCCAGGTCCTCGCGGACCCCGGAGATGATGTCGTCCAGAACGGTGCCCACGTAGGTCAGTGCACTCCGGTCTGGGCCTGGGTCGGTAGGTCGCGGGTGTCCTGCTCGCCCGGCGCCTTCAGGGCGGGTGCGCCGAAACCCGCAGCGCTGAGCCCTTTGCCCACCACGATGGCGATCACCACGAGGATCGCCCCGGCGATATCCAGCCAGGTCTGGTCGAAGCCCACCCCCAGCGAGATCAGCAGGGACGCCACGATGAGCAGACCGACCATGCTCCAGGCCGCGACACTGTGCCCGTGGTTTTCGTGTTCCTCGGCCATCGATCGTGCTCCTTTTAAATCAGTGCCCCTCATGCTGCGCAGGACCGCGCGGCACCGGTGACCGTAGGACATTCTGTCAGGCTGAGTGAGCCCCATCGTCCCGTGGGTCATCGACGGTCGGATCCTCGCCGGCGCTGAGCCGGTCCCACGCCGAGGTCTGGGCGACCTTCGCCGTCGGGGCGTCGTACCTGCTGGACAAACCGTTCCACCGCCGACCCCCGATTCCGGCCTGGATCGCGACGGCGACCAGCACGGCCGCACCGAGAACTGCGACCCACGGCCAGAAGGTCAGCGAGCCGTTCACCACGGCTTCGCCGGTGCGACCGGTGGACGTCGCAGCACGGGCACGCACCACCGCTGCCGGGTCGTTGACGACCAGGAGTGCGCCGATCATGGCCAGCACTCCCGCCAGCGCGGTGGCGAACGTTGCGATCAGGCGGGCGATCCGACCCGCTGTCAACAAGGCGATGACGGCCGCCGCCCCCATCAATGCGCCCGCCGGAACCAAGGGCGCCGCACCGGAGCCACCGATCGCCACCTTCGACTGCTCCAGCACCGCGTCGGCGATATTTCCGTGCACCCATGTTCTGCTGGCTGCCAGCAACAGCAGCAGCACCGCGACCAGTCCGAGGAAGAAGACGGACCGTTTGCTGGTCATGACACCCCCCGCATGCCCTGCGCCATCGCCACGGCGCGTAGCGCAGCCCTGGCCTTGTTCCAGGTCTCCTGATACTCACTCTCCGGCACTGAATCGGCCACGATGCCGGCACCGGCCTGTACGTACGCGACGCCGTCCTTGATGACCGCGGTGCGGATGGCGATCGCCAGATCGGCATCCCCTGCGAAGTCCAGGTATCCCACGACGCCGCCGTAGACACCCCGCCGAATACCCTCGTATCGGTCGATCAGCGCCATCGCGCGGGGTTTGGGGGCGCCGGACAGAGTGCCGGCAGGGAAGGTCGCGACCAGTACGTCGTACGCGGTCAACCCCGAGCGCAACTGGCCGACGACGGTCGATTCCAGGTGCATGATGTGGCTGTAGAAGCGGGTCTGCATGAACTGGACGGTCTCGACGCTGCCCGGCGCGCACACCCGCTGCAGATCATTGCGCGACAGGTCGACCAGCATCAGGTGTTCGGCGCGCTCCTTGGGGTCGGCGACGAGTTCACTACTGAGTCGCTGATCGTCCTCGGGGGTCTTGCCGCGCGGTCTGGAACCGGCAATCGGGTGGGTGGTGACGCGTTGCCCTTCGACCTTCACCAGAGCCTCCGGACTCGACCCGACGATGTCGTAGGTCGAGCCGTCGGCCAGCGGCACCCGCAGCAGATACATGTAGGGACTCGGGTTGCTGGCGCGCAATGCCCGGTAGACGTCGAGTGCGTCGGCCGTGCACGGAACGCTGAACCGTTGGGAGACCACGATCTGGAAGGCCTCACCGGCGCGGATCGCTTCCTTGGCCTGCTCGACCATGTCGTGGTACTGCCCGCGCGTATGGGTGCTGACCGGCTCGCGCTCGAGCACCTCGGGCGCCGACACCGCACTGCGGGCAGGTCTGGTCAGATCCGCCTGCATCCGCTCGACCCGGGCCACCGCATCGAAGTAGGACCGCTCGACACCCTCGGGGCGGCTGTCGTAGTTGACGGCGTTGGCGATCAACAGGATCGACCCGTCACTGTGGTCCAGGACCGCCAGGTCGGTGGCCAGCATCATGCTGATCTCGGGCAGCCCGAGCTGGTCGCGACCCGTATCGGGCAACGCCTCGAACCGGCGCACGGCGTCGTAGGTCACCACGCCGACCATCCCACCGGTCAACGGCGGCAGACCGGGGATTCGCGGGGTCGCCAACTCTGCCAGCGTCTCCGTGAGTGCCCGTGCCGGATCGCCTGCTGTCGGTACCCCCACCGGGGGTGACCCGATCCAGTGCGCCTGGCCATCGCGCTCGGTGAGGGTGGCGCGACTGGCGACCCCGACGATGGAATAGCGCGACCAAACCCCGCCGTGCTCGGCGGACTCCAGCAGGAAGGTGCCCGGTTCATCGCGCGCCAACTTGCGATAGACCCCGAGAGGGGTCTCGGCGTCGGCGAGCAGACGTCGTACGACGGGGATCACCCGACGGTCGCGGGCCAGCTCGGTGAACACCTCCAGCGAGGGCCAGTCCTGCCCGAACGGGGTCTCGGCATGCAGCCCGGTGATGTTCATCGCGGATCTCCGGCGACCAAGCGGTGGAAGCAGCTGCGTTCGCCGGTGTGGCACGCCGCGCCGACCTGCTCGACCCGCAACAGCAGCGCGTCACCATCGCAGTCCAGAGCAGCAGACTGCAGGTACTGGACGTGGCCGGAGGTGTCGCCCTTGCGCCAGTATTCGCCCCGGCTGCGCGACCAGAACGTCACCCGTCCCTGCGCCAGGGTGCGACGCAATGCCTCGTCGTCCATCCAGCCCAGCATGAGCACCTCGCCGGTGTCGTGCTGTTGGACGATTGCCGCCACCAGTCCGTGGTCGTCGCGTTTGAGAGAAGCCAACAGGTCAGCAGTGGCGAGGGGGGTTGCAGACACCCCGCCATTGTGCCGTTGCGGTCCGGACCTCGCCGAATCGACCGTCGTCCCGCTTTTTGGACATGCTCAACGGGGCACATGTGCCCCGTTGAGCATGTCCAAATCGTGAGATGGGTTCAGCGGGACTGCTGGGCCGTCCACGACGCATGCATCCGGGCATAGACGCTCCCGGCCTGCGTGACCAGCTCGGCATGCGGTCCACGCTGCACCACCCGCCCACGATCGACGACGACCACCTCGTCGGCGGCTTCGGCGGTGGACAACCGGTGCGCGATCGCAATCGAGGTGCGACCGCGCGAGAGGCTCTCCAGGGCACGTTGGATCGCGACCTCGGTCGCGGGGTCCACTGCGGAGGTCGCCTCATCCAGGAGCAGCAGATCCGGGCCGGCCAGGTAGGCCCGCACCAACGCGACGAGCTGACGTTCGCCGGCAGACAACGACTCACCGCGTTGACCCACCGCTGTCGCGAGCCCGGCGGGCAGCCCGGCGAGCCAGTCACCCAGGCCGAGGATCCGGAATGCCTCGCCAACCTGCGCGTCGGTGATCTCCGGTCGCGCGAAACGCACATTGTCGACCAGTGGGGCATCGAACAAGAAGCCCTCCTGCGGAACGAGCACCACACGGGACCGCAACGAGGGGAAACGGATTCGACGTACGTCGACCCCGTTGAGCAACACGGTGCCACTCACCGGATCCATCAGTCGGGTGAGCAACTTGCCGATCGTGGTCTTGCCGGAGCCGGTCTCCCCCACGATCGCCACCCGAGAGCCGGGCGCAAGATCCAGGTCGATGCCGTGCAGCACCTGCGGGCCGCCGGGGTAGGCGAAGTCGATACCGCGCAGCTGTACCCGTACCGGACCAGCGGGCAGGTCGACTCCGCCGGCGCCGGGATCGGGCACATCGGCGGGCGTGTCGATCAACCCGATCACCCGACGCCATCCAGCGACCGCATTCTGCAGCTCGTTGAGGTTCTCGGTCGCGGTCTGCACCGGCTGGGTGAACAAATTGACCAGGAAGAGAAAAGCCACCAACTCACCCAACGAGAGTCGCCCGTGCGCCGCGAGCACCGTACCCACCGCCAAGGAGGAGATGGTGGTGATGCCGGCGACCAGCTGTCCGGTGACGAAGGCGCTGACCGTGCGGACCTGGGCGTTGATGGCAGACAGGCGGTGCGCCTCGACCGCAACGTCGACCCGCTCCGCCGTCCGGTCCTCGACCCCGTACGCGCGGATGGTCGTTGCCCCGACCACCGATTCGGAGATCGCGCCGAGCATGTCGCCGACCCGCTCGCGAACCGCAAGATAGGCGCGGCCGACGACCGCCTGGAAGCGGCGCAGCAGGATGAACAACGGGATGAAGCAGAGCCACACCACCCCGGTGAGCTCAGGACTGTAGAAGAGCATCAGCGCACTCGCGATGAGGATCTGTGCGCTGGAGACGATCAAGGTCAGACCGCTGGACTGCACGAACTTGGAGATCTGATCCACGTCACTGGTCACCCGCGACACCAGTGAGCCGCGCCGTTCGGAGCTCTGGGTGAGCATCGACAGATCGTGGATGCGTCGGAAACCGGTGATCCGCAACGTCGCCAGGCCACTCTCGGAGGACCGGAAAAGTCGCAGGTTGACCGCGTACGACGCGAAGCTGGTCACTACGACGGCAACCGCCACCAGCAGCACGAAACGCAGCACCAACCCCACGTCGGGCCCGCCCTTCGCCAGGATCCCCTTGTCGGTGGTCTGCTGCACCGCGACCGGCACGAGTACCTGCCCGAGCGTGGCGAGCAGCGCCAGCCCAAGAGTGATCGGGGCGCCGCGGCCCAGCTCCGGGGAGATAGCGAGGCCGCGCTTGAGGATGCTCCAGGTGCTCAGGTGATCGGTATCACCGACGCCTGCTGTCCGGGCGTCAGGGACTGCAGCACCGGTGGCGGCCTTCGTGGGGGCGGCGCTCATCGCTGATGCGCCGTCTCGTCGAACAGGTCCAACTCCAGATCGGCTTCGTTCGATTCCGCCTCGGCCATCTTGGCGCGGTCGACCAGCTTGGCCCGGTCGGCGAGTTCGGCTCGGTGCTCGACGTCGTCGGCGTACGCGCTGACGATGTGTGCGTACGGAGTACACCGCTGCATCAGCTCCAGGTGGGTGCCGGTGTCGACCACCCGGCCGCGTTCGACGTAGACGACTGCGTCCGCGAGGCAGATGGTGGACAGCCGGTAGGCCACCACCAGGGTGGTGCTGTTGCTTCCGCGTTGCGCTGCGTCGGCGCGTAGTCCGTCCAGGATTGCGACCTCCACTGTGGGATCCACCGCCGAGGTGGCGTCATCGAGTACGAGCAGGTGAGGGGAGCGGATCACAGCGCGGGCCAGGGCAATCCGCTGACGTTGCCCACCGGACAGGGTGGCGCCGCGTTCGCCGACGCGGGTATAGAGGCCGTCGGTGAGCTCACCGACGAACCCGTCGGCCTGCGCGACCCGCAACGCCCGCTGCACATCTGCGTCGTCGTACCCGCCACCGAGGGTGATGTTGCCCAGCACGGTGTCGTCGAAGAGGAAGGTGTCCTGCGAGACCAGGGTCGCTGCCGCGCTGATCCCGTGCCGACGGACGTCGGTCAGGTGGATCCCGTCGATGAGCACCACCCCGGAGCTCGGGTCGACGAGTCGGAGGGCGACGTTGGTCAAAGTGGATTTGCCCGAGCCGGTCGGGCCCACCACCGCGGTCAGCGAACCAGCCGGCAGATCGAGCGTGACGTCATGCAGCACCTGTACCCGGGTGGTGGGCTTCTGCTCTGCCTGCCCTGAGAGGTTCGCGTGCCCACCGACCTCGTAGGAGAAGTCGATATGGCCCATTGCGAGTGCGCCGGATCCGTCGGAGGGAAGGTCTTTGCGCCCGTACTGCATCGACCCTTGAGCGGACAGCACCGTGTCTACCCGGCGCCATCCGACCAGGGTGATGGGCAGGTTGCCGAGTACCCACCCGATCGAGCGCACCGGGAAGGCAAGCAGGGAGAACAGGTACGCGACCTGTACGACATCGGCGGCGCTGAGGTCTCCGGACTGCACCCTCGCCGTACCGACTGCGAGCACCGCGAGGGTGCCGAGGGTGGGGATGGCGTCGATGACCGGGTCGAAGATGCCCATCACCCGACCGACCTCGATCGCGGCGCCGCGCAGCTCGTTGGTCCGCTCGGCGAACCGCTGCGTCTCCTGGTCCTCGCGGCCCATGGATTTCACCACGAGCGCGGCCTCGATGCTCTCGTGGGCGACCTCGCTGACCTCCCCACGTAGCTGCTGAGCCCTGGTCGCCCGGGGCGAGACCATGGCCCGGAAGACCGTGTTGACCACGAACAGCGTCGGAAACACCAGCAGGCCTATCAGCCCGAGCCAGATGTCGATCCGCAGCATCTCGGTAACACCGACGATCAGCATCACCACGACGCCGAGGGCCAGCGGCAACGGCTGGAAAATCCCCCACGCAGCCTCCACATCGGCATTCGCGTTCGAGAGCAGCTGACCCGAAGGGTGGCGGTGATGCCAGGACAGTGGCAACCGCAGGTACTGCCGGGTGACCTGGCGGCGGTAATCGGCGTTGAGGTTGTAATAGGCCACCCCGGCTCCGACCCGGCGCAGCACGACGCCGACCGCGATCAGCAGCACCACGATTCCGAGTTGCCACACGATGGTCCACACCTGGCCGGCGGTCACCCGTCCCGCCTGCACAGCGGGTGTCACGACGCTGCTGATCAGGTGACCGATCACCCGGGCGGTGAACACCGTCATCACGCCGTAGAGGACCGATCCCACCACCGACACGGCCAACGCGCGTGGCTGCCTGCGGAAGCCCGTACCCACGATGCGTAGCACCGGACCGAACGACCGCGTCGTGGAAGGTGCATCGGTCGAAGACATATGTACCAGTATGGACGCATGCAGAACATCGCCCAGCAGGAACGTGCCGCCCTCGTATCGACCATGCTCGCCATCGGACCGGATGCTCCGACGCTGTGTGGGGACTGGCTCACCCGCGATCTCGCAGCGCACCTGGTGCTGCGTGAACGTCGCCCGGACGCTGCCCTGGGCGCGGTACTTCCCGCACTGGCGGGCCGGACCGCACGCATTCAGAAGGGGATGGCCGAGGGCGACTGGAACGCTCTGCTGGAGCAGATCCGCACCGGCCCGCCGCGCTGGCACCCTGCCGCGATCGCCAAGATCGACGACGCCACCAATACCGGCGAGTTCTTCGTGCACCACGAGGATGTGCTGCGTGGGGCACCCGGGTGGGAACGTCGCGTTCCGTCCCCACAGTTGTCGAAGGCCCTCTGGTCGGCACTGCCGCAGATCGGCCGGTTGGCGTTGCGCACCGTCCGCGTGGGAGTGGTCGCGAATTCCCCCGGCGTCGGCCGTCGTTCGCTGAAGAAGCCCAAGGACGGTCACGGCAGCGTCGTGCTGACCGGTGAGCCGGGCGAGATCTTCCTGTCGATCTTCGGTCGCGACACCGTCGCCCAGGTCGAGTTCGAAGGATCGGACGCCGACGTGGCGGCCTACCAGGGCGCGTCGCGCGGCGTGTGACCAGAGTCGTAGGAGTTGTGTGAACGGGTGCGCTCCATAGAGCGCACCCGTTCACACAACTTTCAGGGATCTCGCGGTCTAGCGGACGGGGTATCCCGCTTCGCTCAGGGCTGCCTTGACGTCGGCAATGGTGAACTGGCCGAAGTGGAAGACCGAGGCCGCCAGCACCGCATCCGCACCGGCGCGCACCGCGTCCACGAAGTGCCCGGGACATCCAGCACCACCGCTCGCAATCAGCGGGACCGTCACTTCTGCGCGCACTGCAGCAATGAGCTCCAGGTCGAATCCGTCCCTGGTGCCGTCGGTGTCCATCGAGTTCAACAGGATTTCCCCGGCCCCGAGCCGGGCAGCCTCGGCGCACCACTGGACGGCCTCGATCCCTGCCGACTGTCGACCGCCATGTGTGGTGACCTCGAAGTGTCCGTCGGGAGCGCGACGCACATCGGCGGACAGGACCAGCACCTGGGCACCGAAGCGGTCCGCGATCTCGGCGATGACCTGCGGGCGGGCAATGGCTCCGGTATTGATGCCGACCTTGTCGGCGCCGCTGCGCAGCAGCCGGTCCACGTCGTCGACGCCGCGCACTCCGCCGCCGACCGTCAAGGGGATGAACACCTGCTCGGCGGTCCGGCCCACCACGTCGTAGGTCGTCGCGCGGTCGCCGGAACTCGCGGTGACGTCCAGGAAGGTCAGCTCGTCGGCTCCCTGTGCGTCGTACCGGCGGGCCAGTTCGACCGGGTCGCCGGCGTCGCGCAGGTTCTCGAAGTTGACGCCCTTGACGACCCGTCCGGCGTCGACGTCGAGGCACGGGATGACCCGGATCGCGACGCTCAAGACGAGGCCTTCGGCAGGGCTGCACGCAGGAATGTCACGGGTAGCAGCCTACGGTGAGCCCCATGGACACCCCGACCGACGATCACGCGCTGGGCCCGGACCAGTCGTCGTTGGCCGGCGCCAACGCCGTCGCCGCGTGGGCGCGATCCGCCTGCGAAATGGTGGAGCAGGAGGATGTGGTCCGGCCCGTTGTCATTGCCATCGACGGACCCGCCTGCGCCGGCAAGACAAGCCTGGCGGCGTTGACCGCCGAACTGCTCGACGACGCGCCCGTCGTCGCGATGGACGATCTGTACCCCGGCTGGGACGGCTTGGCCGACGGTGTACGGCTGGTCGCGGACAAGGTGCTCGGGCCGATGTCACATGGCGAACGGGCGTGGTACGAGCGGTACGACTGGGTTGCGCAGGCCGGCGCGGAGACGGTGATCGTGCGCAGACACCGGTACCTGGTCGTCGAAGGGGTCGGATCGAGCGCCGGGCCGGCGTCGCCGTACGCAGATGTGCGGGTATGGGTAGACGCACCTGTCGACGTCCGCCGCGAGCGCGCCGACGCGCGCACGGCCGGCACCCAGGGTGGTTTCGACGGTCACTGGCAACACTGGGCCGACCAGGAGGCTGTCCTTTTCGCAGCTGACGGCACGATGGAACACGCCCACCTGCGCATCGACACCGCGTGAGCCCACTGCCGTCAGCGAGCTCGGTTCAGTCGTTGCGACTCAGCTGCGTTCGACGGTGGAGTGCACCTGGACGAGCGCGGCCATTCGGCCGGCCTCGGCGTCGGCGCGCTCACCGTCCGAGCGCTGGATGGCCATCACAGCGAGATGCTCGGTGTCATCCAGCTCCAGGACCAGCCACGGGGTGCCACCGCCGAATTGCACATTGACCACCTCGGTCCAGGCCACGGTGCGCGTTGACATCAGGTTGCGTACCTGCACACCTTCCGTGGTGGGCACCGCCCGGACCTGCGCGTACCGCATGAGGATCAACGCGACCACCACCCCGAAGAGAACCAGCATGGTCGAGTCGGCGCCGGCCCAGCCGCTCACCCCGCCACGCGGCACGGTGAAGGCCACCAGCGTGAACACCACCACACACGCGACCGCCGAAACGACCGCGACGATCCGCGAACGGTGTGGGCGGAAGACGTCGTACGGTGTCCCGGTGCCTGCGCCGCTCATAGCCGGCACGCCGCAATCTCGGTCACCAGGATGGCGCGGGCACCGAGCTCGTACAGCTCGTCCATCACGGTGTTGGTCACCTTCCGCGGCACCATCACCCGTACCGCGACGTACTGGTCATCGCGCAACGGGGACACCGTCGGACTCTCCAACCCCGGGGTGACCGCGCAGGCCTGCTCCACGAGTTCGCGCCGGATGTCGTAGTCGACCATGACATACCGCTGCGCAGTCAGCACGCCCTGCAGGCGGCGCACGAAGACGGACAACATCGGGTTGGACTCGGCATCCGCGCGCTGCACGAGCACGGCCTCGCTCTGCAGGATCGGCTCGCCGAAGACCTCCAGACCCGCGTTGCGCAGGGTGGACCCGGTCTCGACCACGTCCGCGATCACATCGGCCACGCCGAGCGTCACGGCCGTCTCCACCGCGCCGTCCAGGCGTACGACGCTTGCCTGGACCCCGTGCCGGGCCAGGTCGGCGCGCACCAACCCCGGAAAGCTCGTGGCAACGCGCCGACCGTGCAATTGCGAGACGTGATCGGGTCCGCCCGGCAACCCCGCGTACCGGAAGGTCGATGCACCGAAACCGAGCGCCAGACATTCGGTGGCGGAACTGGCCGAATCCAGCAGTAGGTCGCGACCGGTCAGCCCGACATCCAGGGTGCCCTGCCCGACGTAGACGGCGATGTCACGGGGGCGCAGGAAGAACAGTTCGACATCGTTGTCGGGGTCGAGGATGACCAGTTCCTTGGCATCACGCCGTCCGCGGTATCCGGCCTCCCGCAGGATGGCCGCGGCAGGTTCGGCCAACGCACCCTTGTTGGGCATCGCGACTCTGAGCATCGGTGGTCCTTCGTGAGGTTGTCAGCGTGGGGTTTGTCGGCGTGGGGGTTGTCGGCGTGGGGTTGTCCGGCTATTTCACAGGTGGGCGTAGACGTCGTCCAGGCTGATCCCGCGCTCCAGCATCAGTACCTGCAGGTGGTACAGCAGTTGGCTGATCTCCTCCGCAGTCGCGGTGTTGCCCTCGTATTCGGCCGCCATCCACACTTCGGCGGCCTCCTCCACGATCTTCTTGCCGATGCCGTGCACACCACTGTCCAGTTCGGCGATGGTGCCCGAATCGGCGGGGCGGACCCGTGCTTTCTCGGACAGCTCAGCCCAGAGGCTCTCGAACGTCTTCACAGCAGACCAGATTACGTGGCGGTGCGCGCGGGCCTGGATACCGCCCGCAGAGTGACGGCGGTCGCGACCGCGGCGGTTGCCGCCTCATGACCCTTGTCCTCGATGGATTCCGGCAGCCCGGCGCGATCCAGCGCCTGCTGCTCGTCGTCACAGGTGAGCAGCCCGAACCCGATCGGAACACCGGTGCTCGCACCGACCTGGGTGAGTCCCAGGGCGGCCGCCTGACACACATAGTCGAAGTGCGGGGTACCCCCGCGGATGACGACGCCGAGGGCGACCAGAGCGTCGTAGGACGGCGCGAGTCGCGCACACGCCACGGTCAGCTCGAAGCTGCCGGGAACCCGGATCAGGTCGATATCGCCATGGCTCACTCCCGCGTCGGCCAGACCGCGGAAAGCACCGTCCACCAGCCCGTCCATGATCCGGGTGTGCCAGGACGCGGCGATGACCGCCACCCGTAATCCACGGGCATCGACGTGCAGAGTGGGGGCGCCGGGTCCGCTCATGTCAGGACTCCTTCAGTGCTCGTGGTGGGCGGGGTATGGCCGAGGCGTTCGCGTTTGGTACGCAGGTACCGCTCGTTCTCCGGGGTGCGACCCACGTGCAGCGGTACCGAGGCGACCACCTCGATGCCCAGCTCGGCCAACGCAGCTGCCTTACGAGGGTTGTTGGTGAGCAACCGGACGCGCTGCACTCCCAGGTCCTGCAGGATCGCCGCGGCCGCATCGTATTCGCGGGCGTCGACGGGCAGACCGAGTTCGGTTTGCGCATCGACCGTGTCGAAACCATTGTCCTGCAGCGCGTATGCACGTAACTTGTCGATCAGACCCACTCCGCGACCCTCGTGCCCACGCAGATAGATCACCACACCACCGTCGCGGGCCACGGCCTGCATCGAGGCCTGCAGCTGGGGTCCGCAGTCGCAGCGCCGCGAACCGAAGACGTCGCCGGTGAGGCACTCGGAATGGACCCGTACTAGGACCGCTGCCTGGTGGTCGCTGTCCTCGAGCGCTTCTTCGTCGCTGCCCATCCCGGCGGGACTGACCAACGCCAGATGGTCCGCGCCGGTGACGAGATCCGCATACGCCGTGACCGCAAAGACCCCGTGCTCCGTGGGGAGCACGCTGTGCGCACGCGCCGACACCCGGTCACGGGATCTGCGCCATGCCACCAGGTCCGCGATCGTGATGACCGTCAGACCGGTACGCCCGGCAAGAGCCATACCGTCCGCGAGGCGCATCATCGAACCGTCATCGTGCACCAACTCCACGATCATCCCGACGGGGGGCAACCCGGCCAACCGGCACAGATCCACCGCCGCCTCGGTGTGACCGGCGCGGGTCAGCACACCCCCGGACCGGGCCCGTAGCGGGAACACGTGGCCCGGTCGTGTCAGGTCGGTCGCCAGGGCACCGGGGTCGGCGAGCGCACGCAGAGTTGCCGTGCGGTCCGCAGCACTGATGCCGGTGGTGACCGAGCCGGCCGCGTCCACCGAGACGGTGTAGGCAGTCCCTTTGGGGTCCTGGTTGTCCGCCACCATCGCCGGTAGCGCCAGCCGGTCGGCGATCTCACCCGGCAGTGGCGCACAGATGACGCCCGAGCCGTGCCGGATCGCCCACCCCATCCACTGTTCGGTGACCAGCGACCCGGCCATCACCAGGTCGACCTCGTTCTCCCGGTCGGCGTCGTCGGCGACCAGCACCGGACGCCCGAGGGCAAGCTGCGCGAGGGCCTCGTCGATGGTTGCCAGTGGCATCTCAGATACTCCCGGTCGGTTCGAGCACCAGTGCGTCGCGCCCGCTACTGCGCGAGACCTTCAGCCAGACGAAGAAGCCCCAGATCACAAAGCCTGCATAGACGGCGTACAGCACGGCGGAGGGGTAGTACTGGAACTTGATCAGCTCCGGCACCCCGACCAGGTCGACCGCCAGCCACATCAACCAGAAGTCGTTCCAACCGCGCGCCATCGCGAAGGTCGCCATCATCGATCCGACGAAGATCCACGAGTCGGCCCAGTAGTACCACCAGGGCGCGGGGAAGCCGGCCCCGATCATGGTGAAGATCCACCAGCACAGCACGACACCGGCGGCCCAGGCCACGACGTACGCCGCGCGTTCGACTGCGGTCGCCCAGCGCGGGTCCACCGCTGGGGCATCTGCGGTCCTGGTGCGTCGGGTCTGCCGCCAGGCCCACCAGCCGTAGACCGACGTCAGGATGAAGAACACCTGTCGGCCGGCCTGCCCGAAGAGCACCTGACCGCCGTGTCCGGTGAATCCCACCGCGAAGAACACGGTGAGCAGCAGCGCGTTACCGAGGATCCCGACCGGCCATGCCCAGATCTTGCGCCGCATCCCACCGAGTGCCGAACCGATGCCGAACAGGTTGCCGACGATCTCCCGCCAGGTGATCTGGTGTCCCCCGATGGTGATGTACGCGTCGTAGATGTCGACGATGCTCATCTGTTGTCTGCTTCCGTGGCGCCCGTGTCGCAGCTGTTCGGCCCGAGGTGCAGGAGCCGCTCGGCGTACTTGGCCAGCACATCCACCTCGAGGTTGACGCGTTCGCCGAGTGCGCGCGCCCCCAGGGTCGTCAGGTCCAAGGTGGTGGGGATGAGCGAGACGGTGAAATTGGTCGCGCTGACCGATGCGACCGTGAGCGAGACCCCGTCCACGGTGATCGAACCCTTCTCGACCACGTACCTCGCCAGCGCGGCGGGCAGTTCGATGCGGATCACCGTCCACCGCTCGCCCGGTTCGCGGCCCAGGACGGCGGCAGTGCCATCGACATGGCCCTGCACGATGTGGCCGCCGAAACGGCCGTCGACGGGCATGGCCCGTTCCAGATTGACCGGGTCGCCCGGCGCTACCGCTGCCAGGCTGGAGCGACGCAACGTCTCGGCCATCACATCGACGGTAAAACTGTGGGCGTCGTGTTCGACGACGGTCAGACAGACCCCGTTGACGCAGATCGACGCGCCATGTCGGGCATCCGACAGCACGACGTCCCCTGCGATGCGCAACACGGCCGAATCCTTGCCGTGCTCGATCGACTCCAACGAGCCGAGTTCCTCCACGATGCCGGTGAACATCAGGTCTCCTCCTGTGGGATGTCGCTGGTCGGGATGTCGCTGGTCGGGATAGCACTGCACCCGGGGCGCATTTTCAGTCGAACGTCGTTGCCGATGCGGGTGACGTCATGCAGTTGGAATGATGCTGCGCCGCCGATGCTCTCGATGCCGAGTGGGCCTACGGCGGGGTGCCCGTCGCCGAGCAGCATCGGCGCGAGGTAACACACCACCTCGTCCACCAGGCCCGCCGTCAGGAATGCCGCACCCAGTGTCGGGCCGCCCTCCAGGAGCACGTGCCGAATCTGACGACGGTGCAGCTCGGCGAGTACCGCGCCGGGATCATGGCGCCGCAGCTGAATTGTCGGCGCGGAATCATCGAGCACCCGAGCGGCGTCGGGCACCGCTCGCCCGCCCACGACGACACGCAACGGCATCAGGTCAGGGGTCGTCGGCGTGCGCACCGTCAGTTGCGGGTCATCGGCCAGAACGGTGCCGGTGCCGACGACGATCGCCCCGACGCCGGCTCGCAGCAGATGGACGTCGGCGCGGGCAGTCGGGCCGGTGATCCACTGGCTGCTCCCGTCCACAGCAGCGCTTCGACCATCCAGCGTCGCGGCGAACTTCCAGGTGAGGAAAGGTCGCCCGTGGGTCACCGCGAAGGTCCAGTACTCGTTCAGCATGCTGGCTTCGCCGGCCAGGACGCCTGCCTCGACGCGTACACCGGCCCGCTCGAGCGCCGCTCCGCCACCGCGCGCCGCGGGGTTGGGGTCGGACTGGGCGAACACCACCCGCGCCACGCCTGCGTCGATCAGGGCCTGCGCGCAGGGCCCGGTGCGGCCGGTGTGCGCGCAGGGCTCCAGTGAGACGTACGCCGTGCTGCCGCACGCCCGGTCCCCGGCGGCCTCGAGCGCCGCGACCTCGGCATGGGGTGAGCCGGCACCCCGGTGCCACCCGCTGCCGACAATGTCCCCGGACGCCACCAGAACGCAGCCGACGCGTGGATTCGGGTCGACTTCCGGACCACGGCCTGCCAGGTCCAGGGCATCCCTGATGAAGCGCTCATCGGTGGATCGGGTGTCCATCTCGCTCCTGATAGCCGGCCGGTCGGGCACGGGCTCCGGGAGATGGCGCGCCAAGTGGGAGCGGTCCGAGAGACCCTTCAGGGGTCACCCGTAACCGCGACGAGACGTCGCCGACCCGCCTGAGCGAGTCACGTGCTGCCTACCATCCGGACTTTCACCGTCGGTCCCGGAGTTCCACCAGGTCAACCGATCCACTGGGAAAAGCTGGACCGGGTCGCGGACTGTCACCGCCGGTTCGGAATTACACCGACCCCGGAGCACGTTCGGTTCAAATGCTACCGCAGCATCAGGTCGGTACCGCCGGTGAGCGCCATCTCGCGCAGGCGGTGGATAGCGTCGGCTGCGCTGTCGGCACCGTAGACCGCCGAACCGGCAACGAAGACGTCCGCACCTGCCTCGGCACACTGACCGATGGTCTCCAGCGATACGCCGCCGTCGACCTGCACCCAGATCTCACCACCGCGCCGGCGCACGGCCTCCCGCACCGCACGCACCTTCGTCAGCTGATCGACCATGAAGGACTGGCCACCGAATCCGGGCTCCACGGTCATCACCAGCACCATGTCGAGCTCATCGAGCAGTTCCTCATAGGGCTCGAAACGCGTGCCCGGCTTGATCGCCATACTCGCCCGAGCCCCGGCCGACCGGATCGCGCGTGCCAGTCTCACCGGGTCCGAGGCGGCCTCGATGTGAAATGTCACGCTGCCCGCGCCGGCTTCTGCATAGTCCGGCGCCCAACGATCCGGGTCCTCGATCATCAGATGGCAGTCCAGCGGGATGGGGCTCACCTTCGCCAATGCTTCGACGACCGCAGCCCCCAGTGTCAGGTTCGGTACGAAATGCCCGTCCATCACATCTACATGCGCCCAGTCGGCCGTTTCGATGCGGGCGAGCTCGCTCTGCAGGTTGGCGAAATCGGCGGACAGGATGCTCGGTGAGATCTGCACGAGGTACTCCTTGTTCTCAGCTGGTCAGGCGGGGCGGGTCGGCCTTACGCAGCAAGGCGAAATACATGGCATCCGTGCCGTGGATGTGCGGCCACAGCTGCACGTCAGGCCCGTTGCCCAGGTCAGGGATCGGGGCGCCGGCGGCGTCGCGGAAGAGCGGCCGGGCATCTTCCAGCACCACAGCGTTGTCTGCAACTACTGAGGCGACCAGTTGGGAGGTCTCGGCGAGATGCGGGCTGCAGGTGGAATACCCCACCACGCCGCCCGGCCGGGTCGCGGCAATAGCTGACTCGAGCAATTCGCGTTGCAGAACGACCAGGGGCGCCACATCCGAAGGTGTCCGTCGCCAGCGCGCCTCCGGTCGACGCCGTAGCGCACCCAGGCCGGTACACGGCACATCGGCAAGGACCCGCTCGTAGGTGTCCGGTTCCTCCTTCCCCAGATCACGTCCGTCACCGGTGCCGATCATTACCTCGATACCGGCCTCCAGCGTCGCGCGCAGCGACTGCCGGACCAGCGTGGTGCGGTGCTCGCTGACCTCGTTCGCGAAGACGGTGGCGCCCTGCTCGGCCGCGAGGTTCGCCAGCAACGCAGTCTTTCCGCCCGGCCCGGCGCACAGATCCAGCCATTCCTCATGCGTCCGCAATGTCACCAGATCCGGCTGCGCCAGTGCCAGCGTGAGCAGCTGTGAACCTTCATCCTGCACGGCGGCCCGCATCCGCCGGACAGCCTCGATCGACGCAGGATCGCCACCGTCCAGCACTGCGCCGACCCGGGACAGACGTGAGGGTTTGGCTCCCGCGTCCACCAGCTCCTGCACGCTCGCCAGACCGGGCCGGGCCACCAGCGACACCAGCGGCGCGGCGTTGTCGGCCCGCAGCAACGCGAGCAGCTGCTCTTCGATATCCGCTTCGGTCGCAGTGCCGCGCTCCAACAGTGCGGCCCGCATCGCGCGTACCGCCCAGAGCGGATGGGAGTGCTCGACGGACAGCCGTTCCAACGGCCCTTCGCCGGTGGTCACCTCGGTAATCCAGTCCTCGCGGGTGCGCTCACTGACCCGACGCAGGACGGCGTTGACGAAACCGGCGGCCCCGGCACCGTTGACCTCGCGGGCGAGGGCCACGGTCTCGGAGGCGGCGGCATGCGCGGGGACCCGCATGCCCAGCAGCTGATGCACGCCCAACCGCAACGTGTCCAACACCGGCGGGTCGATCTTTGCGACGGGCCGACCGGCGGCGCGTTCGATGATCGGGTCGTAGAGTCCGCGCATCCGGATCGCGCCGTAGGTCAACTCGGTCGCGAAGCCGGCATCCCGGCCGTGCAGGTCGTGCTCGCGCAGCAGTTTCGGCAGGATCAGGTTCGCGTAGGCACCCTCAGCGACATCACGGGTCACCTGCCAGGCGACGAACCGTGCAGGGTCCCCCGACCGGCGACGATCGGAAGGACGTTGGGTCGATCGGCCACCACGGCGGCCTGCACCCGGCCCGCCGTTGTCCTGCCGGTCGTCGTCGCTGCGCCGCCGCACCGCGGGGCGCTGCCTGCCGCGCGCATCGCGGTAGCCGTCGTCACTCTTGTTGTCGTCGCCCTGCATGCTCACCCGAAGACCTCGCCCTGCTCGATCCGTGATCCACGCGCCCAGTCGGCGGCGGCCATCGCCTTCCTGCCCTGGGGCTGAACCGATCCCAGGAGCACCCGCCCCGCACCGGTCTGCACCTGCACCCCGCTCTTCTCAACGGTCAGGACCCCCGGTGTACCGCCGCCCTGCTGATCGACGTCCACCATCGTGACGGGGCCCAGCTTGAGGCGCTGATCGCGAAAGAGCGTCCACGCGCCCGGCGACGGGGTAACACCACGTACCCGTCGGTCGACGGCGAACGCCGGCTCATGCCATCGCACCCGGGCGTCCTCGACGCTGATCTTCGGAGCGAGTGAGACTCCTTCGCCGGGTTGTGCCGTGGGTGTCAGTTCACCCTGCGCCAACGCGTCCAACGTGGCGACCAGCAGGCCGCCGCCACCCTCGGCCAGCCGGTCCAGCAGCGCGCCGCTGGTGTCGTGATCGGAGATGGTCTGCGTCATGGTGCCGAGGATCGGCCCGGTATCCATACCCTCATCGAGCAGGAAGGTCGTCGCTCCGGTGACCTGGTCACCATGCATGATCGCGTGCTGTACCGGCGCGGCACCGCGCCAGGCCGGCAGCAGCGAGAAGTGCAGGTTGACCCACCCGATCCGCGGGATCTGCAGCACCGACCCAGGAATCAGAGCGCCGTAGGCCACGACGGGACAGACGTCGGGGGCCAGCTGCGTCAGTTGCTCGCGGAAGTCTGCATCCCGTGGGCGGTCCGGCATCAGTACCGGTATGCCGAGTTCGTCAGCGACGGCACCGACGGGTGAACGCCGCACCGAACGACCCCGCCCGGCAGGTGCATCCGGTCGCGTGACCACGGCGATGACCTCGTGCGCGGAGCCGAGCACAGCGCGCAGCGCGGGCACCGCCACCGCTGGCGTGCCGGCGAAGACCACGCGCATCAGAGCGCTCGCCCGTAGGTCGCGTGCGGGCTGTCGCGCACGATCGGACCGGGTAGCCCCGCCCATTCAGCACTGCGGATGGCTTTCAGCGCGGCGCGCCGCGCCGGCCCGTCCAGCCGATCCACGAAGAGGATGCCGTCCAGGTGGTCGGTCTCGTGCTGCATACAGCGCGCCAGCATGTCGCTGCCCTCGACCGTGACCGGTTCGCCGTGCATGTCGAAGCCGGTCGCGACCGCGCGCAGCGACCGGGTGGTGTCGAACACCATGTCGGGGATCGACAGGCACCCCTCGGGGCCGCACTGCAACTGCGTGGACAGCGCCAGTTGGGGGTTGACGATGTGTCCCAGCTGACTGTCAACGTAATAGGTGAAGACCCGCAGCCCGACACCGATCTGGGGGGCCGCCAAACCTGCCCCCGGCGCGTGCATCATTGTCTCGGTGAGGTCGGCGACCAGTGTCTGCAATTCGCGGTCGAAGACGGTCACAACGGCTGCGGGTGTCCGCAACACCGGATCGCCGTACAACCGGATCGGGGTTACCGACATGTCAGAACTCCTGCCCGAACGGGTTGCTGACCGGCAGAGCGCGCAGCAGCAGATCAGTGCGTAGATCCTCGGCACCGGTGTAGTGGATGGCATCCATCCCGGCGCGCACGGCAGCCTGCACGTTGTCCAACCGGTCGTCGATGAACACGGTTTCATCCAGGGGGCCCAGGTGCTCGATGCGTTCGGCGAGGATCTCGAAGATCTCCGGGTCCGGTTTGGCGACGCCCTCCTCCCCGGAGACCACGATGTCCTCGAAGAGGTGCAGAAAATCAAAGTGTTCGCGGGCAACCGGGAAGAGCTCATGGGACCAGTTGGTCAGCCCGAAGAGTGGCACGCCTGCATCGGCCAATTCACGGAGGACAGCCACGGTCGGTTCGATGGGGCCGATCATCGACGCGGCGAAGTTGGCGCGGTAGGCCAGGATCTCCGCGCGGTAGTGCGGATGCGTGTTGACGGCCTGTGCTTCGCCGTCGGCCCACTCACGCCCGGCGTCCTGCAGGGCATTCCAACTGTAGAAGTCGAAAGACTCATCGGCGAGGAAAGCCGACGCCCGTGGTTCACCGACACCGGCGCTGATCGCCGCGCGAGCGTCCCAGTCGATCAGCACGTTGCCGAGGTCGAAGACGACCGCAACGACTGGTGAGGGTGCGACATCGGGGCTCGCTGGGCTTACGGGTCGCACTGCTGCGGGCAGGGCGGATCCGCCGGACTCCGGAAGGTTCGAACTCATGGTGACGCAAGCCTAACCGCGTGCGGCAGTGGCCGGATCAGAGCAGATCGCCCGCCGGGTCGACGTGCACACTCACGCTGCCGGGATCCTTTCGTGCACTGCGGACGGCTCGAGCGGCATGCAGGGCCGCCGCTGCCTGCGGCCCCTGACTCAGCGGCACGCGCAGCAGGAGCCGCTCACGCGGTTCGCGGTCCCGCCCGATGTGCACCAGAGGACCGATGCGCTCCACACCGACACCGTCAGCTGCGCCACCACCAGCGCCACCAGCGCCACCCACGAGCTCGTCGAGTGCCGCAACGGCGGCGGCGTCCCCGGTCAGACCGGCCATCCACACCGTCGGCGGTAGGGCCAACTCGGCACGTTCGGTGAGTTCGCGCTCCGCCAACCAGGCGGGCGCCCATCGAACCAGCGCTTGCACGACCGGCAGCGGATCTGCATCAGGGATCCCGCACAGGACCACCACGCCGTGGTCATCGCGTGATCGCGTGAGGGCAGCGGCTGTACACCAGCGGCGCAACGCCTCCTGACCGGCAGACAGGACGGGCCGGTCGATCAGTGCCCAGCCATCCAGCAGCAAGGTCGCACAGTATCCGCCGTCCGCTACCGGCTCGGCGCCCGGCGTGGCAATCACCAGCGCGGGACCCTCGCCCACCCTGTCGATGACGTCGGTGGCGCTGGATCGCAGGACCGGGACCCCTGGAAAGGCCCGGCCCAGTTCCTCCGCAGTTCGCGTCGCTCCGATCACGACCGCGCGGAGTCGATGCGAATGACAGTTCGGGCAATCGAACGGATCGGCTGCGACACCGCACCAGCGGCATTGCGCAGGACGTCCCGGACCCGGCAGCGCGAGAGGCCCGTGACAGCGGGAGCACCTCGCCGGGTCCCGGCACATCTCGCACCGTAGCGACGGGAGGTATCCCCGGAACGGCACCTGCACCAGAACCGGACCACGCGTCAGGGCTTCGTGGGCGAAGCGCCAGGCTTCGGTCGGCAGATGCGCCCGAGCGGCGGCGCCGGAGCGTTCGACCTCTCGTTCGCCACCTGCGACCACCACTGCGGGCAGCTCGCCGCGACGGGTCACCGCCTGGACGGAGACCACCGCGCCATGGGCAACCCACTGCTGCATGACGACCGACCGGGTGAATCCCCCCGAGAGCAGCGCTGCACCGGTCTGTTCGGCTCGCAGACGCAGCACCTCGCGTACCTGCGGGTAGGGCGCCCGCAGGTCGGTCAGCAGATCGTCACCGTCGTCCCACCAGGCGACCAGACCGAGGTCGACCACGGGCGCGAAGGCCGCCGCCCGGGTGCCGACCACGCACCTGACATGGCCCCGCAGCAGTTTGAGATAAGCGGTGTAGCGGGCCTGCGGGCCCTGGTCAGCGGTGAGTCGGACGTGGCGACCGGCGCCGAGCAGTTCGGTGAGCGCGGCATCGACCCGGTCGACGTCGCGGTGGTCGGGAACGATCAGAACTGCAGATCGTCCACCCTGCAGGGTGGCGCGTGCTGCGGCCGCGAACGCTGCAGGCCAGTCCTGTTGCGGATCGGTGGTCGGAGCGGCCAGCCAGGATGCGGCCGGCCCCTCACCCGCAGCCAGCCGGCGCAGGAATGCCGGTCCTGCGGGATACCGGTCCCACGCGGTAGGTCCCTCGCCAGCGGGCTGCGTCGCCTGTGCTTCTCCTGCTTGCCCTGCTTCCGCTGCCCGTGCGTCGAGGGCCTTCTCGGCCCCGGCATGTCGAGCGGGCACGGCGAGGCGCACGACATCGCTGAAGGTACCCGCGTAGCGGTCCGCCACCGCACGGCACAGCCGGGCCAGCGGTGGGGTGAGGACGGGCTCGGGCGACACCACCTTGCGGATCGCGGTCAGCTTGCCGAGATGTTCGGCCTGTGCCGTGCGATCCAGTACGAACCCGGAGACGTCCTTGCCGGCGAAGCGGACCTTGACCCGCACGCCGGGCTGCGCGACGAGGTCCAGCTCGGCCGGAACGGCGTATTCGAAGGGCCGGTCCAGATGCGCGAGCCCGATATCGACCGCGACCAGCGCGACCGGGCGGGTTACCTCGGTTGTCGGCATCATCTGGTCAGTTATACGCGCGACCTGCGACACGACCAGCTGCCTACGTACGGACGGCCTTCTGCAGCGCCTCGACGCGGTCGGTGCGCTCCCAGGTGAAAGCGTTCTGCACACCCGGGGCACTCGTGCGGCCGAAGTGACCGTAGGCGGCCGTCGGCTGGTAGATCGGGCGTAGCAGATCCAGTTCGGCGACGATCGCGGCGGGCCGCAGGTCGAAGACCTGCGAGATTGCCCGCTGGATGTTCTCCAGCGGCACGGTTTCGGTACCGAACGTCTCCACGTAGAGCCCGACCGGCTGGGCCTTGCCGATCGCATAGGCGACCTGCACCTCGCAACGCGTCGCGAGGCCGGCCGCGACGACGTTCTTGGCAACCCACCGCATGGCATACGCCGCGGATCGGTCGACCTTGGAGGGGTCCTTACCCGAGAACGCGCCACCACCGTGGCGGGCCATTCCGCCGTAGGTGTCCACGATGATCTTGCGGCCCGTCAGACCGGCATCACCCATCGGTCCACCGATGATGAACTGGCCGGTGGGGTTGATCAGCTTGCGGTAGGAGGAGGTGTCCAGCGGGTTACCCGCTGCTGCCAGCTCTTCCAGGACCGGGCGGATGACGTGCTCGTCGATGTCCGGCGCGAGCATCCCGTCCAGCGAGATGTCCTCGGCGTGCTGGGTGGACAACACGACGGTGTCCAGCGCGACTGCCCGTTCGCCCTCGTAGGAGATGGTGACTTGCGTCTTGCCGTCCGGGCGAAGATAGGGCAGCGTTCCGTCCTTGCGCACCGCCGTGAGCCGCTCGGACAACCGGTGCGCCACGAAGATCGGCAGCGGCATCAACTCTGCCGTGTCGTCGCACGCGTACCCGAACATCAGGCCCTGGTCGCCGGCGCCCTGGCTGTCGAGCGCGTCGGTGCCACCTTCTGCGCGGTGCTCGTGGGCCGAGTCGACACCCTGGGCGATGTCCGAGCTCTGGGTGCCGATCGAGATCGAGACGCCGCAGGTGTGCCCGTCGAAGCCCTTCAGCGACGAGTCGTACCCGACCCGCACGATGGTGTCCCGCACCAGTTGCGCGATCGGCACGTAGCTGTTCGTGGTGACCTCACCTGCCACGTGCACCAGACCGGTGGTGACCATGGTCTCCACGGCAACCCGCGAACGAGGGTCCTCCGCGAGCATCGCGTCCAGGATCGCATCGCTGATCTGATCGCAGATCTTGTCCGGGTGACCTTCGGTCACCGATTCGGAGGTGAACAGACGAACCACTACAGCTTCTCCTCGTGTCGCATCATCTGGGCGCTTACGGTGTTGTACTCAAGATGCACCTCGGCATCCTCGAGCGTTGCTCGACGGGTCCCGAGATGTGGCGGAGCCGACAGACATCTCCCGCTGGCCGCCCGCCGAGTCTAATCAACAGCGCGTAACTGCAGGACCGCGTCCCAGATGCCGTCGGCGATCGTGAGCTTGTCGCTGCGGCCCAGCGTCTGTGCTGCGCGGCCACCCGGGGTCATGAGGTGCACCGTGGAATCGTCCTGACCGAAGGTCACACCCTCGCCGACCTCGTTGGCTACCAGCAGGTCGACCGGCTTGCGCGCGAGTTTGGCACGTGCATGGTCCAGGACCGAGCCGTCGTCATCGCCGGTCTCGGCTGCGAATCCCACCAGGAACGGGGTGCGCTCGGCTGCCCGACCGACCAGAAGTTCGGCCAGGATGTCCGGGTTACGCACCAACCGCACCGTCGGGACCTCATCGGGTGCCGCGGGATCGAAGGACTTCTTGATCTTCGCGGCACTGACACTCTCGGGACGGAAGTCGGCCACCGCAGCAGCCATCACGATCACGTCGGCGGTCTGAGCCAGTACCGCCGCGCGCAGCTGCAGCGCAGATTCGACGCTGACCAGGCGGCATCCGTGCGGTGTCGGAAGCGACGCGGTGGAGATGAGCGTGACCTGAGCGCCGCGTCGGACCGCGGCCTGCGCGAGCGCATATCCCTGTTTGCCCGATGACCTGTTGCCCAGGTAGCGGACCGGGTCCAGCGCTTCCCGCGTCCCACCGGCTGTGACCACGACCGATATTCCGGCCATATCGCCACCTCCGATGTCTTCGATGACCCGGGTATCACCGCAGCTGGACAGGTGGGGCGCACAGAACGCAGCGATGTCCGCAGGTTCGGGCAGCCTGCCCGGCCCGGAGTCGGCGCCGGTCAATCGGCCCACCGCGGGATCCATGACCTGGACACCTCGTTCGCGAAGCGTTGCCACATTCGCGACGGTGGCCGGGTGCAGCCACATCTCGGTATGCATGGCCGGGGCCATCACGACCGGGCAGCGCGCCGTGAGCAGGACATTGGTCAACAGATCGTCAGCGAGACCGTGCGCCGCCCTCGCGAGTAGATCCGCGGTTGCGGGGGCCACGACGACCAGGTCCGCATGCTGACCCAGGCGTACATGCGGGACCTTGTGTACCTCGGTCCATACATCGGTGACAACAGGTTTGCCGGACAGGGCCGCCCAGGTAGGAGCACCGATGAACTTCAGGGCCGCAGCAGTAGGGACAACCGTGACGTCATGTCCACCCTTAACGAATAGGCGCAACAACGAGCACGCCTTGTACGCAGCGATCCCACCGGTCACCCCCAGGACGATGCGCATGGTCTTACCGGATACCGACGCGGGTCAGGCCTCGACCTTTTCGATGTCGAGTTTGCCCTGGTTCAACTCGCGTAGCGCGATCGACAACGGCTTGTCGTTCACGCCGCTCTCGACCAGCGGGCCGGCGTACTCCAGCAGACCTTCGGACAGCTGGGAGTAGTAGGCATTGATCTGACGGGCCCGCTTCGAGCCGTAGATGACCAACGCGTACTTGGAGTCGGCGACACTGAGCAGGTCGTCGATGGGCGGGTCGGTGATGCCTTCGGGGGCTGCCTGGGTGCCTGACACGGGTGTCTCTTTTCGTTGCAGTGCTGAAGTTGAAACGGTGCCGTGCCGCTGACGCGGTCAGGGACGGACACGTGAATGGCCCAGTTTACCGCCGTCGCATCAGTTCCATCAATTCGACGACTTCGCCCGAAGCGCGCTCGACGTCGTCGTTGACAACGACCGTGTCGAACTCGTCCGCTGCAGCGAGCTCGATCCGTGCAGTGGCAAGACGCCGCTCGCGCTCAGCCCCGGTCTCGGTTCCTCTGCCCACCAGACGCCGCACCAGCTCCTGCCACGACGGCGGTGCGAGGAAGACGAAGTGGGCATCCGGAAGCTGCACGCGTACCTGCCGGGCGCCCTGCAGATCTATCTCCAGCAGTGGTAGCCGCCCGTCCGCGATGGCCTGGCGCAGCGGCTCTCGCGGGGTGCCGTAACTCGCGCGACCGTGCACAACGGCGTATTCCAGCAACTCATCCTGCTCGACGAGCTCGTCGAAGCGGTCCTGCCCGATGAAGTGGTAATGCACTCCGTCGATCTCGCCCGGGCGTGGGATGCGGGTCGTCACGGACACCGAGAGCCAGACCTGCGGGAAGTGATCGCGAATATAGGCCGAAACGGTGCCCTTGCCGACCGCGGTCGGCCCGGCAAGTACGAACAGTTGCGGCACCCCTCAGGCCTCGAACCGCTCCAGCAGGGCGGCGGCCTGGTGGACCCCGAGCCCACGCACCCGTCGGCCGCTCGAGATGCCGATATCGAGCATTATCTGAGCTGCTTTGATACGACCCACTCCGGGCATCGACTCCAGCAACGCCGACACCCTCATCTTGCCGATGACCTCGGAGGTCTTTCCCGCCTCGACGACGTCGCGCAGCGATCCCTGCGCATTCTTCAGGCGGTTCTTGATCTGGGCACGTTCGCGGCGAGCGTCTGCCGCCTTCTCCAGCGCCTGGGCTCGTTGCTCGGGCGTCAGTTGGGGAAGGGCCACCGGGATGCTCCTGCTTCGTGGAATGAGGTCGGGTCGAGCTGCCGAACAAGTGCCGGTAGCTAGTGGGACAACCTATCGGGGAAACCTAATGCGGTGCAGGCCCGCTGCGGCAATCCGGGGTCGGTGTTTCTGATCTCACACTGACCTCACGCACTGCATCGCAGTGCATCGGCCGTCCGGCGGGCGGCTGCCCGCAAAACGTGGGCATCGGGGCCTGCGGACAGCACATCACGACTGCTGGCTGCCAGCACCCTGGATCGAGCGGTGCCGAAGACCGCGTCCAGCTCGGCCGGACCTGCGCCCTGCGCGCCCACACCCGGTGCGAGCACCGGTGTCACACCGGTCTCGAGCGCGAGATCGTGGGCTGCCTGACCCACGGTCGCGCCCACCACCAGTCCGATGCTGCCGAGCTCGCCGCGGTCGCGGGCAGCTTCATTGTCACGGTCGGCACCCGCCGCGACGGCTCGGGCCACGCTCACGCCGTCGTGCATCGCGTGCTGCACCGCGGCGCCCTCAGGGTTGGAGGTCAGCGCGAGGACGAATATGCCGCGACCCTGATCGTGTGCGAGATCGATCGCCGGTCGCAGCGACTCGTACCCCAGGTAGGGGCTGAGGGTGACGGCGTCGGGAGCATGCGGGCCCTCGCGCAGGTACGCCTCGGCGTAGGCCGACATCGTGCTGCCGATATCGCCGCGCTTCACATCCAGCACGCTCAACGTGCCCAGGTCACGCAACCCTGCGACCACCTCTTCCAGCAGCGCCATTCCCCCGGATCCGAAGACCTCGAAGAATGCCGACTGCGGTTTGACCGCAGCCACCTCGGCGCCGAAGGCCTCGACACAGGTCATCGCGAACGTGCGCACCCCGTCGAGCGTGTACGGCAGCCCCCACGACTGAACCAGCTCGCGGTGCGGATCGATCCCGGCGCAGAGCGGACCGTATTCACGCATCGCCACAGCGAGGCGCACGCCGAAGGGTGGCGCCTTGGGCAGTGCCGGCGCGGATGTCGTAGCCGACGCCGCCTCAGAGGGGGTCAATTCAGAGGGGGTCATTGCGCGGTGTACTCGAACAGTCCCTTGGCGTGCTCCTGCAACGGCTTGACCCGCATCGGGCCGGCGAGCTGCGATTCGATGCCCTGCACCGCGGCGGCCAGCTGCTGAACAGTGGTGATGATGGGCCTGTCCATGCTGGTGGTCGCGGCTCGGATCGCGTATCCGTCCGCGCGGGCGTCCTGACCGGAGGGGGTGTTCACGACCATCGCCACCTCCCCGCCCAGGATGCGGTCCACGATGGTGGGCTCACCCTCGGGGCCTACGCCCTCGCTGTGCTTGCGCACCACCTCGGCGTGGACGCCGTTGCGGCGCAACACATCTGCAGTTCCCGCCGTGGCCAGCAGATCGAAGCCCAGATCGGCGAGTCGTTTCAACGGAAAGATCATCGCCCGCTTGTCGCGGTTGGCGACGGAGACGAAAATCGTGCCTTTGCGCGGTAGGCCGGTGACCGCGTGCAGTTGACTCTTTGCGAACGCCGATCCGAAATCGTCGTCGATGCCCATCACCTCGCCGGTCGAGCGCATTTCCGGTCCGAGCAGACTGTCGACGACCTGACCCTGCGTGGTCAGGAAGCGCTTGAACGGCAGGATTGCCTCTTTGACGGCCGTAGGTGCAGTCGAGGGCAGCGTGCTGCCGTCGCCGGTGCTGGGAAGGATGCCCTCGTCGCGTAGCTGCTGGATGCTGGCGCCCAGCATCACCCGTGCTGCTGCCTTTGCCAGCGGCACCCCGGTCGCCTTGGCAACGAACGGAACCGTTCGACTCGCGCGAGGGTTGGCCTCCAGGACGTACAGGATGTCCTGGGCGAGCGCGTACTGCACGTTCATCAGGCCCCGTACACCGATGCCCTCCGCCAGCTTGCGGGTGTACCCACGCACCCTGGCGACCTCCGCCACCCCCAGGGTGACCGGGGGCAGCACACACGCCGAGTCACCGGAGTGGATCCCGGCCTCTTCGATGTGCTCCATGATGCCGCCGAGATACATGTCGTGCCCGTCGTACAGTGCATCCACGTCGATCTCGATCGCATCGTCGAGGAAGCGGTCGACCAGGACCGGGTGCTCCGAGGAGGCCTGGGTGGCCCGGGTGACGTACTGCTCCAGGGTTGCGTCGTCGTAGACGATCTCCATTCCGCGCCCACCGAGCACGTAGGAGGGCCGCACCAGCACCGGATAGCCGATTTCGTGGGCGACGGCGACCGCTTCGCTCGCGCTGTAGGCCGTTCCGTGCTTGGGCGCCGGCAGACCCGCTTCCGCGAGTACCCGCCCGAATGCGCCGCGGTCCTCGGCCAGGTCAATGGCCTCCGGGGAGGTACCGACGATCGGCACACCCGCTTCCTTCAGCGCCTTCGCGAGCCCGAGCGGAGTCTGCCCACCGAGCTGCACGATCACTCCGGCCAGCGGCCCGGCGGCACGCTCGGCGTACACGACCTCCAGCACGTCCTCCAAGGTGAGCGGCTCGAAGTAGAGGCGGCTGGAGGTGTCGTAGTCGGTGGAGACTGTTTCGGGGTTGCAGTTGACCATCACGGTGTCGAACCCGGCATCCCGCAGCGCGAATGACGCGTGCACGCAGGAGTAGTCGAACTCCACGCCCTGCCCGATCCGGTTCGGACCAGAACCCAGGATCAGTACGGCCGGGCGCTCGCGGGGCGCGACCTCGGTCTCCTGGTCGTAGGTGGAGTAGTAGTAGGGCGTGTGCGCTGCGAATTCGGCGGCGCAGGTGTCGACCGTCTTGTAGACCGGGCGGACCCCGAGCGCGTGCCGCACGCCGCGCACGACGGCTTCTGGCATGTCCCGCAGCTGAGCGATCTGGGTGTCGGAGAAACCGTGCCGCTTGGCCAGCCGCAGCAGCTTCGCGGTCAGTTCCGGCTCGGTGCGCACCCGCTCGGCGACAGAATTGATCAGCTCGATCTGGTCCAGGAACCACGGGTCGATCTTGGTGGCGTCGTGGACTTCCTCGACCGACAGTCCCGAGCGCAATGCCTGCTGGACGAGCACAATGCGCCCATCGGTCGGTGTACGTGCCTGGTCCAGCAGCGCCCGACCCATCGCCTTGGACGGTTTCGCCTCCGGGTCCCAGTGGAAGGCCGCTCCGACGCGCTCCATCGAGCGCAGTGCCTTCTGCAGCGCCTCGGTGAAGTTGCGACCGATCGACATGGCCTCGCCCACCGACTTCATCGTCGTGGTCAGCGTCGGGTCGGCCGCCGGGAACTTCTCGAACGCGAAACGGGGCACCTTGACCACGACGTAGTCCAGGGTGGGTTCGAAACTCGCGGGGGTCGCCTCGGTGATGTCGTTCGGCACCTCGTCCAGGGTGTAACCGATCGCCATCTTCGCGGCGATCTTGGCGATCGGGTACCCGGTCGCCTTGGAGGCGAGGGCGCTGGAGCGGGAGACCCGCGGGTTCATCTCGATCACGATGATCCGACCGTCGGCGGGATTGATCGCGAACTGGATGTTGCAGCCGCCGGTCTCGACGCCCACCTCGCGGATGATGGCGATGCTCACGTCGCGCAGCCGCTGGTATTCGCGGTCGGTCAAGGTCAGCGCGGGGGCGACGGTGATCGAGTCACCGGTGTGCACGCCCATCGGGTCCAGGTTCTCGATGGAGCAGACGATCACCACGTTGTCCGCGTGATCGCGCATGACCTCCAGCTCGTATTCCTTCCAGCCCAGGATGGATTCCTCCAGGAGCACCTCGGTGGTGGGGCTGGCCTGCAGCCCGGCGCCCGCGATACGTCGCAGCCCTTCCTCGTCGTAGGCGAAACCGGAGCCGAGCCCGCCCATCGTGAACGAAGGACGCACCACCATCGGGTAACCGAGGTCGTCGGCGATCGCCAGGCAGTCCTCCATCGTGCGGGCAATGGTCGAGCGGGCCGACTCAGCGCCGCACCGTGCCACCACGCCCTTGAAACGCTCGCGGTCCTCACCGAGCTCGATGGCCTCGACATTTGCGCCGATCAGCGGGCAGTTGTACTTTTCCAGCACGCCCGCGTAGTGCAGCGCGATCGCGGTGTTCAGCGCGGTCTGCCCGCCCAGGGTCGCCAGCACGGCATCGGGGCGTTCGGCCGCGATGATCGATTCGACGACGGCCGGGTTGATCGGCTCAACGTACGTGGCGTCGGCGAACTCCGGGTCGGTCATGATCGTCGCGGGATTGGAGTTGACCAGGATCACCCGCAGACCCTCGTCGCGCAGCACTCTGCAGGCCTGCGTGCCCGAGTAGTCGAACTCGCATGCCTGACCGATCACGATCGGTCCGGAGCCGATGACCAGAACGCTATTGATGTCTTCGCGACGAGGCACGCTCAGGACTCCTTGCTGGTGGTCATCAGGTCGATGAAGCGGTCGAAGAGGTAGGCGGCGTCGTGCGGACCGGCCGCGGACTCCGGGTGGTACTGCACCGAGAACGCCGGCAGGTCCAGGCATTCCAGACCTTCGACGACGTCGTCGTTGAGGCAGATGTGCGAGACCCTGACCCGGCCGAACTGCGCACCGGCGGGAGCCTGCGACTCACCCTCCAGCGGCGCATCCACGGCAAAACCGTGGTTGTGCGAGGTGATCTCGACCTTGCGGGTACGGCGATCCAGCACCGGTTGGTTGATTCCCCGGTGCCCGTACTTCAGTTTGTAGGTGCCGTAGCCGAGCGCCCGACCCAGGAGCTGGTTACCGAAGCAGATGCCGAAGAACGGGATGCGCGCCTGCAACACCTGCTGCAGCAGGTGTACCTGCGGAGCGGTCGCGGGGTCACCGGGACCGTTGGAGAAGAACACCCCGTCCGGCGCCAGCTCGGCGATCTGCTCGAACGTTGTGTCCGCCGGAAGCACGTGCACCTCGACCCCGCGGGCCGCGAGGTGCAGCGGTGTCGCAGCCTTGATCCCCAGGTCGAGAGCAGCGACGGTGAACCGCTTCTCACCGACTGCGGGCACCACGTACGGCTGTGCGGTCGACACCTCCGAGGCGAGTTCGGCTCCGACCATCGCAGGCGCCTCGCCCACTCGTGCCACGAGGTCGCCACGCAGCTCGTCGCCGGAGAAGATACCCACCCGCATCGCCCCGCGTTCGCGAAGGTGCCGGGTCAACGCCCGGGTGTCAATCCCGCAGATGCCGACGATGTGCTGATCGCGCAGGTCCTGCTCCAGGCTGCGCACCGAGCGCCAGTTGGAGGGTCGCAGCGCGGGATCGCGCACCACATAACCCGCGACCCAGATCCGCGCCGATTCCCCGTCCTCGTCGTTGACGCCGGTATTGCCGATATGCGGCGCCGTCATCACGACCACCTGGCGGTGATAGCTCGGGTCGGTGAGCGTCTCCTGGTAACCGGTCATGCCGGTGGAGAAGACCGCCTCGCCGAAGGTGACTCCGGTGGCGCCGTACTGCTCACCGGCGAAGGTGGTTCCGTCCTCCAGGACGAGCGTTGCCGGGCCACGGTCGAGCACATCGATGGTGGCTGAGGAATTGTCGGGTGAATTCACGGGTGCACCTCACCGTCGAGCAACGTGGCCCGACCTCGTAGGTAGGTGGAGTGCACGGCGCCGTCCAGCGCGACGCCGTGCCAGGGGTTGTTGCGGGACAGCGAGCGGGAGTCCGCACGGTCGACGATCGTGCGGCAGGACGGGTCGAACAGCACCACATTCGCGGGCGCACCGTCCCGCAGGCCTCGCCCGTGACCGGCCAGACCCGCGATCCGTGCCGGTGTCGTCGACATTGCCGCCGCCACCTGCGCCCAACTCATCGCACCGTCGCGCACCATCACCGTATGGACGACCTGGAGAGCCTGCTCCAGCCCGAGCATCCCGAATGCGGCCTCCTCGAAGGCGTGCTCCTTGTCGTGGCGCGCATGTGGGGCATGGTCGGTGGCGACGGCGTCGATGGTGCCGTCCGCGAGTGCTTCGCGCAGCACGAGGATGTCCTCGATCGGCCGCAGCGGCGGGTTGACCTTGAAGGTCGGGTCGTAGGTCGAGACCTTTTCCACCGGCAGCATCAAGTGGTGCGGTGTGACTTCCGCTGTCACATCGATACCTGCCGCTTTCGCCCACCGGATGACCTCGACGGCACCAGGTGTGGAGACATGCGCGATATGCACGCGACTACCGGTGTGCCGGGCCAGCATCACGTCGCGAGCGACGATGACCTCTTCGGCAACGGCGGGCCAGCCGGGCAGACCGAGCCGTCCGGACAGTTCCCCTTCATGGGCGCACGCCCCCGGTCCGGCAAGGCGCGGGTCCTGCGCATGCTGCGAGACGACACCGCCGAAGGCTTTGACGTATTCCAGGGCCCGCCGCATGATCCGCGGATCATGCACGCACCTGCCGTCGTCAGAGAAGACCCGGACACCGGCGCGTGAGCGAGCCATCAGCCCCAACTCGGCCAGCTGCTCACCTGCCAGCCCCTTGGTCACCGCACCGATCGGTTGCACATCGACGAGGCCTGCCCTGCGACCCAGATCCAGGATGCGCTCGGCGGCTTCGGCGGTGTCGGTGACCGGGTCGGTATTGGCCATTGCCAGTACGGCGGTGAATCCGCCGGCCGCAGCGGCAGCCGATCCGGTCAGGACCGTCTCGGCGTCCTCCCTGCCGGGTTCGCGCAGATGGGTGTGCAGGTCCACCAGTCCCGGCAGCACGATGAGCCCGTCGGCGTCGATCCGGCGCGCATGGCCCGGTATGTCGGCAGCAGCCACTTCCCGGCGTACGACGCCGTCGATCAGCAACAGGTCTGCACGACCCTCCCCGACGATGTTGCCGCCATGGATCAGGTACGTGTCGCTCATCCGTGCCTCTTGCCTCGATGGGTTATTCACCGGCGCCTCCCAGCAGGTGGTAGAGCACACTCATGCGGATCGCGACGCCGGCCGAGACCTGGTCCAGGATCGCCGAGCGCGCTTCGTCGGCCGCGTCTGCGGTGATTTCCAGGCCGCGATTCATCGGACCGGGGTGGGCGATGACCGCGTCGGGGCGCAACAGCGCCAGCCGTGCACGGGTGAGGCCGTACCCGACGGTGTACTCGCGTGGCGTCGGGAAGTACCCGCCGTTCATCCGTTCCTTCTGCACGCGCAGCATCATCACGGCATGCGCATCGGGCAGGACAGCATCCAGGTCGTAGGACGTGGCGAATCCGGCCGCCGCACTCCACGCGGCGATACCGCTGGGCATCAGTGTCGGCGGCGCCACGAGGGTGACCTGCGCACCGAGTGTCTTCAACAGCAGCAGATTGCTGCGCACGACCCGGGAGTGGGTCAGGTCGCCCGCGATGACGATGTGCTTTCCGGCCAGGTCGCCGATGCGCCGGCTGATCGTGTAGGCATCCAGCAGCGCCTGAGTGGGATGCTCGTGCGTCCCGTCGCCGGCGTTGATCACCACAGCGTCGATCCAGTCGGCCACCTGTGCGGGCGCACCGCTCGCGTGATGCCGGATCACCATGGCGTCCACGCCCATGGCCGCCACTGTCGTCACGGTGTCGCGCAGCGACTCGCCCTTGCTGACCGAGGACCCTTTGGCGGAGATGTTGATGACGTCTGCTGACAGCCACTTACCCGCGATCTCGAAAGAGGATCGGGTGCGCGTGGAGTCCTCGAAGAAGAGGTTGACCACCGTACGACCGCGCAGTGCCGGCAACTTCTTGACGTCGCGGTGCTGTACCTCGTGCATCTGGGTGGCGGTGGCCATGATGGCCAGGATCTCGTCCCGGTCCAGATCCGCCGCAGACAGCAGGTGCTTCACTGCGTCACCTGGTCGCCGCTGCGAACCGGATCCGCGACGCCGGGCGGGGCGATCATCCGTACCTCGTCCACCCCGTCGTCTTCGACCAACGACACGTGGACCCGTTCACTGAGAGCCGTGGGCAGGTTCTTGCCCACGTGGTCGGCCCGGATCGGCAGCTCGCGATGACCCCGGTCGATCAGGACCGCGAGGCGCACCGCCCGGGGACGACCCAGATCGCCGATCGCGTCCAGGGCGGCTCGCACGGTGCGTCCGTGGAAGAGCACATCGTCGACCAGGACAACGACGGCGTCGTCGACACCGACCGAGGGGATCTGGGTCGCGGCTGCGGCGCGGATCGGCTGAGTGCGGAGGTCGTCGCGGTACAAGGTGACGTCCAGCGTGCCGGTCGGGACCACGACGCCCTCGACATCGGCGATGGCATCGGCGAGGCGGGCGGCAAGCGTGGCACCGCGCCTGGGGATACCGAGAAGCACGAGATCTTCGGCACCTTTGTTGCGTTCGAGCAACTCGTGCGCGATGCGGCGTAGAGCTCGGGATATCTCCCGGTCGGACAGGACCACCCGGCCGAGGGAAAAAGCCGGATCAGCGGATGTGGCGGGGTCTGCACGCGTCACAGCGTCAGGACCTCCTTCGCCGCCTCGCAGGACGGATCGTTAAAGGATGTCTGTCGGAGTTGAGAGTAGCCCTTTCGGGATCGAGGTCGCGTCACGGTCCGACAGATGGTTGCCGGCTGCAGGGTCGGCCGGGGCAATCGACCCGGTATCGCCGGCCCGCGGTCAGCTCAGGTAGGCCGAGACGTCGACGATGAGGGTCAGGGTGGTCGAGGACCGGTTGGTGAAGGTCAGCGTGCCGTTTGCGGCAATCGGCATCAGCGCCGTGTTCGAAACCGGCCCGCCGCGGCCGAACTCGAACAGCGAGGCCGCCCCGGACGCGCCACCTGCAAGAGATCCGCTGGCGCCCACCGGGCCTACCGACATTGCCACCTGCACGCCCTTCGCGCTGCTGGGCAGCGGCGTGCCGTAGGTATCACGCACGCGGACCGAGACGGACCGGTCGGCAGCCAACTGGAAGCGTTGCGGATGGACGGCGGTACCAGCCGCACTGGAGAGCACCCGGGTCTGCGGCACCTGGGTCCACTCACCCTGATCTGCAGGGCTGCCACCTCCGTATGCCTGCACGTCGACCAGCAGCTGCAGCGCCATCGGTGAGCGATTGGTGATCGTTATCGTGCCGTCCCGTTGCAGCCGGATGAGCGCGGTACCAGCGACGGTCGCCCGCGGCCCGAAGTTCAGGACCGACGTGCCGGTGGCGCCGTTGACCGTGAGGTAGCCGGCAGCCCGTGGGGCGGCCGCCGTCAGATTGAGCAGGGCCGCGGTCGTGCCGGATCGCACGGGAGACCCCGGTGCCCCCGCGATCCGCAGTCGGACGGTGCCACCGGCCGGTATCGCGCCGATCCTGGCGTTGGAGGCGCTGCCGTGCCTGGTGTCGACCAACCGGGTCTGCGGGGTCACCGTCCAGCGGTCCCCCGCCCGCGACGCGAACGCCTGCACGTCGATGACCACCTGCACCGACGCCTTGCCGTGATTGACGAACGTGACCTTGTGACGGGTGAGAGGGAACAGCCTGGACGTCGACGAGACCAGCGAGGCACCGAATGTCACCGGTGCCGAGGGGGTCGTCAGCCAGCCGCTTCTGGAGGACTCGACGGTTACCTGCAACTGCGCGCCGGTCGCCCACGAGGGCACCGGCGAGCCGCGCAGGCCCGACACCGCGACGGTCATCGAAGCTCCGGGCGCCAACGCCCGACGCACCGGGTTGTAGGACGTGCCGCGACGGGTGTCCAGCAACCGCACCGGCGTCACCGCCGTCAGCCGGGTCGCCGGGGTGGGGACCACCGCAGCAGAGGCGACTGCCGGGCCCGCTCCCCCGCTGTTCTTCGCAACGACAGTGAACCGGTACGACATCCCGTTCTTCAGACCGGTGATCGTTGCCGTTCGCGCAATTGCCCGGACAGTGACCGATCGGCCTCCCGGCGACGCGGTGACCGTGTACGCGGTCGGAGCCGCACCTGACGCGGAAGCTGTCCACCGCACCGTCGAGGACGAGTCGGCAACCGACGCAACCACCTGCCGCACGCCGGCCGGAACGGCCGCCGCCGACGACCCGATCGGCTGGAACCACAGCGCATCGGCCGCGAGCCGCGTGCCGGCGGGGCTCCCCGCGTTGTCGGCGAGGTGAGCCACGACCCTGCCCGTCGCCCGCACCGTGAAAGTGGTGACCGGCCGGTAGCCCTTCGCGCCGGCTTGGGTGATGACTGAACTCGCGGAGACGCCCGCACCGGTGATCGTGTAACGCACTTTGGCAGTGCTGTTGGAGGCGGGAAGATACGCCATCGCCCGGTAGGTGCCGGGGGTCAGGTCTACCGACCAGCTCGCTCCGTTGACCTCACGGGATGCGCCACTGCTACCGGTCCAACTGGCCTGACCGCGCAGCCCCTGCCCCGCCATCGAATGCCAGGACGACATCGGACCGGTCCACCTGAAACCCGCGCCGACCGGGCCCGTCACCCGGTTCCCGTAGCCGACGGGGGTCGCATTCCCGGACAGCCTCGTATCGATCCAGTTCGCATCGAACTGCAGACGGACTCCGCCCCAGGTCTCGGTGATATTGCCCGCGTACTGGTGCATGCGTTGGTTGCCGGCCCACTTCGTGTCAGGAAAGTCGGGGAACTTCGACTGGACAAGGTTGTCGGCGATGCCGTTCCAGTAGGCGATCCACACATCGTCCGGCGCGACGAAACCCCTTGCCGCGCGGGACATATCGCTCATCATGGACTGCGGGCCGCCGTAGACACCCGAGCGGTAACCCGACCGGTGCAGTGCGGCCGTCCAGGACGACATGAAGGACAGCACCGTCGCGCGACAGGTCGGGCTGGACCCATAGTCCTCCATGTCGTAGTAGAGCGTGCGGCCGGGAGCAATTGCGAAGTGGCGCGCCTTGGCCACCGCATCGGTTGCCGCAGCAGTGCCCTGACTGGACGCCGACGACGGGGAGATGGTCCGCGGTCCGCGGTTGGTGACACACGGCGCCTGCAGACCCACGTAGATCGGGATCAGACCCCACCCGGCTGCGCTGACCGACGTCACCCAGGACGCCGAGAGGTTGCCGTCTCCGCAGGCGCGCTGCGAACCGCCGATGTAGATACCCGCTGCTCGGAACCGAGAGCTCTTCCAGGCGTTCATCGTCTTCAACGACGGCGCGGCGCAGGTGTCGATACCCAGTCCGGTGAACACACCCGTCGCGGGTGCCGCTGCCGTGGCCGGTCGCGCATCGGCGGGTACCCGCGAAGCAACCCGATCGACGCCGCCGGCGAAAGAGGGTGCGGATGAGGGGTTCGTGCTCGCGGCCGAACGATCGGCTGGGGCCACCGACCCGGTCGTGGCAGCCATTGTTGCCAGCACCTGATCCACTGCGGTTCGCGACGAACCCCAGGTTGCCTGGACGACCACGTCGCGGTCGGCGACAGCTGCGATCTGCGACCCCGATGACGGGTCAGCGGCGATGTCGGCCCGTACCGCGCCGATCCGGCCGTTGACGCGGGCGGTTCGGGCGGCTGCAGGAGCCAACCACACCGTGTCCGCTCGTCCGACCAGATGGGCTGGACAGTCCTGTTGAGCTGCGGCTGCGCCGAGGTAGACCGTCGACACGTCCAGGCGTACGCACGCGCTCGGCGTCCTGTCCAGGTCGATGACGCGCCACGAGAGGGGTACCCGCAGCGATACCCCTCCATAGGACACCGAGCGCGTCGGTGACGTTCCAGCAGCCGTCGCTTGGACGTCGTGCGAAGCCGGCGGGATGGGAGCAGCGGCCGCGGCGGTCAACTGGCCGGAGCCGGCGACGATGGCTGCGGTCAGCAGCGAGGACAACACACCGCGAAGGGGCACTCGGACTCCAGCTGTTGGCGTTACACGATGCTTCAGCTCAGAGTGTGCCGGATGCTCGCGACCTGGGAGAGCAAACCGCTCATAAACTTAGGAGATTCATCAGTGGACAGCTGAGCGGCAAGGTGGGTGGCCTCCGCGATGGCGACCTTCTCCGGCACGTCGTCGTTGTAGGACAGTTCCCATACGGCGAGCCGCAACAGAGCACGATCCACCGCCGGCATCCGCTCCATCGGCCAGCCCCGGCTGTAGGTCTCGATGGTCTCGTTGATCACCGACCAGTGCTCCACGACACCGCGAACCAGCACTGCCGTGTATTCCGGCAGCGGAGCCGGCGTCACGGGCTCCAGGACCCGTGCGTCCAGCAACGTCACGGCGTTGACGCCGCGCTGCTCGGCCTCGAAGAGCAGGTCGACTGCGCGCTTGCGAGCTTTCGTGCGTGCGCCCATGCTCCGGTCAGCTCACGCGGCCGAGGTACGAGCCGTCGCGAGTGTCGACCTTCACCTTGGTGCCGGCCTCCAGGAAGAGCGGTACAGCGATCTCGACACCGGTCTCCAGGGTCGCGGGCTTGGTACCACCGGTGGAGCGGTCACCCTGCAGACCAGGCTCGGTGTGCGCGATCTCCAGTACCACCGAGGTCGGCAGCTCGATATAGAGCACGGCGCCGTCGTGGGTCGCGACGATGGCCTGCATGTTCTCCAGCAGGAAGTCGGCAGCAGAACCCACCGTCTCTGCCGGGATGGTCATCTGGTCGTAGTTCTTGACGTCCATGAAGACGTAGTCCGCGCCGTCCTTGTACAGGTACTCCATGTCGCTGCGGTCCACTGTTGCGGTCTCGATCTTGATGCCCGCATTGAAGGTGCGGTCCACGACCTTGCCGGAGAGCACGTTCTTCAGTTTCGTCCGCACGAAGGCCGGGCCCTTGCCGGGTTTGACGTGCTGGAACTCCACCACTGCCCACAGCTGCCGGTCGATCGACAGGACCATGCCGTTCTTCAGTTCATTCGTGCTCGCCACGTGCTCGTCATCCTTCAGGTCGTCAGGTAGTCGCTACCGCAGGGGAGCGACGGTCGAGTCTACCGGCCGCAGTTGCCGGCGCCCGAATCAGCGTTCCGCGCTGACGGCGTCGTACGCCGCCCGCAGGTCCGCATCGGACGGGCCCTGCAGTCGGGTGACCTGCGCGATGCCGGTCAACGCCACGAAGCGCAGCAGATCGCCGCGCGTCTTCTTGTCACGGCGCATCGCCGCCAGCAGTTCCTCGAAGCGCCCGCCGCGATAACTGGTCGGAAGACCCAGCGAAGTCAAGATCTCGCGATGGGCCGCCACCAACCCTGCGTCGATCAACCCGGCCCGCCTGGACAGTTCAGCGACGTAGACCATCCCGACCGACACCGCGTCGCCGTGCCGCCAGGTGTAGTGCTCGACCTGTTCGATGGCGTGGGCGAAGGTGTGCCCGTAGTTGAGGATCTCGCGCAGGGAGGACTCCCGCAGATCGGCGGCCACGACCCGCGCCTTGACCGCAACGGCCCGGTGGATGAGCTCCGGGAGCACGTCCCCGCGAGGGTCGCAGGCCGCACCTGGGTCGACGCGGATCAGCTCCAGGATCTGTGGATCGGCGATGAAACCGCACTTTGCGACCTCGGCGAGGCCCGCGGCCAGGTCCGGCGCCGGCAGGGTGTCCAGCAGATCGAGATCGGCGAGCACGGCGAGCGGCTCGTGGAACGCACCGACGAGGTTCTTGCCCTCGGGGGTGTTGATACCGGTCTTACCGCCGACCGCTGCGTCCACCATTCCCAGCACTGTCGAGGGCAGCTGGATCACCCCGACCCCCCGCAGCCAGCTCGCGGCGACGAACCCGCCCAGGTCGGTGGTCGCTCCCCCACCGAGCGCGACGATCACATCCGATCGGGTGAAACCGGCTTCGCCCAGCACCGACCAGAGCCGCGTCATGACATCGACCGTTTTGGCGTGCTCGGCATCCGGAAGCTGCTGCACCAGGACCCGTCGACCCGCAGCCCTGAGCGCCTCTGCGAGCTGTTCGGCGCGCTCGGCGAGAACCGGCGCATGCACCAGCAGCACCCGGGTCGCGGCTGCCGGCACGACCTGCGGCAGCTGCTGCAGGACGCCGTTGCCGATCACCACGTCGTATGCCGTCCCGACGGTGATCGTGGTGGCGTTCAACGAGGCTCATCGTCGTGCAACAGCGCCACGACCTCGTCGGCGATGCTGTCCGGGGAGCGTCCACCGGTGCCCACCCGCCATGTCGCGAGCGCCTCGTAGGTCGGTCTGCGCACGGTCATCATCCGCGTCCAGGCCGCCCGCGGATTGACCGCCAGCAGCGGCCGGGACCCATCGAATCCGACCCGTCCGGCGGCGTCCCTGATCGTCACGTCCAGGAAGACCACCGGCAGGTCGCGCAGCAGACCTGCCGTGTCGGGGTGCATCGCCGCTCCACCGCCGAGCGCCACCACGCCGTCGCCGAGAACGCCGCGGGCAACTGCCTGCGCCTCCAGCGCGCGAAAGGCCGGCTCACCCTGCTCGAGGAAGATGTCGGAAATACTCAGACCCGTCTCGTCCTCGATGAGCTGATCGGTATCCACGAACGGGGCTGCGAGACGCTGAGCGACCAGCGCGCCGACGGTGCTCTTACCGGCGCCTGGCGGGCCGATCAGCACGAGCGTCACCATGTGCGCAACTGCTCGGGGATCGAGTTCAGATAGCCGCGGTGGTTCCGGGAGGTCTCCTGCAGGCTGTCGCCGCCGAATTTCTCCAGGCATGCCTCCGCCAGCACCAGGGCCACCATTGCCTCCGCGACCACGCCGGCCGCAGGCACAGCGCAGACATCGGAACGCTGGTGGATTGCGGTGGCTGCTTCCCCCGTCATGGTGTCGATGGTCTGCAACGCCCTGGGAACCGTGGAGATCGGCTTCATCGCGGCCCGCACCCGCAGCATCTCTCCGGTCGACATGCCGCCCTCGGTACCACCGGCGCGGCCCGTCGTGCGGCGGACGATTCCGTCCTCCCGCACGATCTCGTCGTGCGCCTGCGACCCGGGGCGCGCCGCCGTACGGAACCCGTCCCCGATCTCGACACCCTTGATGGCCTGGATCCCCATCAACGCAGCCGCAAGCCGGGAATCAAGCCTGCGGTCCCAGTGCACGTGCGATCCCAACCCGGGCGGAACGTCATAGGCGATGACCTCGACCACCCCGCCGAGCGTGTCCCCCTCGGCGCGGGCCGCGTCGACCGCAGCGACCATCGCCGCTGAGCCCACCGCATCCAGGGTGCGTACCGGATCAGCATCGAGCGCATCGACATCATCCGGCCCGGGGAGGGGCGCGTCCTGTGCGACGGCCGCGCTACCGATGGCAACGGTGTGCGATACCAACCGGATTCCGTAGGCCGACTGCAGAAAACGAGCCGCGACCTCGCCGAGAGCGACCCTCGCGGCGGTCTCGCGCGCCGAGGCGCGTTCGAGCACCGGACGGGCGTCGTCGAACCCGTATTTCTGCATACCGACCAGATCGGCGTGGCCGGGACGAGGCCGGGTCAGCGGCTTGTTTCGGGCCAGCTCCTTCGGCGCGCCCACATCGTCGGCATCCGCGAGCGCGGCGTCGTCGACCGGGTCCGGGCTCATCACCGTCTGCCACTTGGGCCATTCGGTGTTCGCGATGAGGATCGCCACCGGCGAGCCCATCGTCAGACCGTGCCGCACACCACCGGTGAACTGCACCTGATCCTGTTCGAATTTCATCCGTGCCCCACGCCCGTACCCGAGCCGGCGGCGCGCCAGGGCGCCTACCAGATCCGAGGCGGTGACCGGGATTCCGGCGGGAAGTCCCTCGATCACCGCGGTGAGGGACGGGCCGTGGGATTCCCCGGCGGTCAGCCAACGCAACATGGTCCGAAGTTTGTCACGAGGCGGGTATGCCCTGTGCAGCCCGTCCGGCTGTCTGCATCGCGGCCAACGGCGCCGGCAGACCCGTCATCAGTCGTACCTGCTCGGCGCCCTGATGAATGAGCATCTCGATCCCCGGTACCACGCGGAATCCGACCCGCTGCGCCGCCAGACCCAGCGGGGTGGGCCACCCCGCGTAGACCACATCCAGCAGCACGCCCGGTGGGCACCCCCGATCATCGCTCAGGTCCTTCATCGCGGCGGCGACCGGATCGGCGGCACCGGCAGGCAGAGTGCTGACCACGACAGCTGCGGACACCGTCGCTGCGGGCGCATCAGCAAGGGAGATCACCGTCGCCGTGATTCCCATGTCCGCGGCCTGGCGCAACGTCTGGTCTCGGGCACGATCGCGCACAGCCAACGTCACGTCGGTGATTCTGAGCTCTTTCAGTGCTGCGAGAGCCGATCGCGCGGTCGCCCCCGAACCCAGCACGAGGGCCGAACCGCCTGCTGCCCGCCGCACACCGGCATCCACGAGTGCTGAACAGATGCCGGCGACGTCGGTGTTGTGAGCCTGCCACCGGTCGCCGTCATGCACGAGCGTGTTCGCGGCACCCGTCTGGCGGGCCACCTCCGAAGCGTCATCTGCCAGGGCCAGTGCGGCTTCCTTCAGCGGCATCGTCACCGACAGCCCACGCCATTGCTCATTCAGTCCTGCGACGAAAGCGGGTAGCTCCTCGGGCTCCAGGCGGTGCAGCTCGAAGGTCCACTGCGAAAGCCCGAGCGCCACATACGCGGCGCGGTGCAGCACCGGAGACAACGAGTGCGCCACCGGGCTGCCGACGACGGCAGCGCGCTGCCGACTCAGCATTTGCCGGGATGTGCGCCGCACCAGGTCTGGAACTGTTTGACCGCAGCCTGATGCTGCGCGGCGGTGGTGGAGAAGACCGTCTGACCGGTGGCCAGGTCGACTGTGACGAAATAGATCCAGCTGCCGGGTGTCGGGTTCAATGCCGCCTTCAGCGCAGCTACTCCGGGATTGTCGATCGGACCCGGCGGCAGGCCGGGGCGCTTGTACGTGTTGTAGGGGCTGGCGGACTCCCTCGCCTTGCCGCTGGTGGTGACCGTGCCGCGGCTCTTCAGCACGTAGTTGACCGTCGAATCGAACTGCAGCGGCATCTTGGCCGCCAACCTGTTGTCGATCACCCGGGCGACCTTGCCCTCATCCTGGGTGCGGCTGGCCTCGGCCTGGACGAGGGAGGCGACAGTGGTGACCATGGCGAGTCTGTCAGCTGCGATGTTCAACGCGGCTGTCTGTTTCTTGAACTGCGTCACCATGGTTTTCAGCTGCACCTGTGCGCTGGCACCCTTGGGGAAGTTGTAGGTCGAGGGAAAGAGATACCCCTCCACTTTCCCGCCCGCTGCGACCGGGAGTCCCAGACTCGCGGCGGACACCTTGGCGTAGTCGGCGAGCGGGACCTTGGTGGCCTTCGACAGACGCGCATAGATTTCAGTGGCCCACAACCCCTCGGGAATGGTGACACCAGCGAGCTTGGTCCCCGGTTGCAGCAGCAGGGCGAGGGCCCCCGCCGAGCTCATCTGGCTACGCATCCGGTAACTGCCCGGTTGCAACGCGGCGAAACCTGCACTGCCGGCTGCCAGATCGGTAAAGGTCGACGCGGACTTCACGACGCCCGCCTGCTGCAGTGTCTGCCCGATGGCTGCGCCGCTGTCACCGGGCTGAATGACGATGGTCACGGTGCCGGTACCAGGGCCCTGGTAGTCGCCGCCGGCGGCGTTGGAACTGAATGAGGGAAGCCACGAAGAACCCAGCGCCCCGATCGCGAAGATCAGTGCTGCCCCGATGACCACGACGCCGATGACCATGGCCAGGCAGCCACGGATCGCGGATTTACGACCATCGTCGGCCACGGGGCTTTTTTTGCCGGAGGGACGCGGCTGGGGACGCTCACGGATCTCGCGTCGCGAGGTGGCCGGCCTCGCCGGAACGGCTATTGGCAACGTGGGGTCGGCGGGGTCTCCGACCGGCGGCTGACGTCGCGGGTGTGCGGTGGTGGCGCCATCGTCGTCGGGCGCACCGAAGATCGCATCCCCCAGATGGGAGTTGTTCATGGCAGCCTTTCTTGCCCCGACGGGGTACGCCGAGAACGGTGCCGCGGCTTGCGGGCACCGACAACTTCTCCGGGAGCGTTACCGGAAAGTCTTTCTGCGTCAAGGGCAGACTGCAGAATCACTGCCGCGGCCTGCTGGTCGATCACGCTGCGGCTACTGCGGGCGGTGCGCCCTGCCGCGTGCAGCGCCCGCTGAGCGTCGACGGTGCTGAGTCGTTCGTCGACCAGACGAACGGGCACACCAGGGGTGCGCTCATCCAATGCGACCGCCCATTCACGGGCGGTCGCAGCAGCGGCTCGTTCGGTGCCGTCCATCGAGCGCGGCAGGCCGACAACGATCTCCAGGACCCCGCGCTCCCGCGCTTCCTGCGCAATGGACGAGGTGTCGTTGACCGCATTTGGATCGCGCGGCACCGTGCGCAGCGGGGTCGCCAGCAGAGCATCCGGGTCGCACAGGGCCACCCCGACGCGCACCGAACCCACGTCGACCCCGAGCCGGACCCCTGGCCTCATCGAGCGGTGACGACCTGACCTACCGCGTGCTCGACCCCGACGAGAGCCTGCCCGGTCTTGGAAGCGTCGCTGCCGCCGCCCTGAGCCAGGTCCGGCTTACCACCGCCACCACCGCCCAGCACGCCTGCGGCGACCTTGACCAGATCACCGGCTCGAATACCCCATTCGCGGGCCAGGGCATTGGTCGCGATCACCACCACCGGCCGGTTCTTGCTCAGCCCGGTGACGGCCACCACCGACGGTGTGGCGTCCGCGAGTTGATCGCGCAACTGCAGGACCAGGGCGCGCACCTCCTCGCCACTGAGGTCGCCGGCATCGTGACCGATGTAGCGCACGCCGAAGACGTCCTGGGCGCCCGCAAGGATGTCCGCGGCGCCGGCGAGAACCTCAGCCTGACGCATCTTGGCAATTTCCCGCTCCGCGTCCTTGACCCGGGCCAGCAGCTCGGAAATACGCTGCGGTAATTCACCGGGTTGCACCTTCACCAGGCCCGACAGCTCAGCGACCAGCGCCCGCTCACCGGCCAGGTAGCGCAAAGCATCCATCCCGACGAAGGCCTCGACACGTCGGACCCCGGAACCGACCGACGATTCACCGGTCAGGGTCAGCGCCCCGACCTGCGAGGAATGCGCGACGTGGGTTCCACCGCACAACTCCCGCGACCACGGTCCCCCGATCTCGACCACGCGCACTTGTTCGTCGTAGGACTCACCGAACAGCGCCAGCGCGCCCCAGTCCCGCGCCTGCGGCAAGGTCATGTACTGCGCCGAGACCGGCAGGTCGCTACGCACTGCCAGGTTCGCGACCTCTTCGATCTCCGAGCGCGTCTCGGGCGACAGGGCCGATCCCCACGCGAAGTCCAGTCGTAGATAACCCGGTTTGTTGTACGAACCGGACTGCAGCGCCGACGGGCCGAGCACCTGCCGCAGCGCGGCGTGGATCACGTGCGTGCCTGAGTGCGCCTGACACGCGGCTATCCGCCAGTCGGGGTCGACGTTGGCCTGCACCTGTTCGCCGACCTGCACGGGGGTCTCACCGACCCGCACGGTGTGCACGACCAGCCCCTTGACCGGACGCTGCACGTCCAGCACCTGCAGGGTGCCACCGGGCGTGACGATCTGCCCGGAGTCGGCGATCTGACCACCGGATTCTGCGTAGAACGTCGTGCGGTCCAGGACCACCTGACCGGTCGTACCCGGCTCCAGCTCCTGCTCCCGCTGACCGTCGCGGACCAGACCTACGATCGACGCGTCGCAGGACAGGTGCTCGTAGGCCTGCCAGTCGGTCGCACCGAGCGACAGCAACTGCGTCCAGACGCCGACGTCGGCATGGCTGGCTTTCTTGGACTTCGCGTCCGCACGTGCGCGCGCGCGCTGCTCCTGCATCAGGAACCGGAATCCGGCCTCGTCCACGGCCACGCCCTGCTCGCCCGCCATCTCCAGGGTCAGGTCGATCGGGAAGCCGTAGGTGTCGTGCAGTTGGAAAGCCGACGCGCCGGACAGTTCCCCGGCGCCTGCGCCCTGCTGTCTCTTCACCTTCGATACAGCCGTGTCCAGGATTGTGGTGCCCTGATCCAACGTGCGGCGGAAGGCGTCCTCCTCGGCGTAGGCGATCTGGGCAATGCGCGCGAAGTCGGTATCGAGCTCGGGGTAGCTGGCCTTCATCCGGTCCCTGCTCACCGGGAGCAGCTCCGGTAGCGCATGGTCGCGGTACCCCAGCAGACGCATCGCCCGCACGGCGCGCCGCAGCATCCGGCGCAGCACATACCCACGCCCCTCGTTACCCGGCGTGACGCCATCACCGATCAACATCAGCGAGGATCGGATGTGGTCGGCCACGACCCGCAGGTGGACATCGTCGGGGTGGGAGCTGTTCGCCGCATGCCCGGACTTGGCACCGTAGGTGCGACCGGTCAGCTCCGCCGCCCTGGCCAGGACCGGGTAGACCTCGTCGATCTCGTAGAGGTTGTCCTTGCCCTGCAGCACCGAGGCCATCCGCTCCAGGCCCATCCCGGTATCGATGTTCCTGCGCGGTAGCGGCCCGCTGACGTCGAAGTCGGTCTTGCCGCGGAAGGCGGACAGCTCCTCCTGCATGAAGACGAGGTTCCAGATCTCCATGAAGCGGTCCTCATCGACCGCCGGTCCACCGTCAGCGCCGTACTGCTCGCCACGGTCGTAGAAGATCTCCGAGCTGGGACCGGCCGGACCGGGAATACCCATGCTCCAGTAGTTGTCGTTCGCGTCGCGTCGCACGATGCGCTCGGTTGGGATGCCGATCCGGTCGCGCCACAGCTCGTAGGCCTCGTCGTCGTCGGTGAATACCGTCGGCCACAGGCGATCGGCGTCCAGGCCGTATCCCCCGTCCGCCTGGCTGGTTGTCAACAGTCCCCAGGCCAGGTCGATCGCACCCTCTTTGAAGTAGTCGCCGAAGGAGAAATTGCCATTCATCTGGAAGAAGGTGCCATGCCGAGAGGTCTTGCCGACCTCTTCGATATCACCGGTCCGCACGCACTTCTGCACACTGGTGGCCCGATCCCAGGCCGGCTCGCGCTGACCCAGGAAGTACGGCACGAACGGCACCATTCCCGCGTTGACGAACAACAGATTCGGATCGTCGTAGATCAGCGATGCGCTGGGTACGACGCTGTGCCCGTTGTGCTGGAAGTAGGCAAGCCAACGGCGGCGGATCTCGGCGGTTTCCATGAGACTTCCTGAGGTGGGCAGCGATCGCTGCATCGGGCGAGCAGCGCAGCCGACCTTACAACCGCACACGCAGTCGGCCCGCACCTACGTGCGAGCCGACCGATGCTGTGCAGCTGAGCGGGCAGTGCGATCAGGCCGGCGTCGCCCCGTGACCTGCTGCGGGTCGGTGGCTGGAGGGCGTTCCGTCGGCGGGCCGGTCGAGGGTGATCGAAGGGAAGAAACAAGCCAACTGGTGATCGCGTCCGTCGTCCGCCTGCTCCAGCGGCGGCTCTTCGATGGCACACACGTCCTGTGCTTTCCAACAGCGGGTGCGGAACACGCATCCCGACGGCGGATGCTGCGGACTCGGTAGATCACCGGTAAGCAGGATGCGTTCGCGGTCGTTCTTGCGAGCAGGATCCGGTATGGGCACCGCGGACAGCAGTGCCTGCGTGTAGGGATGCTGCGGCACCTCGTACAGCGTCTCGCGGTCAGCCACCTCCATCACCTTGCCCAGGTACATCACCACCACCCGGTCGGAGATGTGACGGACCACGGACAGGTCGTGCGCGACGAAGATATAGGACAGGTCCAGCTCGTCCTGGATCTCCTCCAGCAGGTTGATCACCTGCGCCTGAATCGATACGTCCAGCGCGGATACCGGCTCATCACAGACGATCAGCTTCGGCTTCAGGGCAACCGCGCGCGCCACGCCGATCCGTTGACGTTGCCCGCCGGAGAACTCATGCGGGTAACGGTTGTAGTGCTCGGGGTTCAACCCCACGCGGGCCATCAACTCCTGGACGGCCTTCTTGACGCCCCCCTCAGGGTCGATCTTCTGGATCTCATAAGGCGCAGCAATGATGCTGCCGACCGTGTGCCGAGGGTTCAGCGATCCGTACGGGTCCTGGAAGACCATCTGCATCTCCCGACGCAGCTTGCGCAGATGCGACCCCTTGGCATCGGTGATGTCCTCGCCGTCGAAGCTGATACTGCCGCCCGTGGGCTCCAGCAGCTTCAACATGGTGCGACCGGCCGTCGACTTACCGCAGCCGGATTCACCGACGAGGCCGACGGTTTCACCACGACGGACGGTGATGTCCAACCCGTCCACGGCCTTGACCGGCGCATCCGCGCGACGAATCAACCCACCCTTTTTTTGCGGGAAGTACTTCTGCAGGCCCTTCACGACGAGCAGGTCGTCCTTGGGCTGCACGGCTGTTGAACCGGACTTGAGACCATCCTGAGGTTGCGTGCTCATACGTTCTCCTGGAATTCGTCCGCCGAAGCGGATTCGGTCTCCGGCCTACTGAACTCTTCGCTGATCTTCGACATCTGCTCCGGGTTGTCCGACTCGGGATCACCGGCAATCTCGTCGCGATCCTTGTCGGTCAGGAAACACCGTGCCTCCTGAGTGCCGATCTGGTAGAGCTCCGGCTCGACAATGAAGCATTTGCGCTCAGGGACACGGCCTGAGTAGGCACACCGAGGATTGAACGAACATCCGCGCGGCAGGTTGATCAAGGACGGCGGATTGCCGGGAATCGGGTCCAGCTTATCGGCCTTCGGTCGGTCGAGGCGGGGCATTGAGGCCAGCAGGCCCCAGGTGTAGGGGTGCTTGGGGCGCGCGAATGTATCGAGAACCGCGCCCTTCTCCACCGGCCGACCGGCGTACATCACCAGGATGTCGTCGGCGATATCGGCGACCACGCCGAGATCGTGGGTGATGATGATGATGGCCGACCCGAACTCGTCCTGCAGCTCCACCATCAGATCCAGAATCTGGGCCTGCACCGTGACATCCAGCGCCGTGGTCGGCTCATCCGCGATGAGCAGCTTCGGGTTGTTGATCAGCGCCATCGCCACCATCGCACGTTGCCGCATACCGCCGGAGAACTCGTGCGGGTACTGGTCGATACGCCGGGCCGGTGAAGGAATACCGACCTTGCTCAACATCTCCAGGGTCCGCTCGCGCGCCTCCTTCTTACTCGCCTTGGGGTTGTGCACCCGATAGGCCTCGACGATCTGCGCGCCCACTGTGTAATAGGGGTGCATCGCTGACAGCGGGTCCTGGAAGATCATCGCGATGTCTTTTCCGCGCAGGTGTCGGTATTCCTCATCGCTGATGTCGGTCAGCTCGCGACCATCGAATTTGATCGACCCGGATACCTGCGCGGACGTACCGCGCTGCAGGCCCATGATGGCGCTGCTACTGACCGATTTACCGGATCCGGACTCGCCGACGATGCCCACGGTCTTACCCGCAGCGAGGGTGAAACTCACCCCGTCAACTGCCTTGACCAACCCGTCCTCTGTCGGAAAATGGACCGCGAGGTCTTCGACCGCCAACATCACTGAATCGCCAGGACGGTCGTCATCGGGCGCGCTCTTGCTCCCTGTCACAGCTGTACTCATCAGTGCGCCTTCCTCACGCGAGCTTCACGCGCGGATCGATAAAGCCGTACAGGACGTCGACGATCAGGTTCGCCAAAATGATGAACGTCGCCACAACCAGCACGATGCCGATGGTGGTAGGCAGGTCGAACTGAGTGGCTGAGGAAACTGCAAGCGTGCCGAGACCGGGGTAGGCGAAGATCTGTTCGGTGATGATCGCACCGCCGAGCAGCGCGCCGAGGTCGAGACCGGCCTGAGTCACGATCGGAGTCAGAGCAGCCCGCAAGGTGTGCTTGAACAGCACGCGGGTGCGCGGCACTCCCTTCGCCTTAGCGGTGCGTAGATAGTCCTCGCCGACTGTTTCCAGCACGAAAGCCCGGGTAAGTCGCACATAACCAGCCGCGTAATAGAGCGCGAGAGTAAGAGCAGGCAAGAACAGACCCTGTAGCCATAGGGCAGGGCTGGTGGAGAACGGGGTGTAGGTCGGTGTCGGCACCAGCTGCCATTTGATCGATACGAACTGGTACAGGATCAGACCTGTCACCACGGTCGGCATCGCGTAGAACACCAACGAAACCCCCACTAGAGCTTTGTCGATGATGCTACCGCGCAGCAACGCCGCGATGATCCCGAGCCCTACTCCGAGGATGATCCACATGATAAACGCCGCGATTGCCAGCGATGCCGATACTGGTATTCGCGGTTTCAGCTCGGTAGTGACATTTTGCGAGACCTGTAACGAATAACCCAGGCATGGCGCTGGGCATTTGGCGATAGTTTCAGGCGCTGATTTCTTCAGTGCGGGGTCATCCGGGAATTCCCGGCCCTTCACGACACCGACAACGAATTGTGACCACTGCTCCAGAACCGGCTTGTCATAGCCCAGCGCCTTGGAGTTTCGCTCCACCAAGGCAGGGGTGCACTGTTTACCGCAGGTGAACTGCGCCGGGTTGATGGGTCCGGCAAAAAAGAGGATGAAGGTAATCAGACTTACCGCAAGCAGTAAGAAAACCCCACCGATTAGTCGACGGATGACGTAGGCAAACATTCAGGGACTCCGCTCCCGGGTTGCGCAGGCCCGTGAGGTTTCGCGCAACGTGGCTCTTCCTGGTGACACAGATGGCGGTCAGGCCTCGGCGAGAGGCCCGACCGCCATAGTGGTCTTGACTTACTTCGAGACGCCGATCGACCCCAGGTCGGGGTACATGCTCACGGCCGGGTTGTTGATGTAGTTCGTGATCTTCGAACCATGCAGGAAGACAAACTTCTCGACAATGAGGGGGAAGTACGCGTAATCCTTGCCCAACTGCGCGTCAGCCTGATTGTAGATCTCGGCCGCCTTGTTGACGTCGGTCTGCGTACCAGCCTTGTCGAACAGCGCATTGACGGTCTTGCTGGTGTAACTGCCGTAATCTTGGGCCTTCGAAGACGCCGTCAGGTTTACCCGCGAGTCGAACAGCGGCGGAAGCACGGTCGACTGCGCCGACCAGTCAGCGCCCCAACCGGCCCAGTACAGATCCGAGTCATCGGTGGGGGTCTGGATCGTCGGGTAGTACTTGTTCGGCACCGGGTTCAGCGTGACGTTGAAGCCGGCCTTGTCCCACGTCGCCTTCAACGCCGAGGCGCCCGCAGTACGCGGCGCATTGGGCCGGTAGGTGAACTTGATCGGGTACGGCATCTTCACACCCGCAGACTGCAGGATCTTCTTGGCCGCCGCAGCGTCACCCTGACCCAACGGGCCAAGGGTGGGGTTTTCCTTGTATCCCAGCAGCGCCGGGCTAACCAGGGACTTGGCCGGTGCGGCCGTCATCGACCCACCGTAAGCCTTGATGTAGGCCGGTTGGTCAAGGGCTGTGGCAAGAGCCTGTCGGACCTTGGGGTTCGTCAACCTCTTCATGTTGGGCAGGATGTAGTCCACGAACGGCGATTGCGGATTTTCGACGCGGCTCTTGACATTTGGGGCCTTCAACTGCGACAGGTTCGCTGGCGGGACGTTCATCATCTCGACAGCAGTCTGGTCGACGCCATTGTTCGCAATCAGCAACTGCGCCGCTGTGTCCGGTGGCTGGTTCTCTTTGAAATCGATCTGGTCAGGCAGCGCCTTACGGTTGCTGTCGGACTTTGCGATGAATTTCGGATTGCGGACGAAGGTGCCGCCCTGACCGGGCTGCCAGTTGCCCTGCAGCATGTACGGACCGTTGGAGAAGATGGACAGGTTGCTCTTGACACCCTGGTCCTTGTCCTTGCGGTACGGGTCGAACTCACGCAGGCTCGCCAGGGCGAGGGGGAAGTCTGGGAACGCCTTCCGGAAGTTGTAGGTGATCGTCTTTCCCGAACACGAGACGGCCTTGTCGAAGCCTGCCTGATCCTTGCTGTCGTTGGGGCCCTGATACACCGGGGTGCCGTCGGCCTTGGATTTGATGTCCAGATAGGCCCATGCGTACGTCGGGCCCCCGGTGAGGTTCGGATCGAAGTTGCGTTCGATGCCGTACTTCAGATCCGCGCACGTGACCGGCTTGCCGTCCTGCCACGTCACATCGTCCTTGAGGGTGTATTTCCACGTCTTTGCGCCGTTGGACTGAGTACCCGTGTTGGTGGCCAGATCCGGTATCGGAGTGGCGGCCGTTTTCGCATCCTCGGTCACCGGGAGCTGCACCAGGCTGCGGGAGAAGAGACGACTCTCGTTACTGAGGTCAACTCCGATGTAGCTGCGCTGCGGGTCCCAACTCGTGACCGGGGTCTCGTACAGGTACGTCAGGGTGCCGCCTTTGACGGTGCTGTTGGTTTTGGCAGCGGTTGCGCCACCAGTGCTGCCACCGCCGCAGGCGGACAATGCCGTCGCAGCCGAGATCGCGGTAGCGACCGCGAGCATGGCTGGCTTCTTCCTCAGTGTCATTGTGTTTCTCCTTGAAGGTAAGCGCGGGGTATGCGCTGGGATGCGCCGATGTTGGTCGTCGCGTTGAGGGGTGTAGATCAGGACGGGCAGGTCATCGACGGCCTGCTTTCGGGTCGAAGGCATCGCGTAGTCCGTCACCGAGCAGGTTGAACGACAGCACCAGCACGACGATCAAGATCGCCGGCTCGAAGAAGAACGGTGCGTCAGTCTGGATGTAGGAAATGGAGTCATTCAGGATGTTGCCGAGCGTCGGCGTCGGCGGCCGGATGCCGACTCCCAGGAACGCCAACGCTGCTTCGGCGGATATGTACAGGGGCAGGTATAAGGAGGTATAGACCAGGAACGGGGCCCACAGGTTGGGCAGCAGTTCCTTGAGGTAGATCCGAGTCCTGCTGGATCCCAGGCTGTTCGCAGCCTCGATGAACTCGCGATTCCGCAACGTCAACACCTGCCCTCGAATGACCCGGGCAAAGTTGGGCCAGCCAAAAACCCCCAGGACCAGCGTGGCGTAGAGCCCGTTGGCCAACGGGCCGCCTGCCCCGCCAGGCAGATGTAGGTCGTCGGCCAGAATGGTCACAAGAATTCCCGACAGGGCGAGCAGCATAAGGGTTTGCGGGAAGCACAGCGTCAGGTCGATGATCCGCCCCAGCACAAAGTCGACCTTGCCGCCGACAAATCCGCTGATCATTCCCACGAGCGCGCCGAACAACAGGGTGACCGCAGTGGCGCCCAAGGCGATCGCGAGCGAATACGTCGTACCGAGCATCAACCGACCGATCATCCCGTAGCCGTTGGCCGGGGCGACGCCGAGCAAGTTCGCGGACGACGCACCGGTGAAGCCGCCGATCGGCATTCCAGAGGAGTCGAGCAGATTCGGATGCGTTGCCCCAGGTCCTATGACGCCGAACTTGGTCAGTAGAGGCGCCGAAATAGCAATCAGGATGCCGAGCATGGCGACCACACCTGCAGCAAGGGTGACCTTGTCCTTCTTCAGGTGCCCCCACGCCAGCTGCCGCGGGGTCTTACCCTGAATCTCTTGCGGGCGGTCCTCGTCCGGGACCTGCGCCTCTTCCGGATCTTCGATGATCACCGTCAACGCGATCTGCCTCCTACTGGAACGAGAATGTGCCGGACAAGTGACCTGGTCGGGGCGGTGCTGTTAGCGCGCTACGTACGGACCCGTGGGGAAACATACCCACCCGAAGAGCCGCGGGCCAGACCCTGGCCCAACGTGCAACCGAATCGTGACCTCGCGGCGGTATCGAGACTTCGAGCGGACCCGGACGGGTCATCAAGATTGCACCGATGTGGCACCGGGGTGGCACGCAAACGGAGCCGGTGTCCAGGACACCGGCTCCGTCGATCCCGTGACGGGATGTGTTGCTACAGGTCAGCCGTTGACGCCGACCTGGGTCCAGTCGATGGTCTCGAACTGGGTCGGGCCGAAGTTCACGACGCCGTTCTTGACGCCCCAGATGAGCGGGGTGGTCGCCAGCGGGACGATGGCCACGTAGGACGCGAGGTCCTTGTCAATGGCAGCGATGTCAGCCAGCCGGGAGGTCGGGTCGAGGTTGGCCAGCGCCTTGTCCCAGAGCGCGCCCTGGTTGGGGCCGGAGTAGCCGGTGTAGTTGGAGCCGCCCTTTGCCGGGTAGTAGATCGGCTCGGAGCTGGAAACCGGGAGCAGACCACCCTCCCAGGTGAAGGAAACTGCCTGGTAGTTGCCGTTCTGGATGTAGTCGGTGAAGTACTTCGCCACCGGCACCGTGTTCAGCGTGACCTTGATGCCGACCTGCTTGAGCAGGGTCTGCACCAGCTGAGCACGCTGCGCGTTCGTCGCCGTACCGGACGGGATCGTGATCGCGAAGCCGAGCGTCTGACCGCCCTTGGCGAAGTAGCCGTCACTGCCCTTGGCGTAGCCGGCCTTCTTCAACATGTCCTGAGCCTTGGACACCGAGTACGGGTAGTCGTTGCCGAAGTCGTCGGTGTACCCCTTCTGGCCCGGCATCAGGATGAAGTTGCCCTGTGTCTGCGGGGGTACTCCGAGGCCCTTCTGGATCACTTTCGTGAAGGTCTGGCGGTCGATACCGTAGGCAATTGCCTTACGGACGTCCACGTTGTTGAACGGCGCCTTGCGGATGTTCATCGTGAGGTGGTTCCACTGCAGCCCACCGGACTTCATCAGCTTCGCGTCGGTGCGGCTGGATGCCTGCTTGACAACGTCGGCATTGGCCTGGGTGTCGGCAACGTCGATTTCCTTGTTGTCGTACGCCTGGCCGACCGAGTTCTGGTCGATGACACGCCAGATGATCTTCTGCAGCTTGGGCTTACGGCCCCACCACTTCGGGTTGGGGACCTCGGTAACCACCTTTGCGCTGGCGTCCACCTTGCTGATGATGAACGGGCCATTGGTCGGGTACTGCGTGCTGGCGTACTTGGTGTTGAAGTCCGCCGGCGTTGCCGATGCGATCGACGGCAGTACCGGGTAGACGAAGGCCACCCAGTCGGAGAACTTCTTCTTGAATGTCACGGTGTAGTCGTAGGGCGTTGCGCCCTTGGTCACCGCGCTGATGTCCTCCCAACCGGTCGTCGAGGCCGGCTGGAACTTGGTGTTGGTGCCGTTCATGGCCTTCCAGTTGTTCAGCTCGTCCATGTAGGTGATCGGCTTGCCGTCACTCCACACACCCTTCGGGTTGAGCTTGACCTCGATCTTCTGCGGGCTCTGGCTGACGATCTTCGCCGAGACGACGTAGTCCGGGTTGACCTGGTAGGTGCCATCCGCGTTGAAGGTGAAACCGCCACCCACCGGGGTGATCGGGTTCTGGATCGTCTGGGTGTCACCGAGCAGACCGTTGGCCTGGTAGTTGTTGAAGTTGGACGGAAGAGAGGCGACCATTCCGGTCAGGGTGCCGCCCTCCTTGACCTTGTCGTAGGCGACTTTGGTGTATGCCGACGCCGGCAGGCTGGACGCGGCAGCCGAACTGCCGGACTTGCTGCCCGAGGCACTGGATTTGGTGGCGCTACTGCCTCCACCGCACGCAGCGAGGGACAGGGCGAGCCCCACCCCCGTGGCGGTCACTACTGTCAACTTGCCCCTCATGATTTCTCCTTCTCGGTGATATTGACCCCGGTCACCCGTAGCGGATTTTCTTCCGCCCAATGGCAGGCAACTGAGGAACTGTGGATCGAGCGCAAACTCGGATCCTCCTGGCGGCAGCGCGCTTGACGCCGCTCGTCCAAAAGCTTGTACAACGGGCAACGTCCATGAAAGTTGCAACCGTCGATCTGTTGTGTGGGACTGGGTAGATCGCCCTCGAGCAGAACCCGTTCGCGGGTCCGTTCGACCCGCGGATCAGGAATCGGCACGGCAGACATCAACGCCTGGGTGTAGGGATGTTGCGGCGAGGAGAATACGTCGTCGGCACGCCCGTACTCCACGATTCTGCCCAGGTACATCACGGCCACCAGGTCTGCGATCTGCCGCACGACCGCCAGGTCGTGCGCCACGAACAGGTAGGACAACCCCAGCCTGTCCTTGAGGTCCTGCAACAGGTTGATGACGCCGGCCTGGATCGACACATCGAGCGCGGACACCGGCTCGTCCAGGATGAGAATCTTCGGGTCGGTCGTCAATGCCCGGGCGATACCGATCCGCTGACGCTGACCGCCGGAGAACTGATGCGGGTAACGACCTGACATCGACGGATCCAGACCGACGATCTCCAGCAGCTCGGCGACCTTTGCCGAGCGCTCGGTGCGCGAGACGCCCCGCACGCTGAGGGGTTCGGAGATGATGTCCTCGATCGACAGGCGGGGGTCGATCGCTGCCATCGGGTCCTGGAACACGACCTGGATGTCACCTCGCAGCTTCAACCGTGCTGAAGAGCTGAGAGTGGACACGTCGACGCCGTTCAGTTCCACAGTGCCGCTCTGCGGCGTGGCCAACTCCAGAATTTCCAGGATGGTCGTGGACTTCCCGCACCCTGACTCGCCGACCAACCCGAGGACCTGCTTCTCCTCCAGCTGGAAACTCACCCCGTCGACGGCCTTGACCGACCCGATCGTCTTGCGGAACACCACTCCGGTAGTCAGCGGGAAGTGGCGTTTGAGGTCCTTGACGGACAGCACCGTCGCGCCCTTCACGGTGGCCTGCGCCTCGGCCGGAACCGGCTCCGGCGGCGGGAAGACCTTGGCGATATCGAGAGCGCCCGACTCGAATTCGTCAACTCGGATACAGGCCACCTCACGCGACCTGATCTTGACCAGCTCGGGCTCCTCGACCAGACAGGCGTCGATCACGGCAGGGCAGCGGGGCGCGAACGGGCACCCCGGCGGCAGGTCCGCCAACGACGGCGGCCGCCCCTCCATGGGCACCAGCCGGGTGTGCCCGGCAGTCTGCATGTTGGGAACCGAACGCAGCAGGCCCATGGTGTAAGGCATTCGCGGCGCCGTCAGTACATCGTCGACACTTCCGGTTTCGACCAGTCGACCGGCGTACATCACCGCGACCCGATCCACATTGCCGGCAACGACGCCCAGGTCGTGGGTGATCAGCACTACTGCGGCGCCGGTCAGATCCTTGGCCTTCTGCAGTACCTCCAGGATCTGCGCCTGGATCGTCACGTCCAGAGCGGTGGTCGGCTCGTCGGCGATGATCAGGTCAGGGTCGTTGGCAATCGCCATGGCGATCATGACGCGTTGCCGCATACCGCCGGAGAACTCGTGCGGGAATGCCTTGATACGACGCTCTGGAGCCGGGATCCCGACGGTGGTCAGCAGTTCGATCGCTCGACTCTCCGCAGCACCCTTGGAAAGCCCAGAATCATGTAGTCGCAGCGCCTCACTGATCTGGGCACCGACGCTGTAGACCGGAGTCAAGGCGGACAACGGGTCCTGGAAGATCATGGCGATCTCTTTACCGCGAAGCTTCGACAACTCCCGGTCGGAGCGGCTCAGTAGTGATTCGCCGCGGTACCGGATATCCCCGGTGATCCGGGCGGTGCTTGGCAGCAGCCCCATGACCGCCATCGAGGAGACGGACTTGCCCGAGCCCGACTCTCCGACGATGCCGAGGAACTCACCCCGGTTGACCTGGTAGGAAATGCCGCGAACAGCCCGCACAGTGGGTGCGCCGCGTTGGACGAACTCGACCGACAGGTCGTCGACCTCCAGCAGTGGCGTATCAGTCATTGGTGACTCCTGAAGTCGGGTCGACAGCGTCGCGCAGGGCATCGCCGACCAGGCCGACGGCGAAGAGCAGCAGCACCAGAGCGGCGGACGGGAAGAGGAACAGCCAGCTCTGCGTCGTCGCTCCCGGGGTACCGGCGGCGATCAACGTGCCCAGTGAAATCTGCGGAGCCTGCACGCCGTACCCGAAGTAGGACAGCGCGGTCTCGGTGCTGATGGCGTAGACCACTCCGAGCGTTGCGTCGATGATCAGCAACGACGCGACATTCGGAATGATGTGTCGGAAGACAATCTTCGGCGTGGAGACACCCATGAAACGGGCCGCCTTGACGAAGTCTCGATCTTTGAGCGACCGCGTCGAGGAACGGATCACCTGAGCCAGGATCATCCAACCGAATGCCGGAATGAACAGCACGAGGGATACCCACGAAAGGCTCTTCAACGCCGGGCTGATCAGCAACAGGATGAAGAAGGACGGCAGTACCAGCATCAGGTCGATGAACCACGACACGATCGAGTCGAAGACGCCACCGATGTACCCGGTGAAGGATCCCACGATCGCGGCGATGACGGTGCCCAGTGGCCCACCCACCAGGCCGACGACCAGGGAGATACGAAGTCCCAGTGCCGTGTCGACATACAGGTCGTGGCCGATGCCGTCGGTGCCGAACCAGTGGTCGGAGCTGGGAGCAGTGCCGCTGTTGAGCAGGTCGGTACTACCGGCTCCCCAGTGCGTGGTGGCCGGCCCGAAGATCGCCCACGCGATGATCAGCACAACCGTGATGGCACCGATCCAGAACCGGGTCGTGGACCGCAACTCCAGCCACACGAGCTTGCCTCGGCTCGCCTGACCCTTCTTCGCCGCTTTGGAGTTGAAAGGCGCCGAGTCCGGCTCGGGCTCTTCAAGTACCTGCTGGTTTTCAAATGCCATCAGATTCTCACTCTCGGGTCGAGTGCGGCATAGAGGATCTGCGAAAGGGTCGAACTGATCAAGATCAGGATCGCCACATACAGGATGGAACCGGTCGTTGCGTTGATGTCGTTCTGGGTAACGGAGTTGAGCGCCAGCTCCCCCATTCCGTGCCAGCTGAAGATGGTCTCCAGAAAGACCGACCCGGTCACGAGCAGACCGAAGCTGTAGGCGAAGAACGTCGACATCGGAATGAGAGCGACCCGCACACCGTGTCGGATCATCGCCGACCCTCGCGTGCGGCCCTTCGAGCGGGCGGTTCGGATGTAGTCGGCACTGAGGACGTCGAGCATCGCGTTGCGCTGATACCGGGAGTAGGACGCGGCGCTGGTGGCGGTCAGGGCAATTGTCGGCAGGACGATGTGACTCAGTCGGTCGAGTAGAACGGACCAGAAACCACTGGTACCAGGCGTGTACTGCCCGGTGAAGTTGATGAAGTTGATGCCGATGGCTTCGTTGAACTTCGTCGCGATGATCATCAGGAGGACCCCGATGACGTATACCGGGATCGACAGGACGAGGAAGGAAAGGTAGGTCACGGCCTGGTCGCTGGCCCGGTACTGCCGCACAGCGCCCCAGACGCCCAGGACCACTCCGAGGATCGCGCCGAGGATCGCGCCGATCAGCAGCAGCTGCAGGCTGACGCCGGAGCGCACGATCATGTCGTGGACCACGGGCTGCCCGTTGATCTCTTTGCCCAGGTTCCCGTGCAGGACCAGCTGGGTGAACCAGTGCCAGGTCCGTTCCAGAACCGGCGTATTGGGATTGGTGCCGTACTGATCGAGCGTGCGGGCGATCACCTCGTTGCTGGGTCGAGGGTTGCGACCGAGAAAACGCGCTGCGGGGTTCTCGAAGATGCTGGCCAGGATGTAGCTGAAAGTAGTGGCCAACAACGTAAGGATCACGTAGTTGATAAAACGTCGCAGCAGGAAAAGACTCATGCCCAACTCACCCCCTCAGGCCCTTGAGCAGCGGGCAGGAAATCCGTGGATCGCACGAGGTGTGCGCTCCTTTCGATAGGCGGCAGTGGTCCGCGGTCGCAGAAACTACGTGCACTAGCTGGTAATTGGCTCACAACCACCACGCTGCGATTGATACGAGCACGGCAATGCCGGCAGGCAGCAGGGTGCTCGTGTTCCACACCGACGTGACGGTGCTGCCTGATCCGTTATCGGCCACTCTGTCCATCCGCTCCTCGATGGTCCGCTGCGCCAGGGCACTGCCTGGTTGCAGCGAACCGGTCGACGTGCGCGTGCTCTGGCGGGCGGCACCCGGATGGGTTGCGGCGTACACCTCGCCTCGGCTGGGGTTCCAGGCCCTGTTGCCCGGAGCATTCCAGGACCGGAATGCCCGCTCGCCGCCATCGAACGACGCGATGACCTCGACCAGTCCCCGAGTACGTACATAACGCACGGCGCCGTAGGGGATGACATGTGTCCGCCACACGTTGCAGACGACGACCGCGTCACGTAGTACACCCAGATGCGGCCGCACGAGGATCATCCAGGTCAGCAGTGACACAGCACCGAGAACCAGCAGGATCTTGAGCGCCAAACCCAGCGGCTCCTGCAGTACGGCCAGCACGGCACACAGCGCGCAGAACGCCCACACAGATCCCCCGTACACCCACGCGGACATACTGCGGAAAATCTGCTGATCCGAATCGTCGACGTCGCGGTTCGTACCGGTCGAACCCATACGCGACATCGAGTCGATACGTTGACGCGCGATGTTCACGAGCAAGCCTCTCCAGCAACATTCGACATGGGTGGTGTCGACCACTACGCAAGGGCGGCCGGCGTGGTGGTGGGTCGCTCCCCATTAGGGAACATGCCACACGGGAAGCGAATACGGAAGGATGTGAGCCGACGGTGACCAAACCGTTACGGTCGCTGTCGAGCCCCTCGGATAATGCTTTTCAACGACGCCCAGCGCTCTGTCAGGCTGGCTTCCCAGCCTCGCCCGCTGGGACGGTAGTAGTCAGCCTTCTCCACCAGATCGTCAGGCAGGAACTGCTGCGGGCCAACACCGTTGGGCTCGTCGTGGCTGTACCGGTACCCCGCACCGTGTCCGAGGTCAGCGGCCCCCGGGTAGCCGCTACCCCGCAAGTGCGCCGGGACCGCGCCTCCGAGGCCGGCGCGCACATCCGAGATCGCTGCATTGACCGCTGAGTAGGACGCGTTCGATTTCGGTGCGATCGCGTTGTGGACCACCGCCTGCGCCAGGATGATGCGTGCCTCCGGCATGCCGATCTGGGCCACCGCGTGCATTGCCGCAACCGCAGTCTGCAATGCCGTCGGATCGGCCATCCCGACGTCCTCACTCGCTGCGATGACGACCCGGCGTGCAATGAAACGCGGATCCTCCCCCGCTTCCAACATGCGCGCCAGGTAGTGCAGTGCGGCATCGACGTCGCTGCCACGCATCGACTTGATCAACGCACTCGCAACGTCATAGTGCTGGTCGCCTGTGCGGTCGTACCGCACGGCCGCCCGGTCCATTGCCTGCTCGACGTCGACTAGTTCGATCTGATCGCAGGAGCGATCGGCGGCCACACCCGCCCCCGCCTCGAGCGCTGTCAGCGCCCGGCGACCATCGCCACCAGCCATCCGTACGAGATGGTCGCGGGCATCGTCGTGCAGGTCGAACACCCCCCCGAGACCGCGATCGTCACGCATCGCGTCGGCCAGCAGACGTGCCACGTCCTCGTCGGACAGCGAGGTGAGACGTACGAGCACCGACCGCGACAGCAGGGGAGCGATCACACTGAATGAGGGGTTCTCCGTCGTCGCGGCCACCAGCACGATCAACCGGTTCTCCACCCCCGGCAGCAGCGCATCCTGCTGCGCCTTGCTGAATCGGTGGATCTCATCCAGGAACAGAACGGTCTGGCGCCCGTAGAGATCCCGCTCCCTCGCGGCCTGGTCCATCACCGCACGAACGTCCTTGACGCCCGCGTTGATCGCCGACATCTCCACAAATGTCCGGCCCGCAGCGTCCGCGACCAGGTGCGCCAGAGTCGTCTTTCCGGTGCCGGGCGGACCCCACAGAATCGCCGACATGGCACCGGCCGCACCGCTGGCACCCTCGATCAACCGACGCAGCGGGCTGCCCTGCCGTAGAACGTCGTCCTGGCCTCGAACCTCGCTCAGGTCCCGTGGGCGCATCCGCACCGCCAGCGGGGGTTGGATCGCGGGATTACCCCCCGGCGTCCGCCCGGGATCGGAAAACAGATCAGCCATGCGCTGAACCGTATCCGGGACCGGTGACCGGTGATCGCGCTCGCGTCGTCGATGATGTCCCGATGAGTGAGTTCGACGATGCGCTACGGATGGATGACGCCGACCCGACCGGCACCTGCAGCGGGGTGCTGAGTGACGACTGGAAGATCGGCGAAGCCGTGAACGGCGGATTGTTGATGGCCCTGGCCGCGAAGGCCGCCGCGACCGCGTCAGGGGGTACTGCGTCAGGGCCTGCTGCGGGTCATCGTGACCCGCTCAGCTTCAGCGCGGTGTTCCTGTCGCCCGGTACCGCCGGTCCCGTGCACCTCTCACCGAAGGTACTGCGCACCGGGCGTTCGATGAGCAGTGCCGAAGTCGTGGTTACCCAATCGGGCAGTGACGGGGCCGTGGAAAGGTTCCGGGCACTGGTCACCCTCGGGGATCTGGACCGGCACGCTGCCGCCCCGTTGGTCACCACGCAGCCGCCGGCGATGCCGGTGCCCGAAGCATGCGTGAGCACCGACGACGCTCCATCCAGCATGAGCAGTACGGGCTTCCTGCAACGGCTGGACCTACGTCTGGACCCGGTTTGCGCCGGGTGGGCGGTCGGGGCACCGAGCGGGCAGGGTGAGATGCGCGGTTGGCTGCGATTCGCAGATGGGCGGGAGCCGGATCCGTTGTCCCTACTCCTGGCCCTGGACGCCTTCCCACCGGTGGTCTTCGATCTGGGGTCGACCGGCTGGGCGCCCACGGTCGAGTTCACCGGGTATGTGCGGGCGCGCCCGGCGCCGGGGTGGCTGCAGGTGCGCACCCATACCCACCACGTGGCCGGCGGCTTGTTCAACGAAGACTGCGAGATCTGGGACAGTACCGGCACACTGGTCGCTCAATCCCGCCAACTCGGCTCGGCGCGATTCCCGACGCCATGAGGATCTTCCCTTGCTGATCGACGAGGACCCGTTCGTCATCGGTGATCTGCCCCCAGGAGCGTTGGCTGCTGCCTGGCGGCACGGCGAGGCGGTGGCGGTGCACCGGATACCCCCGATGAGACGGGGCCTGTCGATGCTGTTGTTGGGGCCGCCGGCGGACCTGGCGCCACTGATCGCCGCCCTGGTGGGCACCGATGCAATGATGGGCGTACGCGGCGTAACGATCGAACGTCACAATTTCGAGCCGGTTGCCGCTGAGCTGAGGCGTGCGGGAGCTGTTCTGCACGAGGGTCACGACTGGGACTGGATGTGGACCTCGACGCCGCCGCCCGCGCCCAACAGTCACCACGACACCCGCAACAACGACACCCGCAACCGGATTCACGAGCTGGACGACACGCTTGATGCAGCGCAGATCCGGCGCTTCTACGCCGCGGCGAACCCGGACGCCGAGTCGCAGCCCGGGGAAGGGGTGGCGCAGTTGTGGCTGGGCATCCGCGACCGGTCCGGTCTGATCGCTGTCGGCGCTCTGCACGCAACACCCGCCGGGTATCCGCACCTGACGGGGATAGCGGTCGACCCAGCCGCGCGTGGTCGCGGGCTCGGCGTTGCCCTGTCGGCCGAACTGACCCGCCGCGCCCTCGGACAACCACAACCGGTCGGGCGACCGATGAGCACGTTGGGTATGTACGCCGAGAACGATGCTGCCCGAGCGGTGTACACCCGGCTGGGTTACCGGGTCGGCCGCGCGTGGGCCTCACGGCCCATCACCTCACCCGGCGTCTCGCACGCGGTTAGCTCTGGTTAGCTCACCATCTGAGGCGGGCGGGGAAATCGTCATCGCCCGTGCGGGGATACCCGTCGCGCGGCTCGTGGTGGAGCACGTAGCGACCGCGCGTTCGTTCGGGCAACTATTTTGGGACGGTGGACTTTCGCGAAATCGGGGCGACAGACGTCGGGGCACTCCAGACGCTGTTGGAGTCGGTCTCGGACTATTCACAGCGCGTCACCGGTTCGCCCACGGGCCCTTCGGACGCGCTGAGCGCGCTGCGGGCCGTGCCTCCGGACAGAACAGTGGACGACAAGTTCGACATCGGCATGTGGGACGGGCACCAACTGGTGGCATTTGCGGACGTCGTGCGTGGTTATCCGGCCGAGGACATCGCCTACATCGGTCTGCTGATCGTCGACGGCTGTCAGCAGGGACGCGGGCTCGGTCGCGGCCTGCACGGCGAGCTGCTGCGGGTCGCCTCCGGCTGGGCCGGGATACGCCGGATGCGCTTGTCGATCGTCGCTACCAATGCGTCTCGTGCGGATCCGTTCTGGTGGGCGTTGGGCTACCGGCCCACCGGCGAGGTCAGGCCCTACCAGTACGACAGTGTCGACAGCGCCGTTGCGCTCTGGGAGCGCCCACTGCGGACCGAAGTTGGGTGAACGGGCGCGCTCTATAGGGCGCGTCCGTTCACCCAACTTTGCAACTGGTCTCGGTCAGCCCTGCGCGGGCTCCGCCGGCTTTGCATCCACGCCGGCCTCTTTGCGCTGCTCGGGCGTGATGGGTGCGGGCGCGGCCGTCAACGGGTCATATCCGCCGCCGGACTTGGGGAAGGCAATGACCTCCCGGATCGACTCGGTGCCCGCAAGCAACGCGCAGATCCGGTCCCAGCCGAAGGCGATCCCGCCGTGCGGGGGCGCGCCGAAGGCGAAGGCGTCGAGCAGGAAACCGAACTTCTCCTGCGCGTCCTGCTCAGACAGACCCATGATTGCAAAGACGCGTTCCTGGATGTCACGGCGGTGGATACGGATCGACCCGCCACCGATTTCGTTGCCGTTGCAGACCATGTCGTAGGCGTACGCCAACGCACTGCCCGGGTCGGTGTCGAAGGTGTCTTCGAATTCCTTCTTCGGGCCGGTGAACGCGTGGTGCACCGCAGTCCAGGCGCCGGAGCCGACTGCGACGTCGCCGGAAGCGACCGCGTCAGAGGCCGGCTCGAACATCGGCGCGTCGAGCACCCAGAGGAAGGACCACGCCGACTCGTCAATGAGCCCGCAGCGCTTGCCGATCTCCAGGCGGGCAGCACCGAGCAGGGCGCGCTCGCTCTTGCCCGGACCCGCCGCGAAGAAGATGCAGTCACCCGCTTTGGCGCCGACGTGTGCGGGCAGGGCTGCGGTCTCGGCCGCACTCAGATTCTTGGCAACCGGACCGGTGAGCGTGCCGTCCTCTTGCACCAGCACGTAGGCCAGGCCTCGGGCGCCGCGCTGCTTGGCCCAGTCCTGCCAGGCGTCCAGCGTGCGACGCGGCTGCGCGGCACCGCCGGGCATCACCACAGCGCCGACGTACGGCGCCTGGAACACCCGGAAACCGGTCTCGGAGAACAGTTGCGTGCACTCGACCAGTTCGCTTTCGAACCGCAGGTCCGGCTTGTCCGAGCCGTATCGGTCCATTGCATCGGCGTACGTGAGCTGCGGGAACGGCGTCGTCAGTTCGACCCCCTTGACGGCCCACACCGCGGTGGCAATGGCCTCCCCCAGTTCGATGATGTCGTCCTGTTCGACGAAGCTCATCTCGATGTCCAGCTGGGTGAACTCCGGCTGGCGGTCAGCCCGAAAGTCCTCGTCGCGGTAGCAGCGGGCGAGCTGGTAGTAACGCTCCATGCCGGCCACCATCAGCAGCTGCTTGAACAGCTGCGGGCTCTGCGGCAGGGCATACCAGCTGCCCGGCGCAAGCCGGGCGGGCACGACGAAGTCACGGGCGCCCTCGGGGGTGGAGCGGGTCAGGGTCGGCGTCTCGATCTCGACGAAGTCCCGTTCGGCCAGGACAGCGCGGGCGGCCTGGTTGACCTTGCTGCGAAGGCGGATTGCGCCACCGGCCTCGGGACGACGTAGGTCGAGGTAGCGGTACTTCAGCCGGGTCTCCTCACCGACAGTTACCCGCCCGTCCAGCTGGAACGGCAGCGTCGCGGAGGCGCTCAGCACCTCGATCTGCTCGGCGACGACCTCGATCTCACCGGTCGGCAACTCAGTGTTGAAGTTGCCGTCCGGGCGCACTCGGACCCGACCGGTGATTCGGACGCAGTATTCGTTGCGCAGGTCGTGCGCGCCGCCCTGCTCCAGCACCTCGTCGCGGACGACGACCTGGGCGATGCCGCTGGCATCACGCAGATCCAGGAACGCGACCCCACCGTGATCACGCCGACGGGCCACCCAGCCGGCGAGCGTGACGGTCTGGTCGGTATGACCGGCGCGTAGTGTGCCGGCCTCCTGGGTGCGGAGCACAGGGAGATTCCTTTTCAGTAGGGAAACGATCGAGAGTGGCCGTGCCCGAGAGGTAGGCCTGCTGCCATCGTACGGATGCCAGGCGCGCACGGCACGTCAGTATTGCGGCGCCTGCGACTGGCTCATTCCTCGTCGAGATAGAGCCACCGACCACCGCGGCGCTCGAAGATGCTCCTCTCATGCATCGACCCGCCCTCGTAGGAGGCAACGAAAGAGACAATTCCCCGCTGATCGCCGGGCCCGCCACCGTCAACCTCGAGGATGCGCAGCCCTGTCCACTTCATCCCCTGGTCCAGGGTGACCTGTTGGGGACGGGTGCGCGGATGCCACGTCCGCCAGAGATGCTCGGCATTCCCGTAGAAATTCGCCGTGTACCGCGAGCGCATCAGTTGCTCGGCGGTGTCGGCCAGGGCTGTGGCGCCCAGGAGCGGCCCGCAGCAGTCGTCGAAGGAACTTCGGGAGCCACAGGGGCAGGGGTCCGGCATGGACCCAGCATGGCAAACCCGCGCTGGCAGACCGACCACGGTGGTGTCTGTGTGACCGGCATGCGGCACCGTCGACATGCATCACCCGCCCGCCATTAACCTGAGGTCGTGTCCAAGGTTCTGAACTCACTGCCCGTCGGCGAGCGCGTCGGCATCGCCTTCTCCGGAGGTCTCGACACTTCGTGTGCCGTCGCCTGGATGCGTGAGGGCGGCGCGGTGCCGTGTACCTACACCGCCGACCTGGGCCAGTACGACGAATCGGACATCGCGTCGGTCCCGGGCAGAGCCGGGCAGTACGGCGCCGAGCTGGCACGGCTGGTGGACTGCCGCGAACCGCTGGTCGAAGAAGGCCTTGCCGCGATCGCCTCGGGCGCCTTCCACATTCGCTCCGGGGCCCGCACCTACTTCAACACGACCCCACTGGGTCGGGCAGTCACCGGCACGCTGCTGGTGCGCGCGATGGCCGATGACGGGGTGTCCATCTGGGGCGACGGATCGACGTACAAGGGCAACGACATCGAGCGTTTCTACCGCTACGGGCTGTTGGCCAACCCGGGCCTGCGGATCTACAAGCCGTGGCTGGACGCAGACTTCGTCGCCGAACTCGGCGGTCGGCAGGGCATGTCGGACTGGCTGACCGAGCGCGATCTGCCCTACCGCGACAGCGCAGAGAAGGCCTACTCCACCGACGCCAACATCCTGGGCGCGACGCACGAGGCCAAGCGGTTGGAGCACCTGGACACCAGCCTGGAGATCGTCGAGCCGATCATGGGCGTCGCGTTCTGGGACGACGCGGTCGCGATCGCGACCGAGGACGTCACCATTGCCTTCGAGCAGGGCCGACCGACCTCGATCAACGGCCGGTCCTTCGACGATGTGGTGGCGCTGATGCTGGAAGTCAACGCCATCGGTGGACGGCACGGCTTGGGGATGTCCGACCAGATCGAGAACCGCATCATCGAGGCCAAGTCCCGTGGCATCTACGAAGCGCCCGGGATGGCGTTGCTCTTCATCGCCTACGAGCGCCTGGTCGCTGCGATCCACAACGAAGACACCCTGGCGTCCTACCACAACGACGGTCGACGCCTGGGTCGGCTGCTCTATGAAGGACGCTGGTTCGATCCGCAGGCGCTGATGATCCGCGAGGGGCTGTTGCGCTGGGTTGCCTCAGCCGTGACCGGCACCGTCACTCTGCGGCTGCGACGCGGCGAGGACTACTCGATCCTGGACACGTCCGGTCCCGCGTTCTCCTACCACCCGGACAAACTGTCGATGGAGCGCACTGCCGACGCGGCTTTCGGACCGGTGGACCGCATCGGTCAACTGACGATGCGCAACCTCGACATCGCCGATACCAGGGCGAAGTTGGAGCTGTACGCCGCTCAGGGGCAGCTAGGCACCAAGACGCACCTCATCGGCGAGCTCGAGCCCGGCGGCGCGGCGCAGATCTCGGCCAATCCCAGCGCGGATGACGACGACGACGCGCTGGACCGCGCGGCGATGGAGTTCGGGACCGACTGACGGACCGCGTGGCGCGGCCCGACCCCCCGCCGAGCGGCGGCATCCGGCCTCAAGCGGCGGTCAAATAAGGCCGCCACTCATTGGTGATGTCCGCCGCTCGGCGATCGGGGTGGGTGGGGTGCCGAAGTCCGGACGTAGGCAGCCAGTCGGTCCAGCGCCTCGTCCAGAGCCGTGGTTGCTCCGCAGAACGAGAGCCGCATGAAGTGGTGTCCGTCGACGGGGTCGAAGTCGATACCCGGCGCGAGGGCCACCCCGGTCGCATTCAGCGTGTCATGGCACCAGCGCAGCGAGTCGTCGGTGAGGTGGCTGATGTCGCAGTACGCGTAGAACGCACCGTCCGGCGGAGCGAACGAGGTGATACCCAGCTCCGGAAGTCGGCGCAGCAGCACCTCACGATTTCGGGCATACCGCTGCACGTGTGCGGAGAGTTCGACATGCGCCTGCGGTGAGAAGGCCGCGACCCCGCCGACCTGTGAGACCGCCGGTGCGCAGATCGACAGGTTGCCCTGCAGCAGATCCATCGACTGTCGTAGCGCGGGCGGCAGCAGCGACCACCCGAGACGCCAACCGGTCATCGAATGGAATTTGCTCACCGAGCCCATCACGGCACTTTCACGGGAGGACTCCCACGCGGTGACGCACTCGCGGCCGTAGGAAATTCCGTGGTAGATCTCATCGGAGATCAACAGCACGTCGTTCTCCTGGCACCAGTGGGCGATCCGGGCAAGTTCACCGGGGTCGATGATCGTGCCGGTCGGGTTCGCCGGGCTGGCGATGATCAGCCCGTCGGGTCGTTCCGGGAGCGCCTCGAGCATGGCGACCGTCGGCTGGAAGCGGGACTCGGGTCCGCACAACAGGTCCATGGGCACACAGCCGAGGGCATGCACGGTGTTGCGGTACGCCGGGTAGCCAGGCCGGGTCATCGCGATCCGGGCGCCCGGCTGGAACGCTGCGAGCAGCAGCGTGCTGAACCCGCCCGACGATCCGTTCGTGACGAGCACGTCGTCGGCGGATACATCGAGGCCGTAGGAACTGCCGTAGTGCCCGGCGATTGCCTCGCGCAGAGCTGGGATGCCATCGGACTCCGTGTAGCCCAGTACCTGGGTGTCGATCGCCTCGTGCACCACGTCCAGCACCGCGCGTGGGGCCGACGTCGAGGGCTGGCCGACACACAACATGATCGCGTCACCATGGGTGCGCTGCCGCGCGATGGACGCACGCACCAACTCCATCACCTGGAACGGCGGGACGACACCGCGCGCGGCAAGCTCTCGACTCATCGGTATGAGGGGTGGAAGGGCCAGGGGGCATCAGCCGGGCGCAACGGTGCCCAGTCCTGCTGGCGGGCAACATGGCCGGCCAGCACGGCGGCAGCCCCTGGGCCGTTGTGCATCCGACCGGCCAGAACCGCCGAGACCGCGTCGTCCAGATCGACCCAGCTGAGGGTCATTGCGGCTTCTTCACCTTCGCGGTCGAAGCCGGTCTCCGCCGCTACGAACACGTCGCGGGCCAGGAAGACCCTGATGTTCTCCGACATCGCACCGGGCGAGGTGAACAGGTCGATCAGCACATCCCAGCGGCGCGCATCCAGCTCGACCTCCTCGCGCAGCTCGCGGGCGGCGGCGTCACGCGGATCTTCGCCCGGTTTGTCCAGCAGACCTGCCGGTATCTCCCAGCAGTAGGTACCCACCGGGTGCCGGTACTGCTGCATCATGGCGACCTGTTCGCTGCCCGGCTCGCCCCGTAGCGCCAACACGGCCACGGCACCGGTATGGCGGATGTAGTCCCGAGTGACCTCTCCGGCACCGTCCAGGTCGACCACATCGGTGCACACGTCCCACACCCGTCCGTGGAACGACGTCTGAGATGACACCACCCGATGCGGGGCGAAGCGATCTTCGATATTCACGACAGTTCGATCCTCACGACGCCGTGGTGGGTTCGCTGACCCGCTGGGCGGGCACATCGACCAGCTGCCCGGCGCGCTGCTCGTCCAGAGCAGCCCCGATGAGACCGGCGAACAGCGGGTGCGCACGGTGCGGACGGGACAGAAATTCCGGGTGCGCCTGCGTCGATACGTAGTAGGGGTGTATCTCGCGCGGCAGTTCCACGAACTCCACCAGTTCTCCGTCCGGTGAGGTTCCACTGAAACGTAGACCGGCCTCGGTCAACTGGTCGCGGTAGGCGTTGTTGACCTCGTAACGGTGTCGGTGCCGTTCGGACACCTCGGTCCTGCCGAACGTTTCTGCAACGACCGAGCCTTCGGCGAGGACGGCCGGGTAGGCACCCAGTCGCATTGTCCCGCCGAGGTCGCCGGCCCCCTCGACGAAGGCTTTCTGCTCTTCCATCGTCGCGATGACCGGAGCCGGTGAGCCGGGATCGAACTCGGAAGAGGACGCATGCTCGATACCAGCGACGTTCCGGGCGTATTCGATCACCATGCACTGCAACCCCAGGCAGATCCCGAGTGTCGGCACCAGGTGTTCGCGGGCCCAGCGCAAGGCGCCGAGCTTGCCTTCGATACCGCGGATTCCAAATCCTCCAGGCACCAGCACAGCATCGACACCGCCGAGCGCCTTCTGCGCACCTGCGGGGGTGCTGCAGTCATCGCTGGCGACCCATCGGATGACGACTTTCGCATCGTGGTGGAAACCGCCGGCCCGGAGCGCCTCGGTAACGGACAGGTAGGCGTCGGGCAGGTCGACGTATTTGCCAACCAGGGCGACCTGCACCGAGTGCTGAGGGTGATGCACGCGCTGCAGCAGCTCGTCCCAGTCGTGCCAGTCCACATCACGGAAGGACAACCCGAGCCGTCTGACGACGTAGGCGTCCAGGCCCTGGGTGTGCAACACCTTCGGGATGTCGTAGATGCTGGGCGCGTCGATACAGGCCGCGCATCCGTCGGCGTCGACGTCGCACATGCGCGAAATCTTGGCCTTGATGGCGTCCGGGATCTCCCGGTCGGCCCGCAGCACGAGCCCGTCGGGTTGAATGCCGACCTGACGCAGGGCAGCAACCGAGTGCTGGGTGGGCTTGGTCTTCAGCTCGCCGCTCGGCGCGAGGTAGGGCACGAGCGAGACGTGCAGGAAGAAGACGTTCTCCCGACCGACGTCCTGGCGCACCTGACGGGCCGCCTCCAGGAACGGCAGCGACTCGATGTCTCCGACGGTGCCGCCGATCTCGGTGATGATCAGGTCGACGTCCTCACCGGCCTGCGCGCGCATCTGCGTCTTGATCTCGTCGGTCACATGCGGGATCACCTGCACGGTGTCGCCGAGGTACTCCCCCCGCCGCTCACGGGCCAGCACCCGGCTGTAGACCTTTCCGGTCGTGACATTGGCGTCGCCGGCGAGGTTGACGTCCAGGAAACGCTCGTAGTGACCGACATCCAGGTCGGTCTCGGCGCCGTCCTCGGTGACGAACACTTCACCGTGCTGGAACGGATTCATCGTGCCCGGATCCACGTTGAGGTAGGGATCCAGCTTTTGCATCGTGACCCGCAGGCCGCGCGCACGCAGCAGGTGTCCGAGGCTGGAGGCGGTCAGGCCCTTGCCGAGTGAGGAGGCGACGCCCCCGGTTACGAAGATCTGTTTCGTCATCTGCACCACGGGCTGTCAGCCTACGTCATCCGCGGTTGTGTGTGTCCCGTCATCGGCCGTCGGCACGGACCATTCCTCGCAGACGGGGCTCCCAGCGGCCCGCGTAGCCCCCTCCAACAGTTCGCGTGCGTGGCGCTGGGCGACCTGGCTGTCCCCGGTACCGCCCAACATCCTCGCCAGTTCCGCCAACCGGTCAGCACCATCGACCGCGAGTACGTCGCTGCGGGTGATGTGCCCGTCGCTCTGCTTGTGCACGACCAGGTGACGGTCGGCATACGCGGCTACCTGCGCGAGGTGGGTTACGACGATGACCTGTGCGTGCTCGGCAAGTCGTTGCAGGCGCGCGCCCACGTCCAATGCCGCCGCGCCGCCGACCCCGGCATCGACCTCGTCGAACACGAATGTCGGGACCCCGCCGGATCCGGTGGCGACTTCCAGGGCGAGCATGACCCGGGACAGCTCTCCCCCGGATGCTGCCTTCGCCAGATTTCGCGGCGTCGCTCCGGCGTTGGCGGCCAGCAGGATCTCGATGCGATCGACCCCGTGTGCCGTGTATTCCTGCGGCGTCGACGTGACCTGGACGTGTACCCGTGCCGAACCCATCGCGAGGTGTGCCAGCTCCTCTTCGACCAGCCTTTCCATGCTCTGCCCCGCTGCCGTGCGCGCCTGGGTGAGGGCCGTCGCAGCACTGCACAGCTGCGGAGTCAGTTGCTCGAGCAGTTCCTGCAGCTGTTCGATGCGATCGTCTCCCGCAGCCAGTTCCTGCACCCGACTCGCAGCGTCACGGGACCACTCCAGCACATCCACGACCGTCGATCCGTATTTGCGGGTCAATGAGCCCAGAGCCGCCCGACGCTGCTGGACCGCCTCCAACCGTCCCGGCTCGAGATCGAGGTCGGATACGTAGCCGCCCAGGTCGGCCCCCAACTCCCCGGCCAGTACGCGGATCTCGCGCAACCGGTCGGTCAACCCGCCGAGCTGCCCGTCGTGCTCTCGCAAGGCCGCGAGGCCCGGTCCGACACCCGAGATGAGATCGACGACGTAGGGCATGATTTCCAGCGCATCGTCATCGCCGACCAGCGCGTCCCGGGCACGGGTGGCAGCTTCCCGCAATGCGTCGACGTGCAGCATTCGTTCGCTCTCGGCGGCCAGTTGCTCATCTTCACCGGGTTGCGGGTCGATCACCGCGATCTCCTCCAGCCCCAGCGTCAACAACTGCAGTCGGTTGGCTCGCTCACGCGATTCCTGCCGCAGCGTGTTCAGCTCGTCGCGAGCTGCGGTCCATCGCTGGAACAGATCCTGGTACGCCGCCCGCTGGGCAGCAAGCCCCTCGCCGCCGAACTCATCCAGCATCACCCGATGCTGGTCGGGACGTTGCAGTCGCCACTGATCGGACTGGCCGTGCACGGCGACCAGGTGCTCGCCGATCTCGGCGAGCACCCCGATCGGAACCGACCGACCTCCTACATGTGCCCGCGAGCGCCCGTTCGCGGACACACTCCGGGTCAGCACCAGACCGTCGTTGACAGCGTCGGTGAGATCAGCTCCCGCGTCGACGGCGCGGCGTAACGCATCGGAGTCTGCGCCGACGTGCACGATGCCCTCGACGATGGCCTGGGACTCGCCGGTGCGTACCAGGCCCGGGTCCGCCCGTCCCCCGAGCAGCAGGCCGACACCTTGCACGACCATGGTCTTGCCGGCGCCGGTCTCGCCGGTAACGACATTGAGGCCGCGTGACAGCTCCAACAGCGCGTCGTCGATGACTCCGAGGCCGCGCAGGTGAATCTCCGTCAGCATCAGCGCGGATCCGCCGGCACGACTGCGCCGTCCAGCCCTCGCCATCCGGACACGGACAGGTCGAACTTGGCCACCAACCGGTCGGTGAAAGGTGCGGCACTCAGTCTGGCCAGTCGCACCGGCCGGTCGCTACGTCGGACGTCGATGCGCGCGCCCGGCGGGATGTCGAAGGACCGGCGCCCGTCGCACCACACCACGGCCTCGGCGCCCGTGCGTTGCATCAGCTCGACACCGACCCGCGAATTGTGGTCGATGACCAGGGGTCTGGCAAACAGTGCGTGCGCTGATATCGGAACCACGAGAAGAGCCTCGACTCCGGGCCACACCACCGGACCGCCGGCGGAAAAGGCGTAGGCCGTGGACCCGGTGGGCGTCGCCATGACAATCCCGTCAGCACCCCAGGTGGACAGCGGCCGGTCGTCGATCTCCAGTATCAACTCCAACATTCGCTCGCGAGAGCGCTTCTCCACCGAGGCTTCGTTCAACGCCCAGCCGGTCCACCTGACAGACCCGTCGAGACTGACCTCCACCTGGAGTGTCATCCGCTCCTCAACCGTCCAGGAACGGTCCACGATCTTCGCGACGGTGGCATGCACGTCGTCGCGGTCGGCTTCGGCAAGGAAGCCGACATGACCGAGGTTGATTCCGAGCAGGGGCACGCCCTCGTCGCGCATCAATTCGGCGGCGCGCAGGATGGTGCCGTCGCCGCCGAGTACGACCGCAAGCTCCGATCCGGCGACGCATCGTCCGCAGTCGACACTCACATTGGGTTCCGCGAGTACGCCGAACGCTTCGAGTTCGTCCTCCGGGCCGGTGACCTGGACATCCGCAGCGGCAAGATCCCGCACGAGGGCAAGGGCGATATCGACGGCCTCTGCGCGACGGGGATGGCCGATCAACGCGATGCGACGGTTCACAGGCGCCCGTCCGCCACAGCGTCCATGAATTCCTGAATCGACACGTCGCTCATTTTGCCTTCCGCGCGGTGTCGGCACCACATCAGGTACTCGGTATTGCCGGTCCCCCCGATGACCGGGCTGTGCAACAGCCCATGCACGTGCAGTCCGAAGGATCGCGCAGAGTCCTGTACGGCCGCCAGGACTTCGTGACGCTGCTGTGCGGAGCCGACCACCCCGGTACGACCCAGTCGCTCTTTACCGATCTCGAACTGCGGCTTGATCAGGGTCACCAGGTGACCCTGCGCCGCCGTCAACGCCGCGAGGGTGTCCAGCACCAGCCGCAGTGAAATGAAACTGAGATCGGCAACGACGATGTCGGCCACACCTCCGACCGCTTCGGGGGCCAACCCGCGCACCGACTGCCCTGACATCTCCACCACGCGTGGATCGCCTGCCACCAGCGGCGCCAACTGCCCCCGACCGACATCGAGGGCCACCACTTCGGCGGCCTGTGCAGCCAGCAGTACCTGGGTGAAACCACCGGTAGAGGCCCCTACATCGATACACCGCGCGCCCTTGACGTCGATCGGGTACGCGGCCAGGACAGCCAGCAACTTGTAGGCAGCCCGGCCCACCCATAGCTCGGACTCGCCTTCCACTTCAACGCCCTGATCGTCCCGGACCTGGGTGGACGGTTTGCGGACCGGTTGACCGTCAACACGCACGCGTCCCTCGCGCAGCACTTCCGCAGCCGTCGCGCGTGACCGGGACAGACCACGGACGACCAGAGCCTGGTCCAACCTCATCAGCGGGACGACTCGGTCAGGCAGCTGTTCAATGCCTCGTGTGCCCGTGACAGAACGTCGATCACAGCGGCAAGGTCGCAATCGGGCTGCACGGACAGCTCGCGGGCTGTCAACATCTGGCGCGCAGCAGCAGCACCGGCATCTGCGTCCTGAGCGTGCGCGACGTGCTGAGCCTGTGACATGGCGGCAGGGGTTTGGGGCCGCGGTGGGCGAGGCGTCGGACCGGGGGCAATGCCTGCTGTTGGCGCCGCTCCGCGAGCAACCGCACCGAAGGAACTACTCGATGAAAACTGTGACGTCACGCGTCATTCTCGAGGTCGGAGTAGGAAGGATCGGAGTAGGAAGGATCGCCACGTCGCGATTGCACCTTTGCCGGCGTGCTCGCGCCATCAGCCGACGTCGTCGACGCCCTGGAGGTCGACGGCTTTCGGGTAGCAGCCTTCTTGGTGGACGCAGTGGTTGCAGCGACCTTCCTCGCGGCCGTTGCCTTCGCAACGCCTTTACGCGGTGCCCTGCTCGTGCCGCGTACCTGCCTCGGTCTATCGGTTGGAGTGCTGGCCGCAACTGCGGAAGCTGCCTCCAAGGCCTTCCGCAAATCGGCGATCTGCGCCGTGAGCCGGTCGATCTCGGCCCGGCTCGACTCCTGGATGCCGGGGGTGCTGAGTCCGACCCGTTGCAACTGCAGGTCGATCTCGGCGCGCAGTACATCGGCAATAGCACTGCGGTTGGTGGCGACAAGGGCGGTGAGTTCCTCGGTCACCTCGCCGATTTGTCCGCCGAGCTGAAGCATCTTGACGGCCGACGGACCGACCCCGGGCACTTCCAGCAGTCCCTCAGCCAGTTCTCCCGCTCTTTCCTTCACAGCAGCCCCGATCATGGTGGCTATCGTGAGTGTCGAGCGAACAGCCTCGAATGCCATGCGCGGGTCCTTTCCGTGGGTTCGACGACGCTTCGGCTACGAGCCCCACGCTACTGCCACGCAGTGATGGCGCGAACGGCCGCGTCCTGGGTCAGCCGCCCCTCGTCCAGCCCTTCCCAGATTGCCCGCAGCGCTAGTCGCAGCGTGACGTCACCTGGTGTCTGCGGCGCATCCGCTCGGTCACAGCGCACGGTGCACTCGTCGTCAGTGACCTCAAGGATCGCGGTCACTTCGCCGATTTGCCACCCGCCCTGAGTACGCTGCGGCTCCTCGTAGGGCTTACTCAACGATCGCAGGTCACTTGCCACGTACCGTGGCCGAAGCCCGGGCTCGCAGCGGACCAGATCGACCGGGCCGTGCACGCCGGTGAGGACGAGCAGCGCATCCATGCCAGCAGCATGTGCACCCGCGATGTCGGTCTCGAGGCGATCGCCCACTGCCAACGTCTGCCCGGCCGATACGCCCAGCAGCCTGGCGGCCATCTCGTACATCAACGGGCCGGGCTTGCCGACCACTTCCGGGTCTAGATCGACGGCCATCCGCACGGCGCCGACCAGTGAACCGTTACCCGGTGCCACACCACGTTCGGTGGGCAGAGTCCGGTCGTCATTGGTCACGATCCAGGCAGCGCCGGCTTGCACGGCGAACGCCACCTCCGCGAGGTCCGCTGCGCATACCTGGGGACCATAGCCCTGCAGAGCGGCCACTATCTCGCCCTGCCACCGCGCTGCTGCTGAGGGCTGCACCGGGGTCAATCCGGCGTTCTGCAACGCGGCGGCGACGCCGGCACCGCCCACCGCAAGGACACCGGCACCGGGCGGAAATCGATCCGCGATCACTGCGGCCCCTGCCATCGAACTGTTGATCACCTGGTCTGCCTCGGTCTGCAGGCCCAGGTGACACAGTTGCGCTGCCACGTCGGATGGCGTGCGCGATGCATTGTTGGTGGCATAGACGACGCCGGCTGCCGGACCGCCACCGGCCGCGGTGAGCTCTTCCACGGCGTACGGCACGGCCTGAGAACCGAGATAGACAACCCCGTCGAGGTCACATACGAGGCCGGCATATCGATCGCGCAGAGCTGAGGGCATGGCTTATTGTGACGCCGCGCCTGGCGCCTTACGAACTCTGCTCACCACCGCAGCCTCGACCTCGTATCGACTCGCTGCACCTACGGGTGTCTTATAAAATCGGCGACGCAGACCGCCCTCGACGCCCACCGTCGCACCCTCGATGAGATTCAGGGCTGCGCGCCGGGTGCGCGACGTCCAACAGGCGATCTCGATGACATCCACCGACTGGCGCGCGCCGGCAGACCTCTTTGCCGTTTGAGGGCGGTCCAGGATCAACCTGAAAGTCACCAACTCGTCTCCACTCGGCATCACCTGCAACTTCGCGGGAGCGCTCACCCGTCCGACCAGTCGCACCTCGTTGAGCGACGTGGGCACAGCCTGCTGGACACCACCACCCCCGGAGGGCTTCACGTTCTTCTTCTCGGCCATGTTCCCTAGCGTGCTGCGGGGGACAGCCGCTCCCTACCGGTCCAGCACAGGGTGTGGATGAACCTCTCTGTCGAAAGGGGATGGGCATGGCCGACCAGCATGGCCATCCCGCTCCCAGGGCAATGCTGTGCGGTCAGTGATCGTCGGAGCGCTCGCCCATGGCACTGTCGGCTTCGCGGTCAGCTTCGAGTTCGGGTTCGCCACCACCATCGGATGAAGACGGCTCATCTTCGCCCGCATCCAACAGGTCGGTGAACTCGTCATCCACCTCCAAGCCCAAGCGGAAAGCTGCGTCCGTCTGCTCGTGCACGTCCGCGTCCAATGCCTTCCGAAACCATTCGTGGGCGCCGTCCTCGTCACCGGTCGCCAGCAGAGCGTCGGCGTAGGCATAGAAGAGCCGAGCGGCCCACGGCTGGTCGGTGGCCTTTTGAAGGGCCGGAATTCGCAAGCACATCACCGCGGCCTCTGGTTGCCCGAGATCGCGGCGTACCCCCGAGACAACGATGGCGAGCTCGATATTGTCACCCTCGCCCAGATTCTTCGCCTCGGCAGACGCTGCCAGTTCCAAGGCCCTGTCGGGGCGACCCAGACCGCGTTCGCAATCGGCCATATAGGCGAGCAGGTGGTCCGAGCCGGAGAGCCGACGCGCGGTCCGAAATTCACGCAGCGCATCGGAGAATTCTCCTCGGCGATACCGCACGAGCCCCAGTGCTTCCCGTACCGCCGGCACCCGACCCGCCCGCTTCGCAGCATGCTCCGCATGCTCCAAGGCCAAGTCCACGTCGTCGTCCAGCACCTCTGCGGTCATCACCAGATGGCGTGCAACTCCTAGCGCATTGTCTTTACTGAGGGTTCGTAACTGCGTCCAGACCTGACGGTCCAACTCTTTACCGGTGATCTCATCCGGTAGTTCAGGTTCGCGGATCCGAGCCCTGTCCGGGGAGCGGCCAGGCGCGTTCACTTCCCAGCTGCGTGGACCCCGGTCGCGACGATCTGGTTGACCAGCCGGCCCACCGCGCATCGACGTCGGCTGGCCGGAAGCGTGCCCTCTATCGGTAGGACGGCCTCCCGATTTGGTCCCACCCGAACTCCTGGCGCGACGCTCACCCGCATCATCGGACCCTCGGGGTGCACGCTCGGCATTACGCCCACCCTTACTGTTCGTGTCCGGGCGATCGGCACGAGCCGCACCCCACCGGGACGCCCGTGGTGACTGGTCCGGTTGATCGGAGGACTGTTCTTCCTCGGACATGTTTCCTACCTCTTCAGATTGCAACGTTGAATCAATCAGTGCCGAGCGCTGCCAGCTGGTGACATCTTCGCATGCATCAGCAGCACGTCCGGAAATGCCAAATGCGGAAGCACCGGGCCGCTTTCGCGACCGAGTGCTTCCGCATTTGCGAAAGATGTTCGGCGGTGTCCTACTCTCCCACACACTCCCGTGTGCAGTACCATCGGCGCTGAAGGGCTTAGCTTCCGGGTTCGGTATGTGACCGGGCGTTTCCCGCTTCGCTATGACCGCCGTAACGTTATGAAACTATGACCACACTCCCCCCGACCCGAACACGAACACGTCGTGTTGAAAAGGGGGTGGTGGTGTTGTTTCAGAATCACACAGTGGACGCGAACAGCTCGTTATAATTAGTTGTGGTGTTCAAGTTGTTGGCAGATTAGTACCGGTCAGCTACACACCTTACGGTGTTTCCACATCCGGCCTATCAACCCAGTAGTCTAGCTGGGTGCCTTCACACCCCGAAGGGTGATGGAAACCTCATCTTGAAGCGTGCTTCCCGCTTAGATGCTTTCAGCGGTTATCACTTCCGAACGTAGCGAATCAGCCGTGCCACTGGCGTGACAACTGACATACCAGAGGTTCGTCCATCCCGGTCCTCTCGTACTAGGGACAGGTCTTCTCAAGTTTCCTGCGCGCGCAGCGGATAGGGACCGAACTGTCTCACGACGTTCTAAACCCAGCTCGCGTACCGCTTTAATGGGCGAACAGCCCAACCCTTGGGACCTACTCCAGCCCCAGGATGCGACGAGCCGACATCGAGGTGCCAAACCATGCCGTCGATATGAGCTCTTGGGCAAGATCAGCCTGTTATCCCCGGGGTACCTTTTATCCGTTGAGCGACGGCGCTTCCACAAGCCACCGTCGGGTCACTAGTCCCGACTTTCGTCTCTGCTCGACGTGTCTGTCTCACAGTCAAGCTCCCTTGTGCACTTACACTCGACACCTGATTACCAACCAGGCTGAGGGAACCTTTGGGCGCCTCCGTTACTCTTTAGGAGGCAACCGCCCCAGTTAAACTACCCACCAGGCACTGTCCCTGATCCGGATCACGGACCGAAGTTAGGTGCTCAGAACGATCAGAGTGGTATTTCAACGATGACTCCACCCGCACTGGCGTGCGAACTTCATAGTCTCCCACCTATCCTGCACAAACCGTACCAAACACCAATACCAAGCTATAGTAAAGGTCCCGGGGTCTTTCCGTCCTGCTGCGCGTAACGAGCATCTTTACTCGTACTGCAATTTCGCCGAGTTCATGGTTGAGACAGTGGAGAAGTCGTTACGCCATTCGTGCAGGTCGGAACTTACCCGACAAGGAATTTCGCTACCTTAGGATGGTTATAGTTACCACCGCCGTTTACTGGCGCTTAAGTTCTCAGCTTCGCCACAAGTGACTAACCGGTCCCCTTAACGTTCCAGCACCGGGCAGGCGTCAGTCCGTATACATCGAATTACTTCTTCGCACGGACCTGTGTTTTTAGTAAACAGTCGCTTCTCCCTGGTCTCTGCGACCCTCACCCCTAGCACGTAAAGTGCTTCAAGGATTGGGCCCCCCTTCTCCCGAAGTTACGGGGGTATTTTGCCGAATTCCTTAACCATGATTCACTCGATCGCCTTGGTATTCTCTACCTAACCACCTGAGTCGGTTTGGGGTACGGGCGGCTCGAACCTCGCTAGAAGTTTTTCTTGGCAGCATAGGATCACCCTACTTCCCCCATTCGGGGTCACTATCACGTCTCACCCTATATGACTGGCGGATTTGCCTACCAGCCGGGCTACACGCTTAGACGTGGACAACCATCGCCACGCGGAGGCTACCTTCCTGCGTCACTCCATCGCTTACCTACTACAAGATCGGGTCCCACGCTGAACCCACACACACTCCCACACACCCCGAAAGGCACATGAAAGATAACGGTAGGACAAGATGGTTAGCATCCCCTGATTCGATATGGGCGGTTCTTCGCCGGTTCCGGAATATAAACCGGATGTCCATCGACTACGCCTGTCGGCCTCGCCTTAGGTCCCGACTTACCCAGGGCAGATTAGCTTGACCCTGGAAACCTTGGTTATTCGGCGGACGGGTTTCTCGCCCGTCATGCGCTACTCATGCCTGCATTCTCACTCGTGTGGGCTCCACACCTGGGTCACCCCGGCGCTTCACTGCCCACACGACGCTCCCCTACCCATCCACACCCCTGAACCACCAAACGTATTCGGTGACTAGAGAATGTGTGAATGCCACAGCTTCGGTGGTGTGCTTGAGCCCCGCTACATTGTCGGCGCGGAATCACTTGACCAGTGAGCTATTACGCACTCTTTAAAGGGTGGCTGCTTCTAAGCCAACCTCCTGGTTGTCACAGCAACTCCACATCCTTTTCCACTTAGCACACGCTTAGGGACCTTAGATGGTGATCTGGGCTGTTTCCCTCTCGACGACGAAGCTTATCCCCCGCCGTCTCACTGCCACGCTTAAACTTACCGGCATTCGGAGTTTGGTTGACGCCAGTAACCTGGTGAGGCCCATCAGCCATCCAGTAGCTCTACCTCCGGTAAGAAACACGTGACGCTGCACCTAAATGCATTTCGGGGAGAACCAGCTATCACGGAGTTTGATTGGCCTTTCACCCCTACCCACAGCTCATCCCCTCAGTTTTCAACCTAAGTGGGTTCGGTCCTCCACGCCGTCTTACCGGCGCTTCAACCTGGCCATGGGTAGATCACTCCGCTTCGGGTCTAGACCCAGCGACTCAATCGCCCTATTCGGACTCGCTTTCGCTACGGCTTCCCCACACGGGTTAACCTCGCCACTGAGCACTAACTCGCAGGCTCATTCTTCAAAAGGCACGCCATCACCCCACAACGGAGGCTCTGACGGATTGTAAGCACACGGTTTCAGGTACTATTTCACTCCCCTCCCGGGGTACTTTTCACCTTTCCCTCACGGTACTTGTCCGCTATCGGTCACCAGGGAATATTTAGGCTTAGCAGGTGGTCCTGCCAGATTCACACGAGATTTCACGGGCCCCGTGCTACTTGGGTATCAACTCGAACAGTCACACATGTTTCGGTTACGGGAGTCGCACCCTCTACGCCACACCATTCAAGATGCTTCACCTACATGCACAATTTTTTACTGTCCTCCATCATGTCAGTAATGGAAAAAGTCAACCCCACAACACCACAACTGCAACCCCTGACAGGTATCACACAGCTGCGGTTTAGCCTGATCCGCTTTCGCTCGCCACTACTCACGGAATCACATGTTGTTTTCTCTTCCTGTGGGTACTGAGATGTTTCACTTCCCCACGTTCCCTCCACACACCCTATGAGTTCAGATGCGGGTAGCACGACATATCTCGTACTGGGTTTCCCCATTCGGAAACCCTCGGATCACAGCCTGGTTATCGGCTCCCCGAGGCTTATCGCAGATTCCTACGTCCTTCATCGGTTCCTGGTGCCAAGGCATCCACCGTGCGCCCTTAAAAACTTGAGCCACAAAAAATAAAGATGCTCGCGTCCACTGTGTAATTCTCAAACAACACACACCCACCACACCAACCCACCACACAACGTGGAAGGCGATGACAATGGTGCTCAAACAAGAAGACCCAACCGTGACAAACACGATCGTTTCCTCATAACCCCAACAGCGTGTCGACACGCAACCCCAGATCACATACTCAGCCTCCACACCACCACCAACAACCCCGAAAGGCCACCAGTAACAGCAGTACTACCAAACACGTCAACCAACAGGTCACGCACTATGATTGATGATTCCACCCATGAGCACACCCGGTCGCACATTCGGCAACCGATGGTGTATCGCTCCTTAGAAAGGAGGTGATCCAGCCGCACCTTCCGGTACGGCTACCTTGTTACGACTTAGTCCCAATCGCCGATCCCACCTTCGACCACTCCCTCCACACAAGGTGGTTAGGCCGTGGGCTTCGGGTGTTACCAACTTTCGTGACTTGACGGGCGGTGTGTACAAGGCCCGGGAACGTATTCACCGCAGCGTTGCTGATCTGCGATTACTAGCGACTCCGACTTCATGGGGTCGAGTTGCAGACCCCAATCCGAACTGAGACCGGCTTTAAGGGATTCGCTCCACCTCGCGGTATCGCAACCCTCTGTACCAGCCATTGTAGCATGCGTGAAGCCCAAGACATAAGGGGCATGATGATTTGACCTCATCCCCACCTTCCTCCGAGTTGACCCCGGCAGTCTCCTATGAGTCCCCACCATTACGTGCTGGCAACATAGAACGAGGGTTGCGCTCGTTGCGGGACTTAACCCAACATCTCACGACACGAGCTGACGACAACCATGCACCACCTGTACACCAACCAAAAGGAAACAACATCTCTGCTGCGATCTGGTGTATGTCAAGCCTTGGTAAGGTTCTTCGCGTTGCATCGAATTAATCCGCATGCTCCGCCGCTTGTGCGGGCCCCCGTCAATTCCTTTGAGTTTTAGCCTTGCGGCCGTACTCCCCAGGCGGGGCGCTTAATGCGTTAGCTACGGCACGGAACTCGTGGAATGAGTCCCACACCTAGCGCCCAACGTTTACGGCATGGACTACCAGGGTATCTAATCCTGTTTGCTCCCCATGCTTTCGCTTCTCAGCGTCAGTAATGGCCCAGAGACCTGCCTTCGCCATCGGTGTTCCTCCTAATATCTGCGCATTTCACCGCTACACTAGGAATTCCAGTCTCCCCTACCATACTCTAGCCTGCCCGTACCCACTGCAGACCCGGAGTTAAGCCCCGGGCTTTCACAGCAGACGCGACAAACCGCCTACAAGCTCTTTACGCCCAATAATTCCGGACAACGCTCGCACCCTACGTATTACCGCGGCTGCTGGCACGTAGTTAGCCGGTGCTTCTTCTCCCGCTACCGTCACCCCGAAAGGCTTCGTCACGAGCGAAAGGAGTTTACAACCCGAAGGCCTTCATCCCCCACGCGGCGTCGCTGCATCAGGCTTTCGCCCATTGTGCAATATTCCCCACTGCTGCCTCCCGTAGGAGTCTGGGCCGTATCTCAGTCCCAATGTGGCCGATCACCCTCTCAGGCCGGCTAACCGTCAAAGCCTTGGTGAGCCACAACCCCACCAACAAGCTGATAGTACGCGAGTCCATCATCCACCACCCGAAGGCTTTCCACCCCCCACCATGCGGCAAGGAGTCATATCCAGTATTAGACCTCGTTTCCAAGGCTTATCCCAGAGTGAAAGGCAGGTTACTCACGTGTTACTCACCCGTTCGCCACTAATCCACCACAACAAGTTGCGGCATCATCGTACGACTTGCATGTGTTAAGCACGCCGCCAGCGTTCGTCCTGAGCCAGGATCAAACTCTCCAAAAAAAACTTCTTGCAAAATCCGAACCCAGCTGACATCAAAGAAATAACTTCCATCAACATCAACCAAACATTAATCTGGCATCAATCATTCAACACGCTGTTGAGTTATCAAAAAACGATCGCGTCCTGGGCCACGCAGAGCTGAACTGCTCTGGCTTTCCTCGGGGCAACTTCTTTAGCTTACCACACTTTCACCGGCTTTACTGTCTGTGCTGGCTACTTCTGTGTGGATCACCCTCCGGCCAGCCGATTCGTTCTCGTCTGTGCCTCGTTCAGGTGATGACAGAACTGTACGTCATGGTTTGCGATGCGGCCAAATCGCCCGGATCTCAGGGCTTTTCGGCACGTCGGGCGGCCACGAGGTGCCGCTTGCCCCGCTTGATGAGCACCACGTGGTCATGCAGGTAGTCCTGGGCCTGCACGGTTGCCTCGGCGTCGCTGACCTTGACGTTGTTCAGCGAAATCCCGCCTTCGGCGATGAGCCGACGTGCCGCATTCCGACTCTCGACCACCCCAGTGATGACCAACGCGTCGACGACCGAGGTACCGGGGGGCACGTCGGCGCCGGCTAGTTCGGCAGTGGCATCCCGCAGGGTGCGCTCGTCCAGCTGGACGAGATCTCCCTTGCCGAACAGCGCCTCCGATGCCCGTTGCACCGACGACGTCGCGTCGGCCCCATGTACCAGGGTCGTCACCTCAGCGGCGAGGGACCGCTGTGCTGCCCGCCGGAACGGTTCATCGCGAACCTGGCGTTCCAGTTCGGTGATCTGGGTGCGATCGAGGTCGCTGAACACCTTGACCAGGCTGATCACCTCGGCGTCATCGACATTGAGCCAGAACTGGTAGAAGGCCCACGGGCTGAACATGTCGGCGTCCAACCAGATGGCATTGCCCTCAGATTTGCCGTACTTGCGCCCCTGCGCATCCGTCAGCAGGGGGGTGGTCAGCACGTGCACCGACGTGCCCTCGCACGAGTGGATCAGGTCAGCCCCGGCGAGAATGTTTCCCCACTGGTCGACCGCACCGGTCTGCAGGGTGCAGCCGAACTCGCGGAACAGGTGCAGGTAGTCCAGGCCCTGCAGCACCTGGTAACTGAACTCGGTGTAGCTGATCCCATGCTCGCTGTTGAGCCGGGCCGCGACGGCATCCTTCTTGATCATTGTGTTGACCCGGAAGTGCTTACCGATGTCCCGCAGGAAGTCCAGCGCGGAAATCCCCTGCGTCCAGTCCAGGTTGTTGACGATCTGTGCGGGGTTCTCGCCCTCGAAATTCAGGAAGGGGCGGACCTGGCGCTGGATCTTCTGGACCCACTCGGCGGTCTGCTCGGTGGTTTTCAGTACCCGCTCCGCCGAGGGTCGCGGGTCACCGATCAGGCCCGTCGATCCGCCCACCAAGCACAGCACCCGATGGCCGGCCTGCTGCAGACGACGCAGCAGCACCAGCTGCACAAGATTTCCGAAGTGCAGGGAAGGTGCGGTGGGGTCGAAGCCGCAGTACACCGTCAATGGCGGTCCGCTGAGCGCCTCATTGAGAGCGACCTCGTTGGTTGTCTGGGCGACCATGCCGCGCCATTGCAGCTCCTCGAAAATGTCAGCCACGCGCACGGAACCCTTCATTGCAATCGACAGGACGGTGCTCAGCCTGCCGCATCTGCAGGGCAGGGTGGTTCAGCGGATCACGGAGTGGCCACCTCAGCCCGGCGGCGGCGGACAACTGCCGCGCGGTACAGCGACACATGCGGATCACCGGTCACCCAGAACCGCCACGGGTAGGTCGCGCCATCACCACCGGGACCGCTGACACCGACGCGGGGCCCGGTGCTGATCGCCGAGGCAGGCAAGGCAGCCGATCTGCTCAGTTGGACCGGTGAGTCCTGGGGTCCGAGGTCTACCCCGTTGAGACTCAGGTCGGTAATGGCCATTGCCTGGGCAAGGCGGGCCGGACCCCGAGCGAGGTCGCGGTCCGCCGACTTCCCGCGACGCTGCCTGGCGATGTCGATGCCGCCGACCACCTCGCCGGCGCGCAGTAACACCCCCGCCGCGCGTCCGGTTTCCCCGCACACCACATTGATGCAGTAGTGCATCCCGTACGTGAAATACACATACAGATGCCCGGGCGGACCGAACATCACCTGGTTGCGCGGTGTCTGCCCCCGAAAACCGTGCGCACCCGGATCATTGGCCCCGTCGTACGCCTCGACCTCCACGATGCGCACACGTACGCCCGAGTGTTCGATGCTCGCACCCAGCAGAGCCGGAGCCATCTGCACCGCAGGCAACCCCACACCCCACTCGAATCGGCCCGCCGCGGACATGATCACGCCTCGCGCTGCGTGCCAACGGGTTGGTCGACCCAGTCCCGCAGTTGATCACGTCGATGGATGACCGTTGTCAGCTGCTCCCGTACCCGGACCGGAGCCGTCCCCCCGCGAGCATCCCGCGATGCCAGTGAACCCTCCACGGACAGCACCGTTCGTACGTCCGGGGTCAACTGGGGATGGATCTGCTGCAGCTGCTCATCGGTAAGATCCCACAGCTCGATCCCGCGAAGCTCGCAGAAGCGCACACAGGCACCAGCGACCTCATGCGCAACCCGGAACGGCACGTTCTGGCGCACCAGCCACTCCGCGATATCTGTTGCGAGGGCAAATCCCTGCGGCGCCAGTGACTGCAGGCGCTCCCTGTGGAACACCAGGGTGTCCGTCATGCCGGCGAAGGCCGGGAGCAGTACCTCGAGGGTGTCGACAGCATCGAACACCGGCTCCTTGTCTTCTTGCAGGTCCCTGTTGTAGGCCAGCGGAAGCGCTTTCAGCGTGGTCATCAGCCCGGCCAGGTCACCGATGAGGCGACCTGCCTTGCCCCGCGCGAGCTCGGCGACATCGGGGTTCTTCTTTTGCGGCATGATGCTGGAACCGGTGGAGTATGAATCGTCCAGCGTGATGAACGAGAATTCCTTCGTCGCCCACATGATCACTTCTTCGGCAAATCGCGAGATGTCCACCGCCGCCATCGCAGCCACGAATCCGAACTCGGCCACGAAGTCGCGGCTTGCGGTGCCGTCGATGGAGTTGTCCACCGACGTCGAGAAACCGAGATCCTTCGCTACCGCCTCGGGGTCGAGCCCGAGCGAGGAACCTGCGAGGGCCCCGGCGCCGTAAGGCGAAACATCGGTCCGGGCATCCCAGTCACGGAATCGGTCGACGTCTCGTAGCAGTGCCCACGCATGCGCGAGCAGATGGTGGGAGACGAGGACCGGTTGCGCATGCTGCAGGTGCGTGCGACCCGGCATCGCGACGCCGAACATCCGGGTGGACTGAGCGGTCAGCGCATCGACGACATCCAACAGCAGGCCGGAGACGATCCGCGCGTGGTCGCGCAGGTACATCCGGAACAAGCTTGCCACCTGATCGTTGCGGGAACGTCCGGCGCGCAGCCTGCCGCCGACATCTGCACCGGCCCGGTCGATCAGCCCGCGCTCCAGCGCCGTATGGACGTCCTCGTCCTCCTCGGCAGGGATGAAGCGACCGCTTTCCACATCGCTGGCCAGTAACGTCAACGCTGACAGCATTTCACTCAGATGTGCATCGGAGAGCAACCCCGCCGCGTGCAGCACCTGCGCGTGAGCTTTTGATCCACGGATGTCGTACAGCGCCAGCCGCCAGTCGAAGTGGGTGGACTTGGACAAGGCCGCCAAGGCATCCGATGGCCCGCCGGAGAACCGGCCGCCCCACAGGCTCACGGGTGCGGACTGTTCTTCCTGGTTCATTCGGGGAGTCCTCCTTCATCACGTACGAGATCGGTGTAACGGGCCGCAGCGAGCAGCGCGCGCGCAGCGGCCGGGGCACTCTGGGCCGAACTGGCTACCACGAGCACAGTGTCGTCGCCCGCGACGGTGCCCACAACGTCGGCCGGGAGCGAATGGTCGATGGCACTGGCGAGGTAGTTCGCAGCACCCGGTGGGGTGCGCAGGACCACGAGGTTCTCCGACACCTGCGCACTGACCAGTAGTTCGGCGCAGATACGGCGCAGCCGATCGCTCAGCTGGGTGTCACCAGGTGATGGTCGAACCCGGTCGTCGCCCACCTCACCGGGCAGCGCGTAGACCAGCTGCGATCCGTGGCGCACCTTCTCGGCGCGCAACTGCAGCAGGTCTCTGGACAAGGTGGCCTGAGTGACCTCGACGCCGTTACCCGCGAGGTGATCGGCCAGCTCGGACTGCGACCGGATCAGCTCAGAGCTGATGATGTCGGCGACGAGCTGCTGCCTCGCCGTCCGCGTGGCGGGAATCATCGCTGCTTCATCAAGAAGGCAAGCACGGCCTTCTGGACGTGCAACCGGTTTTCGGCTTGATCGAACACGACCGACTGCGGTCCGTCGAGCATCTCGGCGCTGATCTCATAGCCGCGGTACGCCGGTAGGCAGTGCATGACCAACGCCCTGGGGGCCGCCTGCGCCATCAGTTGCGCGGTGACTGCGAACGGGGCAAAGGGCGAGCTGGCACCCTTACGGGTAGCGCTTTCATCCTCCTGGCCCATCGAGACCCAGGTATCTGTGATGACGATCCCCGCACCGTGCACTGCGCTTACCGGATCATCGGTAAGGGTGACGGAGCCACCTGTCGTTGCCGCGATGTTGCGCGCGCGACGGACGACATCGCCGTCGAGATCGGCGATATTCGGGCCGCCGATACGTAGGTGGAGGCCTGCCGTGGCAAATCCGAGAAGGTAGGAATGTGCCATGTTGTTGGCCGCGTCTCCGACGTAGGCCGCCACCTGACCAGCAAGCGTTCCGCGGTGCTCACCGATCGTCAGCAGATCGGCCAGAATCTGGCAGGGATGGAACTGGTCGGTGAGCGCGTTGACGACCGGCACCCCGGCATGCGCTGCCATCTCCTGCACCCGCGACTGGTCGGTCGTCCGCCAGACGATGGCACCTACCTGCCGGCCGAGCACCTTGGCGCAGTCCGCGATCGACTCGCGCGTGCCGATCCCGGCCATCGGTCCATCGACCAGCACCGGATAGCCGCCCAACTCATGCGCTGCGATGGTGAAGGACAGTTGCGTGCGTAGCGTCGGCTTGTCGAATATCAGGGCGATCCCGGGCCCACCGACGGCGCGACTGCGGTCCCGGTTGCGCTTCTGCTCGCCCGCATCATGCAGTACCGCAGCTTGCTCGGCGGGGGTCAGGTCATCGTCCCGCAGGAAGTGCCGTGTCATGAAGTGGCCTCGCTCATCAGTTGCGGCAGCGCGTCCAGGAAGGTGTCGAGCTGTCCGACGGTCAGAATCAGCGGTGGCACCAATCGCAGGGCGTTCGGCGCCACCGGGTTGACGATGAATCCCGCCGCCCGGGCAGCACCCGCAACCGCGGGTGCAATGGGGTGTTGCAAGGTGATCGCCGCCATCAGACCCAGGCCGCGGACACCGGACACTCCGGCAGGCGGATGGTCGGTCAGTCGCTGGGTCAGGTGCGCGCCGACCAGTTCGGCGTGGCGCAGCAGCCCCTGCTCCTGGATGGTCGCCAGCACGGCCAAACCTGCTGCCGCTGCCAACGGATTACCGCCGAAGGTCGAACCGTGCTGGCCGGGTTGCAACAGCTGCGACACCCGCTCGCCATACGTCACCAGGGCCCCGATCGGCACCCCGCCACCGAGCCCCTTTGCGACTGTGATGGCGTCAGGAACGACGCCGCTGTGCTGGTAGGCGAACCATGCACCGGTGCGGCCCATGCCCGACTGGATCTCGTCGAGAATCAGCAGCGCTCCGGCCGCCGTCGTGATCTCCCGCGCGGCCTGCAGATAACCGGCGTCAGGGACGATGACGCCCGCCTCACCCTGGACGGACTCCAGAACGACAGCACCGGTCGTGTGGTCCACCCGGGCTGCGAGTGCATCCACGTCACCGTAGGGAACATGCGTAACGCCTGGCATCAGCGGCTCGAAGGGGCTGCGATAAGCCTCCTTGTGCGTCAGTGCCAAGGCGCCCGTGGTGCGACCGTGGAAGGCGCCTTCGGCCGCAACGATGCCGGTGCGCCCGGTGCGTCGGGCGAGCTTGATGGCAGCCTCGATGGCCTCGGCCCCTGAGTTACCGAAGAACACCCTCGACCCCTGGGGCGCCTGCGCCACAGTCAGCAAAGCCTCCGCCAGTTCGATCTGGACCGGTGAGGCGAAGAGGTTGGAGATGTGGATTGCTTCAGCTGCCTGCTTGGACACGGCTGCGACCAGCGCGGGGTGCCCGTGCCCGAGCACATTGACCGCGATACCGCCGACCAGGTCCAGGTAACGATGACCGTCCGCGTCCCAGACGTAACAACCATCACCGTGGGTGAGTACCAACGGTGGGGTGCCGAAGACGTTCAGCATGCTCGCCTCGTAGCGGGTCAGCAGATCCTGCTGCGCGCTCATCGCGTCGGGGTCCTCGCGGAGTATCGGAGCGCAGCGGAGAACTCCGTGGGGTGACTCATCCTGGTTCCTGCACAGACATCATGGTGCCGATTCCTTCGTCGGTGAACACTTCGAGCAACAGCGAATGTGCACGTCGCCCGTCGATCACGTGTGCTTGAGGTACCCCACCGCGGATCGCCCGGATGCAGCCCTCGAGTTTGGGGAGCATTCCGGAATCCACGGTGGGCAGCAGGTCCTCCGCAACCTGCAGTGACATCGAGCTGAGCAGGCTGCCCCGATCGGGCCAGTCCGCGTAGATGCCTTCGACGTCGGTCAGCATCACGAGCTTGTGGGCCCCCAGCGCAACCGCGAGCGCGGATGCCGCGGTGTCTGCGTTGACGTTGAGAACCTGACCGGGCGCACCGAGGTCGGGAGCAACCGACGACACCACGGGTATCCGACCGGCCGCGAGAAGGTCGCGCACTGCCGCCGGATTGACCGTCACGACGTCACCCACCAGGCCGATATCGACTTCTTCACCGTCCACGATCGCGCCTCGACGACGTGCTCCGAAGAGTGCGCCGTCCTCACCGGACAGTCCGACGGCCAACGAGCCGTGCTGGTTGATCAGACCGACCAGTTCCCGGGAAACCTGACCTGTCAGTACCATCCGCACGACGTCCATGACCTCTGGGGTGGTTACCCGTAAACCCGCTTTGAATTCGCTGCGTAGGCCGAGGCGATCCAGCATGACCTGGATCTGTGGGCCCCCTCCGTGTACGACGACGGGTCGCAGCCCGGCGTACCGCAGAAAGGCGATGTCCTGCGCGAACGCCGTCTTGAGCTCGTTGTCGACCATCGCATTCCCGCCGTACTTGATGACGACGAGCGCATCGCGGAAGCGCTCCAGCCACGGCAGTGCATCAACGAGGGTGGCGGCCTTCTCGTGCGCGGCCGCCAGGTCGATCGGGGGTCGCAGGTTGATCGCAGAGTGCAGGGTCATGTGCTGTACGCCGAGTTCTCGTGCACGTAGTCGTGCGTGAGGTCGTTGGTCCAGATGGTCGCGGCGGCTTCTCCCGCGTGGAGCGCCACGACGACCTGCACCTCTCGGCCGCTCAGATCGACTGCCGCGCGGTCATCCCCCACGCCGCAGTTGCGACAGACCTGTACACCGTTCATCCAGACATCCAGATCGGCCGGTTCAAACGCTGCCCGCGTCGTGCCGACGGCAGCCAGCACCCGGCCCCAGTTCGGGTCGTTACCGAAGATCGCGCACTTGAAGAGGTTGTTGCGGGCAATGGACCGGGCCACTTCCAGCGCGTCGGCCGTGCAGGCGGCGGAGGTGACTTCGATGCTGATGTCATGACGGGCACCCTCCGCGTCCGCGATGAGCTGGCGGGCCAGGTCCGCGCAGCATTCGGTGAGTGCGCCCACCAACTCCGAACGTTGCACGCGCACGCCCGATGCGCCGGATGCCATCAGCAGGACGGTGTCATTGGTCGACTGGCAACCGTCTGAATCAATCCGGTCGAAGGTCAGTTCAGTCGCGGATCGCAGCGCGCCGTCGAGCTCGGTCGGGTCCACGACGGCGTCGGTGGTCAGGACCACGAGCATGGTGGCGAGCGCCGGTGCCAACATGCCGGCGCCCTTGGCCATTCCGCCGACCGACCAGCCCGCTCGCTCTACGAGCGCTTCCTTGGAGCGGGTGTCGGTCGTCATGATTGCAGTGGCGGCTGCCGTTCCGCCGGCAGCGTGCAGCGCTGCTGCCGCCTCTGCGACGCCGCTCAGCAGCTTGTCCATCGGCAGCCGTTCCCCGATCAGCCCGGTGGAGCACACCACCACATCGCCCGCAGAGACTCCGAGCGCATCTGCGGTGGCCTCTGCTGTGCGATGGGTATCAGCAAACCCCGCACCACCGGTGATCGCGTTGGCACCACCGGAGTTCAGGATCACTGCGTCGGCGCGAGCATCGGACAGGACCTGCCGACTCCACGTGACCGGCGCCGCCTCCACCCGGTTGCTGGTGAACACGGCTGCAGCGTGATGCTCCGGCCCGTCGTTCACTACGAGGGCAACGTCCGGCGTGCCACTGGGTTTGAGACCAGCGGTGACCCCGCTCGCGCGGAAACCTGCTGGCGCGGTGACGCTCACGACGGACTCCTGGTGGGTGATGCTGCGGTTGATGGACGGATGAGGGTCTCGTTCATGGCGCGACCCCGGCGGTGGGCAGGCCAGCAGACTCGGGGAGGCCAAGAGCGATGTTCATGCACTGCACCGCCGCACCCCCGGTGCCTTTGGTGAGGTTGTCGATGGCCGCGACCGCAATGATCCGGCCGACGCGCTCATCGACCACAACCTGCAGCTGCACGTTGTTGGACCCCAGCACCGCACCGGTGCTCGGCCAGCTGCCCTCGGGTAGTAGCTGGACGAACTGCTCATCGTCATAGGCCCGCTGATACGCCACCCGCACCTGTGCGGCCGTCGCGCCATCGGCAAGGGGCGCGGTGCAGGTCGCGAGGATGCCTCGGGGCATCGGCGCCAACGTGGGCGTGAACGACACCGTGACTGCCTCGCCCGCCGCGTTCGACAGACTCTGCTCGATCTCGGGGGTATGCCGGTGCCCACCGCCGACGCCGTACGGGCTCATTGCGCCCATGACCTGTGAACCCAGTAGATGCGGTGCTACGGACTTTCCGGCGCCAGAAGTACCGCTGGCAGCAACAATCACCACATCCCGAGGTTGCGCCAGACGGGTCACGAAGACGGGAGCGAGCGCCAACGCACAGGCTGTCGGGTAACAGCCCGGTACGGCGATCCGACGTTCGGCGAGGAGTTGCGCGCGTTGTTTGGCGTCAGGAAGATCGCAGTCCCGCAGCCACAGTTCCGGCAGTCCGTAGTCCCAGCTGCCCGCATGCGGGGAGCCGTAGAAATGCTCCCAGGCAGCGGCCTCGGTCAACCGGAAGTCGGCGCCACAGTCGATGATCAGCACGTCGTCCATGTTGTTCATGTCGTTCATGTCGTTCACGTCGAGCTGACCCGCCAGCTGAGCAGATGCGCCGTGCGGCAGAGCCAGAAAGATCACATCGTGACCTCGCAGTTGTTCCACCGACGTCGGCGCCAGCACCCGCTCCGCCAATGGCGTCAGATGCGGGTGATGCACACCGAGGCGATCCCCCGCAGACGATGCAGCAGTCAGGGCACCGATCTGGACCTGAGGGTGCCCGAGTAGCAACCGGAGGATCTCGCCACCGGCGTATCCACTGGCTCCCGCTACCGCAACCCTGAGCATCTGCATGATGATACACGCTCATGCATACTCATCCAATTCGCTGGTAGGCACCCGTCTCTTGTTCTGCACATGCCACTGCCCGGTCACGCGCAGTGTTGACCTCCGCGGTCGTGAGGGTACGGTCTGCTGCCCGGAAGTGCAGCCGGTAGGCCAACGATTTCCTGCCGACCTCGACCTGCTCCCCCTGATAGACATCGAAGAGCGAGACCGACTCGAGCAACTCGCCCGCCCCGGTGCGCAAGGCAGCTTCGACCAAGACAGCAGCCACCTCTGCACCGACCACGAGAGCGACATCGCTACCGGCCATCGGGAAGGTGGAAACGGGTGCGGACACAGTCTCGCCAGCGCTCGCGGCGAGCAGGACGTCGACATCCAGCTCCCCGGCGACGGTGCGCCGAGGCAGTTCCAACGCCTCGCAGACCTTCGGGTGCAACTCACCGACCCATCCGACCCGTTCGCCGTCGGGCGCGCTGACCGCGGCGCAGCGTCCGGGGTGGAACGGCGCGCACTCGTCGTTACGGGTGCCCAACGTCAGACCGAGCGCCTCGCCGAGGTCGCCCACGATCTCCAGGGCATCGGTCCAGTCCGCTACCCGGCCTGCTCCCCACCAGGCAGTGCGGTCACGCTCGCCGGAAAGGATGAAGCTCAGATAGCGCGGCTGATGCGGGACGGCCTCGCGGATCTGAGCGAGGACCGTGTCCTCGGGCCGCAGGCCAGGGGCCATCGTCGGCGCGTGACCGAGTTTTGCTCCTGGCAGCGCAACTAGCCCGAACTCGAACAACGCAACGTCACGGCTGCCGCGGGATACGTTGCGCCGCAGGATGTCTGCCAGCCCCGGCAGCAAAGTAGTGCGGAAGAGGTCCGCTTCCTGCGAGAGGGGGTTGACGATGCGAACCGCTCGTCGACGTGGGTCATCGGCGTCGATACCGAGCTGGTCCAGACTCGAGGCACCGATGAACGGCGCACTCCAGGTCTCCTGCAAGCCGCGCCCGGCAAGGAGATCGGCCAACATCCGTCGACTGTGCTGCTTACGGGTCAGACCGCGACCCCCCGGGGGGGTCGGCACGATCGACGGTATTGCCTCGTACCCGCGGATCCGGGCGACTTCCTCCACCAGATCCGGCGACGTGCGTAGATCCGGCCGCCAGCTGGGCGGAATGACGTTCGCCCGGTCGCCGATCTGCTCGATGTCGCAACCGATCTCGCTGAGCACTCCGATGACGTCGGCAGCTGGGTAGTGCACCCCCACCAGGCGGGTCGGCAGATTCAGATCGAATTCGATGGCAGCGGGCGTGGATACCTCACCGACGTCGGTCACGGCCGCGTCTGCCACGCCACCTGCGAACTCGACCAGCAGGTCCACGATCAGCTGGGCTGCGGCTGACGCAAGCTGTGGATCCACACCCCGCTCGAACCTCTTCGACGCCTCCGAAGGAAGTTTGTGTCGTCGAGCGGACCGGGCGATCGTGGTGGGGTCGAAATTGGCAGCCTCGATCAGGACCTCACTGGTGCCATCGGAGATTTCCGTTGCGGCACCCCCCATCACCCCCGCGATGCCGATTACCGTCGATCCGTCGTCGGTGATCAACAGATCCTGGCTGAACAGCGAACGGTCCTGTCCGTCCAGAGTGCGTAGAACCTCTCCCTCACGGGCCCTGCGTACGACGATCGGCCCCGACAAAGTCGCTAGATCGAAGGTGTGAGTGGGCTGACCGAGCGCCAACATCACATAGTTGCTGACGTCGACAATCAGTGAGATGGGTCGCATACCGGCTTCGGTCAGCCGGGTTGCCATCCACGGCGGGGTCGCTGCACCGGGATCGATACCGCGCACGACCCGTGCGACATAGCGTCGGCAGCCGAGCTGCCCGCGCAACGGCGCGTCGTCCTCCAACCGGACCGGGTATCCATCGCCGTCACCGTCCGGCGCATGCGCCAGCAGAGCCGGAACCGGGTCGGTGAACAACGCCCCGGTCGCATGCGAGTACTCCCTGGCCACTCCCCGCAGACAGAAGCAGTAGCCACGGTCGGGAGTCACGTTGATCTCGACCGTCTCGCGATCCAGACCCAGGAGCGGTATGACGTCCTGGCCGGGTCGCAGCTGGGCCCCCGGCAGGAGCTCAGCGAGTCGGATGATGCCACCGGAACCGTCATCGGGCATACCGAGCTCGTCGGCGGCGCAGATCATCCCGGCGCTGACATGGCCGTACGTCTTACGCGCCGAGATAGCGAACCCGCCGGGCAGTACCCCGCCGGGCAGCACGCAGACAACCCAATCCCCAGCGCTGAAGTTGTGCGCGCCACAGACGATCCCCTGCGGCTCGCCGCTGCCGTTCGCGTCGCCGACATCCACGTGGCACCAGTTGATCGTCTTGCCGTTCTTCTGCGCTTCGGGGGCGGCACTGATGACCCTGCCGACGACGAGCGGCCCGGTGATATCGCTGCCGTGCAACCCTTCTTCCTCCAGTCCCACCCGAACCAGGGAAGCCGCAATGTCGGCTCCGGTCGCCTCAGCAGGCACCGCGACGTATTCGCGCAGCCACTCCACGGGAACCCGCATCAGATCTCCATCCCGAACTGCGCGTTGAAACGCACGTCGCCCTCGATCATTTCGCGCATATCGGCCACACCCGTGCGGAACATCAACGCGCGGTCGATGCCCATCCCGAAGGCGAACCCGGAATACCTGTCCGGATCGATCCCGCAGGCGCGCAGCACGTTCTGATTGACCATTCCGCAACCGCCCCATTCGATCCAGCCGGTGCCACTGCAGGTACGGCAGGTTGGGTCGGCTCCTCGACATACAAAGCACCGCAGGTCCATCTCTGCAGACGGCTCGGTGAACGGGAAGTACGACGGGCGCAATCGCGTGGTGATGTCCTCGCCGAAGAGTTCGCTCGCCAACCGGTCCAGGGTGCCCTTGAGGTGAGCCATCGTGAGGCCCTCATCGACGGCGAGGCCCTCCATCTGATGGAAGGCGGGCATGTGCGTGGCGTCCAGTTCGTCCGTACGGAACACCCGTCCGGGCACCGCGATGTAGAGAGGCGCGCCCCGTTCGAGCATTTCTCGCGCCTGCACCGGGGAGGTATGGGTGCGTAGCACCAGACCGGCCTCGGGCGGGTCGACGTAGAAGGTGTCCTGCATCTGCCGCGCCGGGTGGTCTTCGTCGAAGTTCAACGCGTCGAAGGTGAACCATTCGGCCTCGACCTCCGGCCCCTCGGCGATCTCCCAACCCATCCCCACCATGACGTCGGCCATCTGCTGGCTCATCAGCTCGACGGGGTGCCTGCGTCCGACCGGGCGCCGGGCGACCAGCAGGGTCATGTCGACCCGCTCTTCGAGCAGAATGCGTTCGTCCCGCTCGGTCTCCAGTTGGACCTGACGCGCCGTGAACTGTCCCGCGACCAGCCCGCGTGCCGCGCCCATCCGCTTACCGGCTTCCGCCTTCGCACTGGGCGGCAGCGCACCGATCTCCTGATTCGCCAACGCCAGCGGGCTTTTCGGCCCCTGGTGCGACGTACGCACCACTTTGAGCGCCTCCAGAGAGTCGGCCGCCCCGATGGCGTCGGTCGCAGCCTGGACCGCTGCGTCGATCTGCACAGGGTTCAAGGCGGCAACTTCGACCGGGTCGAACTGGGTGTTGGGGCCTGACATCATCGCGTCGATTCTGAGGGGAGCAGCACGCAGCGGAGTCTATCGACGCTGCCGACCTGCTTCATCGGGGTTGCGGCACGGCCTGGGCGCTCGCGCTCGCGTACATGCAGATCGTCGCGGCCATCGCCAGATTCAGGGATTCGGCGTAGCCGTGGATCGGTACCCGGACGACGACGTCGCACTGCTCGCGCAACTGCTCCGGCAGACCCCAGGCTTCGTTGCCCATCACCCACGCATGCGCAGACCCGAGCTTCGCGTCGGGCAGTAGCACCGACCCGGAGCCGTCGGCGGCGATGACGGTAATGCCCCGCTTGCGACAGGCATCGATCACGGACGCCAGATCAACACCGACGACAACCGGCAGATGCCACAGCGACCCAGCCGTCGACCGCACGACCTTCGGGTTGTAGACGTCGACACTGGAGTCGGTCAGGATGACCGCCCGCGCACCGGCCGCATCTGCCCCCCGCAGGACTGTCCCGGCGTTACCGGGGTCGCGTACCTGCGAGAGGATCACGACGAAACCCGCATCTGCTGCTGCGACGACACTGTCCAGAGCCGGGGCGAGCGGCACGTCCAGCGTGCGCGCGACCGCCAGGATCCCCTGCGGGTGCGTCGAGTCGGCAAGTTCACCGAGTACGTCTGCGCTGCAGTCAAGCACGGCGACGTCGGCTGTACGCGCTGATTCCAACAGCACCTGGTGCCGCTCCGCACAGGCAACGTCGACGTAGACCTCGACAGCGGTCGCAGGGGCGAATTGCAACAGCTCCCGGATACCTTGCGGGCCCTCGACGACGAAGCGGCCGGTCCGTTCACGCATGGAACGCCGACCGAGCGCTCGTACTGCCTTGACCCGCTCAGCGCGAGGGTTGGTCAGCACAGCAGGCTCAGCCGGCGTTCGATGCGTTCGGGACCTTCCTGGTACAGGATCAGGCAGCGCTCTCGGCGTCGGCCTGCTCACCCTTGGCGTTCTCATCGTGCGCCGGGACGTTGACCTTGGCGATCTCGACGAGCGCGGCGAAGGCCGGGGCGTCGTTCACGGCGAGCTCGGCGAGCATCCGGCGGTCGACCTCGATCTCAGCAGCCTTCAGGCCCTGGATGAAGCGGTTGTAGGTCATGCCGTTGGCGCGGGCACCGGCGTTGATGCGCTGGATCCAGAGGCGACGGAAGTCACCCTTGCGGGCCCGGCGGTCCCGGTAGGAGTAACTCATGCTGTGAGTTACTTGCTCTTTCGCCTTGCGGTACAGGCGCGAACGCTGACCGCGGTAGCCGCTCGCCTGTTCCAGGACGACGCGACGCTTCTTGTGGGCGTTGACTGCCCGCTTCACGCGTGCCACGTGAATCTCCTTCGTGTTGTGCTCCCGGCGAGACCGCCGGTGATGCGGATGGGCAGTGCTTACTTACCGAGCAGGCGTTTCATCCTCTTGGTGTCCGCAGGAGCGACGACAACGTCGTTCACCAACCGGCGGGCATTGCTGGAGCTGCGCTCCTGGAACTTGTGCACGTGACGCGCCCGCTGGCGCATCAACTTGCCGGACGCCGTAACGCGGATGCGCTTCTTGGCTCCGCTGTGCGTCTTCATCTTCGGCATCTGCCGGTCTCCTTCATATCTTCCCGGTCACGCAATCGACGCGTGATTCTTCCGGGGTCAGCGTGCAAATCTGGGGGCTCGCTCGCGCGAGCCGGTCATTCGGTGGTGACGGTTTCGTCGGCGGGCTCTGCCGTCTGCGCGGTCGCAGTCTCACCTGACTGGTCAGCGGCTTCGGCTTCGCGTTTGCGGCGACCTTCGGCGCGGGCCTCAGCCTTCTTCTTGACCGGTCCGATGACCATGACCATGTTGCGGCCATCCTGTTTCGGCGAGCTCTCGACGAAACCGATCTCGCCCACGTCCTCGGCCAACCGCTGCAGCAACTTGAAACCCATCTCGGGACGGGACTGCTCGCGGCCGCGGAACATGATGGTCACCTTGACCTTGTCGCCGGCGTTCAGGAAGCGCTCGACATGGCCCTTCTTCGTGCCGTAGTCATGAGGGTCGATCTTCAGCCGCAGCTTGATCTCCTTGATGACCGTGTTGACCTGGTTCTTGCGAGCCTCACGGGCCTTGACGGCAGCTTCGTACTTGAACTTGCCGTAGTCCATCAGTTTGGCAACCGGCGGCTTTGCCATCGGTGCGACCTCGACCAGATCCAGATCGGCTTCACCGGCCAGTCGCAACGCATCCTCGACGCGCACGATTCCGACCTGTTCACCATTGGGTCCAACCAACCGCACCTCGGGTACCCGGATGCGGTCGTTGATGCGTGGTTCAGCGCTGATGTCTGCTCCTTCTTCGGCTGTTCAGGCTCCTGGGAACGAGAAAAGGCTCCTCGTCACCACTGGTGCACGAGGAGCCAACGCCAAAGCTCGAGCGAGTCGTTGTCAGCGACTGGTCCAGCGCGCCATACGTCGCGCACCAGATCTGCTCGGACCGGACCCGGCAACATTGCTGTCACTCGGGTGGAAGCGGGGCTTCTCTTGCACATCGCAGCACGGACACCTTACGGATCTGCCCGTGCTGCAATCGGTGCTGAGATGTTAGCAGGAGACGCCGGATTCCTATCAATCGGCTACCGGCACGTTCTGCGATGACACGAGTTCGGCCCCATTGGGCGAACCGTGATCGCCATACTGCAGGTATGACGCACGATCCGCTGCTGGCTTCGCGCATCCGAGCACTGCTCGCGGACGAAGCGGCCACGTCCGAAAGGGCGATGTTCGGTGGATTGGCGTTCCTGGTCACGGGGCGGTTGGCAGTTGCCGCAAGCGGGCACGGGCAGCTGATGGTGCGGGTGGACCCCAGCCGGTCTGCTGAGTGGGTGGACCCACCATCCGTGCTGCCGGTGCAGATGAAGGGCCGCGCCCTGGCCGGATGGCTCGAAGTGAGCGCCGATGCCCTGCGGGAGGACGAGGTCCTGCGCGTCTGGGTCGAACGTGGTGTGGCCCGCGCCGCAGCCCTGCCGACGCGCAGCTGAAGATCTCGCAACCCAGTCAGGCGGCGAGCACGTGCTGGGCAGTGGTCCGACGGGCATGCACCCGAGGGGCGAGGGCAACCAGGAGGGCGATGACCACCCCCAACGCCGCCACTACGAGGAAACCGCCGGCGAAACCGAACCGGTCGATGGCCAGTCCCCCGATCGGCGCGCCCAGCGCCGAGCCGAGCGTCATCGAGGAACCGTGCCATCCCATTGCCTCCCCACGAGCCGACTGCGGCACGGCCCGCGACAGCGCATCCACCGTCGAGGCAATGGTCGGGGCGCAGAAGATACCGGCCGGCAGCGCCAGGACGGCCAGCATCCAGGGCGTGGTGGCAAATGCCATCGGCGCGGTCGTGACGGCCAGCCCCAACAGCAGCCACGCCGGCGAGATCGAACGCGCGAGGGCGCCGTAGACCACTCCGCCCATCAACGAACCTGCCCCCCACACCACCAGCACGAGTCCGAGGGAGCCCGCGGAGGCGAACTGCTGCATCGCCGCCACGAAAGACACGTCACTACCGGTGAGAACGATCGTCGAGGCTGCCGCAGCGGAACAGATGAGGATAAAGCGCGGTCGCAGCCACGCGCGGCGGGAAACATCTTTCTCCGTGACCCCGGTGGCGACGGTATCGTCGCGCAGCGGCGGATCGGCCCACCACAGAAGCGCCCCGACGCCGACACCCATCATCTGGATGCCGAACAGGACCCATACCGTCGAAACCGCCGTCGTCAGCCATACGACGATCAGCGGACCCGACATGAACGCCAACTCGATGACAATCCCGTCCAGCGACAAGGCCGTGCGGCGATCGGTGTCGGGCACTGCCGCGATCACTCCCTGGCGAATCACCGAGAAGGTAGGCACGACGAACAAGCCGGCCACCACCGACAGGACCAACAAGGCCCAGTACCCGACGAACGGGGCAATGGACCAGCACACCGCGTTGACCAGGACCGATGGCGCCACCACCCGGCGCAGTCCGTGCCGATCCAGCAGCCTGCCCCGCCAGGGCCCCGAGACGGCAATGGCAACCGTGCCTGCCGCGGCCACCAACCCGGCCTGGGTGTAGGAGCGGTGCAGGTGACCCACGACGTGCAGAGTGAGGATCACGCCTGCCGAAAAGATCGGCAGGCGTAGCAGAAAGCCCAGCAGCAGCACGCGACGTGCATCGCGCACGGCGAGTACTCGCCGGAATGGTCTGATCGACATGGCCGGATTGTTTCATATCGAAATTCTCGATCGGAACGATATGTGTGTCCCGTACCCGCTCAGTGCAGCCACACACGATGGCGGCACCTACCCGTGCAGCGCTGTTCTCAGCTCGTCGTACCGCCCGCGAATCTGCTCGCCCTGACCGCCTGCCGGCGCATCGATCACGGCCTCCCGACCGACCGACCACGGCGGCAGCTGCGATCCCTCACCGCTCAAGACCCACGCTGCCTGTCGCGCCGCGCCGAGTGCGACGTATTCGGCGCCTTCGGGAATACCGACCGGCACACCCAGCACCATCGGTGCGATGGCGCGGACAGCGGCCGAGGCGGCCGCGCCACCTATCAGCAGAGCCCGGTCCACCCGCACCCCGACTGCGCGCAGGTCAGCGATACCAGCGGCCAGGTTGGCGAGCATGCCCTCAACACAGGCACGCGCGAGATTCTCCGGCGTTGCGTTCGCCCGCGTCAGGCCGCCGATGGTTCCGGTGGCTCCCGGCAGGTTGGGCGTGCGTTCCCCGTCCAGGTACGGCAGCAGGACCAACCCGCCTGCCCCAGCATCCGCGGCCAACGCGAGGCGGTCCAGTCCTGCGAGGTCGGTCCCGAGCATCGCCGCGCCGGCGCTCAGCACCCGCGCCGCATTCAGGGTGCACATCAACGGCAGATGCCCACCGGCAGCGTCCGCGAAACCCGCGACAGCACCACTGGCATCCCCGGAAGGTCGATCGTGGGCCGCATACACAGTGCCACTGGTGCCCAGTGAGACCACCGCCTCGCCGGGCTGCAATCCCAACGACAGTGCAGCAGCCATGTTGTCTCCGGTTCCCGGAGCGACGAGGATGCCCGCAGTCGTGCGGCCTGCGACACCGTTCGGGGCAAGCACGTGCGGTAGCTGCACCTGCCGGCCGCATGCGCGGTACACGAGATCCTCGTCGTACTTCTCCGAAACCGGAGACCAGTACCCCGTCCCGGAGGCATCACCGCGATCGGTCGTCCAACGCTCGAATCCGCCGTCTGACTGCAGGATCCGGCCGGTGAGCCAGTCGTGCGGGAGAAGGACGCGCTCGGTCCGCGCCACGTTGTCAGGCTCGTGATCGGCCAGCCACCTCAGCTTCGCGACGGTGAAGGCTGCCAGCGGCACGACATCCACCCGGTCCACCCACGCCTGCGGTCCACCGAGCTCCAGCACGAGGTCACGCGCAGCCTCGGCCGACCTCGTGTCGTTCCACAGCAGAGCATCCCGGACCAGCTGATCGTCGCCATCGAGGGTGACCATGCCGTGCTGCTGGCCACCGACAGACAGCGCCAGGACCCCGTCCAGCATGCCGTCGGCGCTCACCTGTTCCCACGCCCGCCACCAGTGCAGGGCGGAGACCTCGGTGCCGTCGGGATGGGCAGCACGGGCCTGCCGCACGACGTCGCCGGTCTCCGCGTCACAGACGACGATCTTGGCTGACTGCGTGGACGAATCGAGACCGGCGACAAGGGGCCGAGGCATCTGAATCCTTTGACTAGGAGTAGGGAGGAGAGGCTCAGTCGGCTGGTCGGACCATGGCCTTCAGGAACGACGGGTCCTTCTTGGCAGCCTGCAGCGCGTCGGGCACCTGATCGAGACCGAAGTAACCGCTGACGAGGGCATCCAGATCGATCGCCCCCGATGCGGCCAACTCGATGGCGGCCGGCCAGGTCCCGGCATACCGGAACGTGCCGGTGATGATGAGCTCGCGCTCCTGCACCCGCGACAACGGCAGATTCAGTTCGTCACCGCCCATTCCCACCAGGATCGCCCGTCCTGCCGGCGCCAGAGCCTTGATCCCGTCGATGGTCGCGCCGGGGTGGCCACTGCCTTCCAGCAGGACCGTCGGCTCCTGCAGCTGTGAGTCTGCAAAGGACCCGTGCACGACGTCAGTCGCGCCCATCCGGGACGCGACGACCAACCGCTGCTCGTTGATGTCGCAGGCGTAAACCTTTGCGGCACCGAGCGCGCGGGCAACCGCAACCATCAGCAGACCGACCGGACCGGCACCTGTGACGAGCACGACGTCGCCTGCCGTTACCGAAGCGCGCTGAGCTGCCCACAACGCCACCGACAGCGGCTCGATCAATGCGGCAGCATCATCGGACAGCGCGTCGGGGACCGGGTGAGCGAACGCGTGGTGGGTCAGTACCAACTCAGCAAAGGCCCCGTCGAACGGCGGGGTCGCATAGAACTCCACCTTCGGGCACAGGTTGTAGTGCCCGGACAGGCAGTACTGACACGAACGGCAGGGCACGCCCGGCTCGATGCTCACCCGCTGGCCCACTCGGCTCGGATCGACGTCCGAGCCGACCTGCTCGATGACCCCCGACGCCTCGTGACCGAGGATCAGCGGCTCGCGGACCACGTAGCTACCGATCCGGCCGTGCTCGAAATAGTGCACATCCGAACCACACACACCGACCGAGGCAACTCGGACCAGAACTTGCTCGGGTCCCGGCTCGGGTGCCGGACGGTCGGTGACCTCTGTCTCGCCGGCCTTGTTCAGCACGCTTACGCGCATAACATCCTCATCTTTGGGTTAGTCGCTCTTCCAGGGCACGCAATGTCGCCAGCGCGCCGATCTCGTGCAGCGATGTGAGAGCTTCTTGATAGGGCCGGGTGAACTCCTCGTGCGCGGCGAGGTCACCGAACAAGGTGGTGTCGCGCACGAACGCCAAGGGGTCCCCGGCGTCGGACGCCGCACGCATCACGGCCTCCTTGCGGTGGTCGACGATCTCGATCGGCTGACCCGTCTCGTCCACGCCCTGCGCATACCGCGCCCAGGAGGCGACCACGAGGGCAGATCGGTCAACACGTCGACCGGCCGCAATATTCGCAGCGATCACGGGGACCAACCACTTCGGAATGCGATCGGAGCTCTCGGCGCACAGCCTGGCGAGGGTGTCGCGCACCTCGGGGTTGGCGAATCGCGCGACAAGCTCGGTGCGGTACGCAGCCAGGTCGACACCGGGTACCTCCGGAAGTGTCGGACTGCCCTCGAATTCCATGTAGCCCAGCAGGAAGCGCACGAACAACGGATCACTGGCGACATCATGCGCGTAGCGGTACCCCGACAGGTATCCCAGATAGCACAACGCCTGATGGCTGGCGTTCAACAGCCTGAGCTTCATCAGTTCGTACGGGATGACGTCGTCGACAACCTGTACGCCGGCGTCCTGCCATGGTGGCCGCCCGTCGACGAACCTGTCCTCCAGCACCCACTGGGTGAAAGGTTCGCACACGACCGGCCATCCGTCACCAACTCCGAAGCGTTGCTCCAACGCCTCGATGTCGGCGGGTGTCGTTACCGGCGTGATGCGGTCGACCATGCAGTTGGGGAAGGAGGCCTGCTCATTGATCCAATCCGCCAGATCGTCGTCCTTGAGCCGTGCGAAGGCGACAACCGACAGGTGCGCGGTGTCGCCGTTGCCGGGCAGGTTGTCGCATGTCATCACCGTGAACGGGGTGGTACCCGCCGCTCGACGACGACGTAACGCCTCGACGATGAAGCCGAACGCCGTACTGGGAGGTGCAGCCTCCAGCAGATCACCCTGAATCGAGGGGTGGTCCGCCTCGAACTGCCCGGTCACCTGATCGATGAGGTAACTACCCTCTGTGATCGTCAGTGACACGATCCGGACTGCGGGATCAGCCAGTTGGACCAGCACCGCCTCAGGGTCACTCGGCGCGTGCAACATGCGCATCAGCGACCCGATCACGCGCGGTTCGAGGCTGCCGTCCGGGTGTTTCTGAACCAGCGTGTACAGGCCGTCCTGCTCGTTCAGGATGTCCACGATGCGCTGGTCATGGGGCAGGACGCCGACTCCGACAATGCCGAAGTCGAGCGCCTGTCCGCTGTTCATCAAGGCGTCCAGGTACATCGCTTCATGAGCGCGGTGAAACCCGCCGACACCAAGATGCACGATCCCCGCAGTCATCGCGGAACGGTCGTACGTCGGGCGCGCTACCCGGTCGTCCAGTTCGCCAAGAGTGGCCTGCGAAAGGGCTGCCGTCACAGCTACTTCACCGCGCCGAGGGACAGACCCTGCACGAGCTTGTCCTGCGCCGCGAAGCCGGCGATGAGAACAGGCAGCGAGATCGCGACGGATGCCGCACACACCTTTGCCAGGAACAAGCCCTGACTGGTCACGAAGCCGGTCAGGAATACCGGTGCCGTCTGGGCGGTCGTACCGCCCAACGTGTTCGCCAGGAGCAACTCGTTCCAGCTGAAGATGAAGCAGATCAGCGCAGCTGATGCCAGACCGGGCATCACCAGCGGGATGATGATCTTGTACATCTGTTTGACGAATCCTGCTCCGTCGACCTGCGAGGCCTCGAGGATCTCGATCGGCATCTCGGCCAGGAACGATCTCAACATCCAGATCGCGATCGGCAGGTTCATCGCCGTGTAGATGATCACCATCGCCCACACGCTGCCCAGCAGGCCGGTGTTCTTGGCGACGAGATAGAGCGGGAGAAGGCCCGCCACGACCGGCATGAACTTGGTGGACAGGAAGAAGAACATCACGTCGGTCCACTTCTTGACCGGCCTGATCGACAGCGCGTACGCCGCCGGGAGTGCGAGCGCCAGCACGAACAGCGTCGACACCACTGAGGCGGTGAGCGAGTTCAGCAGCGGCCCGACGGGGTGCGCCGCCCAGAAACTACTGAAACCGGATGTCGACAGCGCTGCGAAGAACGCCGGGGGGTTCTTCGCCGCGTCGTTCTCACTGTGGAACGCGGTCAGCACCATCCAGAGGATCGGGATGATGAACAGAATTCCGGTGATCCAGGCAGCAAAGCTCAGAATCACCCCCGAGCGCTTGTTCTGTCCTACCGTCCGACTCACATAAGCGTTGCCAGCCATTCAGCTCTCCTCCTTGAGAACCGTCAGCACGGTCCGCAGCGCGAATGTAGCGATGATGATCGTGCCGATGACGGTGATGACCCCTGCGGCCGAGGCAGTTCCGTACTCTCCGGTGCCGGCGAAGAATGCCTGCTGGATGTAGTACGGCAGGTTCGCGGTGTTCTGCCCACCTGAGGTGATGGTGAAGACGGCCTCGAAGTTCTGAACGATATAGATAGCACCGAGCAGGCCCGCCAATTCGATGTACCGCCGCATGTGCGGCAGGGTCATCTTGGTGAAGATCTGCCAGGAGTTGGCGCCGTCGACCTTGGCAGCCTCGATGACATCCATCGGGCGACCCTGCAGGCCGGCCAACAGGATCAGCATCATGAACGGTGTCCACTGCCACACCAGCGAGACGACGATCGAACCCAACGGGTGACTGTTGATCCAGACCGGCTGCGGTGGATTGTTATCACCGAACCACCCCCAGACCATCGTGATGATGCCGTTGAAGAAACCGTTCTGGGCATCCAGCAGGGCATGTTTCCAGACCAGGGCAGCAGCTTCGGGAACGATGAGGAACGGAGCGATCATCATCGTGCGCACCACGCCGCGGCCCTTGAAGGTGCGGTCCAGCAGCAGCGCGATACCGATACCGAGAACCAGACTGATCCCCACGACCAGCAAGGTCAGCTTGATCGTGGTGAACACCGCAGACCGAGCGGCGTCGTCCTGGAAGACGGTCCTGAAATTGTCGAGTCCAGCAAAGCCCTGGTTACCGCTGAAGGCGGTGTATTTGCTGAAGGCGATGAAGATGGTCGCGAGGAAGGGCAGCTGCGTCATGATGATGACGAAAATCAACGCCGGCATCAGCGGAGTACGCCGCACCCAATTGTCGCGACGCTCGCGCCGCTTGAGTTCTTTGTCCGCACCAGGCGGTGCCGTGGGGGCTTCCACGGCACCGCTGGAGTCGAGACTTGCAGTGGTCATTACTTCTTGTATTCCTTGACGCCGTTCTGAGCGATCTTCTGGCTCGCGTCGAGCGCGGCCTGGACCGTGGTGCTACCCGCGATCGCGTTGGAGATCTGCTGGCTGACGGTCTGCCCGAAGTCGGTGAACTGAGCAACACCCACGAACTGGATGCCGGGCACCGGCGGGTGGGTCGGGCGGTTGGAGCCGTCCGGAACCGCGGCGTTGATGGCAGCCAGGGTCGGCTTTGCGAAATTGCTGGCGACCTTCAGGTACTCGGGGTTGTCGTAGAGCGACGCACGGGCGCCCGCCGGAACATTCGCCCAGCCCATGCCGGCACCGCTACCGGCGCCGATCACCGCGGGGAATCCCTTACCGCTGGCCCAGGAGATGAACTTCCAGGCAGCGTCCTGGTTCTTGGAGGCCTTCTCAACACCCCAGGCCCACGTGTAGAGCCAGCCGGCGTTCTTGACCTGGTCCACCGGTGCGGCGACGTATCCCATGTCATTGGCGTACTTCGACGTCGAGAACGTTCCGGCCGCCGATGTCGCGTCGTACCACATGGCTGCCTGGCCCTGGATCATCGCGTTGTCGCACTCGGTGAAGCCGGACTGGGCTGCACCCTTCTCGCCGTACTTCTGGACCAGGTTTACATAGAACTCCGTGGCCTTCTTGAATCCGCCGGTGTTGAGCTTTGCGTCCCAGTTCTTGTCGAACCAGGTGCCGCCGAAGGTGTTGACAACGGTCGTCAACGGCGCCATCACCTGGCCCCAACCGACCGCGCCGCGTAGGCAGATGCCGGCGACCTTCCCGGGCTTGTTCAGCTTCTGGGCAAAGCCCGCGATCTGCTGCCAGGTCGGGTTCTCCGGCATCGTCAGACCGGCGGCCTTGAACAGGTCTTTGCGGTACATGGTGAAGGAGGACTCGCCGTAGAACGGTTCGCCGTAGATCTTTCCGTCGACTGTCAGCGACTTGGCCATCGGCTTGAGGATGTCGCCCTGATCGAAGTCCTTCCCGTCGAAGCTGGCCTTGGGGTCGGTCGTGTACTTCGTGAGGTCGGCGACCCAGCCCTTCTTGGCATAGATCGGGATCTCGAAGTTGGACAGGGTGGCCAGGTCGTACTGACCGGCCTGCTGAGAGAACTCGGTGCCGGCGGTGGCTCGCAGGTCGTTCTCCGGCTTCAGCGTGAGCTTGACCTTGATACCGGTCGTCTTCTCGAACTGGGGGATGACCTTCTGCAAGGCAACCATCTGAGGATTGTTGACCAGCAGAACGTTGAGCGACTTGTTGCCGCCTCCGCCACCGCCGCCGCCCCCACTGCTCGCCGAACATGCGGACAAACCCGTTCCTACCAAGCTGACGACGGCCACGCCGATTGCTGCCCGTGATACGACTCGCATGAGATCTCGTTCCGTTAAGTGCTCATATGAGCACGGATTGCTCAGATGAGAGTAGTGTTACAGATCACATGGCCGGAGCGCGACAAGCTGAGGTCGCGATTCGATAACGACTGCGGGAGCAAACGGACATGGACGCACCGGCTGGACCGGCCGAACAGCTGCGCGGCAGTGCGCAACTGGATGAACGTGCCACCCGGGAGATGCTCGTCACGGTTGCCCGCCGGTACTACCTCGAGGATGCGAGCAAGGTAGCCATTGCTGCCGAGCTCGGGATCTCCCGCTTCCGTGTCGCACGGCTCCTGACGCTGGCCCGGGAAGCCGGTGTGGTCCGTATTCGCGTCGAGTCCGGCCCCGGCGACCATGGTGAGCTCGCCGCGGCGATCACCGAACGCCTTGGTCTTCGCCGGTGCGCTGTGCTCAACGGCGCGGCGGGTGACAGCTCCCCCCAGGCCCGTCGGATCCGACTCGGGGAACTGGCAGCAGCAGAGTTGTCCGCCGTGCTGACGCCTTCGGACGTGCTCGGTCTGCCCTGGTCGCGATCCGCGTCAGCCACGGTGGCTGCACTACGAACGCTGCCGCCGATCGATATCGTCCAGCTGAGCGGAGCGCGGTACGAGCCCGGCGCAGACCAAATCGCATCGCCCGCAGATATGGTCCGGGATCTGGCCGCTATGGGCGGCGGGCGCAGTTACCGCTTTCACGCGCCGTTCGTCGCGCCTGACCGCGCTGCGGCCGACTACCTACGCAAGGACCCTGCCTTCATCGCAGCCCACGAGCACGTCACGTCGGTCACCGTCGCCATCGTCGGCGTCGGCGTGTTCGAACCCGAACTGTCCACCCTTTACGGGGCCGCATCTGCTGCGGAAATCGAGGAACTACGCGCCGGCGGTGCAGTCGGCGAAGTCAGCGGAGTGTTCGTCGACGCATTCGGCGACAATGTCGCAAGCCAGTTCGCCCGCCGCCTGTTGACGACCAGCGACGTGGAGCTGCGGGCGATACCGAACGTCATCGGGGTGTGTATGGGTGCCGAACGGGCCGCAGCGGTGACTGCCGCGTGTCGCGGCGGACTGCTGAACTCCCTGGTCCTTGATGTCCCGCTTGCGCAGGAACTGCTGTCTGCCGACTAAAGTCGCCCCCATGGCTGATCACTTTGATGTAGTAGTCCTCGGTGCCGGTCCCGGCGGGTATGTCGCGGCGATCCGCGCCAGCCAGTTGGGCCTGAAGGCCGCTGTTGTCGAAGGCAAGTACTGGGGCGGGGTGTGTCTCAATATCGGCTGCATCCCTTCCAAGGCTCTGCTGCGCAACGCCGAGCTCGCGCATGTGCTGCACAAAGAGAAGGACGTCTTCGGCATCACCGGCGACGTGAGCATGTCCTACGACGTGACGCATGCCCGCAGTCGCAAGGTGTCCGACGGCATCGTCAAGGGCGTGCACTACCTGATGAAGAAGAACAAGATCACCGAGATCGACGGGTGGGGCACCCTGACGGACACGAAGTCGATGACCGTGAAGCTGAACGATGGCGGAACTCAGGAACTGACCTACGACAACCTCATCCTCGACACCGGTGCCCAGACCCGACTGATCCCGGGCACCCAGCTGTCCGAACGCGTCGTGACCTACGAAGAGCAGATCCTGGACCCGAACCTCCCGGAGTCCATCGTCATCGCGGGATCGGGCGCCATCGGCGTCGAATTCGCTTACGTGTTGAGCAACTTCGGTGTCGACGTGACCATCGTGGAGTTCCTGGATCGGATGGTCCCGACCGAAGACATCGCAGTCTCCAAGGAGCTGCTCAAGCACTACAAGAAGCTCGGCGTGAAGGTGATGCTCTCCACCAAGGTCGAGAACATCGACGACTCCGGCGACAAGGTGAAGGTCACCGTCTCCCCCGCTGCGGGTGGCGAATCGCACGTCATCGAGACCGACAAGGTGATGCAGGCCATCGGTTTCGCGCCGCGCACCGAGGGCTACGGCCTCGCGGAGATCGGGGTGCAGCTCACCGACCGCGGAGCCATCGCCATCGACGGTCGGGGAGCTACCAACCTCGACGGTGTGTACGCCATCGGGGACGTGACCGCCAAGTTGATGCTCGCGCACACTGCGGAGGCCCAGGGTATTGTCGCCGCCGAGACGATCGCCGGAGTGGAAACAATGGAGATCGACTACGACATGATCCCCCGAGCGACCTACTGCCAGCCGCAGATCGCCTCTTTCGGCTACACCGAGGCACAGGCCAAGGACAAGGGCTACGACGTGAAGGTCGCCCAGTTCCCGTTCTCTGCGAACGGCAAAGCCCAGGGCCTGGGCGAATCGGCCGGCTTCGTCAAGATCATCGCCGATGCGTCGCACAACGAGATCATCGGCGCCCACCTCATCGGACCGGACGTCACCGAGTTGTTGCCGGTGCTGACTCTGGCCCAGAAATGGGACCTGACCGCGGACGAGGTGGCCCGCAACGTTTTTGCGCACCCGACCCTGGGTGAAGCAGTCAAAGAGGCCATCGAAGGTATCGCCGGTCACATGATCAACCTGTAGCGGCGGGGGGGCTAGGGACCGGCGGTCACGATCCGGAAGGACAGCGCGTCAATCCTCGCCCGGGCTTCACCGTCGGTCGCTATCCGCTCCCCCACCCGGGCGCACAATTCCTGCACGCCATCGGACCCAAGTCCGGGCCGCAGGCTCAGCACCACGCGTAGCCCGCCGGAGTTGCCGTCCTCACAGGCCGCCGTCACCACGTCGCCTTCCTCTCGCGCGGCCCGGGTGACTGCCTGCAGTACGAACGGGTCGGTATACGCGGGCTGCCACGTCCGTTGCATCGCCAGGGCCCACACCATGCTCGGACGGACCACCCGCACCTGCTGCGATCCGAGCTCCAGCACCAGGACGTCACACCCCTCCGACACTGCCGCCTGTGCCGCCTGCGCAGCCGGCACCGGCCGCGGCCGAGCCTGCGGGTTCCAATTCGCAAGCGCGGCCATCCCGGTGAAGACCGGCAGCGCGCGCTCCCCGTCGTCGGCAGTCAGCGTCACCACTGCCATCTGCGAGGACTTCTCCACGCTCAGGCCGTCCGGCGACTGCTCGATCTCCTGCGCGGCGGCGACGATGGGCACCAACAGTCGCGCGGCTGCGAGCGCCGCCATGAACGTCACGTCGTCGGCGCCCAGCGCCGCCGTCAGACCCGCGTCCGCCGCACCGGTGTCCTGATCGAACCCCGTCGAGGGCAACTCCCGCCCCGTCCACGCCCGACCGGCCGAGTCACTTCCCTCTCGGTCCGCCGCGTCGTCACCACCACCGAGGCTGTCCAGACCGCTCACTTGCGGCCGGCCGCATCGAGTGCCGCGCCCAGCGTGAACGCACCGCGGTAGAGCGCCGATCCGATGATGGCCCCCTCCACACCGCTCGGGACCAGCGCCCGGAGCGCCTCGATATCGGCAATGGTGGACACCCCACCGGAAGCAACCACCGGACGGTCCGTGCGCTCGCACACCTGACGCAGCAACTCCACATTCGGACCGGCCAGCATGCCGTCCTTGGCGACGTCCGTCACGACGTAGCGGCTGCACCCTTCGGTATCGAGACGATCCAGGGTCTCCCACAGATCCCCGCCCTCGCGGGTCCATCCCCGAGCTGCGAGCGTCGTGCCACGGACATCAAGACCGACGGCGATACGGTCCCCGTGCTCGGCAATGGCCTGTGCCGTCCACTGCGGGTTCTCCAGGGCTGCAGTGCCCAGATTGACCCGTCTGCAGCCCGTCGAGAGAGCGGCATCGAGAGTTTCGGCGTCCCGGATGCCACCGGACAGCTCCACCTGCATATCGAGCCGGCCGATGATCGAGGCCAGCAGGTCCCTGTTGTGACCACGACCGAACGCCGCGTCGAGGTCGACCAGATGCAGCCACTGCGCACCCTGGTCCTGCCACGCGAGCGCCGCCTGCCACGGGTCGCCGAAGTCGCCGCCCGTGCCGGCGATGCCCTGCACCAGCTGAACCGCGCGACCCTGCACGACGTCGACCGCCGGGAGTAACTCCAGCCGTTGCGGGTTCGTCAACCCATCAGCGTGCAGTGCGGGGGTGTGCTCGGAAACCACAGACAAACCTCTCCATTACGTTGACGCTCACCAGGATGCCAACCAGTTCTCGATCAATGCTGCTCCGGCGTCGCCGGACTTCTCGGGGTGGAACTGGGTCCCGGTCAGCGGGCCGTCCTCGGCGGCGGCAATAAACGTGCCACCGTGCCGGGCTGTGCTGATCCGCACACCCGGGCCGGCCGACGTATCACTGGTCGCCAGTTGAAACTGCCCCTCGTCGTACTCGGCCGCGTAGGAGTGCACGAAGTAGAAATGCTCGGCCTCCACCCCTTTCAGGAGCAGGGATGACCGGGCCGCTTCGACCTGTGACCAGCCCATATGCGGCACCACCGGTGCGTGCAGTCGGGTGACCGTGCCCGGCAGCAGACCCAGTCCGGGCAGCGAAGTACCGGTCGAATGTTCGGTGGACCCGGCGAACAGGATCTGGAATCCCACACATACCCCGAAGACCGGAGCCGAGAGCGCCAACCGTTCCCGGATCAACGCAGGACCGCCGACCGCACGCAGACCCGCGACGCAGGCGTGGAAGTTGCCCACTCCGGGAACATAGAGGGCGTCGGCTCGAGCGACCGCATGCTGGTCCGCGGTGAGTTCGACATCGGCACCGACCCGTTCGAGCATCCGCACGACGGAGCGGATGTTGCCACTGCCGTAATCGAGCACGACGACGCGCTTCATACCGTTCCCGCGATCGTGTCGTGGATCTCTTTACGCTCGGAGGTGATGCGTTGGAACTGGCGCACCGACCGGGCAGCGGGTTCGATGAGCACGGCGCCGTCCGCGCTGCGGACACCTCGTCCGAGCACCAGCCGTTCACCGGGTAGCCCCAGTACACCGACCACATCGGCGAGCACATCGCTGACCGCCGAGCTTCGTTCGGCGAAAATATCGCGTAGATCCTGCTCCACGTCAGCAGTGGCCCCAGCAGCTCGCACCAGGTCCGCAGGTTGAGCGGCGGGCAGGGACGGGAGCCGCGCCAGACCTCGCCCGCTCTCCCAGACCAGCCACCGCGTCACCGCTCGCCACCCGGGTGGATGCACCGTAGCTACCAGACGGCCGTCGATCTGGAAGAAACCCACTGCGCTGCGCATCGCGGACGGGACGACGCGCGCCAGGAGCAGCGCCGGTCCCGCGTCATACGGGGCAGGAGCGGCGGCCGGGCCCGCAGGAACGACAGCGGACCAACCTGCCAGCGGTACCACGTAACAGGGCGCGGATCCTCGGGCGACCCAGGTCTGCGCCCGTGGACCGTCGCCTCTCAGGTAGAGCACGCCCGTGCTGGGCCGGGTGGACACCATTGGACTCAGAGGGATCCCTTGGCGCTCGGGATACCGACCACCCGCGGATCCCTGGCGACGGCAGCTCGGACAGCACGGGCAACGGCCTTGAACTGTGCCTCGACGATGTGGTGCGGATCGCGACCGGAGATCAGACGCACATGCAGCGCGATACCCGCGTGGAAGGCAAACGACTCCAGCACGTGCCGGGTCAGCGATCCGGTGTAGGCACCACCGATGACGACGTAGATCTGCCCCTCCGGCTCCCCCTCATGCACCATGTACGGTCGGCCGGCGACGTCGACGACGGCCTGGGCCAGCGCCTCGTCCAGTGGCACCATGGCATCCCCGAACCGTGAGATGCCGGACTTGTCACCGAGCGCCTCACGCAGGGCCTGCCCGAGCACGATCGCGGTGTCCTCGACCGTGTGGTGGGCATCGACGTCGATATCGCCGGTGGCTCTGATCCGCAGATCGATCAGACTGTGCCGCGCGAAACTGTCGAGCATGTGGTCGTAGAAGCGCACACCGGTGCTGATGTCGGACTCCCCCGTACCGTCCAGGTCCAGGAAGAGGTCGACGCTGGCTTCTTTGGTCGAGCGCGTGACGTGGGCCGTGCGGTGTGGCGGGCCCTGCGGTACGGGGTGCTGCTCGTTCATCAGGTGCTCTCCTCGATGTCCACGCGTAGGTCGGCCAGGGCCGCGAGCACTGCCTGGGTCTCCGCCGGGGTGCCGGCAGTGATCCGCAGGTGATGCTCCATCCCGACGTCGCGCACCAGAACACCTCGGTCCAGTAATTTCGCCCATGCCCTGCGCGCGTCCGCAAATCCTCCCACGAGCACAAAGTTCGCATCGCTGGCCACCGGCGTCAGCCTCAGGGCCTGGCAGCCCTCGACAAGCACGTCGCGGGATTCCTTGATCTGCTCCACCATGGCCAACATGGTGTCCGCGTGGGCGAGCGCTGCCAACGCCACGGCCTGCGTCACGCTCGAGAGGTGGTAGGGCAGCCGCACCAGTCGCAGCAGGTCGGTGAGCTCGGATGCGGCCGCGAGGTAGCCCAGCCGTACCCCGGCGAAGGCGAAGGCCTTGGACATCGTGCGGGTGACGACCAGCCGGTCCCGACCCGGTAGCAACGTGATAGCGCTTGCCGTTCCCGCGCGGGCGAACTCTCCGTAGGCCTCGTCGACGATCACGACCGCGCGAGGTGCTGCCTCATACACGCGCAGCACGACGTCCGGGTCCAGTGCGGTGCCCGTCGGGTTGTTGGGCGAGCACAGGAAGACCAGATGCGGATCGTGGCGGTGCACCTGTTCGACGGCGAGGTCGGCGTCGATGTCGAAGCGGCCCGGCGCGGCATCACGCAGACCGTCGACCCAGGTCGTACCGACGCTTCGGCTGATGATCGGGTGCATCGAGTAGGACGGGGTGAAACCCAGGGCGGTCCGCCCTGGCCCCCCGAACGCGAGAGCAAGGTGTTGCAGCACCTCGTTGGAGCCGTTGCCGGCCCAGATCTGCGCGGCCTGCAGACGGCAGTTCGCGGTGTCGTTCAGATACCCGGCAAGTGCGTCCCGAAGCTGACTGAATTCGCGGTCGGGATACCGGTTCAGGCCGGCCGCGACCTCCGCGACAGAGTCGGAGATGGCCTCGACCACCTGCGGTGGCACCGGGTACGACGACTCGTTGGTGTTGAGGGCGACCGGTACGTTCAGCTGCGGTGCACCATAGGCCGTGACGCCGCGTAGGTCGGGCCGCAGCAGATCCTGCAACTCGCTCATCGCGCTGCAGACCTCAGGACGTCGCGAAACGGGCCGTGACCGCTTCGCCGTGGGCGGGCAGATCCTCCGCGTCGGCGAGCGTGACGACAAATCTCGCCACCTCGCGCAGCGCCGCCTCGGAGTAGTCGATGACATGGATGCCGCGCAGGAATGTCTGCACGGACAGTCCGCTGCTGTGGCAGGCGCAGCCTGCGGTGGGCAGCACATGGTTGGAACCGGCGCAGTAGTCGCCGAGGCTGACCGGGGCGTACGGGCCGACGAAGATCGCACCTGCGTTCCGGATCCGTGCGGCTACCGCAGCCGCGTCCCTGGTCTGAATCTCCAGGTGCTCGGCCGCGTACGCGTCGATCACTCGAATACCGTCGTCGAGACTGTCGACCAGGACGATCGCCGACTGCCGACCGGCGAGCGCTGTCGTGACCCGCTGCGTGTGTTTCGTCTGCTCGACCCGAACGCCGAGACAACGCTGTACGTCGTCGGCGAGGGTCGCGCTGTCGGTGACCAGGACTGCGGCGGCGAGGTCGTCGTGCTCGGCCTGACTGATCATGTCCGCAGCAACCAGCTCTGCGTCGGCGGCATCGTCGGCCAGGATGGCGATCTCGGTGGGACCGGCTTCGGAGTCGATCCCGATCAGGCCCTTCAGCAACCGCTTCGCGGCGGCTACATAGATGTTGCCAGGACCGGTGACCAGGGTGACGGGCTCGCAGACCGTTGCGCCGTCGTCGTCGCGGGCGCCGTAGGCGAACATCGCCACAGCCTGGGCGCCGCCGACTGCGTAGACCTCGTCGACGCCGAGCAGCTCGCAGGTGGCCAGAATGGTCGGGTCCGGGTACCCCGTGAAGATGCCGGTGTTGTCCACCTGCGGCGGGCTGGCCACCGCCAACGACGCCACCTGCGCGACCTGGGCGGGCACGACGTTCATCACGACACTGCTGAAATACACCGCGACCCCACCGGGCACGTAGAGCCCGACCCGGTCGACGGGAACCCAGCGTTCGGTCACGGTACCCCCGTCGACCACGGTGGTCGTGGTGTCGGTGCGTCGCTGGTCCTCATGCACCAGGCGCGCCCGCCGGATGGATTCCAGCAACGCTTCGCGTAGTTGCGGGTCGAGCTGCTCAGCGGCCGCGCGCAGCACCTCGCGCGGCACCCGCAGCGTGGCAGGGCGCACCTTGTCGAAACGCTCACCCAGCTCCAGCAGGGCCTGCTCCCCGCGGGCCTGCACTTCGGCACAGATAGGGCGCACGACGTCCAGCGCGGCATCGACATCGAACTCGGCGCGAGGCAGAATGGCGCGCAGGCCGCGGGCGTCCAACGAGGACAACGCGCTGCCGCGCAGGTCAAGACGGGATATCACCGGACCAGTTTAAGCGGGCCGGGCGGGCGCTGACCCACCCCGTCCATGTGCCGTCGGTAACTCAGCGGTGGGTGGGGTGCTCGTCCCGACCTTCGATGAGATCACTGCCGTAGAAGCGGTGTTCGACGATCGAGCGGGCCAACCGGGTATGGCGCAGGTAGTCCTCCTGCAGCCCATAGGCCCGCGACAGCGGCCAACCGAGTAGTCCGGCGATGCCGCGGACGTCAGCCAGACTGCTGGGCAGCGAGTCGATCGACCGCCCACGCCACAACATTCCGGCGTTGCGCAGCCGGGTGGCGAACTCCCACGCCGCGCCGAGTCGTTCGGCTTCCTCCTCGGTGAGCAGATCGTGCTCGGCCATGACGCGCAGCAGCGAGAAGGTGCCGGTGTGTTGCAGGGCGGCAATCTCGTGACCGTGCTCCAACTGGGCCAGTTGAACGGTCCACTCGACGTCCGACAGGCCACCCCGACCCAGTTTGAAGTGGGTGCGCCGGTCGCCGCCGCGCGGGATGCGTTCGGCTTCCATCCGCGCCTTGAGGGACCGGATCTGACGGATCGCGCCGAGGTCCATCCCGCCTTCGGGGTAACGCAGCGGGTCGATCAGGCGCACGAACCGGGCGCCGAGATCGACGTCCCCGGCGATCGGCAGCGCACGCAGCAGGGCCTGCGCCTCCCAGCCGGCCGACCACCGGTCGTAGTAGGCGGCGTAGGAGGACAGGGTGCGCACGATCGGCCCGGATTTGCCCTCAGGACGCAGATCGGCATCCACGATCAGCGAAGGGTCCGGTCCACTGAGGGCCAGCGAGGACCGCAACTGGTTGACGACGGCGGTGGCTTCGGTCGTTGCTCGCCCGGGCTCGGCGCCCGGCAACGGGTCGTGCACGAACAGAACGTCGGCGTCGCTGGAGTACCCGGTCTCGCGACCGCCGAGCCGGCCCATCCCGATGACTGCTATCACCGTCGTCAGTGGCGCCCCGGCCTGCGACACGGCATCACGAACAGCGACATCCAGAGCGGCTTGGATAGTGGCTGCGGAGATGTCGGTGAGGGCTATCTCCAAGGTATTCAGGTCCACGGACCCGGCAATGTCGGCCACGGCTACCCGGATGAGTTCGGCGCGACGGATCTCCCGGATCGCCCGGACTGCGTCGTGGCCGTCGTCGTGACGTTCGATCGCCGCCTGCATCACTTCGAGGATCGCGCGGCGCGTCCACGGGACACGTGCCTGCTCCGAGCCGAAGACCGCCACCGAGGATGGCGCCCCCTCGATCAAGGTCCCGGCATACCTGCTATTGGCCAGCACCCGGGCGAGCAGCTGAGCCGCGCCACCCTCATCGCGCAACATCTTCAGGTACCAGTGGGTGGCCCCCAACCTGTCACTGATCCTGCGGAACGCGAGGAGCCCGAGGTCGGGATCGGCCTCCTGGGCGAACCACTGCAGCATCACCGGCAGCAAGGTCCGCTGGATGGCAGCACGCCGACTCACGCCTTCGGTCAGGGCCTGGATGTGCGCGATCGCACCCTTGGGATCGGCATACCCCAGGGCGGCGAACCGGTCCTGGGCGCTGTCCAGGGACAGGCAGGCGTCGTCGTCACTGAGCCGGGCCACGGCCGAGAGCAGCGGTCGGAAGAACAACCGCTCGTACAGCCGGCGTACGTCACGGGCAGTGGTACGCCACAGGGCCACCACCCCCTCGACGGGGTCACCCTTGACCGCGAGCGCACGACCCAACGGACGCAACTGCTCGGGATCGATCGGCATGAGGTGGGTGCGTCGCATCCGGGACAGCTGGATGCGGTGCTCCAGAACGCGCAGCCGGCGGTAACAACGGTCCAGCTCCTCACCTGCCTGACGACCGACGTAACCGCCGCGCACCAGCGCCTCGATCGCGGCCAGGGTGCTGCGGTGACGCAGTCGCTCATCGGTGCGCCCGTGCACCAGCTGCAGCAACTGGGTGCTGAACTCCACATCGCGTAGACCACCCGGACCCAGCTTCAGCTGCCGTTCGGACTCACTAGCCGGCACATACTGCTCGACCCGCGCCCGCATGGCCTGCACGTCCTCGACGAAATGTTCCCTGGTAGAGGCCGCCCAGACCATCGGGGCCATCGCGTCCAGGTAGGCAGCACCCAACGCCGCATCACCCGCCACGTGGCGCGCTTTGAGCAGCGCCTGAAATTCCCACGTCTTGGCCCAACGCTCGTAGTAGGCCGCGTGTCCGGCCACCGTGCGCACGAGTGGACCCTGCTTACCCTCCGGCCGCAAGGCGGTGTCGACCTCCCACAGCATGCCTTCCGCAGTGGGCTGCGAACACGCCTTGATCAGCGCGATGGCCAGTTTGCCGGCGATGTCCCGCGCCTGTGCCTCGTCGTCGCCCGGATCGACCGGCTCGGCAACGAAGATCACATCCACATCGCTGACGTAGTTCAACTCGCGTCCGCCACATTTGCCCATCCCGATCACGGCCAGTCGCACCCGCTCGGCACCCTCGACCTCGCGACGCGCAATGGCCAGCGCCGCGTCCAGGCAGGCACCCGCGAGGTCGGCCAGCGCGCGGGCGACCTCGGGAAAGGACTCGATCGGATTGCTCGTGACGTCGTAGGCGGCGATGCGTACCAGCTGGCGCCGGTAGGCGACCCGCAACAGGTCGTAGGCCTTCTCGCCGCTCGCTTCACCGACATCGCGCGCGACCTCGGCGTAGATCCCGGCCGCGTCCTTCAGCTCTGCGCCGGTGACCTCGGGCCAATGGTCGGGGTGGCGCACCAGATGGTCGGTCAGGCCTGCCGAGCTGGCCAGCAGGCCAACCAACGCTCGCGCCTGCGACCCCGCCGCCACCAGGACGGCGTCCAACTGCGAGCGTTGCGAACCTGTCGTCGCCTCGCGTAGTCGGACCATTCCCAGCACCGCCTGGTCCGGGTCGACGGAGGCCGAGACCACCCCGAGAGTGCCGGGTCCGATGCTGGCTCCCAGCTCTTCCAGGCAACGTCCGGAACGATCGACGTGCAGGAACCCGGCCCGCGCCAGCGCTCCCCGCGTCGGAATACTCACGGGCGATGCAGGTACTGGTCGAGCTCGAACTGGGTGACCTGATCACGGTAGGCCGCCCATTCCGCCTTCTTGTTACGCAAGAAGAAGTCGAACACGTGCTCACCGAGGGTCTCCGCGACCAGCTCGCTGTTCTCCATGAGGTGAATCGCGTGATCCAACGAGGCAGGCAGCGGATCGATGCCGAGGCTGTGGCGCTCGCGGTCGGTCAATGTCCAGACGTCGTCCTCGGCCTCTGCGGGCAACTCGTACTCCTCTTCGATGCCCTTCATGCCGGCGGCCAGCAGAACCGCGTACGCGAGGTAGGGGTTCGCGGCCGCATCCAGGGATCTGATCTCGATCCTGCTGCTTTGGTGCTTGCCCGGCTTGTACATCGGCACCCGCACCATCGCGCTGCGGTTGTTGTGCCCCCAGCACACGTGGGCCGGGGCCTCCGCGCCGCCCCACATCCGTTTGTAGGAGTTGACCCACTGGTTGGTCACCGCCGAGATCTCCGCCGCATGCCGCAGGATTCCGGCAATGAAGTGCTTACCCGTCCTGGACAGCTGATACGGCGCGCCTGCCTCGTGGAATGCGTTGCGGTCGCCTTCGAACAGGGAGACGTGAGTGTGCATCCCGCTGCCGGGATGGCTGGCCAGCGGCTTGGGCATGAAGGAGGCGAACACGCCCTGCTCCAGTGCGACCTCCTTGATCACCGCGCGGAACGTCATGATGTTGTCCGCCGTCGTCAGCGCGTCGGCGTAGCGCAGATCGATCTCGTTCTGCCCGGGTCCGCCTTCGTGATGACTGAACTCCACCGAGATTCCCATGCTCTCCAACATGGTGATGGCCGCACGCCGGAAGTCGTGCGCGGTGCCGTGCGGGACGTGGTCGAAGAATCCGGCCTGGTCCACCGGCACCGGCGGTGAGTGGGTGCCGGTGCGCTGCTCGAAGAGATAGAACTCGATCTCGGGGTGGGTATAGAACGTCAGGCCCTGATCCGCAGCACGGGTGAGCGCGCGTTTGAGGACGTATCGGGGGTCGGCGGCGGCGGCGCTGTTGTCCGGGAGTCTGATGTCGGCGAACATCCGTGCCGTGCCGGGGGCATCACCCCGCCAGGGCAGGATCTGGAACGTCGACGCGTCGGGCAGGACCAGCATGTCAGCCTCGAAGACGCGCGCCAGCCCTTGGATGGAGCTGCCGTCGAAGCCGATTCCCTCCGCAAAGGCACCTTCCAGCTCCGCCGGTGCGACTGCGACCGACTTGAGCATCCCGAGTACGTCGGTGAACCACAGCCGTACGAAGCGGATATCGCGCTCGTCGATGGTTCGGAGCACGAATTCCTGCTGACGGTCCATGGCTGTGATCCTAGGCGGACCCGGCCGGGATGTCGGAGGGCACCGATCCCCGATTACCCTCCGGGGATGACTGAGGAAGCTCCGCCCTATGGCAGCGGCAACGCCACCGGCCCGTCCGACACACCGCCGGGCACGTCGGTGCGGCGGGTACGAACCCATCACCTGCTCGCGCTGAAGCAGGAGGGCACGCGCTGGTCGATGCTGACGTCCTACGACCAGTTCACCGCCGCGATCTTCGACGAGGCGGGCATCGAAGTGCTGCTGGTGGGCGATTCCGCGGGGAACAACGTCCTCGGTTACGAGACGACCCTGCCGGTGACCGTGGACGACCTGCTCCCCCTCGTTCGGGCTGTGTCCGGTGCGGCGCGCCGCGCTCTGGTCGTCGCGGATCTGCCGTTCGGCAGTTACCAGCGCGATCCGGCCCAGGCCTTCGACACCGCGGTGCGCTTCATGAAGGAAGGACGGGCCCATGCGGTGAAGCTGGAGGGTGGCGCGTCGATGGCGCCCACCGTCGAGCTCCTGACGACAGCCGGCATTCCCGTGATGACACATATCGGTTTCACGCCGCAGAGCGAGCACACGCTCGGCGGATACAAGGTCCAGGGCCGGGGGTCCGGAGCCGACCAGCTGATCGCCGATGCCGAAGCACTGCAGGAGGCGGGCGCGTTCGCCGTGGTGATGGAGATGGTCCCGGCACCCCTCGCCGCCCGGGTCACTGCAACGGTGCGCATCCCGACGGTAGGCATCGGCGCAGGCCCCGACTGTGATGCGCAGGTGCTCGTCTGGCAGGACTTCGCCGGGATGCGCGGCGGGCGAATGGCGCGATTCGTCAAGCAGTACGCCGACCTGCGCGGCACCCTGCTGGAGGCCGCCCGCGACTACCGGGCCGACGTCGTGGCGGGAACCTTCCCGGGACCGGAACACTCTTTCGAGAAATAGCTCGGCGTGGCGTCGCGCCCTGCCGTCCGCAAGCGCGACGACTTACCCCGGCCGACGGAAGTCGGTGACGTCGGCGAACTGCCGGAAGCCGGCCGAGACGTAGGTCGCGACCGCGCCCGCATTGCTGCTCGGGGTGCACACCGTCGCGCTGGAGGAGCCCATCTCCTGCAGCGCAGCGGCTGCCGCGACAGAGATGGCAGTGCCGTACCCGTGGCCTCGATGATCCTGGTGGACGCCGAGTGGTTCCAGCAGACCCGGTCGTCCCTGCCCGGCCGACCACACGGTGACGGCAGCGACTGCCCGGCCCTTCGGGTCGTAACCGACCAGGCACCGGGCCCGACGGTACGCCGGAGCCAGCGTCATCACGTGCCACTGCTGCACGGTGAACGTGGACCGTGCAAACGACGCCAGCTGTACGGCGACACAATCGCGAACGACCGGGTCCCGAACGTCGTTCGTCGTAATGACCTCCACTCTGAGGCGGCTGTCCGGCACCGGCGTAGTCAGGTTCCGCGACAACGGAGTCCACGGCTCGTCGGGCTGCCAACCGTTGCGACGGAGAAGACCGCGTAGGGCGGCTCCGGATCGGGCTTCGACGGTCCCGGGACCGGCGGGCAGCACACCGGACGCCGGGCTCGCCAGATCGGCCACCAGGTGCTCGGCAAAAGCATCATCCTCATCGACGTCCGGTGCGATCGCCATCCGGATGACCGTCTGGCCATCGACCATGCCGGCGGCCAGGATCTGCCCGTCACGACGCCATACCCGAACGGAATCGGACACCTCCTGCGCACCCAGGCGGTACTGCCACCCGATGTCGCCCGGATGAAGCTGGACCGGTCCGCCCTGGTGCTGCCAGGCCGCCACCACGTCGGCGACCTCCTCCAGCGAGTCCGGCGTCGCACACCGCAGAGTGATCGTCATTCGTTGATACAACCCCATACGGCACGGCCGCCGCACCTGGATTAATCAGCCGCCTCGAGATGCCGCGCTCCCACAAACCCGCGGAAAGTGACCGGCGCCCGATGATTCTCGCCAGGCACACCACATGCCGTCACGGCGACGACCGTGCAGACGACGTCTCGGACTGACGGGCCAGGTCGGCGGCTGCGCGGTGTTGTGACCCTGATGGCACCGAGCGCCACATCACGGTTGCGGCTGCGAACCCCAGACCTCCGCAGACGACGATGCCTGCGCCGAGGCTGAGGATTGCAGTGACACCGGCCAGCAATGCGGGACCCAGGGTGGAACCTGCATCCGAGAGCTCCCGCCAGATACCCAGGAACTGAGGTCGGCCCACCACGGGTGAGAAGTCGGCGCCGAGCGTCATCACCATCCCCGACCCGATCCCGTTGCCGAAACCGAGCACACAGGAGACCAGGGCGAGCGTGAGTACCCCGTGCGTCAGCGGCATAGCCATCATCGCCAGCCCCATCACCAGCATGGACGGCACGGTGACCCACCGCCTGCCGAAGATGTCCATCACCTTGCCGGCTGGATAGAAGACGAGCATGTCGATGCCGCCGCTCACCCCGTAGATCAGCGATGCCGTGGTCGGACTCAGTCCGAGGTGCTCGGCCCACAGTGGAATCACGGCCTGCCGGGATGCCCGGATCGAGGACACGAGTAACACCCCCATACCGACGGTGAGGAACACCTTGCGGTAGTCGCGCAGCACGCCGCGCACGCTCGGAGTGCCCGTGTCACCCACCTTCGCGCGTTGCGCAGCGGCATCACGCGGCAGATCCTTCAAGGTCGCACCCAGCACACCAGCCAGCAGCAGGGCCGCAGCACTCACGGCATACGCGCCCGCCAGGTGCCAGACGCTCATCGCTGCGGCGCCCAGGAACGGCCCCGCGAACACCCCGATCCGCATGACGCCACCCAGCGTCGACAACGCCCGTGCCCGGTGGCTGGCGGGGACCGCTTCGGTGAGATAGGTCTGGCGGGCAAGCATGAAGACCGACGCGCTGATGCCGTAGAGCAGGGCGCCAACCATGAACACCCAGATATCGCTGCCGATCAGGAACAATCCAGACGCGAGAACCCCTACGACCGCCGCACCGATGATGGCCGGCCGCTCGCCGTACCGGTCGGTGATGACGGAGGAGGGCACGTTGAACACGAGTGAACCGACGTTGATCAGAACGACCATCGTGGCAGCGATGGCCACGCTCGCACCCAGGCTGCGTGCCGACAGCGGAAGCACCGGCAGGATCGCGCCCTCGCCGAGGCCGAAGAGCAGTGTCGGCCCGTAGGCGGGGATCGCCAGCGCGCGGAAGCTGAATCCGTCTTCCGTAGCGCTCATCTCAACCTCGACAATAGAGCTTGCCTATTGATGCGCCGTACGCCGCGGCCCGTCACTCATCCGCGGGTCCGTCCTGAAATCAGTCGCGAGCGCCGTGCTCGTTCCACTCTTTGTCCTCTGAATCCCAGTCCTGCGTTTTCTTTCGAGCGGAAGCAAGCGCGTTCGCGGCGGCGTCCCTGGTGTCGTAGGGACCCATCAGGTGGTCCCCGGCGCTCTTGCTGTCGTCGTCTTCGACCTGGCCGCTGTCCACGTTGTACCAGTAGGTCATCGCACTCTCCTGCGTAGTAGTCCGAGGTAGTCCGTTCCGCAGCCCTAGACTGGCACATCTATGACCTTCTCCCCCGTCGTCGCCGGCCGGGTCGGACCGCGTCGCGCTGTCCCATCCGCAATTACCCGGCCCGAGTACGTGAACCGGCCCGCTCCGACGCCGTTCACCGGGTCGGAGATCAAGGACGACGCGACGATCGAGGCAATGCGCGTCGCCGGCCGGATCGCGGCCGGAGCACTCGCCGCGGCCGGGGCTGCCGCAGCACCTGGAATCACCACCGACGAACTGGACCGGATCGGGCACGAATACCTGCTGGACCACGGTGCCTACCCCTCCACACTCGGCTACCGCGGGTTTCCTAAGTCGCTGTGCACGAGCGTGAATGAGGTCATCTGCCACGGAATTCCCGACGACCGGCCGCTGGACGACGGCGACATCGTCAAGATCGACATCACCGCCTTCATCGACGGGGTGCACGGCGACAACTGCGGTTCGTTCGTGGTCGGGGATGCCGACGAGGAATCCCGCCTGTTGGTCGAGCGCACCCGCGAGGCGATGAACCGCGGCATCCGCGCTGCATTGCCCGGTCGTGAGGTCAATGTGATCGGGCGGGTCATCGAGAAGTACGCCGCCCGCTTCGGCTACGGCGTCGTACGCGACTACACCGGGCACGGGGTGGGTCAGGCATTCCACTCCGGTCTGGTGATCCCGCACTACGACTCGGCACCGGCGCACAATGACCTCATCGAGCCCGGGATGACCTTCACCGTCGAACCGATGATCAATCTGGGCGGACCGGACTGGCAGATGTGGGAGGACGGCTGGACGGTCGTCACCGCTGACCGGTCGCGTTCCGCGCAGTTCGAGCAGACCATCCTCATCACCGGGACCGGCCCCGAAATTCTCACCACCGTCTGATCCGAACAGCACCCCAAGGAGATCTCATGTCGACCACGCACCCCCTCGGTATCGACGTCGGCGGCACCGGGATCAAAGGCGCGCCGGTCAACCTGAGCACCGGCAAATTCGCCGCGGACCGGCTGCGCATCGAGACGCCGAAAGTGTCCACGCCGGACGCCGTTGCCGAGATCATCGAGCACATCGCCCAGCACTTCAAAGATCTGGTGGGTGATCAGCCGATCGGGGTGACGTTTCCCGCCGTCGTCACGCACGGTGTCGTTCGCAGTGCCGCAAACATCGATGCATCATGGATCGGCACCAACGTCGAGGAACTGCTACAGGACCGACTGGGTCGCTCGGTGACGGCGATGAACGATGCGGACGCCGCAGGTGTCGGCGAGCTGCAGTTCGGTGCCGCGCGAAACACCGAGGGTCTGGTGCTGGTCTCGACCCTCGGGACCGGCATCGGCTCGGCACTGCTGAACCACGGTCAGCTGGTCCCCAACTCAGAGCTCGGCCATCTGGAGATCGATGGCCATGACGCCGAGAGCAAGGCCGCGAGCAGCGTCAGAGAGAACGAGGACCTGTCCTGGGAGGACTGGGCCGCGCGGTTGCAGCGTTACTACAGCCACGTCGAAGACCTGCTGTGGCCGGATCTGATCGTCGTCGGCGGCGGCATCTCGAAGAAGTCCGACAAGTTTCTCCCGCTACTGCACCTGCGCGCTCCGATCGTGGCCGCCCAGCTACGCAATGCGGCCGGCATCGTCGGGGCGGCCCACCACGCAGTGCAGTCCGCGAAAGCAGAGGGCACCCACCGCGAGTGAGCCCGGTCTCAGCTTTTGGACATGCTGGACGGGGCATATTTGCCCCGTCCAGCATGTCCAAAACTCGAGACGGTTGCCTTTGGATTGCGCACCGCCGCACGCACGGCGGGCACACCCCGCTTGAGCCCGCGGCGCACCACGGGCAATGCCCGCTCGAAGAATGCGTAGAGCGGCGAGAACGGCAGGTCCCAGGTCCCTATCAGCAGGTCCTCATGGTGGGCGAACTGCCGCTTGAAGTCGGAGATGCCGTCGTTGAGCAGGCCGTTGAAGTCATACCGCGTCACTCCCAGCTCGCGCATCTGGGTCATTGCGTAGAACTTCAATCCGTAATTGAGGCGCAGCTTCATCCCGCGCGGGTTGACCCCGCCGTACAGCTCGAACGCCGTCGTGCCGGAGGCGACCAGCCAGACGAACGCGACCAGTTCTGCACCCTCCCAGGCAGCCAGCAGCCGGGACCGGTCGCCGAGCAGGTCGCGGATACCGCGGTGGTAGTCATCGGAGTGGACTGCGAAGTCGGCGCGTTCTGCAGTGGCCCGGTTGATGTCGAGCACCGCAGCCAGGTCAGCGTCGGTGGTGACCTCGCCGAAGTGGACGTCCTCGGCACGGAAGGACTTACGGACGTTCTGCCGGGTGGAGGAACTCAGACCCTTCATCAACGTGTCGTCGTCGGCGGTCACGTCGACGATGAGGGTGCGCGGGATCAGACCGGTATTGCTGCTGCGCCGAAAACCGGCAGCAGCAACGTCGGCGAGCCACCCGGAAGCCGGACCCTTCTGCAGGGCTTCGATCTGGGTGTCGTCCGCGCCCTTGGGCAGCGGGGCTCCCGGCTGCTCCCAGTCCGGCTCGATGGTGAGCGCGATGGGCTTGTGATGCGAGCGGACGTAGGACGCGATGGCCTGCAGGACGTCTGCCCGGTCAGCCTCTGCTGCCTGCGGTCCACGCGGAATGTAGGCCAGGCACCGGAAAGGCCGCGGCAGCGTGCGCAGCAGTACCTGAGCACTACCCACCACCCGTTCGCCGTCATGCACGACGAGATGGTCAGCACGCCACTCGTAACGCGCCTTCAGCCGGCCCCAGCCCCACAGCTGCAGCGGGTGCCCGTGCGCGTCGTCGACGATGGCGTCCCATTCGCCCTGGTCGCGGCAGGAGGTCACCGTGAGCGTCATGCCCGGCAGGCTATCCGCCCCGCCCGCTCAACCACACATCTCTCGCGCGGGGGCTCAGAACTGCGCAGCAGCACCGTCAGACAGATCGCGCACCTCGACACCACCGTCGAGGCCGAACGTTGCGACATGGTGCAGATAGGCGCCGCGACCGACCTGCGACAGCAACGCATCGTGAATCGGGACGATGACCTTCGGCTCGATCCGCCGCACGAAGGCAACGGTCTCGCGGACCGCGGCCCATGGGGCCGACAGCGGGACAGCGAGTACGTCGACGTCACCCGCCGGTTCAGCGTCCAGCGCATCACCCGGGTGGAAGACCGACGGTTCACCGGCTGCCGCGAACAACAGACCCAGATTCGCGATCCTCGGAAGGTATTCATGGATCAAGGCGTGCTGAGCACCCGCTGGCGTCACCGTCACGGAGCCGACCGAGAATGCTTCTGCGTCGCGGGTCGGCGTCGCAGTGATGCCGTGTTCCGCAAGCACTGCGACGGTGTCCGGGTCCGCAAACAGGGCGGCGGCAGGATTGGCAGCAAGCAGCGGGCCCAGCTTGTCCGGCTCCACGTGATCGGCGTGCTGATGGGTGACCAGCACAGCATCCAGGCCCGTCACGCCGTCGTATCGGGAGAAGCTGCCCGGGTCTATCAGCAAGCGTGCGGCAGGGTATTCCAGCAGGAGGCAGGCATGGCCGAGGTGGGTGATCTGCATACTCGGCACGGTACGCCGAGCGCCCTTGGGTGGCGCCGTAGGATCGGCGAGTGCATTTTCTTGGGGACACCCCCGCCCATGACCTGACCTACAGCGACGTCTTCATGGTGCCGTCCCGTTCGTCGGTGACCAGTCGCCTCGCTGTCGACCTGTCCACCCGCGACGGGCTGGGCACGACGTTGCCGCTCGTGGTGTCGAACATGACGGCCGTCTCCGGACGACGGATGTCCGAGACGGTGGCGCGCCGCGGTGGCATCGCAATCCTGCCGCAGGACATTCCCGTCCACGCGGTGCAGGAGACGATCGAGGCGGTCAAGGCCAGCCACCCCGTGTTCGAGTCAGCGGTGACGATCGGTCCCGACGCACCGGTGAGTGCTGTTCTCGCGCTGATGGGCAAGCGTGCACATCGTGCCGCTGTCGTCGTGGACACAGACGGTCGCCCCGTGGGGGTCGTACAGGAGGCCCAGTGCCTGCGGGTCGACCGATTCACCACCGTCGGCCAGGTGATGGCCGAAGACCTGCTGACGGTGCCCGCCGCCGTCGACCTGCGAGAGACCTTCGACCTACTCGTCAGCTCTCATCTGGAACTCGCGCCGGTCATCGACGCAGACGGCAGACTTGTCGGCATCCTGACCCGCAAGGGCATCCTGCGCTCGACCATCTACTCCCCCGCACTCGACCGCGACGGGCGGCTGTCCCTCGGGGTGGCCATCGGTATCAACGGGGACGTGCGGGAGAAAGCCGACACCATGCTCGGCTCCGGCGCCGACGTGTTGGTGGTCGACACTGCGCACGGCCACCAGGACAAGATGCTCGATGCACTGGGCCTGGTACGCGACGCAAGAGACGAGCACGAAGCGGCGACCGGCGTACGCATTCCGATAGCTGCCGGAAACGTCGTGTCGGCCGCCGGCACACGTGACCTCGTGAGCGCCGGCGCCGACATCGTCAAGGTCGGCGTCGGCCCCGGTGCCATGTGCACGACCCGGATGATGACCGGAGTCGGCCGACCCCAGTTCTCGGCTGTGCTCGAATGCGCCGCGGCGGCAAATGAACTCGGTGCGCACGTATGGGCGGACGGCGGTGTGAAGTACCCGCGTGACGTGGCGCTGGCGCTCGCCGCGGGTGCCGCCTCGGTGATGATCGGCTCGTGGTTCGCCGGCACCTGGGAAAGCCCCGGTGACCTCAACAAGGATGCCGATGGTCGGCTCTACAAGGAGTCCTTCGGGATGGCCTCAGCGCGCGCCGTCGGCAATCGCAGTGCCGGACGCGATGCATTCGACCGAGCCCGTCTGGGGTTGTTCGAGGAGGGCATCTCCTCCTCGAAGATGTACCTGGACCCGGCACGGCCCGGCGTCGAGGACCTCATCGACGGAATCGCAGCCGGCGTCCGATCGAGCTTCACCTACGCCGGAGCGGACAGCATCGCAGCGTTCCGCGAGAAGGCCGTGGTCGGCATACAGAGTGCCAGTGGATATGACGAAGGTCGACCGCACGAGACGTCCTGGTGAGCCGGCCTTACTGATCTTCAGCGGTTCGCGCGACGCTCACGACGACCCTCGCGCGATCGGCCTACGCCGTCCTTTTCGTCGAACGCGCCTGGAAACAGGAGCCGACGCCCGAAGGCCCAGTAGTACCCGGTGACCATCGCCAGCACCACCAGCCCCCACACGGGTGCGTTCGTAGGCCCCATCAGGACGGCGTAGATCGCCACCAGAAAGCCCAGTCCGATACCAATTCCGTTTGCTCGCTGCATTGTGGTTTCCCATCTGAGGTGTGCTTCTCAACCTAGTCACAACGGACGGCTCGGCAAGTGATTTCGCGTGGTCACCGGGTGCTGCGCCGCAGAGTTGCGGTCGCCGCGACGAGTGCTGCCAGCGTGCCCCCCGTCAGTACGAGCAACCCCCGCAGGAAGGTTCCGTCTACCGAGGGCGAGGACGCAACCTGCTGAAGCGCCTCGACGGCGTAGGTCAACGGCATCGCATCGGAGAACCAGCGCAGCACCGGAGCCATCTGGTCGCGTGGCTGGAACAATCCACAGACCAGCAACTGCGGCAGCACAATCACCGGCATGAACTGCACTGCTTGGAACTCGGTACGGGCAAATGCACTGGCGAGTAGTCCGAGGGCCACTCCGAGCAAGGCGTCCAGCGCGGCAATGAGGACCAGCGCCCACACCGCGCCGGCCAGTGACAACCCCATCCACAGTGAGACGGCCACCGCCAGCGCAACCTGCACGAGCGCGAGCGCGGAGAAGGCAACCGCATATCCCGCGATCAGGTCCAGCTTCGCCATCGGCGTGGTGAGCAAGCGCTCCAATGTGCCCGACGTGCGTTCGCGCAAGGTCGCGATGGACGTCACCAGAAACATCATCAGGAATGGAAAGAAACCCAACAGCGCGGGTGCCGAGCGGGTGAAGATCGCGGCGGAGTCAAAGACGTAGCGCAGCATCACCAGCAGCACTGACGGCATCAGCAGCATCAGCACAACGGTGCGTGGATCGTGGCGCAACTGGGTGAGCACACGCACGGCAGTGACGAGGGTGAGCTTCGGACTCATGCTGCACTCTCTTGCGCGACCAGTGCCAGAAACGCTGCAGCCATCGAGTGGGTAGCTGTGCGCTGCATCAGCTTTCGAGGCGAGTCGTGGGTGAGGACGATACCGTCGCGCATCAGCAGCAGGTCGTCACAGCGTTCGGCCTCTTCCATCACGTGGCTGGACACCAACAAGGCCAGCCCGTGCTCCACCAGGCGACGGAAGAGCGACCACAGGTCCTCGCGCAGCACTGGATCGAGCCCCACCGTGGGTTCATCCAGCACCAGTAGCTGCGGTCTGCCCAGCATTGCCACGGCGAGACTGACCCGCGAACGTTGGCCGCCGGACAACCGCCCGGTCAGATGAGCTCCGAGAGCAGTCAGGTCCACTTCCTCCATCACCCGATCCACATCGGCCGCCGGCGCGCGGACCACCTGGGCGAAGTAGCGGATGTTCTGCGCAACCGTCAGGTCGTCGTACACCGAGGCCTGTTGCGATGCATAGCCGATCTGCGCCCTCAGCGACGGGTGGCCGGCCGGCCGGCCTAGCACGGTCAGCGTCCCGGACGTGATCCGCTGGGTACCGACGATTGCCCGCATCAGCGTGGTCTTGCCGCAACCACTCGGCCCGAGCAGTCCGGTGATCGAGCCAGGGTCGACCGTGATGTCCAGGTGCCGCAGGACCGCTGTGCCATCGCGAGTGACGCAGAGATCCTCAGATCGGACGGCATAATTAATCATGCGATTAAATGTAGACTTGCCAGGTCAGATGTCAAGAGTGAGCGGAGGCGGATCAGTGGCTACTGCTGGACGCCGGCCGGGTCCCACCACCACACCCGAGCAGATCCTCGATGCGGCACGCAGTCTGTTTGCCGAAAGGGGATATCAAGGCACGACGATGCGTGCCGTAGCGCAGCAGGCCGGGGTGAACTCTGCTCTGGTCCATCACTACTTCACATCGAAAGAGCGACTCTTCGTCGCGGCACTGCGATTTCCGCTCAACCCAGCTGAGGCAGTGGCCGCCCTGCTCGCGGCCGGCCCACGCGAGGAGTTCGCGCAGCGCCTTGTGCGGTTCTTCATCCGCGCCTGGCGCGACCCGGAAACCGGACAGCAGTTACAAGCCGTCATCCGCAGCTCCGTGGGTACAGCGCAAGGCGCGGCATCGGCGCGTCAACTCGCCGAAAACGTTCTGCTGGAACGCACGGCGGGAATGCTGGGGGTATCCCCCCTGCATCTGGCTGCAGCGATCACCCACCTGATCGGGCTGATGATCGGCGCGACCATCATCGGTATCGAACCCCTTGCATCAGCCGGCGAGGACGAACTCGTCGACCTGGTGACGCCGGCAATCGCGCATTACCTCGCCACGTAGAGATTTCGAACCGTTCGTGACCTGCAGGCTTGGCGACCTCGATCCCTCAGCGGCAGACTGCGTCGATATCGAACCGCACATCCTCGATGAGGGGTCGGTGAGTGCCTGCCCGCCGAGAAGACGTACCTGCGGGGTGGGACGAGCTGGCCGTTACGCCGGATTCTGTCAGGCGCCGCTGTTGCCGGCGACGCCGTAGCGACCATCCATCTAGGACCGTCGTTGCCGACGGCCTCCAGCGATCTACCCGCATACTCGGGCGGGCCGCCCTCGAACGCATGCTGTCTGATCTTGCTCCGGGTGGGGTTTACCGAGCCGCACCGGTCACCCGGCACGCTGGTGGTCTCTTACACCACCGTTTCACCCTTACCGCCGCGGTCTGGCGCGGAGCGCAAGCCCCGACCACCACGCGACGGCGGTCTGTTTTCTGTGGCACTTTCCCGCGGGTCACCCCGGGTGGCTGTTAGCCATCACCCTGCCCTGTGGAGTCCGGACGTTCCTCGGCGAGCAGCACTTGCGCATTGCCCGACGCGGCCGCCTAGCCAGCTCGCCCACGCACTCATGGTAGTAGTCGCGGCGGGCAGCCTCGACCGAGCGACTGCCTGCGTTCAACAACTCTGAGCGAACCGGCCCGAAATGCGCCACCTGGACCTGCGCCGCCTGGACCTGCGCTGTCTACAAACAGCTGTCTCCCTCAGGCGCCGGCGAGCTCGAAGGTCAGTTTGTGCGCGGCGATGTCCACTGCAACCAGCGTGACTTTCACGACCGACCCGGGTTCCGCGCTCCCCAGGCATCGCGCGAGGACCGCGACGTCGCGCAGCTGCACCTCGATATTTTTGTCGCGCACCGACACGACCATCGCATCAAAGGTCTCCCCCAGTCGTGGCGCAAGGACGGCTGCTTCGACGGCGTCGTCACAGGCCCGGCCCACCGACGAAGCCACCTGGTCGCGTGATCGCATGATGTCGGGGAGGTCATCCAGAGCCTCGACCGCCCACGCCGGTGGCTCTGCGCCACGACAGACGGCCTCGCAGATAGCAAGCCCGAATCGGTCCACCAACCGCCGTAGGGGGGCGGTGACATGCGCATAGGGGGCAGCAACCGCCGCCTGGTCGGTGACTTTCGGAATCTCACCGTTGAAGGGGGTGTACCCGGCCCCTCGAAAGAGTGACGCCGCATCGTGGATCAGTGCCAGGTGTCTGGGACCGGTGCGATCCAGCGACGCGATGAACTCGCCGTACGTCCGGCCGTCCGGCCAGTCGATCGTCATGGCCGATGCACGCCGTCGGAAGCTGTCGATCGCGCTCTGCTGCGGCGGCGGCATGGTGCGCAGGATGCCGACCTTGGCATCGAGCATCATCGTCGCCGCACACGTTCCGGCCAGCAGTGAAATTTGCGCGTTCCAACCTTCGCTGGCCACTGGTGGTCGGAACTGCAGTCGGTAGGTGCCGTCCTCGTCGCGTTCCACCTCCTGCTCTGGCATCGGCAAGTCCGCACCGCCGCGTTTGTGCTGCAGGGCGATCCGCAACTCGCCGATCTCCTGCAGCAGGCTGAGCCCGACGGGCAGCTGCCGGCCGATCCGTTGCTGGACCCTTTCGTAGTCCAGCCGGGCGATGCTGCGAACCCGTGCGAGATAGACCGTTGCGGCGATCACCTCGCCGAGAGCATCGAGCTCGACGTCCCAGACATATGCCCCGCGCACCTGACCCGGCAGCAGGCTGGCGACGTCTTCACTGAGCACCGTGGGGTGCAACGGAATCCGCATGTCCGGCAGGTAGACCGTCTCGCCCCGTACGCGTGTCTCCTGGTCGAGAGCACCTCCAGGTTCGACGAAAGCCGCTACGTGGGCGATCGCGTATCGGACCCGGAATCCACCGGTCGTGCGTTCCAGATACATCGCCTGATCCAGATCGACGGAGCCCGGAGGGTCGATGGTGAAGAACGGTACGGACGTCTCATCCCGTGCCGGCAACTGCGCTGCGTCGACGGCACGCCGGGCTTCGTCAAGCGCGGCCTCCGGGTAGTCGATCGACAGCTCATGTTCCGCGCGTATCGCGGCGAACGCCCGTTCCAGCGGGCCGGGGTCAGCGGTGTTCGGATCGGCCTGAGGTGCATGCACGACGCGAGGCAGCATGTCGGTCACTGTACGCAGCGGCGGACGCCGACCGGACGGCGTACGTGATCTCAACCGACGTGATCTCGGCCGACGTGTGCGTCAGGCCACCTTCGCTGGCCGTGCCGTGTTCGGCATCAGTCCTGGTGTCGTGTTCCAGGTGACGCCGGTGGCGGTGACATCGGCGGTGAGCAGGTCGCGGTGCACGATGGTGTGGTGGCGGGCGCACAGTAGTGCCGCGTTGGTAAGGGTTGTTTCTCCGCCGGTCCACCACGGGGTCACGTGGTGGGCGTCGCACCAGTCCGGTGGCCGATCGCAGTCGGGGAAGGTGCAGCCGTGATCGCGGTGGATGACCGCCGCTCGTAATCCGCCGGTGAAGAGGCGTCTGGCCCGTCCCACGTCCAGTGGCTGCGATGCCCCGCCCAGCACCATCGGGATCAGATCCGCGTCACACGCCAACCGGCGCAACGTGCCCGCGTCGATGAGGTCACCATCAGCGGTGCGCCCGATGCCGGGCAGGTAACCGGGAAGCTTGTCGGCGTCCCGCAGGCGGGCGAGCAGGGTGTTGTAGTCCAGGGTCACGACCAGTTTCGCGGTACCGCCGGTCTCACCGACCGGCCGGGGCGCGGTGCCGTCCAACACGCCGGCAGCTGTTTCCACCAGCCGCAGCAGGGCGTCCGCGCGCCGTTTGCCCGGGGTCCGAAGATCGCGGTCGCGATCAGCCCCACCCGTCGTGTCATCCGGCGCAGTGTCGGGACAGCCTTGTGGTGTCGGCGCGGAGAGGAACTGCAACGCGTGCTTCACGGTCGCGGCGTGCGCGGTCGACAGATCTGCCTCGAACCGGGTCAACCCACCGGACAGGGCATACCACCGCACCGACTCACACTCCTGCTGCACTTCCTCATCACCCGCGAGTTGTTCGGGGGCGAACCGGCCGATGATCCGGGTGGACAGTTCCTTCAACGCCCGGGACCCGTAACTGGACAAACTCAGATACCGCAACAACATCTCATCGCGGTCCGCGCACGGCAGTTGGCGGCATACCCGCGGCACTTCCCGCAACGCCACCGCTGCAACAGCCACACTCGCGGACCCAGCCGCCAGACAGCAAGACACGACCTGATTGCGCGGGTCAGCGCACTCCACCCCGACCGCACCCACCCGCCGGACAACCACCGGATCCACCCCCCGAGCGTGCTGCGCAACCCACCCCGGGGCACCCGTCGCCATCGAACCGGCGACCGTCCCACGCGTCAAGGCCTCCGCGGTGGTCAACACCGCAACATTCTCCGCACGGCACACCACCGTCAGCATGCTCGACACCACGTCGCCCAGGTCTGCTTCGCTGAGCTGGAACAACACCCCCGGCCAGGTGTCCAGCGACGCGAGGAAATCTGTCAACAGTCCCATCAACCGGGCGCCCGTACCGGGAGCTGCGGGCGCGATCGGCGAGGGCGGCGAGGGTGCATGGTCAGGGACTGGATGACTCACGATCCGCCCCTTTCCAAATGCTGCCCAAATGCTTCGAACTGATGTATTCATCATACGTACGTTCGGGTGTGCACACAAGGGATTAAGCGGACGAATTCTATTGATATCAATGGGATTCCGACCAATAGTTATCCACATCCCCCATCTACTTCCCGAGTTATCCACACATCTGCCGTGCACCCTTCCGGGCCCATCAAGCACCCCTCACCTAGGCTGCGTTCGTGCTTGTCCTGTTGCCACCATCAGAGTCCAAAACTGCCGGTGGGGGTCGCAGTCGTCCGCTGGATCTCGCCGAACTGTCGTTCCCAGCCCTGACACAAGGCCGCGCAGAAGTGCTGGCCGCACTGGAACTGACATCTCGCAACAATGATGCTGCGTCGGTCCTCAAAGTCAGCCCCAACCTGACCGAGGAGATCGCTCGCAATACGCGATTGCGCACCGCTGCCGCAACCCCGGCCGGTCGCCTCTACACGGGCGTTCTGTACGACGCCCTGAGCCTGGCCTCGCTCGACGCCGCAGCACTGCGCCGAGCACGTCGGTGGATCGTGATCCAGTCAGCCGCATTCGGGGCCCTGCGGCTCGGCGACAAGATCCCGCCGTACCGGCTGTCCATGGGCGTCAGCCTGCCCGGCGTCGGCCCGCTTGCCGCATGGTGGCGACCGCACCTGGCGCCTGAGATGACCGCAGCGGCCGGCCGCAAGCTTGTCGTGGACTGCCGCTCCAGCACCTACGCCGCCGCGTGGACACCCGGCCCGGCATCGGCGCTGCGCTGGGTACGTATCGACGTCCCCGGCGCCACTCACAACGCCAAGCACACCCGTGGACTGGTGACCCGCGCCATCTGCCAACTGATGACAGAACCGACCACACCGCAGGCGCTTCAGGCAGCCCTCAGCCCGTCCTTTCAGACGAGCCTGGTGCCCGCCGCGGCAGCCACCAAACCGTGGTCTCTGCGGATCACCGCCCGCTGATGACCGCTCTGCAGTAACCCGCCTCAGGTGCCGGCCGGCGCAGAGATCCGAACGGCAGGGTCAGCTCTGCCGTAGATGATGGGTGACGTTCAAACTGTCGACAGTCGCCTTACCGTCCGGCCAGACCTGCACCGTGGTCAACGACGCCGGATCGGCCTGCAGCATCCAGGCGGTTTCACCCGGTATGCCGAGCAGCAGGGACAACACCACCATCAAGGGTTTGCGATGCGTTGCCACCACGGCTGTGCCGCCCGGCCCGGCAGCCGCGACGGCTGAGGCAAAGCCCCGCGACACCCGCGCGGCGAGCTCCGCGTGCGACTCGCCACCCGCAGGGCGGAAGTCTGCCTCGATCCGCATCCGAGCCAGCTGCCCCGGGTACTTCCGCTCGATCTGCGGGAAGGTCAGCCCATCCCACTCTCCTACGTGCTGCTCGTCCCAGTCGTCGTCGACCTGGGCGCTGACCCCCAACGCGGCGCCGGCCGCGGCGCCGGTCTGCGCGGCTCGCGACAGAGAGGACGTCACGAGATGCACGACACCGCCCAGACGCTGCGCCAACTCCTGCGCTGCAGCCGCCGCCTGAGCTCGCCCCTGCGCATTCAGGCTCGGGTTCGCGCCACCGCGACCGTCGAGTCGGTGGTTGACCGTGAAGTCGGTAACGCCATGCCGGAGCAGGATCACGGTTGTCGCGGTACCCGGATCGGGACGCATGGGCGCAGATGCTGGCGACGGCCGCGGTGCAGATGCGTCCTGGCCGGATACCTGACCCGGCACGAGCTGCTCATCGAACAAGGTCGCGTCTGTCGCGGCGGCCGGCGAGGAAGTGGCGGGCGCTCGATCCTGGCCTGATTTCTGTTGTTCGGAGGGGTTGGCCAAGTCGGCGGAGTCGCTCCCGGCAACCCACAGATCCCGCACGATCGTGCGGCCGTCCATACCGTCATTGCTGAGCTTGTCGGCGGCCTTGTTGACCTCGCGTGGGATCCAGGTCCAGCTGACCTCTCCTCCGTTGGAACGCAGACTGCGCACCAGAGCCTGCGCCTGCATAGCGAGCCGCTTCATATCCTCGTGCTTGATCTTCCAGCGACCAGCCATCTGCTCAACGACCAGTTTGGAGTCCATCCGCACTGCGACCCGCGCCCCCGGGTCGATGGCCAGAGCTGCTTCCAGCCCCGCAATCACTCCCGAGTACTCGGCGACGTTGTTGCTCGCCTTGCCCAGTGGCGCCGCGCGCTCTGCGAGCAACTCCCCCGACGCTGCGTCCTTGACCAGCGCGCCGTAGCCGGCGACTCCGGGATTACCCCGGGACCCGCCATCGGCTTCGACAATCAGTTCGCGCGCCACCGGATCACAATCCCGACTCTGCAGTACGCACCAGAATGCGCCCGCACTCGTCGTGTCGAAGGACTTCGTCCTCGACCGCGCCACGGATGCGCGCGAGCTCGGACTGGTCCAACTCCAGACCGCACCCGCCGCAGCGCCGCTGTCCCAGAGCTGCGGCTGCGATTCCACCCCGCTGCTCACGGATACGCAGGTAGAGGTCGAGCAGGTCCTGACCGACACCCGCAGAGATGTTCGCGCGCTCGGCCAGGATGCGTTCGCGCTCGGAGTTCAACTCCGCCAGTTCGGCATCGCGCTGTGCGACGAGCTCGGCCAAGGTCGCGTCGTGCTGGGCGGCCTGCTGCTCGCGGCGACCTTCGACGGCCCGCAGATCCTCGGCGCGCTCCATGATCTCCAACTCGATGTCCTCCAGCTCGCCCTGGCGTCTGGACAGCGCCTCCAACTCGTGCTGCAGAGCCTGCAGGTCTTTCGGCGACCCGGTCCCGGCATCCAGGCGTGCCTGGTTGCGCGTGGCGCGATCGCGGACCTGTTGGACATCGACCTCTGCACGGGTGATCTCGCGATCGATGTCCATCAACGCGGTACGGGCTATGACCACTTCCTCCCGCGCTGTCTGCGCTTCCTGCTCGGCTTTCGCTGCCTGGGCGGCGACCGGGTGGTTCTCGACGCGGTGGGCGATCTGATCCAACCGCGTGTCGAGTTTCTGTAGGTCCAGCAACCGCCATTGACGGCTGGTGTCAGCTTTCACGAACGCTCCTGTTGCTCTGCCGGTCGATGGCCATCTGTGTGCTGCCCGTCTGTGCAGTGCCCGAGGGTGAAATCCCACGGGTCGGTCCGCAGATCGCAGACGTGGGTGACGATACGTGCCTGCAGTGCCTCCGCGAGACGAGCCGCCGCTGCAGCGAGCCAGAGCTGCTCAGTCGCGTAATGCCCCGCATCGACGAGGTAGGGAGGGCCACCGTTGGCCTCCTCGCGCGCCTCGAGGGCCGGATGATGCCGCAGATCAGCGGTGATGTAGACATCAGCACCGCTGGCGCGGACCTCGTCGAACCGGTCGTCACCTGATCCGCCCATGACCGCGATGGTCCGCACGAGTGCGTCCGGATCGCCCGCCACACGTACCCCGACCGGTGTTGGCGGCAACGCCGCTGCCAACCGGGTCGCGAACTCGCGCAGCGTGATAGGTGCCTGCAACTCCCCTACCCGACCGATCGGGTATCCGTCCTCGTGGCAGAGGGGTCGCGCATCCGCCGGCAACCCGGCTGCCGAGGCGAGCGCGTCGTTGACACCCGGGCGGGCGACATCAGCGTTGGTATGCGCGCAGAGCATCGCGAGGTCGGCGACTATCGCCGCGGTGACGATCGCGCCTTTGGCCGACGTCGTGGCCACCGAATGCACCCCGCGCAGCAGCAACGGGTGATGGGTGATGAGCAGATCTGCACCCGCATCGATCGCATCCTGCACCACGGCCCGGGTCGGATCGACCGCAAAATGTACGCGGCGCACGGGCTGGCCCGGATCACCGGTGACGAGGCCCACCCGGTCCCAGGACGCGGCGCTCGAGGCGGGATAGAAACCCTCCAGAACTTCGAGCACATCGCTCAGCGTGGGGGGTTGCGCCGCAGCAGTCATGATTCCATTCTCGCCGTCTCCGGACACTGAAGCCAGCCTGCGCGGCGGGTCTGGCCAAACATGCATGACCGGCACCCCCGTCGCGGGGGTGCCGGTCAGTGTCACGCGTGAAGTGGTAGGCCCGGCCGGGCTCGAACCGACGACCACCGCGGTGTAAACGCGGTGCTCTACCAACTGAGCTACAGGCCCCTGACCACGAGCAATCGGGCGTGCCGATCCTAGACGAAGATCTGCCGCGGTCCCATCACTGCGTTGCGACCTCGCCCTCGTTCATCCGTGCCTCGTAGTAATCCGAACTCTCGTGACGCCATATCAGCACGATGGCACCCACGCCGATCGCGACGTTGAGCGCACTGACCGCCAGTCCGAGCTGTCCGCCACCTTGGGAGAGCACCGCTGAGGCGGTGTAGAGAAAACTGATCACCGAGAACGCGCACAGCCCGCTGGCGACGTAACGCGCCCAGGTGCGGCCCCTCCTGTTGAACACCGCCATGGCCACCCACAGCAGGGCGCCGAGTACCCCGATGACGGCGGCAGTGATGACCCTGCCGTGGAAGATCGTCTCGATCTGAGCCGGAGTGAGCCGGTCTGCGACAGCTCGCTTGGTGTTGCTGTTCACAATCGACGCATGCACCGGACCGGTGTTGAGCACACTGAACACGACGCCGAACAGAGTCAGCGCCGCCCCGAGGCACATCAGCTTGACACCACCCAGCAACGTACGGGGCGGTTGAATCACATCAACCGGTTCACAGCGCGGTCAGAGCCTCATGGAACCCACCGAAGTCTCGTGCCTCACCGGGACCGTTGACCAGAGTCCAGCGCAGCACGCCCTGGGTGTCGACCAGGAAGGTTCCCCGGATCGCCAGACCTGCCGGCTCGAGGAAGACGTCGTAGGCGCGGGACACCTCACCATGCGGCCAGAAGTCGGACAGCAGCGGGAAGTCGTAACCCTGCTCATCGGCCCAGGCACGCTGGGAGTACATCGTGTCGCATGAGACGCCGACCACCTGCACGTCCGGGTTGGCAAATCGGGAGATGTCGTCTCTGATCTCGCACAGCTCCCCGGTACAGATGCCGGAGAAGGCAAAGGGATAGAAGACCAGCAGCACAGCCTTGTCGGCGCGCAGTGTCGACAGCGAGGTGTCCTGGCCGAACTGGTCCTTGAGGGTGAATTCCGGGGCGATATCGCCAATCTGCAGGGTCATCGCGTTCGGGTCCTTACCAAGTGTCGGGGCACTGCGGAAAATTTCGTGGGGTGACTCATCGCTGCTTCGCCGTCCCGCCTTGAACCAGCTTCGTGGCGATCCAGTCGGCACCCGCCTTCAGCGGGGAGGAGGCCTTCAAACCTGCCGTCTGGGCGGCTTCTTCGATATCGGCGGGCTCCACCGTGTCGGGGTGACCGCTCACCGGCGAGAGCAGAACTACGAATCCCTTGTCGGCGAGACCGGCCAGCGCATCAACGCAGTCATCGATAAGGTCGCCGTCACCTTCACGCCACCACAGCAGCACTGCGTCGACCACCCCGTCGAAGGTTTCGTCTTCGATCGGCGATCCGATGGCCGCCTCGACAGCCTCCCGGAACTGAACATCGGCGTCGTCATCCCAACCGATCTCCTGCACGATCTGTCCGTCGACGAACCCGAGACGTCCGCCTAGCGTCGTCTCTCCCTCTTGCTTCAAGGGCCATCCTTTCTGCGCCGTCCCGTGGGTCGACTATCGGTGATGCGGTGCTCCATAATCGCGCGTGTTTGCGCTTAGTCCACCCGCAACCGACCGTATTTGCAACCGATCACCTCCACAGCGCTGTGAAGTGACGAGTCGGTGGTCCCTACTCAAAAGTAATCGACCAGGGTGCGGAGCCGGAGATCCGGCGGGTGGAGGATGGTCGTTAAGCACCTGAGAGGAGCCACCCGTGGCACGTGAAGAAGCAGGTCCCATCCTGAATGGCATTCCGAGCCAGCTCCCGGACATCGATCCCGAAGAGACCGCAGAATGGCTGCAGTCACTCGACGCAGTCATCGAGCAGGGCGGTCCGGCCCGAGCGCGCTACGTCATGCTCAAAATGCTGGCGCGAGCCAGGGAGAAGCAGATCGGTGTCCCGTCCCTGACGGCCACCGACTACATCAACACCATCCCGGCCGAGGCCGAGCCGTGGTTCCCCGGCGATGAGGAAGTCGAGCGCCGCTACCGCGCGTGGCTGCGCTGGAACGCCGCGATGATGGTGCACCGCGCGCAGCGGCCCGGGATCGGAGTCGGTGGCCACATCTCCACCTACGCCTCCGCGGCGACCCTCTACGAGGTCGGCTTCAATCACTTCTTCCGCGGTAAGGACCACCCCGGCGGCGGCGACCAGGTCTTCTTCCAAGGGCACGCCTCCCCCGGGATGTACTCGCGGGCCTTCCTGGAGGGACGCCTGTCCGAAGCACAACTGGACAGTTTCCGACAGGAGCAGTCCCACCGGGTCGACGGCCAGCGCGGCCTACCGTCCTACCCGCACCCACGCAACATGCCCGACTTCTGGGAATTCCCCACGGTGTCGATGGGGATCGGCCCGATGAACGCGATTCATCAGGCGCAGTTCAATCGCTACCTCGCGGGACGCGGGATGAAGGACACGAGCCAACAGCACGTGTGGGCCTTCCTCGGCGACGGCGAGATGGACGAGCCGGAGTCGCGCGGGCTGCTGCAGACAGCGGCCAACGACGGCCTGGACAACCTGACGTTCGTCATCAACTGCAACCTGCAACGCCTGGACGGCCCGGTCCGCGGCAACGGCAAGATCATCCAGGAGTTGGAGTCCTTCTTCCGCGGCGCCGGCTGGAATGTCATCAAATGCATCTGGGGCCGCGGCTGGGACCCGCTGCTCGCCGCAGATCGCGACGGCGCGCTGGTCAACATCATGAACGAGACCCCGGACGGGGACTATCAGACGTTCAGGGCCAACGACGGTGCCTATGTGCGGGAACACTTCTTCGGCCGCGACCCGCGCACCCGCGCGATGGTCAAGGACTGGTCGGACGAGGACGTCTGGTGGAAGCTCAAGCGGGGCGGGCACGACTACCGCAAGGTGTACGCCGCCTACCGGGCCGCGATGGCGCACCATGGCCAGCCGACCGTCATCCTGGCCAAGACCATCAAGGGCTACTCGCTGGGTACCCACTTCGCCGGTCGCAACGCCACGCATCAGATGAAGAAGCTGGCGCTGGAGGACCTCAAAGGGTTCCGTGATTCGCTGCACATCCCGATCAGCGACAAGGTGCTGGAAGACGATCCGTACCGGCCGCCCTACTACCACCCCGGCGAGAACGATCCGGCGATCCAGTACCTGCGTGAGCGTCGGACCAAGCTGGGTGGCGGTGTGCCCAGTCGTCGCACCGAAGGGATGTCCCTGAAACTGCCCGGTGACGGCGCCTATGCATCGGTCAAGAAGGGATCGGGCAAGCAGGAGATCGCCACCACGATGGCCTTCGTACGCGGACTACGAGATCTGATGCGGGACAAGGACTTCGGCCCCCACATCGTGCCTATCATCCCCGACGAGGCGCGGACGTTCGGAATCGACAGTTTCTTCCCGACCGCGAAGATCTACAACCCGCACGGGCAGCATTACACGTCCGTGGACGCGGAGCTGATGCTGGCATACAAGGAGTCGACCGACGGTCAGATTCTGCACATGGGCATCGACGAGGCCGGATCGGTGTCTGCATTCACCGCAGTCGGTACCTCGTACGCGACGCACGGCATCCCGATGGTGCCGATCTACGTCTTCTATTCGATGTTCGGGTTCCAGCGCACCGGTGACTTCATCTGGGCGGCGAGCGACCAGATGGCGCGCGGCTTCCTGATCGGTGCCACCGCAGGCCGCACCACGCTCACCGGTGAAGGTCTGCAGCACGCGGATGGTCATTCGCTGCTACTGGCCGCCACCAATCCGGCCATCGTCGCCTACGACCCCGCATACGCGTACGAGACGTCGCACATCATGCAGGAGGGGATCCGCCGGATGTTCGGTGACGATCCGGAGAACGTCATCTACTACCTCACTGTCTACAACGAGCCCATGCGCCAGCCGGCCGAGCCGGAGGACGTGGACGCCGAAGGCATCCTGCGCGGTATGCATCGCATCAGCGAAGGCAGTCTCGAAGGGGTCGACGAGAATCCGCCTCGCGCCCAACTGCTCGCCTCCGGCGTCGGCGTGCCGTGGGCCCTGGAGGCTCAGGAGCTGCTGCGGGATGACTTCGGGGTTGTGGCGGACGTGTGGTCGGTGACGTCGTGGAACGAGCTTCGGCGCGACGGCCTGGCATGCGACGAGCAGTCCTTCCTGCATCCGGAGGAAGAGCGACGGGTGCCCTACGTGACCCAGCGCCTGCAGGACGCGCCCGGACCGGTCCTGGCCGTGTCGGACTGGATGCGCCAGGTGCAGGATCAGATCACCAACTGGGTGCCGGGTGACTACCACTCACTCGGGGCGGACGGTTTCGGTTTCAGCGACACCCGCGCGGCGGCACGGCGGTATTTCCACATCGACGGCCCGTCACTGGCCGTGCGGACGTTGCAGGCCCTGGCCGACCGCGGTGAGATAGACCAGTCCAAGGCGCTCGAAGCAGCGACGAAGTACCGGCTGCTCGACGTGACCGCCGGAACGTCCGGCAACGCGGGCGGCGAATCCTGACCCACCGCACCAGACGACGGTGACACCGCTAAACCCGAGGGGCTCAGGTCGACGTGAGCCTCTCGGGTTCTGCTGTGCCAGGGTCAGCGGCGTCCGTACGCTCCCGTCGAGCGCGCCATGACCTCGTCGCGAGCGAGCACGGCAAGATCTGGTTGGTCGCAGATCAACGCATCGACACCCACCCGCAAGAATCTGCGCATCTCCGCCACCACGTCGCCGTGGTCGGCCTCCTGACCGGGACGCCGCAGGTCCTCAGGCAGGAAGGCGTTCTCAGCGCGGAAGGTCCAGACGTGCACGCGCAGACCGGCTGCGTCGGCCCAACCCGACAGGCGCCGCAGGCCGGTCGGGCTCAGCAGGTCGTCGTAACTGCTCGGTCCGGTCGTCGACGCGAGCTGCAGCGGATCATCCTCGAGGAGAAAGGTCAACGGCAGGTCCGATCCCAGCTCAGCTCGTAACCGGATCAGACTGGACAGCTCGAACGACGACACGAAGATCGGGATGTGAGTGCCCGGCGCCCGGTACGCATTCAGCGTCGCGAGCACGCACCTGCAGCAAATCCGCAAAGGTTGCGACACGTAAGCGTCCGTCGTAGACGGTGTTGGACCCGCGCAGGTGTCCCATCCGCTCGGTCGCCCAGAGCGTCCTGATCTCAGCGAGGGTGATAATCCTCCACGAATCAGTCGCTGACCTCGCCACTGCCGCACCGCCGCGTCCTGCGCCGGTAGGCGAACTCGCGGCGATGGGCGACGTCCGTCGTCAGCGACAGCTCGGACTCATGCCGGCAGACCAGCTGAGCGTCCCAGGTCATCACCAGGTCCGGCTCGAGCGAGTCGACACCGAGGCGGGCGGCGAGAAGGTGGGACTCGACGGTGTGCTCCGGTCACCGAGGCGATGACTGTGGATAAACAATCGTCCTCGGCCGCCGCACCCACCCGCGGATGAGTACATCCGCGGATCTCCTCGAATCCCTGCGATTTACCCCAGTTATAGAGGTCATACAAATACGCTGTCCAGATGAGTAGTGGTACGCATCACCGGTTGGAGCAGCGCGCCGGTGAGTTGTCGACAGCGGCCGTCCAACAGATGGAGACGGCGTACCAGTGGTACCGGCAGTTGTCGGCCTCCGACCGGTCCTGGGTCGGGCTGGTGGCCCAGGCCGGTATCGGAGATTTCATCTCCTGGCACGGCGACCAGTCACAGGCACCGTCAGTGGCGACGGATGTGTTCGGCAGCGCGCCGAGGGATCTGATGCGCACCGTAACGCTGCGCCAGACGCTCGATCTGGTCCGCACGGTCATCGACGTCGTGGAACAACAGGTGGCGACGCTGGCTGCGCCGGGCCAGGAGGTTCAGCTACGGGAGGCCGTGCTCACCTACTCCCGGGAGATTGCCTTCGGAGCAGCACAGGTGTACGCGAGCGCCGCGGAGAGCCGTGGAGCGTGGGACGCCCGGTTGGAATCGCTCGTCGTCGACGCCGTCCTGCGCGGTGAGGCCGACGAAGCACTGACCTCGCGGGTATCGGCGCTCGGGTGGGACGAAGTGCACGACATCGTTGTGGTGGTCGGCTCCGCACCAGCGGGTCCGGGCGCGGAAACAGTGGATTCGCTACGACGAGAGGCGGTCCGGCGCAATCTCTCGGTGCTTGCGGCAGTTCAGCGCAACCGGCTGATCGCCATCATCGGTGGGCTGAACGACGCGCTGGCCGGGGTGACCGCCATCAGCTCCCAGTGGGGAGAGGGTCCGGTGGTCATCGGAGTCAAGGTGCCGCACCTGTTCGCAGCCGGGCGTAGCGCGCGCGCCGCCATCGCCGGTCACGCAGCGGCACCTGCGTGGCCGGAGGCGCCCCGACCATGCATGGCTCAGGAGCTACTTCCGGAGCGCGTGTTGGCCGGTGACTTCCGCGCCCGACGTCGACTGATCGACAAGATCGCTGACCCCCTGGCCGCCCATCCAGCACTCTACGAAACTGCGACGGCCTACCTCGAACACGGAAGTCTCGAGGCAACAGCCAGGATGCTCTTCGTGCACCCGAACACCGTGCGCTACCGATTGGGTCGGATCAACGACCTGACCGACTGCGATCTCACGCACTCCCGAGAAGCCTTCACGATGCGTCTGGCCCTCGCGATCTCGCACCTGCCCGATTTGTAGTAAACCTACAAAACCAGCACGTCAACTTGGTCGCGCCGCCACCCGGGAACCCGGCCCCGACCAGTGCACGATGGGTACGTGCTAGCAATCGTGTGTCCCGGTCAGGGTTCCCAGACCCCTGGATTCCTCTCCCCGTGGATGGAGGTGCCGGGCTTCCGGGAGCGCCTCTCCTGGCTGTCGGCCGTCGCCGGCATGGATCTCGTCGCTCACGGCACGACCTCGGATGCCGACACCATCAAGGACACCGCAGTCGCGCAACCGCTCATCGTCGGCTCCGGACTGGTGTCCCTGCTGGCACTGTTCGAGCACCCGATGGACGGTTTCCGGCTCGTCGGAGCGGGCGCTGGTCACTCTGTCGGAGAGATCACCGCAGCATCCGCAGCCGGAGTCCTCTCCGCGGAGCAGGCGATGGTGTTCGTCCGAGAGCGCGGAGCCGGGATGGCCGCGGCGAGCGCCGCCTCGAAGACCGGAATGAGTGCGGTCCTCGGCGGGGATCGTGACGAGGTGCTGACCGTCATCGCACAGCACGGCCTCACTGCTGCGAACATCAATGCCGCCGGCCAGGTCGTCGCAGCCGGCACCATGGAGCAGCTGGCAGCACTGAAGAACTCACCCCCCGCCAAGACGAGGGTCATCCCACTGCCGGTCGCAGGTGCATTCCACACCGAGCACATGACACCTGCGGTGGCCCGACTCGCCGGGCTGGCTGCGGCCATCTCCACGCACGATTCGCGTATCCCACTTGTCAGTAACCGCGACGGGCAGGTCATGCACCAGGGCCGTGAGGTGCTCAGCCGCCTCGTCAGTCAGGTACGTCGCCCCGTGCGGTGGGATCTGACTATGGAGTCGCTGGCGTCGATGGGGGTGACCGGACTGATCGAGATCCCCCCGGCGGGCACCCTCGTCGGCCTCGCCAAGCGCGGCATGCCCGGTGTCGAGACACTGGCTCTGAAGTCGCCCGATGATCTGGAGCAGGCGATCCGGATGGTCGGCGAGCATGGCGAGCAGCACGACAGCGGCATCGCGCCGTCCTGGCGGCTCGTGATTGCACCGGCCAAGGGCATCGTTAATCTGGACCCCACCGAAATCGGCACCACCATCGTGCCCGGCAGCCAGATTGCCGAAGTGTCGACTCTTCGGGACAGCTACCCCGTCGTGTCACCGCACGGCGGCCAGATCATCGAGTGGCTGGTTGAGGATGGCGACCCGGTCGCTCCCGGCCAACCGCTGGTTCGGCTGCACCCGACGAGCATCAGCCGATGACGAGCAGCGCGAAAGGCACCGGCGTGTTGCGCTCGGTCTCAGGGGCGCAACACGCCGCGATCCTCGGAATCGGCGCCTACCGGCCCGAGCGGGTTGTCACCAACGACGACATCTGCGAATGGGTCGACTCCACAGACCAGTGGATCCGGGACCGCACCGGCATCATCAGCCGGCGCTTTGCACGCCCGGATGAGACTGTCATCGACATGGCGTACGCCGCCGCCGGGCCCGCCCTGGAAATGGCGGGTATCACCGCCGACCAGCTGAGCGGGGTCATCGTCGCGACCATTACCCACACGATGCAGACCCCTGCAGCCGCACCGATGCTCGCGGCCCGACTGGGCGCGAACGGCCCAGTCGCGTTCGACATCTCTGCGGCCTGCGCCGGCTACTGCCACGGCATCGCCCTCGCCTCGGACATGATCCGCGGCGGCAGCGCCGAGTACATCCTGGTCGTCGGAGTCGAGAAGCTGTCCGACATCACTGACAAGCGCGACCGCGGCTCGGCGTTCATCTTCGCCGACGGTGCGGGCGCGGCCGTCGTGGGACCGTCGACCACCCCCGGCATCGGCCCTGTGGTGTGGGGGTCGGACGGTGAGAAATGGGAGGCCATCTCCCAGCGCGTGCCGTGGGACACCATCGTGGCATTGCAGGAACAGGAAGACCTCACTGGCGAACCCGCCGACTGGGTCGCTGCGGGCGCTCTGGACGCGGCAGAGGCCTCGACCCTGAAGATGGCCGGTCAGACGGTTTTCCGGTGGGCCGTCTGGTCGATGGCGCCAGTTGCCCAACAGGCCATCGACGCCGCCGGCATCACCGCCGCCGACCTCGACGCCTTCATTCCCCACCAGGCCAATATGCGCATCACTGATCTCATGATCAAGAAGCTCAACCTTCCCGCCGACGTTGCGGTGGCGCGAGATATTGCCGAAACCGGAAATACCTCGGCAGCATCCGTACCGCTGGCAACGGAGCGGATGATCCGTGAAGGCGCCGCGCCGCGCGGCGGACTCGCGCTGCAGATCGGCTTCGGCGCCGGGCTTTCCTACGCTGCCCAAGTCGTGCGACTGCCATAGCGCCACTCAGACACCCGCGGCTCGGCGGGAACTCCGGGCCAGCAGAGAACCATCCCGCAGCAATGAAGGAGAACAGCAATGGCGCAAGATGAGCAGGAAATCCTGTCCGGTCTGGCCGATATCGTCAACGAAGAGACGGGCGTCGACGCTGCCGATGTGCAGCCCGGAAAGTCGTTCACCGACGACCTGGACATTGACTCGCTGTCGATGATGACGATCGTGGTCAACGCCGAGGAGAAGTTCGGCGTCACCATCCCCGACGACGAGGTCAAGAATCTCAACACTGTCGGCGACGCAGTGAAGTACATCCACAAGGCTCAGGGCTGACGCACGATCATCCGGGTGGTCCGCTGTCGGCGGGCCACCCGGAAACGCCCCCTGCGGCACCCCCCGAAACACCCACACGCACCTCGCACAAGGAGTTCCCACCCCATGACTGCAGACCGGCGCATCGTCGTCACCGGAGTCGGCGCGACCACTCCGCTGGGCGGCACCATGACTTCGACCTGGGAGGCGTTGCTGGCCGGTACGTCCGGCGCCAAGCCGCTTCCCCAGGAATGGCTGGACCGCTACGAGCTGCCGGTGAGGTTCGCAGCGACCCTCGCACAGCCGCCGTCGGAGGTGCTGAAGAAGGTGGAGATCCGCCGGATGGACCCCTCTGGTCAGTACGCCGTGATCGCTTCTCGCGAAGCGTGGGCTGATGCCGGCTCACCCGAATTGGACCCGGAGCGTCTGGGCGTGGCGATCGGCACCGGTATCGGCGGTGTGCACACCCTGCTGGACCAGTACGACGTACTGAAGGAAAAGGGCCCACGCCGGGTCTACCCGCTCACCGTGCCGATGCTGATGCCGAACTCCGCCTCCGGCAACGTCTCTCTCGAACTGGGTGCCCGCGCCGGCGCCCACACCACCGTCTCGGCGTGTGCGTCGGGCGCCGAAGCCATGGGGTACGCGGCAGCGATGATCCGCGACAACCGGGCCGACGTCGTCGTCGCCGGAGGCACCGAAGCAGCCATCCACCCGCTACCCGTTGCCGGGTTCGCGTCGATGCGCGCACTGTCCACGCGCAACGACGATCCGACGCACGCCTCGCGCCCCTACGACACCGACCGGGACGGCTTCCTGATGGGTGAAGGCGCCGGGGTCGTCGTGCTCGAGGCGTACGACCACGCGGTAGCTCGCGGCGCGCGTATCTACGCCGAACTGGCCAGCATCGGGATGTCGGCGGATGCCTTCCACATCACCGCCCCGGAACCGGAGGGTGCCGGAGCGTCCCGCGCGATGCTGGAAGCCGTCGAGCGGGCGGGTCTGTCCCCCCGCGACATCGTCCACATCAACGCGCACGCCACCTCGACCCCGGTCGGAGATATCGCTGAGTGCAACGCGATCCGACGGGCATTCGGCAAGGACACCGATGGAATCGCGATCACCGCGACGAAGTCGATGACCGGGCATCTGTTGGGGGCCGCGGGCGCGCTGGAAGGCGTCATCACGGTGCTGAGCATCTACCACCGCATCGTGCCGGCGACCACCAACATCGACAACCTCGACCCGGAGATATCCCTGGATATCGTGCGTGGCGAGCACCGCATCCTGCCCGACGGCGATATCGCGGCCATGAACAACTCGTTCGGTTTCGGCGGCCACAACGTGGCCCTGGCAGTGAAGAGCATCTGATGACGACCACACACCCCGCAGCCCCGGACGCTGCCCAGGACGCGCCGGATCCCCGCGATCCGCTGACCCGATTGCACATCTTCTTCGACGAAGGGTCGATGGAGCTGATCTCCGCGCAGGACCGCAGCGGAATGCTCGCCGCCATCGGCACGGCCCGCGGTACGAAGGTGGTTGTCTTTGCCGCTGATGCGCGTATCCAGGGCGGCGCGCTCGGTGCAGAGGGCTGTGACGTGATCGTGAAGGCCTATGAGCGCGCCCTGACCGAGCAGACACCCGTCGTGGGCCTGTGGCAGTCCGGCGGGGCACGCCTGGCTGATGGTGTGGTCTCGCTGAACGGAATGGGCGAGGTGTTCGCGATCATGACCCGCGCATCCGGCAAGATCCCGCAGATCTCGGTCGTCGTCGGCGCTGCTGCCGGCGGCGCCGCGTACGGACCGGCACTGACGGACATCGTCATCCTCGGCCCGGACGGCCTGATCTTCGTTACCGGTCCCGACGTGGTTCGTTCGGTCACTGGCGAACATGTCACCGCCAAGCGGCTGGGTGGCGCCGAGCCGCACGGCCGCCGCTCCGGTGTTGTCCACGTGGTGACCGAGACCACTGAAGAGGCCTACGAGCGCGGCCGCCAGATGGTCGACCTGCTGGGAAACCAGGGCGAGCTGGATTTGAGTTCGGTGCAGGATCGTGACCTGGCTGCGACCTTCCCGGAGTCGGCAAAACGCGCCTACGACGTGCATCCCCTGATCGAGAACTTTGTCGACGACCCGGCCGATTCCATTGAGCTGCACCCCAAGTGGGCCCCGAGCATCATTACCGCGCTGGGGCGCCTGGGCGGGCGCACCGTGGGCCTGGTGGCCAACAACCCCCTGCGCCTCGGCGGTTGCCTGGACGCGACGTCCGCGGAGAAGGCGAGCCGGTTCGTGCGGATGTGCGACGCGTTCGGAATCCCCCTCGTCGTCTTGGTGGATGTGCCCGGTTACCTGCCCGGGGTCGGTCAGGAGTGGGACGGCGTCGTGCGACGAGGCGCGAAGCTGCTGCACGCGTTCGCCGAGGCAGTCGTACCGCGCGTTACTCTCGTTACCCGCAAGACCTACGGTGGCGCGTACATCGCGATGAACTCGCGTTCCCTGGGAGCGACCCGGGTGTTCGCCTGGCCGACCGCCGAGGTCGCCGTGATGGGCCACGTAGCAGCCGTCCGGATTCTGCACCGCCGCCGACTGGCGGAGGTGGAGCCGGAAGAGCGCACCGCCGTGGAGAACGAACTCGCCGTCGAGCACGCGGTGTTGGCCGGCGGGTTGCCACGTGCAGTCGAGATCGGAGTTGTCGACGAGATCATCGAGCCGACGACCACTCGCACTGCGCTTGCCGCCGCCATTGTGGCTGCCCCGCAACGACGCGGGGATCACGGCAACATTCCGCTCTGACCGCGGCAATCGCCGGCGGCCGAAAACCGACCACCGGCGATTGTCAGCGGTTCAGGACACCCTGTGCAGCCACCGTACGGTCGCGCCGTCACCCGCGTAACGGAACGGCTCGAGTTCTTTGTCCCACGATGTGCCGAGCAGCTGCGCCATTTCGGCGCGGAACAACAACGGATCGCCCCCGCAGGCCGCCAAGGCCGACCGCAACCGGTCCTCCTGAACGACCGAGTCTCCTGACGCGGACGTCCAGGTGTGGTGGATACCGAGGGCGGGCGTGTGCGCCCAGCGTGACCCGTCCGCTCCGGGGCTGGCTTCCTCGGTGACCTCGTACCGGACGTGGTCCCAACCCCGCAGCGTGCTGGCCAGTCGCGCCCCGGTGCCGGGGGCGTCCATCCAGGACAGCTCAGTGCGGACCATACCGGCGGTGACCGGTTGCGCGGTCCATTCCAATGACACGGCCTGACCCAGCACACTCTCCAGTGCCCACGCGATATGCGGGCACAACGCGGTGGGGGTTGAGTGAATGAACACAACCCCTCGCGTCACGACACGACTACCTGCCACCGACATCCGAGCCTCCTTCACCATCAGGTACGTCTTCCCCAACGACCTACCGGCAAGCGAGAACTGCGACCGCGGCGCGGCCTACTGCGTATCGAATTGTGTCCTGTATCCGAGCTGTTGCAATTGTGCCTCATCCGTCACACGAGCACCACCCTCGAGCGGGTCCTTCCGCTCAGGGGTGGCTCTACGGTGCTGAGACGGGCACCTTGGGTGAGGCAGCGAACGCCTGCATAGGCGTCATGGCGACGCCGTTGATCTCAACCGTCCGGGCCTGCGAAACCTGTGCACAGCCCACGGCGGTGGCCGCAGTCGTCGAGTAGTCCTTACCGGTGCTCCCGGTACCTCCGGTGCCCTTTGCCGGGGGCCGTGTCGATGCTTTCGGCGAGGGAGTAGCCGGCTTCGCGGCGGAACTCAGCGAAACATCGTCCTTGATCTTGGTGAGCAGCGCCTGCGCATTGGATGCCTCGACGACGACGTTCGGGTTGCGTGGATCGGGGATTGTGGGCAGCGTCGTGAACGTGATCCGCTTTCCCGGGATCTTGTTCAATTGGCTCGCCAACCCGGTCAACTTGCCGATGTCACCCAGACCTGTGTCGACGGTGACGGCCTTGGTCGCCGCATTCGCCAGGGAGTACAGGCGCACTGGATTGGCCAGTGTCGAGGCGCTTTCCAGTTTGCGCAACATCGAGGACAGAAACAGGTGCTGCCCGACCGTCCGACCGATATCACTGCCGTCCCCGAACCCGTGACGGGTTCGTAGGAACGCGAGCGCCGACTTGCCCTTCAGCGTGTGCGAGCCCTGTGCGAGCTTCAGGTGGGAGTAGGTGTCGTAGACGTTGTTGTCCACGCACACGGGGACCCCCCCGATCGCGTCGGACATCGTGATGACACCCGCGAAGTCGATTACAGCGAAATGATCAAGCGTCACCCCCGTCAGCTGATGGACTGCCTTCAAGGTGCACGCGGGTCCGTACTGCAGCGAGCTGTTGATGCGGTCCCGGTGGGCCGCCACTGTCTTGCCGGTGGCCGGGTCGGTGCATGCAGGTAGCTGGACCTCGGTGTCTCGCGGAATGCTGATGATCGAAGCGTTGGTGCGGTCGGCGGAGACATGGATGAGCATTTCCACGTCGGCGTTGGCCGGCAACGAGGTCGCTGCTTTGCCCTTGGCCTTGCTCGTCGACAGAGAGCAGTCACCACCGATTTTGCAGTCCGCGGCGCTGCCACGCGTATCGGAACCCATCACCAGGACATTGATGGGAGCGTTTCCTTGTGCGTTCTGCGTCTCGGTCCCGACCAGTCCCTTCGGGATGGCGACAGTGCGGATGTTCCCGTTCAGATGCATGACGACGCCTGCGCCGATCACGACCGCGACTAATCCGAGCGATACGAGCACCGCCAGCACGGCAAAGAGGCGACGACGACGGTACATTTTGCGACGCGCGGCCCGCCGGTTCGCATCGGGTCGCTGTAGGCCTGCTGGTGGCAATCGATGACGTGCAGGTTCGTTCACCGGAGGACCGCGCGCGAGCAGAGCGACATGCCGCGCTGTTCGCTGTGCTGTGGACGAGTGATCATCTGCGGTGGTACTCCCTGGCGTAGTCGTGGCGCGGGTGCGTCGTGGGCACGATAGTCACCGAACCTTTCGACCCCCTGATGTGGCTGTTTCATGCCTTCGCGCCCGGCGGTACGTTATGCCGCGTCCGACAAAATCATCCGGGTAGGGACTGAAATTCTGCTGAGAAGGGTTTCACCCCCGTCACCTCATATGAGCAACCCGGCTGTCTACGGTCACGCGCGGACGGTAAAGTCTGGGCGCTGGGGGCGGTAGCTCAGCTGGTTAGAGCAGCGGACTCATAATCCGTCGGTCCTGGGTTCAAGCCCCAGCCGCCCCACTTGTGTCATCACGGGTCACGGGCCTGCGTGACGCCCAGGCCACTGACAGTCAAGACGTGCTCCAAGGAAACTGCTGACTACGCGGTTGCGCATCGCTCAGGCCGCGCTGTTTGAGGCTGCGGAGGAAACACGCTGGCGTTCTCATCCAGGCCAGCGCAGCGCAGAACCTCGACACCTGCGACTTTCCGGATCCCTGTTCCGCACATCCCTTCGGCGAGGTCATCCAACGGGCGGGTGCCGACGACCTCACCGGCGTCGAGCTCGATCAATTCCTGCAGTGCGACAAGGGCAACGGTTGGTCTTCTCGGATATGCCTCCTGGTCGATACACGCCGAAGATTTCGCCGCAAGCACTCGCACCCCACCACTGCCGGGGACGCTGCCCCCGTCCGCAGCATTCGATTTGTTGCTCGTGACGTTCGTGGCCTCAGTTGTTGTGTTGTCGCGCGGCTGCTGATGCAAACCTCGATCGCAGGCCACCGGGTGGGACGTTCGCCCCTGTCCGGGTGGGGTAGGTCCGCGCAGACTTGAGCTGGGCGCAGCGGGAATGTCGCGTGCCTCCGAGACAGGTGGATGTGGATCCTGATGATGTGGTGGAGCCAAGGCGGTTGGAACATCGGTGACTGGCTCGCGATGAGTTTCATGATGGTTTTCTTCTGGGGGCTGCTGATCGCGCTGGTCCTCTGGCTGGTGCGCGGCAACCGCTACACGCACGGTCCCGCGGACCTCGCGGTGGGTGATCCGACCCAGCGCGCCGACGTGCTGCTGGCAGAACAGTTCGCCCGGGGCGAGATCGATGAGGACCAGTTCGCTACGCAGCGTCAGGTCTTGCCTTCGGCCGGCCACCGCGCGTCATCGACATAGGACGTGGGTGATGACCTCATACCTTCCCTGGCTGCTGCTGGTCGTGACCTGCCCGCTGATGATGTTCGTCATGATGCGGCGTATGGGTGGCGGCAAGGACGCTGACCTACGCGCTGCGCGCAGCCGCCCCACCGGCAGCAACCCGATGAACCGGCGATGGACACGCTGACCTTCGCAGACACGCCCCGCGCCCGGGTAGGCCCGCATACCGATCGTGCGGGCAGGCGATCCGCCATTCGTTGAATTACATACCCCTAGGGGGTACTCTTCCGTTATGAGCAGTGAACCGACCTACCCCGAATCGCAGGCGCCACCGACCCTGAAGGACCCGGTCTGCGGCATGGATGTGGACCCCGCGACGAACGAGCTCACGGTCGCGGTCGATGGCGACGTGTTCTACTTCTGCTCCCCTGGTTGTCAGGCCAAGTTCGAGGCCGACCCCGCCCGGTACACCGGTCAGGACCATGTGCCCGGCCACGACGCTGCCGCCCCGGTCCCAGCAGGTGTTGAGGTCGCGGAATACACGTGTCCGATGCACCCCGAAATCCGTCAGGCTGGACCCGGGTCGTGCCCCATCTGCGGGATGGGGCTCGAACCCGTTCTGGTCACCGCCGACAGCGGCCCCAACGCTGAACTTGCCGACATGACACGCAGATTCTGGGTCGGCGTCGTGCTGTCCATCCCAGTGCTGGTCCTCAGCATGGGCAGGGACCTCTTCCCGGGTCTTGATGACCTCATCTCCCCGACGGTGTCGGGGTGGATCCAGCTCTTCCTGGCGACCCCGGTCGTGGTGTGGGCCGGGGCGCCGTTCTTCCAGCGCGGCTGGTCCTCGGTCCGCACCCGCAACCTGAACATGTTCACGCTCATCGCGATGGGCACCGGTGTCGCCTGGCTGTTCAGCGTCATCGCTACCGTCGCCCCCGGGCTGTTCCCCGACGCGTTCCGGATGAACGGCGCGGTCGATGTCTACTTCGAAGCCGCAGCGGTCGTGACCACGCTGGTCCTGCTAGGACAGGTACTGGAACTGCGAGCCCGTGAACAAACCTCCGGCGCGCTGAAGGCACTGCTGGACCTGAGCCCGAAGACCGCCCGCCGGGTCCACACCGATGGCACCGACGAAGAAGTGACACTGGATGAGGTCCAGATCGGCGACCGGTTGCGGGTCCGCCCGGGTGAGAAGGTGCCGGTCGACGGTGCCGTAGAGGAGGGCCGTTCCTCCGTTGATGAGTCCCTGGTGACCGGCGAGTCGATGCCGGTCACCAAGACCGCCGGTGACCCGGTCACCGGCGGCACCATCAACCAGACCGGGGCACTGGTCATGGTCGCGCAGAAGATCGGCAAAGACACGATGCTGGCCCGCATCGTGGCGATGGTCGCCGAAGCACAACGTTCCCGTGCCCCCATCCAGGGGATGGTCGACCGGGTAGCCGCGGTCTTCGTCCCCGTCGTGATCAGCGTTGCCCTCGTCGCGTTCGCGGTGTGGGCCCTCGTAGGTCCCGACCCGCGACTGGCACATGCCCTCGTCGTCGCGGTCGCCGTGCTGATCATTGCCTGCCCGTGTGCGCTCGGACTGGCCACACCCATGTCGGTCATGGTCGGTGTCGGACGCGGCGCACAGATGGGCGTCCTGATCAAGAACGCCGAAGCCCTGGAACGAATGGAAAAGGTCAACACCCTGGTGGTGGACAAGACCGGCACACTCACCGAAGGACGACCTTCCGTCACCAAAATCGTCGCCCACAGTGGTGCCGGTCCGGTCTTTGAAGAAGCCGAATTGCTGCGCCTTGCGGCCGGGGTCGAACGGGCCTCCGAGCACCCCCTGGCCCAAGCCATCACCAACGCAGCCATCGACCGGGCCATCACCATCCCCGATGTCACCGACTTCGACTCACCCATCGGACGTGGTGTCACCGGTGTTGTCGACGGTCACACGGTGACATTGGGCAGCGCCGACTTCGTGACCAGCCAGAACATGGACCCCGCCGCTCTGATCACGCAGGCAGACCAGTTGCGTGGCGATGGCGCAACCGCCATCTTCATCACCGTCGACAACGCCGTGGCAGGCATCTTCGCGATCGCCGACCCCGTCAAAGCAACCACCCCCCAGGCCGTGAAATCACTACGTGCCCAAGGTATCGACGTCGTCATGCTGACCGGCGACAACCGTGTCACCGCTGAAGCCGTCGCCCGCACCCTGGGTATCGACCGGGTCGAAGCCGACGTCCTGCCCGACCACAAAGCCGACGTCGTGCAACGCCTACGCAAGGAAGGCCGCGTCGTGGCAATGGCGGGTGACGGCGTGAACGACGCCCCAGCCCTCGCCGCAGCCGACGTCGGACTGGCCATGGGTACCGGCACAGACGTAGCCATCGAGTCCGCAGGCATCACCTTGCTCAACGGTGACCTGACCGGCATCGTGCATGCCCGGCAACTCTCGACCATGACGATGAGCAACATCCGGCAGAACCTCGTTTTCGCGTTCATCTACAACGCCGCAGGTATCCCCATCGCCGCCGGAGTCCTGTACCCCGTGTTCGGGCTGCTGCTCTCCCCGATGATCTCTGCTGCAGCGATGGCCCTGTCCTCAGTCAGCGTCATCACCAACGCGCTACGCCTACGCACCCAACACCTCAACTGAGTGCACGTTCCTGCGCCGAGGCACGCCGGGTGACTTTTGGCCCTACGCAGCGATGCGGGCGGCGGTTAGCGTGTTTGACAGCCGCCCGTTGCGGATCGCACCTAAATTCTCATTGAGGGCGTCGTTGTGATTGTTGTTTGGATCATCCTGGTGATCGTTGCCGTGCTGGTGTTGATGACCGGATGGATGTTCAACGGCCTCGTGCGTCGCAAGAACAGGACCGCGGAGGCCTGGTCGCAGATCGATGTCGAACTCAAACGCCGTCACGATCTCATCCCGAACCTGATCGCTACCGTCAAGGGTTACGCCGCGCATGAAAGCGGCACCTTCGAGGCGGTCACCCAGGCCCGGGCGACGGCGGTAAGCGCGGGCGCCAGCGGCGACCCGGCGAAAGTCGCCGGCGCTGAGAATGCGCTGAGCTCCACGCTTCGTTCGTTGTTCGCCGTCGCGGAGAACTATCCGACACTGCGCGCGGTGGAGAGTTTCGTGGCACTGCAGGAGCAGCTGACGGCGACCGAGGACAAACTGGAGTACGCCCGCCGCTACTACAACACCAGCGCCCGCGACTACAACACCGCGATCCAGACCTTCCCCAGGACCATGATTGCCGGGCCGTTCCACTTCACGTCGGTGACCTACTTCGAGGCCGAGGCCGGCGACCGTGACACGCCCGTCGTGGATTTCTCCCCGCCCGCTTCGCGCCCCGGCCGGTAGACGCCCACCGTGTATGAGGAAATCGCCCGCAACAAGCGACGAACGGTCGTTTACATCGTGGTGTTCGTCATCCTCTGGCTTGGCGTTGGCGCGCTGATTGGTGGGCTTGCCGCCGTCACAGTCAGTCGCCGCCCGGGGTCTGCAGCGCCGATAGTGGCGGACGTGTTCATCGGTGTCGCGGTAGCCACGGTGCTCGTGGTGGCTGCCATCGTCTTCACCTTCCGCTCCGGGTCACGGCTGGTGCTCTCGATTGCCGGCGCGCAGGTTGCAGACCCGAAAAAATACGCGCAGTTGTGTGACCTTGTTCAGGCGTTGGCGTTGGGCACCGGCCTACCGACGCCGGCCGTCTACGTCATCGAAGACACCTCACCCAACGCGTTCGCCACTGGCATCAGCCCGGCCCACGCAGCGGTCACTGTCACCACCGGTCTGCTCGCGGTGATGGACCGCGAAGAACTCGAGGGGGTCCTCGGACACGAACTGAGCCACATCAAGAACTACGACACTCGTCTGCTGCTGATCGTTACGACACTGCTCGGAATGGCCGGACTCGCAGCAAGCTTGGTCTGGCGCAGCGCATTCTTCATGCGCGGTCGAGGGCGAAATGGCCAACAACTGCTCCTGGTGGTGCTCGCCGCCGGGGCGCTACTGGCAGTCATCGGGTTCGTGGTGGGCCCGATCATCCGTCTGGCGCTGTCGCGGCGGCGAGAATCGCTCGCCGATGCCAGCAGCGTCGAACTCACCCGCAACCCCGCCGGCCTGATCCGCGCACTGAAAACATTGCAGACCAACGACGTGCCCCTGAAGAAACTCAATCACGCGACCGCAGCCATGTGCATCGATGACCCGCTGCAACACCACCAGGGCCGCATCCACCGCCTCTTCGACACCCACCCCCCGATCGCAGACCGCATCGCCACCCTCGAACGCACCGCTCAAGGCCTATCCGTCTAACAGCCGGATTCCAGTGATAACCCCAAGTCCCCACCCGCTTACCGGATGCGCACTGGCCCACGACAAGGAGCAGAAACCTGATGACACATAGCGACAGCGCGACCCTCTACACGCTGGGCGACCGCGGCCAAGCGGTCGATGGATCAGCCAACGACGTGCGCGGCCGAGAAGTGAGAGACAAAGACGGCGTCGGCATCGGTAGGGTCGCTGATCTCCTCATCGACGACCAAGAGAAGAAAGTCCGTTTCCTGCTGGTTGAACATGGCGGGTTCCTTGGCTTCGGCGACACCAAAACCCTGATACCCGTGGACGCCGTCACCAAGATCACCGAGCACGAGGTCTTCATCGATCAATCCCACGAGCGGGTCGCATCGGCGCCCGATTACGCCCCTGATCTCGTCGATGACCGGGACCACCACACCAGCGTCTACAGCCATTACGGACACACACCGCACTGGAGCCATGACTACGTGTCTCCGCCACGTCTGCCATTCATGAATCCCCCCGCCTAGCGCACTCAGTCCAACCATCTGACCGGCTGCGATCGATGCCTTCAAGGCCTTTCCTTGCGTGTCCGCATCCCCCAAGGTCTACCGCAGAAAATCCTGAGGATCGCGCCCGCAGCGCCGGTCGAGACGCTGCAGCATGCGAGTTTGAGCGACCGCCTTCGGCATGCATCGCAAGGACGTAGCAACCATGAAAAACACTTCCCCCGGACCCGAGCATCAAGCGTCGGAGGACGTACCCGGCAGTCTGAGTTTGTCGGGCGCCGTTGCGCTGGGCACTGGGGTCATGATCGGCGCCGGGATCTTCGCCCTGACCGGCCAGACCGCTCGACTCGCCGGGGATTTGTTCCCGTTCGCGTTCATCGTGGCGGCAATCGTTGTCGGCTTCAGCGCCTACTCGTATGTAAAACTGTCCGGTGTCTACCCCTCATCCGGGGGCATCGCGGTGTTCCTGCGCGAGGAATACGGACCCGGCACCACCACGGGTGTCTTCGCGATCCTCATGTACGTCTCGATGGTCATCAGCGAAAGCCTGGTTGCCCGCACCTTCGCCTCCTACATCCTCCAGATCGTTGGTCTACACCCTGTTGCCTTCTGGGTTCCTGCGCTAGGCGTTGGACTTCTCGCGGTGGCCTTTCTCGTGATCGTTGCCGGGAACAAGGCTGTCGAGGCGAGCCAACGCGCTATGGCAGCGGTCAAGATCCTTGGTCTGGGGCTATTCGCGATCGCCGGCCTGTGGCTTGCCCACGCCACCAACTTCACCAACGGAACTGCCGCTGCCGGCATCGATGTCTCCCCGGAGGGCTTCCTGGCTGCGGTCGCCTTGGCCATCCTCGCCTACAAAGGGTTTACCACCGTCGCCAACAGTGGTGGTGAGATCGTCAACCCGCATCGCAACACCGGCCGGGCCATCGTGATCTCGCTGGCCATCTGCGGCGTCGTCTATCTGGCCATCGCCGCGGCCGTGGCCGGCAACCTCACCCTCCCCCAGATCATCGCCGCTGAGAACTTCTCCCTCGCCGAGGCTGCCAGGCCTGCGTTTGGCGACAGCGGCGTCTGGTTCACCGTGGTGCTCGCCGTGGTGGCGACCGCGTCAGGGGTCATGGCCAGTGTGTTCGCCGCCTCCCGCATGCTGGGGATGCTCATACAAATGAAGCAGGTGCCCCACCGCCACTTCGCGATCCGCGGCCCCATTCGCATCCACGCGACCGTCTACACCGTCGTTCTGGCGATGGCCCTGACGGCGACACTGGACCTGCGCCGCATCGCCGCCCTCGGCGCGATCTACTACCTCCTGATGGACATCGCCATCCACTGGGGCCTCCTTCGCCACCTGCGAGCACGTGTGGAGTTCAAGCCGACCATCGTCGTGGCCGCAATCGCCCTGGACCTCCTCGTCCTCAGCGCCTTCGTGTGGGTCAAAGCTTCGGCTGACCCCCTCAGCCTCTACGCCGCCGGCGCCGGCATCATTCTCATCGTCCTTGGGGAACGGCTTTTCATGCGATCGCACACCCGCCCCGACGGTTCCATGAACATGTAGGACAGCGTCACCCACCCGGTACCGTCTTTCCCACGGAACCCACCGCGCCACTGTTCCGACCGATCTCCAGCTCCCCTGAATCATTGATCCCACACCGCCAGATTCTCCAAAACGGCGATGCCCCCGCACCCTTGACGTTCAACACAAGACGTTGACACGAATATCCGTGTGCACCTACTTTTGTAGGGCTGCGTATTCAGCCAGTTCGGAGCGGAGAGGCCGCTTCTTTGCCGCCTTTCGGTAGCAATACTGCTCATGCCGGGCCTTCGTACGAGTTTGACTTTGCGTCGTCATCACGGCGAGCAGGGCGTGGACTATGCCAACGTCATCAGCTCAACCAACATCGCAACGCGGGTATGCCACAACGCCGCCATTGGACACCACGACGCAGGAACCCGACCGGAAAGGAAGCCCTGTCAGCGCCGCGCCCACAGTGACGTCAGCTAATGACGGCGCGCCCACGACAGTGTTGGAGGCATCGGCGATCACCAAGGCCTACCGGCGTGGCATCTGGCCACGACGTCGCACCGCCCAGGTCCTCAGCGGCGCGGATCTCACCTTGTTTCCTGGCGAGGTGGTCGGGCTGGTCGGGGAGAACGGTTCGGGCAAGTCCACCTTGATGAAAATTCTGGTCGGTGCCCTCGCTGCCGACCAGGGCACCGTGACCCACAGTGGCCGGCTGGGTTACTGCCCGCAGGAGGCTCTGGTGTACCCGAGGATGACCTGCAACGAACATTTCGACCTCTTCGGCCACGCCTACGCCATGACCGGTGAGGCCACGATCCATTCTCGACAGGGGATCTACGAGGCGCTCGGCTTCGACCGGTACGCAGCTACCCGGGCCGATCAGCTGTCTGGCGGTACCTTGTCCAAGCTCAACCTTGGCCTGGCGCTGCTGGCCGACCCTGACCTACTCCTGCTCGACGAACCGTATGCCGGGTTCGACTGGGACACGTACCTAAAGTTCTGGGATCTAGTCGCACAACGGCGGACCGCCGGCCGGACAGTGCTGATCATCAGCCATTTCGTCGTCGATGAGGAGCGTTTCGACCGCATCGTGGCCGTGCGAGACGGTAAGACCGGCCCGAAATGACGACCCTGGTGCTGGTGCGCCGGTTCCTGACCGACTACGTCCGTAACCCGGTCAATTTGCTGCTTCTCGCTGTCATCCCCACCGTGTTCGTCGTCGTCGTGGGGGGTTCCCTATCGAACTATTCCAAGCTGCTCGGCGCACCGCCCGGGTCATCCGTGCAGACCGCTACCGCTGGCTGGGCCGCTGCGTTCTTGGCCGGAATCGCGATGTACTTCCAGACCGCGGCCACCCGCGACACCGACCGTCGGATGGTCATCGCGGGTATGCGCGCTTCGCGGCTGGCCCTGGCCCGGCTGCTGTCCGGTGGGTGCCTTGCCCTGTTGGCTGCCGCTGCCGCGTTGATCGCCCTCGCCGCGCGCACCGGGATCGACTCCCCTGGGCGAGCCGTGGCCGGCACCCTGATGTTCGCGATCATCTATGTGGCCATCGGCGCCGGGGTCGGATCGGTCGTCAGCTCGCCGGTCAATGGCACGGTGATCGTCTTGTTCGTGTGGATCCTTGATGTGTTCTTCGGTCCCGCCATGGGCGCCGGCGACCGGGTCGTCACGCGCGCGCTGCCCACCCACTTCGTCACCTTGTGGATGCTCGACCAACCCTCGGGCCACGGCGGACGGATCGGCGATCTGGGCTGGGCCCTGCTCACCACGGCCATCGCGGCCGCCGCGGCCTGGGCCCTGGCCGCGGCTCGCAGCAGAACCGCGCACCCACAGGCTCACCGCTCCCGACCTGGCTCCAGAATCAATCAAACCAGCGCCGCGTGGCGATCAACATGCAAAGACGCCCGCCGCAACCCCACCCTGTGGGTGCTGTTCGTGATCGTTCCGGTGGTATTCATCCTCGGCGCCAACGCGGTTACCCCGAACAAGCCCATCACTTTTTTCCTCACCGGGCCAAGCGGCCTGCTCGCCCATACCTTCTCGATGCCCGATGTGCACGATGCAACCATGGCGCCGATCGCGGTCGGCTCCCTCGCCGCACTAGTGGGCCTGTTCACCGTGCTCGACAGTCACAACGGCGACCGCCGCGCAGCTCTCGCGGGACTGCGCCCTGCCTCCCTGCTGACCGCGCGCCTGGGTGTGCTGGCTCTCGCCGCTCTGGGCGCCACCGCGATCTCTTTGGCCACGACCGCCCTGGTCTTCCACGCCGAACGCTGGCCGATCTACGCCGCCGCCAATCTGCTCATCGCCCTCACCTACGGTCTGATCGGCGCGCTACTCGCCCCGATCTTCGGCCGGGTCGGCGGAGTGTTCATCGCGTTCCTGCTGCCGTTCCTGGACCTGGGCATCGCACAGAGCCCCATGCTGCACGCCACTCCCACCGCCGGGTCCAAATGGCTCCCCGGTTACGGCGGCTCCCGCGTTCTACTGGATGGCGCCCTGCTGCACACGTTCCACGACTGGGGTCCGCTGATGCTTGCTCTGGGCTGGCTCGTCGTCCTCGCAGGAGCCGTCACCATCGCCTACCACCGCGCCACCCGCCCCGCGCGGACCCAGCCAGCAGCGGTTCCGGCGGTCAGAACCACAGGTGGCCACAAGATCGCCTGGCACTGACCCCGTAACCGGCTACCCATCTTGGGCCATCGTGGCGAGCCAGACGGAACAACCACCACTTGCCCGAGCACTAAGGCGCGCTGGTGCTGGCCTGCCTTCGAGGCCGAAGAGGGATATCCAGTCCAGGATGCCCTGACTACCAAAACTCGAGAGTGAACTCGTCGAAGCCACGAAAAAGAGGGTCGTGGCCAAAGCGATCACCCAGTGGGTGCGCATCGATCTCCTGATGGTTTGACGAACTCGGGTATAGCCAACTGGACCGCCACGACGCCGAACTACTTCTCCAATTTCTGACCGAACGGGAAGAGACGAACTCTGTCGCGATCGTTGCTGACAATCCTTCTCGGGCTGGAGGCGACACGATCATCGAAAACCGACACCCACTCCTAGCGCCCGGCCTGACTGCCGGGGTTTGCCTGCGGAGTGAGCCACCTGTCAGTCGGGACGTCTGGCTCTGGTCGGCTAGCGATCGCGCGAGTGGAATGGGGCCATGACCACCGTCCACTTTCGCCGTACCCTTCCCACAATCAGTGTTCTCGCTGCGGGAGCGCTGGCGTTGACCGGCTGCGGGGGCAGCGGGTCGATGATGGGCGACGGCGGGTCGGCGATGGGTGGTACCGGCCAGGGGATGAGCGACGGCGGGTCGGCGATGGGTCGTACCGGCCAGGGGATGAATGGCTACACGCTGTCTGGCAGCACGTGCACCCCCGCCGCACCGTCGTCATCCGGGGCGGTGGTCCACGTGATCCTGGCCGACATGGGCATGACCCAGATGATGGGCGGTACTGCCCCGATGGGCGCCCGCATGATGTTGCGCGCTACGCCGTCAACTGTCGCGGCCGGCACCATCACCTTGCAGGCCAGCGACCGCGGCTGGCGGACCCATGAACTGGTCGTGCTCCCTCTCGCCGCGGGCGCGAAAATCGGCCAACGGATCCCCGGCGCCAACGGCAAGGTCTCCGAGACCGGCTCTCTGGGTGAGGCCTCCACCGCATGCGCGGCCGGTGCCGGCGAGGGCATCCCCGCAGGCTCCGCGTCCTGGGTCACCCTGAAGCTACCCGCCGGCCGGTATGAGCTGGTCTGCAACCTGCCCAACCATTACGCCGACGGTATGCGCCAAGAACTCGACGTCACCTGAACACCCCGAGAGGTTCGCGAGGGCCGCCTGCGCGACAGATGCGGCAAGTCGCTCCCAGTGCGACGAACCTTAAGTAGTGGATCCGATGGCGGCACTGTTGGCCCGCACTGGTCGGGCGCCTGAGGCAGCCTGTGCCATTACCGCGGCAAGGCGTCCTGGCTGGCCGTCGGTTCCCGTCTCGACCTTCCCGTCGCTATCGCTCCAACCGGTGTCAACCGGACCGGGCAGTCTCTGAGTCATTCGTTGCGAGACCGGCACGGGGTCACTTCCCCAACGAGCATGCAGCGCTGAGACGCCTCCACCTCGTCACCCGGAGCCGGGACCCGCCCGGGAAAGCAGCCACCCGCTGGACTGTGCGGTGGAAATCAGCACTGCGCGTCTTCGCCATCGTGCTCGAGGGTCGCTGGCCCGCCGCTGAAAAATATTGACCACCAATCGGGTCACCAACACCGAAGCTCGGATAGTCCCTCCGTCGCGGGGCTTGGCCTGCGGTGTTGCACTGGGCGTGACTGCCATGACAGCACTGGGCCACGTCGCAGTCCTTGCGAATAGCGGTGGTGCACCCGGCCGCGAAGAGCGCGGCCAGACATAGCTGACGAGTTTCACATGAATGCGCTGCCAGCAGTGTGGTTTGGAGGCTGAAAGACCACCGAGCGGTTCAGCTACGTCCGGGTGAGGTGGCTGAATGGACAGCAGGCGGGATAAGGGTCTGCACAGCAGCGAGCGTTAATCTCGCCGGCATGCGTGTCATCAATCGTCTGGGATCCGTGCTCACCTTGCTCGTTGCACTGATCGCCACCGCGATGGTGATGGGATTGTTGGCGGCTGGGTTGCTGATCCCTGCTGTGGGTAGTGCTGGTCTGGCGAGCAATGGGAGCATCGCCCTGTTCAACGGGTTGCCCGCGACGTTCGCTATGAATCCGTTGGCGCAGCAGTCGCGGATCCTCGCCGCGGATGGTTCGACGATCGCCACACCGTTCAACGAGAACCGGGTCGTGGTGCCGCTGAGCAAGGTCGCGCCCATCATGCGCAAGGCGCAGGTCGCGATCGAGGACCAGCGCTTCTACCAACACGGCGCGATCGACCCCAAAGGTCTCCTGCGCGCGGTCAGCAGCAACGCGCAAGGCGGCGGGCTACAGGGCGCCTCGACCCTGACGCAGCAGTACGTCAAAGTCGCCTTGGAGAACCAGGCGCGGGATGCCGGCAACACCAATGCCGCCAACAGAGCCGTGACCCAGGACGGTCTACAGGGGTACGTGCGTAAGTTGCAGCAACTGCGATACGCGATCGCGTTGGAGCAGAAGTACTCCAAGGACCAGATCCTGGACGGGTACCTGAATATCGTCTACTTCGGCGATCAGCAGTACGGCATAGAGGCCGCCGCCGAGCATTACTTCAGCGTGCACGCCTCTCAACTGAGCCTGCCAGAGGCCGCCTTGCTGGCCGGAGTGGTAAACCAGCCGACGTCGTTCGACCCGGTCACCAACCCCAAAGACTCCCAAGCGCGACGCAACACAGTGCTGCAGGCAATGTTGCAGCAGAAGATCATCACTCACCAGCAATACTCCGCGGCCGTAGCCCTACCAGTGTCCAAAATGCTGAAGCTGAAGAACGTCAGCGGTAACTGTTCGTCGTCGCAGTACCCGTACTTCTGCAACTACGTCACCAATTGGCTTTACCAGCAACCTGCTCTCGGTACGACCCGGGCCGCGCGGATGGCGACGCTGAAGAGCGGGGGTCTGACGATCAAGACCACCTTCCAACCGAAGATGGCCGCGATCATCAACGCGCAACTACGAGCGAAGGTACCCACCCACAACCAGTACAACATCAATACTGCTGCGGCGATGATCCAACCCGGGACCGGCGACATCATCGCCATTGGTCAGAACACCTCGTACAGCAATACGAACAGCAGTGGGAAGACATCTCTGGATCTTGCAAACTCCAGCTTCACCTTCGGTTCGTCAGCGAAGTACTTCTCAATCGTCGCCGCGCTGCAACGAAATGTCTCACCGGACAACACCATCGACGTACCGCCTCAGAACATCAGCGTCAACGGTCAACCCGGCACTGCCTTTCCCTTCAAGGACTTCGCCGGGCCGTGCTACCAGGCGCCCCGGGGCACCTTCCCAATGGGCAATGATGCGCGGGTACCGCCCGGTCCGATGACGTACGCGCAGGCGACCGCGTTGTCGGTCAACACCGCCTTCACGCAGCTGGCTACCCAGGTTGGGATGTGCAACATCGTCGACACGATGGTGAAGCTGGGTTTGACGAGATCGAAGTTGCAGATCACGCCCGCAGCGGTCGTGTTGGGCGCCGGCGTAACGTCACCCATCCAACTGGCCAACGCGTATGCGACAGCGGCCGCGGGCGGTAAATACTGCCCACCACGCCCGGTGCTGTCGATGGTGGACGGGAACGGCAAGAAGTTACCCATCTCCGTTGCTGCCTGCAAGCAGGTCATGACCCCAGCGGTTGCCGCCCAGGTAGATCAGATTTTCCAGGCGGTTCTTGACCCCAACAACCCGCAAGCCACCGGCTATGGGTCGGCCCTGGCGAACAGTCGCCCTGCCGCCGGCAAGACCGGAACCGTGACCGGCGCGAAGAACATCTGGTTCGTTGGCTACACCCCGCAACTGGCCACCGCCGTGTGGATCGGACACTCCGGCGATCAGCCCGACCTGAAGAACATCACCCTCGCAGGTCATAACTACGGCAGTTCGTACTTGTTCGCCGGCTCGATTGCCGCACCCACCTGGAAGGCCATCATGGACGCGGCGCTGAAGGGGCAGCCGGTCCAGCAGTTCCCCGCTGTTCCGGGGAATCCTACTAGTTCAACGAGTCCGTCACCTTCGCCGTCGCCAAGTCAGGTCCCCGTACCCAGCGTCATCGGCCAGAGCATCAACGCCGCAATCGCCACGCTGCAGGCCGCGGGCTTCCACGTACAACTGGGCCCGGCCCGCAAAGGCCCGCAGCCCAGGGGGCAGATCACCGGCACGTCCGCCGCCGCGAATGAAGCGCCAGGCACCACCATCTTCATCTACCCCAGCAGCGGCTGAGCAGGTAACCACGCGATCACCCAGGGCGTGGTGGGCGGCAGCCAGCCCATCCCGGATCCGCCCGGACGTCAAGGAGTGCTAGACCTCAGCGATTGCCCCGTCACCAGGAAGTCGCCCAACCGCAGCGGTCAACGCATCGTGCTGGGCCTTGAGGTGCTGATCGCGAATCAACGCCTGCCCATACCCAATCCTCGCCGTGCAATACCACCGTATGAGTCGTCTGCGCCTTCATGGTGTGCGGCCGAGTGACCAGACACCACGCCACACGCCAGGCCGGTCACTTCGACTGACAGCAGCCGAGGTCAGCTCGGGAAATTACTCGGACAAACACCTCGTGAGGCGGGACACTGAAAGATTCCAAAGAGAGCCAGATGGCGTAACGACAGAGGCACCCTCAGGGCGTCAGGAAAATACGGATTGGCTCGACTCAAGTGCATCCCTAGAAGGAGCCCTGATGAATCCCATCCCCTCCACATCCTCGGCGGCCGCTCCGGGTCCAGACTCAGTCAATGCTTTGCCTACCTGGCTTCTGATAGCCCTGCTCGCACTCGTGACAGCCATAGTGGTCGCAATGTTTGCCCTTACGCTCTACAACCTGACCGCCCCCCGATCGACACTGAAAACCGTGCTCGGACTGCGGAGGCGATCCAAAGGAGCAAAATCACTTCAGGAGCTTGCATCGGGAGGTGCCGTGGGCATCGCAACGACCGACTCAGCCGTCCAGCAGAAGTTGGTGGACACTCTCGGGCTCTCCGCACGCGTCGGTAAGCGTACGACGCGCACCACATTGGCAATCGCTGGTTTTTCCTTGCTGGGTGTCGCTCTGGTGGCGTCATTCGGCCTCTCTGGCCCCGGAGTACGCGACCTTCGAACCCAGCTGGTAGCGGCCGTGACAACTCTGGTTGCCGCCATCGCCGGCTTCTTCTTCGGCGCTCAGTCCCCCGGTAATCCCCCAGTCGACATTCCCCCACCTGACACCCCCAAGCCCGATTCCCCCTCTGCCCCATCACAGATGACCCCGCCTCCGAGCACGGGGCATTCCGAACGTGTCCCGGCGGCAAATAAAGGGTAGATGACGTCGTTTGCGTTCGGCTGGCGCTGCCGAACACGTTGCGGGTGACCTGCCGTGCATGGTGAGCAAATGGCTGACCTTCGAGTTCTGGACGACAGCGTCGGACCGACGATCCTGGCCGACTTCGGTGGTCCAATCGGACTGAGGAGCGGCAACGCGAGCCACAACCGGCGCCCCGAGTCGGGGCGCCGGCGTGTTGCTGAGCTCCAGCAGCGACTACGGATCGGTCTACACGGCGCTGACTATTCGTCTGATGCATGCGTCGCAGGCGTTTGCGAGTAGCCCGGATCAGTGTTTGTCCTGGGGGAGCGCAATCTTGATGACCTGTCCGCCGCCGGCAGCCGCGGGCAGGATCGAGCCGGTGGTGACGTAGGCGGTATTTCCGCGCAATGCGATTCCGTAGGGTGCGAACAAACCCGCTGCCACCACCTGCTGCTGGTCACCCCCGCCGCGTGGGATCTTCACGACGGCCCCGATCGGACCGTTCAGGAGGCCTTTCTGCGCTATCTCCACGGCGTAGAGCTCACCGTGGCTCCCGAATGCCAGGTCGGTGACATTGGTCAGGCCGGAGGCGTACACGCTGGTCTTCCCGTCCTTGACCTTCCAGATCCTCGAGCCGCCCTGGCAGAACGGGAATCCGGTGAGCTCGCTGACGTAATAGGCGTGGTCTGGGCCCTTCACGACGGAGGTCGGGACGGACTGAGGCGCCTGCGGTGACGGTGGGCAGGTCTTCGTTGCCGACGGGAACGTCGCGATGAGCCTCGTCTTGCCGTCGGGGGCGACCCGGAGCAGGTCGTTGGCGCCAGCATCGGCGACGACGAAGCCATTCCCGTCCGTGATCAGCGCGTTGGCGTTGGAGTCGGGAGCTTCGGCGGGCGGGACCGGGTTGTTGACCGCTTCGAACGCTGCGATGTCGGCCCGTTGTTGAACCCCGGCGATCCCGGTACGGAAGAAGGGCGCCCACCACGGCGATACCCGACTGGTGGCGACGGTCCCGAGCAGGTGCCCGGCGCTGGAGTACGCGGAGAACTTGAATCGGTTCGTCGGGTTGGAGCCGAGACCGATGGTAAAGGCAATGTGGTCACGACCCATCATCGTGACATCGGATGGGCCGGCGGCTTCTGCCCCAGGTGGCAGTTGGCCGCCCTGTGCGGAGATCTGCGGTGCCAGCGAGGGCAGCCCGGTGATGACCTGGCGGGCACGTCCGTGGGTGATCCTGGTGATGGCCCCCGACGTGCCGAAGCACGAGTTGAGACCGGGGGTGTCAGGGCTCGGGATGCAGGGTCCGCTGCCACCATGACCGGACTCTGCGACGTAGAGGTCACCATTGCTGGAGAACGCAAGCTGACGCGGGTTGTCCAGGCCCGTGGTGACGACGGGGTACGCCGGCTTGCTGTTGCTGTTCCTGTTGCCGGGGTTGACCTGACCGGGCGTTCCTTCGGTCGGCATGGCCATAGCGGGAGCCACGGACAAGCCGAGACAGGTGATCACCCCTAAGGTCGTGGCGGCTCCTCGCCGCGATGCGCGAGGGTGTGTTCGATGGGTACTCATGATCGATCCTTTCGGCCGGGCCGACGACCTGGGCCGTGACGGCGCTCACTGTGACCTTCCGAAATTAGCGCTTGCCGGAAGAACTCGTGACCAAATCGTGAAGATTTACTGACCCTTTTCGACGTTCTGGGTTGGTCGCTCGTGATAACGGGTGTTCGAGTGACTCGAGGAGCGGTCGATGTTGTGTACCCGGAACCCAGAAGTGCACGGCTGGCGAACAAATGACACGAGGAAGGGCCCCGACCAACTGGTCGGGGCCCTTCCTCGTTCTTCCTGCTCCCCCGGTTGGACTCGAACCAACAACCCTCCGGTTAACAGCCGAATGCTCTGCCAATTGAGCTACAGGGGACCGGCGCCAAGGCGCGGTCAGCACTCTAGCAATTCAGCCCGCCAGGCACCAAACAGACCCCACGCTCTCGACTAGGAGCCACCTCGTGGCCGGCGATCTAGAGCCCCACCTGGTCTCGAAGTTCTGCGATCAACTGATCGACTCTGGCGATGACGGCCGGATCGTCTGCGGGGGTGAGACGACCCAGAACGGTCTGCTCGATCAGGTGGCCGTTTCGCAGGTCTTTGCGGATCACCACACGTCCTGAGCGGCGTGGGCCGGGCAGGTCCAGAGGCGCGGCGAGCACAACGCTGGCCTGAACCCGCTCGTGAAAGGTTTCGGGGACCCGCGTCTCCTGTTCGCGGAACGTGTACTGACCCGCGCGGCGACCGTCGACCCAGGTCACCGTGAGGGTCCAGGTGTCCGGGTCCCACTGGCCTGCGTCCACGTCGAACCACTCACGCTCGCTGAGGATCTGCTCTGCGGTGCAGATCACGAACCGGTAACTGGTCGCCACGACGTAGGCATGCGTTGTGTCCTCGCGAGCGGCGGCGAGGACCTGCTCACCTCTGACCAGTGCGAGCTCGACCCGTACCTCGCTCGGGAGCGGGTCGGCACGTCGTAAACGCGGTCGCCTCACAGTGTCAGCGACTTGTCTTGCGGCCGGTGACGCTGAGGAACATCCCGATCAGGATGGCAGCCACGACGATCCCGACGAGGAACGGCACCACCTCGAAAGACTTGTTGGATCCGTCGTAACCGAGCTTGTAGCAGATCCACGAACCGACAGCTGAGCCGATGGCGCCCAGGATCGTGGTCAGGATGCACCCGATGTTCTGCTTACCGGGCATGATCAGCCGCGCGAGCGCGCCGATGATGAAACCGACGACGATGGCGCTGATGACTGTTCCGAGCATGTGAACTCCTTGATCGTGACGATTCTGCGCGGTGTCTGGACTCCCGCTGGGTAATGAACTCTGCAACGACTCTGCCTGGCTCGCCCGGGCTCACGCAAACCGGTCGCACCCAGCAGGCTCACTCCACGCTGGCACGTAACCGCGTCAGATCCTTCTGTAGCGCGGTCAGCCGCTGGGCGATCTCGCGCGCGGAGCCCGGCTCAGAGCGACGCAATTCACTCATCGCCTGGTTGATCTCGCTCAGCAGCGCGACCTCTCGCACCCGCACGAGCAATGAGCGGGCGTAACGCAGCGGCGGTCCACCGGTCTCTGCCTCCAACCGGACGGGCAGCGTCGCCACGGCGTACCGGTACAGCAGCTGGTGCACCACCTGCGGCACCCCGTTCTTGACGTCGTCCAGCCATACGGCCGGCGTCCGCTGGCCCGGTGGTCCCGCGGCCATCACGGCCGCGAACAACGCGCGGTGGGCAGGGGCGGTGAAGTCGGTGCTGGACACCTGGGAGAGCTCCTGCTCCGGCACGTTCATCGGGAACTGCAACAGGCACTCCAACAATTGCGCCTCGGCCCGCACCACCGGGTCACGCTCGTCCGGGGCCGGCATCCCCGGCGACGGCGCGTCGCGTCCGCTCTCGTCGTCGCGGGCCTCGATCGCGCGCTGCGAGCTCCGGTTCGCGCTGGTCGAAGGAGCGGTTCCGGCGCGGCGTAGTTCAGCACGCAGGTGATCTTCGGACAGCCCGACCCACCCGGCAGCCGTGCGCAGGTATTCCCCGCGCATCACCGGCTCGCGGACCGCAGCGATGATCGGTGCGATGGCCCGGGCGCCCTGCACGCGACCTTCCGGAGAGTCCAGGTCGAATCTACGCAGCGTTGTACGAACGGCGAACTCGAACATCGGAGTAGCGTCCTGCACCAGTCTGCGGACCGCTTCATCCCCGCCGCTGAGTCGCAACTCGCAGGGGTCCTGCCCGTCCGGCGCGACCGCGACAAATGAATTGGCGTCCCACTGTCCGGCCATCTCGAACGCCCGCATCGCCGCTTTCTGCCCGGCAGCATCCCCGTCGAACGTGTAGACCACCCGTGCAGCCCGCTGATCGGGTGCGTCGCGCAGCAGGCGGCGCAACGTGCGCAGGTGCTCGGACCCGAACGCCGTACCGCACGTCGCGACGGCATGCTCGACTCCCGCCAGATGGGCCGCCATCACGTCGGTGTAGCCCTCGACGATGACCGCCTCGCGATCTTTGGCAATGGCCTTCTTCGCCAGGTCCAGCCCGTAGAGCACCTGCGTTTTCTTGTAGATGGGCGTCTCGGACGTGTTCAGGTACTTCGCCTCGATGCGGTCGTCGTCGAAGATGCGGCGAGCGCCGAAACCCACCGTGTCGCCGGTGATGTCCCGGATCGGCCAGACCAGTCGGCCCCTGAACCGGTCGTAGAGCCCGCGCCCGCGGCCGACCAGCCCGGCCAGCACCACTTCGTCCTCGGTGAACCCCTTCTGCCGTAGATGGCGCGCGAGCACGTCGCCGCCACGCGGGGCGAAACCGACCCCGAAGTGGGCTGCGGCGTCCTGATCGAATCCGCGCTTGTGCAGGAACAACCTCCCGGCCAGCGCGTCGGGGGTGTGCAACATCTCCTCGTAGAATTCCGCCGCCACCCGATGCGCCTCGACGAGCCGGGTACGTCGCCCGGCGCCTTCTTCACGCGGCCGGTCGCCATCCTCGTAATGCAGTTCGATACCGGCCCGCGAGGCCAGCCGTTCCAGCGTCTCGGAGAAGGTCAGATGTTCGACCTCCATGACAAAAGAGATGACGTCTCCGCCCTTATCGCACCCGAAACAGTGATAAGTGCCGTTGTCCGAGCTGACGGTGAAAGACGGTGTCTTCTCGTCGTGGAAGGGGCACAGGCCTTTCAGTGACCGCGGACCAGCCGAGCGCAGGGTGACATGTTCGCGGACGACGTCCTCCAGAGAACTGCGCTCCTTCACCAGAGCGACGTCGTCTGTCTTGATCAGCCCGGCCACCGGTCACCTTTCGCGTGTTGTTCCGCTTGATTCTACGGAGCGCCGCAGCGCCGGCCACGACAGCCTGGGGGACGTCGTCACGACCACGTCCTCGCGAGATCGAAGGCACGGGGATCGGTCAGGGATGCGACCTGATCGACGGCAACCCGCAGCACGCCAGCCTCCTCCTGGGCTCGTCGTAGATCCTCCGCAAACATCGGATCCAATCGGGAGGGGTCGCGCAGATACGCCTCGATGAGCGCCTCGATCACTTCCTGCTGCACCGCCAGCAATGCATTACGGCTGTCGGTCAACCGCACGAACAATGCGTTGATGGCCTTCAACATTGCGCACTCCGCAAGGACGGTCTGCGGGACGATCACGCGGGCCCCGTACCTGGTCGCCGGGCCGACACCGTACCGGTCACGGGTGGCGTCGGTAGCGGTGCTCACGAAATGTCCGATCAGCCGACTGGTCATGTCTTTGAGCGCTGCCACCGCAGCGCGCGAACCGTCGTGCGAGCGGGGGACGATCCCGCTCGCAATCAGTCCGCTGAGTGCTTCTTCCAACAGGTCCCGCTCCAACTGCGGCGCGAATGTCGATCGGGCGAGGTCGGCCAGTGCAGCGCGCTCATCCGCCGACCACAGCGCGGTGAGCGGTACAAGACCGGAGGTTATTCCGTCTTCAACGTCGTGCACGGAATACGCGACATCATCGGCCCAGTCCATCACCTGCGCTTCCAGGCACGGTTCGCCTGCCGGAGCGCCGGCCCGCACCCAGTCGAAGATCTCGGCATCGTCCTCGTAACAGCCGAATTTCATTGTCTCTGAACCAGACTCGGCCCGCTTCCAGGGATATTTCGACGCGGCGTCCAGGCATGCCCGGGTGAGGTTGAGACCTACCGACCGACCGTCGGCGCGCACTCTCTTGGCCTCCAAACGGGTCAGTAGCCGGAACGTCTGCGCATTGCCCTCGAAACCTCCGGCCGGCTGCGCCAACCGGTTCAACGCGTCTTCACCGTTGTGCCCGAACGGCGGATGGCCGAGGTCGTGCGCGAGGCACGCCATGTCAACGACATCGGCATCGCACCCCAGCGCCGCCCCGAACTCCCGGCCGATCTGTGCCACTTCCAGCGAGTGGGTCAGCCGGTTACGAATCAGTTCATCGGTGTCCGGTGGCAGGACCTGGGTCTTCGTCGCGAGTCGGCGCAAGGCTGCCGAGTGCAGCACCCTCGCGCGGTCGCGTGCGAAATCGTCGCGATCGGCCCTCTTCAGGGCTGGATCCTCGGGCAGGAATCGTTGCCGGTCCGCGAGCGAGTAGCCCGGCGGGAGGTGCGCCTCAGACCCCTCCTGGGCACCTCTCATGCCTTCTCGGCACCGAGCTGAGCAACCACATGTCCGGCAAACTCGCCCAGCCAACCACGTTGCCCTGCATTCCAGTTGTCGGCAACCAGGTCCGCCGGAAAGAGGACTCCCGCCTCGTCCGCACCGACCAGCGCCAGGTCGGACCCGTCGGTATCGGTCACCACATGCCAGGAGACGTCGGAGCGACGCTGGACGTATTCACCCATCGCCATCCCGATCATCGTCAGCACCTGCGTAGGGTCGGCGCGCTGCGTCTCGGGGGTGTCCAACACCGCATCAAAATGAGCTTCGTAGGCTCGCTCGATCGAGGCAACGTCATCCAGGTCGATACCAGCGCGCTCGGCGTCGGCCAGCCACCCGGTGAGCGCGCGCTGCGATGTGCGGTCCAGTTTCTGGATGCGCAGTTCGGAGCCGGTCATCGGGATTCCGCGAAGCGCGCTAGGCTGCGTGACTTGGTCTTCTCCGCCTCTACTGCGCGATTCTTCGGCGGGGCAGTGGTCACCAATGCGTCGACCAACTCGCGGGTGAGCTCGGCGATGAGTTGCGCTGCACGGTCGAAGGCGGGTTGGTTGGAAACCGAGGGAGTACGTGTACCGGCGATTTTGCGAACGTACTGCAACGCAGCCGCCTGCACCTCATCGTCCGTTGCGGGTGGGGCGAAGTTGTTCAACGCTCGAATATTGCGGCACATGGCCCCAAGGTTGGCACATGCCGCTGCGGCGCGGAGCCCCTATTGTGCAGACATGACGCGTGCCCTACGCCCGCTCGTCGACGTCGCCACCCTGCACGAGTGGGTCACCGCCGACCGACCTGGGCCGACCCTGCTCGATGTCCGCTGGTCGCTCGGTATGCCGAGCCTGCGGCCCTCGTACGACGAAGGCCATCTGCCGGGGGCAGCGTGGGTGGAGTTCGAGCAGGCCTGCTCCGGAACCCCGCACCCGCGACAGAGGGGCGGGCGACACCCGATGCCCGACCTTGCCATTTTCGAAGCAGCCATGTGGGCGGCCGGAGTATGCAACGAGCGGCCCGTCGTCATCTACGACCAGGCAAACTCATTGGCGGCAAGCCGGTGCTGGTGGTTGTTGCAGTATTTCGGCAAAGAAGATGTTCAAGTGCTCGACGGCGGCCTCACCGCCTGGAGCGCTGCGGGGCTGAACATCACCACAGACATCCCTACGGCGCAGGGAGACTTTGTGGCGACCCCGGGTCATGTTGCGCTGGTCGATGCAGATGCAGCTGCCGAGTACGCCGACCGCTCCACTCTGCTGGACGCCCGCCCGGCAACACGATTTCTCGGGCGGGGCGAGACGATCGACCCCGTCGCCGGGCACATCCCCGGTGCGAGGAGCGTCCCGGCGCTGGAAAACGTGCACCCCGACGGACGCTTCCTGTCCCCCGACGACCTTGCGATGCGCTTCACCGCTGACGGCATTCGACCCGAGTCACAGGTCGCGACCTACTGCGGCTCGGGCGTGCAGGCCACCCATCTGGCTCTGGCCCTGGAAGTTTCCGGCATCCATCCGCAGACGGCGGTGTACATCGGGTCCTGGTCGGATTGGATCACCGACCCCGACCGACCCGTCGCGTGACCCCGACCCGACCACAGTCCGCGACGGGAAGGTCAGCTGCCAACGCTGGGCGCAGCGAAACCTGCGGGACCTGCTGACGACGGTCCAGCGACAACGCCCGATCCACCGCCGGGTCCCGGTGCGGCCCCTGCGCTACGACCACGCCGCTTCATCCGTCGCTCAACGAGCTCAGCGAGTTTGCCGATGCCGTAGTTGAGCAGAATGTAGATCGCCGCAACCACCACGAGCATCGCGAAGATGTTGCCGTTTGCCGCCGTTGCCGGCTTACTTCGGTTGAGCAACTCCCCGTAGAAGACGGTGTAACCGAGCGCAGTGTCCTTCAGCACAACCACCAACTGCCCGATCAGGGCCGGCAGCATGGTGGTCACCGCCTGCGGTAGCAGGATCGTCCGAACCGTCTGACCGGCCGGCAAACCGATGGCCAGACCGGCTTCCCGCTGGCCTCCGGGTAACTGGTCCACACCCGATCGGATCACTTCGCAAATAACAGCAGAGTTGTAGAAGACGAGCCCGCTGACGGTTGCGACCAGCGGTCGTGTCCCCGAATCAATCCACCCCTGGGCGCTGAGCAGACCGAAGATGAACAGCATCATCAGCAGCACCGGGATGGCGCGAGTCACCTCGACCCACGCCCCGGCGACGACTTTGACCGCACGCAGTAGAACAGCGACGGGCGACTGCTTCGCCGGCGGTTCGATCAGCCGCAGCATCGCCAACACCGCACCCAGCACGCAACTGATCACGATGGCAATGGCCGCTGCCTTCAGCGTGCCGACCAGTCCGGGCAGCAGATAGTTCTTCCACAGCGAACTGGTGAGGAACGGTCTCCACTTGTAAGCATCGAACTGGCCCTTGTCGTTCAACCGCAACGCAGCCAGCGCGAGCAGCACAAGGAGAAGGGCACTACCCACGATGCCCAGGATCAGATGACGGCGGCGAGCTTTCGGTCCCGGCGCATCGAACAGCACCGAGGAATTCATCGCTTCACCGCCACGCGTCGGCCGAGAACGCCGATACTCAGGCCCGTGGGAAGGGTCAGCAGCACGAAGAGCAACCCGATCAGCAAGAACGCCGCGTTGAGGCTCCCGGGATCACGCTCGGTCACCGACTTCAACACCGCAGACAGCTCATTGACACCGATGACAACCGCCACAGTCGTGTTCTTCGTCAGTGCGATCAGGGTATTACCCAGCGGCACAACGGCTCCTCGGAACGCCTGCGGAAGGATGATCTCCCGCATGCTCTGCGCAAAGGTCAAACCAATGGAGCGTGCTGCTTCAGCCTGACCGAGCGGGATCGTGTTGACCCCCGCGCGCAGCGATTCGCAGACATAACTCGCGTGGTAGACGGTGAGCCCGATCCACGCCAATCGGAAGGTATTGCTGTTGGCGAAGTTGGGATCGCTGTCGTTGGCAAGTTTGAGTCCGAGCTGGATGTACAACACGAAACTGCACGACAAGATGATCAGAGTCAGCGGAGTATTACGGAAGATATTGACGTAGGACGTCCCGAAGAACCGCAGAATCCGCACTGGCGACAGCCGCAACACGGCCACGATGGTGCCGAGGATCAAACTTCCGATACCGCTGAGCAGGGTCAGCTTGATCGTTGTCCAGAACGCCGCCCAGATATCGAATTCTGAGAACAGACTGGTCACGACGTCCTCCGGTCAGCTGGCACAAGCAGTCTGCTTCGGGGGGTTGGTCTTCTCGTTGAACTTGTAGTCCGCGCCGAGGTTGTTCGCTACGGCCTTCTTCCACTCGCCCGAGGAGATGGTCTTGGCGATTGCGTCATCGATCTTCTTGCACATCGCGGCATCGCCCTTCTTGATACCGACGCCATATTGTTCTTCACTGAAGGTGCCGCCGACGAGCTTGAACTTGTCCTTGTACTGAGCCTGGTTCGCGTACCCGGCAAGGATTGTGTCGTCGGTGGTCATCGCATCGATGGAACCGGAAGCGAGCGCTTCGGCGCACGCAGAGTAGGTGTCGAACTTCTGCGGCACCAGTGCCGGCGCCTTCTCTTTGAGGTTGTCGACCGACGTGGAGCCGGTGACCGAGCACACCTTCTTACCGGACAGGTCGTTCACACCGGTGATCTTGGAGGCCTTGGCCACCAGAATGGACTGACCTGCCACGAAGTACGGCCCGGCGAACGAGACGATCTTCTTGCGCTTGGGACTGATCGAATAGGTGGCGAAGGTCATCTGCACGGTGCCGGCCTGCAGCATCTTCTCGCGCTGCGGGGAGGGTGTCTCGACGAAGTCGATCTTGTTGAAACCCATCTTGGCGGCCACACAGGTCGCCATGTCAACGTCGAGGCCGGTGTATTTGTCACCGTCTTTGAGGCCCATACCCGGCTGGTCGTACTTGATCCCGACCTTGACGGTGCCGCCGGAATCAGGCAGCTTGCACACCGCGTCCTTCGCGGCGGCGGAACCGCCACCGGAGTCGCCACCGCATCCGCTCAGAGCGACGCCGATGGCGGCCAGGGATGCTGCTGTGGTGATTGCGCGGATCTTCATGGGGTTCCTCCGAAAATAGTTAGCTGCCGGGTCAAGAAAGAAATCAACGAGCGCGAATTCAGTGGGTCAGGATCTTGGATAGGAAGTCTTTGGCGCGAGCGGACTGCGGGTTGGTGAAGAATTCCTCGGGCGGGCCCTGTTCCAGGATTTCCCCGTCTGCCATGAAGAGCACACGGTCCGCGGCACGACGGGCGAAGCCCATCTCATGGGTGACCACGATCATCGTCATGCCGTCTTTTGCCAGGCCGGTCATCACGTCCAAGACCTCATTGATCATCTCTGGGTCCAGCGCGCTGGTCGGCTCGTCGAAGAGCATCACCTTGGGGTCCATTGCGAGCGCGCGAGCAATCGCGACGCGCTGCTGTTGGCCACCGGAGAGTTGCGCGGGGTACTTGTCGCGTTGGGCTTCGACTCCGACCCGCTTCAGCAGCTCCATGGCTCGCGCTTCAGCGTCGGACTTGCTGACCTTGCGCACCTTGATCGGACCCAGCGACACGTTCTGCAGGATCGTCTTGTGCGCGAATAGATTGAACGACTGGAAGACCATGCCGACATCAGCACGCAGCCGGGCGAGTTCGGCGCCCTCCTCCGGCAGCTTGATGCCGTCGATGGAGATGCTGCCGGACTCGTAGGTCTCCAGGCGGTTGATCGTGCGACACAACGTCGACTTACCGGAGCCGGAGGGCCCCAGCACCACGACCACCTCACCCTTGGCAACGGTGAGGTCGATGTTCTTGAGGACGTGCAGGTCGCCGAAGTGCTTGTTGACCTCGCTCATGACGACCAGCCCGGAGCTGGCGGGGGCTGAGAATCCCGAAGACCCTGAAGTGTTCTGCGTCACAGTCAGGAACCCTACAAGGTCTTGCCAGGTTTTCTTAATGTATTGGAGCTATACCCACGATCGCTACGGATTCGTTACGCACCGGCTTTCTAGCCTCCCGAGACCGCCAACTCCGCCTGCCCGATCTCGGCCCGCTGTCGATCATCCAGCGACCGCGAGTTCAGCCAGCCGTCCGGCAGGATCACCCGCCGCTCGGACCCCGCCCGACCCCGTTGGCCCTCTGCCGGCTCCCCGGGCCAGGGCTGATCGAGGTCGAGGGTGCCGATGAGCCGGTCCAGGGAGTCCAGCGAGTCCACCAGCGCCAGGCTGGACCGCAACTCACCGCCCACCCGGAATCCCTTGAAATACCAGGCAATGTGCTTACGGATGTCTCGACAGCCCTTTTCCTCGGACTCATAGAACTGACAGAGGTAGGTCGCGTGCTGACGCAGCGTTGCGGTGACCTCCCGCAATGTCGGACGGATGCGTTGACCGCTGCCTTCGAACGCGGCCGCGAGATCGGCGAAGAGCCAGGGCCGTCCCAGACAACCGCGTCCCACGACAACTCCGTCGCACCCGGTCTGAGCCACCATTGCCAAGGCATCTTCCGCCGACCAGATGTCCCCGTTACCGAGCACGGGCACCTCGGTAACGACCTCTTTGAGGCGGGCGATCGCCGACCAGTCAGCAGTGCCGGAGTACGCCTGGGATGCCGTCCGAGCATGCAGGGCAACCGCAGCGACCCCCTCACCTTGGGCGATCCGACCCGCCTCCAGGTAGGTGAGGTGGTCCGAGTCGATCCCCTTGCGCATCTTGATGGTGACGGGAACGTCGTACGCAGAGGCCTCCCGCACTGCTGCTGCAATGATCGCGCGAAAGAGGTCGGTCTTCCATGGCAGCGCAGAGCCGCCACCCTTGCGGGTAATCTTCGGGACCGGGCAACCGAAGTTCAGATCGATGTGGTCGCAGCGATTCTCGCTGACGAGCAGGTGCACCGCGTGTGCAGTGGTGACAGGGTCCACGCTGTAGAGCTGAATCGAGCGGGGTGCTTCAGCTGCGTCATGCTCGATGAGCCGCATCGTCATGGCGTTGCGCTCGACCAGTGCGCGGGAGGTGATCATCTCGCTGACGTACAGGCTGCGGGCGCCACTGGCAGCGGTATCGCGGTCGCCGTACTCGCGGCAGAGCCGACGGAAGGCGCGGTTGGTGATCCCGGCCATCGGGGCAAGAACCACGGGGGTCTCGATGACGTGGCGGCCGATTCGCAGGGCAGGCAGAAGTGCTGTCATAACGCCGCCCAGTGTCGCAAACATCCCTGCAGACCCGCGTATGGGCCGCTGTGCCGCACACTTTCTACCTCAGAGCCAGCCGTTACCGTCGGCGATCTGAACTGCTTCGGCACGGTTGCGAGCGCCGGTCTTGCCGATTGCTGCGGACAGGTGGTTGCGCACCGTGCCCTCCGACAGGAACACCCGCTTCGCGACGTCTGACACCGTGCCGCCGACCTTCGCCGCCAACAGCACCTCGGACTCGCGCCTGGTCAGCGGGGATTCGCCCGCGACCAGACTCTCGGTCGCCAAGAGCGGATCCACCACTCGCAGGCCATGTTGCACCCGTCGGACCGCGTCCGCCAGCTCAGCCGCCGGCGTGTCTTTCACTACGAATCCGCTTGCCCCGGCCTGGAGTCCACGGCGCAGATAGCCGGGTCGCCCGAAGGTCGTCACGATCAGGACCCGGACCTGGGGAAGCACCTCGCGCACCGCTGCAGTAGCAGCAATGCCGTCCATGCCCGGCATCTCGACATCCATCAGAATGACGTCCGGCCGATGTTGCCTCGCAGCTTCGACCGCCGCTTCCCCGGACCCCGCCTGGGCGACCACGCTCAGATCGGACTCCAGTTCCAGCAGCGCCGCAAGCGCGCCACGTACCAGCGCCTGATCGTCGACCAGCATTACCGTGATCGTCATGACGAGGCGGCTCGCTCGGGTACCGACCGGGCGCACGTCGGAGCCGACGGCGCAGTCATCGTGAGGCTGAAGCCTCGTGGCAGGAGACTCTCGGTAATCAGCTGAGCACCCACCGACATTGCACGCTCACTCAACCCGAGCAGCCCGTTCCCCTTCGACCGACTGGTGACCGCTCCAACGCCGTCATCGCAGACCGTGAGACTGGAGCTGGTGATCTGGATCCTGCAGGTGCTCGCCTCGCTGTGCCGGATGACGTTGGTGACGCCCTCGCGGACGGCCCAGGCAAAAACCTCCCGCAGGTCCGAGGGCACTTCGTCGGTCGCGGTCGGTAGCTCAGCCCGGATTCCGGCGGCACGCAACCCCTCACGGGCACGGGCCAACTCCCCCGACAGGGTGACCTCGCGAAAACCGGTGACGGCCCGACGCACGTCTGCCAGCGCATCTCTGGACAGCCGCTCCAGGTCCGCGATCTCCGCGCGTGCCCGCACCGGATCCACGTCGATCAGCTTGCCTGCGAGCTCGGCCTTCACCGTGATGACGGTGAGAGAATGCCCAAGAATGTCATGTAGATCGCGCGCCATCCGGTTGCGCTCCTCATCGACCGCGAGCCGGGCGTTCTCACGGCGGCTGGCCTCCAACTGCCGAGCCCGGCCGCCGGCGACCCGGCCGGCAGAAGTCGCAATGGTGGCGAACGTGAGGCTGATCAGCAATCCCGTGTCGACCTGCCAACCCGGCACCGCCACCGACATGACGACGTAGGACATGCCGACGCTCGCTGAGATCGCCACCGCAACGGGTATCGAGAATGTCCACATTGCCGAAACACCGAAGAACACCAGTGTGGCTGCCCCGCTCTGTCCGATCGAGAAAATCGCGATCAGGGACAGGATCAACAAGCCGGAGTATCGAAGGAGCGAGGCTCGGCGTCTCTCGATCTCCGGGCCCATGACTGCGCCACCAAAGACCTGCCAGCGCTTCATCCAGTGCCACAGATACAACGCAGCGAACAACACAATGGAGGCCGCTCCGATCCAGCCTCTCGGCCGGTCGAGCATCTGCAGCGAGTCCACGAGAGGGCCCAGCAACCAAAAGAGCCAAATTCCCGCCCAGAAGAATCCGATCAGCGGTGCGCGGTCATCGGCGGCGTCGCTCTCCCAGGTGGTGCGGTGCAACACCCCCCGCCACTGCATCAGCCTGTTCACAAGGCTCAGCTTGTCAGACCCGGGCGGTGTCGCGGCGGAACATGAACACCGCGCCCCCACCGAGAAGGACCGCCCAGCCGGCAATGTTCGCGAGCCACATCCAGGACCCGGTCCAGCCGGTGAAGCCTGCGTGGGCCATCGCCGTAACGCCGTACATCGGGGTCCACCGTGCGAACAGATCGAAGCCGTGGCTGAAGATCGGCTGCGGGAAGAATATGCCGCCAGCGAACGCCAGGAAGGTCGTCGCGAGCCCCATCAGCTGCATCACGTTCTCAGAAGGCATCATGAAGCCGACGAGTAACCCGAACGCAGCCATCAGCATCGAACCGACCCAACTGACCGCGAACGCGAGCACGAGGTCCCCCGCAGGCGCCGTTGCACCGAAAGAGAGACCGAGCGCGTACATGATCACCAACGGCGTCACGGCGATCGTGGAGGAGACGATCACTTTGGCCAGAATGTAGGACGTTGCGCTCAGCGGGGTCAGGCGCAGCTGACGCGACCAGCCTTGGGCCCGCTCGACAGCGACACCGGCCGCCGTGCCGGCGTTGGCGACGAATGCGCCGTACAACCCCAGCGAGACCATCGTCCACGCGGCCGAATTACCGCTGCCGGAGGCAAAACTCTCGGCCCGGAACATGAAGAAGAAGATCACCGGCAGTGCGATGGTGAAGAACATCGAGCGCTTGTTGCGCAGGATCCGGACCAGCTCGATGCGCAGCAGAGTGACGTTGAAACCGCCGTATTTCGGCACTGTGCGGTCCAGCGCAATCGGCGAAGTAGCGACCTGCTCGGGTGGGTTGGCAGCAATGGCACTCATGCGTGGTCTCCGTCAGTGGTGTTATCGGAGGTCAGCGCCACGAACGCCTCCTCCAGGCCTTGCGCAGTGATTTCCAGATCACGCGCATCGGTGGTGGTCAGCAGAGCCCGGGCGACGGGGTCGCTGTCGTGTGCGGTGATGGTGACGGTCTGACCCTGGATGTCGACTCCCTCCACGCCCTCGATCGCCAGCAGGGCTTCGCGGTCAGGGTGGGACACGGTCGCACGCAGCGTGCGACCGCTCGCAAGCGCCTTGATCTCCGCTCCGGTGCCGTCCGCGACGACTTGACCGCGGCGCACCAGAACAATCCGGTCGGCGTACTGATCGGCCTCCTCCAGGTAGTGGGTCGCAAACAGAACCGTTCTGCCGCGGGCGGCATCACTGCGGATCGCAGCCCAGAAATCCCGTCGCCCGGTCACGTCCATCCCGGTAGTCGGCTCGTCCAACACCAGCAGCGCCGGGTCACTGACCAGCGCCATCGCAAACCGCAACCGCTGCTGCTCGCCGCCGGAGCACTTCATCACCCGTTGATCGCGGATTCCCCAGATACCCGCGCGCTCCAGACATTCCTGCACCTCGCGGGTCTGGACGAAAAGGCTGGCCGTCAACTGGACGGTTTCAGCCACCGACAGGTCCCGCAGCAAACCGCCCGTCTGCATGACCGCTGCCACCAGGCCGCGCGCAACCGCGTCCCGGGGTGACATCCCGAAGGTCTGGACGCTGCCCTCGTCTGGTTTACCCAGGCCGAGGATCATGTCGATCGTGGTGGTCTTACCGGCCCCGTTCGGTCCCAGGAAGGCGACGATCTCACCCTGCTGGACCTGCAGATCGATGCCCTGCACGGCGTGCACACTTCCAAAGGATCTACGCACGCCGGTGAGCGTGATGGCGGCTCCCCCTGCGAGCCGCCTCGCGTTCGTATGAGACTTCTTGGCGGGTGCTGTAGTGATCATGGGTTCAGGTTGTCGGTCACGAAGCAGGTGGCCCTGCGGCGCACGTCATGACAGCGCCATGACATCTGTCACCTGCGCGCCACGTACGCTGTGCAACCGTGTCACCCACGACGACTCGACCGCAGCCTCGCGTCCACAAATCTGCGATCCGCATCAAAATCGAACACGCCAGCGACCCGCTCGTACAACGACTCGCTCGAATACCCGCAGTGCTCGTCATCGGGTCGCTTGTTCTTCTGCTCGTACTCGGGCTCGTGTTCAGCGGTGTCGTCGGCGCGATCCTGATCGCGATCGTGGCGCTGGTGCATGGATGGGGCGTCTACCTCGCCTGGCCGCGGCTGACTGGGCTGGAGCGTCAGATGCGACTGTCCGTCCTCATGCTCGTCGTCGCGCTCGGCGTCGTCAGCCTGTTGTCCGGCCTACGCTGAGCCCCTCGGTCACCGGGGCACATCTTCACGCAGGCGTGCGTAGAGCAGGCCATCGCGGAACGCCCCATCGCGCCACTGCGCGCCGCGGATGATTCCCTCGCGGGTGAAACCCGCCTTCTGCAAGGCTCGTTGCTCGGCGACATTGGCAACGTCGGTGTGTGCCTGGACCCGGTTGACGGCCGTGTGCGTGAAGAAAAGTTGCGCCAACTGTGACTGAGCAGCGGTACCCACCCCGTGACCTCGATGATCGCCTCGTAACCAGATGCCGATCATCGGGCAGCGCGAATCTTCATTCGGCCCCCACCGCACCCAGTGCCAACTCATCGATCCGGCAATCGATCCGTCCGCAGCCACGACGGAAAGGCCGCCGGCACCGTCCAGGTCGGCGGTTCGGGTTGCCGTCGGTATCGCGCGCGGGCCGAAATCGTCGTACGGGCTGTCACCACCTGTCAGATACGGGAGATCGCTGACCTGCTGAGCGCGCACGGTGACCGTCATCCGCTCAGTCCCTAGCCGAAACTACCGAGCGGCATCGACCGCTCCACCGAACCGCCGGTCCCGGTCCACGAAGATCTGAATTGCGCGCCACAGGTCGAGGCGAGTGAAATCGGGCCAGAGGGTGTCCAGGAAGACCAGCTCGGCGTACGCGGACTGCCACAGCAGGAAGTTGCTGGTCCGCTGCTCACCGGAGGATCGCACGAACAGATCGACATCGGGCATATCCGGCCAGTCCAGGTTGCGCGCGATGGTCCGTTCATCGATCTTCGAGGGCTTGAGCGTGCCGGCCGCGACCTGCTCGGCAATCCGCCTGGTCGCGGACGCGATCTCCGCACGCCCGCCGTAATTGACGCACATCTGCAGCGTCATCACCGTGTTGTCCGCCGTGATCTCTTCGGCGCGACGCAACTCCTTCAGCACCGAACGCCACAGCCGAGGTTGCTGACCGGACCAACGGCAACGCACGCCCCAGGAGTGCAGCAGATCTACCCGTCGACGGATCACGTCACGGTTGAAGCCCATCAGGAACCGCACCTCATCCGGCGAGCGCCGCCAGTTCTCGGTGCTGAACATGTAGGCCGACAGGTTGGGCACCCCCGCCTCGATGGCTCCCGCGATGACGTCGATGAGTTGCGCTTCGCCGGCCTCGTGACCTTTGGTGCGCGGCAGTCCGCGTGCGTTGGCCCATCGACCGTTGCCATCCATCACCATCGCGATGTGTTGGGGCACCAGCCGTTTGGGAATGACCGGCGGGCGCTCACCGGTGGCCAGTGGCGGCGGTGGGACGGGAGGGGTCACCGAGCGACCGCCCTTTCGATCTGAGCAACGGATGCGTCTTCATCGGGTCGGTCGATCAGCCTCAACGACCGCACCCCGCGTTCCAGATGCCACTGCAGGTAGGCCGCGACCAGCCCGTCGGCTTCCCGGCGGGCTCGATGGTCGGAGATTTCAGCCCGCTCCCAGTCGCCGGTCAGCAAGGCAGCCAACAACTCGAAGGTGAGCGGGTCGGGCGCCGAGGAGCCTGGCGTACGGCAGGAATGGCAGACAGCGCCACCCGCGGCGAGGTTGAAGGCGCGATGCGGCCCGATCGCCCCGCAACCGGCGCAGTTGACAAAGCTGGGTGCCCAACCCGCGATCGACACCGCCCGCAGCAGGTAGGAGTCCAGCACGAGCCCGACCGGATGGGAGTGATTCGCGAGTGCCGCGAGCCCCCCGGCCAGCAGATTGAACTGCTGCACAACCGGTTCGTGTTCCTCGCTCAGCCGGTCCGCTGTTTCCAGCATGGCCGTCGCGGCGGTGAAGGCGGGGTAATCGCGGGCAATGTGATCGCCGTAGGAGGCTATGAGTTCAGCCTGGGTAACCGTGTCGAGCGAGCGACCTTCGTAGCACTGCAGATCCACGACCATGCCCGGCTCCAGTCGTGCGCCGAAGCGGGACCTGGTGCGACGCACACCTTTGGCGACCGCCCGGATCTTGCCGCGCCCGCGCGTCAGCAAGGTGACGATGCGGTCGGTCTCGCCCAGCTTGTGGGTCCGCAGCACGATCGCGACGTCCTTGTAGGTGGGCATGGTGGGTCCATCATCGTGGATCGATGGACAGGTGACACACCCGACTCTTACTGTATGGCGATGCAGCAGCCCCGCAATGTCCCAGTAGATACAGTCCCAGCCGATGTCGATGTGGTCATAGTCGGCGGTGGCCACAATGGCCTGACTGCCGCCGCATACCTGTCCAGGGCCGGTAGATCCGTCCTGCTGCTCGAGCGCTCGGATCACCTCGGCGGGGCCTCGGTGTCGGCCGAAGCCTTCCCGGGCATGGGCGCCCAACTGTCGCGGTACTCCTACCTGGTCAGCCTGCTACCCCAGCAGATCATCGATGACCTGGGACTACGCATCCACCTGGCGCGTCGGCGTTACTCCTCCTACACCCCCAAGCCGGGCACCGATCAGGGGTTGCTGGTGGACCATGGTGATGCGAGCGCGACGCGTGCCTCGTTCGAACGCATCGGAGCCGGCAGTGATGTCGATGGGTGGGACCGGCTCTACGCCCGCACGACCCGCCTCGCGCAGGCGCTGTGGCCCTCGGTCACCGGACCTCTGCCCCGACGCCGCGACGTGCGCGCCTCGATCGCCGACGACTCCATCATGCGGGACTTTCTGGAGCGTCCGCTCGGTGAGGTCATCGAGACGTCCATCGCCGATGACCTGGTGCGCGGTGTCGTACTGACGGACGGACTGATCTCGACGTACGCCGCGGCCCACGACGACGATCTGCAGCAGAACATCTGTTTTCTCTACCACGTGATCGGCGGCGGCACCGGCGACTGGGACGTGCCCGTCGGTGGGATGGGGTCGGTCAGCGGCGAGTTGGAACGCGCAGCCCGCGAAGGTGGAGCTGACCTACGAACCGACGCCACCGTCCTGTCCGTGAGCGACGGTTCAGTGACGTGGCGCAGCACCGCCGGAGACGAAGCACGCGTATCGGCCCGGCACGTGCTGTGGGCGGCCGCGCCCGGGGCCCTGGACGACGTGATGGGAACCGGTCGTGGCCCCTCGGAGGGCGCACAGGTGAAGATCAATCTGCTGCTCTCCCGGCTGCCGAAACTGCGAGACGCGTCAGTGGCCTCGAACGCAGCCTTCGGTGGCACCTTCCACATCAACGAGACCTACAGTCAGCTCGAAAGTGCCTACCGCGCGGCGCACTCCGGAAACCTGCCCGATCCGCTACCGGCCGAGATCTACTGCCACTCCATCACCGACCCGAGCATCTTGTCACCGCAGTTGCAGCAGTCGGGCGCCCAGACCCTGACGGTTTTCGCGCTGCACGCCCCCGACCGCCTTCTCGAGGGAGCAGACCAGGATGCTGAGCGCGTCCGTTTCGAGCGGGCGACGCTTGATTCGCTCTCGAGCGTGCTTGCCGAGCCGATCGAAGACGCCGTCCTACGCATGCCGGACGGGCAGTTGTGCATCGAGACCAAAACGACCCGTGATCTGCAGGACGCGCTCAACATGCCCGGAGGCAACATCTTCCATGGCCCGCTGTCGTGGCCGTTCGCGGAGGATGAGGAAGATCTGAGGGATGCCGCCGCACGTTGGGGCGTGCAGTCCGCGTACTCCGGCGTGCTGTTGGCCGGTGCCGGTTCTCGTCGCGGCGGCGGAGTCAGCGGACTGGGCGGATACAGCGCCGCGCGCGCCGTGCTGGAGACCTGGAACGGCTGAGTCGGTCCGTCCGCTGCCATACTTCACCGATGGTCGACCCCCGCCCCCTCTGGGACTTCGCGGACCCTGAAACCTCCGCCGCACGTTTCAGCGCACTGGCCGACGCTGCGCAGGAACCCGCACGCACCGCATGGCTGACCCAGTACGCCCGCGCACTCGCCTGCAGGAGAAGTACCCCGAAGCGATTGCAGTCCTCGACAGCCTGACACCCTCGGGACACGAGGCGTCAGCGCGCGTTCAGCTGGAGCGCGGACGTGTATTGTGCTCCCGAGGAGACCAAGATCAGGCCCGCCCGCACTTCGAACAAGCCGCCACGATTGCGGAGGCGGGAGGCATCGATGCCCTACTCATCGACGCACTTCACATGCAGGCGCTTGTTGCACCGGCCGCGGACCAGAAGGCGATCAACGAACACGCGCTCGAGGTGGCCCGTTCCAGCGCCGACGAATCTGCCCGCGATTGGGACGCATCGCTGTTGAACAACATCGGCATGAACTACGCCGATGATGGTGACTTCAACGCGGCACTGGACGTGTTCGGTCAGGCGGTGGCAGCACGCGAGCACATCGGGGCCGCCGCCGAGACCCGAGTCGCCCGGTGGATGGTGGGGTGGTCGCTGCGCAAGCTGAACCGCCGTGACGAGGCGCTCATCATGCAGACCGCGTTGAAAGCCGAACTGGACGCGCTGGGTTCGACGGATCCCTACGTAGACGAAGAACTCGACCTGCTGGCCGAGTGATGCACGACGACCGAAGCCGGACATGAGAGCCCTCCGCGTCGACCCCGTTCGAACATACGTCTATTATTGGGCGATGACGTTCGCTCTGCAGGGTTCACTCCTCGACCAGGTCGAGCACATCGGATTGCGCTCGTTGTCGACCGGAATGCGGCGCACGCAACTCACGCAGGGGGCCTGGGTCGACGTGCGACCCGGGTGGCTCACCGGCGCGGACGAACTGTTCACCCGACTGTGCCCAGGCGGATCAGCGGACGTCGACTGGCGCAGCGAGCGCCGGGTGATGTGGGAGCGCGACGTCGCAACGCCGCGGCTGTTGAGGTTCTATGACGAAAGTGAGCCGTGGCCCGACCCGATACTGTCGCAGGCCCGTTCGGATCTCAGTTGCTACTACGAGGCTGAACTCGGAGAACCATTCACCACCGCCGGAATGTGCCTCTATCGCGATGGGCGCGACTCCGTCAGCTGGCACGGCGATCGGGTCGGACGGGCGTCGCACCAGGACACGATGGTGGCGATCGTCTCGATCGGCGCGCCACGAGCGCTGCTACTGCGCCCGCTCGGCGGCGGCGGCGGCGGCGGCGGCGGAAAGACTGTCCGGCACGTCCTTGGCCACGGTGATCTACTGGTGATGGGCGGGTCCTGCCAACGCACCTGGGAGCATGCCATCCCCAAGACCGCGGGCCGGGTCGGACCGCGGATCAGCATCCAGTTCCGCCCACGCGGCATCCGCTGACCCACCACTCCCAGGGACTCTCTGGCTCAAAGAAGGCCGCTCGGGTTGCAACTTTCTGTGAGGGACGCGCAATTGCAGCACCTTCAGCAAAAGATGCAACCACTGGATGTACGGGGTCCTGCCGGCCGACGCTCGGCGGTCACAGTCGTGCTGCGACCAGCACCCGGTCAGCGACGTCAGACGAGGTCAGGGAGGACGTGCAGGATGCCGTGGCCGAGCGCGCGAATCCCCGATGAGATCTCGTGCCAGTAACTCAGCGTGAGAACGCTTTGGACTGCGACCGGATGCTGGCCGGTGAACTGCATCAACTCGTCGGCGACCAGCGGCGTCAACGCGCGCCATGGAGCCAGCTGCTGGAAGTCGGTGACCTCGTGATCGGTGAGATTGTTCGCCACCATGTAGCCGACCCACTCGGGGTCGAACATCCGCAGCCTGGAATCTTTCGCAGTCAGCAGCGTCGCCACGGTCGTCTTGCCGACGCCGAAGGTCCCGTTCAGCCACACGATCATGACGTGCTCATGGCCACCGAGGACGGGCCATGGATCACCAGAGAGCGTCGATACTTCGCGTGTCCACCGACGTGCCTCATACGGGGTAGCCGACGAGCCAGAGCAGCGAGCGCTATCTCCAGCTCAAGTCGCGCGAGTGGTGAACCCAGGCAGTAGTGGATCCCGGCCGAGAACGCCAGGTGCTCGGAGGCGTTCGCACGGGTGATGTCGAACTGCTCGGGGCGCTCGAAGACCTTCGGATCACGGCCCGCCCCGCCGAGCCGCAATTGCACGAACTGTTCCCTGGCAATCCGCTCCCCTGCGATCGTCGTGTCGTCGAAGGAGATGCGCGACGTGCCCTGGACGGGGGCGTCGTACCGCAACACTTCATCGACTGCCGAGGCCGCCAGTGATGGGTCGGCCACGAGTCGCTCCCACTGGTCGCGGTGCGCCATAAAAGCAAGCACCCCGTTACCGATGCCGTTGACTGTCGTCTCGAAGCCGGCCACCAACAACAGGGTGCACAGAGGCACCATCTCAGACGGGGTGATCGAGTCTCCTTCTGCAGCAACGACGTAGGAAACGATGTCCTCCTGCGGGTCATGACGACGCAACTCGAAGAGTCGAGTGAAGATCGCCTCGAGCGCCTTATCGGCCTCGACCAGTCGGGCTGCGTGTCGCAGCGAGGTGACCCCCGACAACGCCGTACCGATAGTCGCGCCATAGGTCGCGAATTCTTCGGTCTCGTTCGCGGGGATCCCCATCAACCGGGTAATGACGGTGATCGGCAGTGGTGCTGCAAAGGACGATACGAGATCGAACTTCCCAGCCCGTTCGGCGTCATCGAGCAGGGCCTCGACACATTCCTCGATCAGTGGCCGGTACTGCTGCATCTGACGCGGGCTGAACGCCGGTGCGGCCAGCCGGCGTAACCGGGTGTGATCGGGAGGGTTGTAACCGAGGAACGACAGGTCGCCACCCTCGCCACCTGGTGTATTGACCTCTTGCTCCGAGCGCGGCCCGAACCGTCGGCTCCGGAGGATCTCTTTGCAGATCGCGTGATCCACGGTTGTCAGATGGCCGAACCTGTTGCGTACGAACGGACCTCGGCTACGGACAATCTCGTAGTTGGGATAGGGGTTGCGCCGGCGAGCGCCGTAGGCGACCTGCGCCAGCGGCTCACGTCGAATAAACGCGTGGTAGGCACGGGCCGCCTTGTCACCATACAACTGGGTGGCGAAGCTGACCGCTTGCTGAAGCTGCGATTGCGAAGCCATGGCTCCCTTTCCCTCGCGCCGGGGCTGCCCGAGCGTCTCGATCGGATGGCGACCGTCGTAATTACGAACTGGACGATCGGTGATTCTCAGCCGCTCTCGGTGTCGAAGCCGAGTTGTCGCCACGCCTCGTACGTCGCAATGCCGGCGGCCGTCGCCAGGTTGAGCGACCGTCGCCCCGCCAGCATGGGGATGCGGACCGGTTCGGTGATCCGCGGATCGGCCAATACCTCGGCGGGCAGGCCTGTCGGCTCGGCGCCGAACAGCAGCACATCACCGGTGCGATAGCTGATCTCGGTGTAGGAGCGCGCCGCGTGGGCGGTGAACGCAAACACCCGGGCGGGCAACAGGACCTCGAACGCCGCCTCCAAGTCCTCGTGCACCGTGAAAGTGGCCAGCTCGTGATAATCCAACCCAGCTCGTTTCAGGCGGGCATCGGTCAGTTCGAAACCCAACGGTCCGGCCAGATGTAGCTGTGCACCCGTGGCGGCCGCCAACCGGATGGTTGTCCCGGTGTTCTGCGGGATTCGCGGCGAGTGAAACAGCAGACGCACCGGACAGCTCATTGGGCTCAGTATGCCGCCTGTTCCTGATCAGGCCAGCGCAGCTGCCGCGCGCTGCAGAAAGTATGTGCCACGTGATCCACCGGGTCCACGAAGCTGGTCTGCGCCGCCAACAAGCGCAGCGGGTTCTCGTGATCGTCGTCGGTCAGCGTGCCCACGATCGGATAGAGCGGGTCGCCGACAATGGGGATGCCGAGCGCGTTCAGATGCACCCGCAATTGGTGCATCTGGCCGGTCCGGGCATGGAGTTGATACAAACCGAAACCTGAACGGCGTTCCAACAACTCGATCTCACTCTCCGCGTTCGGCGTGCGGCCGGGAATCTCCCTGACCTGCAAAGAATCCGGCGCCTTCGCAAGGTGGCTCAGCACCACCCGTGGCAGCTGGAGGTCAGGGCGTATCGGGGCGATCGCCAGATAGCGCTTACGGACCCGGCGACGCTGGAAGCACTCCTGGTAGGCCGCCCGCCACCGGGCACGCGTCGTCAGGATCAAGACACCGGCGGTGAGCCGGTCCAGCCGGTGGGCCGGCGACAGCTCCGGCAACTCAAGCTCGGTGCGAGCTCGCACTACGACGCTATTGAGCACGTGCCGGCCACGCGGGGTCGTGGCAACGAAGGGAGGCTTGTCGATCACCAGGATCCGTTCGTCCCGATAGATCACCGGCAGCTCAAAGGGCGCAACTACCTCTGGCCGCAACTGCTTGTGGAACCAGATGAAGGTGTTGGGGAGGACCGATTCCACACCGGACCAACGGGCGCCCCGGTCGTCGACGAACTCCCCACCCGCGAGCATCGCGTCCACCCCGTCAGCCCCTAACGGGCCGAGCCGACCGATCAGGAAGTCCCGGATGGTCGGCCAGGGTGTCGGCTTTCCCCGGTCAGGCGTGCGCAACCAGGACGCGCCGAGCCCGTTCCGAGGCGGGAGCGGGGACTTCGGCGGCACCAGGAAATCCTAGGACCCTCGTCAGTCGTCGAGCGCCGCGGCGAGGGCCGTGGCCAACTCCTGAACCTGCTCGTCGGTCATGATCAGCGGTGGGGAGATCTGGATCCCGCCCGCACCGACAGCTCTGGTAGCTATCCCGTGGTGTCGCAACTGCTTCGCAAGGGCCATCGCCGCACTGGGATCGGCAAGCTGAACGGCAGCCAGAGCTCCGGTGCCGCAGCGCACTTCGCTCACCGCATCGTGGTCTTCGAGCGGACGAAGCGCAGCGGCAAGGCTGTCCTGCAGCCGCGTTGCTTCGTCGAGTAGGCCCTCCCGCTCGATGATGTCGAGGTTGGCGAGCGCGACTGCCGCAGCGGCCGCGTGGCCCGAGTAGGTGTACCCGTGGCGAAGCCAGCGGCCTGCGTCAGGCTCGAAGAACGGGGCCGCCACCTTCGGCGCAACGAATACCGCGCCCATCGGCAGGTACCCCGAGGTAAGTCCCTTGGCCGTCGTCACGAAATCAGGCTCCAAGCCGTAACGGGTGGAAGCGAACCACGATCCCCCGATCCGTCCGAAGCCGGTCACGACTTCGTCGGCGACGAACAACACCTCGTACTCGCCGCAGATCTTGCGGACCGACAGTAGATAGTCCTCCGGCGGCGGGTAGACCCCGCCCGCGCCCATCACCGGCTCGCAGAAGAACGCCGCGATGTTCTCCGGCCCGATCCGCTCGATGGTGGCGCGCAGATCCTCGGCGTCATCCCAGGCAACGTGCGCCTGATCGGTGATCAGCTCGCCGTACCCGTCGTGGTTGCCGGGGATGCCAGCCAGCGACGTACCGGCGTAATGCATTCCGTGATAAGCCTTCTCGCGCCCGATCAGGATCCGACGGGTGGGCTGCCCCTGCTCCACCCAGTACCGGCGGGCAATCTTCGCCGCGGTCTCGATCGAGTCCGAGCCACCGGAGGTGAAGAAGATCTTCGATCCCGGTACGGGGGCAATCCCTGCAAGGCGCTCGGCCAACTGCACCGTCACGTCGGGCGTGAAATCGCCGAAGGTCGAGTACGCGGCAAGAGTGCGCATCTGCTGAGCGGCAGCTTCAGCGAGTTCCTCGCGGCCGTGCCCGACGTTGGCGAACCAGAGCCCCGCCGTAGCGTCGAGGTAGCGCTGCTCGAAGTCATCCCACACGTAGCAACCCTCGCCGCGGGTGATCACGAACTCGCCGTTTCGCTCGACGGCCCCCATGTCACTGAATGGATGCCACAACGCGCCCATAACGGCCTCCTCGATTTCGCTTTCGGACATACCCGGTTTGGACATGCTGATCGGGTCATATGTGCCCCGATCAGCATGTCCAAATCGTGGGATCAGGCGGTGGTTGGCTCCCGCTCGGCGCGGTTGAGCGCCGAGAGGATCGCGGTCATCGAGCCACGGACGATGGAGCTGTCAATACCGACGCCCCAGATGACCCGCTCGCCGATCGCGCACTCGAGGTAGGCCGCGGCGCGGGCATCGCCACCTGCCGTCATCGCGTGCTCGGCGTAGTCCAGCACCCGCACATCGGAACCGACTTTGTGCAACGCGTCGACGAATGCCGCGATCGGACCATTGCCCCAGCCTTCGACGGCGATCGGCTCGCCACGGTCGGTCATCTGCACCACGACGTGGTCCTGACCTTCGGCACCGTCGACCTGGTAACTGACCGGAGCGAACCGGCCCCACGCGGCATCGCCCTCACCGGTGCCCGGCAGGTATTCATCGCTGAACATCGCCCACAACTGGGCAGGGCTCACCTCGCCGCCGTGCTGGTCGGTGCGTCGCTGCACCACGCCGCTGAACTCGACCTGCAACCGCTTGGGCAGATCCAGGCCGTGCTCGGCTTTCAGGATGTACGCCGAACCGCCCTTGCCCGACTGGGAATTGACCCGTACGACGGCCTCGTACGTCCGACCGATGTCGTGCGGGTCGATCGGCAGGTACGGGACACCCCACACGATGTCGTCGATTCCTTTACCAGCTGCCGCAGCGTCCTTGTCCATCCACTCGAAGCCCTTCTTGATCGCGTCCTGGTGCGATCCGGAGAAGGCGGTATAGACGAGGTCACCGCCCCACGGGTGGCGCTCGTCCACCTGCAGCTGGTTGCAGTGCTCGACGGTGCGGCGGATGTCGTCCATGTCGGAGAAGTCGATCTGCGGGTCGATGCCCTGACTGAACAGGTTCATCCCCAACGTCACCAGGCAGACATTTCCGGTGCGCTCGCCGTTTCCGAAAAGGCATCCTTCGATTCGATCTGCCCCTGCCAGGTAGCCGAGCTCAGCGGCGGCCACACCTTCGCCGCGGTCGTTGTGCGGGTGCAACGACAGCATCACGCTTTCCCGCCGGTCCAGGTGCCGACTCATCCACTCGATCGAATCGGCGTAGACGTTGGGCGTGGCCATCTCCACGGTCGCCGGCAGGTTGATGATCATCTTGTGATCCGGGGTGGGGTCGATGATGTCGATTACCTCGTTGCAGACTCGCACCGCGAACTCCAGCTCGGTGCCGGTGTAGGACTCCGGTGAGTACTCGTAGTACACGTCCGTGTCGGCAACCGTCTCCTCCAACTTGCGGCACAGCCGCGCACCCTGCAGCGCGATGTCGACGATGCCGTCCTGGTCCAACCCGAAGACCACCCGCCGCTGCAGCACCGAGGTGGAGTTGTAGAAATGCACGATCGCGGTCTTCGACCCGCGGATGGCGTCGAAGGTGCGCTCGATCAATGCGTCCCGACATTGGGTCAGCACCTGGATCGTCACGTCGTCAGGGATATGTCCGTTGTCGATGAGCTCACGCACGAAGTCGAAGTCGGTCTGGCTGGCGCTGGGAAAACCGACCTCGATCTCCTTGTAGCCCATCCGCACCAGGAGTTTGAACATTCGCATCTTGCGCTCGGCGTTCATCGGGTCAATGAGTGCCTGGTTACCGTCGCGCAGATCGACAGCGCACCACCGGGGCGCCTGGGTCATCTTCTTGTCCGGCCAGGTGCGGTCGGGCAGATTGACGACGATCTGCTCATCGAACGGTGCGTATTTGCCGATCGGCATGGGAGAGGTTTGCTGGGGGTGAATCACGGAACTCGCCTTTGATTGCGATGGGCTCGGCTCGGGCAGCACGACCTCCGCGACGAGGAAAGCCGAAAGTCAGGCCTCGTCGCGGCAGCTAAGAAGAAGTCCGTATGCCGCACGCATTGGCGTAACCCTAGGCCCCGGGGTTGTTACTCGTCCACAGCGGGCGACAAGTGGCTAAGCCCCACGTTTCACCGTCAACGGCGACGCCGGCACCGATTGTCAGCGGAACTGCGGCAGGGTGTGACCGGGTCCGCATTCACCGAACGCGATGTGCCCCAACTACTGGGTCATTGACCGGCTCGGCTCGGCGCTGCGCTGTGCGCTCAGTCGAAAGCCGTTACGCCGGTCACCGTAGGAACCAGCAGGATTCCAGCCCTCGCACCCACCTTGCTGTAGACGCTGGGCGAATTGAAGACCGGCACATCGGACCCGACCGCCACGCCGGCTACCTTCTTCAAGCTCACCCGATCCCAACCGGCGAGCGTGTTTGTGTGGGAGTCCAGTGCCCAGACGACATCCCCGAGTACGACCGGTGAGCTGTCCGCTCCGGACAGCCGCGGCCCGACTTCTGCAGAGGCCACCTCGATGACCTGGATGCCGCCACCACGGCAAGGGACGAAGAGTCGCTGCGTGCGGGCGTCATACGCCGGCCCACCATCCGGGTCGCTCCCGCAGACACCGGGGATCTTGGCGACCATGCTCAGGTCGCCCGATCGCAGCAGAAAGCCGACATCGGTCTTGCCGACCCCGAACACCATTCCGCCCGGAAGCAGGACGGGGTTTGCGGTCGACACATCCTCGTCACCGCCGGCTTCACGGTCCTTATACGCAGCCACCGGCGCCAGCTCCGCGTTGAGCTTCACGACACTCTCGGTGTACTTCTTCGGGTCCGGGCCGCCCTGCGGGGGATCAGGATTGGCATTCCCGGTCGACACGTAAATATCACCGGCGCCATTGATCGCGGGCGCGCCACCGGACTGCCAGATGGCACCGCCTCCGCCGTCGGAAGCCACTTCAAATGACCGCTGCCGCGTCGGATGCAGCGGATCGATCGAGACCACCCACCCGTGGTAGGTGCCGCAGTCACCAGAGTTCCCGCCGTACGACACCATGACCCGACCGGCGTCGAACGCCAGCGAGGCGCGCTGCAGCAGCTGGACCGGCCGCTCGCCGTTCGGTAACGGAGGATCGGCGCGCACGCTGCTACGGATGGCACCCGTCGAAGCATCGAGGCCGACGAGTTGGTGATGGGCTGCTCCCCTACCGTCAGCAATCTCGGCAACGACATACATGGTGCCGGTGGCCGGGTCGATGACTGGCGTGCTGGTGATCCCGAGCGGATCGATGTTGCCGCACCCGGCTACTTGTACGACGTCGGTCAGCGGACGGCCCACTGTGCGCGACCAGAGCACCGCACCGTCGGATGGGCGTAGGGCCACCACCCGGTCGGCCTCGGTCGCCACCAGGATCCGCCCACCGAACACCAAAGCCTGGCCACGCACCGCAGCCCCGAGGTCGCGGGTCCACGCATGCCTGGGCGTCCCCGCAGCCACGCCGACCGCAACCTGCCCGGTACGTGCGTCGTTCGCGTGATAGCTCAACCAGTTGCTGCTGGGCCCTCCAGCCGTCGTAACCGGTACCGAGTGGCTGGGGATGCCGAGGGTGCCAGGGGTGCTGCACCCGGCACAACCCACGGCCGCCGCCACCGCCACCACGAGCCACCGCCCGGCTGAAGCCATCGCAGTCAGCGACGCAGATCGGGTTGGCGACGGACGGCGATGTAGTTCTCGTCGATCTCCTCGATCGAGAACTTGCCGATCGGGATCTCCGAAAGGATGACTTCCTCGTCAAGGCTGAGTGGTGTCACAACGGTCCGCGCCGTGCGCACCTGCTCACCGTCGCGCAACACGATGTAGGTGTTGACGATTTCGACTCGGCCCTCACCGGCAGGTTTGGCTTCGAAGAACCGTTGGTATTCGTGCCGACCCATCGTCGCGGACCCCGCGAGGTGACGCTCGACCAACGTGTCAGGAACACCGCCGTAGGAGCGGCTCATCAGGATCGGCGCACCGGGCACCAGCACCTGCGCCATCCGGGTCCAGAACCTGTCGCGGGTCCGACCGCCCAGGAAATAGATCACATTGAACAGCAGTGCCCCACCGCATTCGTCCGGCAGCCACACATCGAGTATTGACTCCGGCAATACCGTTGTCCGGGAACGAATTTCGGGTCGCTCAGCTACCCGCAACATGAGCAGCGACCGCATCAACGGGTCGGGCTCGACAGCCAGGATCTCGGCCAGTGGGAAGCGAGCCGCGAGCGCCAACGTCGTCAGACCGCTGCCGCAACCGATATCGATCAGCGGCCGGTCCCCGATCAGCGCCGCCCGCTCCCACGGGATGGCGGAGATGTAGTCCGAGTCCGCGTCGATCGGCAGTCGCAAGGTGTCGCCGTACTCGGCCCACACGGCGTTGTCGTCATCTGCCATGCCGAGTCAGAATCCCAGCTTCGAAAGCTGATTGGGGTCGCGCTGCCAGTCCTTGGCGATCTTCACATGCAGATCGAGGAAGACCCGCTGACCCAACAATGTTTCGATCTCGCCGCGCGCGTTGGTGCCGACCTCGCGCAGCCGGGACCCGGCCCGACCGATGATGATCGCCTTCTGACTGTCCCGCTCGACGTAGACGCTGACGCGGACATCGAGCAACTCTTTCCCGGGTGCGCGACCCTCACGCTGCACCATTTCTTCGACGACGACCGCCAGGCTGTGCGGCATCTCATCGCGCACGCCCTCCAACGCGGCTTCCCGCACCAGTTCCGCGACCATCACCATGTTCGGCTCGTCGGTGATCACGTCGTCGGGGTACAACTGCGGGGATACCGGCAGGTGCTTCAGCAACACCTCGCGAACGGTGTCGACCTGGTCGCCCTTGGTCGCCGAGCAGGGCACGATGTCGTCCCATTCGCCGAGCGTGTCGATGGCGGTCAGGTGCTGCATCAGCCGGTCGCGCGACGCAGTATCGGACTTGGTGGCAATCGCCACGATCGGACGCCGCCGTCCACGTCGCAGCTCAGCCAGCTCCCTGGCGATGAACTGGTCACCGGGGCCGATGCGCTGGTCAGCAGGTAGGCAGAAACCGATGACATCGACATCCAGCAGGGTCGACCGCACGACGTCGTTCAGACGTTTACCGAGCAGCGTCCGGGGCTTGTGCAGCCCAGGGGTGTCGACCAGGATCAGCTGCCCGCCGGGGCTGTTGGTGATGCCGCGGATCGGGTGCCGGGTGGTCTGCGGTTTGCTGGAGGTGATCGCGACCTTGCCGCCCACCAATGCGTTCGTGAGGGTCGACTTGCCTGCGTTGGGGCGCCCCACCAGGGCAGCAAATCCTGCCCGGTATTCCGTCACGATGCTCTCTCTTCCAGTGGCTGCGCCACGCTTTTTGCAGATTGTGTCGCGTTGAGGTCGTCGTCCGACTGCTCCAGAACGCGTTCGATCACTACTGTCGCGAGTTGGTGTCGACGACCTGCCATCCGCTCGGCCGTCAGCCGTAGATCACCGAGTTGTGCGCTCGCACCGGGGATCGGGACCCGGCCGACCAGTTTGCCGAGCAGACCCCCCACCGTGTCGACGTCGTCCTCCTCGATCGTCACGTCGAAGTGTTCGGCCACGTCGTCCACGGACATCCGGGCCGGCACCCGCACCTTGCCGCCGCCCAGCTCCTCGGTGCCCGGCGTGGCGCGGTCGTACTCGTCGTCGATTTCTCCGACGACCTCCTCCACGATGTCTTCGAGCGTTACCAGACCCGCGGTCCCGCCGTACTCGTCGATGACCACCGCGAAGTGGCGTCGCGCGACCTGCATCTCTCTCAGCAGATCGTCCGCCGGCTTGCTGTCGGGCACGTAGACGGCAGATCGCATCACGGCGTCGCAGGCAGCACGCGAGTCAACCCGCCCGTCGACCAACCTGCCCGCCACGTCCTTGAAGTAGAGAATCCCGATGATGTCATCTGGCCCGTCGTCCACCACCGGGATGCGGGAGAATCCCGTGCGCTGAAACAACGACATCGCCTGGCGCAGCGTCTTGGCCCGGTCGATGGTGACCATGTCGGTGCGCGGCACCATCAACTCGTGGGCCAACGTGTCACCCAGCTCGAAGACCGAGTGGATCATCTTGCGCTCATCGGCCTCGATCAGTTCCGAGTCGGTTGCCAGGTCGACGTATTCGCGCAACTCCGCTTCTGAATCGAAGGGGCCGTTGAGGTAACCGTGCCCGGGCGTCACCGCGTTCCCCAGCGCGACGAGGAGCCGGGCGATCGGACCCATCAACGTGCGAAGGCTGAGCACGATCGGTGCCACGAACAGTGAGATGGCTTCGCCGTGCTGACGACCCAGCGTTCGCGGAGACACCCCCACCAGCACAAAGGATGCCAGCGCCATCACGGCGATGGACACCAGGAGCCGGGCCCAGAGAGAACTTACGGCATCACCGACGGCGATCGTGACCAGCACCGCCGCCGTGGCCTCTGCCAGCACCCGGAGCAGCGCAAGGGTCATAGCGACCGCGCCGCTGTCTTTGACCAGTTCGAGCAACGCGGGCGCTCCGCGGCGTCCATCGTCGACGAGATCTTCCACGTGGTGCACGCCCATGCGTGCCACTGCGGATTCGGTGGCGGCGAGTAGGAATCCGAAGATCACCGATAGCAGCGCAAAGACCAACAACAACGTCATCGCGGCTTCACTGCCCCGTCGGCGGGGCGATCCTCACGACCGGTAGGTCACGCGTGGCGAGAAACCGCAGCAGCAGCGTGCGCTGTAGGGAGAACATTTCCTGTCGCTCGTCGGGCTCCACGTGGTCGAAACCCAGCAGGTGCAGGATGCCGTGCACGGTGAGCAGCAACAGCTCCTCCTCGGTGGTGTGCCCAGCTTCGGCTGCCTGAGTGGCAGCCACCGTCGGACACAGCACGAGATCGCCGAGCACACCCTCCTGCGCGTCGTCAGCGCTGTGCCCCGGGCGCAGCTCATCCATCGGGAAGCTCATGACGTCGGTCGGACCGGGCAGGTCCAGCCACTGCACGTGCAGCACTTCCATCGCGGCCTCGTCGATCACCCGGACACACAGATCGGCCTGCGGGTGCACATTCAGCTCATCCATGACGAAGGTCGAGCAGGCATGCAGTTCATCCAGATCGACCTCGACGTCGGTCTCATTCAGCAGGTCGATGCTCACGAGAGACCCCGCGAGATACCGGTCGGCCGAGCCTCATAAGACTCGTACGCCTCCACGATCGCGCTCACGAGTCGGTGCCGCACCACGTCGCTGGAGTTCAGATGCGCGAAATGTACGTCGTCCACGTCGTCGAGGATGCCCTGGACCACGCGTAGGCCCGATTTGGTGCCACCTGGCAGATCGACCTGGGTGACGTCACCGGTGATGACCATCTTGGAACCGAAACCGAGTCGCGTCAGAAACATCTTCATCTGCTCGGCGGAGGTGTTCTGTGCCTCATCCAGAATGACGAATGCGTCGTTCAGGGTGCGCCCGCGCATGTAGGCCAGCGGTGCGACCTCGATCGTGCCGGACGCCATCAACCGCGCCATCAGCTCGGGGTCGACCATGTCGTGCAGCGCGTCGTAGAGCGGACGCAGGTAGGGGTCGATCTTGTCGGTGAGGGTCCCCGGCAGGAATCCCAGATGCTCGCCAGCTTCGACAGCGGGCCTGGTCAGGATGATGCGACTGACCTGCTTGGCCTGCAACGCAGCGACTGCCTTGGCCATTGCCAGGTAGGTCTTACCGGTGCCCGCAGGGCCGATGCCGAAGACGATCGTGTTGTCGTCGATCGCGTCGACGTACTGCTTCTGCCCCAGCGTCTTGGGCCGGATGGTGCGACCGCGGCTGCTCACGATGTTCATCGTCAGCACGTCGGCGGGCCGCTCCCCCTTGTCGGAGCGCAACATCGCTATCGACCGCTGAACAGCGTCGGCATTCAACGGCTGCCCGGCCTCGATGACCAGCAGCAGCTCATCGAGCAGCTCCTCGACCAACGCCATGTCGGCCGGCAGACCTTCGAGATGAAATTCGTTGCCGCGCACGTGGATCACCAGGCCTGGAAAGCCTCGTTCGATGGTCCGCAACAACTCGTCGTGCGGGCCGAGCAACGTCACCATCGAAACGGTGTCGGGCAACTGCACGGTGTGACCGGCCACTACATCTCGTGGCCGCTGACCGGATTCGGAGGACCTGGCAGGACGGTGGGGTGCTGTCATTGTGATCCCAGTCTACGGTCGTCCACCGACACGCACCCACGCGATTTTCACCAGCGCAGCCGGGCGGACAGCACGGCGATGGCCGCCGGGCCGGCCGTAGAACTACGCAGCACCCCCGGCCCGAGTCGCACTGCGTCGGCGCCTCGCTCGGTCAACGCGGTGAGCTCACGGTCGCTGATTCCGCCTTCCGGACCCACGATGAGCATCAACCGCTCGGCATGACGCAGACCATCCAGCTCCAGCTCACCGATGCCGGTCGTCGCCGCCTCGTGCAGCGCGAGTACCCGCGCGCCGCTGATCTGTCCCACCAACGCAGCGGTCGTCACCAACTGCTCGACGACCGGCACATCGGCGCGTCGCGACTGCTTCGCGGCGGCCGTGACCACCGTCTCCCACTTGCGATGCGCCCGGGCGGCACGGTCCGCACGCCACTGCACGACACTTCGCTCAGCAGCCCACGGCACGATCGTGTCCACGCCCAGCTCGGTGGCCGCCTCGATGGCCTGCTCGTCCCGGCCACCCTTGGCCAGTGCCTGCACGAGCGTCAGACGCGGCCCCTCCTGGACGGGACGTTGGATCAGCTGGACAAGGACCGTCAATACGTCCTGATCGGCGGCGGCAACCTGTCCCACCACGACCGTGCCGGAACCATCGGCGAGCTGGACGGGCTCACCAGGGGCCATCCGACGCACCCGCACCGCATGACGACCCTCCGGACCGTCCACCGATACCAGCGCGCCCACCGCGACATCCCGCAGCGACCCCGGCGCCGCCCAGAACATCGGTGCGGTCATCGCAGGACGCTACTTCTGCTTGAAGGCGTCGCGTAGCTTGCCGAGCAGACCCTGACCGACCGGCTGGAAGTTGCCCACCGGGGCCTCTTCGCCGCGTTCTTTGGCGAGCTGACGCAGCAGTTCCTCCTGCTGGTGGTCCAGCTTGGTCGGCGTGCGGACGTTCGCATGCACAAGGAGGTCCCCGCGGATTCCCAAGCGCAATTTCGTGACGCCCAGACCCTTCAGAGTGATGACGTCGCCCGGCTGGGTGCCTACCCGCACCGTCACCTTCCGCTCACCGTCGAAGGTCTCCAACGGCAGGTCGGTGCCCAGCGCGGCCGCTGTCATCGGCAGCTCCACCGAGCAGTGCAGATCGTCGCCCTGACGCTGGAAGGTCGGATGTTTGCCGATGCGGACCTCGAGGTAGAGGTCACCCGCCGGCCCACCGCCAGGGCCGACCTCACCTTCACCGGAGAGCTGGATGCGGGTACCGGTGTCGACCCCTGCAGGCACCTGGATGGAAATCGTGCGACGGTCCCGGACGCGTCCTTCCCCGGAGCATTCGAAACACGGATCGGTGATGATCTCGCCGAATCCGCGGCATGCCGAGCAGGGTCGGGTGGTCATGACCTGGCCCAGGAAGGAGCGCTGGACCTGCTGTACCTGACCGGCACCGCGGCACACGTCACAGGTGCGCTTGCCGGTGCCGGGACGGGCTCCGTCTCCGTCGCAGGTGTTACACAGCGTCGCAGTGTCGAACGTGACGTCCTGCTCGCCGCCGAAGACAGCCGTCCGCAGCTCGAGATCGACCGGGATCAGGGCGTCCTGGCCGCGCTGGGCGCGTGAACGGGTGTTGCCCGCTCCAGCCGCCGTCCCCCCGAAGAAGGCATCCATGATGTCGCTGAAGGAGAAACCCTGACCGAACCCGGCAGCACCCTGGCCGCCGTACGGGTCCTGGCCCATGTCGTAGGACGACTTCTTCGCCGGGTCCGACAACACGTCGTACGCCTGGGAAACGGACTTGAATTCTTCAGAGGCCTCGTCACCGGGGTTGACATCCGGGTGCAGTTTGCGGGCGAGGCGTCGGTAAGAGCGTTTGATCTCTTCCGGGCTGGCGTCTCGTGAGACACCGAGGACGGAGTAGTAGTCGTTCACAAATGTCCTTCTCAGCTGGTCTTGCTTCGATCGGTTCGGGTCGGTGCGGGTAGAACTCAGCTCTCGTCCAAAATCTCCGAGACGTACCGCGCGACTGCTCGTACCGCAGCCATGGTGCTCGGGTAGTCCATCCGGGTGGGTCCGAGTATTCCCAGCCCGGCATGCGAAGCGATGCCGTAGGTAGAGCTGACGACCGATGCGCCGCGCAGCCCATCCACCGTATTCTCCGCGCCGATGCGCACGGCAACTGAGTGGGCTGATTCGGTAGTCATCTGTCCGAGCAAACGCAACAACACGACATGTTCTTCCAACGCCTGCAGGACCGGACCGATCGTCATCGGAAAATCGTGCACCGAACGGGCCAGATGCGCGGTGCCCGCGAGGACGACACGCTCCTCACGCTGCTGAGCCAGGGCCTCGGCGAGCACGGCGATGACCAGCCCGGCAGTTTCGCGGTGTTGCGGCGCCATGGCATCGATTACCGCGGGTAGCAGCGGGATCCCATCGGACCAGGTGGCACCGGCGACAGCCTCATTGACCCGGTCGCGCAGCGTACGCAGCAGATCCTGACCGGCTTCGGCGACCAAATCGACGTCGACCGGCACGACCCGCTGCTCGACCCGCCCGTTGGACAGGATGACCACGGCCATCAACCGGTCACCGCCCAACGGAACCAACTCGATGTGTCGAATGGTCGCGGGATTCAGCGACGGGTACTGCATCACAGCGACCTGGTTGGTCAACGACGAGAGCAGCCGCACCGTGCGATCGACCACATCATCCAGATCGACGGCGTGCGCGAGAAAGGTCTGCACGGCCGAGCGCTCCGCCCGTGACATCGGCTTGATCTCACTGAGCCGGTCCACGAATGCCCGGTAGCCCGCGTCGGTAGGCACCCGACCGGCGGAGGTGTGCGGGGCCATGATCAGCCCCTCCTCCTCCAGTACGGCCATATCGTTGCGGACCGTGGCGGCGCTGACGCCCAGCCGGTGACGGTCCAGCAGGGCCTTCGAGCCGACGGGTTCGGAGGTGGCCACATAGTCCTGCACGATGGCGCGCAGAACTTCCGCGCGACGTTCTTGGCTCATGTCACCTCCCCAGGCGGCATCGTCGGTGGCTGGCACTCGGGCATATCGAGTGCCAAGTCTACGTGCTCAAGACGTCAGGCGTGTCGCCCCGTCCGGCGCCCGCAGCCGCCGCATACGCTCGCGGGGTGAGCAGCGATCGATACGGCGGCGATGTCCTGAGCAGCGACTGGCGCGCGCCCCGGCGTGGCCGATCGACCCCTGTCGATGCCGTTGTCGGCCTCGTCATCGAGGACGTCGAGACGGGCTTCTGCGGCGCGGTGACCCGGGTGGAAAAGGCCGGCGGGATGCACGTCGTCCACCTCGAAGACCGCCGCGGCCGCAGCAAGGCGTTCACGCTCGGCCCCGGATTCCTGTTGGACGGTAAACCGGTCGAGCTGAGGGCAGTCAAGAACACCGAAGCCATCGATGCTGTACGCGCGGCCGCCACGCGTACGGCAAGCGGGTCACGGGCGGTGGCGGGTACCGCGGCATGCGTCGCGTCCGGGTCACGGATCTTCGTCGAGGGGCGCCACGATGCAGAGCTCGTGGAGAAAGTCTGGGGCGACGACCTGCGTATCGAGGGTGTCGTGGTGGAGCTTCTGGAGGGGGTGGACGATCTCACCGGCGTCATCCGCGACTTCCGCCCGGCCCCTGGCCGGCGGATGGGCGTCCTGGTGGACCACCTCGTGCCGGGTACCAAGGAATCACGCATCGTCGCGGACGCTCTCTCGTCCTACCGAGGTGACGACGTGCTGGTGGTCGGCCACCCGTACATCGACGTCTGGGAGTCGGTACGACCCGAGCGACTCGGCTGGGAGGACTGGCCGCTGATCCCGCGCGGCCAGTCGTGGAAGCACGGCATCCTCGCCGAGCTCGGCTGGCCGCATGCCGACCAGCGCGATGTCGCGCACGGCTGGAAGCGCATCCTGTCGACGGTCCGTTCCTACGCCGATCTGCAGCCGGAGCTCCTGGGCCGGGTCGAAGAACTCATCGATTTCGTCACGGCGCCGCAATGAGGCCGGCCCTGTGACACCTGGCCCGAACGCACCTGTCTTACCGGCAGCTGTGCGCGCCGAGTTGGTCGCCGTAGTGGCGACCGTCGGTCCGGACGGCCCCGCTGTGCTCGCAGCCGGGCAGCCGCCGCGCCTACCGGCCGGTGCGCTGCAGGCGACCGGCGATTCTTTGCAGGAAGGCGTGCGCGCTTTTGCGGCCGAGCAGACCGGACATTCGCTGGGCTACGTCGAGCAGCTCTACACCTTCGCCGATCTCGGGCGCGCCGACCCCGCTGCTGCCCATGACGGCACCGCGAGGGTCATCTCCATCTCCTACCTCGGCCTGACCCGCGCGGACTCAGGTGCACCGGAGTGGACGGCTGCCTATTCGCTCCTGCCCTGGGAGGACCGCCGGTCCGTGGGCACCGCGGCTGCACTGCTGGAGGAGCTGGAGCGTTGGACACTGGCTGCGAGCGGGGCAACGCGCGCGAACCGACGAGAACGACGTAACCACCTTTTCGGCACAGCCGACCTGCCCTGGCGACCTGAGCTCGCTCTGCAACGATACGAATTGCTTTGGGAGGCAGGCATCGTCGGCGAATCACCGCGTGCTCGACATCCTGGAGTCGACTCCGGGATCGTTATGCTGCACGATCACCGCCGGATCCTCGCGACAGGCCTGTCCCGATTGCGCTCGGCACTGCAGTACCGCCCAGTCGTCTTCGAGCTGATGGCGCCGACCTTCACCCTGGGTCAGCTCCAAGAGGTCGTCGAAGCACTCGCGGGCCAGGACCTGCACAAACAAAACTTCCGCAGACTGGTCGAGCAGCAGCATCAGTTGGTCGAACCCACGGGCGAGTCCGAGCACGGAACCGGTGGACGACCGGCGCGGCTCTACCGATTCCGCCGAGAGGTCTTCGCCGAACGCGCCCAGGTCGGCACCAAACTGCCGATCCCGCGGGCGCGCTGACCGCGAGCGCAGCACAACAACGCGACGTGACAACGCAGGACAGACGGACTGGGTGTTATGCTCAGTATCAGCATTTACTCAATCAGAGTATTACCGGCTGTGGAGGTACCGAGATGACCGCGACGACGTACGACAAGGTCCGGCACGTGATACCCGAGGTCGAGTGGGCCACCTTCACCGACGACATTGCCGCGATCCTGGCCCTGAAGACCGAGCAGGACGCGGTGATCCTCGCCCACAACTACATGACTCCGGAGATCTACCACGGGGTCGCGGACATCGTGGGCGACTCCCTCGCATTGGCCCGCGAGGCCCAGCATGTGCAACAGGGCACCATCGTGCTCGCCGGAGTCCACTTCATGGCCGAGACCGCGAAGCTGCTCAACCCCTCCAAGCGAGTGCTTCTGCCTGACCTTCGTTCGGGTTGCTCACTCGCCGAAAGCATTACGCCGCACGATGTACGGGCGCTACGCGCCGAGCACCCCGGCGTGCCAGTCGTCACCTACGTCAATACCTCGGCGGCGATCAAGGCCGAGAGCGACATCTGCTGCACCTCCGGAAATGCGGAGCGCGTCATCGCATCGCTCGGTGTACGACGGGTCATCATGATTCCGGACCAGTACCTCGCGCGAAACATCGCCGCACGGATGGGTATCGAGGTCATCACCCACCCCGGGGCCTGCGAGGTACACGAGCGGTTCACCCCGCTGGACATCGCCGAAATCAGACAGGGTCACGAGGGGGTCGTGGTTCTCGCGCACCCGGAATGCCCGCCCGACGTGGTGCAGGTCGCCGACTTCGCCGGATCGACCGCAGACATGCAGGCCTACGTGCAGAACCACCGTCCGGCCAAGGTCGCGCTGATCACGGAATGCTCGATGTCGGACAACGTCGCGGCCGACCATCCGGATATCGAGTTCGTCCGACCGTGCAACCTGTGCCCGCACATGAAGCGCAACACCCTCGCCAGCATCCGCACCTCGCTGCAGGCCGGTACCAACGAGATCACCATCGACCCCGCGACTGAGGACGCCGCGCGGCTGTCGATCGAGCGCATGCTGGCGGTGTCCTGATGACTGTGCCTGTCATCGTGGGGTCCGGCCTCGCGGGTCTGACCGTGGCCGGGGCGCTCGCGCCAAAGCCGTGCATCCTGATCACCGCGGCTGAACTGACCGGGGGCGCTGCCAGTATGTGGGCTCAGGGCGGCATCGCTGCGGCGCTCGGTGCCGACGACTCCCCCGCTCTGCACGCCGCAGATACCGCCACAGCCGGCGCCTATCTAGGTGACGCGCAGGCGATCAACCGCATCACCACGGCAGCGCCGGACGTCGTCCGTCACCTGCTGGCCCTCGGGGTGCCCTTCGACATCCGTAGCGGCGACGGGGCCCTGGACCTGGCGCTCGAAGGCGGCCACTGCCGCAAGCGCATCGCACACGCCGGAGACCGCAGCGGCGCCGCGATCACCAGCACCGTCGCGCAACACATCGCCGCGCTCGGCAGCGTCGAGGTGCGCCCAGGTCACCGCGCCCGACGACTGCTACTCGACGCGCACGGCCAGGTCAGCGGCCTGATCGTAGAAGATGCCGCCGGCGCTGTGACCGAAATCCACACCGACCGGGTGGTCCTGGCAACGGGCGGTCTCGGTGGCCTTTTCGCGCACACCACCAACCCGCGCACCGCTCTCGGGCAGGGCGTCGCCATCGCCGCGCGGGCAGGTGCCCGGACCGATGATCTGCACTTCGTGCAGTTCCACCCGACGGCTCTCGACGTCGGTCTGGACCCGATGCCGCTGTTGACAGAGGCGTTGCGCGGAGCAGGCGCGGTGCTGCTCGGCGACGGCGAACGGTTCATCGACGAGTTGCAACCTCGCGACGTCGTCGCGGCCGCTGTGTGGGCCCAGGCGCAGCGTGGCCATCGGGTGACGTTGGATGCCCGGCACGTGCCGGACGTGGCAGCGCGATTCCCGGCCGTAGCCGAACTCGTCGCAGCGGCCGGTCTCGATCTCGCGCACGATCTGCTGCCCGCTGCGCCCGCAGCGCACTACTCGATGGGTGGAGTCACCGTCGACCGGCGATCGCGCACGTCGGTGCCCGGGTTGTGGGCGGTGGGCGAAGTGGCCCGCACCGGTCTGCACGGTGGTAATCGACTCGCATCCAATTCTCTGCTGGAAGCCGTCGTAACCGGTGAGGCGGCAGCCGCAGATCTCCTGGACCCCGAGTGGTCAGCTCGCGCCAACGAAGTCGCCACCGCTGACGCAGACTGCACGCGTGCGCACAGCAGCGGGCGGGAAGTCCCGCTCCAGCAGATCCGCGACACATTGCAGCAGGCCTGCGGTGTGCTGCGCTCGGAGCACGTGCTGCGGGCAGCGGTGGAGCGCCTCGAGGGCTGCACCCATGAAGACGCGGCCTACGTTGCATGGTTGATCGCCCGATCGGCTCTCGCGGATCCGCGCAGCGTCGGCGCCCACCGCCGTGTCCAGAACGCACCGGCTGAGAACTCGACGGCAGGGAGCATCGTGTGAGCACCGACCTCGCACTCGACGCGTTGATCCGACGCGCCCTGGAGGAAGATCTCGGAGGTATCGGTGACATCACGACCCAGGTGACGGTGCCCGCGAACATCGGCGGTTCGGCGTACGTTGTTGCCCGCGAAGACGGGGTTCTATCCGGATCATGTTGCGTCACCTCAGCATTCGCACTGGTCGACGCGGATCTGCAGGTGCGCTGGGATGCCGTCGATGGTGATCGGGTGCAACCCGGCGACGTCGTCGCGTCCGTGCGGGGTCGAGCAGCATCGATCCTGTGCGGGGAGCGGGTCGGCCTGAACCTGCTGTCGCACTGCAGTGGCATCGCCACCCGTACCGCGACGCTGGTGCGCCTCGTTGAGGGCACCGGTGCCCGCATCGCTGATACCCGCAAGACGATGCCAGGTCTACGGGCGCTGGAGAAGCAGGCAGTCGTGCACGGTGGCGGGATCAATCACCGCTTCGGCCTCTTCGACGCCATCCTCGTCAAGGACAACCACATCGGGCTGGGTGGCGGGCTGACGTGCGTGCTCGATCGACTCGCAGCGCACCGCGGCCACCTCGTCCGCGTCGAGATCGAGGTGGACAACCTCGACCAGTTGCGGCAGGTCCTTGCCTTCGACTGCAGACGCGTGCAGTCGGGTCGACCCCCTGTGGTCCACGCCGTGCTGTTGGACAACATGACCCCGGGCCAGGTCGCCGACGGTGTTGAACTCGTGCGCGTTCATCCCACGTCCGTCGTGGTGGAGGTCTCCGGCGGGGTGACCGAGGACTCGGTGCGGGCCCTGGCCGAAGCCGGCGCCGATGTCATCTCGGTGGGCGCCCTCACCCACAGCGTCACCGAGCTGGACTTCGGGCTCGATCTGCGCAGTGAGTCAGCAAGCTCTGACTAACCCAGCAGTGGTGTGCAGACGGTTTCACTTCAGGTTCTCAGGTGCGCTACCTGTCGTCGGCGACCTGCAGGGCTTATCGCAACGAAGCGATCAGGACATCGTCGCCGCTGCGGCATCGGAGTTGGGCCGCCTGAGACAACTCCTCGCGGGGCCCGGGACCGCAGTAGTCATCTCACGTCGAAACCACCGCATGTCATCAAGCCTCCACTCTCGTCGAACTCAACCCCAACGCTCGTTCCAGGGTTGAGTTGTAATCAACCACATGTTCAGCCAGATACGAGCTATGACCGATACGGAATCCCCAACTGCGCCTATCGGAAGGACATTGGCGCCCGACGTACTCTGGGAGAACGAGATCGAGGCAGGAGGGCCCAGCGATGACGCCACATTTAGGCCAACACAATGAGCGTGGGATCGATGGTGCCTTCTTACCTCGGCGCCGACTTCTCAACATCGCCGGAATTGCTCTGCTCTGCGTGCCAGCCATAGCCGGCGTCACGAGCATTTCCCACGACTCTGCTACGCAACGACAGCCTGCGGCGGTGCCGAACGTGAGCGGACCAGGCCAACCAACGACCCCCACGGCACAGTGTCCAACAGCCTCAGACGGCCACATCACCAACCTCCCTCCTCCACGGCGTCCACAATCCAGAGCGGGGACTTCAACCGCACCGATCGCGCCCGCTTCGCCACCACGGCCGCACTCGAGGCCAACCGTTTCGCCAGCAACTCTGATCATCTGCCCAGCCGGGACGTGACCTGCGCCTAGATGTCTGCACTCACCAGCTGATCATCGGCGATCGGAACCAGGTCTTGCTGGTGCAATCGAGAAAAGCTTCGCGGTGACCTCGGATCAACCGGCTCGACCGGACATACTTCGCGGATGCTTCTGCGCGACCTTCGTACGTCGATAGAACTAGTGGTGAACGGTTACCAATTCCCGGATATTGGATCGGACGACCAGCCAGAGGATCCAGAGTCCTGGGATTCCAACTGGCTCATCATCCACGGCACCGTGACTACTGGAGAGGGCTCGCCATGGTCATTCCAGCAACCCTGTCTGACAACGTGGGAGGTGGCCGAGTTGGCCGACTGGTTTCAGAACGTCGCAGCCGGTCTCACACCACCGCTCCCACCCGAGGCCAGGGAGCCAGATAAAGCTTCCTCCTATGCTCCTGCTGGATGGTTGACATTCACCGAGCCAAACCTGAGCTTTGGGGTGGGCGCCCAGTCCGAAGCGAGGGTGCAACTATTGATCTGTTTGAGCCACGAGCTCGCGCAACCCCCGCTGGACGTACAGCGACCTACCACCTCTCGGATCACCATCGAGACCACGCCACAACAGACTCAAGACGCCGCAGCTGCATTGCAGGAGTATCTCGCGACGTTCCCAGCCCGGTGAACGATCGCTCCCTGTACCCGTCGGTACTCAGCGGGTGAAGAGCACGAGGTCATTCCGCGAGACGCGCTTACCGGGACTGGTCCACATCACACCATGGCCATGAGCTGATCAAAATCATGGGCGAGCTCTACTGGTGGGCTCTACAGTGGCAGGGCATGACACAGATTGGAACGGATTGGCGGATGGTCGACGGCGTCGCGACGGCGTGGTTCGACGCGCCCTCGCTGATCGAGGGGGCTGTACTGGCCGGGCGTATCGTCGAGTTGTCGCCCGAAATCCTGGTCGACCTGCGCCCGACCGGCGTCCAGGTGCGCCTTGGTTCGGCCGAGCATGCCGAGGCGGTGTCGGGGGCTGCGCGGGATATCGGGCTGGCAGCTGACCCAGCCGTCCTGCAGCACATGAATGTCGTATTCGAGTCCGCGAATCCCGCTGTGCTGAATCGGTTCTGGCAGCTCGTACTCGACTACGTGCCCGGGGACGGCAGCGGTTTGGTGGACCCGTTGCGGCGCGACCCCACGATACGGATCCGGCGGTCCACCGAGCTACGGCCGTTGCGAAACCGCATTCATCTGGATGTGGTGCGGTCGGACGCTGTGGTCGAGCGGGCAAATGTCGGTGAGGCGTCAGGACCGTTCGGGGTCCGTCACAGCGACCCGGACGGCAACGAGGTCGACCTGGTGCCGGGCGACCCGCTCGGTGAGGGGACCGGGACAGCCGACTGGCAGGCGGTATTCAGCGCGATGGCGTGCTATCGCACCACCTCCCCGACACAACAGAGTGACCTCGCCACAGCAGCAGCCGCGCTCGCCGAGGAAACGGGCTTTCCGCTACTGATCGACCTGCGCCCGGGGCTCGTGATCATCGACAGCGGCAAGGACCAGTGGGAAGCCGACACCCACGGCCTCGACCTGGACTTCATCACTCTCGCCGGAAGGCTCCAAACCGCTGCCCGCAAACTCGGGGCCACCGCAGATCCGGAATTACCGCGCTTCGTTCAGCTGTTCCTCGATGCCGCCGACGTGGCTGCGGTTCGCGCGTTCTGGGTCGCTGCCCTCGGATACACCCACGACCGACGAGCCGGGGTCAACGACATCTACGATCCACGGCGACTGAACCCGGTGCTGGTGTTCCAAGAGCTCGACTCTTCAGAGACGGAGCGGCGCCGACAGCGAAATCGCATACACCTCGAGCTGGCGGTGCCGACGGACCTCGCCCCGGGGCGGCTCGCCGCGACATTAGCGGCCGGTGGCCGGCTCCTTGACGAGTCGCCGCACCGCTGGCGGGTCGCCGACCCCGAAGGCAACGAGGTCGTGATCGTCGATGAACAATGAGCCCTCTACATCACACGGAACCGACTCTGGAGCACGCGGCACAGGCACCGAGACGCCCTACACAATTACCCCGCTCAGCACTGAGACCTGGCCGGCGTTCGACGCGCTGGTGCAGCGGCACAACGGCATCTTCGGCGGTTGCTGGTGCCTCTGGTTCCACCCCGACAGCCCCGAGCGCGGCCAGAGTTTCGAGGGCAACCGTGCGCTCAAGAAAACGTACGTCGAGCGGGGGCAGGCACACGCCGCGCTGGTTATGCACGGTGATGAGGCAATCGCGTGGGCGGAGTACGGCACACCCATCGAGCTACCGACCATCCATCACCGGAAGCAGTACGACGCCACTAAAGCCGAGAACCCCGACTACCGGATCACCTGCGTGTTCGTCGACAGGCGGTACCGGCGGCTGGGCTTGACCGAGCTGGCGATCACCGGTGCACTCGACCACATCGCGCAGGCAGGCGGTGGGCGGGTTGAGGCCTATCCGCACGACCTGACCGAACAGACCAGGAAGATGTCGTCGTCGTTTCTCTACAACGGCACCCGTCGCCTTTACGAGCGGCTGGGCTTCACCTACGACCGGCCCAAGGGGCTCAAGAACTGCGTGATGGGCAAGACCGTCGAGCCTGCCTGAGGCCAGTCAGCATCAGCCGTGAACAGGCCCTGGGTACGGGACATGCGACTCGGCCGAGGTCAGGTAGTCGAGGGACAGGTCGTGGGTTGATGCGCACGACAGCACGATCGAGACCGCACCTAGCCATTCGTGCTCGGAGCAGGGAACTATCTGTTGCCAGCGCGACGTCCCGAGGTGGCGCACCATCGGATCTCGAAACAGACATCAGCAGCGCGCCGAGGAAGCAGCGGCTGTCGAACGCGCGCTGAACAACAGGTGCCTGCGACGACCGTCCCGAATGCGCACCAACCGCCAGCTTTCGCGAAGGCAGAAGCGACTCACATGGATGGACATACTGACGAAATGATCCAGAACCCTGTTGCCGTCTGTGCACCCCAGGAACACCACTTTGACGCCTGGGCTGCCCTCTTCCGTCCATACCGCGTCTTCTACAAGCTCCCCCCAGATGAGGCCATCGTCGAGCGGGTCTGGTCGTGGATCCACGACCCTGGTCACGAGACAAATGCACTCCTCGCCATTGAGGACGCGCAGGTGATCGGCTTGGCCCACTACCGGCGATTCGCCCGGCCGTCTACCGGATCCGTCGGCCTGTGGCTCGATGACCTGTTTACCGACCCCGAGCACCGCGGCAATGGAATCGGGCGCATCCTCATCAACACCATCGCAGACCTCAGCAAACGCAACGACTGCAGCATCGTCCGGTGGATCACTGCCGCCGACAACCTCCCAGGCCAACGCCTCTACGACACGCTCGCCATCAAAACGACGTGGATCACCTAAGACAAAACGCCCTGGTAGCCGATGGATCACTGGGGTCCTATTGGCGGCCTCTCATCTGGCTGTCGCAGCAGCGGCATCCGCATAGCGGGGTACGCGGCGGTGGCGGTGAACGCAGGTTGGCCGTAGCCCCGTCGGCTTGACTACTGACCCTCGGTGAACGGGATGGGTCGGGGCACCGTCGTGACGGTCTCATTACGGCGTCGACGGCGGTTCGCTGGCTCCGGTGGGTTCTCACGTTTTGCAGGCGACTTCCGAGCACTGCAATGGCAACGGCGCTGTTCAAGCGCTGTGGCCTGCCCGTGCCAGCCGGGCTGTGGTCTGCGACGTCTCACAGTAAACAGTGGAGGCAGGAAAGGCGCGATGATTCGTCTTGTAACTTGGGTGACGACCACAACACTTGTGGTGGCCGTGGCTGCGGGGATTTGGTGGCTAGTCGTGCCGCGGACGGACTTTGTGCCCGCGAAGTCCGATATCTCCTCGTATGCAACCCAGTCGGTCAACCCGCGTGACGTCATATTGCGGTCTTCCACGCTCGGCTCGGGTGACAAGGGACTCCGTGCGGTGGTGGTCAGGGAGTCCGCGAGCACCGTGGTCGTCGCGATGAGCTTCGAAAGGTTTGAGTGCAACGGTTGCGCTCAGACCGCCCAGGCATTCATCGGCACGGTGACCGTGCATCTGCACGATCCACTTGGTCGCCGCGCCGTGCTCGACGACTCCACACATCGGGCAGTGAAGTACCGGAAGCTGCCGTGAGTCGAGGTAGTGCGCGCAGCTTTCAATGACCGAACAGCTCCTCGATCGTGGGCCGTCGGGACAGCTCCTGCTGCGAGCCTGACCTGGAACGAAGAAATGCGTAGCCCGGTGGCGTTGGCTGTTGTGCGCGTCAGGACCACGACTGAAAAACCCCGCCGGAACCCAGTGAGCAACGCGGACCCGCACCGAAATCGGTACGGCGATTCACGTCCCGAAAGCGGAACCGCTGCCGGCGTCGCACTCATCGGAAATCTTTGAAGCGCGTGGCGTCCCGCGTGGATGTGCGCTGCGGGACACCTGTGGTCGACCACAGTTGTCCGCTGCCTATGGTCCAAAACGACATGAGCCAGACATGCGTTATGTGCTCCGGCAGTTTTGGTGACAACGTCGGCAGTACATCTTCCTTGTCACGCCCGAGCATGTCGACGACACCGGACGTCGCTCCGGTTTCGGGTCCATCGGCAGGTCACAGACCCACCGCGATACGACGCTGCCGGTGCTGTCGACAACGCGGGCTGTCCGCTGGCCATGCTGTTGGCGGTCGTGACATCCTTCTCGGCTGGAATGTCCCGTCTCAATGCGCGCGTCGAGGGTATGGCGTGGATCACATCAAATAGCTCTTTCCGTCATCCGGTATAGCGACTGTATACAGTCGGCGGAAAGGTGTGGTGTGAATCACACCCATTCAGAGTTCAATATGTGGGCCTGCGACCGCTGGACTTCAAGTGGTTGAAGAGTCGTCGCTGTCGCCATCCTCGCCACTGTCGCCAGCGGCGTCGAAGTATTGGCGCATCACCGACCATGCTGCGTGCACGTGCGCGCGCATGATTGACTCCGCCCACGCCGGGTCCCCCACCCGGAGCGCATCCACCAATTCTCGATGATGGGCCATGCTCCGTTGCAGGGAAGCATTGGAATATCGGGAGAAGGTGTGCCGCACGAGCGGGATCTGCAGGTTCGACGTGACGAGCCCCGTCAGCCGGGAGTCACCTGACGCCTCGATAACCATGCGGTGAAAGTCGTTATTGAGTTCTGCGACCTTGTCAAGGTCCGGAATCCCCTTATCTACGGCGTTCTCCATCGCATCGCATAGCGCGTCCAGCGCAGCACAGTCGGCTGCACCGGTGCCTGCGGCCAAACGGCAACCATGGGGCTCCAGCAGTGATCGCAAGCTGTATATCTCGTTGAGGTCCGACGCGCTCCATGTCTGCACCTGGACACCACGGTTTCGCTGGTAGTACACCAGGCCCTCAGCAGCCAACTGCCGCAGCGCTTCGCGGACCGGCGTCCGACTGACGCCGGTGCTCTCCGCCAGCTTGTCCTCACGCAGCCACTCCCCCCCTGCGCGTTGTCCGGAGAGGATCTGCTCGCGAATGCAGCGGTAGGCATGCTCAGCGGCTCGGCCTGCGTCGGTGGGGTGCCCTTGACTGCTCATATCCCCTACATGTTAGGTGGTTTTTGAACAGATTGTATGCAACCTCTTGACTCCCGCACCGGAGGCCTCTAGCTTCAGGATCAGAAAACTTCTCCAAATGCGTTAGCCGAAACATCGACTGCGTGACTCGATGTTCCGGCTGCCACCGCGTTCTACTGACCAAAGCGAGCAGTTGATGACAGAAACGCAACCCCTGCCTCTCGATAACTTACGAGTCGTCGAACTCGGTCAGTTATTGGCCGGGCCGTTCTGCGGGCAGCTCCTCGGCGACTTCGGCGCGGAAGTGATCAAGGTCGAAGATCCAGGGCGCGGTGATCCCATGCGTGAATGGGGCCGCGAGAAGCCGTACGGAAAATCACTGTGGTGGCCGGTCGTCGCTCGCAACAAGAAATCAGTCACGGCGAATCTGAGAACGCCCGAGGGGCAGGACATCGTCCGCAAGCTTGTGGCATCAGCCGACATCCTCGTGGAGAACTTTCGGCCAGGGACACTCGAGCGCTGGGGTCTGTCGCCAGACGAACTATGGGCAATCAATCCCGGTCTGGTCATCACCCGAGTGACGGGCTTCGGTCAGACGGGTCCCTACTCGCAGCAAGCCGGCTACGGATCTATCGGCGAAGCGATGGGTGGCATTCGCTACGTCACCGGTGACCCCGACCGGCCGCCGGCACGAACCGGCATATCTCTCGGAGATTCACTCGCAGCAGTGTTCGCGTGCCTGGGCACGCTGGTCGCTATCCATCAGCGCGGCCGCAGCGGTAGGGGTCAGCTCGTCGATTCGGCCATCTACGAGGCAGTGCTGTCGATGATGGAGTCGATGTTGCCGGAATGGCAGATAGCGGGCTACCAGCGTGAGCGCACCGGCGCGACCCTTCCCAACGTGTCCCCCAGCAACGTGTATCCCACGGCTGATGGTGACCTGATCCTGGTGGCGGCCAATCAGGACAGCGTGTTCGGCCGCCTTACCGAGGTGATGGAACGCCCGGACCTGGCCACGGACGAGCGGTACGCCACCCACACCTCGCGAGGCGCTCACATGGAAGAACTGGACGGGCTCATCGCCGAGTGGACATCGACCGTGACCGCCGACGACCTGCTGAAGAAGATGCATGCGGGCGGGGTGCCGGCCGGCCGTATCTTCCGCGTGAAGGACATGTTTGCCGACCCGCACTTCGACGCACGTGAAGCAATCGTGCGGCTACCGCACCCCGACTTCGGCGAGTTCGCGATGCACAATGTCGCGCCTCGCCTGTCGCAGACCCCAGGGAGGGTCCGCCATGTAGGGCCCGCACTCGGAGAACACAACCAAGAGATCTACCACGACATGCTGGGGATGAGCGACGACGAAATGTCGACGCTGCGTTCCTCCGGCATTATCTGAGGAGCCTGTATGACATACCGACTCGGCGTCGATGTGGGCGGAACGTTCACCGACCTCCTGTTGATCAACGAAGACACCGGAGAGACCTTCCGGGAGAAAACCCCGTCAACACCCGAGGACCAGTCGATCGGCGTGCTCCGCGGCGTGCAGCAGGTTTGCAAGGACGCAGGCGTAGAACTGCGTGAGATCAGATCTTTGCTGCACGGCACCACGGTGGCCACCAACGCGGTCTTGGAAGGCAAGGGCGCCCGCGTCGGCCTGGTGACCACCGACGGGTTCCGTCAGGTGTTACAGATCGCCCGCTCCTTCGTGCCGGGAGGGCTGGCCGGTTGGATCATCTGGCCCAAACCGGAGCCGCTGGCCGCACTCGAAGACACCGTCGAAGTCATCGAACGCGTCGGCGCCGACGGCAACGTTGTCACCGAGCTCGACGAAAACGACGTCCGCGCCAAGTTGGGACGGCTGCGAGGTCAGGGCATCGAAGCGCTGGCCGTCTGTCTGATCAACTCCTACGCGAACGCCCAGCACGAGCAGCGCATCGGTGAGATCGCTGCTGAAGAGCTACCGGGCATCAGGGTGTCGCTGTCCTCTTCGGTCCTGCCGGAGTTGCGCGAGTACGAGCGCGCGATCACGACGGTCGCCAATGCGTATGTGCAGCCACAAGTCGCCAGCTACGTCGCGCATCTCGAGTCCCAACTCAAGGAGGTCGGAGTCACCGGCAGGTTGTACGTGCTGCGTAGTGACGGCGGCCTGGTCTCCGCTGGGGCCGCGAAGGACAATCCGGTCGCGATGCTCATGTCGGGCCCCGCCGGTGGAGTCACCGGCGCAGTCTGGGTCGCTGAAGAGACTGGCAACGAAGACTTCCTGACCTTCGATATGGGCGGGACCTCCACCGATGTCGCCCTGGTGCAGGGTCTGACGCCTCGCATCGGCCGCGAGACGACGGTCGCAGACCTGAAGGTGCGCGCAACCTCGGTCCAGGTGCAAACCGTAGGGGCGGGTGGTGGGTCGATTGCGCACGTACCTCAACTGACTCAAGCGTTGCGGGTAGGACCGCAGTCCGCAGGCGCGTCGCCCGGGCCGGCGGCCTACGCAGCGGGTGGGACGGAACCCACGGTCACCGATGCAAACATCGTCCTGGGGTACCTGCCGACCGACCTCGCCGGCGGCGAGGTCACTCTCGATCGGGAAGCAGCATTCGCCGCCGTCAAAACAATCGCAGACGCCACCGGGCTCGGCTCCGTCGAAGCGGCAGCCGAGGGCATCGTCAAGATCGTCAACGAGAACATGCTCGGCGGACTCCGGCTCGTCTCGGTGCAACAGGGTTTCGATCCGCGTGAATTTGCGCTGGTTGCCTACGGTGGAGCGGGTCCGCTGCACGCCAATGCCATCGGCAGGCTCACCGGGTCGTGGCCGGTGATCATTCCGCCGTCACCAGGGGTGCTGTGTGCACTGGGAGACGCGACCACCGGTCTGCGTGATGAGGCGGTCCGCACCCTGGTCCGTAAATTCAGTGACCTCAGTGACGACATATTGATCGAGATTCTGGCCGAACTTGCCGCCGCGGCCCGGGTGTCTTTGGACGACGAGGGCGTCGACTCCTCTGACCAGAAGGTCAGCTACTCCGCAGACCTGCGTTATCACGGTCAAGGCTTCGAGATTCCGGTCAGCATCGACATCGACGCCTTCGACAGTGACGGTGCCGGTATCGACAGCCTGCGGGCAGCCTTCGATGCCGAGCACGAGCGGCTGTTCTCGTTCCTGCTCAGCAACGAGCAGGAACTGGTGACGGTGCGCGCGACAGTAAGCGGTCCACGACCCGACTTCGCCGCGGCCATCCTCGACGAGGGCGGCACCGACCCCAGCGCGGCCAAGGTGTCCGATCACGAGATCTGGGTCGATGGAGCAACCGTCGAGGCCGTCATCTACGACCGGTCCCTGTTGAAGTCCGGCAACGTGATCGAAGGTGCCGCGGTGCTTACCGAGATGGACTCCACCACCTTGGTGCTGCCCGGCTACACCGCAACCGTCCACAGCAGCGGAAGTCTGCTCATCCGACCCAGTGACGCTGACCAGAACAAGGAGGGCTGAGAGATGGCACGTTTGATCGAAACTGCGACCGAACCGCTGAAGCCGGTGGAGGTGGACCTGGTCACCCTCGACCTGGTCGAGAACGGCTTGCGCAATGCCCGGTACGAGATGGATGAGGTGCTGTTCCGGACCGCCCTGTCCCCTGGCATTCGAGAGCAACACGACGAGTTCCCGTTGATCGGCGATCCCGAGGGAAAGATGGTCGTCGGACAGTTCGGACTCTCGATTCCGGACTTCCTGAAGAACTTCGAGGGCGACATCGAAGAGGGCGACGTCCTGTTGACCTCGGACCCATACTCGTGCGGCGCGGCGATCAGCCACGCCAATGACTGGCTCATCGTGATGCCGATCTATTTCGAGGGTCGCATCATGGGATGGTCCTCGATGTTCGGGCACATGTCTGATGTCGGCGGCAAGACACCGGCGTCGATGCCTACCGATGCCCGCACCATCTTCGAGGAAGGGGTGGTGATACCGCCGTTCAAGATCTACAAGAACGGCGTCCTGGCCGAGGACTCGCTGCGCATCATCCTCAACCAGGTGCGCAAACCTGATTGGAACCGTGCCGACCTGAACGGCTTGGTCGCCGCCTGCCGCACGGCATCGCGACGGGTGCAGGAAATGTGTGCCCGGTTCGGCGCAGAGACCTACGCCTCTGCGCTCGATGCGCTCTTGGACCGCAACTACCGGGCCATGAAGTCGCTGCTCCGAATGGTGTTCAAGGAGGGCGAGACCCTCTCCTTCACCGACTACATCTGCGACGACGGTGTGGGCTACGGGCCCTACAAGCTCTGCATGAGCTTGACCCGCACGGGCGACAAGGTACTGCTGGACCTGACCGGGAGCAGCCCCCAGGCAGCAGGACCGATCAACTACTACATCAACGAGAACCTGATCCGGATGTTCTTCGGGATCTACATGATCACCGTGGCTGATCCGCAGATTTTGTGGAACGACGGCTTCTACCCGCTCATCGATGTCGAGATCCCAGAGGATTCCTTCTGGCGGCCGAAATACCCTGCCGCTCTCAATGCTCGTAACCACGGCATCGGTCGGGTTTTCGACCTGTTCGGCGGCTTGCTAGGACAGACGAACCCAGACCTGTTGAACGCGGCCGGGTTCTCCTCCTCCCCGCACTTCATGTTCTCCGGCAACTACACGACGGGCGAACGCAAGGGTGAATGGTTCCAGCTCTACTCCATCGGCTTCGGTGGGATCCCCGGTCGCCCGATCGGTGACGGCCCGGACGGCCACTCACTATGGCCTTCCTTCGTCAACATTCCGTGTGAATATCTCGAGTCGTACTACCCGCTGCGGATCGACCGTTGGGAGACGGTCAGTGACACCGGCGGTGCAGGCCTGCACCGCGGCGGCAACGGCGTCGACGTCGTCTACCGATTCCTCGAGGCGGGCACCATCGCGATCCACGACGACCGCTGGCTGACCTACCCCTGGGGAGTCAACGGCGGTGAGCCCGGAGCGCGCGGACGCAAATGGATCGTGCGAGCGGACGGCACCACCGAGATCGTCGCGAGCAAGGTCACCGGACTACAGGTGTACCCCGACGACGTCCTGCATTTCGTGACGTGGGGTGGCGGCGGCTGGGGCGACCCGATGGCCCGGGACCCCGAACTCGTCGCACTGGAAATCCGTCGCGGTCTGGTGACCAGCGACGGCGCGCGCCGGTACGGCGTTGTCTGTGACGCGGACGGGAGCGTCGACGACGGCGCGACTGAGCAGCTACGTACGCAGCTGCGTGCCGGACGACCCGACCCGTTGCCGACCTTCGACATGGGTCCCCCTCTGGAGACGATCCTGGCTCGCTGCGAGGAGGAGACCGGGCTACCCGCTCCGAAGCCGCCGGTGCCCATGCTCTAGTTCGCCATGCCCTGGTCCGTTGGTGTTCCAGTCCGCCGCACTTTTCAAGAGGAGCAGTATGCAGTCGTCATTCGCCGATGGATTCGCCGGACGTCTCACTCCGGGGCGCCGTCCGGTGGTGCTGGCCATCGACATGATGCGTGCCTACTTCGATGAGGAGAGTCCCTTCTGTCTGCCGTCGACAGATTGCCTTGATGCCGCGAGCCGCGTCCTGGACACGGCCCGAGACGTCGGGGCGCTGGTCGTCCATACCCGGGTGGAGTACGGGGCGGGCGGGGTTGATGCCGGTGTCTTTCTACGAAAAGTCGGCGGACTGGGCAGCCTCATCGGCCCGGGGCCGATGGGTGAGCTGATGCCTCAGGTCGCTCCGGTAGAGGGTGAGCTCGTCGTCGTGAAGCAGTATGCCAGCGCCTTTTTCGGCACGTCCCTGGTCTCGACGTTGGTTGCAGCCGGGGTGGACACCGTTGTCATCCTGGGCGTCAGTACCAGCGGTTGCGTGCGCGCGAGCGCAGTTGACGCGCTGCAGTACGGGTTCGTGCCGCTGGTCGTCCGGCAGGCCGTCGCCGATCGAGACGAGGGCCCGCATGAGGCGAATCTCTACGACCTGCAAGCCAAGTACGCCGAGGTGCTGGACGAAGAGACCGTGATTGCGTATCTGAAGGAGGGTCAGTGAGCACCGCACCGGTCGCATCGGAGCCCCCGGATCGTCATGGAATCGCTATCTGCGAGGTGTCGCCGCGCGACGGCCTGCAGAACGAGGACGTCCTGGTCTCGACCGCGGACAAGGTCGAACTGATCCGACGGGCCGTTCACGCGGGCGCCCGCAGGGTGGAGGCCACCAGCTTTGTACACCCCGGCCGGGTCCCTCAGATGGCCGATGCCGAGGACGTGATGGCTGCGGTACCGCGTGACAACGGTGTCAGCTACGCGGGCCTGGTCATGAACGCGCGTGGCCTCGATCGAGCCGTGGCGGCCGGGGTCGACGAGGTCAACCTCGTCGTGGTCGCTACCGATACCTTCTGTCAGCGCAACCAGGGCATGACCACAGCGCAAGCCTGTGATGTGGCCGGTGACCTGGTGGCGCGAGCTCGGGAGCAGGGCCTGTTCACCACAGTCACCATTGGTGCTGCTTTCGGCTGCCCGTTCGAGGGCGAAGTCTCTCTCGACAGGCTGGACCAGGTGTTGAAGAAGGTCATCCAGACCGGGCCGGACGAACTGGCTCTCGCGGACACGATCGGCGTGGCCGTGCCGTCGGACATCACCACCCGGATCGGCCGAGCGGCCGAACTCCGCAGGGCCGGCACGCCTCTGAGGTTGCATCTGCACGACACTCGCCATACCGGTGTTGCCAATGCCGTCGCAGCGATCAACGCCGGGGTCTCGGTGCTGGATGCCAGCATCGGCGGAACGGGCGGGTGCCCGTTCGCGCCGAACGCCACTGGAAATGTGGCCACCGAGGATCTGGTCTACCTCTTCGACCGGATGGGCGTACGCACTGGACTCGACCTGGCACGGTTGACCGAGGCAGTCCAGTGGCTGGAGGTGCGCCTCGGCAAATCCCTGCCGGGCGCCCTGCTACGCGCCGGCGCATTCCCAATGATCGACCCCGATCAACGCTCAGCTTGAAAACAAAGTGTCGAAGCGTCGCGGGAGATCTGAGCGAGTCGTCCTGGATTCGAGCAAGATTTCTCTCCTCGGTCACTCCAACTCGCCCCGATCACCGGTCGTGTTGGGACGTCAGACCATTGCTCGTTCGGAGTCAGCAAACTGTTGTTGAGGTCTCGCCCAGGGGATGAGACATAAGACGCTGAGGGGTTGGGAGGCTTCGGTGTCTCACGTCGAGCCCTTTTAGATTTTGTCCTGGGGGATGTCTTTGGGGTCTGTGCCCCAGGTGGTGCGGCTGGTCCGGGTGATGCGTAGTCCCGCCGCGGCCGTGGCTTCTGGGAAACCGGTTGGCGTCCGCCGGAAGTGTTCGGTGAACTTTCGTGCTAGGACAGCGGATCCGAGAAGTGGCACGGCGAGGACGGCCAGGTTGCCCGGTTGGTGGTGACGCACCGCCATCACCAGTAGTAGTAGCGCTGCGAGGCCGACCAGCACCAGGACGAGTCCACGATGAAACCTCGCTGCCTCTGAGTGCGGCCATGGCTGAGTGGGGCGGGTAACTTCCCGGCCATGGGATGAGGTGGTGCAGCTGGCCTTGACCGGGCACGAGTTGCACACCGACGGTTTGGCTCGGTAGTACATGAGCTGCTGCCGCTCGTCGAACGATATGGGCCACAGCATCTGATCCTGTGGGCATGCCCACGCGTCGTGCTGTGGGTGGTACCGGAACCCCGCGGTGCGGTACCGGTCGGCTCGGGAGTTGCTGTGCTGTGCCAGTTTGTCCAGGATTCCCGCGAGGACCAGGAGAGCGGTGGCATACCCGGAGAACAGCGCAACCTCAGTAGAGACGCTCACCGTCCGTTGTCCGCCCCGCCCGCGCCCGCCGGCTCCCCGATCTCGGTGAACAGCACATCTTCGGGCTCCTCCATGGCCTGGTTGCGGCTGCGGTAGCGCACCGCCAGCCAGCAGAGCCACAGGAAGGGCAGCGCCCCGCCGACGATGAACACGACGTCTCCGGGCAGCCGCATCCACTCGATGAGGCTGTTGCTGGGGTTGGTAATGAACTTCAGTTGGCGGGCCGCGAAATAGCCGTCACCCACGGACTTGTAGAGCTGCACGATCCCCAGCGGCAGCAAGGTTGCGAAACACATCCAGGCAAGGCCGATATTGGTGGACCAGAAGGAGATCTTCGCCAGTCGGTCCGACCAGTGCTCCTCCGGGATGAGGTAGCGCAGACAGAACAGGGCCAGTCCGATGGCCAGCATCCCGTAGACCCCCATCATCGCGGCGTGCGCGTGATTGGCGGTCAGGGCCGTACCGATCTCGTAGTACGAGACGACCGGCAGGTTGACCAGGAAGCCGAAAATTCCGGCACCCAGGAAGTTCCAGAAGCCCACGGCCACCAGGAACATCACCGCCCAGCGGTGCGGGAACGGCGTTGCCGATGACTCTTCCTGACGCGAGCCCAGCTGCAGGAACGACCAGGCCTCCACGGTGAGGAAGGTCAGTGGTAGCACCTCGGCTGCTGAGAAGAACGCACCCAGGGCCATCGTTTCCGCTGCGGTGCCGGAAAAGTACAAGTGGTGCATTGTGCCAACGACGCCGCCGATGGAGTACAGGATGATGTCCAGATAGATGATGGTCATCGCAACCCTGCGCCGGATGACACCGAGCATCACGAACAGGTAGGCGACCAACACGGTGGTGAAGATTTCCAGGAAGTCCTCGACCCACAGGTGTACCACCATGAACCGCCAGAAGTCCGCGACGGTGTAGCTCGATTCGGAGCTGGTCAACAGGCCCACTGCGTAGAACGCCGGGATTGCCAGCCCGGTGTAGAAGAACAGCCATGGAAGATTGATCCGAGACTGTGCCACCATCGCTCGCCGCAGCCCGCGGAACAGCATGAAGGCCCAGAAGAACAGGGCCAGGGTCAGGAGCACCTGCCAGACCCGGCCCAGGTCCAGGTACTCCCAGCCCTGCATCCCGAACGCGTGCAAGGCTGGGGAGAGCCAGCCGTGGATATCCAGGCCTTCTCCGATCAGGCTGCCGAATACGACGACGACCAGGGCCCCGAGCAAGCCGTACGCCAGCCAGGATTGGCGGCGCGGTTCGCGCCCGGAGATGATCGGCGCGAGAAAGAGGGCGGTGGCCAGGAACGAGGTCGCGGTCCAGAAGATTGAGAGTTGCACGTGCCAGGTGCGCACCAGGTTGTACGGCAGCCACTGACCCAGGTTGAATCCGAAGAAGCTGGTCAGATCGGCGCGATAATGCTCACTGGCCGCGCCCACCAGCGTCTGCACCAGGAACAACAACCCGACCACGAGGAAGAAGTAGGCGCACGCACGCTGGGTAGGTGTCACTGCGACATCGTCAGGGCGACGAAAGGAGATGGTGTCTGCCTGACGGCCACGCCAGCCCATCCGCTCACCCCACCGGCCGAACGCCGCGAACAGGACACCGATCCCGGCGAGCAGGACGATCAGTGACAGGACGCTCCAGACCACGACGTCTGCGGTCATCGTGTTGCCTACCAGCCGGTCCGGTGGCCAGTTGTTGGTGTAGGAGTAGTTCTTATCCGGACGCAGTGTCGATCCCGCCCACGCCGACCAGGCGAAGTAGGCAGTCAGCTGCTTGACCTCGACGGGATCGGTGATGGCCTCCGGTAGCAGACCGTTGGCAGCGCTTTGGGGACCGAAGTATTCGGTGTAGTGGGCCACCAGCTCCCGGAACGCCCTGGCCTGGGCGTCGCTGTACGTGACGGTGTCAGATTTCGCGTTGTAACGGTTGGTCTTGAAGTCGGCGACCACCTTGTCCCGCGCCGTGCTGGAGGTGCTGCCGCCGTACTCACGGGTCGCGATCAGCGCCGCGCGGTGCAGGTAATCAGCAGTGAAGTCGGGACCCAGGTAGGCGCCATGACCGAAGATCGAGCCGTACTCCATTAGTCCCTTGCGCAGGAAGAGTTTCTGCCCCGCAATGACGTCGGCACCGGTGTAGACGACCTGTCCTTGACTGGTCTGGACCTGCGCGGCGATCGGCGGATCAGCGGTGTAGGCGCGGTAACCCAGAAAGCCCAGAATTGCCAGGCCGCACAGCAAGACCAGAGCGGTCACCTGCACCCACACCCGGGAGACGAGCGGGCCTCGTTTCGGCTCGGACGGCGGCAACAAGGTCGTGATGTTCTGAGCCATGGTCATCCTGACAAACGACGAGTGATCGCCATGGTGTCCGCAGCGGAGCAAGTGCTCCTACAAGGCGGCAGCGGGCAGCCGACCTCGGTTCGGGCCTGCTGAGGGATCCCAGCCTTACGGAGGTTACCCAGGTCTGGGAAATGTCGCTACCCCTGCTGGACAAGATGTACGCAGTCCCCGCACGGATGCGCCCTCGATAGAGTTTCGGCGTGCCGGACGGTGATTACCTCGTGGAACTGGTTGCAGTGGACAACATTGTGCTGGAGCGGCTCGTGCAGGTCGCGACCAGCGATGCCTTGGCTGATGAGGTGACGCCACCGTTGACCTCCGGCCCGGAGTGGACCCCAACGCGGATCGCGTGGCTTCGCGCCTTCCACGTTGACCGCCGCGCTGGTCTGCAGGGCCCCGCTGGTGAAGTCACATGGGCAGTCGTCCTCGACCAGCGAGTCGTCGGCTCGGTGCGCCTGCAGCGCACGCAGCAGTCCGGTGAGCTGGAGACTGGCGCGTGGCTGACTCGTAGCAGCCGGGGTCAGGGCGTCGGTCGGGCTGCGATGGAAGCGGTATTGCGCGAGGCCGCAGCGCTTGGGTTCGTAGCCGTGTGCGCACGGACCACCGTCAGCAACGCCAGCGCGTTGAGGCTTTTGAAGCGCCTCGGCTTCGACCTCACGCCAACGGGCGATGACGGCGGTATCTACGCGCTCCTCGCCATTTAGTTTCCCTTCCTCCGTAACGGGATCCGAAGTCGGTGAGCTCCACTGACAACCAAGACCGCCGCTGCAAGCCCTCTGTCCGGGGACGACCTCAAAATCATCGCCTCACCCCGGATCACCAATCAGAGCCCTTGCCTGTCGCTCGTCACAGGCCGACCCCGCCGTGTTCCTGGCCCCAGAACGACCTTTCGGTCAGCACCGGGAAGCAACATTCCAAGCGCGTGCAGTGGCCCACACCCGCTCGTAACCGGCTGCAGTCGACCATTCAACGACGGCCAGACCGGCTTCTGTTGCACAACCGCACCCATAAGCCGTACGCAGCAACTCGTACGCCAGTTCCGGTTCACCCGAAGCCCCATTGTCATGAAACACCAGACCGCAGTATCCGATGACATCACCGACTTTCTTGCGATGCACCGCGAGAAGCCCCGGTTGGGTTGTCTTGTGCTCACCCCGTATGCCGGTCGCGAGGTCCTCGACCGCTGATCGGCCCTTGGCATCTATTCGCCGATGAGGTGGCACCCTCGGGTCCCGCTCCGTCCATAACTGACGGTAGATTTCGGCTTCATCCAAGCGCCGACGGCGGAGGATGAGCCGATCAGTCTCCAGCATCGCGAGTCTCGACATGTCCACACTTTGCCAAGACAGGAACCGATCCAGCTGATTGCGGCGGCCGTTCGCCTGTCCGTCCGGCCGCTCTGTACGGCAGGACTGACTCAGCTGCGTTCCACGCGGGCGGACCCGAAACCTATGCTGCCTAAGTCGAGGACTATGTCGGATGGTGACGTCCCGTCGAGTGGTGTAGTTCCGGGCTTGTCCTGAATGAGGTGAGCCATCGTGCGATGGTCAGTGAGAACTGTCTAGGAATCTCACGAGAGGACACACGCACGATGGCTCTTGACCAGTCTGCCCTGCTTGACCTGTTGGCCCAACTGAAACTGACGGATGTCTCGGATCGGATCCGTTCGATCACCGAAGCGCTCTACCAGGAGCTGATCGATACCGAGGCCGCGGCCGTGATCGGCGCGGGCAGGTATGAACGCAGCGATGAGCGCACGACCCAACGCAATGGGACCCGGCCCAGGACGTTGTCGACCACGGCCGGTGACCTGGAACTGCGGATCCCGAAACTGCGACGTGGGAGCTTCTTTCCCTCGCTACTGGAACGACGGCGCCGAGTGGATCAGGCGTTGTTCGCGGTGGTGATGGAGGCCTACCTACACGGGGTTTCGACCCGGAAAGTTGATGACCTCGTCAAAGCTCTCGGCGCCGATACCGGGATATCCAAGTCCGAGGTGTCACGGATTTGCGCTGACTTGGATCTGGAAGTTGGTGCGTTCACCGGCCGGGACCTGTCCGCGATGGCCTTTCCCTACGTGTTCTTGGACGCGACCTATTGCAAGGCCCGGGTCAACCACCGTGTGGTGTCCCAAGCGATCGTCGTAGCGATCGGTGTCGCGGCGGACGGGCGCCGCGAAGTACTGGGGTTCGACGTCGGGGACACCGAGTCCGAGCCGTTCTGGGCCGCGTTCCTTCGGTCGCTGAAAGCCCGAGGGCTGCACGGGGCGCAGCTGGTCATCTCTGATGCTCACACCGGGTTGAAGAAGGCCATCTCCACGGTCATGCAGGGAACGGCGTGGCAACGGTGCCGGGTCCATTTCATGCGCAACGTGCTCGCCGTCGTGCCCAGGAATAACCAGGACATGGTCGCCTCGATTATCCGAACGATCTTCGCTCAACCGGACGCCAAGCACGTGCTGGCCCAGTTCGAAGAAGTCACCCGGATGCTGGCCCGGTCTCACCCCCAGGTCGCCGTGATGCTCACCGACGCGAAAGACGATCTGCTCGCATTCACCGATTTCCCGATGAAACACTGGCGCCAAATCTGGTCCACCAACCCGTTGGAACGAGTCAACAAAGAGATCAAACGCCGCACCGACGTCGTCGGTGTCTTCCCCAACCCCGCCGCCCTACTACGCCTGGCTGGCGCTGTTCTGGTCGAGCAACACGACGAATGGGAAGCCGCCGACCGCCGCTATTTCTCCGCCGCCTCAATGACCGAACTGACCGCCCCACGCCACCCCGACAAGGAGGCCACCACCGCCCCAGAAATCAACGCCGCATAACCTGAACCCACTAACCCGCACGGTGTGACGAAACCCCACCACTCAGCGGGACGTCACCCTGTCGGATACGAAGTGGAACCCGTCGCACGCTGACCACCACATCCAAGACGGTGTTCGTTCACCAGCTGCATCGCGGTGGCTCCCACTGAGTAGCCCGCCTCAGGAACCGTCGATCGTCGGGCGGATGGGGCCTGCTGATCGTGCCCAGTGTCTCCGGCATCGAGATCAGTTGGGGCCGACTTTCCCGGGAGTATGGGGTCAGATCCAGCCCTTACGACTGAAGGTGGCGTAGAGGGCACCGCCGATCGCGAGGATGATCGCGATGCTGAAGAGGAAGCCCCATTCCTTACCGAAACCGGGGTACGGCACGTTCTGCCCGAAATATCCGGTCACAGCGGTGGGCACGGCGATGATGGCAGCCCAACTGGTGAGCTTCTTCATCACGTTGTTCAGTCGAGCGTCCTGCAGGGACAGGTTCGTCTCGAAGATGGTGGTGACCATATCGCGCAGCGACTCCGTCCATTCCGAGGCCCGCAGCACGTGGTCGTACAGATCGTCATACCACGGGTCCATTTCGGTGGGGGCGTTGAAGTCTCTGCGGTGGCGTAGGACGGAGTTGATGACCTCACGCATCGGCAGCACGACCCGTCGCAGTTGTACCAGGTCCTTTCGGACCTGGTACGTGGCGCGTTGCACGTCGGCGCTGGCCGCGGTCTCATCGAACAGTCCATCCTCCAAGCCCTCGATCGCATCGTCGAGGCTTTGGACGGCCTCGAAGTGTCCATCAACGACGGTGTCAAGCAAGCCATGCACCAATGCACCGACCCCGTACTGGAGTAGGTCGGCGTTGTCGTCCCACCGGTGCACGACCTCCTCGATATCGAAGTCCGGGTCGGCGCGAACGGTAATCAGCCCATGGGGAAACACGAACGCTGAGACCTTGCGGATCGCGAGCCGGGTGCCCGTCGCGTCGGGGGGCACACTGTCCAGCTTGACCGCGTAAACAGTCATGAACGTGTGCGTTGCGTAGCGGGTGGCCTTGGCACGTTCCGAATGAGCGATCGCGTCCTCGACGGCCAGCGGTGCGAGGGTGAGCTCCCCGGCGAGTTCCTGCAGGAGGCGGTGGTCAGGGTCGCACAGGTCCACCCAGGTCAAGCTGTCCTGCTCGTTGAGGTAGTCCGATATCCGAGCGAAGTCGAAGTCTTCGGCGACTACCTTTCCGTCCCGCCACACACGTCCACGGACCGTCTTGTTGTCGGTTTTCACCATCTCAGTGTGCCTGCGAGACAACTGGTCACGACCGCGCCGCACCGCGCTACGTTGCGAAATGGTGTGGCTCTGCGGTCGATGGTTGACGGCTGTTCACCGGTTGGCGAACTCAGCCGATGTCGCGGGTGCGGTAGGACGCAGCGCCGGCAGCGAGCAGGGCAACGGCGAGGAAGCTCATCGTGACGGTTGGTGCTAGGGCGAAGCCTTCGACTGGCATCCGTGGCACGTGGGCAAACGGGGAGATATCGATCGCCCAGGACGGCAGTCGCAGCAGTTCACCGACCTGCCCGAGAGTGAGGAACAGGGCCAGCAGAACCCACCCGGCCGCAGCGAGCGTGCTGCGCAGCGCGTAGGCGGTCATGGCCAGGGCGGTGACAAGCCACACCGCAGGCGCCTGGGCCAGGGCTGCCGGCAGTGTGCGGTGAATGCCGTCGCTCAGGTTGCCGGCCACCGCGCCGAAACCGACCGCCATACTCAACCCAGCGATCAGGAGCAACCAGGTGGTACCCCCGATCGCCACAGCCACAATGGCGAGGTACACGCGTCGACGCGAGGTGGCCGTAGCAAGCACCTGCTCGGTGCGCCCGTCGTGTTCTTCAGCGCCGCCGTGGGTGATGACGGTGACGGCAAAGCAGCTGACAAGTACCGCGACGATGGAGAGCTCAGCAGCGAGCAGGGCGTCTTGCACCGCTCCGACACCTCCGATCCGCGCGAGCATGTCGCGTCCGCTCGGGGACCCCAGCAGATCCCCGATGTTGGGGGCGATTGCGCCGAGAGCAAGGCCGAGGACAGCGATGGCTGCGGTCCACACGAATACCGTGGTGGCGTGCAGCCGGATGGTCAGCGCGGTCGCGTCGCCGAGCCAGGGTGAGCCGATGGCAGGTCCCGGTCTCGGCGCGAGGAGGCCGCCATCGAGGTCTCGCCGGGCGCGCAGCAGGTGCGCTGTTGCGAGCAGAGCGGCTGCGGTGGCCGGGTAAAGTAGCAGAACCCACCAGCGGGGGCCTGACCACGCCCGCAGCTGGGTGGACCAGCCGAACGGGGACAGCCAGCTCAACCACAACTCGGTGGTATCGCCGACAGCGCGCAGCGCGAATAAGGCTCCCAGTGCGCCTGCAGTGATGGCGGCGCAGGTGCGGGTGCTGGCGGAGAGTTGACAGGCGGTGGCGGTGAGGCCCGCCGCGACTATTCCGATTCCCGTCCACGAGGCACCGAACAGCAGCGACCCAGTCACGGGTAGGCCTGCAGCGACGTCAACAACCGCGGCCCCTGCCCCCACCAGGAGGGACGCTCCGGCCCCTTCGGCGGTAGCAGCAGCCAACGGCGTGGCGCGGCCTATCGCGGTCCCAGCGAGCAGCTCGGCACGACCAGATTCCTCTTCACTGCGGGTATGTCGTCGGACCAGCACACCAAGTAGGACCGCGACGAATACCGCGTAGAGCACGGTCATCTTGGTCATCGCCAACTCACCGACGCTGCCCGTGTCCAGGATCGGCCCGTAAAGCGCCACTAATGCCGGGCTGGCATCGATCGCCTGCGCGGCAGCCACCTGCTGTGCGGCCGTCGAGTAGAGGGAACTGGTCGCGATGGCCGAGGCCGCGCAGATCCCTACCAGCAGAAGCGTCCCGGCGCCGAGAAGGAACCGGTCGCGGCGCACCGCGAGCCGGGTCAGCGTTCCGATCCCGGTCAGGGTGGTCCTCACCGGCGCGGCCCGGCCGGGGTGGTCGTGCGGTACGCGTCCAGAAACAGCTCCTCCAGCGTCGGCGGCGTGCACGTCAGGTCGCGGATACCGGCCCGGGTGAGTTCGGTAAGGACGCCCGCCAGCATGTCGGGCTCGACCGTGCACACCACGGCAGCGCCCTGAATGCACAGGTCATGCACCCCGACCAGGTTCAGCTCCCCCGGGTGGGAAACTTCCGCCCGCAGATGGGTGCGCCGCAGGTGACGCAACTCGGTGAGCGTGCCGGACTCGACGGCGCGCCCCTCGCGGATGACCGTCACCCGATCAGCGAGACGGTCGACCTCGCTGAGGATGTGACTGGACAGCAGCACCGTGGTCCCGGTGCTGGTGCGCTCGGCGACGCACTGGTTGAACACCTCCTCCATGAGCGGGTCCAGCCCAGAGGTCGGCTCGTCCAGGATCAACAGATCAGCATCGCCGGCGAATGCGGCCACCAGCGCCACCTTCTGCCGGTTCCCCTTGGAGTAGGCACGGCCTTTCTTGTGTGGGTCGAGCTCGAACCGCTCCATCAGTGATGCCCGCCGACTGCGGCGAGGGTCCACTCCCCGCATCCGCAGCAGCAAGTCGATGATCTGACCGCCGGACAGGTCCGGCCACAGCGCGACATCACCGGGCACGTACGCCAACCGGCGGTGGATCGCCACGGCGTCGGCCCACGGGTCCCGACCGAACAACGACATCGACCCGGAATCGACCCGCAGCAGACCCAACAGCGCCCGGATCGCGGTCGACTTCCCAGCCCCGTTCGGTCCCAGAAACCCATGAACCTCCCCAGCAGTCACCGTCAGGTCGAGGCCGTCCAGGGCGCGTGTACCGCCGAAGGTCTTGACGAGGTTGTGAATCTGCACCACAGGTCTGGGAGGGGACATCGTTGCCTCACGTCTGCGGTTCAGCGGGAAACTCGCGTAGGTAGTCATCGAGTAACTCAGGGGTGGTGAACAGACCCTCGGAGTACAGCTCAAGGGACGGGAGTGCGATCTCCTGGGTGTAGGCGCGCAACACCTCACCCAGGTCGTTGCCGGGCGTCGGGTAACGCTGCAGATATACCAGGAACGCCCCGAGCCCGCTGTAGGCCAAAAACCGGGCGCGAGCGGCCGGATCACGACTTTCCCGCACCCGCCGGGCCGCGGTGGCCTGTGCCAGATATGCCTGTGCGTCCTCAATCATCCGATCCAGGAATGTCGCCGCCAGGTCACCACCAGATTGCAAGGCGCGCACCAGGTACCCCGCGACGGTCGCGTACTCCTCCACGGCCGCCAACTGAGCGAGCAGAAGTCCAGGAGTGGCAGTGACCATGGTCGCAGTCTTCGCTTCTCGCACAGTGCGCAGCACCTGCTCGTCACACACCGCCCGCAGCCCTGCCTTGGACTGGAAATGATGAATGACCAAGGCATGACTGGTACCGGCATCCGCCGCGATGACCCGCAACGAGGCAGCGAATCCATCAGCAGCGAAGCGGGCGATGGCCGCATCCCGAATCCGTGCCCGCGCCGTTAGATCGCCCTCCGGCACCTCAATGGTTGACCGCATGGTTAATACGCTAACCACTTGGTCACCCGTGCGTCAACGCTGGCTCGGTGACAGTCTGGGACGGTCTCGCGGACAGTAACCAGCTCTAGGCGGACCAGATCCGGAACGAACAGGGTCGCTTCAGAATGCTGCGCTCGCGGCTGGGACAAGCACGGGATCGATGTTGACGGCGACGACGTGGTGACCGAGCTTGGCGAAGTACCCGCCAGGTCGGCCTGGCCGCAACCGGCACCACGAAGCTGCGCGAGGCGTGCCCGGGGGCATCTACGGGGCGTCCTTTGCCCAGAGATCCTCACCTCGAGTGCGGTTGGTCGGTGAGGGCCGGCCAGGTCGAACCGTTAGGCACTTCAACTCCGCGCCCCCAGGAGGCAGTTTGGTGGGGGCGGAGTTGAAGTGGTGGTGGCGGCGCTGACTATCACCATGCTTCAACTGGGGCAGCGATCGAGACCGTCTTCAAATGAAGATCGGCGGATTCGTGCGGTCGGACAGCCTCAGTGCAGGTAGGAGGCGCCGTTGAAGTCGAGAATCGCGCCCGAGGCCCACTCGGCGCCCGGCTGGGCCAGCGCCATGACCGCCGCCGCGACCTCCTGCGGTGTGGCAACCCGGCCGAACGGACTCTGAGCACGCACTGCATCGCCCTGCGGTCCGTCGAGTACCGCTGCCCCCATGTCGGTCGCGATGAAGCCAGGTGCAATGCCGACGCACCCGATTCCGTGTGGTGCCAACGCGACTGCGAGCGACTGGGTCATCGCGTGCACCCCGGCCTTGCTCGCGCCGTAAGCCGGCACCTGCGGCTCCCCCCGGTAGGCTCCTCGCGACCCGACCGTAACGACCCGCCCCCGGGGCAGCCCGGGTGCGGGATCGACCTGCAGCATGTGCCGTGCGACGAGATAGGTGACGTTGGCCGTGCCCAGCAGGTTGACGTCGGTCGTGCGGCGCCATCCCCGCACCCATTCCTGGTATGACGAGTGCTCAACGCTGAGGTCCAGGCGCCGCCCCTGGGTGGCCGGGTCCTCGGCGAACAACGCGGCGTTGTTGATCAGTACATCGATGCGCCCCAGGGCAGCGGCGGCCTCTCCGACGAAACGCTCGACCTGTTGCGGGTCGGCCAGGTCGCCCTGCACCACGGTGTGCCCGCCACCCTCGAGTCCAGCCGCCACAGCCTCGGCCTCAGCACGTGAAGAGCGGTAGTGCACAGCAACCCGGTCACCACATACGGCCGCGAAGATGCGGGCCACCTCGGCGCCGACTCCCCGAGACGCTCCAGTGACCAGGATGCCGCGGCGGGGCGGCGTGTGCGTCGTGGACGGCTGAGAAATCGTCATACTGGCTATCCTGCCGCCTGCGTGCATGGCACCGCGACCTGTCTTTTCGCACGACCGAGCGTGGCGCGGGTGTTTCGATATCGGCGCTTGATGCACCAGCCGATCGACATCGCCGGTGTCAGCCGCGCACGGCGCCACGAGCGATACCCATATCGGGTTGCCCGAAGGTCAGGCTGGGACCCGGTATGTCAACGGGGTGCAGCTCCAGGTTTTAGGCCGCGAACTGGGTATTTCTACTGATGTGGCTGGACCGGGACAGTCGCAAGATGGACTGCATGCCAGCACATCAGACACCTGCGCCGCAGCCCATGCCGCGTCCATCAAAATCGTCCTCTGCTCCGACGCCGACAATCTTCAAAAGCGGACCAGACCGACGCCGAACCTCGCTGAGCACCCGTCGCGGCCACTGGCGATTGGCCGCCGCCGGCCTCGCAGTGGGTCACGCAGTGACAACCTTCGTCGGTTGCGTCGTCGTTTTCAGCTCGAAAATGACAGCGTGCGCGAATCCCTACGTCTCCACCAGCCGACATCTGATGATTGCGGGATTCTGCGCACTCGCGATTGTCAGTCTCGCCGCATGGGGGGTAGCCGCGGTGCACTGGCGTAGACCGTGGTTGCTGATTGGCGGAGCAGTCGCCGCAGCACCCGCGATCTGGTGGCTCGCCGTCGCCCTGTTGCAACCCTCCCAGTTCTGCTTATGAGCCCGAGAGCCGCACGGAATTAGCGCGGATGAACATGCACGCCAGGACCGTCATTGGGGTCACCTTCTGATTCCCTCGTGACGAGTGGTGTTTGGCTCGCCCGAGAGGTCCACTCCTGTTGGGTTCGACAGCACCCGGGACGCCCGAGACCCAGAAATGAAGGCGCCGCCACCAAGGGACGTAGCCCCGGCACCGACGCCTCGGTCGACGGTCAATCGTCGGGATCAATGCTGCCGTTGCATCGAGACAGGCTCTGGCTTGGCAGTGAGCGTGGTGCTGCAGGCGATGCAATCAAGCCAGCGTGGTCGACAAGCGGGTGGCTCGTCGACCACTCCCGCTGCTGCGACGTGATCTGCTCGGCAGTTTCAGGCGTGGTGCGGGTGCGCAGCACGCCTGGCGGAAATGGCGATGAAGGTCGCGGCAAACGCGACGGCGAGCAACATCGAGGCCACGAGGCTGATCGGCACGACCAAGTGCCACGGCACTTTGGTGACAACGACCGGGTCCACGACAGGTCCCCCGGTACCGCCTTGGGCGCTACCGGAGCCGCCAGGTTCGGGAAGCAGCATGGCGTCAGCGGACGTGGCTGCGCCGATCATAATGGCGAGGGTGCAGACCGCGACGAAGCTCGCCTGCTTGAACTGAGTGAACATGATTGACCTCCTGGCCGACGGGTCGCTGGCTGCGACCTGCGACCATCGTGTCCAGTCGGTACTGTCCCCCGCCATACGGAATTCTCCTCATCCGCTTACCCACCCAAAGCCCGTAGCCTGGTCCACGGAGGCGATCGCCATGGACCAACTGCATCTCATCGCGAGCGACGTGAGGCACCTGAGGGGCCTGCTGGACTTCGAGCGGCCCGCCGGCGAGAACGACGAGGTGCCGCCGTCATGGTTAGAGGACCTGGCTGGCTTAATACCCTGCGATGAAATCACCTTTCAGGTGATGGACCCCGTCCGTCAGTGGGTCCATGGGCAATCTCTTTCCACCGGGCAGGAAACGAGCGAAGATGACGAGCTGGAGGCGCTGTTCTGGGCCAGCTTCCCGGACAGCATCGCCTGCAACTATCCCCAACGAACCGGCGATCACCACACCATCACGCGGCTGTCTGACTTCTACTCCCGGCGAGATGTCAACCGGGGAGCTGCCGGTGCCTACCTGCGTGCGACCGGCGTTCGGAACGAGGTGCTGATGCCTCTGCCGATGCTGGATGGTCTGGACCGTCGGGTGCTGTTGTTCCGGTTCGGCGGCCGTGATTTCACCGAACGGGAGGTGCTCCTGCTGGGCCTGCTACGGCCCCACCTCATCGAGGTGTGCCTGCGCCAGCTGCGTCGCCGCCGCGGGCAACGTGAACTGACCAAGCGGCAGTGGGACATTCTTCGGCTGCTTGCGGCCGGATGCTCCAACCGTCAAGCAGCTCGGGCACTGGGTATCTCGGAAGCCACGGTGAGCAAGCACCTGGAGAACCTCTACACGCGCCTCGGCGTGAACAGCAGGACAGAGGCCTTGGCCCAGGTCACACCCCTGGAACGAGACACGCAGGCCGCCCTAGCCCTCTAGCTGTGATACCGAGGGACGTTGGATGGTTGCCGGGCGCTGACTGCGAAGAAGGACGCCGAAACACAGGATGGTGACGGAGTGTCCCGGTCGCACCGACCCAGAGGAACAAGACCTCGCCCGTAGCGGCGAACCAACTGCCGTGCAGAGAACAAACTTCCGCCTCCCTGCCGCGATCCAACCGCGACGAGCCCAGGGTGTGGTCCAGAATCCGATGCGGGCAGAATCCTCACCGGAGTCCCGATAAACGAATGGGATGCGGCGACAGCGGACGGCAATCCGGGTCTTGAGCCGATGGGCCTAGAACGGATGCTTCACACGGGACGCCAGGTGCCGTCGCCATGTGTGTAACGGATCGGCGAACGGGAGCGCAAATCTCGGCTCGTCAGGATGGCGACCGTAGCCTTAGGAGATGGAAGCTGCCCTGTTGACGTTCTCGGCGGTAGCGTTCCTGTTGGTCGTGACGCCAGGCCCAGATTTCGCGGCCGTCGTGCCGAATGCGTTGCGTGGGCGGCCGGCCGGAATCGCCACTGCGCTCGGGACCGCGTCCGGTCTTGCGGTGCACGCCGGGATTGCAGCAGCTGGATTGTCGACGATTGTTCTCGCGTCAGACTGCGCGTTCTCCCTGGTGAAGTATCTGGGCGCCGCGTTTCTGGTCCTGTTGGGGTTGAGAGCCTTGTGGAGATCCCGAGGCTCCAAAACCGCGGAGGAGCCGCGAACCACGGTCCCGTCTCGGCCCTTACCCATAGGGCGTGCCTACCGGCAGGGGCTGATGGTCAACGTGCTGAACCCCAAAGCTCCCCTTATTTACCTCAGTGTCATGCCGCAGTTCCTACAGACGAATGTATCCACCACAGCGCAACTTCTCGCGATGAGCGCGATCCTCGTCGCGATTGCACTGACCTGGTACACGACCCTGACCTTCCTCGTAGCGGTATTCCGCCCGGTAATCGAGCGATTCAGAGCCTCGATCGACCGTTTCACCGGTCTGATCCTGATTACTCTTGGCATCCGGGTCGCATTTGAAACACGACCCGCCTGAGCCCAGCCCCGATCTTGCTCCCCAGGTAGTTAATACATTGGAGGCCCTCAACAGGGACGCGGTTCGCGGAACAGGCGAATCTGCGGCGCATCACTCTCCGCTCACCGGCATCCGCCCAGGTCGGTAGCAGGACCCCCGACCCGGTGAACGATTATCTGGGGGACGTCCCGCCGGCACGCTTGGGCGAAACCCCAGGCGAGGACGGCCGTGATGGTGGCGATGTAGTTGGGGCTAGGTCCAGGGCGAGCAGGCAGATCGCGGTGAGTGCGGCCGCGGCTCGAAGTCCGCGCCGAGGGTAGCGATCGCCAATGTTTGAGCACAGCAGGAGACCGAGGACGCCGGTTGCGCCGTAACCGAGTAGGACTGGGCTCACCCTGGCGGCGCTGATCCCGGCGTTCTGTAGCAACGGGCTGAGGTAAGTAAAGGGTGTGTACTGGCCAAGGGTGGGCACCACGACGATGGCGGCGACGATGAGCAGGGGGCGAACGGGCCGATGTCAGCAGCGACAGATGGGCTGGTGGTGGCTGCGTAGCCGCGTGGTGGGCAGGACCAAGTGTGATCAGCATCGCGAACACGAGCATGGTGATACAGCAGCCGGCGAACGCCCCGCGCCAGCCGATGGCGGTGCCGACCGCGGTCCCGAATGGAACGCCGAGCGCGAGGGCCGCGGCAAACACAAGGGAGAAGGCAACTGCGATCGGTATCGGGGCGAACCAGCAGTTGCGGGGGCCGCGGCAAGCTCCTATTCGGGCCAGGTTCCAGAGCCGGGTTCTACAGTTGGATGCCGCGGGTCAACGCGCCGTCCACGACGAGGTTGGTGCCGCTGATCCGCCGGGCCAAGGGGCTGGCCAGGAAGACCACGGGTGCGGCGACCTCTTCGGGGGTGCCCATGTGTCCGGATGGGTTGAGGTCCATCGCGGTCTTGAACAGATCTGGGTTCCCAGCCTCGATACCTTCCCAGACCCCACCTTCGAAGTAAGTGTTGCCCGGAGAGACCGTGTTGGCGCGAATACCCTTGTCGGCCAACTGCATCGCGAGCCCGTGGATGTATCCGATGATGGCGGTCTTGGCAGTGCCGTACGGGCCCGAAGCAAAGTCCGACTCGCGTCCGGAGACGCTGGAGATCGCGATGACCGATGCAGCTTCACTACGTCCCAGGTGAGGCATCGCGGCTCGAACAAGTCGGACGGTATGCATGAGGTCCACGTTGAAGCTGGCCTGCCAGTTCTCCTCTGTATCAGGGATCGCGAGGGCGCTGACGTTGGCCACGACCACGTCGACACCGCCGAACGACTCAGCCGACTTCGCCACCCACGCCGCCAAAGCCTCGCCATCGCCGACGTCTACGGTCGAGCCGATCACGGTGCCCTGCGCCTGAAGTGCCTCCTGCACGGCCGAGACCTCTTCGGTGTTGCGCGCGCAAAAGGCGACGTGGGCCCCCTCGTTGAGGAAGGCCTCGACGACCGCCCGACCGATACCTCGGGTGCCGCCGGTGACCAGGACACGAATTCCACTGAGCTGCAGATCCATCGTCATACCTTTCGCGGAGTGCGGGAGCCTATGGAGTGAGACCGGTGCCGAGAGCGCGTGCTCGGGCACGAAGCTCGGCGTGAATGCCGTGAAAGGCGGTGGCGCGAGGCAGGAGATCCTTCGCCGCCTTGACCACCACGCTGTAGTTGGCGTCCACAACATTGGCAATCGGCGCTCGAACGATTTGCGAGCACAGCTGGTAGGCATCCATCGGGTGCAGGTTGCACAACTGGCCGACCCAGTGCACGAGCTCGGCATTGCCGATCCGCCAGGAGTCCTCCATCGGGCGGCTGGAGCCGACGGTCATCCAGTGGCTGTCGTTCTCGATCCGCGGCCAGCTCGGGGCACCCCCCTTGATGACTTCCACGATGAGGGTGGTGGTCATCGCCCCTTCGACGGCGGTACCGCATGCCTCACCCTCGCCCTGGCGGTAATGCCCATCGCCAACGGAAAAAAGGGCTCCTTCGACGTTGACACCCAGGAAGACCGTGGATCCAGCGCGGATCTCCGGAGTGTCCATGTTGCCGCCGAAACGCTCGGGGACCAACGACGACCGCACCTCCCCGCCTGCCGGAGCCACACCCACCGTCCCGAGCATGGGCTCGAGCGGCAGTTCAATGCGATGGTCGCTGTACCGCGCGGCAAACGCAACGGTCCTGCGGTCCCGGTCCAGCTCGTAGATCCAGGTGGTGTCGGGAAGCGGGTCCTGAAGCGTCACCACACGGTCGGTGCTCGTCATTCCGCCGAAGAACGGGATGGCCGCTGATGCACCCCAATCGCGCGCCGGTTCCAGGGCGACCAGGTGAAGCGCGAGCGTGTCGCCGGGTTCGGCTCCCTCGACGTAGAAGGGGCCGGTCTGGGGGTTGACGAACCGCAGGTCGACCTTGGCGCTGGACAGATCATCGACGCTACGCAGCGCGCCACCGAACGCGTCGTCAGACCACAGGCGAAGGACAGCACCTGGCTTGACCCGCATCACCGGGGCGGCGCCGCCGAACGTGTAGACGTACTGATCTCGGGTCGGCACGTACTCGATGACGTCCATCACCGAAAACTACCTCAGGGATAGCGGGGTCGTACACGGTCAGTTCTCAGCTCGGCAACACGGGTCGCACCCAGGAGCGCGAGGGCGCCCGCGATGTCGTTCGGGAGGATCGCGGCGGCCCGACATGCACCTCGACTGCACCCCGCACACGTCACCCAGCTACGACACCCGACACCACGCGAACACCGGGACTGACCCAGACGTCTCCTTAGTTTTTAACACGGGACTAGAACTTGGCCCGGCAGCGACGGGCGAACCCGCCCACTCGCGCCCTCATAGGGCGTTGCGGAGTGGGCGATTGTGGGACGCTGAGCGTCGTGGACACCCCAGATGTCAAGGAAACAGCTCAACATGCGGGTCAGTCCCAGGCCGTGCAGGGGGGTGCGCGCCTTGGATTTGTCGTCAGTGGCGTGCTGCACCTGCTGATCGCCTGGATCGCGCTTAAGGTTGCCTGGTCCACTGGTGGTGGTAGCGCTAACCAGTCCGGCGCGCTGAGCACGCTGGCCCGCAGCACGGGCGGCGCGCTGCTGCTATGGGTGGTGGTCGCCGGATTCGCTCTCCTTGCCGTCTGGGAGCTCACGCAGGTCATCCGCGTCAGCGATATGTCTGACCGTGCTAAAGCTGTTGGCAAATTCGTCGTTAACGCCGCTTTGGCGTGGACGGCGTTCAAATTCGCTACTGGTTCGCCTACGTCCAGCAGGGGCCGGACGGAGGATCTCACCGCGACCCTCATGCACCACCCGGGCGGTCGCCTCGCGGTGGCCGCGATCGGGCTCGCCGTGGTCGGTGTCGGCGGCTACCACGTCTACAAGGGCTGGAAGAAGAAATTCCTCGAAGACCTGCGGGAGCACCCAGGCAACGGGATCGTCCAAATCGGTCGTGCAGGGTATGTCGCCAAAGGTATGGCGCTGATCATGGTGGGGTTCCTCTTCGTCCTGGCAGCGGCCCGCAACGCGCCATCGAAGTCGACTGGGCTGGACGGGGCCCTGCGAACACTGCGGCAGGCCCCGGCCGGCACCTGGCTACTCAGCCTCGTTGCCATCGGTATCGCCGCGTACGGGGTCTACTCCATCGCGCGCGCACGATACGCACGTGTCTGACCAGCGGTGATTTGTAGAACGCGCCCTTGGCGCCCCAGCCGATCAGCCACTGTCAGAGCTCGTCGAACGCCGATGGCGGGCGCTGACCGGCGACGGATCCTCAATGGACACGAGTCGTCTAGCCGCTGCGACCGTCGTGAATTCGCGCCGGTGGCCGTCGCGTGGTTGCCGCCGGTGTAGGTGAAGTCGAAACCGCGAAGCCCGTGATCCGCGTCGCGGAGGCCCGTGACGATGCGGATGCCGTGGGCAGTAGACCGTCGTGCGGGCCAGTCGCGTCGGTCACCATGAGGTGTGCCACGTTCTGAGTGCCCGCCCAGCAGTTCTCATCAACGTAAGGGCAGCTCTGCTGAATGGTTTTTGAGTATGACGAGCCCCGCGGGGTCCCCGTTCTCATACACGACTCGCATGCCGAGGATCCCGACGTGCCGGGAGCACTATCCGGTGTTGACGACCCGGAAGATCTCGGCCAGGCGCCCGGGGCCCATCCCAGCGTTCTGGGCGGTCTTCGTGCCCCATTCGCGCAGCCTTTCCTCTAAGCCGTTGCCGAGGTGCACGGTCTGGCTGGTATGGGCGCGGAGCGCGGTGAGCTTGGCGTCGAACGTGTCGGTGATGTCGACTGCGTGCTCGGCTCGTTCGTCGGCCATCAGCCATACCTCGGTCACTGTCCACGGTTCCAGGCCTTCCTGCGCAAGCAGCTCGGGGAAGGCAAAGCGGTTGCGCGCGGCGGGGTAGAGCGCGCGGATGGTGGCTTCCCCGGCGGCGAGGTGGTCAGGGTGGGAGGCGCCGATGCGGTCCCACCAGCGTTGCGGGCTCTGTGTCAGGACCCGTTGCGGGCGCACCTGTCGCATCGCCCGGACGATGTCGCGTTGCAGCTCGCGGGTGGGGTCCAAGGATCCGTCGTGGTAACCGCTCAGGAAGCGGACGTCGGAGACTCCTACCGCAGCGGCTGCCGCGCGTTGCTCGGCCTCTCGGATGGCGGGTACCTGATCGCGCGGGGTGTCATCGAAACCACCCTGGTCCCCGTAGGTACAGATCAGGTAGGTCACTTCGATCCCCGCGCGTGTCCAGGTGGCCGTGGTGCCGGCGGCGCCGAAGTCGGCGTCGTCGGGGTGGGCAACCACGACCAGGACACGATCGACATCGGCGGTGGGTAAGGGGTCGGGCATGGCAGCCTCCAGGGGTGAAACAGCGAGAAGGCCCGACGCTACGGGCTTCGCCCGTACTCGTGTGCGCTTTACGGAGCATCCCGGTGAACGTTCCGCTGGCCGTGATGGTGTTCCCCGCAATGGAAATACGCGGGGTCGCGTTCAAGTAAACGGGCTCTTCGCACTTGAGGGTGGGGTGAGGGCGACACGCCGGTAGCCGGTGGTGGGGTGGTGTGGGGTCGAGGCCCCTGAAAATCAGAGGACTCTTACCTCTTCTGATGTCAAGGACCTCGACATGTCTGACCCTACGTTGTGCTGCCCGAACGAGGACGATTACTGCGACCGGTGCGACCTACTGATCGGCCTGCCGGGGCTGCGGGTGATCGGGGTGGAGCGTGGACCTGGTGGTGCGCTAACGGTGAGGGTGGAGTCACCGCCGGGGTTGATGGGCTGCGCCTCGTGCGGTGTTGTCGCGCACGGTCACGGCCGGCGGCCGGTGCGGTTGATCGATACCCCTTCTGCTGGTGCCCCGGTCACGGTGATCTGGTCCAAACACCGCTGGATCTGCCCCGAACCGTCCTGCCCGGTCAGCTCCTTCACCGAGCAAGACGAACGGGTCGCTGTTCCGCGGGCGTTGTTGACTGAGCGGGCGTGTTGGTGGGCGATTGGGCAGCTACGGCGTGAGCACGCGAGTATCAGTGGCTTGGCTCGGCAAATGGGCACCACGTGGCACACCGTGTGGGACTCGATCCGCCCGCTGTTACAGGCCGCTGCCGATGATGAAACCCGCTTCGCGGGGGTCACCATGCTCGGGGTCGATGAGCATGTGTGGCACCACGTGTCCGAGCGCAAACATGGACCGAAGTTCTTCACAGGGATGGTCGACCTGACCCGAAATGCCAACGGGCACACCAACGCCCGGTTATTGGACTTGGTCCCTGGCCGGTCCGGCGCCGTGTACGCAGGGTGGCTCACCGCGCGTGGCGAAGCGTTCCGCGACGGTATCCAGGTTGCCACGTTGGACCCGTTCCACGGGTACAAGAACGCGATCGATGACCACCTCGACGACGCGATCGCTGTGGTGGATCCGTTCCACATTGTGAAGCTCGCAACCCAGGCCGTCGATGAAGTCAGGCGTCGTGTCCAGCAGGAAACCACCGGCCACCGGGGCCGCAGGGGTGACCCGTTGTACGGGATCCAAACGATCCTGCGGTGCGGGCAAGAACGCCTGACCGACCGGCAACGAGCACGCCTGCAACGGGCGATCGCCGCCGATGAACGCCACGAGGAGGTCTACCTAGCCTGGCAAGCCAGTCAACTCGTCCGTGACGCGTACAAAAACAAAGACCTACCCACCGGGCGGGCTACCGCTCAGCGGATTCTGGGCTGCTTCGCGACGTGCCCGATCCCCGAGATCAAACGCCTCGGCACGACACTGAAACGGTGGAAAGAAGCGTTCCTGGCCTACTTCGACACCAACCGGGCCAGCAACGGCGGCACTGAGGCTGTCAACGGCCTCATCGAGCTGCACCGCCGTGTCGCCCGCGGCATCCCCAACCGCGATAACTACCGCCTGCGAATGCTCCTGATCGGCGGAGGCCTCAACCTATGACCCCACCCTCAAGTGCGAAGAGCCAGTAAACGCCGGTGCTGCCGGCCGAGGCCTGCGGCGTGGAAGCATGCCCTGCTGCTGAAGCGCCGATCACTGCGCCTGCTGCCCTTACCCCGACACCGACCGATACCGCGAAACGACGCGTTCCAGGCATTCCAGACATCCCACCTTTCTGTCGCCGTCAATCACCGATCTATACGAATAAACGTCCGAAGAATCGCAGGGGATGGTTACGTTCTGGTCATGCTGCGGTGATGTTTCTGAAGCATGCTGAACGGGTGTAAAAAAGGCGGCCCACGCAGTCGGCGACGAAACCCTCGATGCCGAGAGCCACGCGATGATCGAACGGGTCAGTGCTGTCGATCAACACCCCGAGGCTGCTACAGCCAGAAGGTAGTGACCTGAACCCAGACCAAACCGAACTCACCTGCCGCCTCTCATGTCACTCACGGGCGACGTCGCAAAGGCAACGGCGTACCCGGAGCAACCTGGGCCTGGCGCTTGACATGGGCTACCGGGCCGAACCCCGGATACGGGTACACCACTCGTCGTTCAGACCATCATGGGCAACACCAGCAGACCTTGTCCCCGGCGCACAAGATTTCCTCGCCGAACTCGGCTCGGACACCGGCTATCTCAAAGACTGACGATTCACCCCCACTGTGTCTCGGCGAGCGATCAACCTACGGTGACGTTTTCCTCGTGTCAGCGAGATCGGTAGGCGTTGGCCGTGTGCTGGATGTCGAGCACGATCACAGCGTGCTTGTCGTCAATAATCGCGCAAAGCACGCGCCGGTCCCTGCCGAGGCGCGCTGTGGATACCGGTGAGCTCCTCGGCCAGCGCCTTACCGACGCGCTAGGGCTTCCCTAGGAGAGGGCCCGTGATGAACTCCATCGCTCCCGCGGCCACATGGGGCGGGCGTCGATCGGCGAGAGCTCGTCGATCGGGCGCGGCGGTACCGAGTTCGTATGGTTCATTCACGAAACGTGGCGGTCCCGGATGAGAGCACGGGCCGCTTCGACTCTGTAAACCACATCACCTGCACGAACGCACTCACGCGCCTCGGCCAGCGCGCACAGCGCCTCCGGGTCGGCCTTGACGTCCTCGGTCTGACGCCGAGCAAGGTAGTCCTCAATGGCATGAACCACTTCATGCTGCACGCTGCGGTGTTCTTCGGCAGCGTGCAGCGCGTAGGGCCTGATCTGCCTCAGCCGGTAGTTGAATTTCATAGCCATGACGTAATGGCCTCAAAATGCACCGTATCGGTTCATGCCTTGTCGTGAGTGGATCATCGACCGAGACGGCACGGTGGGCCCTGTCGACTCGCAAGTAGTCGGCCAGCAGGGATTATTCGGGCATCAGATCGAGTTCGAAGGCGTCACTGATCGCGCGGGCCAGTGCGGGTTCTTGGTCGTCGAACAGTAGGCCGATCGTGTCGCCGACAGCACTCACTCGCACCGTGGTGATGTTGTCGCAGCTGACGACGCTGTCATGGTCCAGCCCGTTTCGTGGCCCGACAGCAACCTCGCTGGTGATTCCCCGGATGGTGCTGGTGATCGGCGCCACGGTTAGCCAGGTCAGCAGATGGAGCTTTGACTGCCGTGTCAGGATCAGCGCTGGTCGACGCTTGTCCAGTTGTACTGACGCGATGGTGCGCATCAGTCCAACGCGGGATGCGGCAGATCGAACACACCGTCGAGATCTGGATAGATCGGCTCGCCCCGCCGGGCGAGGTCGATAAGGATGGCCTCTTCCCCGCGATAACGCTGATCCCGTTGGAGGCGGGCGATCCCGTGGCGGACGGCCTCGGAGCGGTTAGCCGCACGGCCGTCGGCGACCTCAGCATCGAGGGCCGCGAGCTCACTGTCATCGAGACGGATAGCGATCTGTGTGGTCATCACCGCAGTCTATCTCGCGATGTAAACCATTTGGTATGCAGAATGGGTGGGTTTGGACTCCCCGCAGGCGGTTTTTCATTGCCGATGAGCCATCCCGTCCCGGTGAACCGGCCAGTGATCGCTACGGACCAGCCCGGGACGGCCCCGAGGGGGGTGGTCTGAAAGTTTCACCATTGAGCGTCGTCGATGAACTCAAACCCGACGGCTCCGGAGCACAAAGAAGTCAGGCGATCCGCGTGCCCCACCCCCACAGCTATCGGATGGGCGTGCGGCCTCGTAGTACTGGTTGCGGCCTCATGGGTAGCCGGAGCGCTCGGTCTAGGCCCATGGGAACGAACCGCGACTACCGCCGTAATCGTTTTCGTATTTTCGTGGCCATCTCCCGGATCGAGCGATACGAAGACCCGCGGGAACTCTTGGGTGACGTCCCGCTGAGTGGTGGGGTTTCGTCACACGGTGGCCAATAGATCGTGTTGGCCGTAGGTCGGTGATCTGGGGTGAGAAAATTCTCCGTCGGGCCACCAGTCGCTGCCGAAATACCTTCCTCTAGCGATCACGTTCGCAGTCGTGAACGCTCACAAGGCCTCCGGTGCGTGGTGTGGAGCGTGCTCTATTGGCCGTCGCGCTCCAAGATGACCAGGACCTCAGAACTCATGCTCTTCCAGGTGCTGCTCACGACGTGCCAGCCGTCGGCGGCATTGCTATTGAGTGCGTCCTCCAAGCTCTCCGGGTCGAAGCTTCCTGTGAAGCGGCGGCCTTTCTCAACGTGTACCTTGTACTGCTTGCCGGTCATTTCAGATCTCCCATGGTTGTTGTGTTTGACGCATCATGCATCCCTGGTGATCTGTTCGTCTCGAGCCGGGCGCCGGGCAGATGTGAAGCTCCTTTCCTTGTGTCCCGGCTACTCGAGCGACGTAGGCACCGCACCCCCGCCCATGGGGTCGTCCCTTTGTCAACTCAGAGCTCGGTCCAGGATGCGCCGACGTCCGGACTCCAGGACAGCGCTGGACAAGGTGAAGCCTCCGATGAGTACAAAAAATAGGTAAACGAAGTCGCCACTCGTCTTATTTACAACTCCGGCTGCGAGCATCGTCGCGACCCACACGAAGGACATCTGCAAGATCATTCGACCGTAGGCGGCACTCAGCTGCTCCCGGATCCGGTCGGTCATCACGTTGCCCCTCTCACTCGCTGCACGTGTCTTTCAGCGTTCCTGAAGCCCCCAACGGACGCCAGGGCCGAAAGCCCTCCCACCATCTGCCTGCTTCAATCTGCTCTTCCCTTCGGACGCCCGGCCATTTTCGACATCGGCCCTACGAAGTCCTAAATCCTGTGCACGGCGCCGTTCTGCGTACCGGTCATCGATCCCTCACCGGGTTGGCGAGGCTGACCTCAGGCCACGTCCCGAGGACGCGGTGACAGGCTCACGGCCTTCCGTCGTGACGATCAAATGCTGGCATTGGTGTAGATCGCGGCCAGGCTGCCCGGATGGGACGCTGCCTGCGCGATGACGTCGATATCTCGACCGGACGACACGTGCACGACGGGGTGACCATTGGGCCAGGATCGCCACGCAGAACCAGGTACGTGCCTGACGATCACGGTGCCGAGGTAACCGCCAGCCTCGAGATCCAAGATAGAACTGACCGCTGGGTCACCGGACCAGGTTGCCACGAGACGATCCAACGCAGGAAGGCTGTCGGGTGCATCGTCCAAGTCGATGCCGCGGTCAACAGCCCAGGCTCGTAGGTGCCTACATTGACCCATCAACTCAAACGTTGCCGTCGGATCGGCAGCACCGGCAGATCCCCAGACAACCACCCCACGAGCGATCCCGTGCTTCGGCCCGGGCAGCCACTGCCGCCATTTCCCGTGCATGAATTCAGGGTCCCACGAGGTCCCGAAGCACCGCAGAGTTCTTGTGCACTCGGTCCGCCCACCGATCCTCAATCGGCACATGGAGATTGGCCGACACGGGCATCGCCGGGTCGTGATGCTGGTGGCCGATTTCTCCCGTGCGGCCGCGGTGTTGTCTATCCCGATTGCGTTCGCCTTCGGTGGGTTGACACTCATCCAGCTCTACCTCGTGGCGTTCCTGGTGGGCGTTTTCGACGTGTTCTTCGGTGTGGCCTACCAGGCCGTCCTGATCTCGATGATCCAGCGCGATCAGTACGTAACGGCCAGTAGCTGGTTACGCGGCAGCGAGGCTGTCACCCAAACGGTCGGTCTCACATTGGGTGGTGTGCTCGTCAGCGCGCTGACAGCACCCGTCGCGCTGGTGTTCAACGCGGCCAGCTTCCTGATCAGCGGGGTACAACTAGCGCGGATCCATCCCACCGAACCAGCGCCAGCGAAAAGCACCCACGGACAGGGAGTGGGCGAGGGTCTGCGATGGGTCTACCGTTCCCTGCTGATGCGGGCCCTACTGACCTCCTCAGGGCTAACGAACCTGGCCGTCTTCATGAGCACCGGTGTGCTCACCCTGTATGCGGTACGCACACTGCACCTGACACCGGCCGCCATCGGTATCGCCCTGGGCACCGGCGCGATCGGTGCATTCGTTGGCGCGGTGACCTGCGCGCGTGTGGAGACGCGCCTCGGCCTGGGCCGGCTACTGGCGGTTTCCTCCCTCATCTACCCGGCCGGTCTTCTCTTTTATCCAGAAGCCCGCGGCCCCGTGCTCCTTGCGGCAGGGACCCTCGCGGCTGGTGAATTCATCGCCGCTGTCACCGCGGTCTGGGCCGACATCACGCTCGGCACCATCCTCGCCATCGAAGTGGCCGATGACATCCGCTCACGGGTCAACGGCGCCTTCCGCACCATCAACCAGGGAGTACGACCCATCGGTGCCATCGCCGGCGGACTACTCGCCGCCTGGATCGGACTACGCAGCGCCCTGCTGTGCTCCGCGCTGATCGGCCTGCTCGGCGGCTCGTTGATCCTTCGAAAACAGATCCTCTCGATGAGAGGAACCCCACCCAGCTCCAGAGCACCGACCACCGACGACTGATAAGAGCCCAGAGGTCTAGAACTCGGTGCCGAAAGACCATCGGCCTGCGCGACAAAGTTTGCAGTCGGCGACTACCGACCGGGCGTTGCCCACGGGTCTACCGCCGCCACCCCAGTTGGCTGAAAGTCCTTGATGTTCCGTGTGATCACAGTTAACCCATGGACCTGCGCGGTCGCAGCAATGAATGCGTCACGCTCGGGACGAGGATCTGGCACATGCAGATGCGCGGCGCGAAGCGCCACGTCGACATCGACGGGCAGAATGCGACCGTCGAACCCGGCCAGAACTCCTGTGTGCATCCAATCCCTCAACACGGCAGCCTGCTGACGATCGCGGCGCTCAATTCGTGCCACGCCCAACTCGATCTCCATGACTGTGACCACGCTGATGTACAGGTCCCGCGCGGGATGCAGCTGCGCCCATTCCAGCACTCCCGGGTCCACCACGCCGGGACGCTTACGCAGCTCGCTGACAACATTGGTGTCGAGCAGAAAACTCAAAGATCCGCCGACTGTGGCAGCGAAGTCAACCGAGCCGGTTCGAACTCGATATCGCTATTCGTCTGTAGCCAGTCCACGATGCTGCGCTTGTCGGTGAGGGCTTCATAGGTCGGGGCCGATAACAACACATAGGCCGCCTGCCCTCGGTCAGTGATGACAACTGGACCGTGATCGGCCGCCCGCTTGGCGGCACTGACATCGCGATTGAAGTCGCGGGCACTCATTGTCGTCATCGCAAACCTCCTAATGTAGGTACGTACCTACATTAGCTGAGCAACGCGTCCTAAGCAACACGGCAGCCACCGCAGCTGGTCCGCAAGGCGATCGACGAACTAGACGGGTTTAGGAGTACGGGTGCCATGTCACAAGCGGGTCGGATGAGGAGTCACGGTGGGGGTGCCGCCCCGCGCGTTTGGCCCGCGCGCGGTCAAGGAGAGCGGTCGTTCCGCAGTGGGGGCAGTCTTCGCTGCGTAGCTCGATAAGTCCGTGATCGACGACAGTGGCGCCGGTTTCGGCCTGCAGGGACGCGGCGAGGTCGTCGTACTGGCTGAGCCAGTGATCCCTGGCCAGCTTGTCCGGGCTGTGGGCAGCAGAGATCTTCTCCTCCCATTCCTGTGCCCAGGCGGTCAGGCGTGCGGTGAGCTGCGCAGACAGGTTCCGCGGCTCGGCGCCTCTGGGGCCGTTGCCGACCCACACGGGGAACGCGTTGAAGTCTGGGCATAAGTCCAGACGACGGGACCCATCGGGTGGCTGCCCGTCGGGGCAGGACGCAACATGTTCGCGAAAACGCACGCCATCATCATCACCACGAATAGAGCCCCACGCCACCATGCGGCAGCTTGGACCTTCTCCGGTCTTTCCGCCTGTTGCGCGAGGATCCCGTGCCGGTGATCCATCCGCCAATCGGACACCGCCACGTGCCATGGCGTCCCGTATGGAGCACCCCTCCGGAAGGATTCGGGCTCGAGGTGGATTCCGCCCGCTCTGTCGCCCTTCGTCGTTCGGCGTGTGGGACAGCAATAGACACGAGCATCAGGCGCCTGGCGGCCTTTCGCTTGACGGTCATACGCGGCGGAAGGACGCAGGTTCAATGTGCGCGGTTGCGGCAGCGTCGTGGGCCGTTCCTTGTGAATGGATGTGCGGGGTGGACGGGGGTTCGAAGGTGTTCCTACCCCGAGTGTCGAAATCAGCGGCCCCCGCTCGTCACCGTGATGTGTGTCCTGCGATGAGAGGATAAATCGTGCCCGAGTGGGTCGTCATGTTTCCTGCCGACAAGGAGGCTAAGTGGGAGGCCGGCAGCGCCGCCGACCACCAAGCTGCGTTCGACACCGACCAAGAGTTCCGACTTCCATATCGTGCCGCCTGCTATCCGCCCAAGCCCTCGTCACGTCGGGGACCTTCGACCCTGGCGACCCCTGTGAGCACGAAGCAGACTAGAAGCGAAGTGAATGGGAGAGATGATGACCGAGCAGACGCAGAAGCGGTTGAGTGCGGCCTACGGTCGGGTGATCCTGCTGATGTCCTTGGTGTGGGCGGCGACGATCATGTCAGCCGCCGTCGTCGACAAGGCGAGCGGCGAGTTCATCTACCTGATCTTCGTGCTCATAGGCGGATTCGCTCTGTCCGGTGCAGTCCTGGAGTCCGGGCGCCGGCAAATGTTGGACCCCGCCCGGAGCTGACCGGCAGGCCATCCTTCGGCCACCAAATGGCCATGATGATGATGGTGGCGCCGCTCGAGAGTTCCTCACTTGTGCGCGTCGACACGTCCTCTTCTCGGCAGCTCGGCGAAACGTCCTCAACTCGGCTGCTTGTTGTCCTGACCCCAGGATCGGTGTCTGGCAAGGCTCGGTCCAGGACAGTGAAACCGCCGTATCTCGAGTAGCCCTATCTGGGCGGAATGGGGCACGACTCCGCTGGCGTCCGTTGAGGTCGCTCCAAAGGCCGATCGGTGACCGGGACGAGGTCGCCGATCGAGCTGCTCGCCACGATTCGCGCTCCAGGTTCAGTGAATACTCGAGGTTTCCTGCAGCCAGCAAACCTCCGCGCAGACCGAGTTCGACACGGCACCATCTCCGCTGCAACCGCCAAGGCCATCTGGAAAACGCACCAACCGGGACTCTCCGCGTCCCGCAAATCGAACCGCGACCGGCGACGGCCAGCGACGAATCGGTGCTCGGTGCTCAGATCTGCGGGATTGTTCCGCACGGTGTTTTATACGAGACAGCATCCAAGATGGTGTTCCGGTCACCGATCCGCGACCGGGACACGAGCGCCATGGTTAGCCGCCAGTGAGCTCGCGCTTGACCCGGCGAACGATGCCCGGCAGGTCGACCTTGATCGTCTGGCGCACGATCTCAGGGTCCACCAGCAAATAACCGTGAGCGATGCGGTTACGCATTCCCCAGATGATCTGCCAGTCGTCCTCGAACAGGCGAGACCGCACGTCCGGCTCGAGCCGGGCAAGTACTTCGATCCCGGCAGACAGCCTCATGCAGATCGCGTCGACGACGAGCTGGTCCAGACCATCGACGGCGGCATACTCGCTCGCCAGCTCCAGGTGGACAAGAGCCTCACGCAGTAACTCCTGCGCCGATCGACTCACAACGACACTGCCTCACGCATAACGCGCTCTCGAAGGTCGGGCCGAAGCGCTGATTCGGGCACCAGGTCGACCGGTGCGTCTAGCAGGTCTGCCAGTTGCTGCTCAAGGCGACCCAGCTGCATCAGGCTCAATGGGTGCCCCATCGCGAACAGCAGGTCCACGTCGGAATCAGGTCTGTCTTCACCAGAGGCCACCGATCCGAAAACCCGCACCCGGGTGCCACCGGCTTCGGCCACCGACTGCCGGACTCTCTCGGCATTTCGACGTAGGCGGTACGCCAGCGGTGACGTGCCGTGGAACCGCAGCAATCGCGACACCTCAGGCTGACTCCGGCCGATTGCCTGGGCGATTTGGGTCTGCGTTAAGCCTTGCGCTGCGGCCCGTCGTACCGCGCTCACCAGCTCGAGACGGGCCTGGGCTGTGACCTCGTCGGTGTGACGAGCTACTTCTGTTAGATCCATCGCCATGACACAAATATAGCAATTGCTATGCGAACTCACACCAGACCCGTTCCCGTCCCGGTCAGCGATCCCGAAACGGGCATCACTTGAGCCTTTGGGGGGGGCTAAACCTGGAGGCGCAGCGCCGGAGGACACAGTCGGGGCGCTTGAGCCGCTCTGGCGATGGCCCTACCGAAATCTGCTTGCGCTACCTGGTGTCACGCAGGACCTAGGCCTCCGATTTTGTCAAAGCTGCGACTGAGCCCGATAGGAACAAGGTGGCAAGACCGGCGACGCTGGAGGGGTAGCCGGGCGTCGTTGGTTTGCCCGGGTGGGAGGCGGTCACCAGTGCAGCGCGCAGTTCGAGACGGCGCACGCGCCGCGGCTCGTTAAGTATCCGGACATACTCATGGCGGCGTCGTCGCCTGTCAACGTGGGGAAACTAATGAAGAAGCTCGCACTGATCGCAATGCCGTTGGGTCTGACCGTGGCAGGCTCGGTGATGGCATTGGCCACCCCAGCCCAGGCCGTCCCGGCCCCGGCCGCCGAGTCGCACCCGGCGGGGTCGGTCTTCGTACACGGCACCAGAGGAATGGCGCATTTCTGGGCGCGCAGTGACTGCGCGGCACACGCTTCATGGGAAGTTGCCCAGGTCAAGAAGTCTCGCAGCGCTGCGCTTCTGCCGGAGTTGAACGTCGAGTCCAAGAATGGCGGCGATCTACGGTTCACCTGTTACCCGGTCCAAGGCGCGCAATGGAGCTACCTGGTGGGGTACACCTCCACCACGGGTGCACCTATCGCCACTAGCGACCGGTTCGTTGAGACCACCCACCGCGCCAGTTACGGACCCGCCAAGAATCCGGTTGATGCCGACAACATCTGGTACTACAACCATCACGTCGACACCAGAGGACCCTCAGCAACCCTGCGCAACTGCACGGGCTGGTTGCAGTGGTTCGGCAACCTGGTGGAGACCAATCCCCATACTCATCTGATCAGCGCCGACAACGCGTGTTTCGTGGCCCCGGGTCGGGCCGGGTATGACGTCTCTTACCTTGCCACCACCAAGACCGCCGGCCTACGGGGCGACACACCCACCCAGGTCAACTCGGCACCGATGCTGGACACACTCGGGTACGACTACGGGCAGGTCGTGTCTGGGGATTGACCCTCGACGCGGTGGCCGCCCCTATAGGAGACCGTGTAGAACACTCCCTGCGGTCTGAGCACCGGGCATCGATTCGGCGCTGCCCGCGGTCGCGAGTGACGGTTCCTCCAGTGACACGGGTCCACTGGGGAAGTCGATTAGGTCCCCCAAACTGCGATCATCAGGCGATGAACTTCCTCCAGCGATTCCTTGACCATCGACGCCGCGAGCAGCAAACACGCCGGGAAATCGGCCAGAAGATGGACGAGTACCTTGTCACCCTGATCGACCCACAGACACTGCGCGAAGCGCACGACCTCGTTGACCAAGGCAAGAAGATCCTCGCAATCAAACGGGTGCGCGAGGCCACCGGAGGACGTTTAGGCCTGAAGGAAGCCAAAGATTTCGTCGACAGGTTCGACAAACACGGTTCAGGTGCCTAGTGGCAGGCGAGACCGAAGTGCTCGTAACAACGACCCTCTGCGACGTGAGATGTCTGAGTGATAACCGCAGAACGATCGTCTTGCGGTCGCAGGCCACATAGCGGCAGGGCACGTGGTTGGACAAGGAGGCAGGACCTGAGCAGCAGGGCAGATTCTGTCCGTTCAGTGCGTGCTGAGCGCTTCGCGTGGGTACTCATGCCGGACTGCTGAACGGTCAGCGCAGCGTTGCACCCCACCACCCGACGCTGACGTAAGCCGCGAGCTCCACACCAAACCAAGCGACGTCGGCAGCACCAACCCCGGACCGCTGCGACATGACTGCAGCGTATGGGCCCACCGGTGGGCGCGCCGCCGCGCGACTGGCCGTACCGGGGTTTCGTTCACGGAGCAGGGATCTTGTTGCATTGATCGGGCGGTCTATGGAGAGTCGTCATGGACGTAATCGACGGTGCCGACGACGGGTTAACCGCGGTCGCCGAGTGTGCACAGGACCTTTATAGTGTTCGGCCCCGCGGCTGTGATCGACGTCCCGATCATCTGTGAGGTACGTGACTCGGACCCTTCCTCGCCATCGTCCACGCGGCACCCCGACATCGGGTCTAGGGGCAAAGCGGGACCTTTGCCCATGGCCGACGGTGCTTGGCCATAGCAGTCTGGTGGGCGGAGATGGTCAAGGTGCGCAAGTCGACAGTTGTCAAGCTCTTCTGGAGCAGCCTGGTCGGGATGGCTGCGTCTGTCGTGCTGTTCATCGTGGCTGGCGCGCTAGCCCTGGGCAATGATGTGTTCGTCATGGATGGTCCCGACGTCGTGGGGATCAAGGCGGGCCTGTTCGGCTGGGTGATGCTAGGCATCAGCGGGGTTGCCGCGTTGGGCATGCTCGCGGCAGTTACTGTGCAGTTCGTCGCCTGGATCGGCGCGGTCCTGAACACCGCACAGCTGCCAGATAAGACCTGGTTCATCGTCGTGCTGGTCGGCGGGCTGGTAAGCCTCGGCTTTCTCGCGACTTTGGCGTACGTCGTCGGCGGCCCCGATGACGAGCAGCCGGTGACCGGCACCCACGCGCAGCCACTCGGTTCGAGCTCGCTAGTTCCCTCGGCGAAACCCAACGAGCAGCGAGCCACGGTCGTAGGCCAGGACCGATGATGACAACGGGTCGTGCGGGCACCGTTGTGAGGGGCCGGTTCGCGGCCAGCGCGGGTGAGATGAACGCACTCACCCGGCGCCTCATGTCGCTGGACCGACGCATCGCGCTTGGTGTGGCCTGCGCCGCCGCGGCACTTTTCGGTGTCCTGGCGGGCGTATGGACGCCCCGGGGACCTGTCACCGAACTGCAGGCTCTGACCTCGATCATCCTTGGTTTGCTCGTCGGCGTGTTCGCGGGCCTGGTGATGCGCACCCGGTGGGCGATGCTCGCTGCCCCCGCGGTCTTCATCGTTGTCTTCGAGCTGATCCGCGTCAGAACGACCGGCCCACTAGTCGACGGCATCCACCCGGGAAGCACGCTCGGGATCATCTCGTTCGTGCTGGGTCGCGGCCTGCAGGGGCTACTGGCGATCGTGCCGATGCTGCTGGGCGCCACCTTCGGCGCCGCCGTCGCACGCCACCTCAATGGCACCGGGAAGGTCCGACGCGGCTGGCGCCGGACCGGGTCGTGGACCCGCCGCACATTTACCGTGTTGGTGACCGTGGCGATGGTGGCGCTGAGCCTGGCCATTCTGCGGCCTGCGAGCACCGCGCCCATCGTGGGTGCCGGCGGGCGCACCGTGCCCGGAAGTGTCGCTGAGCTGACCCGCGTCGACGTCGGCGGTCACAGCCTCGGGCTGATGATCCGGGGGAACAGCACCACCAACCCGGTTCTGCTGTTCCTCGCTGGTGGCCCGGGTGCCGGGGAGATGGGGGCGATGCGCCGCCACGGACAAGCGCTAGAGAAGGAGTTCACCGTCGTCACACTTGACCAGCGCGGTTCGGGCAAGTCCTACGACCAACTGGAACCCACCTCGTCCCTAACCCTCGAAGGGGCCGTCAGCGACACGGTCGGGGTCACCAACTACCTACGTGACCGGTTCCACCAGGACAAGATCTACGTGCTTGGCAACTCCTGGGGCACCATCCTCGGGGTCTTGGCCGCCCAACAGCACCCCGAGCTGTACCGGGCGTACATCGGCACCGGCCAGATGGTCAGCATCCGCGCGACCGACCGCATCTTCTACGCCGACACCCTGGCCTGGGCTCGGCGCACCAACAACACCGCCTTGGTGAACACCCTGACCGCGAACGGGCCGCCGCCCTATGCCGACGTCCGCAAATACGAACCCGCCCTGCTGACCTACGAGAGTAAGGTCTACCCCTACGACCACAGCCCCAACGCCGAGAGTGCCGGCGGTTACTCCACTAATATCTTCGTGCAGGAATACAGCCTGCTGGAGCAGTTACACGGCTTCGCCGGGGTCATCGACGTATTCGCCGTGCTCTATCCCCAGCTGCAGGGCATCGACTTCCGCACCCAGGTCACTGCGCTCAAGGTGCCCGTGTACGTCATCGAGGGACGCCACGAAGTCGGCGCCCGTTCCGTAGTCGCACGGCAGTGGTTCAAGACCCTCCGGGCGCCGAGCAAGCAGCTGATCGTCTTCGACACCTCCGGTCACCGGCCATTGTTCGAGCAGCCAGTGCTGTTCAACACGGTCATGACCAACACGGTGCTCGCGCAGACACGAGCAGCGGGGTGAGCCGTCCATGACCATCTCGACGGCGCCACCAGATGCGCGTTCCCTCCGACAGAAGGACCCCATCATGTTGCCACTGGAGTTCACGCACGTCACCAAGAGCTACGGCCACCAGGTTGTGCTCGATGACCTCACGTTCACCGTCCACCCCGGACGGGTCACCGGATTCCTGGGGCCCAATGGTGCGGGTAAGTCGACTGCAATGAAGGTCCTGCTCGACCTCGCTAAGGCCGCGCACGGTCACGCCACGATCGGCGGTAGACGCTTCCGCGACATGCCCGACCCAGCGCGGAGTGTCGGGGTGGTCCTGGAGCCGAACGCCTTTCACCCAGGTCGTAGCGGGCGCAACCACCTGCGCATCCTGGCCGACGGGGCCCGCGTCGACCCCGACCGGATCACCAAACTGTTGGACGACGTGGGCTTGACGCACGCGGCGGACCGCCACGTGGGCGGGTACTCCCTCGGGATGCGCCAACGCCTCGGGCTCGCGGCCGCGCTACTCGGCGACCCACCGGTACTCGTACTCGACGAACCGGGCAACGGGCTAGACCCCCAAGGCATCCACTGGCTGCGAGACCTACTGCGCGAGCGAGCCGCGCGGGGCGGCACCGTGTTTGTCTCCGGCCACCTGCTCGACGAGGTCGAACACCTCGCCGATGAGATCGTCGTCATCAATCACGGCCGGGTCGTGACCACGGGTACGTTGTCCGCCCTGCAGAAGGTTGGCACCACGGTGCGCACCGATGCGCCTGAACAGCTGACGCAGTTGCTGTCCGCGGCTGGTGCCACCGTGCACGCCGCCAAGGAGGGCGAACTGGTCGTGCGGGGCATCCCCATCGCAGAGATCGGCGACCGGGCCTGTGCCGCGCAGATCGCCCTGCACGAGCTCTCTCCTCAGGCCGGGTCGCTGGAGGAACTCTTCCTGGCCTGGACCCAGGACGAGCAGTCCGCTGCTCCGAATGTTGCCGCAGCCACTGGCGCAACGACCGAACGGCAGGCAGTGCGATGATCCTGGCGCCACTGGTCCGCGGCGAGATCCGCAAGATCACCACCACAAAACTGCCCTGGGTGTTCATCGCCGTGCTGGTCCTCGTGGCCGCACTGAACGCTGCCATCGTCGCCTTCGCCACCCAGCCGGACGGGAGCAAATCTTTTGTCGCTACCGCTGCCGATCAGCAGTCCCTGGTGGCTTTCGCTTTCAACGCGCTGATGGGCACGAGCCTGTTCGGAGCCATCTGCGTGGCTCGTGAATACGGGCACGACACGGTCGTCCCGATGTACCTCACCTCCCCGAACCGCACCCGCGCGGTCCTTGCTCAACAGATCGCACTGATGGTGTCCGGCGCGGTCCTCGCACTCATCGGTCAGGCCCTGATCATCATTGGAGTCGCCCTGGCCCTGCCCGGCACGGACTACGGCCTCCTGCTATCGGCCGGCGACATCACCCAGCTACTGGCCTCTGCCACGTTCGCCGGGATGATCGGCGCGGTGCTCGGAGCCGGACTGGCGGGCATCATTCGCAATGTCGGGGGCGCGGTGACTGCCGCTCTGCTGGTGGTGTTCCTGCTCCCGCCGCTGGTCGCCCAACTGTTCAGTGGGGCGGGTCCGTGGATCCCGGCAACCCTCTTCAGTGTGATTGCTGGCGTTGGGGCCAACGTCAGCCTGTGGGCCGCGCTACTGGCTATCACCGCATGGGCCCTGGTACCAGCAGCCGCCGGACTGATCACCGTCCAACGGCGCGACGTCGTATGAGCCGGACCGCGGACGGTCCGGTACGAATCGTCCATCACCTGAACCCGCGCAGCTACTGCAGTGCCTGGAAAGACAAACGATGAAACCAACCACTGCCTACCCCGTCCGATTCTCGGTCGACTATCCGGATCGAGCACTAAACCGGTCCACGACGGCTTTCCGCCTCATCACGGTGATCCCCATTGCCGTTGTCCTGGGCGCGGTGTCCGGCGGAACCTCACAATGGAACTCCAGCGGCAACACCTCCCAGGTACTCGCGGCAGCTGGTGGTCTACTGTTCTTCGGCCCGTTGCTGATGATCGTGTTCCGGCGCAAATACCCGCGCTGGTGGTTCGATTGGAATCTCGAGCTGCAACGGTTCGGCAACCGCGTCTGCGCCTATCTGGCGCTGATGGATGACCGGTACCCCTCCACCGATGAGCACCAGTCGGTACACCTCGATTACCCCTACCCCGACGCCACGCGAGATCTGAACCAGTGGCTGCCCCTAGTGAAGTGGATCCTGGTCATCCCGCACATCATCGTGCTGGTGTTCCTGGACGTCGCGGCGGTCTTCGTCGTCATCGCCGCCTGGTTCGCGATCGTGTTCACCGGCAGATACCCACGCGGAATGTTCGACTTCGTCCAGGGCGTCATCCGGTGGCACAACAGGGTCGCCGCGTATGCCGTAGTCCTGGTCACCGACCAGTACCCCCCGTTCAGCCTGTCGGCCTGAACCACGACGCATGACCGGCGCAGCCAATGGGAACAGCAACCAATGAGATAGCTCTCGCCCACCCCGACGACTGTTGGACCTCCAAGCCTGCGGACTACAACGTCCGCCAGCGAGAGGTCAATCCGCAGTCGTGGCTACAGCCAGAGGCGCAGGGCGGCGGATGACGTTGTGAACATCCTGGATGACGGGATGCGTGTCGCTATAGCCAAAGGAAGGTGCAGGCGATTGGTATGAAGAGTGAACCGATGAAGAGCGCACCCGATGACCGTCCCGGTTTATCGAAGGCGGCCGTTGTCCTGTTGTGGATACCTGTCGGCGCCGGTGGCCATGTGGTGGGGCATACCAGCCGCTGGTGGGAACGGGCAGATGCCGCGATAGCACGCAGGAAACCCCAGGTGCTGTTCCATGCTGCGCTAGAGATCTCTGTCGACAACGACAATTACGTCATCGAAATGGCCCCTGAGTGGAGCGGACCACGAGTCGACCATGGGGTGGTCGCGACCGGCCCCGTCGGCCTACGGTCTCTGGGAAGATCAGCGCTCTTTCGCTACGAAGTGCGCTGTTGGCGCGGGGGCACCATTCCCGACCGAGGTTGGGCTGTTGGCGGTTCGACCCTGCTCACCGACAACGATGCCACTGCCCGACTACTGCTGCGACGTATTCGTGACGTGCCCACACTGACCTGGGGGCGAAACGTTCTCGATACCGGTGACATGTGGAACTCCAACTCGCTTGTGTCCTGGCTCCTGACTGTCAGCGGCATCGCCACACTACTGGTGCCGCCGGACGGCGGACGAGCTCCCGGCTGGGTGGCCGGGGTGGCGATGGCAACAACGGCTAACTGACCCCGCCCCCGCCAACAGCAGTGGGGACAACCGTGGCGGCTTAGCGCACTCTGGCCAGTCGGAACCGCCCCGGCGACTCCGCGGCCGTTGTCCTCGTCGGGCTTCCCGCTCTGGTCCTGCCCGATGCCCTGACCGGACCCGAGGTGGCCTGCGCCCGCTGGGGAGGCAGGCAGGGCGCGTCCTGCTACGTCGAGCGTGCCGGGCCACGATTCGTTGTCGCGGAGAGGGACGCCGCGCCGGGTGCTGTCGCCCTCGCGTGGACAGCGGGTTGTCAACGGCCGGCGCGGTTGATGACCGGGAGTGAGGATCGGGGTACGGCGGCTTCTGTCACACCGTTGCGCGGGTTGTAGGTGATGGCGTCGAGGTGGTACTCCAGGTAGGTAAACGTGCCGTCCGTTCCTGCGGCGTGCCAGACCCCGGCACCCGTCGTCAGCACCCGGCGTCCGCCGGTGTCACGGTGTCCAGCGAGCGGGGTCGACCAGCGCTGTGGAGTGAATGTCTTCCCGTCGGCAGATGCTGCCGATCGGTCGTCGGAGACGAAGTCGACCAGATCATGGTGTGCGTCGAAGGTGAGGACAGCGGAGACGGTCTGATTGCCATCGGTGAATTCGCCACGGACGTGCAAAGCGTCAATGGCGCTCCACTTGGCAGGAGCGTCGGCGATCGCGCCAGGGGCCATGACGACCAGGTCGTTGAACACTGTGACGGTCTCACCACGGTTCATCTCGGGGCCGGATGCGTTGACCATGGTGAACACCGAAAGCAGCTTCACCCGCATCGTGGCCGTGGTGTGAGCAAAGACGTGCAGGACGGTGACGGGCAGTCCGGATTTGGTGGCGTCCATCAGGAAGATCCGCTGCGGTCGTGGTCCGTAGGTATTGACCTGCTGACCGGTGAACGGCATCCATGCTGCGTCCGGGCCACTGCGAATACGTCCGTGGAAGTCGGCACGAAAACTGACCACCCGGGGCCGCCCGACCGCACCGGAACGTCGGATGTAGGCCGCCAACGGGGCTGGCAGGCCCACGAGGTCCGATTCGGCCAGTACCGCTGAAGCGGGGTCGACGTCGGCCAGCGCCTGAGAGACATGCTGCCGATACTGGGCATGGAAAACTCGTCGGTCCCTCGGCAGCGAAGCCATAGCCGGCCGCCAGGACCAGGATGAGGTTCACGATGGTCCCGGCCCGCGCATCGTGCCAGGAGGTGGCAATGGCGACCTGCGAGACGACCGCTGCACCGAGCGCACCGGCCCACCACCAGGTGGGCGCGCCGACGGCGAGCAATACCGCGGCGGTGAGCACGAAGATGGCAGCGAGCAGCCAGAGCACGCCCCCCAAGACGCCGACCGGCTTGGTGAGCTGGGGAACTTCGGCCAACCCGAATCCTTTTGCGGCGCCCAGCAGGTGGATCAGGCCGTGCCCCGCGAGGACAACAACGAGCACCCAGCGCAGTGTTGTGGTCATAGAGATCAGCTCCTCTGATTCGCAGGATGAGCGGAACGAAATGCATCGGCCTGTCTGCGCTGCGAGGGGCGCATGGCCAGTACCTTCACGAATCTTCCTTCGCATGTGGCCTGCTAGGAGGTGACGATTGCCTGCAGGATGTTCAGGCGGACAGCGCGCAGGGCCGGTAGGCCTGCGGCGAGGACTCCGACCACGCCAGCAGCCAGCAGCATGGCGAGGATGAGCGGCCAGGGGATCGCGAGCTGGGTCAGCCCTTGAGAGACCAGGCCACGCTGCAGCGCCACCCCCAGCCCGAGGCCGAGGCCGGTGCCGAGCACGGCGCCGAATACTGCGGTGGTCACGGCCTCGATGGTGATCATCGCGCCCAGTTGCTGGCGGCGCAGGCCGATCGCCCGCAGCAGCCCGATCTCTCGGGTTCGCTCGAACACCGACAGGGCCAGGGTGTTGATGATTCCCAGGACGGCGACCACGATGCTGAAGAGCAGCAGGACGTAGAGCAGGTTGATCAGCAGGTCGATCGAGGCGCCTTGGGCGTTGGCGAATTCCGTGCCGTCCTGGACCGAGACGATCAGGTAGGGACGCACGAGATCGCTCAGCGCGACTCGCAGGGCCGGGAGGTCGGCCCCCGGTACGGCCCGCACGAAGAGTCGGGCATCGGCCCGTTGACTCACCGGAAGTGCGGCGTCGTACAGAGACCGGTCGATGATCAGGTGCGAGCCGAACGCCTGACTGTCCTTGTAGATGCCGCCCACGACCAGGGGTTCGCCCCTGAGGGTGCCGACCGTTGCGGACAGGGGCTCTCCGACGTGCCAGCCGCGTGCGGTGGCGGTGGTCTGATCGACCAGGACGGTGTGTCGACCCAGTGCTGCCAGGGCGCCGTTCTTCATCGGCACCCGGAAGTTGTCCGCGACGTCGGCGGCACTGGTGGCCGAAGCGCTGGTGTGGAAGGTCCCGATCCGGACATCCACGAAACTCACCGCGGCTACCGAGCGCACCGACGGCAAGTCGCGGGCAGCGGCAGCCACGGGTGCCGGCACCGGGGCGATATTGCCGCTGTTGAGCACGAAGTTGGAGGTCAGCTCGTCGGCGACTCCACTGCTCACACTGGCTTTGACGCTCTGCGCCAGCACCGAGATACCGGCGATCAGGGCCAGTCCGATCATCAGGGCACTCGCTGTGGTTGCCGTACGACGTGGGACCCGCAGCGCGTTCTCGCGGGCGAGCCGCCCCACAGCTCCGAGAAGGGCAACGAATGGCCAGGCGATCACCCGGACGACCGGGCGGGTCGCCAGCGGCGCCGCGACCAACATGCCGAGCACAGTCGCCACTGCTCCCACGGCCGCTACCGGCCACGACACTTGTGCGCGGGTCACCGCGACGCCGAGCACCAGAGCGCCGCAGATCACCATGGCCACGCCGATCAGGCCACGCCTGCCCAGGCCACCGGCGTTCGACCCGTCATCGCCGCGCATCCCGGCGACCGGCGCGACGCGCGAGGCACGACGTGCGGGCAGCACCGCAGAGATGACGGTGACTACGACCCCGACCAGCACGCTGAGCACGATGGTGGTGGGGTGAACGGGCAGGCCCGATCCGAGATCGGTATTGAGGAAGGTGCTGATGACCGCTTTGGCGCCGGCCGCGATCAGCAGCCCGAAAAGGATGCCGAACGCCGAACCCACCAGGCCAACGACGACCGCTTCACCCAGCACCATCCGGATCACCTGGGCCCTGGTCGCTCCAACGGCTCGCAGCAGGGCCAGCTCGCGGGCGCGCTGCGCGACCAGCATGGAGAAGGTATTGACGATGATGAACGAACCGACGAAGAGCGCGACACCGGCGAACACCAGCAAGAACGTGGTGAAGAACGACAATCCCTGCTGCACCGAGGTCTCGGTCTCGGCCTGCACGGTCGCACCGGTCACCGCCTCCAACTGGGCGGGTAGGGCTTTCGCGACGGCTGCCCGCAACGTCGCCTGACTGACTCCCGGGGCGGCGGTGACCGACAGTGACGGGACCGTGCCGTCGGGCGCGAAGGCCCGTCGGGCGGTGGCATCGTCGACGAGAACGGCCGTGGCACCGAAAAGCGATCCGAAAGCCACCTCGCCGGTGATGATGACCGACCTGGCCTGGTCACCGATCACAGCGCGGGTGCGGTCCCCCACCTTCAAATGCGCCCGAGCCAGGGTGCTGCTCTCGACCGCGACCTCAGTGGGGCCTGTGGGTCCGCGGCCGGAGACCAGGACGAACGCCGGGTCGTCCTTGGTGAAGGCGAAACCCAGCGATGGCGCGCCGCCGTTGCGGACAGCGAGCCCGTCCTTCCCGGCCAGCAGGGCGGTGCCCTGCAGGTCCGGCGCCACGCGCGCGACCCCAGGCACGGCCGCGACAACCGGGACGAGGGTCAGAGGTATGCCGGGCTTGACGGTGGATCCACCTGCGGAGACCGGAGACACGGCCGCGTTCCCTACGCTACGGACTTGGACGTCCAACCCCTTGGACGCCTGGGAAACCAGGCCACCCAGGGTGTTGTTAATACTGTCGCTCAACACGAAGGTGCCGGCCACGACCGATACCCCGAGCATCACCGCGAACGCCGTCAGCAGCAACCGCATCACGTGGCCCTGCAGACCCCGAAGGGTGACATGCAACATCTCAGGCCTTCCGGCGGGCGAGCTCGAAGCTCTTCATCCGCTCCAGGACCGACGTGGTCGTCGGGGCGAGGATCTCATCAACAATGCGACCGTCGACGAGGAAGAGCACCCGGTCGGCAAACGACGCCGCGACCGGGTCGTGGGTAACCATCACGATGCTCTGCCCGAAGTCGTCGACCGAGCGACGCAGGAACGCCAGGATCTCCGCGCCCGCAGCAGAATCCAGGTTGCCGGTCGGTTCGTCGGCGAACACGATCGCAGGTCGACGTACCAGGGCACGCGCGCAGGCGACCCGTTGCTGCTGTCCACCGGACAACTCACCCGGCCGGTGCGTCAGCCGATCTTCAATACCGAGGGTATCCACGACCGTGTCGAACCAGGCGCTGTCGAGTTTCGCGCCCGCGATATCGACCGGCAGGGTGATATTCTCGCGCGCCGTCAGAGTCGGCACCAGGTTGTAGGCCTGGAATACGAACCCGAGCCGGTCGCGACGCAACATCGTCAGCGCCTTGTCCTTCAGACCCCGGATATCGACACCGTCGATGATCACCTGACCCGACGTCGGCGCATCCAGCGCTGCCATACAGTGCATCAGCGTGGACTTACCCGACCCCGACGGGCCCATGATCGCAGTAAGCCGGCCACGACCGAACTCCACCGTGACATCGTCCAGGGCCACGACCTACGCATCGCCCACCCCATAGACCTTGCACAGATGCTCAGCCCGCGCCACCGCGTCCCCATCAGTCAGGGCATCGATCTCAGCTGAACTGCGTTCTCGGGTGATCGTCATTCGGGACTCCAGAACAGGCCCGCGAGGAGGCAGACCGTATGTCGTGTGGCGGGCACGTCACCCGGAGCGATCTGAGGACGCACTTCCCTACTGAAGACGCTAAATGCGCACCATCGCCGCCGTAAGGGCCAAAAGGCCCCACAGCAGACCCGTCTGAAACCAGCAGTAGCGGCGTGAAAGGGGGTCTTCGCAACCTCCAGATCCTCTGGTGCCGTCAGGTTCTTAGTGCATGCCGGTTGGGGCAGGGGGCGCAAACCAGCCCAACCGGCCGGTGGGCAGCCTCAGGGTGACCCAGGAGGGCGAGCCTGCGGGGATGCCGGCACCAGCTGCGCGCAGGCCGGTGCTTTCCACCGGGCGAACCGGCCTCTGCGATCCCCTCGCGCCCGGGCGCCTGCGGGGTACAGTGAGGATGCTGGTTTATCCCAGCTGGTTCGGAATGGGTTTGGCTGTCCGCCGCCAACCCGTGGCTGTCCGTAGCCTGCGCCGAGCGCTTCGGTGATCTCCTACGGGGGAACCATGATTTTAGAACCTGACCGCGTTGTCCCTCATCTGACCTGCTCGAGGCATGTCAACGACTACGTGCTGCGACCACGGCTGCGGGAGGGAGCGCGGAGCGGTCACCCGGGACAGCACTATGATCCGTTTCGTGCTGGGGCACATTCAGGGGTCGATGCTGCGGGTGTGGAACTCGTGACAAACACCCTACGACCGCGTCGTGCCGGTTGTTACCGCCATCTGAGCCTTGATCCGATGATCTCCCCGGTGGGGAGCACCCCGAACCGACCGATGGCGGTTCCGCACAGCCCGCTTGGTGTCGTGGCTGTCGAAGATGCGCCTGTACCGCTGACCGCCTCGGTTGACGTCATTGCCCTGTCGGGAGCGCGGATATGACGGTGCGACCGGACCCTAATTCGAGCGCACCAGGCCGTGACTCCGACGACATCGAGCTTGGGGGCAATGGCTCTGGATTGTCGAGCCTGTCGGCGACGCCACCGCGTCCCTCGAGAAATATCGGCCGTCGCTCGTTGCTGAGGGGTGCCGGTGCTGGTGGGCTTACGGTGCTCGTTGCCGGCACCTGGGGTGTGAGTTATCGCGTCTATGACAACGGGGTCCTGAACGCTGGTGCGGGCGCGCCTTACCAGGCGTGGAGCCACTGGCGCGACGATCCAAGCCCGTTAGGGGCTGTCGCCGCGGCGGTCCTGGCGGCGAACCCGCACAATACTCAGCCGTGGAGTTTCCACGTCACAGCAAGCCGCATCGATGTTTTCAGCGATCCCGCTCGGCGGATGCCGCACATGGACCCGCTGTCCCGGGAGCATCAGATCGGCCTGGGGTGCGCGCTGGAAAATCTCACCTTGGCCCTTGGGGCGCGCGGGTACCGTCCTGACATTTCCCTACTGCCCGCCCGTTCGGATCCCACGCATATCGCGTCAGTGGGACTGACAGCCACTGCTAGGACTTCTTTGCCACAGTACGACGCGATCGGATCCCGACACTCCGACCGTGGCCCGTTCACCGGTGCACGGGTCCCCACGGCGACCCTCGCCGCTCTTGGCGACCTCGCCGCCGACCTGCCAGGGGTGGATCTGCGGTGGGTCACCAGTCCCGAAGAGATGTCGACGATGAATGGGCTGTTGATTGAATCCGCCGAAGCAATCGTTGCTGACCAGGAACAGTCCATCGAAGGCTTCGCATGGTTCCGCAACAACCGTGACTCCATTGAGAAGTACCGCGACGGTCTCACCCTCGACGGACAGGGCCTTTCGCCGCTCACCTTGAGCCTGGCAAAGCTGCTACCAGCCAGCTCGAGAGCGGCCGGTGACCAGTTCTGGTTGACTCAGACCCGGACCGTTCACACCGCAACCGCTGCGGCCTACGGCGTCGTTACCGTTGCCGATCCGGGTGATCCGCGCACCCGGCTCAACGGGGGACGGCTCACGCAACGTATCCACCTCGCCGCGACAATCGACCAGCTGAGCCTGCAATACATGAACCAGATCACTGAACGCGTCGACCGCGACCGGGCCACTGCTAAACCGGACACGTTCGAGGCACGCTTCGACCGGCTCATCGATCGACAAGGGCGCCACGGCCTCGTCACTTTCCGACTCGGATACCCCCAGCGTCCCCCGCGCAAGAGTCCGCGCCGCTCATTGCAGGCGATCATCAGATGAGCCTCACACCTCGCCACTTGGTGCCTCTGCGCACGGTGGGTGGGATATTGGCATTGGTGGGTGCCTGCCTGGGTGTGCTCGCCGGCCTCGCCCAGACCCTGGTTGGGCCTGCTATCCCAGGTTGGAGCGGTGCCAAAACCAACACAGTCGGTCTGGGCGTGCTGACCGTCGCACTCAGCCTCGTCGCGCTGGGCTGCGCGGTGGCCCTGCGCGCGAGCCATCCCACGCCGGTCGGGCGTAGGGCGGCGTACCTGGCCGGATTGGTGATCCCAGCTGCCGTGTGTTTCAGCACCGTCGGCCGCCTGTGGTGGATCCCGGGGACGTTGCTACTTCTCGCGGCCGGAGGCGTCACTATTGGAAGCGACACATCAGGCATGACCGCGATAGTCCGCGACCGCTGGACCCGGGTCCTGATCAGCGTGCTGGGGTCGTGTCTGCTGCTGATCGCGGTGAGTGCCGCCCCCGTCCTCATTCTGCTCCTGGGTGTAGCAGGCGGTGCAGTCCTCGCTGTCGCACCGTGGTTACCGGTGCGGCCCGCCTGGCAGCTCGCGCTGATCCTCCTGGCCACCCTTCCGTTCGCAGCCCTGACCTGGACCAGCCTCGCAACCCCGGGCATCGCCCTCTTAGCCGTTGCCCTCTGGTTCGCGGGACGCAGCAAGCCCAAAAGCGGTCGCGCGCCAGGTAACAAGACGCACGCCCGTCCGACCGCACCGCGCGTCCCCAACACGACCCACCGCGCATGAACCACCTGGGCACCCGAGCAGTGCTCGTAGCTGCGACCGTGCTTCTTGCACGGCGGACCTACTTACGATGGGGTGCCACCAGCACCGAGATCCACGGCCCCCTCACCGGTGACCAGTTGCTGCCCGATGCGGACCTGACTGCTACCCGGGCCGTAACGATCCGGGCACCGGCGGCGCAGGTCTGGCCCTGGCTGGCCCAACTCGGGCAGGGCCGCGGCGGCTTCTACAGCTACGACCGCCTGGAAAACGTTGTGGGATGCAACATCCACAATGCCGACCACATCGTGCCGGAGTGGCAACCCATCGAGGTCGGTAATGAGGTTCGACTCCACCCAGATCTGGCGTTGGTCGTTGCGCAAATAGACCGGCCCCACGCCGTCGTGCTGCGCGGTGGAGTGCCGATGGGGACTGCACCGCCACCGTATGACTTCACCTGGGCTTTCGTCCTACGTGAGTACTCGGACGGAACGAGCCGCCTCATCGTGCGTGAGCGCTATAGCTACGTGCACTGGTGGTCCCTGCTGATCGTCGAACCGGTCGAGCTGGTCAGCGCCATCATGAGCCAACGGATGCTACGTGGCATCCGCGATCGAGCCGAAATGCAGGCGCTGCAATTTCCCAGCCCACAACCTGGACCCGACGGCACCGGTCCTGGTCCAAACGAGGCGTAGCGGCGTAGTGGTAGTTGCGGAGGCCGCCGCAGCGTCAAACAACGCACTGCTACAGGATTCGCGACTGTCCTCCGGGAGGGCTGCGACCACCAACGGGCCTCTTGCCAAGCTGCACTCTCATACGACGCTGCGAATACCAAAAGGAATTACCGGAGACGTTTCCCGAGTCCTGATGACGCGCGCGATGGGTGAAACGTCGACAGTTCAGTGCACCACTTTGTGACACAACCGCTTGATCGGGTAGGCGCGTCATCCGGACGCCGGAAGCTGACCTGACTGCCCCTCAGGTCTGTCTCGATTAGGGAACGATCTGCGAGACGCCGACCCATGTCGTATGCGGATCGTCCTACGGTGATGGTCCGTCCACTGATCGCATGAGTGCCACCGGCGCCGTGGTGGGCGTTTCCTTATTCGTGGCCTGTCCCGGTCGGCGCGGTGGTCGTCGCGACGAGGGGAGTCCATCCTGTGGGCTCCCGCACAGGAGGGGTTGACGGCGGCTTTCCGGATCTTAGTCAGTTTGCTCTTCACTGCCTGCTCGGTGGTTGGCGCCGAGCCATCTCTTCGATGCCCTCGGGTCGCACGCGGTTCCGCCAGCCCACCACCTGCCGGCGACCTGTCGGCGTCAGTCCCGTCCCTCCTTTATGGCCCAGTCGTCAACCACGACGCGGCGCACACCCGCCACGGACGCTGCGAGGGTTTCGGCCAGGTGCGCGTCACGCGCGGACTGCGGGCCATGAATGGTGACCTGCGCGTCGCGGACTTCCGCGCACCAGTCCGGCTGGCCGTAGCTGGCCAGGTTTGCCGTCACGTCCCTGCTGATCTGCGCATCACGCCGAGACAACGTTCGGATGATGTCACTGCGGCTGATGATGCCGACCAACCGATTTTCGCGCACGACCGGCAAGCTTTTCCAGCCTCGTTCTGCGAGGACTTTGGCAACCTGCGCGACGTCCGCCTGCTCACGGGTGGTGAATGGCGATGCGGTCATCACTTCATCCACCCGGGACGGTCGTGGTGGCGGCGCTGTGACCGGCCGCATGTGGGCGCGAGGGTCAGGTTCCAGCGGGGCCTGCAACAGGTCTGATTCGCTGACTACGCCCATCACCCGCCCGTCCCCGTCCACCACCGGAACACACGAGATCCGCTCCGTCGTCAACAATCGGATCGCGTCATTGATCGTGGCGTCGGCCGGCAGACTGAACACCGAGCGGGTCATAACTTCTCGTACCAACATCTCCACGTCCTTTCACTGTGCCAGCTCGAGTTCGAGCTCGTTAGAGTTTCGCCCGGCGCACGGCAACTTCCTCCACCCTGCCGCGCCACGGCTCGCCCCGGCAGAGTCAAAGGTCACAACACCGCAGGACCAGTGGTGGTGAGTGTGGTTGTCTGCACGGCCCGTCCAGGTACGCCGTGATCTGGCGGCTTCCTGCACCTGGACCAGGGACCCGTCATCGATACACATCCCAATACCGGGCAGGTGATTGACTCTTCGACTCGGACGCGTTTCGAGCGCGGGTGCCCCAGTTCTGGTGGCGGGATCGTCAGCTGCCGGTGTGGCGTGCGCGGGTGCGTCGTATCGCTTCGTCAACCAGGTGCTGTGCGATTTCGACCATCTTCACGTGCTCATGCTGGCTCATCGTCTGCAACCGTTCGCGGGCTCGCGCGGAACTGACACCGGTGCGGCTACGGATCAGGCCGATTGCCTCATCGATCACCGGCCGATTAAGCAGAGCCGTCTGTAGCTGGGTGGTCAGCGTCATCGCCAGGGACAGGGTGTGCGCGTTGTGCACCGTCACAGCCGCGGGCTCGGCGAATAACTCACCCAGCTCTTAGGCGCGGTCGTCGAAGACGTCCTTACCGTGGGCATACACGTCGATCGCGCCGACAACCTGCGCGGGCAATAGCAGCGGCAGCGACAGCGCGCTGTGGATCCCCAGACGGCCTACCCGTGGGCCAAAATGCGGCCACATCTTTTCCCCACCCAGCGACCCTGAACGCACCGTGCGACGCTCCAGCGCCGCGGTAATACACGGGCCCTCATTCACCGTGACGTATTGGATCTGGTCGATCTGCGCGACAAATGGGTCGCTAGCCGCCGACGCCTGCACCCTGTTGTCCGGGCGATCAACGCGCAGCAGTGTCACTCCCGCACCATCCGCACCGGGAATCGCGCGGGCTGCGTACGTCGCGACCTGACCGAGAAATTCGGTCAGGCTGCGCGAACCGGTCACCAGCGCGGCCAGGTCAGCAAGGCTCGTTTGCAGAGCGTTGGTGTCGGCCTGGACCTGTCGATTCATTGCACGACTCGCGCGCACGTCCGAAACGGCATCCAGGTCTGCCAAGACTTTGATCGATGCCTGAGACGCTAGGGCCTCCTGGTGCTGGGGTGCTCTGCCACGCAGCGACTCCCGGGTCACTGGGGACTCCCGGGTCACTGGGTATGAGTTCATTGTGGGGCTCCCCTGTTCGAAAACTGCGGTTGGATCACCCCCCATGCTCTGGGGTAGCAAGCAGTGCCGGTAGAGACTTTCGACCCCTGGTGCTCTCGGAACAGGAGCCTGACCCAGGTTCGTCTTCCGACAAGCTCTGATCTGCCGACACACGGGTTAACGACCACAATCGGCAGCGGCTGCTCTACCAGCTCTCCTGCCACCGTGCGTGTGACACCCGGTCACAGAACCTGTCCAGTTCATGCAGCTAGACCCGGGCTGAGTACAGGCGAAGTGCGCAGGTCGGGCAGCGAGAGCACGCTGATGACCACTCCTCCCCGAGCTTGGGCCACGGCTCCCCGAGGTAGGGCGTGTGCGCGCCGCACAGCGCGACCTTCGAACCGTCGTATGTTGCGTGCGCCAGGCCGGTCAGCCCAGGGTTGCCCGGGTCGTCGAACCACGCCATGAGCGGCCACGGTGTACACGAATTTCCGACCCAGGGAAGGCCTTCGCAGGCTTGGTGGGCTGACATCCCGGGCTACTCCTTCCCTGAGGCTTTGCCGCAGGACGGTCGCATGGCGTCTGTAGTGGGCGATACTCCGCTGCGTCGTGGGCACCTGTCCGAAGATGTTCCTCGGGCGCACCATCAAGACTGCAACGATGCGTCAGGGGTTGTAAGGGGCTGAAGTCCCGACCGTGACAACACACGCCGTCAGACCATGACCAGCCTGGTCGACTGCTTCAGACCCAAGTGACTATGTCCAAGGCGAACTGACTCCACCCTGTCAGAGTCACCCAAGAGGGGGCGGCGCCCACGAGTCCTGCTGCGGGTGTGGGTTTTGTAGGTCCCTTGCTGGGCCGAGTGCTCATGACTACCCCTTCGGGTCACCCCTCTCGCAGCTGAGGACGCCAACCCGCCGACATTGACCCAAGACCCGAAATTGACAGCCGAGATTCCCGTTTGCGGGCCGCCCGCAGCCCTGTTGGCTACGGGGTCTTCGACAGAATCCCCGCCCATCGGTCCGCTGAGGACTGTTAGGAATCAACGTGTGCCTCGGATGCTTGGACGAGCGGGTGAGGTCACGCCTTCGTGGGGTCTGCGGGGAAGGGCATAGGCCGCAGCGCAAAGGTTCGAGGGCCCGGTGGGGCCGAGACTCGATGGACCCGGTCCTTAGCCCTGGCCGTGTTCGGTCTGGTAGAGCGCGGCCTGGGTGCGGCTACGTAGCCCGAGTTTGGCGCGGATCCCGGAGACGTAATTCTTGATGGTCTTCTCGGCGAGGAAGAGTCGCTCACCGATTTGCCTGTTGGTCAGACCTTCGGCGATGAGAGCGAGAACCTCGTGCTCGCGGGTGGTGAGGGCTTCCAGCTGCGGATCTATTACACCCTTCTCGCCCTCCCGGAGACGATGCAGCAAACGTTTGGTGACGGCGGGGTCGAGCAGGGACTTGCCGGCGGCCACCTGTCGAACAGCCTCAACGATGGTAGAGCCGCGGACCTCTTTCAGCAGGTACCCCGACGCTCCGGCCATCACGGCGGCGAAGATTGCGTCGTTGTCGTCGTAAGAGGTCAGGATCAGGACGTGGATCTGCGGCAGGGCCGAACGGATCTCGCGGCACACGTCGATGCCACTACCGTCGGGCAGTCGCGCGTCGAGGATCGCCACCTGCGGGCAGGTGGCGGGGATACGGGCGAGGGCTTCTGCGGCTGTGCCCGCTTCACCAACGACGATGACGTCGGGCTGCGCCTCGAGCAGTTCGCTGATGCCTCGCCGGACGATCTCGTGGTCATCGACGATGAAGACCCGCACCGCGGGTGTGGCAGCAGAGGTGCTCTGGGTGCTCACGGCAGTGGAATCGCCCATCGTAGGTTGGTCCCTCCTGGGTGGTGATCTATATGCGGGTGGGGCAGCGGTGAGGTGATGACCAGTTCGCCACCGCGGCGTTCGGCGCGTTCCCGCAGGTTCTTCAGGCCGCTGGCTCGGGTGGTCCTTCCCATACCAATGCCGTTGTCGGTGACCTCGATGCTCACCTCGGTGGCGGTGGCACTGATGTCGACGTCGACCTGGTCGGCCTGGGCGTGTCGCGCGGTGTTCGTTAACGCTTCGCGCAGGACCGCCCCCAGGTCGTCGAACGCCTCGGTGGGAACAACCGCATCCACGGGCCCGGCGAAACTGACCCGAGGTTCGAAGCCGAGCAGCGATGCGACCTGGGCAGTAACGTCGAACAACTGTGTGCGCAGGTCGGCGGTGCCCGCTGCCAACGGGCCGCGGAGTTTGAAGATGGACGTGCGGATCTGCCGGATCGTGTCATCGATGTCGGTCACGACCCGGGAGAGCCGGTCGCCCCTAGGGTCAGAGCCGAGGCCAGACGCGAGGCTCTGCAGTGTCAGCCCGGAGGCAAACAGCCGTTGGATCACGTGATCATGCAGATCGCGTGCGATCCGGTCGCGGTCCTCCAACAGGATCACGCGTTGCTGGTCGGCGCGGGCATCGGCCAGTTCCAGCGCCACGGCAGCGTGATTAGCGAAGGTGGTGGCCATGTCCAAGTCATCCGGACTGAACGTGCGTCGCCCGTGCCGCCGGGCTACCAACAACGTGCCGCGCACCGATGGTGGCTGACCGAGGAAGCGCCATCAACGCACCTACGTCAACGACATCGCTGAGGTGGACCCTGAGCTGATCGTCGTCGCTGAGGTCATCGATGAGCATCGGCAAGCCAGTCTCCATGACCTGGCCGGACACCGTGTGATACGTCGGATAAGTCATAGCGGTCAGCTGGTCCGCCCCGGCGCCGGTGGCTACCTCGATCATCAGCCGTTGCCCGTCCCCTACCCGCAGGACCACGTTGACAGCGTCGGCATCCGCGACCTGCTGCATCCGGCGCGCGATGACCCGCAGGGGCTCCTCACCCTCACTGGCAAGCAGCTGTTGAGTGATCTCGGTGGACGCCGCGAGCCATTCCTGTTTGAGACGAGCTTGCTCGAACAGTCGCGCGTTCTGGATCGCCACACCCGCCGTACCGGCGAGCGACGCGACTAACTCCTCGTCTTCGACGCTGAACTCTCGCTCGTCATCGCGGGTGAGATAGAGGTTGCCGAATACCTGCCCGCGCACCCGAATCGGTACGCCGAGAAAGGCCAGCATCGGGGGGTGATGCGGTGGGAAGCCGACCGAGCGCAGGTCATCTCCCAGACAGCGCAGCCGAATCGGGCGTGGGTCCTCGATCAACGCCCCTAGGAGTCCTTTCCCCTCGGGAAGGGGCCCAATCAGGGCAGCCGTCCGCTCATCGATTCCCGTGGTGATGAATTGCTCTAACCCACCCTCGGGGCCCAGGACGCCGAGCGCCCCATATCGGGCGTCGACCAGCTTGCACGCGGCCTGCACAATCCGGCGTAACACCGTCGGTAATGTCAGATCATCGACAATCGACCCGTTAGCCTCCAACAGACCGCGAAGCTTATTCTGCGCCGCCAACACCTCCTGTGCCCGGTCGATGAGCTGGGCGAGCAACTGGTCCAGCTCCAACCGGGGAGGACTCGGAACGGCCGCACTGATCAGGTCCGGCGCCTCAAAATCAGGCTGCTCCAGCTCAGGTGACTGCATCGTCATAGAAGCCTAGTCACACCGAGAGCGAGCAGGGGTCCTCATCCGCGCTCACGCAGCATGGAGACAAGTCGCCGTCGCCGCGGCGACGCGGACTCGGCGCCGCGACCCACGCGCAGCAGCAGGTGCGGGTACATCGACAGCTGCAGTTGGCGGCGTAGTTGCGCACGGACCGCAGGCGTCTCGATCGGCGCTGCCATCAGGCTCGCGGAGAAACCATGACGGGTGATCTCCAACAGCACCCGCTGCAGTGCCTCTCCCGCACGGATCCAGCCATCGGCGGTGTCACAGCAGGTGCCGAGCACCACCAGGCAGGGGGTCGTACTGCTGGGGCCTTCCACCGAAAGAACTGGATCGTCACACCGGGCTGCGAAGCGGTGCTCCTCGGATACGAACTCAGGTGTGGTCGGTTCAGGGAGCCCACCGGAACGGTCCGGTCTCTGCGTGGTCCAGGCACGCACTTCGGCGCAATACGCTGGGTCAGCGTTCTTCTGCTCGTTCGCACGCTGCGCGAGCACGGCCGTACTGATTCGCTCCTGCGGTGTGCGAATCGTCCGAAACGACGCACCTTCAGCCTCCGCCGCGCGCTGCAGGGCATCCAGCAGCTGCAACGGCACCGGATCCGGCGCGAACGCACGGCGATTAGAGCGCCGTAACTCAACCAGTGCGTCCAATGCTTTCAACGGTGCCGGAGCCTGTGGGTTAGCCGCCCGGGGCTCCCAAGAAGTGGCTACCCCGTCCGTGGCCCGTGCCGGTCCATCGATCAGAAGCAACCGGGCCACCAAGGAAGGCTGGTCGGGATCGGGCCGACGTTGGATGAGTGGATGAAAGCCGTCCGCGGCCAGCGACACCCGCGCATTGAATAGCGCGCACCCACAGCTGAGTATCAGCTGCCGTCCGGTGGGATCCAGGACGAGCAGCCATCGCTCCAGATCGGCGTGAATCTCCAAAACATCCGGGGCGAGTACGAAGTGCCATGGCTGAGTGTTGTGCACCGATGGGGCAAGAGTGGCGCGCACCGCGGCACGGCGCAACGACAGCGCCCGCGCCGGGCCTGCCGCCATCATCACTATCGGTCACCGTTCCCCTCCTGCGTGATCTGTCAGACGTTCAACCCCCGAAATACCCGCGATCCTGCGGGTAGGAAAGAAGGTCCCCAGCTGTGCTTACCGGACCAGTTGCGTTGTCGGGGGTGCGCGAACGGCGCTGCGTCGCCCGGGGATTGACCAACAGCACCCCTTCTCGTCTCTTAAAGTCGGTATGCGGACCACAGGGCCATCTGGCCCGGTCTCCATGGGCGCGGCCTCATGACATCGGCACTGCCACCCGTGCCCCCTCAACCCATAGCCCGTGATGCTTACTTGGCCTGTATTGCGAAGACCTTGCCAGGGGCCGGTAACGGCCTATTCGAGCGTGCGGCAGCGGCGGGTTGTTTTGGCGGAAGGGGTGGCTATCAAACTTTCCGGGCGGCCCCCTACGGGCGGCTTCTATGCGGTGATGTGGATGTTGTTGGCCACGTGCGTGACATGCGGAGAGGACCACGCCGCCTTCTCAGCCTGCCTGCGTTCGGCCCAAGAACGGACGTGGCCGCTCAAGGTAGCCGTGGTGCCCGTCACGGTGACATGGACCTGGTTTCCGTCGAAGGTCGCGTTACGGATCAGGGCTTTTCGAATCTTCCCCTCAGCGTCCGCAACCGACGGGCGGGCACTGAGGGTGATCTCGTTAACGACGAGCACGACTCCCTTGACGCGTTCAACGGCGCGACGAGCAGCCTCGCGCTGATAGTTCCACCGGACCTCGCCCCTAAGGACGACAGTGTGCTTCTGGACGGTCGCGCGCACAGAGTCCGGGAGCTTAGCGACCCAGCCGATCGCGTCCTCAACGTTCTTGGCGATATCGGTCTCGGTCACCGTCCACGCGTACGACGAGGGGTGAATCACCACATCGTCGACAACGGTCGTCACCCCTGAGATCCGGAAAGCCGCCCCATTTGCCGCTAAATGCTCGGTGTAGTCATCAACCTCACCGGACAGGGTCACGACACCGTCCTTGACGGCCACGCCGATTCCCGCGTCGTCGAGGTCGGGGATCCACGCCAGTTCTTCCTGAACGGCCTCCTGGATCTGGTGATCGCTCTTCAGGAAGGTGCTGGTAGCCATGATGGTGTCCTTTCGTGGGCGCGGTTGTGCGCACTTCCACCCTTGTCGGACAAGTGGCAGCGGCACAGTGCCGGAAGTCCCAGCCCACCCCGCTACTGCCCAGGTCATCTGGGGCGCGCCCTTCCCACCGAGCTTCCATGGGCGCCTCAGGCCAGAATCTGGACCGCCGGTGCACGGGTCGATCACAATGGGACATGGTGATCCTGACGAATAAGTCGTGACCGCTGTGGTCTAAGCGCCCGCCAATCTTGATCAGGAACGCGTGTCACGCAGGGGCAAGCATCACCGGTGCGACAGTCCCCGGCGGCCGGCCGGGCTTAGGGCGGTCAATATTCTGCTCGCCTCGGTGGCCCTGTCGGTGTGTGTTGCGCCCGCGAGGATGTCCAGTTCGGTGTACGCCTCTTCGCGGGCGCGGCCACCGGCCAACAGGACCCCGAGGGCTTAGCTGGTTACCGACTCGGCGTGGATGAGACCGGTGATGTCCGGTTCGCCCGCCAAGCCTTGGTGCTGGTCCAGGTCGGCGGAATCAAACTCGCGGCCGGTCAGGAATGCGAGGTCGGCGGACAGGTCGATGAACGCGCCCGGTGTCCCCGCGTAGAGCACTACCTCGATGCCCGGCTGATCATCTGTCGTGTCAGTTGGTCCCGACAGCAACAGGGACGTCTCGACGTCGCCGGGAGCATCCAACAGGGTCAGGCGCAGGACCACGTGGTCGGCCAGTGCGCGGGAGTGCTCGGTGATGGTGATGGTCAGTCCGAGAAAGGAGGCCACCGCGAGCCAGGCGGTGGCCTGCGAACGCAAACAACGGTCCGCGCGGTATCGGTTGTCATGCCCGTTGCTGGGTTGAAAATGGCGGCAGAAAGTAACCCCAGGTCAGTAGCCAGCGCGGCAGTGATCTCCATACGACATCTGCTCCGATAGCGCTCCCGAGCGCGGAAGTCACCTGCCTGGCGCCGCCCACGACGAGTCGTCGCGGCGCGGTGGGTATGGGTGCGGCGCAAATCAGGGTCTCCGCCGTCGTTCCACTACCCGGTTTGGCCGTAAGGCACGCACCGCGTCACGTCACGTCCCGTGGGGCCGTCGCTGGGGGTGGACCAAGAAGAGTGTTCAGGTGTCGGTGGCGCGGGCGCGGCGTACCGCTTCATCAATTAGGTGCTGCGCGATGTCGACCAGCTTCAGCTGGTGGTGGTGGCTCATTGTGTGCAATTCTTCGCGTGCTTGGGCGGAACTGAGGCCGGTACGGCTGCGGATCAGGCCGATCGCCTGATTAATGGCCGGTGGGTTGGCCAACGCCGTCTGTAGCTGAGTCGTCAACGCGACCACCACTTGGGACAAGGTATGCGCGTTGTGCACCGCGACCGCCGCCGGCGCGGCGAACAACTCCCCCAGCTCCTGGGCGTGGTCATCGAAGACGTCCTGAGCGTGGGCGTACACGTTGATCGCACCGACGACCGACCCGGGCAACAGCAACGGCAGCGACAGTGCGCTGTGGACACCCAACTGCGCCGCCCGTGGGCCGAAATGCGGCCACTCCTTCTCCCAACCCAGCGACCCCGACCGCACCGTGCGTCGTTCCACCACGGCAGTGATACGTGGGCCCTCATTCACTGTCACGTACTGGATCTGGTCAATTGCCGCGACGAACGGGTCACTGGCCGCTAACGCCGCGACCCTGTTCTGCGGGCAATCAACGCGCAGCAGGGCCACCCCTGCCCCGTCCGCACCGGGAATCGCGTGGGCCGCGTACGTGGCGACCAGGGCGAGTAACTCATCCAGGCCACGTGAACCGGTCACCAACGCAGCCAAATCGGCAAGGCTCGTATACAGGTCCTCGGCGTCGGCCTGCACCTGTTGGGGGGTGACTCCCGGCGGGTCTGCGTCGGGATGGGGGTCGTGCGGCTGCTCACTCATCGCCGTTCCCTTCGCCATTGAAACCCGCCAGCACAGGCGGACATATCAGGCCCATCCCGGCCGCGATGGACATCAACTGGCGTCACTGCACGATAGCGCCACCAGGTATCACCGGCTCCCTCTGTTCGCCGCAGAAAACTCACTGGGGAACACCCCTTCTACTGATAGATATCACCACGGTGAACGCGATCTGAACCGAACTAGTACCGGTGTAGCGTTGATGACGCTGATCAGATCAGCCAGTTCAGGAAGGGTGTAGCCGTCCGCCGCCGCACCGCAGGGGCATTCGCCCCACGGCCCTGACAACGGCACCACCACCGTTACGCAGGTTCCCATCGCGTGGCCACAGCCACCCTCGAACCCACCCCCGGACCGCGCCACTATCCGCACCGGCTGCGCGATGGCCCATCCGCTGTGACGTACCGATCCAGGAGCACCAGATGACGCACCTTTCCCCGCGACCTGCTCCCCACCCGTTCAACCGCTCCGCCGAGCTCAACCGCTCCGCCGCGCTCACACGCATCGACCCCACCCGCATGCACGAACACCTTCAACCTGACCCCCGCGCGGTTACGAGGCCGAGGTGAGCACCCCCAGCGCACCTGAGATCGGGGTACTGGCCGGGTTGAGCATTCGAGAGCTGCTACGGGATTTGACGATGCTGCAGGACAGGGTGACCGCCGATGGCGCTACCTACGGGTACCGGCCCTCGCCGGGCGGGGTCAGGCGGCGCGCCGTGATCAGGGCACGAGAACGAGCCATTACCGACGAACTACGCCACCGGCGTCAGCATTGATACCGGACCTGCCCTCAGCAGAGGACACCCCATGACACCCACAGACGACATCGCCACCCTCTACACGCTCGGCGACCGTGGTCAGACAGTGGACGGGACCGTTGATGACGTGCGTGGCCGCACCGTGAAAGAGGCCGACGGCACCGATATCGGCATGGTGACCGACCTCATCGTTGATGACCATGAACAGCAAGTCCGCTTCCTGGTCGTCGAACACGACGGATTCCTGGGCAACAACGAGACCAGGACCCTGGTCCCCGTCGAAGCCATCACTACAACCACCGCGGCCGAGGTGTTCATCGACCAATCGCGCGAGCACGTCGCGTCGGCGCCTATCTATCACCCAAGTCTGGTCCATGACCGGGCCCACCACGCGAGCATTAACCACCACTACGGGCACGCGCCCCACTGGGGTCATGGCTACCTGCCTCCCAGGGACGGGATGTACTGCCTATGACACGGATGACTCCCACCAGATGGGCAGGCACTGCGCCACAGCCCGTTTGCCGCGGTGGTGGATCGACAGGAGGTACTGCCAGATGAGCACCAAAGGACCACGCATCGGGTGGACCACCGACCCGACAGGCGGCGCAGTAGGCATGGCGCACGCGACCTACCCTCGGCAGACCATCTCGCTCTCCGGAGCCGAAACGCCCTTCCTCTGCGACCCCTGGCCGCGGGCCGGGCAAGAATGGCCCACGCCCTACAGCCGGTGCCCATCGGCTACCGGGCCGGTCGCGCAGGTCGAAGCGTGGACCGTAGTGCCAGGGACGCGCTCAGGTCGTTCCTCGGACCCGTTCTTTGATCTGAGTGATACCGCCGTCTTCGCGTTCGCGTAGGCGTTCATGCCGGCCCCGCGGATGTGCGAGCCTGTGAGCATGGTCGACATCAAGGTTCGCCTCCTCCACGACGACGAATGGCAGCTCTACCGTGCAGCCCGGTTAGCTGCGTTGGCAGACGCACCGGAGGCCTTCGTCGCCCGCTATGCGGACGAAGCCAACGACAACGACGACGTCTGGGGCCTGCGGATGACCCGCGCGGGTCGCTTCATCGCCGAGCGCGGTGATGACACGGTGGGTCTGGTCTGTCTGGGCTTGCACAACGAGAACCCCGAGACCGGCGAGGTGTTCGCGCTGTGGACCGCACCGACGGTGCGTGGTGAACATATTGCGCATGATCTGGTGGCAGCCGCTGCCCTGAAAGCGGCCGAGGACGGGTGCAGGCTGCTGTACTTCTGGGCACCTTCGGACAACGCCTCCGCGGTCGGCTTCGCGAGCTCCTTTGGCTTTCGTCCGACAGAGGAGCGTCGGGCGGTGCGGGTCGCACAAGGGGCGACCGAAAAAGATGCAGACGAGGTCGCCATGGTGCTGCCCCTCTGCCCGGACCCGACCCAACCGCCGAATCCTTACATGGCTTTTCACAGCTGAGCAGACCGGCGCCGCGGGCTGGAATAACGAGCCGGCGGCTACTCGCCAGGCTGGCCCGCAGCCGAATCGCGGACCGGTCAACGATTCGGCAGAAGGGGCGGGCTGGTGCAGCGCATCACGGTGCACCAGCGGATGCCCTCGGATGGTGGGAGCGTTTCCACACAAGTTGGATGACGACGCCGTTGGGGTCACGAACCTTGAGGCGCGTACGCCCCAATTCCTCCCACCATCGGCATAGGGATTTGTACACCCTTCAGTTTTGGAGCGCACTGAAGGGTGTCTGCCCTGGCTCCAGGATGCATCTACCGGATCAGAACTTTAAGCGCATCATTGTCGGCGGCGTGGCTGAAGACGTCGTAGGCCTCGATCACCTGGTCGAACGAGAAGGTGTGGGTAACGAACTTGTCAGCTGGCAGTTTGTGTCCGGACACGAGTTTGAGCAGCATCCCGAGGGTATTGGTGTTGACGAGACCCATAGATATGTTGATGTTCTTGATCCAGAGTTCGTTCAGTCGTAGTTCGACAGGTTTGCCGTGCACACCAATGTTGGCTACATGGCCTCCGGGTCGCACGAGCTCGGTCGCCATCGTGAACGTCAGCGGAACCCCGACCGCCTCGATGGCCACATCGACCCCTGCGCCGTCCGTGAGGGCAAGTACCTGGTCTTTCCAGTCGTCGTCACCTGAATTGACGGTGTCGGATGCGCCGAATTCTTTTGCTCGCTTTAGGCGTGCCTCGTCGAGGTCGATCGCGATGACCTTGGTCGGGCCATACAGCCGCGCGGTCATGACGGCGGAGAGTCCAACGGGTCCCGATCCGATGACGGCGACGATGTCACCGGGCTGTACGTGGCCGTACTGCACACCTATCTCGAAACCGGTGGGCAGAATGTCGGAGAGCAGAATACCTTCGGAATCGGTCATTCCCTCAGGAACTTTGTAGACGGAATTCTCGGCGAACGGGACCCGCGCGTATTCGGCCTGGGTGCCATCGATCATGTAACCGAAGATCCATCCGATCCCGGGCGTACCTTCAGGGTCGAGGCAATGGCTGAAAAGTCCCTTGCGGCAGTTGGGGCATCTTCCGCATGAGGTGACGCACGAGAGGATGACGCGGTCCCCCACCGCGAGTTGGGTAACCCCGGTGCCGATCTCAGTGATAACGCCGATGCCCTCGTGACCGAGGATGCGACCGACCTTCACTTCTGCAACGTCGCCTTTCAGGATGTGCAGATCAGTGCCACAGATCGTTGTCGCCACTATTTTCACGATCACGTCAGTGGGGTGTTGGATCACCGGATCTGGCACCTCTTCCCAGCTTTTTTGTCCTGGACCGTGATAAACGAGTGCTTTCATGGTCGACCTTCCTCAGGTCAAACCACGACGGCCGACCGGTTACTGCCAGTCCACGACGGCCGTCGCGTTACCAGCAGTGCCAAAGGTCCCCAGGGTCGGTTGTGCCCGCGCCTGCTCGATGGGACTGCTACCGCCAGCGCCTCCGTTCTCCGAGCCGGAGTTGGGATTGGACAGAGCTGCCGATCTGGGCGTTCCTGACCCTTTTCAGCGTTCCGACCTCCTGGCGCATTTCCGTCCGGATGCCCCGCCCTGGCTCATGCCCGGCGAGGGTCCCGCACCTTGATCCAGGCCTGAACCGATGGAGGCGACGACCGAATTCAACTACCGCAGAACGGCGCCGTGGCCCTCCCAGTGCGCTAAGGACGCATTGAGGCTCGATTGACCAGTGCCCCTACTGTCGCGAAGACCGTGAGACGCGAGGGGCGATCCGCGGGCTGAGGGCGGCGCTTATCTGGGCTGTATTGGGCGATCGTCGCCGTGTATCCAGATGCTCATCACTGCGATGCAAGGACGTTCGGCCCTCATGTGAGGTTTCGACCGCTCGTAGCGTGCAGTAAGGACAGAGAGCTGTTCCGGTGAGTCAGGAGTGAACTGTGATGAAGCGGTTGCTGGTGCTGGGTGCGGGTACTGCCGGGACGATGGTCGTGAACAAGCTTCACCGGCGACTGCCTCAGGGGCAGTGGGAAATCACCGTGGTGGACCGCGACGACGTACATCCCTACCAGCCCGGTTACCTTCTTCTGCCCTTCGGGACCTACACCCCGGAGCAACTGACCCGCTCGCGCCGCGATCAGTTGCCCAAGGGCGCGGACTTCGTGATCGGTGACGTCGATCGGGTCGATGCCTCCGCCAGCACCGTGTTGTTGATGGACGGGCGGAGCCTCGCGTACGACTATCTGGTCATCGCCAGCGGCACCTCGCCGCGCCCGGACCAGACCCCCGGCATGCTGGGGAGTCAGTGGCGGCACAGCATCTTCGACTTCTACACGCTCGAGGGCGCGAAGGCTTTGGCTACGGCGCTGCGGGACTTCGATCGAGGACGTCTGGTCGTGCACATCACCGACATGCCGATCAAGTGCCCGGTCGCACCCCTGGAGTTCACCTTCCTCGCCGAGGCGTCGCTGCGCGAGAAAGGAGTGCGCGACCGCGTCGAGATGGTCTACGTCACTCCGCTGCCCGGTGCGTTCACCAAACCAGTAGCTTCAGAGCACCTCGGGTCCATGCTCGAAGAGCGCAAGATCCACGTCGAGTCCGACTTCCTGGTCGAGCACATCGACGAGGAAGCCAAGACTCTCGTCTCCTACGACGAGCGCGAGGTCCCCTTCGACCTTCTTGTCACCGTCCCCCTCAACATGGGCGCAGATTTTATCCAACGCTCCGGACTCGGCGACGAACTGAACTACGTCCCCGTCGACAAACACACGCTGCAGTCGAAGGCCTTCGCGAACATCTTCGCGGTGGGCGACGCCAGCGACATACCAACCTCTAAAGCTGGCTCGGTAGCGCACTTCGCGGTAGAGGTGTTCGTCGACAACTTTCTGCAGCTCATCGACGGAAAACCAATGACAGGTTCCTTCGACGGCCACGCCAACTGCTTCATCGAGTCCGGCGACAGCAAAGGACTCCTCATCGACTTCAACTACGACACCGAACCGCTCACCGGCACCTACCCACTACCGCTGGCAGGCCCGTTATCCCTGCTCAAAGAGACCCGCCTGAACCACCTCGGAAAACTCGCATTCCGGTGGATCTACTGGAACGTGCTGCTGCCCGGGCGCCCGCTACCGCTGCCCGCGCACATGTCAATGCTCGGCAAGACCATGCCCAAAACCCCCAGCAACTAGAAAGAAACTGCCATGCCCCAGACCACACTCGCCGGTCGCCCAATCCAGGTCAACGATGAAGGCTTCCGGGACTGCCCCCGGTTTGGTTGACACTTCGGGTGGGTTGTTCTTAGGCCGCGTTTGCGGTCGTGTAGATCATCTCAAATTCGACCGGGGTGAGTTTTCCAAGGCGTCGTTGTCGACGTCGGCGGTGGTATTTGGTTTCGATCCAGGTCACGATCGCCAAGCGGAGTTGCTCGCGGGTTTCCCACCGTCGGGTGTTCAGCACGTTCTTCTGTAGCAGCGCGAAGAAGGATTCCATCGCGGCGTTGTCACCGCATGCACCGACCCGTCCCATCGAGCCCAGGAGCCCGTTCTTCTTCAGGAGGCGCACGACTTTCTTGGACCGAAACTGACTGCCCCTATCCGAATGCAGGATCGTCCGGTGTGGTGATCGCAGGCTGATCGCGTTACGAATCGCCGAGGCCGCCAGCGAGGACTTCATCCGCGAATCGATGGAGTAGCCCACGATCCGCCCGGAGTAGCAGTCTTTCACCGCGCACAGGTACAACTTGCCTTCACTCGTGGGGTGCTCGGTGATATCGGTCAACCACTTCTGATTCGGCCCGGTCGCGGAGAAGTCACGACCCGGACCACCCTCCTTCCTGTCAGCGGTCTTGATCGCGAGCAGGTCATCGTGCACCGGCGGGCCCGGCTTGCGACCGGTGCCCCGCTTGACCGAGTGGATGGAGAAAATCCGCTGGGCCGAGCACAACCGCCATACCCGGTTCTCCGACGCGCTGATCCCACGAGCAGGCAGCTCGTCAGCGATGAACCGGTACCCGAACCCCGGGTCATCACCGTGAATATCTACCGCGGCGTTGATCAGCTGCGCATCGTCCCAATCCCGCTGCGACACCGGGTTCTTGACCCATTTGTAGTACCCCTGCGTCGATAACCTCAGGACCCTGCACGCCACCGCGACCGGCACCCTGATGCGGGCACCGGTCGCGGCCATCTCACGGACGAGCGGGAAGACTATTTTCCCGGCAAATTCGCCTGGGACAAGTACGCCGCTGCGCGGCGTAGGACCTCGTTCTCCTGCTCCAGCAACCGGTTGCGCTTCTTCAACTCGCGCACCTCAACGGACTGCTTCTCGGTGACGCCGGGACGGTTGCCATCCTCGACATCGGCCTGCTTCATCCAGTTCGCCAAACAACTATCAGAGATCCCGAAGTCCTTGGCGATCTGATTCAACGGCGCATCGCCCTTACGGGCCACCGCCACGACATCATCGCGGAACTCTCGTGGGTAGGGCTTGGGCATGACAGACATCCTTCCAGCGAGGAGCAATCCTCACAGGTCAGGTGTCAACCAAACTCTGGGCAGTCCCTCCTGACCGACTCGACGCAATGGGATGAGGACCTCGCAAACGTGCTCGCGGGCGCCATTGGCATCACCCTGACTGAAGATCACTGGAAAGCTATCCGCTTCCTGCGCGAAGACTTCGCCGAGCAAGGCGAAACCGCAACCCTGCGACGAATCTCCACCCGAGGTGGCATCCCCATCAAAGAGCTCTTCGCCCTCTTCCCGAAGAAACCGGCCAAGAAAATGGCGTACATTGCCGGCCTGCCCAAGCCGCACGGATGCGTCTGAGAGTGCCCACTTTTCAACTGCTCACGGAGGAAACACCATGACCGCCACCGACCTCGGACCCGCCATCGTCCCCAGCTTCGACAACGACGATCACGAAGGGCGCAAACTCGCCATAATCTGCTCCAAAGGCAGCCTCGACATGGCCTACCCCGGGCTCATCATGGCCAACGCGGCCCTCGGCGAGGGCATCGAAACCCACCTATTCTTCACCTTCTGGGGATTCGAGATCATCAACAAGAAGACCATGGGTGACTTGAAGTTCACGATGCTCGGCAACACCGCAACCCACCTGCCCCAGGGGCTGGGTGGCTTGCCCGGCATGACTGCCATGGCGACCTCGAAGCTCAAAAAGTCGATCGCCGACCTCGACGTACCCGAAGTGCCAGAGTTCCTAAAGCAGATCGTGGCTTCAGGGGGTCACCTGTGGGCCTGCCGAATGTCGGCCGACATGAACCACCTCACCAACGCCGACCTCTACGACGAGGTCGAAGGCATCATCAGCGCCAGCGACTTCATCGAGAAGACCGCCGGGGCACAGATGCTTTTCATCTAATAGCCCACCGGCCTCCGATGTCCGGTGTCCGGAGGGTGCGGCACCTTGACGCGCTACTCCACGGCGCCGTCTTCCCACAACCGTCACCACCCGTTACGCGCGGGCGCCTCCTTGCCCATACAGCCCACGCGGATCCGACCGCCTTAGACCTCAGTACCGTCGGCGCCGATCCATCCGCCGTCGGTCGAGCGGACAACAAGAACCCGAGCACCCCGCTCGTTGCGCCCAGGTCCACCTTCGGGAGCAAGTCATCCCCGCATGCACGCACTTCCTCTCGTCGTCGGTGGCGCCCCACCGCAGCGAGACGTGGCGTAGCGCCACCAAGGCGGCGGCTGTCAGTAGCCCGCCTAGACCAACGCCGACGCAGTCAGTCCCAACTTCCCATCTGCGAGCGGTGGTTATCGCAGCTGTTGGCGGGGTCGGGTTTGGTCTCATGATGCACCTCGATCTCCCAATCGCTGGCCAGGGCAGCGATCGCTGCGACGGCTGTAAGTGCTGGTGCTGCAATGGCCGCGACCACGCCGGCTGTTACGGGAATCTCAATCACGGTGTGTCCTTGCTTATTCTTGACCGTGATGCGCCGGACGTTGCCCTGATGCAGGAGGTCCTTAACTTTCGCGGTCATCGCGTCCCCGCTGACCTTGGCGCTGTGGGCGAATGTCTCTTGGTTTCGGTCTGGACCGTTCTGATCTTCGTGTCTCGTTGTGTCGTTGCCGTTCATAGGTGCTTTCCGTCCCTCCTTGTCGTGTGCTCCTGGTGTCGTTCGATGGCCTCGTGACCGAATGGGGGCGAGATGGTCGGGAAGGACGCGAGGAGAACATCTCTCCTGCAGCGATCAGGGTTTACGGGCCGTGCACCATCACCCGCGGCCGGCCAACGCCACCACCCCCGCGGCAATAACGCTGGCTGCGGGAAGGACGCGGCGAAAACGGCAGTAGTCATGGCCCCTAGTCCACTCCCGTGAGCGTCAGCCGCACAGAGCCCTACGTCCCGCCCGGGAGGCGGCTGATTCGGCAGGTCACCGAAATGGTCAGGCGCCCACCAACGTTCAGGCCGTACGGAAGGACGAGGTGGCGGGCGGGGCAAGCCTCATAGCCGAACCGCCTGCGTTGACGGGTGAGCACAACAAGCCAGCCGCGGCGAGGATCCCCGGGTGCCGATCACCGGCGGATTTTCTCCCGCGCCTTGACCGGGCCCTCCGGGTCGGGCAAGTCCACCCTGTTGCACATGATCGGCGCGTTGGAACGCCCCGATTCGGGCAGCATTACGGTCTTGGGCCAGACGATCACCGACCTGGCCTCGAAAGACCTCGCCGCCTACCGGCGTCGGGTTGGGTTCGTGTTCCAACGGTTCAACCTGCTCCCCACCCCAACCGTGCTGGACAACGTCCTAGCACCGGTCTTGCCGTTTCGGCCAGGGCCCGAGGTCCGTGACTGGGCCCGGGACCTCCTGGCAGCGGTCGGGCTGGAAGGACGGGACAACACGCTGGCCACCCGCATGTCCGGTGGTCACAACAACGCGTCGCGATCGCCCGCGCCTGATCGCCAACCCCGCCCTGGTCCTGGCCGATGGACCCACCGGCAACCTCGACAACACCACCGGCAACGAAATCATCGAGCTGCTCCTCGGTTTGCGCGAGCAACACGACACCGCCTGATCATCGCCACCCACGACCCCGACCTCGCAAGCCAATGCGACCGCGCCATCCACCTGATCGACGGCAAACTCGAGGATTGAAACAACAACAACCGCCCGGTGACACACGAAATTCACGACACCACCCGATGCGGTGGTGGCCGTCCCGATAGACGAACCCGTTCCGGGAATCTTCTGTAGTCGGACGTGCTTGTTTGTAATACGATTGTCGTTATGGAGCGATTCGACGTCGATGACCTTCAGGACGACTGGCCGTTCGAGATTGACCATCAAGCCGCTCACCTGTTCAAGCACCCAGGACTAGGCCTCGAAGATATCGGCGAGGTGTGGGCCAGCGACCCGCTGTTCTACCCAGCCACGCCACCCGCACATTGGCTCATGGTCGCCGACGTCGCGGGCCGAGTACTGACCGTGCCTTTGGCGCCTTCAACTACCGGCGACCCGCGCCGGTGCCGCCCCATCGGCTGCTACATCGCTGCCGCCCACCTCGCTCGCCGCTACCAGGAGGACCGATGACCACCATGACCCCCAATGAAGAAAATGCCTTCTACGCCGACCCGGACCACCAAGTGCCTCAAGGGCCGCCGGTGCGTCGCCGGGCCAAGCTCAGCGAGCCCGTACCCGTGCGATTCCCCGAAGACCTCCTGCGCGAGGTCCGCGACCACGCCGCCGCCGACGACCGATCAGTCTCCAACTGGATCCGCCGGGCTGTCGAGCACGAGCTGGAACGCTCCCACCGCTGATCGTCCCCAGTCATCGATCGGCAATCGGAACGCCTCACGGCCTGGCGTCCATCAGATATCACGGCTTGAATCATTGTTTGTCGCACGCCGATAAGTAGCTCCAGGATCATCTGGCCGACTGGCTTGAATTGTCCATCCCAGGTGAGGCGGTTTGATCTGGCCCGATTTCATCAAGCTGCGCGGGTACAGTCGGCCGGTACTGTCCCCATGGCCTGAGGCTGAGTTGTTAGCAATGACGTGTCCGGTGTGCGGTCAGCGACTGCCTCGCAAGGCCCGGGTGTGTGGGATATGTGGGGAACCGATCAATGCCACCTCGGTGGCGTCCACCTCGATGGTGCTCGCGGCGACGGCCGGTCTGCAGCAGGCTGCAAGCATGGCTGATTCCGATATGGCGGCGGTTTCTTCGTCGAACGGCCCGGCGTGGCCGAGGCGGGCGCGCTTTGCCGTTCTGGCGGGCGCGGTGGTTGTTGGGTTGGCGCTCATCGCAACGTATGCCGCGTTACGGTCTGCGCCGCCCCGCGTACCTGACGGCGCGGCGTACGGGGTGGTGCGGGTCTCCTCGGACCCGCAGTTGCGATGGCAGCACCCGCTGGCCCAGATCGCGCCAGACTTGCGATGTCCCACAATTGTTCGATCAACTGATCCGATTGCAGACGCGTGCGTCGTGACCGCCAGTGCGACAGTGGCGGACGTTGTCGTGGTGTCAGTGCAACGGTCCCAGCAGTCCGAACTGATCGGACTTAGCGGGGCAAATGGTGCCATCCGATGGCACATGCGCGCGCCCGCCGGGTCGACGTACGACTGCATGCCCCTGAACAAGCGACTGTGGTGTGTGACGGTTCCGCTGATCTATCAAGCTGTCACGGACGAATCCCCAGTTGCCGGTACGAACTCACTCTCCAGTAGTGGCCCCCGGTTCAGCGCCGCCTACCGTAGTGCGGTGCTGACCGAACTGGATCCGGCTACCGGTGTTGTCCTACGTAGCTCACCGATCCCAGGCTCAAACGTCTCGGCTACTTTCGCTGGAGCCGCAGTCGGATCCAACGGGTTCTACGTGCTCGGCCTCGGCTCGAACTTCGCGGGCACGGTCATGCGGTTCTCGGTGAATGGCACACCACAGTGGAAACATGTGGTGAGCGTCCCGCCGCAGTTGAGCTCTTCGAGCATTACTGGCCAGTTTGCTGGCCCCCAGGTCCACGAAGTGGCCGGTAGGGCACTGGTCTCGCTCAGCGAAGTGGGCGGCCGGCAGGCTGTCTTCGCGGTCCAGGGGGGAACACTGATCCGCTCGGCACCCGGGCACGTGGTGACAGTCATCGATGGAGTCGTGGTGAGCCAAATTGGCGATGGTCTGCTGAGCATCGATAACCGCAAGATCGCCGATAACGCTGTGCCAGTCCTGTCTGTTGAGGACCGATCAACGGGCGAGTCAGTCCTGACGACGTCGTCCCTCACCGGCGGCTTCACTACCCGGGCCTCCACCGATCCACTCCATAAGGCTCACCGACTGCCCGCGGGGCAGGAGCCGGTCGCCTACTGCGAAGGCGTGATCATCACCGCCAGAAGCAATATCTTCGCCGGTTACGACCCAAGCAGTGGTGCCCGGCTATGGGCGGTGATGGGCAACGGGGGGACCTATCCGCAGATCAGCTGCACCCACGACAGCGTGGTGATCGCAAACGATGGCCACGCTCGTGCGTTCTCACTCAACAACGGATCACCGTTGTGGACAATTCGCTACCCGAACGGCTCGAGGTTGACCAGTAGCGGGTTCGGCGATCCACAGGACGGGTTGGTGGCCGGCCCCGCAAATTTTCAGGCGAATCCCTCCACCATGCTGAGCTACCTCCGCTAAACGATCATCCCGCAACGCCTCCGCTCGGGCCGAAGCCCGTCAATCCGTAAGTGGATCGGCGACCGGGACCACCAGCGGCAGCGTCGGGGGTCGTTCCCCTGGGTGGGAGCCGAGGGAGTTATTTGGACGGGCCGGATCCCCAGAGTGCTGCGCCTGCGTGCGTGGATGGCATAGATCCGCCCGCGACGCGCAGCCACCGCTGACCGGTAGATAGGTAGCGGCGGGAGTAGCGACCATCGGCCTGGGCCATGAGTAGATGCGATTCCAACGCGAATCTCAGGTGGGCGCGTCCGCGCGGCATGACCAACTCGCTCAGTGCAACCCGAGGTGAGCGGAACCTGAGCTCAAAGCGGTCCCGGCGGGCGCCAATGCGCAGCACCGAGGTGTGATTGGTGAAGGATCCCGGCGAGCTAGTTCGCGGCGACATTGTGGCCCCCTTTGATGGCAACAGTGTCCCTCGAGATCAGCGAAAGAGATATGCGCAAAGTCCTGCTGAGATCACCGGTCGGGGATCGCCAACCGGCCATGTGTCGCGACGAGGTGGTACCCATGATTACTACGTGGATTGCGGCGCGAGCTTGGCCCCGTCAACAGGCGACGTAGATCAGGTTTTCTTGGTGGACCGGGACGCTCTCATAACCGAAAAGCAAACGAGACCAGCGACGCTCATCACGAGCTGAGGCTCGTGTTCCACCCGTCCATCAGCGATAGAAAATGCCAAAATCACGATGATGCACACCGCGCTGAAGCCAATGAAAACTTCCCAGAATCGCTTCACGGTCTCACAGTAACTACCGCGCGAGCCCGAGACACTCGACGCACGTTCCACAGGGCTGCTTCACCGCTCAACGATCAGTGACCGGGGACGACCTCATCTGCCCGTTTGGGGGCGCCCGGCGTCAGGTGGGGCCTCTGAGGGCGGTTCTCGGTTCTGGTAGGCCGGTTGTGCTGAGTAGTTCTCCCTACGAGAGTGAGTACATTCTCTGATGTCCCTGGTGCTGGTTGGCGACATGATTTCGGTATGAATTCTACGAAGGCTCCGTGGTCCCGATCCGCGTCGCAGCAGCAGTCCGGCAGCCGCAACACCTCAGCCATCGTGCTCACTGTTGTTTCCGCTCTCAGCTGCCTGGTGGGTATCTTCCCGGCGGGCCTACCAGGACTCGTGCTGGGCATCATCGCGCTGAGCAAACAGAGCAGCGACCTGCCCAGGTCTCGTAAATTCAGCAAGATTGGCTGGATCGTGTGGTCGAGTATCACCGTCATCTCGATCATCGCGTTCGTTGTCTGGGTGGCCAGCGGGAACTTCAACTACGGAGGATGAGGTTGCTGCCTTGCTTGGCCGATTAAACGTCCCACTCAGAGTTCGACACCGCCACGGCGGCATTTATACCTACCGGCCACCCGACCACGGTCTTACGAACCCGTGGCCTGTGAACTGCTGCTGCCCAGTGAACGATCGGCGTGCGGAACAACAGGGTCAGCTAGTTCGGCGCACCATGCGCCGCTCAAGACCCACGTCCGCACTCTTCGTCGTGCCATCGAAGACAAATCCCTGACGCTCGTAGAAAGTGATGGCGCGTGTGTTCCCGTCGAGCACCCACAAATAAGCGCCAGCTCGACCAAGTGCTGCCTGCAGCAGTTCGTAGCCAACACCGCGGCCGTATACGTCCGCACGCACATACAAGGCCATCAACTCATGGGCGGGCAGGTCGGTTTCGGGGCCGTCGCGCCCTACACCGGTGCTGGAGAACCCCAGCAATCGACCGACGACATGATCGTCTTCGATGAGCAAGTTCCTGCTTGAACCGCTGGCAATGATCTGCCGCCATCGCTCGACCCGCACTCTTCGTTCACTACGGCGCGCGGCGAAGATATTACTGGGGATGAGCCCGGCGTAGGCCTCCTCCCAAACGTCGAGGTGCAGGTCCGTCAATGCTTCCGCATCGAGGACATCACACGGCCGGATCACCATCCAAACATCGTAAGACGGTGCCCATCCGCGAGCAGTGGGACCGCGCGTAAGAGGATCGTCTATCGGGCAAAGTGATGTCGCGATATCATGGTGTCATGACACGCCAGACGACTGTCCGCCTTCCCCAGGAGCTTGCCGATCAGGCCGAGGCGGTGGCCAGGGTGCGCGGTACCAGCGTTAACTCTTTGATTGTGGAGTCGCTAGCGGGCGAGATCGAACGTGTCCGCGCGGATGAGGACTTCACCGCGCGTGCGCGCACCATGCTCGAACGCGACAAGGAACTGCTGGACCGGCTTGCCCAGTGACCCGGTACATCCGCCTTGGTGAGTACTTCTGGCTAGCCGAGCAGGTGACCGGCATCAACAGCAACGACCTGAGCGCAGCGGCGCGTATCGAGCTCGCAGACTCAGCCCTGCACGCGCCCCAGGCGGGATTCGAGGGCCACGAGTTCTACCCCGAACTACTTGAAAAGGCCGCCGTGCTGGTCTGCCGCCTCGCCTGGAATCACCCGTTGCCCGACGGCAACAAGCGAGCGGCCTGGGCAGCGATGGCGATGTTCCTTGACCTCAACGATGTGGATTGGAACCCTGATTCGCCGCAGGTAGATGAGGCCGAGGCAGCAATGGTGGCCATCGCGGCTGAACAGGTCGATCAGGCCTGGGTAGCGACGTGGCTCCGAGGAAGAACGCACCCTAGGGAATCACTGGGCAGAGAACCCGAATGACGATCCCTGACCGGGACGCGCGTCTACATTTCGTCTACAATGGAGATATGGCTTCCGTAGACACCACCACCGTTCGTGTTCGCCGACCAGACTCCGAGCGGTTGCAGTCCCTCGCCAAGGATCGGCAGACCGCGGTCATCGATGTGCTGCACGCCGCCATCGACGCACTAGAGCGGCAAGAATTTCTCCGCGGGCTGGGCCAGGACTACCAGCGGCTGCGTGATGACCCCGAGCGTTGGGATCAGTACCTGGCCGAACGACAGGAGTGGGACTCCCTCGCGTGATCTGGCGAGGGGAGGTCTACGACGTCGACCTGGGTCAACCGGTCGGCCACGAGCCAGCCTTCCGGCGGCCCGCCGTCGTGGTCTCGGTCGACATCTTGAACAACAGCCCTGGCCAGTTGGTCATGGTCGTGCCCATCACGTCGGCCGCTTACGGACTGCGCAGCCACGTCGAGGTCGAGCAGGGAAGCAGCGGGCTCGGCCACACTTCCTACGCGCGCTGCGCGCGATCTCGACTTCACGGTTGTCATCTCGCCGGGGAATGATCGCCCCCGATCAGATGAGCGCCATCGACCAAGCGCTGCGCTTCGTCCTCGACCTGTGACCAAGGGTCTGCCTCGATAGACGATGGCTGAACCGGAACGAGAGCTGCGCGGCCACCGGATCCGTTCATCTATTGATGCAATTCTCTCGCGGTCACGACTCCGGTGGTGTTAATGCTGGTTAGTTTGTGCTGAGTCATGGCCAGTCGCGCCGGGTCAGCACCAACAACACCGCAAGGGCCGGTACCGACCAGGCCCGAGCAGGTTCGGCTGTCGGGAGACTGCTTTGTCCGCCATCAGCCCGTCTTGGTCCGCTGCGGTCGAGTGCGCGGCGGACGGCGGGTCGACCGATCTCTGTGCGTGCCGGTGCGCCTAACACCCCAGGCCGGTTAGATTACAAATTCGTCAGGTTGGCGGATGCCAGCCAATAGCAGGGCAACCGTCACCACACCCAGCGTCGTTAGCCCAGCCCAGATCGGTAGCTCGGAACCAGGTCCCACGTTTTGGTGCGCGACCTCGAGGCTCGCGGCAGCAAGGGTGAGGGTGTAAACGCTCCTGAATCGCCCCGGTGTGTCCGGAGACTCTGAACCTTGGGAAGGTTGGAGTTATGCCAGGAAATACGTCGAGTCGATACCCCGTGGAGTTGAAGTCGCGGGCGGTGCGGATGGTCGCGGAGCGGCCACCTGCGGAGTCTGAGTGGAAAGCAGTCCAGCGGGTCGCACCACTGCTGGGGGTGACCTCGCCGGAGACATTGCGGCAGTGGATACGCCGGGCCGAAGCCCAGGCCGCTAGTGCGGGCGAGGGAGCGCTGACGGAGTCAGCGCAGGTGCGTGACTTGCGCCGGGAAGTCGCGGAGCTGAAACGGGCGAACGGGATTTTGAAAGCGGCGTCAGTTTTCTTCGCGGCCGAGCTCGACCGGCCACACGGCTGATCGTAGATTTCATTCGGGCTCACGCCGATAGGCGTGAGCCCGGTGGTCTGCGGTGGGGTGTCGAGCCGATCTGCACCGTGCTTTCTGAGCATGGATGGAAGATCGCCTCATCAACGTATTACGAGCACGTCAACCGCCCCGCCCAGGACTGGGAAGTGCGGGATGCGTCGCTGATCAACGAGATCCGCCGGGTACACGCGCAAAACTTCGGGGTGTACGGGGCTAGGAAGGTCTGGTTGACCCTCAACCGTGAGGGGACCCCGGTCGCGCGGTGCGCCGTGGAACGCCTGATGCGCGGTGAGGGCCTGGTCGGCGCGGTCCGCGGGAAGGTCAAACGCACCACGATCGCTGATCCGCACGCTGCGCGACCGCCGGATTTGGTCAAGCGGCACTTCGAACCATTGGCACCAAACACGTTGTGGGTCGCTGATTTCACCTACGTATCGACGTGGTCGGGGTGGGTGTACGTCGCGTTCGTGATCGATGCCTACGCCCGGCGGATCGTGGGCTGGTCGGTGTCCACGTCCATGACCACCGACTTCGTGTTGCACGCGTTCGAGCAGGCAGTGTGGACCCGCAACCGTTACGGCACAGCCGATTTCACTCATTTAGTTCACCACAACGACCGCGGAGCCCAGTACACCTCGATCCGCTTCGGCCTGGCACTAGCAGAAGCGGAGATTGCTGGTTCTGTTGGCACTACGGGTGATTCCTACGACAACGCTCTCGCGGAATCGATCAACGGCCTGTACAAGACCGAGCTGATCAAACCCCGCAAACCCTGGAAAGGGCCCGACGACGTCGAGATAGCGACCGCTGAATGGGTCGACTGGTTCAACCACCGCCGCCCCTACGAGTACTGCGGCGACATCCCACCAGCCGAATTGGAGGCCGCCTACTACGCTCGATTCACAGCCCAACAACCAGTTGCGCTGATCGTTTGAGAGAGCCTCCGGACACCCCGGGGCGGTTCACTCCCTCCCACACTCATGACGCCTGCCAAAAACCAGCCGAATACCCGTCGTCGTAATAGCCAGATGGCGGAAAGCAACATGGGCGGCACAATGAACACAAGGTCAATGGCGAAGACCACCCCGGTTGGATGCCCGGAGTCGACGATCGGCTGGGGGACCTTGTGGGTGGCGAGGTAACCGAGAGAGATTCCCACCCACAAAAGACCGAGCCCCGCGGCCACCAGGCTCGTGTAGGTGATGGCAACAATCCGCGCGGCCCCTCCTGCCATCGTGTGACCGAGGTGCGCCAGGTCGAGGCGTGGCACCGAGAACAACAGCGCATACAGCGGCAGTCCGAAGGTGGCGACGTACAACAGGAAGAACTGGTTGAAGGCTGCGGCTACCGCGTAGAACAAGTAGCTGTACATCGAATAGAAGAGCATGCCTAGCCACAACACCCGACCCCGCAGCGACCCCCGCATCTCTGCGACCAGGCCGAACACAAGCAGCGGAACAGCAACCACGAGGGTGACGATGTCCTGTCCTTGGAACGTGGCGGTGACCAGTGCGTTATCGCGGTACAACCAATCCGTGGCGAAGACACCGACGGCCGACTCCGTAGCCATCGTGACGGCCGTCGCAGCGGTAAGGACATACGCGGCCGGGAAGCCGTCTCGGGCACCGCTCATGGACCATTCCTTACTCGCTCAGAAGGCCACGGTGGTGCATGCGTCGCCGCAATTCTGCGGCTAGTAGCGCCGTTTATGCCGTTCTAGGGGGCGCTCAGATTACACGGGCCTAGGGGCGATTTTATGGGCGGTGGGCGTCGTTGGTTGGACCAGGTCGGTGCTGGGGTCGCCCGAGTCGGCGCAACTCCTTGATGATGTCCTGCTCGGCGACCAATAATGAGACTCGTACCGGGCTCGGCGTCCCCGAATCGTTTCCGGTAGCAGGGGCGGGGGCGACACGAAGGATGTCCTCAATGCGCGCAAGTTGACCGATGAGATCCCGGATCGCAGGACGTGTCACCGCGGTGATCTCGGTGTCCCGTGCTCTGTCAGGTCATCTACGACAGGACAGGCCACCTGCGGGAATACGGCGGTGGGTGACAGCGGTACATGAACAGTGTCGCGGTCTTGGTCGACCCTGATCACAGCGAGATCCAGTGAATCGCTCACCGTGACATCAGGGTGGCAGTGCGCATTCAGAACCCGCACGACGCGGTCAATGTCTTGTGCTCGGATCGGTGGATAGCCGACACGAGATTCGAGGGTGCTGTACACGTCTTGGGCGGTGATGGTCATTGATGTGCTCCTCGCACTCACGATTGCTCCTGAGTGGCTGAACAAACCTTGCGGGGGCACGCGAAACCCAACATCGCGATCATCGTGACCGCTAAGAAGGCCTGCCCCTGACTGCCTGGCTTCAAGCGATCACTCGGCCGGGCGCGGCATACGCGGCATACCCGGTTCCAGGCTGGCTGGTTCCCAGCAATCCAGCAGCGTACCCGTCGGTCCTAAGCATGGCCAGCGCTGCGTCCACCCACACACCCGTGAACGGAGCACGGTAACGGTACTGGCAGACCAAGAAACCACACCAATCAGCCCCAGCTTCCACATCCGCCGCGACGACGGACTCGACCAACCGTGCCGGTGGCCACACACGAGCCTGCTACACGGCGCCGTCCCAGTGATACTGACCACTCAGGAAGCGACCAGCACCGATCACCGACCCGTCCCGGTCGCCGACCCCGAACCGGGTCAATGACCCGACGATGTGGGGTCGTCTGTGCTTTCCGGAACGACTGAATTGTTCCCGGGAATCACATAGTCGTTAGGGTCATGCGGCTGCGTGCGGCGGCGAGCATGAGCTCAACGAGTGCGGCAGCGGACAGCCGGACTTTTCCGGACTGGCTGAGGGACTCAGCACCTTCACGCTACCCCGATCCTCTTCCTGCGGAGGTCGCCGCGATGAACTCACCCTGGGGGGCAAAAGCCATAGTCAAAGAGGACTAACGTCGAAGTCGTTGCAGCACCTTAGACCGCCCCGGCCGTGGCTGACGGAGTGTGGGCCGATCTGGTTGGCGTGCTCCCACTCATCGGAGCTGATGCACTAGTTCTCAGTTGTGGTCCGAATGCCAGCGCCCCCCATCCAGGCCTCAAACGTGAGGACCTGTCCGCTGGCCCCGCTTGTTCTGTGCGTGTTCCCAGGGGTTCTATCCGGCGGTGGTGGAACAACTGGGACGTTGCGGGGCGCACGCGACCGCCCTGCGGTATAGCGAGCATCGGGGCGAACCCGCAGCGTTGTTGTGAGAGGTGCTGATGTGGTGGACATGGTGATCCTGACGAACAGAACGATCGCCGTGGTGTCCGGATCGGAGCGGAAACTCCTAGGAGTCGGCAGCGGACGGCCGGCTGATGTTCGGACCTGCTGGAGTCCCAGCACTACCAACACTAGGGGCTTGACGTGTTGTGATCCCTTGCGCGACCTCACAGGCCCGTCCGGGAGGTCCCCCACAGCGATGGCTACGCCCACTGTCATCAGGGACTCGTGTCACGGAGGGAGAGACATCAACTGGACAATATGTCCGGGCCGCCTGGGGTGAGGACCGTCAAAATTCTGGCGGCTTCGGTAATCCTGTCGGTGTGCGCTTCCTGCGCGAGGGTCTCCAGTTCGGCGTTGGCTTGTTCGCGGGTGCAGCCACCGGCGAGTAGGACGCCGATGGCTTGGCTGATCACCGCCTGGTCCTGGAGGACACCGGTGATGTCGGGTTCGCGCGCCAGGCTCTGGTGGTGGTCCAGGTCGGCGCTATCGAGTTCGCTGCCGGCCAGGAACGCCAGGTCAGCGGCGAGGTCTACGAACGCGCCCGGTGACCCCGCGTACAGCACTACCTGAATGTCCGGTTGGCCCTCTGTTCTGTCGGTGGGTGCCGGCAGCAGCAAAGATGTCGCGATGTCACCCGGAGCAGCGTGATCATCCAGCAAGGTCAGGCGCAACACCACCTCGTGCGCCAGCGCACGGGTGCGGTCGGTGATGGTGATGCTCAGCCCAAGGAAAGAGGCCACCGCGAGCCGGGTAGTGGTCGCGAACCCCAGGATTGTCCCCGCAACATCGGTCCTGGGGTCTACCGAGAGATCGACAAGGGCGGCCGTGAGTAACGCGAGGTCTGCGCCCAGCGCGGCGGTGATTTCCATGTGGCGTCTGCTCCGACGGGCGCTCCCAGAGCGCGGAACTCACCAGCCTGGTGCCGGCCGCGACGAGTCGTCACAGCGCGGTGGATATGGGTGCGGGCGGGAGTGGGGGGTTTCCGCCGTCGATGCACGTCCCGGTTTCACCGTATTGCATACGTCACGTCACGTCAGAGGCCGCCCGGGGTGGTCCCAGATGGTTGTCCGCTGCTGGTGTGGCGGGCGCGGGCGCGTCGGACTGCTTCATCGACCATGTGGTGTGCGACCTCGACCATTTTCACGTGCTCATGCTGGCTCATCGTCTGCAAGCGTTCGCGGGCTTGGACCGAACTGAGTCCGGTGCGGCTACGGATCAGGCCGATCGCCTCATCGATCACGGGCCGGTTGGCCAACGCCGTCTGTAGCTGGGTGGTCAACGCGATCGCCTGAGACAGGGTGTGCGCGTTGTGCACCGCGACCGCCGCCGGCGCGGCGAACAACTCACCCAACTCCTGGGCACGGTCATCAAAGACGTCCTTACCGCGGGCGTACACATTGATCGCACCCACCACCTGACCGGGCAGTAGCAACGGCAACGACAACGCGCTGTGGACACCCAGGCGCCCGACCCGCGGCCCGAAGCGGGGCCACATCTTCTCCCCACCCAACGACCCCGAACGCACCGTGCGCCCCTCCAACGCGGCAGTGATGCACGGGCCCTCATTCACCGTCACGTACTGGATATGGTCGATCTCCGCGACGAATGGGTCACTGGCAGCCAGTGCCTGCACCCTGTTGTCCGGGCGGTCAACCCGCAACAAGGTCACCCCCGCACCGTCCGCGCCAGGAATTGCCTTGGCCGCGTACGTCGCCACCAGTTCCAATAACCGATCCAAACCATGAGAACTGGTCACCAACGCGGCCAGATCAGCCAGGCTCGACTGCAGATCGGCGTCATCTTCATCGATCTGCTGCTGTTCTGCCTCCGTCGGTGGTTTCATCGAATGTTCGTGCGGCGGCTGGTCATTCATTGCCGATCCCTTTTATTGGAGACACATGAACCACAGACAGCGAGATCTTGCCCGGCAAGTAGGAGACACTCGGCGCGAAATGGCCCTCCTTTGACGGTACCGCCAACCACCAAGGGCTTGACCAGAACCACCCCTTCTCCGCATCCGGGGCAGCGCACCGCGACAGGTAGCTGGTCTCGATCACGCCGCTCCCGAGCACAGACCGCAGCCGGACCCGGTGCCATCCTGCAGGGGGTGTCATCCTGCGGGTGTAACGTCAAAGATGCTGATCAGATCAGCCAGTTCGGGAATGGTCCGGCCGTCCGCCGCCGCACCGCAGGAGCATTCGCTCCGCGCCCCTCACAACGGCACCACTACCTTTTTGGTAGGTTCCCGTGTCTCTTTTACTTGTCGTCGTCGTTGTTGTTGTGCGCAGCTGACGATTCCGCCGCCAGGACTGGGGCGCCCGCGCTCGAATGACCCTGACTGGCACAGTGAAAGGAGGCTGAGATGTTGGTACGAGAAGTTATGACCCGCTCGGTGTTCAGTCTGCCGGCCGACGCCACGATCAATGACGCGATCCGATTATTGACGACCGAGCGGATCTCGTGTGTCCCTGTGGTGGACGGGGACGGGCGGGTCATGGGCGTAGTCAGCGAATCAGACCTGTTGCAGGCCCCGCTGGAACCTGACCCTCGCGCCCACATGCGGCCGGTCACAGCGCCGCCACCGCGACCGTCCCGGGTGGATGAGGTGATGACCGCATCACCATTCACCACCGGTGAGCAGGCGGACGTCGCGCAGGTTGCCAAAGTCCTCGCAGAACGAGGCTGGAAAAGCCTGCCGGTCGTGCGCGAAAATCGGTTGGTCGGCATCATCAGCCGCAGTGACATCATCCGAACGTTGTCTCGGCGTGATGCGCAGATCAGCAGGGACGTGACGGCAAACCTGGCCAGCTACGGCCAGCCGGACTGGTGCGCGGAAGTCCGCGACGCGCAGGTCACCATTCATGGCCCGCAGTCCGCGCGTGACGCGCACCTGGCCGAAACCCTCGCAGCGTCCGTGGCGGGTGTGCGCCGCGTCGTGGTTGACGACTGGGCCATAAAGGAGGGACGGGACTGACGCCGACAGGTCGCCGGCAGGTGGTGGGCTGGCGGAACCGCGTGCGACCCGAGGGCATCGAAGAGATGGCTCGGCGCCAACCACCGAGCAGGCAGTGAAGAGCAAACTGACTAAGATCCGGAAAGCCGCCGTCAACCCCTCCTGTGCGGGAGCCCACAGGATGGACTCCCGCACGTCGCGACGACCACCGCGCCGACCGGGACAGGCCACGAATAAGGAAACGCCCACCACGGCGCCAGTGGCACTCATGCGATCAGTGGACGGACCATCACCGTAGGACAATCGGCCTGCGGAACGCCGTGAAACCTGAGCTAGTTCGGTCTGAGGCGTTTGGGATTGAACGGGATCTCTGGCTCCCTGGACTTCTGAGCGTCTAGAAGTCGGAACCCTGGAACTTCGAATGGTCCGTGTTCGGGTCCAGCGTGCGGTGCCGCAAGGGCGTGAGGAACACGGTGCAGAACAGCAGGTACCCGAAGCTGCTCGCTGCAACGTCAGTGATGACAAACCATCGTGGTCGCGCCGTGAAAGCCATGACCATGCCACCGAGGACGACGTAGAGACCAGCAAACATCAGCAACTGGACACTCGGGGTAAGTTTCCGTCCTTTTTGCTCACTACGGGTAGAGACGAATCGGAACAGCAAGCCAAGTCCTGCACCCATCAGCACGCCGAACATGATCGACACAGCGAGATCGCCCGACGATGGCGACCCCACATCAGAGTCCTTCGGTGAAAGGACCAGAAGAGCGAAGAAAATTCCCACCGTGAGCATCCCGTAGATACAGGAGCCCCACCAGGTCAACCGACCTATCAAGAGGTGCTCCCGTTCGAGTAACCGCAGTCCTTGGCCGCTGGCCCCACCAGGTCGCTATTGGATTTCCCCACACCCGTGATCATGCCAGCGCAGCGCGTGCCAGGCAGTCGACGCTTCCGATTAGCTGAATAGTCGTAGAAGAGTCACGCCCATAGTTTGCCAGTCCGTGTTCAGGCCGTCCCGGTGAGCGATCCCGTTACGGCGATCGCCGGGTCAGTTCGATCGATGACCACGATGGTGCCGATTGGTCGTCGTATGCCGTTCGGCTTCCGGGACGTCCCGCGTATGTGCTTCATCGGTTCTGTCGCCAACCGATCTGTTCTGGGGCACGTCTAAGGGAGTATGGATCGAGTGAGCACTGATCACCCTCGGAAGCACCTCACTGCAGGTAGGACTGTTCTTGCGCTAGGAGTGGGGTGCTCGCTATTGATGGCTGGTTGTGGCACGGGCCCCGGCGCGCCCGGCCCGACGCATTCGAAAGGCGCGACCGGCCCGGCTGGTGCGACCCCGGCGGTTTACGAGGGCCACCTGCAGAGATTGCATCCGGGATCGGTCGGCCCTGCGAACCTTGCAGCGGCGGATCAGGCGTTTGGATTGCGGCTGCTACACGACGTGTGCGCCACCGACCCCATGAAGAACACGGTGCTGTCACCTGCCAGCGCTACCCAAGCACTCGGAATGTTGCAAACCGGTGCCCTCGGGTCGACCCGGACCGCCCTGTCGAGGCTGTTGCACCAGTCCGCCTACGGTCCAGCGGTCATCGCTGCCCAGCACTCACGGACAACCCAGCTTCGCAAGATCGCGGGCCTATCTACTAGCGACCGTTTATTCACTCAAAGCGGAATCACGCCGCGACAAGGCACCTTGAACGATCTGCGCACCGCGTACGACGTTCAGCTGTTGGGCCTGGACTTCGCTGGCCAACCCAAGGCATCGACCGACGCCATCAACCATCTGGTCTCCAACGACACTCACGGGCTGATCCCTCAGCTTTTCGACCAAGCGCTGGACACCTCGACGGTCACCGTGATGACCAATGCGATTTACCTCAAGGCGCAATGGCAACACCCGTTGCAGACGCCAATACCAGGGGTATTCACCCTGGCAGACGGTAAGCGCGTCATGGTGCCAACTTTGAAGAGCACGGACGCGCAAGCCGCAAGTGCTTCCGCAGGCGGCTGGCAGTCGGTGCAATTGCCCTACGTCCATGACCAGCTCACTGCTTACGCCTTGCTGCCACCAGCAAGTGCGAAGGCCTGCGCCGTGCCTAACACCGTAACCATGGCCACGCTCCTGCACCCGGACGCCAATAAAGTGGCCACGGTCGCGATGCCTAAGTTCCACTTGAGCCAGACCAATGAGCTGCTGAAGGTCCTGACCAGCCAGGGATTACAACCCAATGGCGACTATGCGGGGTTCAGTCCCGGTGCCCACGTCAGTGACGTGGTTCAGAAGGTCGACATCTCCGTCGACGAGTTCGGCACGACCGCCGCGGCGGCCACCGGCGGCGCCATGGCCATGTCGGCACGGGGAAGTGACATCCACGTCAACCTGAACCGACCATTCCTGTTCCTGGTCACCGACACCGCAACCCACACACCGCTGTTCCTAACTCGAGTCGCTGACCCCCGCGGCTAAACCCCCAACCCGAGCACGTACCCGACGTACGTTCCGCTTGCCGATCGCTGAGCGGTTCAGGCTTGCTCAAGCACCTGCTTGAGCGAGGCAAGGTCGGCACGAACGGCGTTAGCGTCTTGAACGAACTGCTCGTCGGTCATTCCAGGCTGCCGCCGCAGCGTGAACACCACCTCGCTGGCATCCTCGATCGGGATCACTCGCATCGGGTTATAAACACTCGCACCCGAGGGCAGCGTGACGACGTGGTCGAGCACGCCGAAGGGGTTGTGCTCGGCGAAGCTGACCGTGACGCGACCCATCCGCGAGTCGGCTACCCATTGCCCGTCCACGTGCTCAACGCGCCTGCTCGCCAACCCCGCCGCCCACCGGGGCAAATTCGCCGGATCGACGACATACTCGTAGACCGCTGCGGCCGGTCGATCGATCACGATGCTCAGATGCTGGGTGCCCGATGCCATAGCGCACATCGTGGCCCACCTCGCCGACAGCGCGAGATCCGTTCGTAAGAGGATCCGCTTGCGGACGCGGTCACCGCGACCGTGTTCCGTTTAGAACACCCGAGTGGGACGGTCCAGCCGATGTGAGCTCGAGGGCCGATTTATAGCCTGCGGTCGCCGGATCCCGTTCCGCTTGCGGCTGCTTATTCGGCTGTCTGAGGTACCTGCAGAGGAGTCAGTTGTGCGGTTCATTCACGGTGGGCATGGAACACCGATCGGGACTCGGATGATCGCCTTGCCGGTGGGGGTGGCAACTTCAAGAGGCACGCAGGCTGGCTGGTCGAGAGAAAATCCTCCGGGGTAAGCGAGCCATGGTCCTCCACCTCCAGGCGGTGCCGGGCAGGCGCGTACTTGAAGAGTCGTTGTCCACTCAGACGCATTGGTTCCCCAGCCGATGGAGACCTTCTTTGCCCAGGCCTTCGGGATGGTCAACGTTGCAGCGCGCCCGGAACGAAGGATCAGGCCGTTCTTGGCGAACAGCCGGTGTGGCGCCCCGCTCGTCGGGGAGGTTTGCATCGTCGGTTTCGTCTGTACCCCGGCCGTCCCGAGGACTACCTGGACTTGACTGTCAACTGTGCCGGAACTGCCGATCGGATTCGAGCAGTCCAGAAAGATCCCACGAATTGCACTGCTGGAACTTTTGCTGGCGTTTCCTGAGCTGTTGGGGATTGATGTTGGGACCTTGTCCGCGGTGCCGCTGGAACAAGCCGCGAAGCTGACGACAAGCGTGCCGCTGGCTGTCAAGGCGGCGGCGCGATGAAGAACGGACGTGTGGTGGTTCGTCACGATGTCTTCCTCCGGGTCAATCACCGAGCCTGTTGCTAGTACGCCGAGTGCCAGCAAGGCTAGCTACCGGTTAGACGAAATCGACGTAAAGTTTTGAACTGCCCCCACTTGTTTGGGAGCGACTCCAGCCGGCCACATCGTCTAACGATTTACGGTCCCCGCAACCCGATCCTGTTCCGGTGACGAGCAGCGGGCCGAGCCTTCCTGGTGTCACTGACTTAAAGTCTCTCCGTGGCAGAGGACATCGCGGGTGGACCAGGGTGGATCAGCGATGGTCGCACCTTGCGGCCGGTCATCACTGACCTCGTGGTTTTTCGCGAGCACCACTTGGAGGATCCCCTCACCGCAGCGATCGAGCAGCTGTGGTCTGGGCATCCGCTCGAAGCCCTCCACCAGCTCTCAACGCACGATGCCTCACCACGGGTGCGAGCCCTGCGAGGGGACTGCTTGCGAGATCTGGGTCGCCATGCCGAAGCGCTCGAGGTGTACCGACAGCTCATAAAGGAATCCGAAGGCGGACCACGGGAAGCAGTCATGCGCCAGCACTATGGAAAAGCTCTTCTGTCAGCCGGCGATCCCCACCACGCGCGGCAAGAGTTCTTTCAGGCTCTCCACCTCCGACGCCTCGGCAGCGACGATGCCCTGATCGCTTCATCCCAGCAAGCCCTGCAGGTCGCTGACGAATGTTGTCGTCCCTGAAACCCGAGCAAGGAGTCGGTCGCGGTCATCAATGGCGGGCCGGGACGGTGTGTGGCGGAGAGCAGGCAGCGTTGGGACTACGCGCGCACAATCGGGGTAATTTGTGCGGATGCTGCGGGTACCGTTGAAGGTTGTTCTGGATGACGAGGATCCGAGACAAGCTTCGGTGTTCGTGGAGCTGCAGGTCGATGGGCAGCCGGTCGAGGCGCTCTTGGACTCTGGTGCTGCACGCTCTGCCATCCTCGAACGACCCGATCTCACACCCTGGGTCGTACGTGACCCGAGCACAGGTGTTTTCGGCGTCCACGCCGACCAGCAGCATGCACAGGTTGCGGTTCGTTTCGCCGGTCAAGATCTGGGCTCTATAGACGTGGAGGTGGTCCCTGGTGACCACGGGGCTCACGGGGCCCTCGTGGGTCAAGACGTCTTGTCCCGTTTTCGTTGCGAGTACCGACTAGGTGACGCCGTCCTGATCCTGGACGGCAACCTGCCGCAACCGGCTCACCCCATCCACGTCGGCCTCAGGCGCCACGTGTACCTCCCGGTCACCTGGCCGACCGGGGAGAGCGCCGACGCCGTGTTCGACACCGGTGCTTCAGTCACCGTCGTCGACCAACGCTTCGCAGCACAGCACCCACGCCTATTCACCCACGAGGGGGTGAGCGAGGGCACCGACTCCACCGGAACGGTCCTACAAGTCCCGATGGCTCAGATGTCAGCGGTTCACCTGTTGGGTGCCGAATTCGGACCATCACTGGCCGCGGTGGTAGACCTGAGCGCCGCCAACGCCATCATCGACCGGCGCATGGACTTGATCCTCGGGTGGCCACTCCTGAGCCAGGGCGCCTTCGTCATCGATCACCACCAGCAACTGGCGTCCTACCGACCCGCCGCACTACCAGTCTGCTGAGCTACGCCTCGGTTCGAATCACCATCGGCGGCTGGGACGTGGTGCTGCTGATTTACCGCTGCAGTTGCTGGCCCTTGGTGTACGTCGCATGAGTGTCACCGGCGACGAGACGCCAGGAGAAGTCGTTCATTGCTGCAGCAGCGGGAGCGTGTCGAGCAAGGATGCTCGCCACGACAGGTGGTAGGTCCTGCGGCATGTCGCCGTGGGAGCACCGAAGGACGTAGGCATTGCGCGCCGCAATATCGCCCCTCGCCAGCTCCGGCGCCCCAACCACCGTGGTGACCAGCCAGTTAACCAACCGCATCGCCGCATAGTCGGCGTCATGGTCAACGTTATGCGCGACGAAGTCACGCTCTGCGTCGGACAGATCGAAGTGAGGCGATGTGGCTAGTCCAAAGTCGATGAGGAAGATTCGGTTGTCATCGGCCCGCATATTGCCGAAGTGTCCGTCCATATGGAGCAGCTCATGGCGGTGCAGGAAATCGACAGCTCCGAAGAGTTCTTGCTCGACCGCCTCGGCCCTGCGCAATGGATGGGCGAGCCAGTCAGCGAGCCGGTCGGGGAGGTATTCAAGAAAGAGCACAAGGCCAAAACTGGCGTCAGCCAACTCCTGAAAGCGCGTCCGAACCGCCGTATCGCCGCCGAATTGAGTGACGACCGCTTCAATGTCGCGGTGCTCGGACACGCCGGGTGGACGGCCCGGGAGCACTCGCCAGTGGTGCAGCAAGGCAAAGGATTCGGTTTCACCGGCGAGGAGTCCTTCGGTGACGGTGAGGTTCGCCGCTAGCTCGCGCCACACTCCGAACCCCGGGCCAGCAAGAGGGTGCATGCCGTACTGGCAGGAGGTCGGCAGGTTGAACAGGTTCGCTGTGCTGTGGGGGTGCGCCAGTTCGCGGTCTGTGATTGGAACGCGCTTGGCGAATACCGGAGTGCCACCGAGGTCCAGCACGGAAGTTCCACGAGTAATAGTCAAATCCTGTGGATGGGCGTGTCACGCGACGTGTTGATCACCGCCTGATTCGTGGTCGCTGGGTCGTTCGATCAGGATGCCGTTTTTGAAGGTGGCGCCGGCTCGGACGAGGGCGACGAGGTGGGGTGCGTTGACTGCTCGCCATCTGGTTTGGGCGGACTGGATGAGCTTGAAGGCCATCGCGACCCCCGCGGCCCTCGAGCCGGGTCCTTTCGTCACCCGTTGGCGCAACCGGACGGTCGCGAAAGTTGATTCGATGGGGTTGGTGGTGCGTAGGTGGACCCAATGCTCGGCCGGATAGTCATAGAACGCGAGCAACACGTCCAGATCATCGGTGATCTTCGCGGCAGCCTTGGGCCATTTCGTGCCGTACTCCTTCGCGAACGACCTGGCCGCGGCCTGGGCGTGCGTCTTGTCCTCGGCGTTCCAAATTTCGGCCAGTGCGGCTTTCGCGCCCGGCTGAGCGGACTCCGGCAGGCAATTTAGGACGTTGGCGATCTTGTGGAACCAGCACCGCTGCTCACGTGTTTCGGGGAACACCTCGCGCACAGCAGCCCAGAACCCCAACGCCCCATCGCCTGCTGCCAGGACCGGGGCGGCCATCCCGCGGCGTTTACACGAGCGCAGCAGGTCCGCCCAGGACTCGGTCGATTCGCGGTGCCCGTCCTCCAACGCGATCAACTCTTTGGTCCCATCAGCGCGGACCCCAATCATCACCAACAGGCACACCTTGTCCTGGGCCAGGCGAACTTTGAGGTGGATCCCGTCCACCCACATGTACACGTAGTCGGTGCCGGACAGGGACCGCTTGGTGAACGCGTCCGCCTCGCCTTGCCACGCGGTCGTTAACCGGGTGATCGTTGCCGGTGACAGGCCATGGCTACTGCCTAGAAACTGCTCCAACGCCGGAGCGAAATCATTCGACGACAGACCGTGTAGGTACAACAACGGCAGCACTTCAGCGACCTGCGGGGACTTACGCGCCCACGCGGGCAGGATCGCTGAGGCGAACCGGGCCCGCGCCCCAGTGCCCTCCTGAATCCTCTTGTCGTTGACCCGAGGTGCCCGGACCGGCACCGCGCCCGCCGCAGTGCTCACCTCCCGCGGCTCGTGGAACCCGTTACGCACCACCAACCGGTGACCATCAACGTCGAGCTGGTCCGCGAACGCGTCGATATACGCGGCGACCTCACCCTGCAACGCTGCCGCAAGCATCTGCCGGGCACCATCACGCACAATCTGATCCAGCAACGACCCGCCCTCAACCACGGCGATCTTTTCGTTACTGTCCTCGCTGGACCCGCGGTTCTCCTGAGCTACCTTGAGCATGGGCGTACCTTCCCGAGCCGGCGCGCCAACGCCGACCCCGATCAGAACTTGCATGGGCTTCAGATCTTGCTCGGGAGGTACGCCCTCTTCACGTCACCTCGCCGAACTCCATCCACAGGTTCTGATCATTACTCAAGTTCCACCACCGACGCCCACTGCACCTCTCGGTGCAGCACGGAGGATCTCAGACAACTCGTCGTCGGTGCGGCTGGCGAGCGAAGCGGACAAGGACTCGTGACGGATGCGCCGGGTACTGAGCATCACGTCATTCTGCCCACTGCGGACATGCGAGACATGGGGCAGAGGCGAGGAGGGCTTCGGGGCGGTCTCCAACAGCGAACGATGCCCCTAGACGTCATGCGGTGAGGACTTCGCCACTGTTGGCGGTAGAGGGGAAGTTCGCCTCGTCACCGGTTTGGGATCCCGTCCCGGTCGCCGATCGCTCAGCGTGCACCCCGCCCATCGTGCTTACCGCCAAGTCTGTGTGGAGGGCGAACCCGGGCACCGACAGGGGACGTGGCGGACCCGGTGGGGTTGTCCGGTCTGAGGCTGACCTACTTGGCGGGGTTCTCGTCCGGGTTCCTTTTGCGTAGGGCACGCTTGTTGATGTGGCTAGTTCGTTGCGGTTGGTGGAGAACGTCCGAGGGGACGCGGACGGCGGCGGTGCTGTTCGCCGATCGCGGCGCGGCTACTTGGATTTTGTCGTCGACGGTGCGCCGCTCGGCGACAAGTTTGCGTCTGTCCTCGGAGGTGCGAACATGCCTGCCGACTACGTGCCGGTCCTCGTGCTGGACTGGCCGATCGGTTTTCCGGCTGACGACTATGGGCGCCTGGTTGGGGAGCTTTCCGCTCCGCTGCCTGATGATCGGGTGCCGCTTTACATCTGCGCGGAGTGCGGCGACCTTGGGTGCGGTGGGGTGACGGCTGTGATCGAGCGAACCGCGGACACCGTGGTGTGGCGTGACTTTGGATATCAGAACGACTACGAGCCGTTTGACTCCGATGACGTGTTGCCGTGTGTTGGTCCAATCATGTTCGACCAGCACGCCTATCTCAGCGCGTTGTCGGGTTTCAAGGACCGTTGGCCGACTGCGGATCGGCTACGAGAATAAGGCTGATGCCGCGGCCCATTGACCGGGAGGCACGACAGCTCGACGGAAGTTCGGCTCCGTCCCCGCAAGTCGAACGACATGCGGCAACAGATCGGCGCCCGATAAGCGTCTGCCGCGCCCGGTCAGCCATCGCCGTAACGGGATCCGTATGCGGGTCGTGTGGCGCCACGGACCCAGCGCACAACGTCTGTAGTCAGTGATGGGCCTCTGACCTAGCTGCTGAGCCGGCAGATATTCCTACACTTGCGGACTAGGGGCTTATCTACCCCGGACGCCTCCGGGCTCCCGGGGGTGGCTCGCTGCAACTTTGTGAGAGAGACAGAACAATGCCGCTACGTGTCGCTCAACCTACCTCGCCTGTTCTGGAGACGTGGCGGGTGATGCTGCTCGGTCGGCTGCTCTTCACAGTGTTCGGCGCTGGGGGGCTACTGCTGTGTATCCCGCCATTCGTCACAGATATGAGCCAGTACCGGGATTGGAGCCTATGGCTTATTTTTGCACTGAGCCTGGCGGCAATGATTCTGCCCTGGCGGTTGGTGGTGCGCCTGCACGAGGACGCTCTATTCACCCAAGGACTCCTACTCAGCCACGTCATCCCAATCGCCGAAATCTCTCTCATCGCCCCCGACTCCAGCGGACTCGGAATTTGGTGGGGTGACGGGCACAACATGACCACCAGCTTCGTCGGCGAACGAGGCCTCCTGTCTGACCTGCTCGGCAACGAAGGCAAAGGCGGGCGGATAGAAGACCGCATCCTGGACGCAAGAGACGCCTACCTGACCGCCCACGGCCTTACCGCTCTTCCCGACCCCACGACGAAGCATCAACAACAAGTCGACGACTTCTGGCAAGGCCGACCACACTGACCGGCAGCGTGATGGCAGGTCTCCCACATGCTCAACGCAAGGTCCGATAGTCCCCGAATGAGGAACGGTTACCGGCGACAGATCGACGTGGGCGTGAGCATCCGACGTGCCGGTCCAGCCATCGCCGTAAAGGGATCCTTGACCGGCGATCAGTTACTGACGGTTCTTCTACCGGAGCGGTGGAGGATGGCGTGATGAAAATCCGACCGGCTACCGCGGTTGATGTTGCCACGGCGCCGGACTGGCTCGAGGGTGTGGATCTGCGTCCGGACCGGTGGCGCGACCAGTGGACTCGCGCGGCCGTTGGCTTCGATGCCGAAACGAAGGCGCTACTGGCGGTGGGGCGGATCTTCACTTCCCGTGTCCACGACGACCGGTACTGGACCGAGATCATGGTGGCACCACCACTGCGGCGACGCGGCCACGGCACAAGAATCGCTGAGCATCTCGCGACCTTGCGGCCGGACCCATGGCCGATGTGCGACCGGGGATTTGTCGGGACCGAACGGGTGCTCTTCTCTCGCAGCCTCGGCGCGCTTCCGTATCAAACGTGCCCTCCCGAGCATGTGCGCACCGCAGACGCAGCCGGACTAGCTACCTCGGGGGCCGTTCAAACGCAGCGCGGTACCGACGTCGGGATTAACGAACTTCGTCGGGCCTGGGTTGACCTGTACGCGTGGATGCACGCTGACTGGTCGCCGGTCGCTGCTGGGTTCGAGGAGTCACTGCTGGAAGACTTTCAGGACGTGGACCTAGTCCACACCCGCGTCGTTGTCGTTGACGGTCAGATCCGAGCCGGTGCCTTCGTCTTTCCCGACGAGCCTCACCCGGTCGTAGTGGCTGAATGCCGCACCCGCACCGAAACCAACGGGTTAATGCTTCTCCGTGCCTGCGTGCGAGACAGCCTGCTGTCGTTATCCGTTAGCAACGTCACCGATGTCGACTTTGACGGCCACGACACGGACCGCCACTTCCGGCCGCTACTTCAAGAGATACCGGCTTCTGGTACCGCTTTCGAGCTCCTGGAGTGGAACTGAACGCGGTCCCACCACCAACTGTGAGCGACCGGTCAGCGATCGGTGATCGGTGACGGTTGCCGTTGTGGGTACGGCCTTGCCGCATCCGTCGTGAGGCGTCAAAACTGGCGAGTCGCGTTGTGGTGCCAGGATGACGCCATGGGTGATTTTTCAGCGGGAGAAGACATCTGGACCGAGAGGCTGGGGAATCTGCGCAATACCGTCCGGCAAGAGCTGATCGGTCGCCACCTTGATGATCACGTCCGGGACGGGGCCAGGGTGCTGGATATCGGGTGTGGGCAGGGTACCCAAGCAATTCGGATGGCCCGCCGAGGGTGCAGCGTCACCGGAGTCGATCCTTCAGAGCAGCTGTTCGCGAGGTGCGCGGCTGACGCTGAGGTTGCCGGGGTCGCCGTGGATCTGCATCAAGGTCACCTGCAGGATTTGGATGCTGTGCTGGGTGACCGCACTTTCGAGGTGGTCTGTGCCCATGGGGTGTTGATGTATCTGGATGATCCGCTGCTCGCGTTGGACGTACTGAGCGATCGGGTCGCACCCGGTGGTTTGCTGTCCGTGACGTTCCGCAACGGTGATGCTTTAGCGTTCCGCCCCGGGTTGAGAGGTCAGTGGCAGGCTGCCGTCGAGGCCATGGATGCCACCACGTACGTCAACGAAATCGGCGTGCGAGCCAGGGCCGATCGCCTCGAGACGGTCACTGACCACTTGATACGTCGCGGAATGAGTATCGAGGCCTGGTACGGCGTGCGGGTTTTCACCGACGCCTTACCCAGTGAACAGAGCGCAGTAGTCGGGCCGGACCTGGAATGGTTACTGCGAGCAGAGCAACAAGCCTGTGCCCGAGACCCCTACCGACGGCTCGCCTCCCAACTCCACGTACTGGCACAACAGCCAGACCCTTCTCAACCCCACGGGCCAACTGCGCGGTAGAGGATCGCTGACCGGGACGTCCTACCTCGGGCGGCAGAGCCGGCACGGCCGGCCGTGCCGGCTCGCGCACGTCGGTCTACCGTCAATCCGATTTTCGTCATACGATATTTCTATGGTGAGCGAAGAGCAGATCCAGCAATGGGCAGACGAGGCCGAGGCCGGGTACGACGTAGAGGAGTTGAAGCGTCGCGGGCGCGGTCGTCCAGGGCGTGGGGCTGAGCCAATGCAGGTTGTTGCTGTGCGCCTGACAGCGGAGGAGGTCGCCACGTTGGATGAGGTGGCCAAGCGTGAACACCTGTCGCGTTCTGAGGCCATCCGGCGGGCTCTGGCCGACTTCGCAGCGTGAAGGTGCACCGCAGCGCGCTCAAACATGGGGTGTCGAGCGAGGACGCAGTGCAGGCCGCCGACTGGCCGCAATGGATCGAGCCCCTTGAGGACGACGGCTGGCCGCATCGTGAGCTGCGGCTCGGCTTCGACACGCAGGCGCGGCTGCTCGAGACCGTTGTGCTCATCTTCGACAGTGGTGAGGAGCTAGTGATCCACGCGATGCCAGCGCGCAAGCAATTCTGGGAGCTCGTGCCCTGAGGCCGCGAGCACTTCGCGCGAACCGAAACCTTGCCCCTAGCGAGACGCCCGCCAGAAAGGTTGTTCACCCGTCCCGTTCGCCGATCCGCTTGCGGACGCGGTCACCGCGACTGTGTTCCGTATAGAGCACCCGAGTGGGACGGTCCAGCTGTTGTGAGCTCGAGGGCCGATTTTGCTGCTGGTGCTCGCCGGTGACGGTTCCGCGTACGGGACGCGATCGATAGTCGATTGTCCAGGTGGCCGAGTCCTTGGTACGGGAAACGTCGAGGCTGGTGTGGCAGATTGAGCGTCGTGTCTGATGGACAGCGTTCAATCGACCCTCCGCGCAGCTGGGGCCCAAGTGCTCGCTCTGGCCAGCGTGGATCGCAGTACGGCGCGCTCGAGGTGGTGTTGTCGCGGCAATCACTGGCTGGGGTAGTCAAAACGCCGCTGGCCGAGCTCGTTGGCCAACTCAGCCTTCGGGTTGAGCACTCGTTCAACGACCAATACGACGGCGAGTTCGCCTATTTCGAGACCGACCACGACACCTTCACGCTGGTGCACTGGGAACCCAGTGAGTATGTCGAGGTCTGGGCATCAGTCTGGCCTGAGAACCCACGGCCCAGCTCTGCGGAATTCCCGGTCGGGACCGAGGAGTTCCGCAGATTTCTTGACCTCATCAACCTGCCATCAGACGACATCTACATACCGCACGGCCTTAGCCCCCAACCCTCGCCTAGCTAGCTAATCCACGATCGTCGACCGGGGTGTCATGCAGCGCGAGCCTGCTGCATGACTTAGGCGCCGAATACCCGGCGATAGGCTCAAATTGTGCGAGATTCTGCTCCTGCCCTCGTCTTGATGAGTGATTACGCTGCTCGCACTCCGCTGTGGCACGCAGACGGCGGCAACCTGAGCGACTTGGCACCCTTGAGGTTGGCCCCTCATCTTGTGCAGGACCTGCTGAACTGGCAGCGGTACTTCGACCAACACTTCCACTTCGACCGCACGACGAACTGGGACACGGCGGAGGCGGCATCTTGGTATGAAGCCCAGGGCCGGATGCTTCACACACGCCTAATCCGAGCGCTGCCTGCTCGATCAGTCACGCTCGATCTGTGGCCTATTGAAGGTGTCGCCCCCGGAACATGATCGGACACAACGCGTGAGCACCGACTCCGTCCCGATAGTCGATCGTTGACTGGGCGGGCAGTAAGCCTCCGGGGCATGGTCGCGTGGATTAGTTGTGGGATGTGACTCGTCGAGTTTCGGGGTGTTGTCGATGGCGTCAAGGGGCGGGTAGGGGCGGTAGAACTACTCAGTCGGGTGCGTAGTTCTACCGGTGTCCGCGTCCCGGCCGGCCAACCAGGATGGACGCCATGGTCTTGTGGATGCGCGGCGCCGTCCGCGCCGGTGGCGTGTTCCTCGTCGCGCTCATAGGAATGTGGGCGTTAGGGTGGCGATGGGAAATGGACGCATCTTTGGCTGCCCGGCCCGCCCTATTCATCGTCGTACTGGAAGTGATCTGGGCCCGGATAGATACAGCGCGCCTGGGGCCCGTTGCTAGCGAATGGGTGTGGGCCCACGCCGCGATTTGGGTGGCTGCGGGAGTCAGCGTCGCTGCCCTTCTGCGGGGCATGCCGGTGATCGTCATCGTTGCGCTAGTAGCCGGCGTTGCGGCAGGTGTGGCAGTACCAGCCTGGGCCGCAGTCGGAGGTGCCCACCGCACGCAGGCGTCGATGGATGGCCCATCGCGGCCGGTGTCTGCTGCGGCCATGACGGTAGTGACCGTTGGCGGGGTCGCGGCGCTTCTGGTAGTTCCACTTGTCGTGCTCGGGTGGCTTGCAACAATCGCGTGGACCGGCTGCTTCATCGAGTGCAAGCAGCCGGATCACTTTGCGGCCGTGAGGTTGGCCGCAGGTGCGGGCGTGCTGCTGATCGACCTGGTTGCCTGGGGCATGGCGGCCTGGCGCAGATTTCCCAGGGTGCTGACAGGCATTGCGGCTGTGCCACTTGTCGTGGGCGCCGCGGCTGTTTATCTCATGAGGTAACGAGATACGGCAATAAACACGCACCGGGCTTCATCACCGAAGTTACGCCACGATGTGTCCGCGTCGGCGTCCTACACAAACTCGCTGCAGCCCAGATGACGATCCATGACCGGCGACGATTCACCGGAAAACCAGGACAAGCTCCAACGGTTAGCGGGCGCGGCCGCACGCGCGTTGAGAGTTAGCCATCAACGGGCTCGTCCTCGGGAGGGAAGCGCCGGTCGAACACGTCGCCAGCTTTCTTCACCGTTTTCGGTCCTGTTGGCGAACTGGCCAGGCTGATGAACGTTCCGATCGGTGGTGGCGTAACAAGCGCTACGCCGGTCAAGACAGCGGCCCACATTAGCCACACCCACAGGACCAATATCTGGCGAGCCTGTTTTCGCGAGATCCGAGGTCGTGCGCGAAACAGGGCTTCGGCGGCGGCGTCGATCGCCGCGGATAGCTGAGCCTCCGCAACGATTCCGGTCTCCGCTGCCTCCAGCGTCGCTGCGTCAAACTCGCCGTGCTCGACTAGCCCCGCCAGCCGCTCGAACCCGGCTGCGGTTGGAAATTCTAGGCGCAGACGCGATAGATCGTTGATCTGCTCCAAGGAGTGGGTGAACTCCGGATTAATCACCAGTCCGGCTAGTCGAGACTGCGCGCGTGCCATCTCCATCAGAGGAACCGCCAGCGCTTTTGCCCACTGTCTTTGCTGTTCTGCAATCTGAGTAAACATCGGTTCTAGTACCAGTCGAACACCCGACTGTTGGGCCATCTGAGCAAAGAGTTGTGGCGCGACCACTCTTGTCGCTGCCTTATTTTGCAGTTGAAAGGCTTTTAGCACAGGTAGCACCTGGGCGGCGACGTCCGCTGCTATCGGCCGAGTGAGCTGCTGCAGCGCGCTTGCGAGTGGGCCGTTGATCTGCTTTTGAAGCTGATTCAGAGAGTTCGTGAACGCTGGTGTGGAGAGCGCGCGGATAAGGGCGGCCTGCTGCTCCTTCGTGAGGTGTGGCTCGTCGTCACCGTCATCGGTCGCCGTAGTTGTCATCACGTCCCGACTGTAGGTCGAAATCGCAGCGTGGAGCGGTTGCTATGCACGGACGCACCGAACCGGGATCCGCGGGTGGTTTAGGAGTGGCGGGTGGTGACCGCTCTTCTAGGATGCGAGGCTTGATGATCATGCGACAGCGGGTGGCAGCACTGATCGAGCGAGACGGGCAGCTGCTCGTAGTTCGTCAGCGGGCACGGGGTCTATTGGGTCGTCACGACGGGGACGTTTATTTGACTCCGCCTGGTGGTGGCGTCGAAACCGGAGAGTCACTGTTCGAGGCTCTGGTCCGTGAGGTACAGGAAGAGGTCGGTCTGGTCGTGACCGAAGCGAGCCTTCTGTCCCGGATCGATCACACAGGTGGCAACACTGCGCTCTTTGAGACCGTCGTTCAGCCCGGGGAACCGGTATTAGGTCTAGATCCCGAAAATGAGTGCCTCTGTCCTCGGCTCGTCGGGCTGCAATGGGTTCCGGCGATACCGCACGAACGTTGGTGTCAGCCGGGCGCGGGATCGAGGCTCAAGGTCGTTGTCTCGGGTCCATCACCGAACGCCGGATGCGTGTCTTGACCATCATGGCCATCCGCCGCGTCTGACAACGCCTTCTTCGAGCATGTCGAGTAGGCGCCCGTTTGCCGATCGCCATACGCCCATCGGCACGTGGCAGTTGCGAATCGGTGCGATCCTGAGCCATGCGGTGGTGGCGACGGGAAGTGATTCGTATGGTCTCAGGTCCTTTGGGCCCGATGGAGCCCGTGTTGTCCGCTGAGGAGCGTGGCAGTGTGACGCCAGCACACCGCCAGCTCATCTCTACTCTCACCCGGAGCCAAGAACTCGAGTGGTCTGGTGTGGCGTTGTTGTCATGCCTGCGGTGGTTGTGCACCAGCACGCTGACTGAGGCGCCCGAGGTGCAGGTGGATGGGGCGTGGACCGATGGGTCCGACGCGTTCTGTGTCGTGTACCGGGTGCCTTACGGGCCCCCGAGGGGGGTCGGGTTTAGGTGTCACCGGGCTGATGGCAACCCGATCGGAACGATTGATTCTGATGGCGACGACTCAGAGCCTGTGGAATTCGGGCGGCAGGTCGCCGATTTCGAGATCGGAGAACCCCTTGGCTCGAGGGTTACGCGACTACGGCGGGACGAGCACGGTGTCGGGTGGTGGGGGTCCTTGGGCGACGACCTTCCTGTTCGGTCTTCCATGCATAACTAGACCCCTTGGTGCCACTCAGCGCATGTTGGCGATCCGTGGCTAAATTCTCAGCCCGTCCCGTTTAGCGAACCATCACCGGCGACGGATGAAGACGATCTGGGCCCCGCGCCCAGATCGCCAGGACCGTCCCACGTGGGTGTCCTATACGGAACACGGTCGCGGTGACCGCGTCCGCAAGCGGATCGGTGACCGGGACGGGACTATCCAACGGCGATGGCGCCGTGGTCCGCGGGCAGCAGTGCGTGTGAGCGGTGGTTTGCTGAAAACAGTTCGACACCGAATCGCTGTTACTGACACGCTGCGGGACATGAGCCCCCGTCCATCTACTTCGCGGCTGGTGGCAGGCCTCCAGCAGGCGATGCCATCGGGGAGCCCGGTAGGGGATTCCGGCATCGTGTTGGAGGTACGCGCTACCGGTAGCGACGCTGTGGTGCTGCTGCGATGGGCTCGCGACCCGAACACCTACGGCGTCCCGATCTCGCTGGATGAAGCAGCCACCATCTACAGCGGGGCCAACGAGAGCATCGAGGAACACCTTTCCGAGATCGAAATACTCCTCATGGAGGAGTTGGGAACTGGTCTGGTGTCCCGGGCCCGGCGGCGGCTTGCGGGAGATTACATCGAGCTGACCGGGCCGGACTGGCCCGCTGACCACCGATTCGCCGAACAGGTCATATATCCAGATAGCGATCAGCTCAGAACATTGGCGTCTGTGACACGTGCAGATGGGATAGACCCGGCGGTCGCGTTGGCTAGCGCCAAGGCCGGGTCACTGGTGGCGTGGGTTGTTGCTTACGAGGACAACCGGCACGGTGGGCCGTACGTGGGCCAGGCGGTCATCACTGGCCACCCCGGTGAACCTGCGGTCCTGCAAATGGTGCAGCTGAGCCAGGACGCGGTACCTCACACGGTCGCCCTCGACCTGGCCCGCCTGGCCGGCCACTGCGCCGGGGAAGCGGGCTACCTCTCAGTGCGCACCAAAGTGGACCTGCCCGAGCTCGACCTGCTCGGCTACCGCCCTAATGAGGACGGCACTTGGAGGGTTGACACCACGTTCTTGAACGAGGACCAAGACCGGGCGAGCATCCTGCTCACTGATGCTCGCCGCGACTCGACCGCGTGGGGCAGCGACCGAGACCTGGGCAACACTCACCTCGCCAAGACCCGTACCCAACGGTGGCTGCACCGCCTCGCTCATCCCCCGGCGGCGGCACTGCCCGATCGTTCGTCATAGCGGATCCCAGGCCACCGAAGCGAACTCGCCCTCCATCACCATAAGCGGATCGTCTTATGGGTGCGGTAACTACCGCTCTGTTGCGGGCTTGATGGTGATGACCTCGCACTTGATAAGTGCGCCAGAGCGTTCAATCTGACTGTCGGCAGTGAGCAGCGCCATCTCGTGGCGTTCCGCAGCGGCAACGTAGATTGCGTCGGCGTAGCGAAGCGACCCTTGCGCGAGGGTCCACGCTCGATTGACATCGGACCAAGGCGTCCCCTCGATCACGATTTCGAGGGCTGCCGCAGCCTGGAGTGCTATCGCGAGATCCGCCAGCTGCAACGGATGGCTCGGCCGGTTTGCGGCTGCTCCGAGGCCAGACATCACCTCGAATGCAAAGTGCCCAGGCGCGAGGAGCTTCTCGGCAGCCGGCACAGCCGCCAGTGCAGCCCGCGCGGCGTCTCCTCGCAAACCGGGATCAGCAACTACGTCAATGACGAGTGAGGCGTCGATAATCACTCCGCTGGACGAGCACTCAACTGATCAGCCCGCTCATCATGTGCTTGATCGACCGCCGCCAGTACCGCGTCCCGCTCGCTCTCGGGCACCCCTGGCTTGCCACGCAGCCGCTCTGCGGTGCGAGCGATCGCGGCTTGGCGCCGCAGATACATCGCCTGAGCGTGGACAGCATCACGGAGATAGCTCTGCAAGGACGCCCCTTGCTCCGCTGCTGCTGAGCGGATCTGATCGAGGTCATCCGGGAGCACGTCGCGAATCAGCACGTTCGACATGCAGCAATGCTAGCAATTTTGATATCACATTTGCAAGCAACTCGCATGATCCGGAGCTTCGAGTCCGTAAGACGATCCCGTTGCGGGGACGAAACCGTGATCCGACAGCAACCCTGGGTGTGACTCTCCTATAACCATGCGTTTCATCGGTGGCGGGGACTGTCTGTCGGGCATGATGGCGGGCGTGGGGAAGTCCAACGGTGACTGGCTGGTGTCAGGGTGCGTCGCACGCGATGAGCGCGACCTGTCCACGTTGGCGACCGAAGACTGCGGTGACTCGAAGGCTGATATCCGTTGATCGGTCGATTGACCTGGTGGGGTGCCTGTCTCTACGGCGTAGTCACGATGGGCATTTTCTTTGCTCTGCAGACCATTGCCCCCAGCGATTCGCATTCGGGATCGCCCTCGTGGGTCGAGGTGATGGGCTCGATTGGGGTCGGCGTCCTGCTTGGCGCAGGATTTGGCCTGCTCATGAGATTCGTCTCAAGTGGCCGACAGGCACCCGCCCGCAGGGTGCAGGCCCTGACCTTCGTTGGTCTTTTTGTCGCCATGGGTGGCGTGGTGATGCAGTTCGCGGCACGACCACAGTGGTTTGTCATCACCGATATCGCAGCCTGCTGCCTCGGGTATCTGCTGTGCTGCACCTTGTTCCTCACACCATTGCGGTACCGCCTGCTGGCCTCGAACAAGATGCGGAGTCCCTCCAGCCAGTCTGAGGTTTAACCTCAGACATATTGATTAAAAGGGACCTTGCTAGGCCCCAAAGACCCGCCCAGGTCAGATCCCTTAGCGGTCCGTATGCCGATCCCGTTACGGCGACGACGAGATCTCGGGTGCAGGTCGGCGTATGTTTCTCCTCGATGATCCGTGAGAGACGTCCGCAAGACCTCGACCGGCTGTGCGAGATCGCGGCGACCCTGGATATTCGGCCGAGTTCGATGTCAGGCAAGGACCCCAAAGCATGGCTCGAGACGGATGCCGTCGAGCTTTCGTGGGTGTACGACATGGCGCCGGTGCACGTCGCGCCGACTCAGAACTTGGTCGGGCACGTGCAGATCTACCGCCCCACCGAGGCATCATCAACCCCCGGTCTGGCCGCATGCGCCCAGCAACCCGCCGGTGAACTGTTGGCCATTGGCCGATTCCTTGTGAAGCCGCAAGCTCACGATTACGGGATTGCCAGGCACCTGTTGAAACAAGCGCGGATGTACATCCAGAGGCAGGGGAAGACCGCAGTCCTGGATCTGAACGCCAACGGCTACCTAACCGCCGCATTCTGCAAGAAATACGGGTTCGTCGAAATCCCCTCAACAGACCCTGCTGTTGCTCCGATGATCTACGCCAGCTGACTCAAGCCGTCAGTCTCCCGATGGCCTCCCGGCTACTGGCCAGCGTTGCGATGTCCCACTCGCCGATCGCTCACCGGTGACGATTCCTATCATGGTGCGACGGGATAGTGGCTTCGGATAGCGATGCGGTTCCAGGCGTTCATCGCGATCGCGGGCCAGCTGATCGCGGTGACCTGCTCATCGCTGAGTGGGCGCCGACTTACTGGTGAATCTCACGGGTCCACGGAGGCCGTCCTCTGGCCATAACCGAATGAAGTGTTCTTGGGGCGGCCAATTGTCTTGTGCAAACGCTTGGGCATCGCCGGCCATCCTGCCGACGCAGACTCGGGCTCGGAGCGGGCCATCGCTGCGCCCAAGGAGGGTGCTGTCTGCGCTGGTGTCGTCACGGACGTAGATGTCTCCGGACATCTCGACTGAAAGTTCTTCCGCGATAGTCCACCCACCGTCGCGGAAGTACGTTTCTAGATCCGCTTCGGCTGGAGAGTCGAGCAGTTCGATATTGAGGCTGATTCGCTGGATTGGTGCATCGGTCTCGATGGCTATGCCATCCCCGTCCAGCATTTCTTGCGGTGTCCAGTGTGAGAATTTTTCTGCGCTCTCCATTTTCATGTCACCACCGTCGCCGTGAACGAAGTAGCACCAGAAGCTAGCTGTGACATCAACTATCAAAAGATGAGCCCTTCCCGCTCGACTGACATTCCCTGGCTAGAAGTCTAGGAGCTCGTGCCTGACGATGAAGAAATTTGATGAGGCCATCGCTGTTCCGGTCAGGGATCCCACAAACGGTGAACCTGCAGGTCAGAGATGCAGCCGCACCTCCTTAGCGCGATGTCCGTCCCGTAACGCCCGTCCGCCTGGGCGTCCCGGGATAGGGGCGTCTTACGAGCACATCAGGGTGCAGGACCCAGACTGGATTGTGAGAATTCGCGCACAGCAGCTGCGTGCCGATCTGCCGGTCAACACGCTGAGTCGATGGAGGGTGGCGCGAGCGACCTCAGATGGATGAACCACGGCCAGTGATTCACTTCAGGTATGCCTACTCACGCACCGCCCAGCCCGGACGCGACCGTTCTCACCCGGCAGGACCGTAGCTGGGGCGTCATCGCCCACCTTTCGGCCATCATCGCCGCCGTCCTGTCGGCGGGTTGGCTGAGCCTGATCGGACCGCTGGTCGTCTACCTGCTGAAGAAGGACCGGCCCGGTGTCCGAGCGACCGCTGCGGGCGCCTTCAATTTCAATCTGGCCTTCTGGGTCGTGTACCTGATCTCATGGGGGCTGATCTTCACGCTGGTCGGCGCGGTAGTGGGCATCCCGCTGCTGATCATCGCGTTCCTGGTCAGCGTGTGGTGCCATCTGCGCGGCGCCATCGCCAGCTACCACGGGCGCCCGTACACCTACCCGTTCCAGCTCAAGGTGCTGCGTTAGAAGGAGGTCAAAAGCCAAGCAGTCGGCGTACAACGGTGTCGGCCAGCATCCGCCCACGCAAGGTCAGCACAACCCTGCGGTCGCGAGACCGTAGGGCTGGGCCCGGCTGCACCAACTCATCCGCAATCAGACCGGCTACCGCCGAGCGACCCTTGGCGGCTAAGGAATCTAGCTTCAGACCGTCAATCAACCGGATGCCCAGCAGAATCTTCTCGTCGTACAGCTGCTCCTGGGTCAGGATCTCCCGACCCGCGCCCGGCGATACGTCGCGTCCCAGCCGGTCCGCATACGCCGTGGGGTGCTTGACGTTCCACCAGCGCACCCCACCGACGTGACTGTGGGCGCCCGGCCCGATCCCCCACCAGTCGTCGCCACGCCAGTAACTCTCATTGTGCGCGCATCGCGCATCGGTCCGGGCGGCCCAGTTACTGATCTCGTACCAGCCGTATCCGGCAGCCGCGAGCATCCCGTCCGCCATTTCGTATTTGAGCGCCTCGTCGTCGTCCTGCGGCATCGGCACCTCTCCGCGCCGGACCTGAGCGGCGAGTTTGGTGCCGTCCTCCACAACAAGCGCGTACGCGCTGACGTGGTCCGGGCTGAGGGCCACCACTGCCTCGAGGCTGCGCTGCCAATCGTCCAGACTCTCCCCCGGTGTGCCGTAGATCAGATCGAGGCTGACTTGCAACCCGGCATCGCGCGCATACCCGACAGCATGCTCGACATTCGCCGGGTCATGAGTACGGTCCAGAGTGGCCAACACGTGGGGCACCGCCGACTGCATTCCGATGCTGACCCGGGTGAAACCACCCACCGCGAGAGTGCGGACGACGTGCGCCGTGACCGTGTCCGGATTGGCCTCGGTGGTGATCTCGGCGCCCTCAATGAGGCCGAAACGATCTCTGATGCCGTCCACCATGCGCACGAGGTCATCTGCGGCGAGCATGGTGGGAGTGCCTCCGCCGATGAATACCGTAGACACCGCCGGTACCTGTTCACCCGTGCTGCGCAGCACCCGGTCGGCCAACGTAATTTCCGAGAGTGCTGTATTTGCGTAGGAACTGACACCGGCACCCGACCCGGGAATACCGAGCTCGGGAAGGGTGTAGGTGTTGAAATCGCAGTAGCCGCAACGCACCCGGCAGAACGGCACGTGCAGGTAGACGCCGAATTGTCGCTCTGCGAGACCGCGCAGTGCCGGCTCGGGAATGCCACCGTCGCTGGGGACGGGTTCACCCTCAGGTAAGGCGCCCGGCACGGCTGAATCCTCTCAATGTTTCGTGCTTGCGGATTTCACGGTGACCCACACCGGGATGATGCCGCGGACCACCTCGGTGCCATCGTCCAGGGACGCGCAGCAGCGTACGTCGACGGCGAACGGCGGCTCGCCTGCCCAATCCTCGGGGTCGGTGCGTGCTTCGCAGCGCACGTCGCCGGGTACCTTGGCCAGGTAGTCCAGCTGGATGCCGCGCGGGATCCACCGCATCCCTGCCGGAAGCGTCGCTTCGCACAACAGCCCCATCGCCGCTTCCAGGCCGTTGGCGATGGCAATCGCGTGCAGCGTCCCGAGGTGGTTCTGCACACGGCGCCGCTTGTGGACGCGCACCGTCGCGGCATTCGGGGCCATCTTGAGGACTTGCGGGCGCACCGTTGCAAAGTACGGCGCCTTGTACATGTAAGCGATCGAGAAGGCCCGCTTTCCAAGCGGGCGGTCAGCGAGACGCTGGTATGTCGCAAAGGTCGACGTCATGACGGTGAGATCACTGGCCGCTAGCGATGCTGGCGGTCAGCGATCTCCGCGCAGCGATGTCGTAGATCGTGCGGCCGACGTCCAGGCCCTTGCGCTCGAACCGGGTCATCACCCGACCCTCGAAGCGTTCGGTGAAATCGACGGGACCGCCAGCCGCATTGTCGAAGGCGGGCTCGGCGCGCAACACCTCGCGCATGACGAATGCGTATTCCTCCCAATCGGTCCCTAGACGCCACACACCACCGGGCCGCAGGACCGTGGCAGCCAATTGAGCGAATTGCGGTTCCACCAGGCGACGTTTGTGATGCTTCTTCTTCGGCCAGGGGTCTGGGAAAAAGACCCACAACTCGTCGATGGACGCTGCAGGCAGAGCGCCGGCGACCAGACTCGCTGCGTCGGCCTGCACGACCCGCAGGTTCGTCAACTCGGCACGCGCGGCCTTGGCGATGGTCTGAGCCACCCCAGGGGTCCACACCTCGACCGACAGGAAGTCCGTCTCCGGATGGGCGGCGGCGGCGGCGACCACGCAGTCGCCCGACCCGGACCCGATCTCCAGGATCAACGGCGCCGTGCGGCCGAAGATCTGCGCTGCGTCCAGTTGAACACCGGGCTGCACGCTCGTGCCGTCCTGCGACAGCGGGACCAGGTAGGACGGACCATGCGCCTCGAAGGTGCGGTGGTGCCGGGGAGGCATCCGACCGCCCCGACGGGTGAACGACCGGTTGCCCGAGACCGGAGCGGTCACTTCTTTGCCTTGTCCGCCGAGCCGTCCTGGGACAGTGCGGCGATGAACGCCTCCTGCGGCACCTCCACCGATCCGACCATCTTCATTCGCTTCTTGCCTTCTTTTTGCTTCTCCAGCAGCTTGCGCTTCCGGCTGATGTCGCCGCCGTAGCACTTCGCGAGGACGTCCTTGCGGATCGCGCGGATCGTCTCCCGGGCGATCACCCGGGCTCCGATCGCTGCCTGAATGGGCACCTCGTACTGCTGGCGCGGGATGAGTTCTTTGAGCTTGCCCACCATCATCACGCCGTAGGCATATGACTTGTCGCGGTGCACGATCGTGCTGAAAGCGTCGACCATGTCGCCCTGCAGCAGCACATCGACCTTGACCAGGTCGGCGTCCTGCTCACCGTCGGGCTCGTAGTCCAGCGAGGCGTATCCGCGGGTCTTGGACTTCAGCGCGTCGAAAAAGTCGAACACGATCTCGGCCAGCGGCAGCGTGTAGCGCATCTCGACCCGCTCGGGCGAGAGGTAGTCCATCCCGCGCAACGTGCCGCGCCGCGTCTGACACAACTCCATGATCGCGCCGATGAATTCACTCGGTGCCAGCACTGTCGCCCGCACGATCGGCTCGGTGATCGCGCTGACCTTACCTTCGGGGAACTCACTCGGGTTGGTGACGGTTTCGACACGTCCGTCGTCCAGTCGCACCTGGTAGACCACGCTGGGCAGCGTCGAGATCAGGTCGAGATCGAACTCGCGCTCCAGCCTCTCGCGGACGATCTCCAGGTGCAGCATCCCCAGGAAGCCGATGCGGAAACCGAAGCCCAGCGCCACCGATGTCTCAGGCTCGTAGACCAGGGCTGCATCGTTCAGCTTGAGCCGGTCCAACGCGTCGCGCAGTATCGGGTAGTCAGAACCGTCGATGGGGTAGAGCCCGGAAAAGACCATCGGCTTGGGGTCGCGGTACCCACCCAGCGCTTCGACCGCACCCGTCCGCGACGTGGTGACCGTGTCGCCGACGCGGGATTGGCGGACGTCCTTCACACCCGTGATCAGGTAGCCGACCTCACCGACGCCCAGCCCCTTGGCCGGAACCGGCTCCGGTGAGATGACACCGATCTCGAGCAGTTCGTGCGTTGCCTTCGTGGACATCATGGTGATCCGCTCGCGCGGGTGCAGCGCGCCGTCGACGACCCGCACATAGGTCACGACACCGCGGTAGGTGTCGTAGACGGAGTCGAAGATGATCGCCCGCGCGGGGCCGTCGGCGTTACCGGTCGGAGCGGGCAGCTGGGCCACGATCTGGTCCAGTAGCGGCTCGACACCGACACCGGACTTGCCGGACACCAGCAGGCAGTCCGAGGGCTCGCAGCCGATCAGCCCGGCGAGTTCCTCGGCGTACTTCTCCGGCTGAGCAGCAGGCAGGTCGATCTTGTTCAGCACCGGGATGATCGCGAGGTCGTTCTCCATCGCGAGGTAGAGATTTGCGAGGGTCTGCGCCTCGATGCCCTGCGCGGCATCCACCAGCAGCACCGCACCCTCGCAGGCAGCCAGCGAGCGGGAAACCTCGTAGGTGAAGTCGACGTGCCCAGGAGTGTCGATCATGTTGAGGCAGTAGACGATTTCGGAACCGTCGGCTGCCGTGGTCGCCCACGGCATCCGGACCGCCTGGCTCTTGATGGTGATGCCGCGCTCGCGCTCGATATCCATCCGGTCCAGGTACTGCGCCCGCATCGCCCGGGGATCCACGACGCCGGTCATCTGCAACATCCGGTCCGCCAGGGTCGACTTGCCGTGGTCGATGTGCGCGATGATGCAGAAGTTGCGGATCAGGTCCGGCGGTGTCGCCGCAGGTTGCAGCGCGTTGCGGGCCATGGGTGACACGTGTGGGGTCCTTGCGGTGGGGAAGGGGTTTGGGCGGGTCGGTCCTCATCTTCCCACGTCAGGAGACCTGACCGACCGCCTCCTCGCGACGGCCGAGGCTGCTGGGTGCCGCTCTACGCCGCCCGAGGAATGCCGACACGGCGGTGATCAGGATGCCGCCGATGGCCAGGAACGCGCCCACCCGGCTGGGCCACTCGTACCCCAGCCCCTGAGACAGCACCACTCCCCCGACCCATGCGCCGAGCGCATTGGCCATGTTGAGAGTCGAGTGGTTCAACGCTGCAGCGAGCGCCTGCCCGTCGTGCGCGACATCCATGAGGCGGGTCTGCAGCATCGGCACGAGCAGGGTGCCGACGAAACCCAGCAGGAACACGGCCAGAACTGCACCGGGCACCGTGTGCATCATCGGTCCGAAGACGAGCAGCAGCGCCGTGATCAGGACGAGCGACACCATGATCCCGCGCAACAGGCCGATCCGCGCGACCCTGCCACTGGCGAAGGCTCCGAGTGTCATCCCGATGCCGTAGCAGACCAGGAAGAACGGTACGAGCTCGTCGCGGACGCCGGTGAGCTGCGTGAGGGTCGGCGCGATATAGGAGAAAGTGGCGAACATCCCACCGAAGCCGACCGTGCCGATACCGAGCGCCAACCAGACCTGCGGGAGGCGTAAGGCTCGCAGCTCCGAACCTGCCGTCGCGCCCACCGGACGCCCCGACCTGGGGATAAAACGCAGCACCGCGAGCACCGTCAACACAGCGATCACCGCCACCACTGCGTATGGCCACTCCCAGCCGAACTGCTGCCCGATGATCGTCAGGGCGGGCACCCCGACGATATTCGCGACCGTCAGCCCGGTAAGAATCATCGCTACCGCCCAGGTCCGGCGGTGTTTTTCCACGAACCCGGCACCGAGCAGGGATGCGATCCCGAAGAAGGCACCGTGCGGCAGCCCGGACAGAAAGCGCGCAACGAGCAGGGTGGGGAAGTTCGGGGCGAGCGCAGATGCGGTATTGAAGAGTGCGAATGCAATCATCAACGCGACCAGCAGACCTTTGCGCGGCAGCTTCGCGGCGAACGTGGTGATTGTCGGGGCCCCGACAACTACCCCGAGCGCATACGCGGACACGACGTAACCGGCCTTCGGGATGCTGACATGGACCCCGTCGGCGATCTGGGGCAGTAGCCCCAGCGTGACGAACTCAGTGGTGCCGATCGCGAATCCGCCCAGCGCCAACGAACCCAGCGCTGCATACAGGGTGGAGCCGCGCAGCGGGATATCGGTCACTGTCACCATGGTGGCTGCCCGGCGGTCGCAGGACAAATGCGCCGAGGCGTACTTCGCAAGACAGTCTCCGATCCGGACAAAATTGCTCAGCTGACCAATTCCGATGCTGGCGACGGGACGTGTGAACGCAGCAGGAATGCAAGCCCCCCGTCCGGATCGTGGACAGTCACCAATCGGTTTGCACCGACACCTGTGGTTCGGCCGTAGTTCATTCACGCCTGCGCCACGCACGATTTGCCAGGTGCGAGTCTGGCCGGCTTTTCCATCAAATCAATTGCAGCAGTAGTTTTTTCGCGTTCAGATGTGTGGTCGGGAACACCGCTGAACGCCGGTCCGTGACGCACGAAGCGCGCGAGGCTCATCGTCACGCATCCCCGATACGACGGGGCGGTCCTTCCTACCAGCCGGGGGGAATGTCAGGCTTACCACCTGACGAAACACTCGTGCTACTGAATGGAAACAATGTCCAAGCTTGATCCAAGCGCTGTGGAGAGCCCCACATCGACGCGCGCCGTGGACCGCGCAATGGCCCTGCTGTCCGAGGTGTGCAGCGAACCCTCGCTCACGCTGAGTGAGTGCGCCCGCCGCACCCAGCTACCGGCGAGCACCGCCCTGCGACTGTTGCGCACGTTGGAAGGATCCGGTTTCGTGACCCGTGACGTCAGGGGCAGTTTCGAAGCCGGCCCGCGGATGGTCCAGATCGGTACCCGGGCGCTGAGCGTGCACCGGATCCTGGAGATTGCCCGACCCGCGCTGGCGACGGTGGTGGATCGGACCGGCGAGTCCGCGTATCTTGCGCTGCCCGGCCCTGGACGGACGGCCGTGTACGCCGCCGCGCACGAAGGCACGTGGCCGATCCGGCACAGCTCGTGGATCGGGCGGGAGGTCGGCCTCGACGCGGCCGCTGTACGGGCCGCGCTCGATGGGCAGACCGATGCCTGTGGGTACGTCACGTCCCAGGGCCGCCTCGAACCCGATATCACCGCCGTGGCCGCCGCAGTCCGCTTCCGCGACCGGATCCTCGCGGTGGTCACTGTGCTCGGACCGACGTACCGGCTGACCGGCACCGCACTGACGGACTGCGGCGCCGTGATGGCCGACGTCGCCCACGATCTGGAACAACAGCTCGGCAACCCATCGACCATGCGTACGCCGCACGGCGTACGCCTGAACTCATAGGAGCTCCGCGATGATCCGGTTCGACAACGTGACCAAGCGATATCCCGACGGGACCGTCGCCGTCGATTCATTGAGCGTGACGGCGCGCACGGGCAAAATCACCGTCCTCGTGGGCCCGTCAGGCTGCGGCAAGACGACGAGTCTGCGGATGATCAACCGGATGATCGAACCCACCGAGGGCTCGATCTGGCTGGACGACCGCGACACCTCCACGATCGCGACCCACGAGCTGCGACGGGAGATCGGCTACGTCATCCAGCACGCGGGCCTTTTTCCACACCGCACCATTGTCGACAATGTCGCCACGGTGCCGCTCCTGCTCGGTGCGAACAAGAAGAAGGCCCGCAAGGACGCACTGAACTTGATGGAGCGCGTCGGCCTCGACCCGGCATTCGCCAAGCGGTATCCGGCGCAACTGTCCGGCGGGCAACAGCAGCGCGTCGGCGTGGCCCGCGCGCTGGCTGCCGATCCGCCGGTGATGCTGATGGACGAGCCATTCTCGGCCGTGGACCCGGTCGTGCGTGAACAACTGCAGGATGAATTCCTGCGCCTGCAGGAAGACCTCGGCAAGACGATCGTTTTCGTCACCCACGACATCGACGAAGCCATCAAACTCGGTGATCAGATCGCCGTGCTGCGCGTCGGTGGCCAGCTGGCTCAACTCGCCAGCCCGGCTGACCTGCTCGCCCGACCGTCCGACGCGTTTGTCGCCGGTTTCGTAGGGCGTGACCGTGGCTACCGCGCGCTGGGCTTCAGCAGCGGGCACACTTTGCCCCACCACGGTGAGCAGACGGTCCGGATGGGCCAGCCGGCTCCGTCCGGCTCGGGTGGCGAATGGGTGCTCGCGGTCGACGACGAACGGCACCCGCAAGGGTGGGTCAACTCCGGTCAGGCTGCTGGCCGCTCCGTGACCGAGGGGATGCTCTACCGCGGCGGAACCCTCGCCACCGACGGCGGGTCGCTGCGTGGCGCACTGGATGCCTGCCTGTCCTCACCATCAGGTCGGGGGGTGGTCGTCGATGAGGACGGTCATCTCCTCGGAAGTGCCCAGCTGGACGAGATTGTGCAGCTGATCAAAAAACAACCCGGACCACTCGCCGAGGTCGATCCCCGTGCAGATGAGCTTGAGGGGTCCGGACGGCCGGTGCTCGAGAAGGATTCGGCATGATTGCCGCCTCAGGTGCCCCGAGCTCCTCGCCGTGGGCCTTCTGGAGCTACTTCATGGACCACCGCAGCGCTGACCTGGAACTGCTCTGGTCGCACACCTGGCTGTCGGTGGTGCCTGTTGTGGTGGCGTTGGTGATAGCTCTCCCGCTCGGCTGGCTGGCCAACCGGTTCTCCTGGAGTTATCCGCCGATCATGTCGATCTCCGGGCTGCTCTACACGATTCCCTCCATCGCCCTCTTCGTGCTGGTACCGCCGCTACTCGGACTGGATCAGCTCTCGCAGCTCCAGGTGCCGATCGCGCTCACGGTCTATTCCGTAGCGCTCCTGGTCAGGGTGGTCGCCGACGGACTCTCATCGGTCAGCGAGGAGACCCGTCAGGCAGCCACTGCCGTCGGCTACACCTCCGGCGCACGGTTCCTCAAGGTGGATCTGCCGATCGCCGTTCCGGTCATCGTCGCCGGCCTGCGGGTTGCTGTCGTGTCGAACGTCAGCATCGTGGCGATCGCAGGCACCATCGGTTTCCAGAACCTGGGCAGTCTGTTCATCACGGGATACCAGCTCTCCTCCGGAACGAGCCCGTACTACCCGCCGATCGTGCTGGGCCTACTGCTCTGCCTCATCCTCGCGTTGGCGCTGGACGCGGTGGTGATCGCCATCGGCAGAGGGCTCACCCCCTGGCGAGCGGCGGCCCGATCATGATCGGCAATGTGATCGGCTGGCTCAACGATCCGGCCCACTGGCATGGTTTCGGAGCTACCGCCGGCATCACCTCTCAGCTGAAGTTCCACATCTTCCTGGTCGGCGCTGCACTGATCATGGCCGTCGTGATCGCGGTGCCACTGGGGTTGCTGATCGGGCATACCGGCAAGGGCAAGTCGTTCATCTCCATCGCGAACGCGATTCGTTCAATACCCAGCATCGGCCTGCTGATCCTGCTCGTGGTGATCATCGCCCCGCATTTCTACGGCCGCACCCAGACCGGGTACATCATTCCGACCGAGATCGTGCTGGTGCTGCTGGCGATTCCGCCGATTCTCGCCGGCACCTATGCGGGCGTTGAAAACGTCGATCCGGCCGTGCGTGATGCGGCGTACGGCATGGGAATGAAGGGCCACCAGGTTCTCTTCCGGGTCGAATTGCCGAACTGTCTTCCGCTGGTCTTCTCCGGGGTGCGATCCGCCGCGCTACAGCTCATCGCGACAGCCACGATCGCCTCCTTCGTAACGTTGGGCGGCCTCGGCAGATTCATCTACGACGGCCTGGCTCAACGCGACTTCCCGCAGATGATCAGTGGTGGACTTCTGGTCGCCGCACTGGCCCTGTTCGTCGACCTGGTGCTGTCCATCATCCAGCGCTTCACCGTTTCACGGGGAGTCAGCCGCAGGTTCTCCAAACGAGCCGACACCGCGCCGGGTTCGTCGCAGGTCGACGCACGGGTCGGCGCGCTCGACGAGGTCGAGGTGCCTGCCTGACCCACTTGTTTTCTTCACTCACCAATGCACGTCATCACAGGAGTAGACATGATCAAGCGCAACATCACCATCGTCGTAGCGGTAGGGCTCAGTCTGGGTCTCGCCGGGTGCGGCAAGGACAGCTCGAAGGCGGGCGGGAGCAACGCGCCATCGGCCAGCGGCAAAGCCACAGCCACGATCGCCTCGAAGCTGATCATGGGCGGCTCTTCGGAGTTCAAGACGCGCGCCAACGGGCTGCCGGGTCTGAAGAAGAACTACGGGGTCGTCTTCGGCAGTTACAAGGTCACTGACACCGGAGGCCCGGTCACCGTCGGCGCGTTGGTGAACGGTCAGATCGACGCGGCCGACATCTTCAGCACCGACCCCTCGATCAAGAAGTACGGATTTGTTTCCCTGAAGGACCCGAAGAACAACTTCGCGGCGCAGAACATCACCCCGCTGGTCACCAAGTCGAAGGCGACACCGGGGGTGCAGGCCGTACTGAACGCGATTTCCGCGAAGCTGTCGCAGAAGGCGCTGGTGGACCTGGTCTCCCAGGCCATTACCGACAAGAAGGATCCGGCAGCGGTCGCAAAGGGCTTCTTAGCAGCGAACCCGCTCAACATGTCGGGCAAGGCAAGCGGTGTATCGGTCATCGTCGGCTCGTCGAACTTCCCGGAGAGCGTCGTGCTGGGAAACGTCTACTCCCAGGCTCTGGCGAGCGCAGGAGCGAAGGTCACCGACAAGTTCAATATCGGCAGCCGCGAGAAGTACTACCCGGCATTGAAGGCGGGTTCGATCAACGTCTTCCCGGAGTACAACGGCGCGTTGGCCAGTTACCTGGACAATTCGACGAGCGCATCCAGCACCGCCGAGGTTATGGCCGCACTCAAAAAAGCATTGCCCGCCAACATCGTGGCCCTGAAACCTGCACAGGCGCAGGACAACGACTCGGTGATGGTGACCGCGGCAACCGCCAAGAAGTACAACCTGGTATCGATCGGCGACCTGGCCAATAAAGCGCCCTGACCGGTAATTTTTCTCACCACCACTGTGCCGCCCCGTCCTTGGACAGGGCGGCACAGCTGTCGCACGGCAGAATGAACGGGGCGACTCGCCCGAACAAATCAACTTTCAGGAGCCCCTGCACCGGGAGTTGAACGGCGATCGTCTCGCCGCGCTCGCTGCGCGCGCAGTCCGGGTGGCCCAGGTTGCTGACGGCACGGACCTCGGATTCCTGCAGGAGACCCGTGGCATCCGCGAGGATGCGAGCTGGCAGGTCGCCCCCTCGCGCCAGGCCTGACCGACCGTCGGGTCGAGATGACCGGGCCCACAGATCTGAAGATGGCGATCAATGCGCTCAATTCCGTGACGCCGGTAAGGAATACCGGGTGGTCCCCATCGACCAGCAGCCCACTACCATCCTGCGGCGGCGCGGCTGGCAGCTGCCCGAGAAACACATCCTGGTGGACGGCGAGACGACATCGGGTTCGCTGGTGGACTTCGCGCTGTACTTCGTCGCGTGCGCCCGCAAGCGGATCGAGCGCGGCCACGGACCGTACTTCTACCTGCCGAAATTGAAGAGCCACAAAGAGGCCCGCATCTGGAATCGCGCGTACGTGACCGCTCAGAATTTCCTGGACATTCCGCAGGGCACCATTCGAGCCACCTGCCTGATCGAGACCCTGCCGGCCGCGTTCGAGATGGAAGAGATCCTGTACGCGCTGCGCGACCACTCCTCGGGCTTGAACGCGGATCGGTGGGACTACCTCTTTCGGTCATCAAGACCTACCGCACCCGTGGTGCGAACTACATCGTCCCGGACCGCAACACCGTCACCATGACAGTGCCGTTCATGCGCGCATACACCGAGTTGCTGGTGCACACCTGCCACAAGCGGGGCGCGTCGGCGATGGGCGGGATGGCTGCCCAGATACCGACCAAGGACGAGCAGATCAACCAGGCCGCTTACGAAAAGGTCACCGCCGACAAGACCCGCGAGGCCAATGACGGCTTCGATGGCTCCTGGGTTGCCCATCCGGCTATGGTCAAGACCTGGTTCGAGGTCTTCGAGAAGGTCCTGGGCGGAAGGCCCAACCAGTTGGCCAAGACCCGTGACGACGTCGATGTGCAGGCAGCAGGCCTGTTGGACGTGCGTTCGACCCCTGGCGGTGAGCCATCAACAACCTCATGGAGGACGCGGCCACAGCCGAGATCTCCCGATCGCAGATCTGGCAGCAGATCCAGAACCAGGTCCGGACGGCCGACACCGACAAACTCATCACCCGCGAGTGGGTGCTGCAGCTGGTCGACGAGGTCATCACCGGGTTGCCAGGCGACGCGGGAGACTACGCCGCCGCCAAGGAGACCTTCCTGCAGGTCGCGGTCGCCGACGAGTACGCAGACTTCCTCACCCTGCCTGCGGATGAGCGGATGCCCTGACCGACCAACTGAAGCTACGAACTGCCAGCCCGACCGCTCCCGAGTGGTCGGGCCGGTCCGTTTGAGAGGTGGGTGGTGCCGCGACCGATCGACCCGAAACTGATACGACATGTTTCCGGTACCGCGCGTATCAGGCATCCGCTAGGCTCCTTTACTGCCCGTCAAGTAGAGCGCCATTCGTCCAAGGAGGTCCGCGCGATGAGCACGCACACCAAGCCCAGCCTCGCCGGTAGGGGACAGGCCTTCGGGTTACGACTGATCGCCCGTGCCGGCGGCCTGGAGGCAATGAAGAACCCCGTGCTGCGCGCCAAGGTCGAACGCATCCTCTACAAGAGTGCTCAGCAGGGTTTCAAGGCCCAGACCACCGCCGGCAGAGCATTTACCCGCAGAGCCGGATCCGGTGCAGCGAACCGGCCCGAACGCACAACGCGACGGCGGGAGTTCGACCTGCGACCGTCCGAGGACCAGGAAATGATTCAGGAGGCTGCCCGAGAACTGGCTGACGAAGTCATCCGTCCCGCGGGTGGCCAGGCCGACACCGACCGCGCCATACCAGCCGATGTACGCATCCACGCCATCTCGATGGGCCTGACGTTGGTCGGTGTGCCGACGGAGCTGGGGGGCGTGGCCGAGGAAGCGTCCGCGGTAACCAGCGTGTTGGTGTTGGAGGAGCTGGCGCGCGGGGACATGGGACTCGCAGTCGCCCTGATGTCATCAGCCGCTGTAGCGAATGCGCTTGTCAACTACGGCAATTCCGCTCAGCAGCAGACCTTTCTGCCGCCCTTCACCGACGATGACGACCCGGCCACCGGAGCTCTGGCGTTGATGGAGTCACAGCCGCTCTTCGACCCGATGAAACCGCTCACCACCGCCCGTTTGGAGGGCACAGGGGGCTCGCACATCGTGATCGACGGAACGAAGTCACTGGTCGTTTCCGCCGGAACGTGCGATCTCTACATCGTCTCGGCACTGCTCGATGGCGAGCCGAGGCTGATCCTGGTCGAACCGGGCACCCCAGGACTATCCACCTGCGATGACCCCGCCATGGGTATCCGGGCCGCGGCAACGGGACTACTGCGTCTGGATGCAGTACGGGTGCCGAGCTCCAACGTGTTGGGCACTGCAGCGGACATGCGTGACGCCGTCCGTCGCAGCCGGTTGGCCTGGGCCGCTGCAGCGGTCGGCACCGGGCAGGCGGTGGTAGATCACCTCAAGGCCTACACAGTGCAACGCACTGCATTCGGTGAGCCCATCGCCTGGCGCCAGGCAGTCGCCTTCACGATCGCCGACGCCGCGATCGAGGTCGATGCGCTCCGTCTGGTCGTCTGGCGGGCTGCCGCACAACTGGACGCCGGTCTCGACCCGGCTGCCTCGATCGCTCATGCGCGAAGCCTCACCTCGACGTACCTGACACGCGTCGGATCGGATGGTGTGCAGCTGCTGGGCGGACACGGTTTCGTCAAGGAGTACGACAACGAGCGTTGGTACCGCGACCTGCGCGGGGCCGGTGTGCTCGAGGGCACCCTGTTGGTCTGAATCGGCCCTGTCTGAATCGACCTCGAACGAGAGGAACCACACCATGATCGATCTTGAGGTCCCCACGAAGTTCCGCCCGTTGCTGACCCAGGCAGCAGCACTGGCCGATGACCTGTTCCGTCCGATCAGCCGTAAATACGACCTCGCGGAGCATGAGTACCCGACCGAGCTGGACCTGTTGTCGGCGTTGCTGGACGGAATGTCCGATGCCGGCGCGAACCAGGGAGCGGGAGCAAGTGGGTCCACGCGCGCTGCGGTTGATACCGAGCCGGCCGGTGTGGGTGCGGGTCGAAACGACCGGCAGGGCAAACCCAACAAGAACGGCGCCAATCTCTCCTCGGCCCTGTCGGTCATGCAGACCTGCCGGGGAGATGTCGGCCTGACGTTGTCGATACCTCGCCAGGGCCTGGGCAACGCCGCCATCGCCGCTGTGGCCAACGATGAACAGAAAGCGCGGTACGGCAACCGCTGGGCGGCCATGGCCATCACCGAACCGGGCACCGGATCGGACTCGGGTGCTCTTCGCACGACGGCGACCAGGGACGGGGACGAGTACGTCCTGAATGGCGAGAAGATCTACGTCACCGCCGGCTCACGCGCCGAGCTGGTCGTTGTGTGGGCCACCCTGGACCGCTCGCTCGGTAAACAGGCGATCAAATCCTTCGTTGTCGAGACCGCCAATCCCGGTATGCAGCTGGTGCGGCTGGAACACAAGCTGGGCATCCGGGCCTCCGACACTGCGGCATTTCTCCTGCAGGACTGTCGGGTCCCTGCTCGTGATCTACTCGGCGACCCGCAGATCCGCACCGAGGGCGGCTTCGGCGGCGCCATGCAGACGTTCGACAACACCAGACCGCTGGTTGCGGCCATGGCCTGCGGTCTCACGCGCGCCTGCCTGGACCTGACCACGGGGTTACTCACAAAGGAAGGCGTCACACCCGACCTGGATGCACCTCTGAGCACCCAGTCCTACGCCGCGACGCGGCTGATCCAGATGGAAGCCGACTATGAGGCGGCGTATCTGCTGGCCCTGCGGGCGGCGTGGATGGCCGACAACGGTCAGCCGAACTCGATGCAGGCTTCGATGGCCAAGGCGAAGGCGGGGCGAACCTGCGTGAACGTCGCGCTGTCCTGCATCGAGCTGGCCGGGGGAAGCGGCTATTCAGAGAGCGAGCTGTTGGAGAAGTGGGCGCGCGACGCCAAGATCCTGGACATCTTCGAAGGCACCCAACAGATCCAGCTGCTGATCGTTGCCCGCCGTCTGCTCGGACTGTCCTCCAGCCAGCTCAAATAGCACGTCACACGTTCTCCAGCGCAGCCCGAGCGATGGCCAGCAGTTCATCGGCGCCCAGCCCGAGATCCCTGGTCTGCTCGGCAAAGGTGCGCGCAGCCTGCACCGCGAGGGCGCCCGACTCTTGGCTCCCTGCACTGATGAAGGTGCCGGCCCTGCCGCGGCCCTGCACCACACCTGCCTGTTCGAGGCGCGTGTAGGCCTTGGCGACCGTGCCGGGCGCCACACCCAGACCAGTCGCGAGCGCACGTACAGTCGGCAACCTGGTGCCGGGTGGCAGTTCGCCAGCGGTCGTACCGGCCACGATCTGCCGACAGATCTGCTCGTACGGCGATGCCGTGTCGCCAGGGTCTATCCGCAGCCCCGCGATCACCACCCGAGCGTGCCCGGTTCGCCCTTGAACGGTCCGACCACCCGATCGGTGATCCATCCGCCGTAGAACGACCCGGCCTGCGGTCGTACCCGTTCGCCCGCCACGCGACACTCGTCGACCTGTCCCGGCATGACCGCCACGTAGTCGAGCAACTGCTCGAAGCCGCGGGTCGGCTGCGGGTAGGTCCACCCCGCACGAGGAGCCACCACTGCCCCGGCGACCAGATCGAAATACGAAGCCATTCCTTTGAATTCACAATAGGACGACCCGCCGACAGCCTTCAGTACGCCGTCGATGAAGTGCTGGGCGGGTACGTAGTAGGTCGGCGGATGGCTCGTTTCGAGCACCCGCAATGCGGCCGTGGTGCTCGCGATGGTGACCCCGCCGAGCACAATCTGCACCAACTCGTCGGTCGCCTCCACCCGTGGCGGGCGCGGGTAGTCCCACACCGATTCCTGCCCCGGGCCGGGCGCGATCCTGCGTCGTGAGGTCATTGAGGCTCCATTCGTGACACGGGCTCACCGATGTGCGCTGCCCTCGCCATTCTGCATTGCCTCGCAACACCGAACTGCGCCGGTCGAGCGAGAGCAACCGGGCCTTCGCGGTAGGCGACGTTACTCGTGCGTACGCAAAGTGAGATGCTGCTTACAGCTATGTGCAGTGCCACCTCGGTGGACGACCCGGAAGGATCCCGATGGACCTGGAATACACGCCCGAGGAAGAGCAGTTCCGACAGGAAGTACGGACAGTCTTCTACGAGAAGGTGCCCGCCGAAATCCGCGAGCGGGTGGTGCAGGGCAACATCTCCCGCGAGGACATCGTGACCAGCCAGCGGGTCCTGCATGAACACGGACTGGCAATTCCGCACTGGCCGAGTGAATGGGGCGGCAGGGACTTGACCCCCACCCAACAGAACATCTACACCTGGGAACTGCAGCGCGCTGGCGTGCCCACCCCGCTGGCTTTCAACGTCAGCATGGTCGGCCCGATCATCGCCGAGTTCGGCACGCAGGAGCAGAAGGAGAAATTCCTTCCGGGGACGGCGAACCTCGACATCTGGTGGTCGCAGGGATTCTCTGAGCCGGAGGCTGGGTCTGACCTCGCCGGACTCAAGACCACCGCGATTCGCGATGGCGATGAGTACGTCATCAACGGCCAGAAGACCTGGACCACGCTGGGCCAGTATGGCGACTGGATGTTCTTGCTCGCCCGGACCAACCCCGGCGCCGAGCGCAAGCAACAGGGCATCTCCTTCCTGCTGGTGGACATGCAGACACCGGGCATCGAACGGCGTCCGATCAAGCTGTTGGACGGTAGCGAAGAGGTCAACGAGTTCTTCTTCGACGACGTGCGGGTGCCGGTCGGCAACCTGGTCGGTGAGGAGAACCAGGGCTGGACCTACGCGAAGTTCCTGCTCGGCAACGAACGCAGCGGCATCGCCCAGGTCGGCACCAGTCAGCGCACCTTTGCCGAGATCGTCGAAACGGCAAAGGAGACCGAACTCGAGGACGGTGTGCTGGCCGACGATCCGCAGTTCCGTTCCGAGCTGCACACCGCCAAGATGCGACTACTGGCCCTGGAAGCCACGCAGCTGCGGGTCACGGCCGAGTCCAAGGACGGCAAACCCGCACCCGCCTCATCGTTGCTGAAACTGGAAGGCACTCAACTGCTGCAGAGTCTGACGGCGCTACGGATGGATATCGGCGGCACCGACTCCGTCATCGTCGGAGCCAGCGAGGGCACGGACGGCACCCCGGTCGGCATCAACAGCGAAGCCGCCGCCAGCGTCGCGGCGCTGCAGTACCTCAACATGCGGAAGCTGTCGATCTTCGGCGGCTCCAACGAGATTCAGCGCGGCGTCATCGCCAAGGCGGTGCTGGGCCTGTGATGGAACTTCAGCCGGACGCATCCTTCGACATGACAAGCGAGAGCACCCCATGGATCTGACACTGAACGAGGACCAGGAAGCCTTCGGCGCGAGCGTCACGGACGCCCTGGCCCGCAAATACACCCCTGACTTTCGTGCTGCCTCCGCGGCGAGTGACACCGGTTGGGACGCCGGTGTCTACAGCACGCTGGCCGAGATCGGGCTGGCAGCGTTGACCATCGACGAGGATCACGACGGTTTGGACGCCGGGGCGGGCGAGGTCTATGCCGCGCTCTACGCGCTCGGTCAGCACGCTGCCGTCGAACCGTTCCTGGACGGGGTGTACCTGCCGAGTTGGCTGATCGGCCAGGCCGCGCAAGGTAGTGACCTGCTGAGCGCGCTGGCTGCAGGCGAAGCAACAGCAGCGTTGGCGCACAGCGAACCCCGACGGGTTTGGGATGCAATACCGATGACCCAGGCCACCGATAGCGGCAACGGTGTCACCTTGTCGGGCACCAAGACCGCTGTGGCACACGGGGATCAGGCATCGCACTACCTGGTGACAGCAACCGGGGACGCTGGATTCGGGGTCTACCTGGTAGCCGCTGACGCCGACGGCATCTCCCGCGCGGACGGGCGGGCCGCGGACTGGACCCGCAGCAGCGTCGTGACGTTCGAAAATTCTGCGGCGATTCTGCTCGGCTCCTCCGGTGACGCTGCTCGAGCCGCGTTCGATGTCGCTGTCGCTCGAGCCCGCGTCGCTGTTCTCGCCGAGGCTGTGGGTCTGATGGATCGTGCGTCGACGATCACCATCGAGTACCTGAAGAGTCGCAAGCAGTTCGGGGTGACGCTCTCGACCTTCCAGGCACTCGTGCACCGCGCTGCCGACCTCTACGCCGAGGTCGAGTTGGCCCGGTCCGTCGCGCTGTGGGCGACCGCAAGCCTCGAACGCGATGCTGAAGCCGGAACCGACGACATCGACCTCATCGGTACCGCCGACGATGCCTACGTGTACATCGCGCAGGCGGCCCGCGTCGTGGCCGAAGAGGTCGTGCAGTTGCACGGCGGTATCGGAATGACCTACGAGACGCCGATCAGTCACTTCGCGACCCGGCTGACGACGATCAGTCAGGTGTACGGCGGTATCAGCGCCGCTCGCCGCCGCGTGCTCGCATCCGACTCACCGCTCGTGACCCCCAGCGTGGTCCACCACTGACACCTGGGCCGCCATTGACGCACGCCGCTCGCGCGCTGGTCCACTGACCAGCGCGCGAGCGAACGCAGCGGCGATCTCATCGTCGCTCGTACCCCACAAACGGGCCCGCTGGACGGCTTCGACGAACAGCTGCTCCACGCGGTGCGTGCGAGCCGGGCTCTCGGTGACCTGCGCGGCGCTGCTCACCCTGGTGCCGGCACCACGGCGGGTACGGATCAGACCAGCCTTCTCCAACTCGCGGTAGGTCCGGGCCACGGTGCCGGTCGCTATCCCCAGGTCGGCTGCCAGCTGGCGAACTGGCGGCAACCTGCTTCCCTCGGTCAACACGGCCGACTCCATGAGATCCACGAATTGCCGTCGCAGTTGCTCGTACGGCGGGGTGGGGTCCGTGGCGTCGAGCCGCAACTCGATACTCATGCCGCGCCCTTCACCCAGGACTCCGCAGTCTCCGTAGCCGCGGACTTTCTGCCGATCGGCCGGGCCCCCAGAAGGACCACCAATGCCCAGATCGAGGTGACCAAAGAGAGCAGCAGGGCAGCAATTGTGGCCCACGCGATCACGGTGAATGCGCCTCCGAGTCTCGTCCCGATCAACGGGATTCCGACTTCGGAGGCAATGCCTACCAGCGATCCGCAGACCGCAATACAGGCTCCTGCCACCACGGAACGTGCTGCTCCCCGACGGATTGCATCATCAACGATGGCGATCTGCGCGTCCGCGCCGTTGCGGGGGCGGCGAGCGGTCTGCCACAGCGCGAGCCCGGCAAAGGCCAGGACCAGGACGACCGCGACCCCGAGGGGCACCGAATAGTACGAACCGGGCCATGGACCAAAGCTTGCCTTGCACCCGTCGGAGCACGCGTATTTGAAGGATCGGCCCGCACGTCCTTGATCATCGGCTGATGCGACAGCGGTCGTCCAGGTGAGCAGTCCTGCCAACACGACGACAGCTCCCGCCGTTGCCCACGAGAGAGCCTGCGGGATCAGATCGCGCACCCGCCGAATCTCTAGGGCTGCCACCCCGGGGGTACGAGCCGAACTGCGCGTCACGACGTTCGCCACTACCACCGCAAGAATCTGGGTCGCACCGAAGGTGACGGGCACCATCAGGATTCCGCGACCCAGACCTCCGAGGCTCGACATTGCAGCCACCAACGCGATTCCGACCGGCACCGCGAGCCACTGCAGTGTGCGGGTGGTCCAACCCAGTCGGCGCAGGTGCGGTCGAGCGACCACTCCCCTGTTGAATGCCGTCGGGCCTCGCACCACGAAGGTGAGAACCATTGCGATGATCGAGATGGCGATGATCAGCACCACCATCGCTACCAATAGATGGGGAGACATCAGAACCACCTTGTATCAATCGACTATGACAAGATTCACCGTCGCAGCCCTTGCGTCTTGTGTCAAGGAATTGTTACAAGCTCGAGCTTCAGCTGTCCACGGGAGGCAACTGGGCGCCGAGCAGATCGATGAACTCGTCAGCCATTTCCAGTTGCCGCACCAGCGTGGCCCGACGCGATCCAGCGGCCAGTCGGACCTCGCGCAGACGTCCGATAGCGGCCTCGCGCCCATCCGCACCCTTTCGGAGGCACTCGATATCGCTCATCGCAATCTTCATCTCATCGAGGGTGAAACCCAGCGGTTTCATCCGACGGATGACCAGAATCTTTTCGACATCAACCTCGGTGTACAGCCTGAATCCGCCGTCACTACGGCCGGATGGGCGCAGTAACCCGACTTCATCCCAATGGCGCAGGCTGCGAAGTGACAACTCGGTTCGCGAGGCCACTTCACCGATGTGCATGGCCGGCGAACCGTCGTGCTGGTCAGTGATTCGGCTCACTATCGGCCCCTTCCATCAGCATCATGGCAACTCTACCCTCACGTAAGGGTAGGGTTGGCTGCAGACTTGTCGGCCATCAGTGCGCTGTGCGTGCCCGTGTACCGACATCACCTGACCACCTCGGTTGCGCCCCTCATTCATTACGGGACCAGTCGACGCGCCCTTGAACGGAGCCCCCATCGTGAGCACCGCCCCACCGATGCCCGACACATTGCCTGATTCCCGCCTGGAGCCCACGGTGCTCAATGCGCTGCGCTCCCCCAAGCTACTGCGGGTGGAAATTCTGGCCGGGCTCGTTGTCGCGCTCGCGTTGATTCCCGAAGCGATCTCCTTCTCGATCATCGCCGGTGTCGATCCACGCATCGGCCTCTTTGCTTCTTTCACCATGGCAGTGTCGATCTCCTTCCTCGGGGGTCGTCCCGCGATGATCTCAGCTGCGACCGGCTCCGTCGCACTGGTGATCGCCCCTGTCATGCGCAGCCACGGGTACGACTACCTGATCGCAACCGTTCTGCTCGGCGGCCTTCTCCAGATTCTTTTCGGGGTCTGCGGAGTTGCGAAGCTGATGCGGTTCGTCCCGCGATCGGTAATGGTGGGCTTCGTCAATGCACTTGCGATCCTGATCTTTCTGGCGCAGGTGCCCCGTCTGATCAACGTCCCGTTCGCTGTTTATCCGATGGTCGCCGTGGGGCTGGCCATCATCTTCGGCTTACCGCGTATCACCAAGGTTGTCCCAGCGCCGCTGGTCGCGATCGTTGCGCTGACGGGGTTCACCGTCCTCACTGCGCTGACGGTCCCGAACGTCGGCGATGAAGGCAAGCTGCCCAAGTCCCTGCCGAGCTTCTTCATACCCGACGTGCCGTTCACGCTCGATACGCTGCGCATCGTGGGCCCGTACGCACTCGCGATGGCCCTCGTCGGCCTGCTCGAATCTCTGCTGACTGCGAAATTGGTCGACGACGTCACGGATACCCCCTCGAAGAAGACCCGTGAGGCATGGGGCCAGGGCGCCGCCAACGTCATCACCGGCTTCTTCGGCGGGATGGGTGGCTGCGCGATGATCGGTCAGACGATGATCAATGTGAAGGCGTCCGGCGCTCGGACCCGCATCTCCACGTTCCTCGCCGGCGTATTCCTGCTGATTCTGGTCGTCGGTTTCGGTGACGTCGTGGCCATCATTCCGATGGCCGCGCTGGTCGCGGTGATGATCATGGTGTCCATCGGTACTTTCGACTGGCACTCCATTCGGCCCGCAACCTTGCGGCGGATGCCGAAATCCGAGACATCAGTGATGGTGGTGACCGTTGTCGTCGTCGTCGCGACGAACAACCTCGCCATTGGCGTCATCGTGGGAGTGCTGCTGGCCATGACGCTCTTCGCCCGCCGGGTCGCGCACCTGACCCAGACCCACCGGGAGCTCATCGAACACGCCGACGGAACGGTATCCGTGCACTACCGCGTGACCGGCGAATTGTTCTTCGCCTCCAGCAACGAGCTGTATACCCAGTTCGAGTACGCCGCCGATCCGGACGAGGTGACCATCGACCTGCGCGAATCCCACATCTGGGACGCGTCTACCGTCGCAGCGCTGGACGCGATCACGACCAAGTACGAGCGCAAGGGCAAGCGGGTGAGCATCGTCGGGCTGAATGCGAGCAGCGCCGACCGACACGATCGACTGACCGGCACGCTCGCCGGCGAATAACGCCGCCATGCAGGTTCGCACCGCATCAGCGGCCGGACGCTGAGAAACCCCGGGCCAGGAGGCCCGGGGTTTCTCAGCGATGAAGCATGTCATCTCGGGTGGAGCTGAGGGGATTCGAACCCCTGACCCCTTCCATGCCATGGAAGTGCGCTACCAACTGCGCCACAGCCCCGAAGCCCACATCAGCAGGCGACCGGCACACTCTATCCGGCGGCCAACCTGGCGCCAAATCGTCTCCCCGTCACAGCGATCCGGCGGCGGGAAGGGCATCTCGATCCATTGCTGCACGCTTCTTACGGGCATAGATCTGACGGCGGGCACGCGCGACCACGGTGCCATCCGCAAGCCTGAGATCGACCTCGAACCAGTGCAGGACCTTTTGGCCGGCGTCGCACTTGGTACGAATCTGATCGGCCACCTCGAGCGGCATCTCGAACACCCCGTAGACGGTGCCAGCTCCCGGTGAGACGTACTCCAGGTGTACTGCCCGATCCCAGACCGTGTAGTCCTGACCGAGTTGACGCATCAGCAGCAGCGCCAAGAAGACATCAGTCATTGCTCCGATAGAGCCACCGAACGCCGTGCCGTGCTGGTTGCGGTTCAGCCGGTTCAACACCAGCTTCACCCGCGCCCGAGTCCAATCGTGCTCGATCTCCTGCACCCGGATCCCGGCGCCCAGCATCGGCGGCCAGAAGTTGAGCATCCTGGTCAACTTCGCGGGGGTGAAGTGCCTCCGCGACTTCACCGAGCTGTGATTATGCGTGCGCGTTCCACTGCTCGATGCGCCAGCCGGTCCGGTGCTGCACCAGAAGGGCCCAATGGCAGTTGCGCAGCCCGCTCAAGGTCTGCCAGGCGATACCCTGCGGCATTCCGCACAGGTCGGCGCAGAGGGCGCGGCCGGTCACCCCATGGGTTGCCAGGGCCACCGTGACGCCTTCGTCCAGCTGCGCGAGGACATCCTGCTCGAACGCTGCCAACCGGGCGGACACGTCGCTGACGGATTCCCCCGTGCGGCCACGTTTGAGGTCCTGGCCGTCGTTGATGGCGGACTGCTCGTCGGGAAACTGCTCGGTGACCTGCACGGTCGTCATCCCCGACCAGTCCCCCACGTGGATCTCCCGCAACCGTTCGTCGAAGATCGGCTCGAGCCCACACGCGGCCCCGAGCGCGCGCGCGGTGTCGGCCGCCCGCATCAGGTCGGAGGCGTAGATCGTGTCGATCCCGAGCGACGCCAGCGCTGCCGCAGCTTCGCGTGCCTGCTCACGTCCCAGATCGGACAGCGGCGCATCGAGCTGGCCCTGCCAGATGCCTGCCGCGTTGTATGTCGTCTGCCCGTGCCGCAGCACAATAAGGCGACGCGGCGGTCCGGCGGGGTGGTCCATCAGATCAGCTCACTCATCAGGCGAGTTCGACAACCGGACAGTCGCGCCAGAGACGGTCGAGGGCGTAGAACTCACGCTCTTCCTCGTGTTGAACGTGGACAACGATGTCACCGAAGTCGAGGAGCACCCACCGGTCCTCGCGCTGCCCTTCGCGGCGAAGCGGTTTGACGCCCAGCGTGTGCAGACGTTCGATCACCCCGTCGACAATGGCGCCGACCTGTCGCTCGTTGCTCGCCGCAGCGATGAGGAAAATGTCGGTCAACGCGAGCTGCTCGCTCACGTCGATCGCCACCACGGATGAGGCGAGTTTCTCTTCGGCGGCCGAGGCGGCCTGCTTGGCCAACTCGACGGCCTGCTGCGTGGCAGCCACTCAGTACTCCCTGATCTCTCCGGCGCCAGGCCGGTAAAGGTTGTATTTCCCGATGTACTGCACGACGCCGTCCGGTACCAGGTACCAGACGGGTTGGTTCGATTGGACCCGGCGGCGGCAGTCGGTCGAACTGATAGCCATAGCCGGGATCTCCTTCAAGATCACCCGTTCCTGGGGAAGCCCGGCATCGGACAGCAGGTGACCCGGGCGGGTGACTCCGATGAACTGGGCCAGATCCCACAGCTGATCCACCCCACGCCACGACAGGATCTGCTGCAACGCGTCGGCTCCGGTGATGAAGAACAACTCCGCGTCCGGACGTTGCTGCAACAGATCACGCAGCGTGTCGAGCGTGTACGTCGGTCCGCCGCGCTCGATGTCGACACGGCTCACACTGAAACGCGGGTTGGAGGCCGTGGCGATCACCGTCATGAGATAGCGATGCTCAGCAGGTGTTACCCGCTGACTGGCCTTCTGCCACGGTTGACCGGTGGGCACGAAGACAACCTCGTCCAACCCCAGCAACGTCTGCACTTCGCTGGCTGCAACAAGATGGCCGTGGTGGATCGGGTCGAAGGTCCCACCCATCACGCCGAGGCGGATGGTCAGTGCCCGCTCTTACGGCCCGACTGGGGACGCGGCTTGGCGGCGGTGTTACGGAAGGACCACAGCAGCGCCAGCAACGCCAGGAAAACACCGAACGCGATAACACCGTAGAAGACGTGCGGCATAGGCAGTGAGTTCTCGCGAAGCGGGGGCACCGAATTGTCCGCCACAAAAGAGACGAGCGAGGATTTCATACACCGAATGTTAGCCGGTGTCAGGACCGTCGACAGACCCCCCGTGTCAGTGGCGAATTTGGCCGTCGCCCTGAACGACCCATTTGGTGCTCGTCAGCTCCTGCAGAGCCATCGGACCGCGTGCATGTAACTTTTGGGTGGAGATACCGATCTCGGCTCCGAACCCGAACTCTGCGCCGTCGGTGAATCTGCTGGATGCGTTCACCATGACAACTGCAGCATCCACCCGGGCAACGAATTGACCTGCGCTGGAGCGGTCCTCAGTGACGATCACCTCGGTGTGCCCGGTGCCGTAACGATCGATGTGCTCGATGGCGGCAGCGAGCGAATCCACCACTCCGACGCTCATCTCCAGCCCGTGGAACTCCGCGGCCCAGGCCTGCTCCGTCACCGGCCGATGCGGCAGACCGAGCTGCACTGCATACGTCGTGGCGCGCTCGTCGAGATCGAGCACCACCCCCGCGTCGTGCAGCTCGCTCAGCAACGCCGGCAGTACCGCGTCGGCAAGGTCGCGGTGGACCAGCAGGGACTCGGCGGCGTTGCAGACACTGGGACGCTGTGTCTTGGCATTCACGGCGATGGCGCGGGCCATGACCGGGTCGGCTGCTGCGTCCAGGTAGATATGGCAGTTCCCGATCCCCGTTTCGATCACCGGCACGGTCGCGCCGAGCACCACCGTCTGGATCAGGTCCGCTCCGCCGCGTGGGATCACCAGATCCACCAGCCCGCGTGCGGTGATCAGGGCGCGAACCTCGTCACGCTCACCGCACAGGAGTTGGACCGCGTCAGCAGGAAGGTGGCATCGCTGCAGTGCTGCGCGCAGGGTGTCGACCAGGGCTGCGTTGCTGGCGGCCGCCGCCGAACCTCCGCGCAGGATCATCGCATTGCCGCTCTTCAGCCCCAATCCAGCTGCATCGACCGTTACATTGGGCCTGGCCTCGTAGATCATCCCGATCACACCCATCGGGACGCGCACCTGACTGACCTGTAGGCCGTTGGCCAACGTCGACCCGCGCACCACTTCGCCCACCGGGTCCGCGAGACCGGCAAGATCTCGCAGCGCCTGTGCGATGTCCGCGACCCGCTCCGGTGTCAGCCGCAACCTGTCCTGCAGGCTGAGCGGCATACCGCTGTCCGCAGCACGCTGCAGATCAGACCCGTTGGCTACGACGATCGCGTCCGTCGCCTCGGCCACGGCATCAGCCAGGGCGACCAGAGCCGCGTCCTTCTCTGCCCGGGTCAGCAACGCCAGCTGTCGGGCAGCCACCCGCGATCGCCGTGCGACGGCTCGCACTCGGTCGTCGACGGGTAGCAGCTCGGGGGTTGTCATGCCGGAAATACTAGGGCCGGGTGACCTGATTGCTCGGTGCTCCGCTGGCCGCTCACGCGGCAGACTTGGCCCGTTGGCCGCGCACGATCGATCCGATCACGACGAGAGCGATGGCTGCATAGGAGAGGTAGTTGCTGTACTTCGCGAGGACACCGACGAAGTCCTTTGCGGGAGTTCCGATCTCGTAACCCAGCAACATCCACAACCCCCGGTAGACGATCGCCGCTGCGAAGTCGATCAGCAGGAACCGGCGTAACCGCATCCCCACATCTCCGACAAAGGCGTTCACGACCGCGCTGGGGAAGAACGGGATGAACCAGACGATGAACACGGCCGGACCACCGAAGCGTTTGGCCAGTCGCTCCGCTGCGGAAGCTGTGCGAGCAGCAAATTTCGATCGCCCCGCGACGACCTCGATGATGCCGTGACCCCACAACCGCCCGGCCCACCAGAAGATCCAGTCGAACTTGATAGATGTCAACGCGCCGACCAATAGGCCGGCCCACCACCACGGTTCGTGGCCGACCCGCAACCGGGCACCGATGTCGACCATGGCGATGTTCGATCCGCTGAACGCGGCGAGTGCGTAGGTATTGAGACCGAGTAGCCAGGCGCGCAACGGCAGGGTCGCGAAACCGTAGAGGCCGAGCAGGGCGATACAGGCCCAGCACCAGAGATCCTTCTTGCCGGGCTTGCCGCTCCATGGCATGCGAGGGTCATCCCACCACTCGCGCGGCGTCGGCTCTGCCGGCCCTGTTTGGTCAGCCGACGCTATTGGTTCAGCCGATGCTGGGCGTTCACCGGGGTCAGTCGGCTTGCGCAGCTCGACCGGTGCGACCGGCTCCGCACGTCCAGGTGACGCGGGTGCCTGCCCCGGCGGCAGGTCGGGTCTGGCCGACCACGGGTCCGTACCGGTCATGGGGTCCTCCTGCTCAACACAACGAGATCATCAATATGGATGACCTCCCGCTCGTACTCCGGACCCAGTTCCCGGGCCAGTTCTCTGGTGCTCCGCCCAAGCAGTGCCGGCAGATCCCGCGAGTCGTAGTTGATCAGCCCGCGTGCGACGACCGCACCTGCAGCGTCCACCACGTCAACGGCGTCACCGCTGCTGAAGGTTCCCTCGACGGCCTTGATACCGGCTGGGAGCAACGATCTGCGGCGCCGGGTGACCGCGGCGACGGCTCCGTCGTCCAGTACGACCCGACCCTGCGGCGCCGTCGCATGCTCCAACCAGATGCGTCGGGCATGACCCCGCCGGTGAGTCGGCGCGAAAACGGTACCGACATCGCCGCCACGCAGGGCCGCCTCGACGTTGGACGCAGCGGTGAGCAGCGTCGGGATCCCCGAGGACATCGCGATCCGGGCGGCCTCGACCTTGGTCACCATGCCGCCGGTCCCTACGTTGGATCCGGGACCGACGATCGGAATATCGGCCAGCGCATCCGGATGGGCGATCAGTGGCACCCGGTTACTGCTTGCGTCGGTCGGCGGGCCGTCGTACAACGCGTCCACATCGGACAACAGCAACAGCCCGTGGGCGTCGATCAGCTGAGCCACCAGCGCGGCCAGCCGGTCGTTGTCACCGAATCGGATTTCGTGGGTGGCGACAGTGTCGTTCTCGTTGATGATCGGCACGACACCCATGGCCAGCAACCGTTCGAGCGTCCGACGGGCATTGAGGTAGTGCCCTCGTCGGGTCACATCTTCAGAAGTCAGCAGAACCTGACCCACCTGCTGGCCGTGCGCAGCGAATGCCGCGGTGTAGGCCGCCAACAAGATCCCCTGACCGACGCTGGCAGCTGCCTGCTGCGTCGCCAGGTCACTCGGGCGGCCGGTCAGCCCCAGTGGGCCGATACCAGCGGCAATTGCGCCCGAAGAGACCAGTACGACCGACCTGCCGCGGTCGCGATGCATTGCCAGCGCAGAGACGAGCGCAGCGACTGCCCCCGGGTCGAGATGACCGCGGGCGTCGGTCAGCGAACTGGAACCGACCTTGACGACCAGGGGCGAAGCCGCGTAGATCCGGTCGCGTAGACGACCGGCGATATCCCCGTCGGATTCAGTCACTATCGTCGTCGGCGCCCGCGGGTACCGGCGCTTCCACCGGCTCGCGGTTGGTCCAGATCTCGGCGCGACGCTCGGCGTCCATGTCCTCGCGGGCCTCGCGCTGTCCGTCCTTGCGGGCGTGGAACTCATCACGCCGCTCAGCTCGCGTCGGTCGGGTCGGCTCGTCCAGCCGAAGGTCGGAGCCCCGGGCGCCGAGCAGCTCGGCCCCGGAGTACATCGTCGGCTCCCAATCGAAGACGACGGCGTTGTCTGCGGGCCCGATCAGCACCATTGAACCGGGAACGGCCCCGGCCTTGAACAGGGCCTCTTCGACGCCGAGGCGCGCGAGTCGGTCGGCGAGGTAGCCGACCGCTTCGTCATTGGCGAAGTCGGTCTGACGCACCCATCGGGTCGGTCGGTCACCGGCGACCCGGAACAGTTCCCCGTCGGGTGTTTCTTCGCGCACCACGGAGAATCCGGTGTCGTCGACTGCCTTGGGTCGCAGCACAATACGCTGCGGAACGATCTGCTCGGCCTCTTTGCGGGCAGCCACTACGTGCGCCGCCAACGCGAAGCTCAACTCTTTCAGACCCGTGTGCGCGACCGCCGATACGACGAACACTTCCAGCCCGCGTGCTTCCAGATCGGCGCGTACCATCTCGGCCAGCTCCCTGGCGTCCGGTACGTCGGCCTTGTTCAGGATGACGATGCGGGTGCGCTCCGCCAACGGGCGGCCACCCAGTGAATCGTCGGCGACGTACTCCGAGAGTTCGTGCTCGATGGCGTCCAGATCCGACAGCGGATCACGGTCGGACTCCAACGTCGCGCAGTCGATGACGTGCGCCAACACCGAGCACCGCTCGACATGTCGCAGGAACTCAAGACCCAGGCCCTTGCCCTGGCTTGCGCCGGGAATCAAGCCCGGGACATCGGCGATCGTGTAGCGCATCGCGCCGGCGGTGACGACGCCGAGGTTGGGCACCAAGGTCGTGAAGGGGTAGTCCGCGATCTTGGGTTTGGCCGCCGACATCACCGAGACGAGACTGGACTTGCCGGCCGATGGGAACCCGATCAACGCCACATCGGCCAGAGTCTTCAGCTCCAGGACGACGTCCAGCGCATCGCCCGGTTCGCCCAGGAGCGCAAAACCAGGAGCCTTGCGGCGCGGTGAAGACAGTGCGCGGTTGCCCAGGCCCCCGCGGCCACCACGGGCCGCGATGAAACGGGTGCCGGCCCCGACCAGATCGGCCAGGACGGTGCCGGAACGATCAGTGACTACGGTGCCCTCCGGGACGGGCAGGATGAGGTCTTCCCCATCGGCACCGTTGCGTTCGTCGCCGGCACCGGGCCGACCGTTTCCGCCGGCACGGTGTGGGCTGCGATGGTAGTCCAACAACGTCGTCGACTGTTGGTCCACGACGAGGACCACGTCTCCCCCACGCCCGCCGTTGCCGCCATCCGGTCCGCCCAGGGGCTTGAACTTCTCGCGCTTGACCGACGCCACGCCGTGACCACCGCTACCGGCACTCATGTGCAGTAGTACACGATCAACGAAATTGGTGGCCACGATGGATCCTTAAAGGAGAAAAGTTGAAAGGGACGGGCCCATCGGGCCCGCCCCTGCTCACATCTGGTGCGAAACGGCTTAGGCGGAGACGTCCTGCAACTGGGCGTCGACGATGTTGACGGTGCGGCGACCGCCCTTCTGACCGAACTGGACCGCGCCGGCGACCAAGGCGAACAAGGTGTCGTCCTTGCCGCGCCCGACGTTCACACCTGGGTGGAAGTGGGTGCCGCGCTGACGCACGATGATTTCGCCGGAGCGAACGACCTGACCGCCGAACCGCTTGACGCCGAGTCGCTGTGCATTGGAATCGCGCCCGTTCTTGCTGGACGATGCGCCCTTCTTGTGTGCCATGTGTCTGGAGCCTTACGTGTGGAGGAAACCTGCGTGCGAAGGAGAGAAGGAGTCGATCAGACCAGACTCAAGAATTGATCTCGGTGATCTTGACCTGTGTCAGGGGCTGACGGTGACCCTGGCGCTTGCGGTAACCGGTCTTGTTCTTGTACTTGATGATGGTGATCTTGGGGCCCTTGGCGGACTTGATCACCTCGGCCTTCACGGTGACCTGCGCCAACTTCGCGGGGTCACTGGTGATGGTTTCGCCGTCTACCAGCAGCAGCGGCTTGAGCTCGAAGCTCTCGCCGGCCTGCACGGTGATTTTGTCAATGATGAGGACGTCGCCCACGGAAACTTTCTCCTGGCGGCCGCCTGCGCGAACAATCGCGTACACGTCGGAACTCAACCTTTCGTCATGGCGCACTCGCTCTGGTATGACCGGCCAACAGCAACCCTGCGGAGCAGGACGTCGAAACGGTGGGAGCGCCAGCCTTTGATCTTACTGGTCAGATGATGGGGCTTACAAATTCACCGCAGCCCGGGTCGGCCCGTCAACAGCAGCCACCGGCGAGTCTGCGATGACCGGCCGACCGGCAGGGGCTACGGCGCGCTTGCGTTTGCGCCGTGCGGGCGGACCAGCAGCAACTGTCTGCGCGACCGGCTCAACAGCCGGCGCCGAGCCGACCTCCGGCGCTGCGTCAGCCGCTACCCGGGTCGTCTGTTGCTGCACAGCAGGCTCTGCCCGGGGCGCCGGACCGGCCGAGGCCTCAACGCGACGCACCTCTGCATGGACTGCTTCGATCGACTCCTTGGCGACGTCGTCGGCCTTCTCGCCAGCAGTGACGGCCGCCGCGTGAGCAGCTGCTGCGATCTGAGCGGCTGACGGACCCGAGGATGGCGGCGCAGCCTCGACGACCGGCTCCGGTCGTGCCTTGGACCGCCGGCCGCGGCCACCGTTGCTGCCGTTGTTGCTGCCGCCGCCATTGCCTGCAGAGTTGTTGGTGCCGGACTGGTCGCCGCGCTGGCCGGAACCTCCGTCGCTGCCGCCGGATTTGTCGACGGGAGTGTCGTGCACGATCAACCCGCGCCCCCCGCATGCCGTGCATTCCTCGGAGAACACCTCGATCAGCCCCGACCCGACCCGCTTACGGGTCATCTGCACCAGCCCGAGCGACGTCACTTCGGCAACCTGGTGCTTGGTCCTGTCGCGACCCAGACATTCCAGCAGTCGGCGAACCACCAGATCGCGGTTGGCCTCCAGGACCATGTCGATGAAGTCGACGACGATGATGCCACCGATATCGCGCAATCTCAGCTGCCGCACGATCTCCTCGGCAGCCTCGATGTTGTTCTTGGTGACCGTCTCCTCCAGGTTGCCGCCGGAGCCGACGAACTTGCCGGTGTTCACGTCGATCACCGTCATCGCTTCGGTGCGGTCGATGACCAGGGAACCACCCGAGGGCAGCCACACCTTGCGGTCCATGGCCTTGGACAGCTGCTCATCAACGCGGTGCACGGTGAACAGGTCCTGCTGACCGGTCCACTTCTCCAGCCGTCCGGCCAGATCCGGGGCGATCGCCTGCAGGTAGTGGTGCACCTGATCGAAGGCAGTGTCACCGGAGATGACCAACTTCACGAAATCTTCGTTGAACACGTCGCGGATGACCCGCAGTGCAAGATCCGGCTCGCCATGCAGCAACGCGGGTGCGTGGCCGGATTTGGCGTCCTTCTGGATCTTTTCCCAGGTCGCCTGCAACCGCTCGACGTCGGCTTTGAGGTCAACCTCGCTGGCGCCTTCGGCCGCAGTACGGACGATCACCCCAGCATCGGACGGCACGACCTCTTTCAGGATCTTCTTCAGTCTGTTGCGCTCGACGTCGGGCAACTTGCGGGAGATCCCCGTCATCGCGTGGCCCGGCACGTAGACCAGGAACCGCCCGGGCAGCGAAACCTGAGAGGTCAGCCGCGCCCCCTTGTGCCCGATCGGGTCCTTGGTGACCTGGGCGAGCACCGATTCGCCGGACTTGAGCGCATGCTCGATCCGCCGGGCCTGGCCGTTCTCCAGGCCGGCGGCGTCCCAGTTGACCTCACCGGCGTACAACACGGCGTTGCGGCCACGACCGACGTCGACGAAGGCGGCTTCCATGCTGGGCAGCACGTTCTGCACGCGGCCCAGGTACACATTGCCGGCCATCGAGGACTGCGCGGAGTTGCGTGACACGTAGTGCTCGACGAGCACACCGTCCTCGAGCACACCGATCTGCGTGCGACCCTCACGTTCACGCACCACCATGATGCGCTCGACGCTTTCGCGGCGGGCCAGGAACTCCGCCTCAGTAATGACCGTCCGGCGCCGTCCGGCCTCCCGGCCTTCGCGACGGCGCTGCTTCTTGGCCTCCAGCCGAGTGGATCCCTTGATGGAAGTGACCTCGTCGCGACTCGTGCGCGGCTCACGGACCCTGGTCACGGTGCCGGGAGGATCCTCACTGTCGGATCCGGCTCCGCTGCGACGGCGACGACGGGTGCGCTTGCGACCATCGCCCTCCGCCGCGCCGTCGGAATCCTCGGGGCCGTTCGCATCCTCGGATACGGCTGATTCGCTACCGGCATCCTGATCCTCGACCTCGTCGCCCTCATCGGTCGACGTCGAATCCGCAGCCTTGACGCCGCGCGATACACCGCTGCGCTTCGGACCATCCTGTTTCGTCTGCTTCGGAGCGCCCTGATCGGCGTCGGGAGGACCGCCGTCTGCCTTGGGTTTGCGCCCGCGGCCGCCTCGACGGCGGGCCCGCGGTTCATCGTCACCGTCGCCATCGGCACCCGACGGGGAACGATCAGTCTCAGTGCTCGAGGAATCGCCGTTGTCGGCGAAGTCCCTGCTATCCCTGGATTCCCTGCTGTCCCTGGCCTCGCTGGCATCGCCGGCATCGCTGTCTGGGGATGCCGGTCGCTGCGGCGCTAGACGCGGTGCCCGCCGGGTGGTGTCGGGCGCCTGGAACAACAACCCGAATGATGGGATGGCGGACGTAGGGGGGGCAGCTGCAGTCGGCTGCGAACCGGAGTCCGTGGAGTTTCCGGAATCCGTCGAGTCTGCAAATGGGTCGTTGTCATCGTGGGGCGCCATCGCGCCTCCTTCTGGTCAGCACACGGTGCGTCCACAACACGGGGACCGGGGGGTCCGCACGCCCGCGTGAAGCGGGTACAGGCCGGTCGCGTCGTGCGCGACCGAGAAAGTCGGCTGTTGCGGCACGATCGGCTCGCGCAAAGCGCGGCACCGGTTGGCCGTCGTCCCTCAACGTGACGCGCATCCGGCGGTTCGGAGCCGGGCGAGACGTCCGTCGGGACGGGGCACCCTGCGCGTTGTGCGACACCTGGTGACCTCGATGATCATCTCACACACCAGCCGCCCACTCGGGACGTTTGCGCTCAGCAGGGTGGCCCGGTCAATCGGCGCGCTGCGCGGTCAGGGGGTCCGCGATGCTCCCATCCACCTGCAGCGGACCCTGTCGTAGCCGGGTAACCAGCGGCGAGCGCACCGGGTGCAGGTCCGCGATCTGTGCCAGAGCGGCCAGCACGTCGTCAGGGCGTACCGATGGGGTGAGATGTCGCAGCTGCACCGTCAACACCGAGAGGTACGGCGGTGCGGAACGAGTGGTGTCGGCGCTCAGGATGGCCGCACGCACATCGAACGTGCGCGGGCCGCTCTTCATCATCCGGGTGACCTCCACCTGCCCGCTGTCCAGCAGTTTCGCCAGCGCACCGGACAGGGTGTCGCAATCGACATCAGCGAACTGCAGCATCCAGTCGCTCGCCTCGAGCAGATCTGCTAACGCGCCGCTCTGCGCCTCGCACACCGCGACGATTGCCAGATCACCGGGCAGGGCGTCATCCAGCTCGTGATGCACCGCCTCAGGGTCTCGTCGCTCACGTAGTTGCAGCTCGAAGTACTCCGCCTCACTGGCAGTTCCGGTCGCGGCGGCATTGGCGTAACTGATCCGCGGGTGCGGATGGAACCCGGCCGAGAATGCCATCGGGATGCCCGCCCGACGGATGGCGCGTTCCAACGCACGCTGAAAGTCCCGGGTAGAGGAGAAACGCATTCGACCGCGTTTGGCGTACTGAATGCGCAGCTTCTGCACCGCCGGGTCCGGTACGGGCCCCTCCGGGACCCGTTGACGGATTGGCACGGGGACTCAGACGACCGTCAGCGGCAACAACCTCTTGCCGGTCGGGCCGACCTGGATCTCGGTGTTCATCTGAGGACACACGCCGCAGTCGAAGCACGGGGTCCACCGACAGTCCTCGACCTCGGTCTCGTCCAGCGCGTCCTGCCAGTCCTGCCACAGCCAGTCCTTGTCCAGGCCGGAGTCCAGGTGGTCCCACGGCAACACTTCGTGTTCGGTGCGCTCCCGGACGGTGTACCAATAGATGTCGACCGCAGAATCTGCGAATACCTCACTGGCACAGCTCATCCAACGCTCGAAGGAGAAGTGCTCACTCCACCCGTCGAACCGGCCGCCGGCCCGCCATACCGCCTCGATCACGGGACCGACCCGACGATCACCACGCGAGAGAAGTCCTTCGATCAGACCGGGTTGGCCATCGTGATAGCGGATGCCGATCGCGGACGCGTATTTCTTGTCGGCCCGGATGGCCACCCGCAGTTTGGCCAGGCGGGCGTCGGTCTCCTCAGGGCCCAGCTGCGCGCACCACTGGAACGGAGTGTGCGGTTTCGGAACGAATCCGCCGATGGAGACCGTGCACCGGATGTCCCGCCGCCCGCTGACCGCGCGGCCAGTTTCGATCACCCGTTTGGCAAGGTCTGCAATCTGCAGGACGTCCTCGTCGGTCTCCGTCGGAAGGCCGCACATGAAGTAGAGCTTGACCTGCCGCCATCCAGCGCCGTAGGCAGCCGCAACGGTCTTGATGAGGTCGTCCTCGCTGACCATCTTGTTGATGACCTTGCGGATGCGTTCCGAGCCGCCCTCCGGAGCGAACGTCAACCCGGAGCGTCGGCCACCGCGGGTCAGCTCATTGGCGAGATCGATGTTGAACGCGTCGACCCGTGTCGAAGGCAACGACAGCCCCGTCTGGGTGCCTTCGTACCTGTCCGCCAGACCCTTGGCGATGTCGGCGATCTCGGAATGATCCGCCGAGGACAGCGACAACAGGCCCACTTCTTCGAAACCGGTCGCGTCGAGACCCTTCTTGACCATGTCGCCGATACCGGTGATGGAGCGCTCCCGGACGGGGCGGGTGATCATGCCGGCCTGGCAGAACCTGCACCCTCGGGTGCAGCCGCGGAAGATCTCGACCGACATCCGCTCGTGCACGGATTCGGCCAACGGAACCAGCGGCTGCTTGGGGTACGGCCAGGCGTCCAGGTCCATCACGGTGTGCTTGGAGACGCGCCATGGGACACCGGTTTTGTCGGCGGCCGGTGCCACCCGCTGAATTCGGCCGTCGGGCAGGTAGTCGACGTCATAGAAGGCCGGTACGTAGACACCACCGGTACGCGCCAACCGCAGGAGCAACTCGCTGCGCCCACCGGGGCGCCCCGCACCCTTCCAGGCCGCGATGTGGTCGGTGATCGCCAGGACCGCCTCTTCACCGTCGCCGACGACCGCGGCATCGATGAACTGGGAGATCGGCTCGGGGTTGAATGCCGCGTGCCCCCCGGCGATCACGATCGGATCGTCGGGGCCACGGTCGGCCGCATGCAGCGGAATCCCCGCAAGATCCAGCGCGGTGAGCATGTTGGTGTAGCCCAGCTCAGTGGCGAAAGAGAGCCCGAAGACGTCGAAGTGCCCGACCGGGCGGTGACCGTCGACCGTGAACTGCGGCAGGCCGGCGGCCCGCATCGCTGCCTCCATGTCGGGCCACACCGAATACGTGCGCTCGGCCAGGGTGTCCGAGCGCTCGTTCAGCACCTCGTACAAGATCATGACGCCTTGGTTCGGCACGCCGATCTCGTAGGCATCGGGGTACATCAACGACCACCGAACCGTCCGCTCACGGCCCTGATCATCGAATCCCCCGCAGTTCCACTCCTTGCACGTGGAGTTGAGCTCGCCGCCGACATACTGGATCGGCTTGCTCACCTGCTCCAGGAGCGGTTCGAGGTCGTAGTAGATGGACTCACCCTGCATACCCGTCAGCCTAGGCCGGGTCAGTCGGTATAGAGCGCATCCAGGTGCTCGCCGTATTTCCTGGTGACGACCTTGCGCTTGAGTTTCAGGCTCGGCGTGATCTCACCGTCTTCGATGCTCAGGTCATGGTCCAGGATCAGGAAGCGTTTGATCTGCTCCCACCGGTTCAGTCCGGCGTTCAGCTGGTCCACGTAGCCCTGCACCATGTCCCGGGCCCGGTCCGACGTCACGATGGTGCGGTAGTCCGCGCCCGCCATCCCGTTCTGCTTGCCCCAGTCCGTCATGGCTTCCTCATCGAGGGTGATCAGCGCCGAGACGAACTTGCGACCGTCTCCTTCGACAACGAGTTGCGAAGAATAGGGACACAGGCCCTTGAACGTCGCCTCGATCTGACCAGGCGCGACGTATTTCCCGTTGGAGGTCTTGAACAGGTCCTTCTTGCGGTCGGTGATACGCACGTGTCCGCTGGGCAGGATCTCGGCGATGTCACCGGTATGCAGCCAGCCGTCCTTCAGCGTCTCCGCAGTTGCTTCGTCCAGCCCGCGGTAGCCCTGCATCACCCCAGGACCCTTGACCAGTAGTTCGCCGTCCTCGGCGATCTTGACCTCGGTGCCCGGCAGCGGCCACCCCACGGTGCCGATCTTGTTCGTATCAGGCCGGTTCACACACGTCGCCGCACTCGTCTCGGTCATGCCGTAGCCCTCCAGGACCGGCATCCCCATCGAATCGAACCACTGGGCGACCTCGGAATTGAGCGCTGCAGATCCGGAGATGAAGAACCGGATGCGCCCCCCGAAGCGCTCCCGGATCTTGCTGAGCACGATCTTGTCGCCGATACGGTGCTGCAGAGCGAGCAGCCCGCCGACGCTCTCTTCTTCCGAACGGCGCTGCGCGACGAGTTTGCCGTTGGCGCTGGCCCAGTGGAACAGCTTGGCCTTCACACCGCCTTCGCTGTCCATCATCGTGTTGATGCGGCCGTACACCTTCTCGAAGATGCGCGGCGCCGCGCCCATCCAGGTCGGGCGAACCACCGCGAGGTTCTCGGTGATTTTGTCCACGCGTCCGTCGATGGCGGTCGGGAAACCGATCTGGATCGGCAGGGTCAGCAGCAACTTGCCGAAAACATGCGAGAGCGGCAACCACAGGTACTGCAGATCCTGCGGCGTGAGCAGACCCGTTGAGTCGGTCGCAGCGACCTCGTACATCCAGGAACCATGCGCGAGTCGCACGCCCTTGGGGCGGCCCGTCGTGCCTGATGTGTAGATCAAGGTAGCGAGATCGTCGGGGCCCAGCGCCTCGACCCGCTCCTCGAGAGCGCCTTCGTGCTCGCGTAGGTAGTCGGTGCCCAGTGATTCCAGGTCAGCGAGGGAGATCACCCAGTCGCCATCGCCCGCCCCGTCGATCACGACGACTTTGACGACCTCCGGGATCGCATCGCGCCCACCTCTGAGCGTAGCTACCTTTGCATCGTCCTCGGCGATCACCACCGTGCTGCCGGAGTCAGAGACGATGTAGAGCATGTCGTCCGCGGTGGACGTCGGATAGATCGTTGTCGTTGCAGCACCCGCGAGCATCACCCCCAGGTCGGCGAGCGCCCACTCCACCCGCGTCGACGCGGCGATTCCGATGCGGTCCCCCGCTTTCACACCGAGCGCCAACAGTCCCCCGCCGATGGCGCGCACCCGCGCGTCGGCCTGGGACCACGTCAATCGCGCCCAGCCGTCACCGGCGGGATAGCTGTACGCATGCGCGGAGGGGGTTTTCTGCACCCGATCGATGAAGAGATGGGCAACCGAGGGCGCCCGGTCGTCGATGACGGACTGGTCGAACTTCTCGTCCTGCATAGTGATCATTGCTGACTGCTCCAGGATGGATGGGACGTGGCCGGTGTGGCCTGCGCCACCCTACTGCCCAGTCAACTTCCGCGCCCGCGCGACGTCGCGACCCATCTGATCTATCAGCTCTTTCACAGATTCGAACCGGACGTTGCTGCGCAGCCGCTCCTGGAACCGGATCGTGACGACCTCGTCGTACAGGTCCAGATCGGTGCGGTCCAGCACATACGCCTCGACCGTGCGGTGCACTCCGTCGAAGGTCGGGTTGGTCCCCACCGAGATCGCAGCGGGCAGCGTCTCAGCCGTAGCGTCAGCGCGGACCAGCCATCCCGCGTATACCCCGTCGGCCGGCACGAAACCCGTCGCGTCCTGGGCCAGATTGGCGGTGGGATAACCGAGCTCGCGCCCTCGTTGAGCCCCGTGGACCACCATGCCGGTTACCGCGTGCTGACGACCCAGCACCCGCGCGGCTGAAGCCACGTCGCCGGCCTGCAGATCGGACCTGACCTGACTGGAGGAGTAACGGCCGTCCTCCCCGACGTCCTGCAGCACCCGGACCTCGAAGCCGAACTCAGCTCCGAGCTCGCGCAATGTCTGCACGTCTCCGACGTTACGTGCCCCGAATCGGGTGTCCCGCCCGACGACGGCAGCGGTGGCGCCCAGGGCCTGCACGAACACCTCGTGCACGAAGTCGCGAGGGGACATTGCGGCGAGTTGCAGCGTGAACGGCATGACGAGCACTGCGTCCAGACCGCTGGCCTCCAACTCGCTCAGCCGATCCTGTAGCGAGCCGATGGCAACAGGCGCCCGATCGGGGTACAGGACGGCCAGCGGGTGAGGGTCGAAGGTCACCGCCACCGAGGTTCGGCCGGTATCGCGCGCCAACTGCACGACGGACGACAGCAGGGCTTGGTGCCCACGATGCACCCCGTCGAAGTTGCCGATCGTCACCACAGAGGGCCCGAACCCGGACGGAACGTCGCGGATGTCGTTCAGACGCAGCACGGCGTCACTCTAGCTCGCGAAGAGTTCCTTCTTGTTCAGGCCAAGGGCGTACCAGGCGCCGACAGCCAGGACCCAGGTCCCGACGAACACGCCGACGATGATGAACCCGACGCCGTCGAGGTTGACTGATCCGATAGCGGCCACCGGCCCGCTGGTGAGGTCCAGGCGGTCGGCGAAGATCGAGCACAGCTCGATGGTGCCGATGACGACCGCGACGAAAATCGACAGTCCGGTCACTGTCGCGTTGTAGTACAACCGTCGCAGCGGTTGCGCGAAGGCCCACTTGTAGGCCTTACCCATGAAGACCCCATCTGCAGCATCCAGCAGACTCATCCCGGCGGTGAAGAGTATCGGCAGGGTCAGAATGGCGTACCAGGGCAGCGCGTAGGCCGCCGCCCCACCTGCGAGCACCAGCAGGCTGATCTCGGTCGCAGTGTCGAAACCGAGGCCGAACACAAAACCGATCGGGTACATCTGGGCCGGTTTCGTCACCGCTCGCGTCATGCGCCCCAGGAACCGGTTGAACAAGCCACGGTTCTGCAGGTGATCCTCCAGCGCAGCTTCGTCCAACTCGCCGCCACGGGCGCTGCGCCAGACCCGAATGATGCCCATCAGGGCTGCAAAATTGAGCAACGCGATGATCCACAGGAATATCCCCGACACCGACGTACCGATGAGACCCGTGACGGTGTGCAGGGTCGAGTTACTGTCCGTCACCCCGCGCCCCAGCGCCCTGATACCGAGCGTCAGCAGCAGGCAGAGCCCGAAGACGACCGATGAGTGGCCCAGGGAGAACCAGAAGCCGACGCTCAGCGGTCGCTTACCGTCGGTCAGCAGCTTGCGGGTGGTGTTGTCGATCGCCGCAATATGGTCGGCGTCGAACGCATGCCGCATACCGAGGGTGTACGCGGTGATCCCCAGTCCCACTCCGAACACACTCTTGGTGCCGAGCCCGTAATGAGCTGGGGCAATCACGGCGAACAGCAGACCGAAGCCGATCACGTGTAACGCGATGATGGCCGCGGTCATCCCATAGACAGACCGACGATCTTCGGCGGTGAACTCGGCTGCGAAGGCGCGGATACGACCCAGGCTCGGCGCATCTGTCGCAGATTGAGCCATGGAGTGTTCCTCACGTCGGAGCGATACATGCAGCCTCCGAACAATAGCTCCCAAATGCGATGCTGTCGCACGAACTGGCGATCAGCCGTTGACGAGCCTCGGGAACACCACGAGTGACCGGGTCGTCTCCCCCGACTGATCCAACATCGCCACCAGCTCGCCGTCCTGGCCCAGCCCGGCGACCGGCCGGCCTGTCACCCGATTTACGGCGGCAATGTGCTTGCCGTGTCGCAGGTCGCGTTCTTCGTCGTCGGTCAGTTCGCGCACGGCGAACTGGGCGCGCGCCACGCGCGCCATCGGCACGATCGGAAGTGGCCCCTGCGCCTGCCTCATCGCCAGGAGCACCTCCAACTCAGCGGCATCACGGATCTGCAATCGGCCGACTCTGGTGCGCCGTAACGCCGTCAGGTGCCCACCGACACCTAGATCGGCTCCCAGATCCCGGGCCAGCGCCCGCACGTAGGTGCCGGAGCTGACATCGAGCTCCACGTCCAGATCCAGCATCGCCAGCCCGCCGGCTTCGGCCGATCGCGTCGCCACCACCTCGAACCGCCCCACCTGCACGGGTCGAGCAGCAAGGGCGACCTGCTCGCCGCCGCGCACCCGCGCGTAGGACCTCACCCCGTCGACCTTGATGGCGCTCACGCTGCTGGGGACCTGTTCGATAGGTCCTGTCAGACGAGCGACCGCGCGATCCACGGCCTCCCCGGCCACCCCGGAGGCGTCTGCGGACGACACGATCTCGCCCTCTGCGTCGTCGGTGATGGTCGCCTGACCCAGCCGAATGGTGGCCGTGTAGGTCTTGTCGCACCCAACCAGGAAGGTCAGGAGCTTGGTGGCCCGTCCGATACCCAGCACGAGCAGCCCGGTGGCCATCGGGTCCAAGGTGCCCGCATGACCCACCTTGCGGGTCTGCACGAGGCGACGCGAGCGGGCGACGACGTCGTGGCTGGTCCAACCGGCCGGCTTGTCGACCAGTAGCAAGCCGTCGATGCGCTTACTCCGACTTCTTGTAGGGGTCGGCCTCACCGGCATAAGTGGCCTGAGCCTTCGCCTCAGCCAACTCTGCATCGCGTTCCCGGGCGGCCTGCAGTGCGTCCTCGATCTGCGCGGCGCCCTCCGGAATCGCGTCGGGTACGAACTCCAGCGACGGGGTCAGCCGGATACCGAGTCCCTGACCGACGTGGGAACGGATGCGACCGCGGTACTCCTGCATCACCTTCTCGGTGTCCAGGCGCTCCTGATCGGAGCCGAAGATCGTGTAGAAAACCGAGGCATGCTGCAGGTCACCAGTAACCCGGACGTCGGTGATGGTGACGAATCCCAGCCGCTCGTCCTTGATGCGGTGCTCCAGGTACTGCGCCACCAGCGACTTGATACGACCGGAGACCTTGCGTGCGCGTGCGGGATCAGCCATACCCGCATCCTCGCACCGCGCACGGCCTGGACGCGAAACCGGGCCGATGCTCAGGGTTTGCGGGCGACGATCAGGTCGCGGTCGATCGATACGTCGACGCGGTGCCGCAGGTCGTCGTACCCGACACCGGTGACCACCTCGAGCCCGTGGTCGATCAGCAGCGACGCCAGCTCGTCCCGGGGCGACACGTGGCGGTTGAACGAGATCCCCATGGCTCCCCCACTACGCAATGCCCGCGCCCAACCTGGCATGGCCTGGTCGAGCAGTTCGAGCGGACTCCGCACGACCTGGTCCGTGTGCGCACCGTGCTGAATCCCGTAGGGAGTGTCCGTCACGATGACATCGACGCTGCGGGCCCGCAGCAGACCTCCCAATTCCCGGGTATCGGTGCACAGGTACTCCACCCGTTGCACCTGCCCGGCCCGGAAATCCTCCTTGGTCGCGGCGATCTCGATCTGCACCCGTCGACCACGCGTCCGACCATCGGTGCGCAGCCCGCCCTCCTGGACGGTGTGCTTGTACCGGTGCTGTCGCATCCAGGTCTTGATGAACGCCGTGTACGCCTCGTGATCCTTGCGGTCGATCTCGACCCCCGTGACGTCGTATCCGAGGGACAGAGCCACATTCAACGTCGTTCCACGCCCGCACATCGGATCGAGTACCTCCAACGACCCGTCCAACCACCGCTGCGGCCTCGCCGTCGCTGCGGCCGTCACCCCGAGCGCAAGGCGGGTCCACTGCTCATTGGTCTTGCCGGCGTACTTGGGGATGCTCACCAGGTCGCTCGGATAGACCACGCGGCGTCGTAGCTGTACCGGCCGCAACAGCTCTCCCACCCGCTCGAACAATGCAGCGCTCGCCGACAGGTTCGAGAGCACCTCGACCAGCTGCTCACCATCGCCGTTGACAGCGAGGTACTCCACCCCCGCGAGGTCGGCGCTTCTGATCTGCACCGGCCCACTGCAGAGTGCGCCGGTCAACACCCGCGCCTCCGCCGCCACGAGATCTCGCGCGGCACCGGCATAGACCCGGTTCGCACTGGGGGCTAACAGTAGGAGGAGATCGGTCACGCGCACACGGTAGCCGCGCCGTCGCGAGCCTGCTGCGGTCGCATCTTTTGGTGAGGGTGCTGCTATTGCATGACCCTCACCAGAAGAAGCGACCCGCCACCCCTGGCAGGGGTGGCGGGTCGCTTCTTCGGTGGCCCTACTTACGGGGCTTTTCGCGCATTTCGTAGGTGGTGATCAGGTCGCCATCCTGCAGATCGTTGAACGATCCCAGGTTGATACCGCACTCGTACCCATCGCGAACCTCGGTGACGTCATCCTTGAAGCGCCGCAAACCGGCGATCTCCAGGTTCTCGGTGACCACGACACCATTACGGGTGATCCGCGCCTTGCTGCCACGACGCAACAGACCCGACCGCACCAGCGAACCGGCGATATTGCCGAACTTGGAGCTACGGAAGATCTCACGGATCTCCGCGGTACCCAGCTCTGCTTCCTCGAACTCCGGCTTGAGCAGACCCTTGAGCGCTGCTTCCAGCTCCTCGATGGCCTGGTAGATCACCGGGTAGTACCGGATCTCCACACCCTCCTTCTCGGCGTAGGCAGCGTTCTGGCCCTCGGCCCGCACGTTGAAGCCGATGATGATCGCTGTAGCGGCCACCGCGAGGTTGATGTTGTTCATCGTGATCGCACCGACGCCGCGGTCGATGATGCGTATCTCGACCTCTTCGCCGACATCGATCTGCATCAGCGCATCTTCCAGCGCCTCAACAGATCCGGACCCGTCGCCCTTGAGGATCAGGTTGAGGGTCTCGACCTTGCCCTGTGCGAGCGTCTGGTCCAAGTCCTCCAGGCTGATCAACTTCCGGTGCCTCATCAGCTGTGCCCGTCGGTTGTCCGCTTCCTTCAGCTCGGCGATCTGCCGGGCCTTGCGGTCATCCGAAACCACGATGAAGGTGTCGCCGGCGCGCGGCACCGCTGCCAGACCCGTGACGAGCACGGGACGGGACGGACCAGCTTCGCGCACGTTGTTGCCGTGCTCGTCGAGCATGGCGCGAACGCGACCGTGCGCCACGCCTGCGACGATCGAATCGCCGACCCGCAGCGTGCCTCGCTGCACCAGCACGGTGGCCACTGCACCTCGACCGCGGTCCAAATTGGCCTCGATCGCGACACCACGAGCTTCGATGTCCGGGTCCGCCCGCAGATCGAGCGCAGCATCGGCGGTCAACAGCACTGCTTCGAGCAGCGAGTCGATGTTCTCGCCCTGCTTGGCCGAAACGTTGACGAACATCGTGTCGCCGCCGTACTCCTCGGCCACCAGGTTGTACTCGGTCAGCTGCTGACGCACCTTGTCCGGGTTGGCACCCGCGACGTCCATCTTGTTGACCGCCACGACGATCGGCACACCGGCCGCCTGAGCGTGGTTGAGCGCCTCAATGGTCTGGGGCATCACGCCGTCGTCTGCCGCGACCACCAGGATCGCGATGTCGGTCACCCTCGCACCACGAGCACGCATGGCCGTGAAGGCTTCGTGACCAGGGGTGTCGATGAAGGTGATCGCACGCTCGGCACCCTCGTGCTCGGTGTGCACCTGGTAGGCACCGATGTGCTGGGTGATGCCACCGGCCTCGCCCTGGGCGACTTCGGCATTACGGATGGCGTCCAGCAGACGCGTCTTACCGTGATCGACGTGACCCATGACCGTGACGACGGGAGGCCGCGGCTGCAGATCCTCGTCGGTCTCGGCCTCGACCTCGGCGTCGAGATCGATGTCGAAGGAGGCAAAGAGCTCCTTCTCCTCGTCCTCGGCTGAGACGACCTGGATGTTGTATCCCAGCTCGGCGCCCAGCGCCATGAAGGTGTCCTCATCCAGCGACTGGGTCGCCGTGGCCATTTCACCGAGGTGGAACAGCACCGTCACCAAACTTGCCGGATTGGCATCGATACGGTCGGCAAAATCGCTCAGCGACGCACCGCGACGAACCCGCACCACGGTCTTGCCGTCACCGTGCGGCACGCTGACGCCACCGATGGTGGGCGCCTGCATCTGCTCGAATTCCTGACGCTTGGCGCGCTTGGACTTACGTCCGCGAACCTTGCCGTTCCCTCGACCGAATGCACCGGGAGCCGCACCGCGGGCAGGCCCGCGACCGCCACCGGGACGACCGGCGAAACCACCCGGACGGGCGGGACCGCCCGCTGCGCCACCGGGACCACCACGGCCACCGCCGCCGCGTGCCGGACGCTCACCCGGACGGGCAGCAGCAGCACGGTCTGGCATCATGCCGGGGTTCGGGCGTGCGCCACCAGGGCCACCACCTGGGCCTATCGGTCGACCGGCAGCCGCAGGTCGTGGTCCTGCTGCGCCACCCGTACCTCGGGCGCTCGCGGGGCGGGGCATGCCCTGCTTGTCCGCGAACGGATTGTTGCCGGGTCGGCCCGGCGCAGAAGCCTTGGGCGCTGTGCCCATGCCCTGTCTCGGGGCGAACGGATTGTTACCGGGGCGCGGGCCCGCGGGTCGAGGACCGGCCGGACGGGCGCTACCACCGCTGGTGGCGCCACGGGTGGGCGGCGCCTGACTTGCCGCCGCGGCCGGGGTCTCCACGACAGCTGCGGGGGCCTGCGGCTCGGGGGCCGCCGGCGTTGCGGCGGGCGTAGGTGCGGGCTTCAGTGCGCCAGGCATGGAAGGCGTGTAAGGCACAGCGGGCCGGACCGGTCCGGCAGCAGCGGGGGTCTGCGCTGCGGACCCACCGGTCGGGGCGCCGGAACCTGCACCTACCGGGCGGGGAGCGACACCCTGGCCACCAGGTCCTGGGACCACGCTCGGCCGCGACGGGGCCTGCGGCTCCTTCGCGGCAGCGGGCACCGAGGATACGGCTGGCGCAGCGGCTGATCCAGGCGACGCGGGCACGGCAGGAGCCGTGGGACCGGGCATACCGGGCTTGGCCGCGCCGGCAGGGCCGCCGGGCTTCGGCGATGATTTTTCGTCCGGCACCGGGGTGGCCGGGGCTGCCGACCCTGCGCCGGGCGGCGGATTTTCTTTGATCTTGCGCACCACGGGCGCTTCGATCGTAGAGCTGGCGGTCTTGACGAACTCGCCCTGCTCTTTGAGGTAGTTGAGTAATTCCTTGCTCTGCATCCCGAGCTCTTTTGCGAGCTCGTGAACCCGGACCTTTGCCACGCTTCTCCTGTATGGGATCTGCGACGGTCCGAGCAGCGGCCGGGACATCCCGGTTGCAGCACAGACCGTCAGTTAGTTGGTGCTCATTACTGAGAACTCATCGAGTGCTCATAGCGTTGAACCCGCTTCCGGTCTTGTCTCGCCGCACACGGCGGCAGGTCAATTCATCAGTCGTGCAGTGATCTCGCAGATGCTGTCACGCAACGGACGGACATCGATCTCACGGGAGTGCGTCACCGGGAAGGCCCGACTGAGCGCACGACGTTTGACCGCCTTGTCCAAACATTGCAAGTCCGGGTGCAACCAGGCCCCTCGGCCCGGAAGACAGCCGCGCACGTTGAGTACGACGCTCCATCCGTCATCCCCAGCGACCGCGGCTACCCGCAACAGCTCTGACCGATCGGCGCGACTCCTACATCCCACACACGTGCGCAAGCCCCGATGGGCAACCGCTGACGAGGTGGCATGGCGGATCCGCTCCCGCTCGACCATCGCCAAGTCTAACCCAGACCAGAAGGACGGTCATCCCCGCGATTCGCTGATGCGCTCTGGCTGTCACGGTGATCCGGGGCCTCGGACGCAGCGGCCTCGGTGGCCGTGTCGGAGCGAATGTCGATTCGCCACCCGGTCAACTTGGCAGCCAACCGCGCATTCTGACCTTCTTTGCCGATCGCCAGACTCAGCTGGAAGTCGGGCACGATAACGCGAGCGGCCCTCGCGCGGTCGTCGACGATCTGGACGGACTGCACTCTGGACGGGGACAGCGCAGAGGCGATGAACCTGGCCGGGTCGCGGTCGAAGTCGACGATGTCGATCTTCTCCCCGTGCAACTCCGTCATGACGGCCCGGACGCGGGCACCCATCGGGCCGATGCAGGCGCCCTTCGCATTCATTCCGGGCACCTTTGTATGGACGGCGATCTTGCTGCGGTGACCTGCTTCACGTGCCAGCGCGGCAATTTCAACGCTCCCGTCGGCAATTTCCGGGACCTCGAGCGCGAACAGCTTGCGCACCAGGTTGGGGTGCGTTCGCGACAGCCCGATGGACGGACCTTTGAAACCCCGCTTGACGCTCACCACGTAACACCGCAGGCGCTGCCCGTGGACGTATCGCTCACCCGGTACCTGCTCGGCCAGCGGAAGCAGCCCCTCGATGTTGCCGAAGTCGACATGCACGTTGCGCGGGTCGCCCGACTGCTGAATGACCCCTGCGATGATGTCGCCCTCGCGCCCACGGAAGTCACCGAGGATGGCCTCGTCCTCGACGTCCCGCATGCGCTGCACGATGACCTGACGCGCCGTCGCTGCCGCGATCCGGCCGAAATCGGTAGGGGTGTCATCGAATTCGATCCCCGGTTCAGGGGTCACCGGCTGAGGAGCGTTCTCGTCGCCGTCCACCCCACGACGCGCTGTCGCTTCGCGGTCTTCACGTACGAGCACTGCGACCCGACCGCTCGCGCGGTCCAGATGGACCCGGGCCTGACGGTAACTGCCGTCGATGCGGTGATAGGCCGCCAACAGGGCCTGCTCGATCGCGGGAACGATCACATCCATCGGGATTTCCCGCTCACGCTCGAGAGCGCGTAATGCCGCCATGTCGATATCCATCAGTCCTGCTCCTCGCTGTCGGTGTCGATATCGATGTCCGAGTCGATGTCGGTATCGATATCTGTCAAAGCTTCGCGCGGGGGGTTGAACTCGAGCTCGATCCGGGCACGCTCGACCGTGACGTACGGAACGGTGTGTGTAGTGCTCTGGTCAGATTTCGCGACCGGCACCGCGAAGTCGAAATCGTGCTCCCCGGCGCCCGCAATGCGACCGATCACACGGGTGTCGTCATCGGTAACGGTCAGGTTGATCAGTCGGCCCACGTTTCGTCGGAAATGCGCTGCCGTCGTCAGGGGCCGGTCGGTACCGGAGGATCCGACCTCGAGCACATAGGGAGCCTCACCCATCGCATCGGAATCGTCGAGTGCATCACTGACGGCGCGCGTGATGTCGCCTACCTCGTCCAACGAGAGCGGGGTGAGGATCGAGGTGCGGTCCTCGTCGTCGACCTGCACGGCGCGGTCCACGAGGACACGCACGAGTCGGCGCTTGCCCGCGGGGGTGACGGTGATCGCCTCGAGCACCATCCCCGCGCGCTCGAGCACCGGGATCAGGAGCGCCTCTATTCGCTGGGTACGCGCACTGGGTGCTGTGCTGGGAGCTGCCACGTTCATCTGCCCCACCTTCCCGGTATTTTGTTGTGTGGATCACGAACCGCCCACCTTACCCGGCGGCAGCGGCCCGATTCGCCTTACCGGCCGGCGGGCAGCAGCCCTCGACGCCGCAGAATGCAGCGCTCGATCGGTGCGAAGACGGTGACTTCGACGATCACTCCCACCAGCAGAATCAGCACGATCGCGCTGAGCACCGCTGGTATGTCGGAGTCCTGCGATCCGTTGCTCAGCAGCCCCCCGAGGCCCGTGCCCAGTGACGAGGAATTGGCAATGAGTTCAGCGGCCATCAAGGACCGCCAGGCGAACGCCCATCCCTGTTTGAGGCCCGTGACATAGGCAGGCAGGGCTGCGGGCAGCAGCACCGAGCGCATCAGCTCCAGCCTGCGCGCACCCAGAACGGTGCCTGCCTCGCGCAACAGAGGGGGCGTCTGATCCAGCCCACCGATCAGTCCGTTTGCAATCGATGGCACCGACCCCAGCAGCACGACGGTGTAGATCACTCCCGGACCTCCGGGGAAGATCACCAGGGCGAAGGGCACCCAGGCGACTGAGGGCAGCGACTGCATCCCCGACAACAGGGGTGCGACACCGCGGCGCAACAGGCGCACCTGGCCGACCACAGCGCCCAGCACGGTGCCGATCAGTACCGCCGCGGCGAAGCCGATGAGGCCACGGTGCAGGCTGATCCAGGTTGCGTGCAGTGCAGTGCCGTCCGCTATCGAGGACCACAATCGACTGCCGACCACCGACGGGGTGGGCAGCACCCAGGTCGGCCGGATTTTGCTCAGACACACCGCCTCCCACAGCGTCACCAGGACGGACAACACGACCAGCGGCGCCAGGAACGAGGACACGACAACCCGCCGGGGACGAACGCCCAGGGGCGAATCCAGGGCGTCGAGTCCATCGCTGAGATCGGCCAACTGCACCGGCGTCTCCGACGTGATCTGCTCAGGCATACGCATGTCGACCGATCTCTGCGCGCAGCGCCGCCGTGATCTGCGATATCAGCTCCGGCACCTCATCGGCTGTAATTGCGCGAGTGTCCCAGGTCTGCAGTACCCGGCCTGGGCGCGAGGACAGCAGGACGATTCGCTGGCCGAGCAGGACCGCCTCCCGGACGTTGTGGGTGACGAACACCACTGACAGCTGATCCGTGCGCCACACAGCCAACAGCTCCTCGTGCAACAGATCTCGGGTGATCGCGTCGAGAGCAGCGAACGGTTCGTCCATCAGCAGCAGTCGCGCACCCTGCGCCAGACTGCGCGCGAGAGCGATGCGTTGACGCTGCCCGCCGGACAGTTCGTGGATCGAGCGGTGGGCCACATTGGCCAGCCGCACCGACTCCAACAACCGACGACACCGCTCTGGGCGTGCTTTTCGTGCAACCCCGGCAAGTCGAAGGGCGAGGTTGATGTTGCCTTCAGCGGTCAACCAGGGCATCAGCGCCGACTCCTGGAACATCAGCGCCGGTTGCCCGCCCACTGCGTGCACCTGGCCTTCGCTCGGGCGCTCCAACCCGGCGAGCAGCCGCAGCAGTGTGCTCTTGCCGCAGCCGGAAGCCCCGAGGACGGTGACGAACTCCCCCGGCGCGACGTCGAGGTCGACGCCGTCCAACGCGAGCACTGCATCCGGGCCGTGCCCGTAAATTTTGCGAACGGACCTCATGCGGGCGGCGTAATCCTGGGTGTCATCGGTGGGCTGCCGTTGTGGCTGCGCGGTGATGCTCATCTGGTTCCCCCTGTCGTGACATCGAGTCCAGCGTCGGAAACTGTTGGTAGGCGTAGCTGCTGCAGAACGCGGTTGAGCACGCTCAGGTCGAAGATTCCGCGTAGATCCGGAATTTCCGACAGCACGCCGACCTGCACGGCGTGCCGCGCCAGCGTGCGCAGAGTGGACGCGTCGGGATCCCAGCCAATGTCGACGTCGGCCAACGCCGACCTCAGCACCGCGTCCGGCAACCGACTCCCGGTCAAGGCGATGAGATCTGTCCGCAACAGTCGTACTGCGCGCGATCGATCGCGGGTGATCCCACGGGTGGTGGCCACCTGCGCCGTCAACAGTGCCGAGACGGTGTGCGGGTACTTCCGCAGGTAACTGGCCGAGACGACCAGATCTGTCGTGGCGAAGGTCCCCCGCGGCCACAGGGAGCGCTCGTTGACCAATACCCGTCCGCCGGCTGCGACCAACCGGGCAACCCACGGTTGCGGCAGCCATGCGGCGGCAACCCGCCCTCTTTTGAACAACGCAAAGGTCATCGCGTTGCTCTGTGACACCAGATCTACGGTGCGCGTTCCTGATCCCTGCCAGGCCAGACCATGAGCCGTCAGGTAGGACTTCAACGCAAGGTCCTGCGTGCCGCCCCGCTGCGGATCCGCCACCACCTGACCCGCCAGCTGGGACACGTCGCTGATATGGGGCTGGACCACCAACCCCGCCCCACCGGAGGCCGCACCCGCCACGATCCTCACCGCCTCGCCGTTACTGCGTAGGAACGCCGTGATGGCCGGGTTCGGCCCGATGTAGGCCGCGTCGACCACACCGGCAAGCAGTGCCCGCACGGCGTCGGGACCGGCCGCGAAGATCTGGGTGCTCAGTTTCGTGGCGCCGAGAGTCCGTCGGTAACTTCCGTCGCCGATCCCGATCACCGGGACGGCATGCGCCACATTGGCGAAATACCCGAGTCGCAACTGGGCGGCCTGCCCCGGTCCGGCGACTACTGGTCCATCACCGATGGATGCGGCGGCTGCCGATGTGCTGTCCATTCCCGTGGCGCCGCAGGCGGTGGTGCCGATGCTGAGGAGCCACAGCAGCAGGCCGGCGGCCCAGCGGGGCGCGAGTCGCGCAGTTGTCATGAAAGGTCCTCGGGCACCTGGGGTCGCGCGGCTGCACAACAGACGGAGGAGAAGCGGAAAGGTTTGGATCGCGACTCAGGCCACCGATACGCCCAGGTCCGCACCGGCCATACAGGCAGCGAGGGTGGCTCCGGTGGCGGGGTCGATGATGACGAAACCTCCGGTCGTGCGCTGACTGCGGTACTCGTCGATCGCCACAGGTGCCGCCAACTGCAGAGTGCATCGGCCGATGTCATTGAGCTGCAGCGCTGCCGAGCTGTGCGACCACTGCAGATCGTTGACATTCCACACGTGGGTAACGGGCCCGAGCATCGCGCGCACGGTCTTCGTGCCCGCCTTGACCAACACTCGCTGCCGCACAGTGGAGGCCGCGTCGCCGAGCCAGGTGACCACCGCGTCCAGAGATCGAGTGACTGCAATGGGCTCGGTTGTCGTGAGCACCTCTCCGCGGGCGACATCGAGCTCGTCCGTGAGGCGAATCGTCACAGACTCTCCGGCGACCGCGATCTCCTGCGGGCCGGTCGGTGTGTCAATCGCCAGTACCCGCGAAGTGGTTCCCGACGGGCTGGCGTGCACGACGTCACCCACCCGAACGCGCCCAGAAGCCACCCGTCCGGCGAGGCCCCGGTAGTCGGGATACGCGGGCGTCCGCGGCCGGATGACCAGCTGTACCGGCATCCTGAACGGCTCATCCGTATCGTCGTGCTCAGTCCCGAGGTCTTCCAGCAGTGACAGCAGCGTCAGGCCTGCGTACCAGGACGGCGCGGGTGCGGCCACTCCCTCACCGGTCAGCGCACTGATCGGTACGGCAGTGACCAGACCCAGCCCGACCCCTGCGGCAATCTCCTGTAACTGGACCTCGACTTCATCGAAGCGTGCCTGCGACCAGTCGACCGCGTCCATCTTGTTGACCGCAAAGATCACCCGCGGCACTCGCAAGAGAGCCAGGAGCGCCGCATGACGGCGGGTCTGCATCGAGGCTCCGTGCCGTACGTCGACCAGGACGACTGCTGCGTCGGCTGTTGAAGCGCCGGTGACTGTGTTACGGGTGTACTGCAAGTGTCCAGGAGTGTCGGCAAGAATGAAACTTCGCCGATCGGTGGCAAAGTAGCGGTAGGCGACATCGATGGTGATGCCCTGTTCCCGCTCGTCGCGCAGGCCATCTGTCAGCAACGCGAGGTCCATCTGGGTCGCGCCCCGGTGTCGACTCGCCGCCTCGACCGCGTCGTACGTGTCCGCGAGGATCGACTTGCTGTCGTGCAGGAGGCGGCCGACCAGAGTGCTCTTGCCGTCGTCCACCGATCCTGCGATGACGAGACGTAATGGGACATTCTGTAGTGAACTCATTAAAAATATCCCTCACGTTTGCGGTCTTCCATCGCCGCTTCGGACAATCGGTCATCGGCCCGCGTCGCACCGCGTTCGGTCAAGCGGCTGACCTTCACTTCTTCGATGACCTGCGCCACCGTGCTCGCGTCGCTCTCCACCGCTCCGGTGCACGATCCATCGCCGACGGTTCGGTAACGCACCGTGCGCGTACTCAGTGACTCAGCACCACGGGGACCGCCCCACGGACCAGGAGTCATCAGCATCCCGGCACGGTTGAAAACCGGTCGCTCGTGGGCGAAGTAGATACTCGGCAGTGAGACGTTCTCTGCCTCGATGTAACGCCATACGTCGAGCTCGGTCCAGTTGGAGATCGGGAAGACGCGAGTGTGTTCACCGGGCGCGTGGCGCCCGTTGTAGATGCGCCACAGCTCTGGGCGTTGTCGCCTGGGATCCCACCCCCCGAACGCGTCGCGGATGGAGAAGATCCGTTCTTTGGCCCGCGCCCGGTCCTCGTCGCGCCGTGCCCCACCCAGCAACGCATCGAAGCCGTACTCAGAGATGGTGTCCAGCAGCGGGATCGTCTGCAGCGGGTTGCGGGTACCGTCGGGGCGCTCGACGAGACGACCGTCGGCAATCCACTCTTCGACCTTGGCTACAACCAGCGTCACGCCCGCTTCCGCGACGATGCGGTCCCGGAAGTCGATCACCTCGGCCAGGTTGTGGCCGGTATCCACGTGCAGCAGCTTGATCGGTAACGGGGCGGGCCACAGCGCCTTGAGCGCAAGATGCAGCACGATCGCTGAATCCTTACCCCCGCTGAACAGCATTGCCGGGCGGTCGAATTCAGCGACCACCTCACGGATGATCTCGATCGACTCCGACTCCAGATCACGTAACGCGGCTAGGTGGGCGGCCGTTGTCGACGCTGTATGCACGCTCATGCGACCTCGCTCTCATCGGTGATCTCGCGGTTCTGGCGGGCCAAGCCGAGCAGGGCGTCGACGGCCTGCCCCAGCGGGACGTGTGCGGTGTCGATGCTCATCTCGGGCAGTAGTGGCGGTTCGTACGGGTCGTCCACACCCGTCATCGCAGTGAGCTCGCCGCGAGCCGATCGGGCATACAGACCTTTGACGTCCCGCTCCCTGCAGATCTGGAGCGGGGTCGATACATAAACCTCGCGATAGGTGATGCCTGCACCGAGATGCTGATCACGGACGGCGGCGCGGGCCCGTTCATACGGGGCAATCACCGGCACGATGACGGTCACCCCATGCCGGGCGAGCAGCTGTGCGACGAAGCCCACCCGGCGTACGTGGGTATCGCGGTCGGCACGGCTGAAACCCAGCCCGGCAGACAGGTTGGTACGCAGTTCGTCACCATCGAGTAGCTGCACCGGCACCCCATCCAGGTCGAGCCGCACGGCGAGCGCCTGAGCGATCGTCGTCTTTCCCGCGCCGGACAGTCCGGTCAGCCAGATCGTCTGCCCGCTCATAGGTGGATCCCACATTCGAGCTTGTCGACGCCGACCCATCGTCCGGAACGGGCATCGGCACCGAGCGCGACCCGCGCGGTGCAGGGCGCGCAGCCGATCGACGGATACCCCTGGGACAACAGGGGGTTCATGATGACGTCGTGCTCGCGCACGTAGTCAGCGACCTGCTCATCGCTCCATCCAGCCAACGGAGCAAGTTTGATCCGATCACGACGCTCGTCGAATGAGACCACCGCGGTGTCGGCGCGGGACGCACTCTCGCTGCGCCGCAGACCGGTCGCCCACGCGTCGTAGCCGTCAAGGGCGTCATCGAGCGGATGCGTTTTCCGCAGGGCACAGCACAGGTCCGGATCCCGATCGTGCAACCGCTCGCCGTACGTCACATCCTGCTCGGCAACGGTCTGCGCGGCGTGCAGGGTGACGACGCGGACCGCGTACTCGCGCTCGACCTGATTGCGAACAGCCAGTGTCTGCGCAAAGTGATAGCCGGTATCGAGGAAGAGCGCATCGACGCCGGGGAGCACGCTGCTGGCCAGGTGCAGCAACACCGTGTCCTGCATCGACGCGGCGACAGCAAATCGACTCCCGAATGTGTAACCCGCCCACGCGATGACCTGCGACGCGCTGGCATCGTGCAACTCCCGCGCGCCATCCGCTGCGAGGTCGCGCAGTGTTGTCGTGGCGGTCATGATGCTACCGATCCACGAAGTCCGTGGAACTGCACCACGAACACCCGCAGGCAACTGCCGCAACTCCATGCACCTCGGGGCTCGACTTCGGGACGCAGATCCTCCTCCGCGCAATATGGGCAGTGGAAGGGCACGACGCGGTTGTTGGCGCTCATCGCAGCGAACTTTCTTCGGCGCGCACGGCCCATTGAGCGAACCGCTCGTCGGGCAGGCGCTGTTCATCGAACCGGCGAGCTAGACGCTCGACGTACTCCCCCAGGTCGTCCGAGGTCACCTTCAACGAGCGCAGCTTGCGACCGAACCCGGCATCCAAGCCGAGTCCGCCGCCCAGGTGCACCTGAAAACCGGCGACCTGCTCACCCGCGTCGTTCGTCACGATCTGACCCTTGAGGCCGATATCGGCCGTCTGAATGCGGGCGCATGAATTCGGACACCCGTTGAGGTGGATGGCGATCGGCTGGCTCAGTGCGAGGTCGTCGAGACGTCGCTCCAGTTCCTCGACCAGCGTCTGCGCCTTGACCTTCGTCTCGACGATGGCGAGCTTGCAGAACTCCAACCCGGTGCAGGCCATCACCGAACGGCGCCACACCGAGGGCCTCGCATAAAGCCCTACCGCCGCGATGGTCTCGATCAGCTGCTCCGTGCGCGCCGGCTCGACGTCGAGCACCACGAACTTCTGGTGGGCGGTCAGTCGAACGCGCCCGGATCCGGCATCCTCCGCCGCATCCGCGATGCTGGTCAGCACTGTGCCCGACACGCGCCCCGCGATCGGAGCGAAACCAACGTACTCACGTCCGTCGCGCTGGCGGTGTACACCGACGTGGTCCAAGGTCTGGGCCGGCAGCTCTGCCGCGGGACCATCGGGCAACGCGTAGCCCAGGTACTCCGTCTGCAGCACGTCGCGGAACTTCGACGCGCCCCAATCGGTCACCAGGAACTTCAAGCGGGCGCGATGCCGCAACCGGCGGTAGCCGTAGTCGCGGAAGATACGGACCACGCCGTACCAGACTTCTGGAATCTCCTCGAGAGTCACGAAGGCACCCAGGCGCACAGCGAATTTGGGGTTGGTGGACAGGCCGCCACCGACCAGGAGGTCGAAGCCGGGGCCGAGGGTGGGGTGGGTGACCCCGATGAACGAGACATCGTTGATCTCCGGAGCTGTGTCGGGCAGCCACGAGATCGCCGTCTTGAACTTGCGCGGCAGGTTGGACAGCTCAGGGTTGGCAATGAACCGGTCGCGGATCGCCTCGATGGCCGGGGTGGCGTCGATGACCTCATCAGCGCTCACACCCGCCACAGGTGACCCGAGGATCACCCGCGGCACGTCGCCGCAGGCCTCGGCAGTCGTCAGGCCGACGGCCTCCAGCCGCTGCCAGATCTGCGGCACATCCTCGATACGGATCCAGTGCAGCTGGATGTTCTGCCGGTCGGTGATATCAGCGGTGTCGCGCCCGAACTGGGTGGACAGCTGCGCAATGACCCGTAGCTGGGCCGTCGTGAGCGTGCCGCCGTCCACCCGAACCCGCAGCATGAAGTACTCATCGTCCAGCTCCTCGGGGGCGATGGACGCGGTACGCCCGCCGTCGATGCCCTGTCGACGCTGGGTGTACAGCCCCCACCACCTCATCCGGCCACGCAGGTCAGAGGGGTCAATCGATGCGAATCCCTGCTTGGCATATACCTGTTCGATACGTGCTCGGACGTTGAGACCGTCATCTTCCTGTTTCAACGTCTCGTTGCCGTTCAGGGGCTCACGATCGCCGAGCGCCCACTGTCCGTTGCTGCGGGTAGTCGTCGTTGTCGTCATGAGGCATAACTTTGCATTTGGATTAACCAAACACAAAATGATGTCATGTTTGTCTCATCGATCGAGACGGCCGTCTCGCCTACGATCGTGGGGTGAGCAGCCCCGCGATGCCTCGGTCTCGACGTGCGGTGCTGGTGGGAGTGGCCCTCGCCGGAGTGGGCAGCGTGTCCGCATGCAGCGTCCGCCTGCAGCGCGACGCACCCGCGATACCAGGTATCCGAACCCAGGGTCCACCACCTGATGCTGCCGCCTTCCACGCCGCGCTGGCCTCATCTCTGGGTCTGCAGAACATCGCAGTCACCGAACCCAAGCCATGGGGGCCACGCCTGACAGTGATGCACCGCCAACAGGTGACCCGCCTGCTAGCGGTGATGAGATCCAACGGGATCAGCCCGAGCATGCCGAGCGCCTCGCCATCAGCCAGCCCCTCGACGAGCACGAGCACCAGCACGGCGGCTCTGGGGTATGCCGAATTTCTCGGCGTCGACACCCAGACGCTGCAGAACGTCCGATCCAGCACGCCGACGAACACCGCGATGTTCGCCGCCCTGTTGGCCTCCTACACGGCGGCCGCCACAGTCGTCGGTCCCGCGCCTGCCTGGGTTGGGCTGCAACCAACTCAAGGTATGGCGGTCACTCTGATCCCCGCGGTGCGACGGGCCGTCTATGCACTCGAAGTTATCGCCGCGCGCACTCCGGACAAGGATCGTTACCTGGTCGGTTCCTCCGTGCTGATCATGTCGGCGCAGCGCTCCCGGTTGGAGAAGGCAGCAGGCGCCAGCGCCCCGCCCGCGCCGCTGAGCTATCGCCTGCCCATCGCACCGATAAACCCGGCCACCAGCTCTGCACTCGCCCGAACCGTACTGGCAGCTGTTTCCCAGGCAGCTGCCCGATCGGTGGACGCGCATCATGGATCCGTCGATGTGGTGCGGGCCGTGGTCCGCGAATGGGCTGAACCGACGGCACTGGGGTGGCGTTGGGGAGCGCCGCTCGCACCGTTTCCCGGCCTCGCCTCGTGAGCACCTCGGCAGGCGATATCCCGGTAACTTTCTCCGCTTCGATGGGTGGGCGACCCGCTGCAGATGGACCGGACGGTGCCACGTGGCTTGCTGCGCTGCCCCGCCTGATCGATGAATGCGTCGATCAGTGGGGTCTGCTTCTGGATGGCACACCGACCCACGGGCAGTGCGCCCTCGTCATACCGTGTCGTTGGCAAGGTCAGGACGTCGTGCTCAAAGTGACGTGGCCACATCCCGAAGCCCGGTTCGAGCACCTGGCCTTACGACGCTGGAATGGGCGCGGCGCCGTGCAGTTGGTGGCAGCCGACCCGACGCGGTCGGCGCTACTGCTGGAGCGACTCGATCGATCTCGCGATCTGCATGCGTTGCCGATCATGCAGGCATGCGCTGCGTTGGGCGGGTTGTACCGAGAACTGGACGCCGCCCCGGTCGCCAGAGTCGCGGACCTACCCACAGAGGCTGCCCGCTGGGCTCGAGAGTGCCGCGCCGGCTCGCCGCGGGTGCCGCGCCGGATGACCGAGCAGGCGGCATCTCTCCTTCGCGACCTTGGCCCGGGTAGCCGCGAAGATCTGGTGCACACCGACCTGCATTACGCGAATGCACTGGCCGCGCAGCGCGCGCCGTGGTTGGCGATCGACCCCAAACCCATCAACGGCGAGTGGGAGTTCGCGGTGGCACCGGCGCTGTGGAACCGTTGGGAGGAAGCGCTGCAGGCGGACAGCGTACGTGCCCACCTGCGTACCCGGCTCGAGATCGTCTGCGACGTGGCAGGCCTGGATCGGGACCGTGCGCGCGGCTGGTCCTTCGTACGGCTGGTGCTGAATGCGCTGTGGGAAGCCGAGAAAACCCCGCCAGATCAGGACGCGTTGTCCTGCTACATATCCGCAGCTAAAGCAATGCAGGAGTGATCAGACCCCTAGCACCTACTTGGTCTGGCTGGAAAGCACCTGCTGGAAAGAGTTGGGGACGGTGAGCAGGGTCTTGTAGTCCGGGCCGGTGCTGGACAGCTGCTTCCCATTGAAGAAGAACGTGGGGGTTCCGTTGACGTTGGCCTTGTTTGCGGCGGTCTGGGTCGCTTGCACATAACTCTCGTATTTCTTCGACGTCACGCAATTGTCGAAGGTCTTCTTCGCGGCACCGGTTATACCCGCGGTCGCCCCGAATCCTTCGATCTGAGCTTGGGTGTAACCCTTACCCTCCTGCGTCGGTTGTCCCGCGAAGTTGGCTGTGTGGTAGGGCTCGAACTTTCCGGCGTCCGCTGCGCAGAACGCCCCGTTGGCAGCCAACGTAGAGGCATTGTTCTGCAGATTGGTGTCCAGGAAACTCAACACATGGTACGTGAGCTTGATCGAGCCCGCCTTTGCCATAGCCATGATCTGCGGGCCGTTTGCCTTCTCGAACTCGTTGCAGATCGGGCATTGGAAGTCTTCGTACACATCAACCGTCGGTACCCCGGCCTTGGCAACACCCGGATAGGGATTGATGCCCTTGCCACCGGCGATGGCGCCCTTCGGCAACGCGCTGTTGGACGCGTTCACATTGGTCTTCTGAGACTGCGTGACCAGAACGGCGCCGCCAGCTGCCAGCAGCACCACAACAGCCACGACAGCGGCGATCAGTGCCCTGGACGGGCCCTTGGGTGGTGCAAGAGACTTGATTTCTGCGGACCGGTCCGGACGACTCATGCCGCGGAGTGTAGCCGGGGCAGATATGTGCTCAGCGGTCCCACAATGCCCGGTCGACACTGAGCCTGGTCACGGGAAAGAGCACGAGCCAGACCGCGCACAGCAACAGCGCGACGTCCCGCGCGATATCCAGGGCGTAGCTCGTCGTAGCCGCGGTTCCCCCGCCACCGAAACATCCACAGTCGATCGAGATGCCGCGAGCCCACACCGAGACAATGCCGGCGATGAACGCCGTCATCAGCAAACCGCCGAGAACCGCGATCCAACGGGTCAGCAACCCGACGATCAACAGCACCCCGAGAATGATTTCGAAGAACGGCATGAACACACCCCAGATGTTCGCCAGGTCGTACGACAGAATCTGGAACGCGCGGGTGGCCTGTTGGGTCTGGGCGATGTGTTGAGCCTTGTCCACCCCCGCAACCAGGTACGTCGCTCCGAGGATGAGTCGGGCAGCGACGCCTATCCACCGGGTGATGGTCGTTGCACCGATCCGCGAAACACGGTTTGTCGTCGTCACGGGGTCATCGTAGGTCTGCGGGCTAGGTGAGCCCCCGCCGTGAGGGGCTGACCCACCCAACGCGGGGCCACTATCATCCGCTCATGCACCCAGAGAACCGTGCGCCTCGCTCCTCACCCCGTGAGGCGCTGCGCCGCTCACCACGCTGGCTGAAGGACGCCCTCGGTACGTCCGCCACCACGGGCATGGTGGTTGCTGCGCGCCTGACTGACGGAAAGGGACGACGTACTACCGACCCGGAGTCCGCACTCAACGACGCGTGCGTAACCGTCGTGGTCAAGACCTTCCTGCGACCCGACGTCGCGCGTCGCCTCGTACGGTCGCTGCGCCGTCAGTTCGGCGGGCGCATCGTGATCGCCGATGATTCGCGGAAGCCGATGACCCACCACGACCCGCTGGTCGATGTCGTGGCGCTGCCCTTCAATTCCGGGGTGGCCCATGGGCGCAACGCCGCCCTGGACATGGTGACGACCGAGTTCATACTTCTTGCAGACGATGACACTGTGTTCACCGCCGCGTGCGACATCACCGCGGCACGCACCTACCTGCAGGAGAACCTCGAGGTCGACATCGTCGGTTTCAGCCTGATCCACCTGCCCAAACGCTACGTCGCGAGCTCAGAACCTGCCCCGTTGTTCCCGGGACACAAGGCTCCCTTGCGGGCCCACGACCACCTCATCGGTGGTCTACCGGTTCGCCACAAAATCGACCAGGTCTATCTCGCGAGAACCGAATCCATCCGCAAGGTCCGATGGGACGAGCGGCTGCGAATGGTGGATCACCGCGACTTCTTCTCCCGGGCGAGCGGCGTCCTGATCACAGTGTTGGACGAGGGCAACTTCCTGTATCACGCGCGCACGCCGTTGCGGAAGGAGTACAACTCCTACCGCAACGACGTGAATGCCGACCTGATCAAGCTCGCAGAGATCTGGAGTTCGCAGCCCGGCTGAGAGCCATGGTCAGCTCCGACCCAGGGTGACGGCACCCGACAGGGTTGCTCAGTCCTTGCGCCCGACTTCGGCCACGACCTGGGCCACGGCGTCCTGCACCGCAACCTCACGGCGCTCGCCGGTACGACGGTCTTTCAACTCGACCACACCATCGGCCAGGCCGCGTCCGAGCACCAGGATGGTCGGCACGCCGATCAGCTCCGAGTCCTTGAACTTCACGCCCGGCGAGACCTTGCGCCGGTCGTCATACAGAACTTGAACACCCTGCGCCTCAAGGGCATTCACGATTTCGTCGGCCTGCACGAAGACCGCCTCGTCCTTGCCGGTCGCCACGACGTGCACGTCAGCGGGAGCGATCTCGCGCGGCCAGATCAGGCCGATGTCGTCGAGGTTGTCCTCGGCGATGACACCCACTGCGCGGGTGATGCCCACGCCGTAGGACCCCATCGTCACCGTGACGAGCTTGCCGTTCGAGTCCAGCACCTTCAGCCCCAGCGCCTCGGCGTATTTCGTACCGAGCTGGAAGATGTGGCCCATCTCGATGCCTCGGGCCAGCGAGAGGGTGCCCTGCCCTGACGGGCTGAGGTCACCTTCGCGGATCGTCGCCGCCTGGATGGTGCCGTCGGCCTCGAAGTCGCGCCCGTGGACCAGATCGATGACGTGGCTGTCGTGCTCATCGGCGCCGGTCACCCAGGCGGAGCCACGCGCGATCAGCGGGTCGAGCAGGTAGCGGATGCCGCTGGCATTGTCCGTTCCCAGCACACCCGGTCCGATGTAACCCTTGGTCAGACTCGGGTTGGCCGCGAAGTCCTTCTCCTCGAAGGCAGTCACCTCGGCCGGAGCGACCTTGGCCTCCAACCGCTTCGGGTCGACGTCGCGGTCGCCGGGTAGACCGATGGCGAGCGGCTCACGAGTACCGTCCGGGAACTGCAGCATCACGATGACGTTCTTCAACGTGTCCGCGGCGGTCCACTCGCGACCATCGGAGCGCGGATGGTCGGCGTTCAGGGCTGCTACCAAAGTGTCGATGGTCGGCGTGCCGGGCGTGTGCTCGACGTGTGCCGGCCCGGCCGTGACGTCCACCTCGGGCGCCTGCGGGATCCGAACGGCCTCCACGTTCGCGGCGTACCCGCTCTCGTCGCGCACGAAGGTGTCCTCGCCGTGCTCGCTGACCGCGAGGAACTCCTCCGAGGCCGAGCCACCCATTGCGCCGGAGTCGGCCTGCACGATCACGTACTCGAAGCCGAACCGCTCGAAGATCCTGATGTAGGCGTCGCGGTGCAGGTCATAGGACTTCTGCAGCCCGGCGGCGTCGATATCGAAAGAGTAGGAGTCCTTCATGATGAATTCGCGACCGCGCAGGATGCCACCACGCGGGCGGGCCTCGTCGCGGTACTTCTGTTGGATCTGGAACAGGCTGAGCGGCAGGTCCTTGTAGGAGGAGTACGTGTCGCGCACCGCGAGAGCGAACATCTCCTCATGTGTCGGACCGAGCAGCATGTCTGTGTCTCTGCGATCCTTCAGCCGGAACAGGTTCGGGCCGTATTCGTTCCATCGCCCGGTCAACTCGTAGGGCTCGCGAGGCAGCAGCGCAGGGAAGCGCACCTCCTGTGCGCCCATCGCGGTCATCTCCTCGCGGACGATGGCCTCGACCTTGGCCAGGACGCGCATCCCGAGCGGTAGCCAGGTGTAGATGCCGGGCGCCACCCGGCGTACGTATCCAGCACGCACCAGCAGTTTGTGACCCGGCAGCTCTGCATCGGCCGGGTCCTCGCGCAGGGTTCGCAGGAACAGGGTCGACATGCGTAGGGCCACGGCGCAGCACTCCTTCAGATGATGAACGGGACGTGGCCGAGGATATCCGCCCACGACCGCAGACCCCGACACCTTTTCCCCGGTTTTCCGTCCCCATCGTCGAGCGGCGGCGTCCGCTTCCCAGCGGCGGAGTTATATGTCCTCCACTGGATGGTGGAGCCCGCCGCTCGACGCGGGCTGGGGATAACTACTGCTGTGCCACCGTCTCGAAGAGCACCATCTGACGATGCAGCAGTTATCCGCGCAGGTGCAGGACAACTCAGACGGCACCTCACAGTCATCGACGATGCCCGAGATCTTCACCCACGAAGTCGTAGAACGGCTCCACTCTGCGGACGACAGCCCGGGTAAGGGTCCAAGCCCGCGGTGGTTCCACGCGCGACGCGACGCCTACATCGACCTCTCGGCCTGGGAAGCTCTCAATGCTGATGATCAACACCTCGTGCTGGCGCACATCGCTTCGACGGCCTCACCATCCGATCGACTGATCAGCCATCGAACTGCAGCGATCGCCTGGGGGATCCCCATCATTGGGAAAGCACCGAAGGACGTGGACATGTTGGACGTCGACGACTCGACGGGTGAGGGTCATGGGATTCAGCGGCACCGCACGCAACATCTGCCCGAAGCGGTCGAACACCTCGGCCTGCGGCTCACAGATCCCGTCCGAACGGCGGTGGATCTGGCCCGTTGTCACCCGCTGGCGACGGGACTCGCTGCCATGGATGATGTGTTGCACCGCTCGTTGGGCACCCGTGATCAGATCCGGTCCGAACTGGACAACATCCCCAAAGGTGGCCGGGGCCGACGTCGCGCCCACCTTGCCGCCGCGCTGGCTGACGGCCTCGCAGAGTCGGCCGCCGAGTCGTTGAGCCGAGCCCGCCTGTACGAACTCGGCATGCCCAAACCGCAACTACAGGTGCGCTTCGATGATTCGGCCGGGTTCGCCGGAAGGACCGACATGTACTGGCCCGAGTTGGACACCATCGGTGAAGTCGACGGGCGCAAGAAATATGACGTCGCACCGGGCTCGACGGGTGAGGAGGCGTCACGTGCTCTCTGGCGGGAGAAGCGACGGGAAGACCGCCTCCGCCACATCGTGCACCGAGTTGCGCGCTGGGGCTGGGACGACGCCATCAGCCCTGAGCGATTCCGAAGGGTACTGGTAGGTCATGGTATTCGACCGCGGCGGGACCCGACGTGGATCACCACCTCATGACCTACCCGTCGAGCGGCGGGCAACACCACTCAGCGGCGGGCATATATGGCCGCCGCTGGGTGGTGAACGCCGCCGCTCGATGGAAGATGTCGGTCATGAAGGAAGGGCGCGGTGGGCGATCTCGGCGATAGCTGAGGGGCCGATGCTGGTAGGCAGCGCACCGAGCACTCCCGGGTCGCGGCCCACGATGCGGGATGCCACGAAAGCATCCGAGACCGCCGATGGAGCATGCCGCACCAGCAGTGCACCCTGCAGGACGACCGCCATCCGCGCGGCAATGGCCCGCGCCTGCGCTTCGGCGCCGCTGGGATCGGACAGTGCCGACCTCAGCCGCAGTAGGACATCATCCGCAGCGGCCAGCACATCGGGCGCCGCCTGCCCGGCGAGCGCCACTTCGGCCTCCCAGGCCGACACCGCGTGCGGGGAGCGCTGGGCGGCACGAAGGACATCCAGGGCATTGACATTGCCGCTGCCCTCCCAGATCGAGTTCAGCGGCGACTCCCGCACCAGCAGCGGCATCCCGGACTCCTCGACGTAGCCGTTGCCGCCGAAGCATTCCATTGCCTCCACACAGACCGGAGCCGTGCGCTTGCACACCCAGAATTTCGCGAGTGGTAAGGCGATCCGACGGAACGCCCTCTCGTGCTCATTGTCACGTCGGTCCACCGAGTGAGCCAGCCGCAGACCCAGGCTCGTCGCGGCCTCGGACTCCAGCGCCAGGTCGGCCAGCACGCCGGTCATGGCCGGCTTGTCGATCAATATCCCGCCGAACGCCGCCCGGTGGCTCGCATGCCAGCTGGCTTCCGCCACTGCGCGGCGCATCAGCCCGGCCGAGCCCAGCACACAGTCCAGTCGGGTGGCGGCCACCATCTCGATGATCGTGGGCACGCCGCGGCCTTCGTCACCGAGCCGTTCCGCATACGCATCTTCGAATTCCAACTCGGCGGACGCGTTCGAGCGGTTGCCGAGTTTGTCCTTCAACCGCACGATGCGTATCGCGTTGCGGGACCCGTCCGGGCGAACTCTGGGCACGGTGAAACATGTCAGTCCCTCAGGCGCCTGCGCGAGAACAAGGAACAGGTCGTTCATCGGGGCAGACGTGAACCATTTGTGCCCCCGCAGCGTGTAGGTGCCCGATGCTGCGCGCGTGGCCGACGTCGTGTTGGTCCGTACATCGGAGCCGCCCTGCTTCTCCGTCATTCCCATCCCGGCGAGGACACCGGCTTTGGCTGTCGAGGCGCGCACTCCCGGGTCGTACACGGTCGATGCCAGGAGCGCACCCCACTGGGCAGTCGCGTCGGCATCACCCGCAAGGGCGGGGACAGCCGCGTAGGTCATCGTCAGCGGGCACGCATGACCTGGCTCGGTGGGTGACCATGCGATGAAACCGGCCGCCCGACGAAGATGCGCATCGGAGTCCGATGAGAACCATGCCGACGCTGTCAGCCCGAAGCCGACCCCGCGCTCCAACATCCAGTGCCAGCTCGGATGGAATGCCACCTCGTCGATGCGCTCGCCGAAACGATCCGCGGTGCGCAATACCGGCGCATTCGCATTGGCGAGCATGCCGTGCTCCCGTGCTTCGGCGGAACCGGCAACCTGGCCCAGCTGCGCCAACGACTGCACCAGACTGCCGTGCTGCTCATCCGACGCGTACGCCGCCAGCCCCCCGGTCAATGCCCGGTCGCACGTCACTGTGTTGTAGTCCTGCAGAGGTGGCGCCTGATTCTGCGGTGCGCGCGCGAAAGAATCGGAAAGACTCATCTGTTGGACAGTAGCCGGGCCGCGTAACGTCACAGTCATGTCCTCGACGCTGCCCTTTGAGACCTATCTGGACGCCATCGTCGAATCCACCGCTCGGCTGCGCGAGGATTCGGCCCAGTCCGGCCTGTCAACCACGGTGCCGACCTGTCCCCAGTGGAACGTCAGTCACCTCTTGGCTCATCAAGGAATGGTGCACCGGTGGGCTACACATGCCCTGTCGGTGGCTGCCACCGGCACCGACACCGACTTCGACCGTGAAGAGGTCGAGCGCGCCGGCCTCACCGCTGATGACACCTGTGCCTGGCTGCAGGAAGGTAGCGACCGGCTCGTCGACCGGTTGCGAGCCACCCCGTCGGACGCGAAGGTCCCGTTCTTCATGGACAGTCCACTACCGGACCGGGACAGCTGGGCACGCCGACAGAGTCACGAGACCACGATCCACTCCGTGGATGCTCTCGGCGCTCGCCTCGGCTACCAACCCGGCGAGGGTGATGTGGACGTCGAGCCGACCTTCGCTGTCGACGGCGTCGATGAACTGCTGTGCTCCTACCTGCCTCGCCCCAAATTCGACATGCGCTCCAGCGCGCCGGTCACGGTCGCTGTCCACACAACAGATACGGGACACGCCTGGGCACTGTCCTTCAGCGAAGAAGCTCCCGTAGTGGTCCGCGATCGCACCGTGGACAATCCGGACGCGGTGGTCTCAGGCACCGCAGTCGGTCTCTACCTCACGCTGTGGAACCGTGGCACTCACACCTCCTACGAAGGTCGAGATGTGCTGGCACTCTGGCGCGACCGAATGAAGGCCTGACCGGCTGCGTAGCCTCAGCGGGCCCGCCACGCCCAGCGGATCAGCGGGATCTGCAGCGGTAGGCGCACGAGGGTAGCGGCCAGATACACGCCGCGCTGCGTCGTCGCTCCGTTACTCACCAGGTCCTCCCCCGCATCCCACGCCATCTGCACATTCGCAGGAAAGATCGCCACCAGCAGGGCAGCGGTGGCGATGGCGGCGGGACGGCGGGTTGTGGGCACTGCCAACCCGATCGCGCACAGTAGTTCGGCGATCCCGGACAGGTACACCAGCTCACGATGGGCGGGTAGCACATCAGGGACCGCGCCCTGGAAGACCTGTGGGCGAGCCAGATGCAGCACCCCGGAACCGGCAAAGATGACAGCCACGAAACGGGCCCCACGAGATAACGACATGCGCCCCACCCTTGCAGAGTCTGGCCGGCCCGCTCTCAGAGGATGATGGTCGCGAAGTTCGCGATCGTCTCGAACCCCGTCGCCCGGTAGCTGCGCAGTGCCGGTTCGTTGTAGGAGTTCACGTAGAGCGTGACATCTTCGGCGAGGTGGTCCAGCACATGCTGGACCACTGAGTTCATTGCCGGAATCGCGAGTCCCCGGCCACGCTCCTTAGGAGCTACCCATACCCCCTGAATCTGGGCGACACCGAACGCGAGCGACCCGACGTCGGCCTTGAAGAGCACCCGGCCGGCCTCGACGATCACATAGGTGTGGCCCGCACGAATGAGCGACCGCACCAACCGGCGGTACTCATGATCGGAACCTGTGTACGGCGGGTAGCCGATCTCACCGGTGAACATGTGCGCGGACGCCGGCACGACCAGGTCGAGTTCGTCCTCGCGCGCGAGGCGTACGCGCGGGTCCATCGGACGCCCGGTATCGCGAGGCGACGTGGTGACGATCATCATCGGCTGTTCCGGGCGCAGCGATCGCGGCTGCCCCCAGGTCGGCTCCAGTCGCTCCCACAACCCGAGCACCTGGTCGGCCTCGCCGAAGATCGAGGAGCAACGACGCCGGTACCTGCGCAACTTGGCCGCATAGACATCCAACGCCCGCGCATCGCAACCGATCGGCACAATATTGGCTGAGACCCAGCACATGGAACTGAAGTGCTGGCCGCCGATAGCGATCAGCGAACTGGCAGCGGCCGGGCCGGCCTCCAGCAACCGCGCCGCGACGAAAACATTGGATTGCGGGTCCTGCCTGCACACCGCGAGCGCAGCGTCGAAGTCGCTCGCACCGAGCGTCCGCGCGGGGCTAGAAGTTCGCAGCACATCGGACAGCCTGCCCCATATCCGCCGCATATTGGTGGTAACACCCCGACCGCTGGCCGTTGATACCGTCTGCGGCATGGCCAGAGCCCTGCCGACAACCCCCGGAACCCCCGTCCTGGTCGATTTCCGTAAGTGGGACGGCGCGCAGCACTGGCAGGAACCGACGACCTACCTGGGCACCGACGAATACGGCATATGGCTCGGGATGCGTGCAGGCACCATCTTCGAACGGCCCGGCCACCGGGTCGTGTCCAGATCCGACTCCGTCAAGGTCGCCACCGACAAGGGCTGGTTCGCGACCTTCAACGGGCCCGGGCACCACATCCAGACCTACGTCGACATCACCACGGTCGGCGAATGGCGCCTATTGGATGACGGATTCGCCTTCACCCTCATCGATCTCGACCTGGACGTCGTACGCGAACACGAAGGGCGGCTCTACGTCGACGATGAGGATGAGTTCGAAGAGCACCAGAAGCTCTACGGTTACCCGCAGGACGTCATTGCACGCGCGCTGCAGGACTGCTCGAGTGTCCGGAACGCTGTCTCAGCCCGCAACGAGCCCTTTGCGCAGCGACCGCAGCATTGGCTGAATCGGCTGCTCAGCCCTCAGTAATCCCCGCTCAGCTGACCGACACGATGGGCGCACCGGTGTCGCCGTCGACCGGCTCGCCCATCTCCTCCGCGATCCGCATGGCCTCCTCGATGAGGGTCTCGACGATCTGGCTCTCCGGCACGGTCTTGACGACCTCGCCCTTGACGAAGATCTGACCTTTACCGTTACCAGAGGCGACTCCGAGGTCGGCCTCACGCGCTTCGCCCGGACCGTTGACCACACAGCCCATGACCGCGACCCGCAGCGGCACCGTCAGACCTTCCAGCCCTGCAGTGACCTCCTCAGCCAATTTGTAGACGTCGACCTGAGCTCGCCCGCAGGAGGGGCAGGACACGATCTCCAACCTTCTGGGCTTGAGGTTCAGCGACTGCAGGATCTGAATGCCGACTTTGATCTCTTCAACCGGCGGTGCGGACAGCGAGACCCGGATCGTGTCACCGATTCCTTGGGACAACAGTGCGCCGAACGCGGTCGCGGACTTGATCGTGCCCTGGAACGCCGGTCCGGCCTCGGTCACGCCGAGGTGCAGCGGCCAGTCGCCGCGCTCGGCGAGCAGTTCGTAGGCGCGCACCATGATCACCGGGTCGTTGTGCTTGACCGAGATCTTGAAGTCGTGGAAGTCATGTTCTTCGAAGAGCGATGCCTCCCAAACTGCTGACTCGACCAGCGCCTCGGGTGTCGCTTTGCCGTACTTGTCCATGATGCGCTTGTCCAGCGACCCGGCGTTCACCCCGATCCGGATCGAGATACCCGCGTCCTTGGCCTCTTTGGCGATCTGCTTGACCTGATCGTCGAACTTGCGGATGTTGCCGGGGTTGACCCGAACGGCTGCGCAGCCGGCGTCGATCGCCGCAAACACGTACTTGGGCTGGAAGTGGATGTCGGCGATGACGGGGATCTGACTCTTGCGCGCAATGATCGGCAGCGCGTCGGCGTCGTCCTGGCTGGGGCATGCGACGCGCACGATGTCACACCCGGACGCCGTCAGCTCGGCGATCTGCTGGAGCGTTGCGTTGATGTCGGTGGTCGGGGTCGTGCACATCGACTGCACCGAGATGGGCGCGTCGCCGCCGACATCCACCTTGCCGACCTTGATCTTGCGGGTCTTACGCCGCGGGGCCAGGACGGGAGCGGGCGCGGACGGCATACCGAGAGAGACGGTCATGAGAAAAGCTGCGTCCTTCGTTAGTTGAATCTGATCGGATTGACGATATCGGCGTAGAAGAGCAGACCGAACATCACCAGGAGCACCATGGACACGCCGTAGGCGACCGGGAGTGCTTTGGCCACGTCCACGTAGATCGGGCCGCGAATGCCGCGGGCCCGCGCGATCGGTCGTTTGACGGCTTCCCAGAGTGCGCCGGCGATGTGGCCGCCGTCCAGCGGGAGCAGAGGGATGAGGTTGAAGACGAACAACGCCAGGTTCAGCGACGCCAGCAGTCCCAGGAGCAGGGTCACCTTGTCGACCAGCGAGACCTGAGTGCTCTGTGAGACATCGCCCGCGATGCGCCCGACGCCCACGACCGAGATCGGACCGTTGGGATCGCGGGTCTTGCTGTTGAACGCCGCATTGAAGACGCCCACCATCTTCTGCGGGATCTTCACGAAGACCGAGGCAGTCTGCGCCACCCCGTCCCAGACGATCGAAGGCGCTGCGGTGATCGACTGCCGGTACACAATGCTGGTGCCGCCGATACCGGCGCCGATCTGGCCCGCGCGCACCGTCTCGGTGTCGCCGGTCCAGGTGGTGACCGGATTGCCCTGGTCATCGGTCTTGACCAGCGTGCGCAACGCCGGCGTGATCTGCAGGGTGCGGCGTACCCCGTCACGCAGGATCACCATCGGGATCGCCTGGTTCGGATGCGCGCGGATGATGTCGGTGGCCTGCAAGGTGGTCGTGACCTTGACGCCGTCCACCGACTCGATGCGGTCCTTCGGCGCAAGGCCCGCGGCTGCGGCCGGCGACGGTGTCGCGCAGGTCTTCGGCGCGGGGTTGGACTGGGTGGGTAGGCAGTTGCCGACTGCGGTCACGTCGGCCGTGACCTGCTTCGGCAAGCCGATGCCGCACGATATGACGATCAGCAGCACGGCAGCGATGACCAGGTTCATGCACGGCCCGCCGAACATGATGATGACCTTGCGGTGCGTCGGCAGTTTGTAGAAGACCCGATGCGCCTCGTGCGAGGGGATCTCCTCGAATGCTGCTTCGCGGGCCTGATCGACCAGCTGACTCCAGCGACCCGTGGAGGACCTGCGCACCATGGAGGGATCCTGCCCCGGTGCGGGGGGGAACATGCCGACCATCCGGATGTAGCCACCGAGCGGGATCGCCTTGACGCCGTACTCGGTCTCGCCCCGCCGACGGGAGAACAATGTCGGTCCGAAACCGATCATGTACTGGGTGACCTTCACACCGAACTTCTTGGCGGGAAGCATGTGACCCAGCTCGTGCAATGCGATCGAGGCCGCAACACCGACCACCATGAGCAGCACACCGAGCAGGAACATCACCCTTCTAGCGTCTCACGCGGAAGGTGAACAACTCGTATCACGGGGCTGTGACGTGCGCACGGGCTCGAGAACGGGCCCAGTCCTCGGCCGCGAGGAGGTTCTCGACGGTGAGCTCGCCCGGCGCGGGCTGATGGTCGTGAACGACCTGTCGCACCGTGTCCACGATTGCGGTGAACCGCAACCTCCCGTCATGGAAGGCGTCAACGCATTCTTCATTGGCTGCGTTGTAGACCGCGGGATAGGTCGACCCGGCAGCACCGACCTCACGGGCCAGATCGACCGCCGGGAAGGCGTCGTTGTCCAGCGGCTCGAAATCCCACCGCGATGCCTGAGTCCAGTCGATGCGCGGCCCGGCGTCCGGAACATGGTCCGGCCATCCCATACCCAGCGCGATCGGCACCATCATGCTCGGCGGGCCGCACTGGGCAATGGTCGATCCGTCGACGAACTCGACCATCGAGTGGACCATCTGCTGCGGGTGCACGACCACATCGATCTGCTCCAGCGGAATGTCGAAGAGCAGGTGCGCCTCGATGACCTCCAAACCCTTGTTGACCAACGTCGCGGAGTTCGTGGTCACCACGCGCCCCATGGCGAAATTCGGATGGGCGAGCGCTTCCTGCGGCGTGACGTCGTGCAGCTGTTCACGTGCACGGCCCCGGAACGGGCCGCCGCTGGCGGTGACCACGAGACGCCGCACCTCTTCATGCCGCCCAGCGGCGAGACACTGCGCGATGGCGCTGTGCTCGCTGTCCACCGGCACGATCTGGTCGGGAGCAGCGGCTGCCTTGACGATGGGACCGCCGACGATCAGTGACTCCTTGTTGGCAAGCGCCAACGTCGCCCCGTTGTGCAGGGCCGCTAGCGTCGGTCGCAGTCCGATGGATCCGGTGATGGCGTTCAGCACCACATCCGCCCCGCAGCGGCTTGCGAGCACAGCCGCGTCAGGGCCCACGACGATCTGCGGACGATAGTCGGACAGACCTGCGGCCCGTGCTGCATCCTGCACCTCTGCCCGCATCTCGTTCTGCCCGCCGCGCGCCACGGCGATCATCTCCACTTTCAGCTGCACCGCCTGCCGGGCCAGCAGCGCGGTGTCCGAGCCGCCCGCTGCGAGGGCCACGATCTGGAAACGATCCGGTTGGGCACGGGCGATCTGGATCGCCTGGGTGCCGATCGAACCGGTCGAGCCGAGCAAGGCCACTGTGCGGCGGCTGATAGGAGGCATGACTCCATTCTGCCGAATGCCGATCTGGATCATCAGCTGCCGTGGTGCGCTCTGTCAGCTGGCCCGGTCGATTCCTAACTGCTCGGCGACCAGACCCGCGAGCGACGTGTGGCCGACGACGAATCCTGACCGCGCGCGAGGGCTCGGGCTGCTCACCAGATACGTGCCGGCGTCCCCCCAGATAACGCAGACGAACTCATCCTCGCTACCGGTGACGACCTGCGTAACATCCGCAGTCGCGAGCACGACGCCCCACGGCGCGGGCTCGGCCAGCAGCCGCAGATCCCCGGCGAATCGACAGCCGGTTGGCACGGTTTCGCCATGAGAGGCAGGGGAGAACACGGGCGCCAGCGCTGCCGCGACAAGCAGTGCCGTCCGACTGGCCGGTACCACGTCGAAATCATGCAGTCCGTCACTTGAGATGTCCTCACAGACCGCCGTTCCTCCTGCCTCGTACACGTGGCGCACCGAGCGCGATCCGTCGATGTGCAGCTCGACCCGGTAGCGGCGTTCGCAACCGGACCGTACCTGCAGCAACTGGACGAGTTCATCGGGTACCAGCAGTCCACCGCCCTGGGCCTCGCAGACACCGTGCGCACATAGCGAGCGGTAGGCCACGTTCACGGCCACTTCGCGCCCGTTGGCGTCGAGCCGGTCCAGATAGGGGGTGTCCACTTCCGCAGCGGCGCTCAACAAATCCAGCTCCTCGTCGGTCAGCCGAAACAGTGGCGCAATCGGTTCATTCATGACGCGCTCACCGGTGGCTGCACCGAAATGACCTGATGGCCGCCGCCACCTACCCACGCGTCGACGACACGATGCACAGGCCCGGTCCGCATCCTGCGGTCTCCGAGGTCGGGTCGATGCACCGGCCCACAACGCATCCGTCGGCCCGGTTGACGAGGTTGACCCGGTATCTCTATCTGGTCCATCGCGAGCGCCCACGATCTTTGATGCGCCCGGATACGCGACCACACCTCCTCGACCTGCGAACGCGCTACCGATCGTTCAGTGGCAGCGCCCAATGAGCCGCCGACAACTGCGGGCCGCGCCTGGAGTCGGTCCAGCTCGATCAACTCCCACTCCAGGCGGGCGGCGGTTGCGGCGGCATGCTGTGCAGCGTTGCGCAGCATTTGGGCAACCGTTTCCAGACCGCGCAGGTACTCGCCGGCAGCAGTCGCATGCTGCAGCGCAGCGCCGCCCGTCCAGTGCTCGTTCAGTCGACCCGCGGACCTGCGCACCAGAGTGACCTCGTGTTCCAGGTCCTGCACCGTGCACAACAGCTGCCGAGCCGCGACGCGCATCGCCACCGGGTCGGGCCGGGTTGTCACCGGCGTCGCCGCATCACGCCAGCGCTGTGCCATTCGGTATCCGCGTACGCGAAAGCCGCTGAATCCAACGTCCGGCGAAGTGTTGATCGCTGCCCGTCAATGAGGTCCAGGTGCGACCTGAGTCGATGACTGAATGACAGGCCGGCGTCGGTGGCCTCCTGGGACCCCACCGCCTCCGTGAGGGTGCCCATGCTCCGGTGCACACCCTGATCTTCGCGTGCCCATGCCGGGCGCAGAGCTGCGGCCGCCGCCTGTAGCTCCTGCGGGGAAACCCGCAGCAACTCCCCTCGTGCATCCATCGTTCTGTCCTTCCGCCTGCGTCGTCAACGACGACAGGTGACACGGTAGGGGCACGAGGGGGGCGTCTCGGAAGTTATCCACAAGGTACGTCGAGTGGCGCGGTGATCACTGCACTACAGCGCCAACCCGACGTACTTGGTCTCCAGATATTCCTCGATGCCCTCGAATCCGCCCTCGCGGCCGTACCCGCTGGCCTTGACACCGCCGAACGGCGCTGCCGGGTTGGAGATGATCCCTTGATTGACCCCGACCATGCCGTAGTCGAGGTCTTCGCTGACCCGCAGTACCCGCGAGTAGTCACGGGTGAAGAAGTACGCCGCGAGACCGTACTCGGTGGAGTTGGCCCGCTCGACCGCATCCTGCTCGTCGGTAAAGGTCTGAATGGCCGCGACCGGCCCGAAGATCTCTTCACGCACGAGGTCGGCATCAGCGGGCACGTCGGTCAGCACGGTGGGCGGGTAGTAGAAGCCGGCGCCGTCGATTGCCGCGCCACCACATACCAGCGTGGACCCACGCTCGGTGGCGTCCGCGACGAGCGAGGCAACCTTCTGCACGGCCTTGGCATTGATGAGCGGACCGACAGTGACGCCTTCGGCCAACCCGTTACCGATGACCATCGAACCCATCCGGTTGGCAAGCTTCGCAGCGAATTCCTCAGCAACGTCGACGTGTACCAGGAACCGGTTTGCCGCCGTGCAGGCTTCGCCGATGTTGCGCATCTTCGCCTGCATTGCGCCGTCGACGGCCGCGTCGATATCCGCGTCGTCGAAGACGATGAACGGCGCGTTCCCGCCCAGCTCCATGGACAGCCGCAACAGCTGGTCGGCGGACTGCTCAACCAACTTCCGACCCACTCCCGTTGAACCGGTGAAGGTCAGCTTCCTGGCCCGCGGATCGCGGATGAGCGGCTCCATCACCGCACCTGACGTGCTCGTGGCGATGACATTGAGCACCCCTGCAGGCAGGCCGACCTCTTCCATCAACTGCGCCAAGGCAAGCATCGACAACGGGGTTTCGGCGGCCGGCTTCACGACCATCGTGCATCCGGCGGCGATGGCGGGACCGATCTTGCGGGTGCCCATCGCGAGCGGGAAGTTCCACGGCGTGATCATCAGCGTCGGACCCACCGGGCCCTTCATCGTCAGCAGCCGGGTGGCGCCGTTGGGAGCTGTGGAGAATCGGCCGGAGATGCGCACTGCCTCCTCGGAGAACCAGCGGAAGAACTCAGCGGCGTAGGCGACCTCGCCCTTCGACTCAGCCACCGGCTTGCCCATCTCAAGGGTCATCAGCTCGGCGAAGTAATCAGCCCGTGCAGTGATCAACTCGAATGCGCTGCGCAGGATCTCGCCACGATCGCGCGGCGGCGTGCGGGCCCAATCGCGTTGTGCAGCAGAGGCTGCTGCGAGTGCAGCGCCCCCATCGGCGACTGAGGCATCGGCCACGGTGGCGAGCACCTCGCCACTTGCCGGGTTGTCGACAGTAAAGGTTTTGCCACCTTCGCCGTCGCGCCACTGCCCACCGATGAACAACTGCTTCTTGACCTTTTCGACCAACTCGGTCATTTCCACTTCTCCCTGCTCGGTTCGTGCATGGCGCCTATCAGCGGTTCGGATCGATCATCGCGTGTTTGATCCGGGTGTAGTCCCCGACGTTGCATTCTCCCGTCGAAGAGCCGCCGTGAGTGAACCCTCTCGCACTCCCACCATCGTCATCGACGACACCTCGAAGGCAATCATCGCCCGTGTCCTGTTGTTGCGTCCCGCCCTGTCCGACCGGGCCGATAATGTCGAACCATGGCAACCCCCCGCGATCAGCGCGACCTCGACATCGTCCTCTTCGGAGCCACCGGCTTCGTCGGCAAGCTCACCGCCGAGCATCTCGCCGCGCACGCACCGGCAGGGCTGCGTATCGGGCTGGCCGGCCGCAACGCAGCCAAGGTGCGCGACGTGCGGACATCTCTTGGCCCCTCAGCCTCGGACTGGGAACTGATCGCCGCCGATTCCAGCGACCCTGCCTCGTTGGCGGCCCTCGCTGATCGGGCACGGGTCGTGATCACCACCGTGGGCCCCTACGCCAAATACGGCATGCCGCTCGTGCAGGCATGCGCTGAAGCGGGCACCGACTACGTGGACCTGACCGGTGAGGTGCTGTTCGTCCGCGAATCCATCGATCTCTTCCACAACACCGCATCGGCCTCCGGCGCCCGCATCGTGCACTCGTGCGGTTTCGACTCGGTCCCCTCCGATCTGGCGGTATTGAACCTCGCCGAGCAGGTAGCTGCTGACGGGGCCGGCACACCGACCGACACCACGTTGTTCGTCACGATGAAGGGCGGGGCCAGCGGCGGCACGCTCGATTCGATGAAAGGACAAATCGATCAGATCCGCACCGACAAGGCCAAGCGCATGATCGCCCTGGACAAGTTCGCGTTGTCACCCGACCGCTCTGCTGAGCCGAAGGGCGAGTGGCGCGACAGTATGTCGGTGCACTATTCACCGGAGGTGAAGTCCTGGACCGGGCCGTTCGTGATGGCGAGCTACAACACCCGCATCGTGCGTCGGAGTAACGCTCTGCGCGGCCACGACTACGGGCCGACGTTTCGTTACCGGGAGGTGCAGCGCGCCGGCGACGGGTTGAGCGGGCGGGCGACGGCCTACGGGCTCTCCGGTGGACTCGCTGCCGGTTTCGGCGCGCTCAGCATCCCGCTGCTACGACCCCTGGTGAACAAGGTGCTCCCCAAAGCCGGCGAGGGACCCAGCGCGCAGGCACGCGCCAAAGGATTCTTCAAAGTCGACGCCCGGACCACGACCACCGACGGCTCGCAGTACCGCAGTGTCGTCGCCGCCCAGGGCGACCCCGGTTACGCCGCGACCTGCGTGATGCTCGCGGAGGCCGCACTTGCGCTGGCTACCCAACGCGAGCAGTGCCCCCTCCCGGAAGGCATCAACGGGGGCGTCCTCACACCGGCCACTGCGCTCGGCGACGTGCTGAGCACACGTCTGCGCGACCAGGGGTTCACCATCCGAGCCGAACGACTGAACGCCTGAGGCGCGCCGACTAAGGGCGGGCCCTCAGGACCTCGCCCAGTGCCTCCAGCACACCGATGTCCTCGATGGTGCCGGGGACACGGGGCTGTTCGCCGTCGGCGACCTGACGCATGGTGCGCCGCAGGATCTTGCCCGATCTGGTCTTGGGTAGGGCCGCCACGATGTCGACCCGCTGCAGTGACGCGATGCCGCCGATTTGATCGCGCACCATCGCAGCCAACTCGCTGCACACTCGTTGAGCATCCGCGTCGGAGGGCATCTCAGAACCTTTGAGCACCACGAGCGCACGCGGCACCTGCCCTTTCAGCTCGTCGGCGACCCCGATGACGGCGCATTCGGCGACGGCGGGATGCGAAGCCACGACCGCCTCCAGACCACCGGTCGACAATCGATGACCGGCCACATTCAGGACGTCGTCGGTCCGGCCCATCACCCAGACGTAACCGTCGTCGTCGCGGTACCCGCCGTCGCCGCTGCTGTAGTAGCCCTCGAAGGCCGACAGGTAGGACGAGACATAACGATCATCGTCATTCCAGAGCGTCGGCAGAGTGCCCGGTGGCATCGGCAGCTTGATACACAGTGCCCCCTCCTGCCCGGGCGCGCACTCGGCGCCCTCAGCGTCCAGGACGCTCACGTCGTATCCAGGACTGGGGAAGGTCGCCGAACCCGGTTTGATGTCGAACAGCTGTATCCCCACCGGATTGGCGCAGATCGGCCACCCCGTCTCGGTCTGCCACCAGTTGTCGATGACCGGCACCCCCAGGCGGTCCGTAGCCCACCTCCAGGTGTCCGGATCGGTGCGCTCGCCGGCCAGGAAAAGGGTGCGCAGGCTGGACAGGTCGTACTCCGCCATCAACTCGCCGTCCGGATCCTCCTTCTTGATGGCGCGGATCCCGGTCGGCGCGGTGAACAGCCCCGCGACGCGGTACTGCTCGATGATCCGCCAGAAGGTCGAAGCGTCCGGCGTACCCACCGGCTTGCCCTCGAACAGCACCGTCGTGCACCCCGCGATGAGCGGCGCGTAGACGATGTAGGAGTGCCCGACCACCCATCCGACGTCGGACGCGGTGAACCAGACGTCGCCGGGCTGCATTCCGAAGATGTGGGTCATCGACCACTGCAGGGCCACCGCGTGCCCGCCGTTGTCACGCACGATGCCCTTGGGTGAACCGGTGGTGCCCGAGGTGTAGAGGATGTAGAGCGGATCGCCACCTGACAACGGGACGCATCCAGCGGCCCCGATACCGTCCGGTCGCATTGCCGTGCGCCAATCGATGTCGCGCTCGCCCATCGAGGCCTGCGCCTGCGGGCGTTGCAGGACGACGACGTTCTCCGGCGGGTAGGTAGCCCGTTCTACCGCTGCATCGACCAGTGGCTTGTACTCCACGACCCGGGTCCGCTCCACACCACAAGAGGCAGTGATCAGCACCTTGGGTCGTGCGTCATCGATACGGGCGGCCAGCTCGGCTGCCGCGAAACCACCGAACACGACGGAGTGCACTGCACCGATCCTGGCGCAGGCCAGCATGCTGATGATCGCCTCCGGAATCATTGGCAGGTAGATCACCACCCGGTCGCCCTTGCCCACGCCCAGCGCGGTAAGCATCCCGGCCGCTCGGCCGACCAGATCCAGCAGTTGCGCGTAGGTGTAGGTGCGGGACTCCCCGGTCACCGGGCTGTCCCAGATCACCGCAGGCTGGTCGGCTCGCCCGGCGATCACGTGTCGGTCAAGCGCGTTGTAACAGGTGTTCATCCGGCCGTCCGGGAACCACCGGTAGAACGGCGGGTTCGTATCATCCAGGATCGTGGCCGGTCGGTTGATCCAACTGATGGCCTGCGCAGCCTCGGCCCAGAAGCCCTGCGGGTCGTTCATGCTGCGCTGGTACGCGGTGTCGTACTCGCCGTTGTTCATGCCGGTCATTGTGCACCCGGGTCCGCGCGATTGCCCGGCGTCGGCCTCAGAAGTAGGTCTTCTTGACCGTTGCCTCGATGGTGTGCGCAAGCACATCCTGGCCGGCGACACTGGGATGCACACCGCAGCCGTTCTGGGCTCCCGCAGCTGTCCCGGCCTGGTGCGGGAACAACTGGGTCAGCAGGCCAGCAGCGCAGCTGTCGCCACCGGAGTGCAGCGCCGCGTTCTGGAATGCGCCGAATTCGTCGGCGACCTTGACGACGAATGGCTTGGCAGCCGCCGCCATCACCTGATTCAGGCCCTGACTGCTTGCATTGGCGGCCGCTGACCGGTAGTCCGTCGAGTAGTAGTCGACAATCACGATCTGGCCGAAGTAATGCGCCTGATAACGCAGCGCGAACAAAATGGTGCTGACATTCTTGCCGATCCCACCGAGGGTCGCGGTCAACGCCGGACCGGAGCATGTGCCGCCATTCTTCGCCTGGCAGAGGAACCCGTCGTTGGCCCCGATACCCAGGGTGACCAGCCGGGTATTGCGGTGTTTCTTCAGAAAGTTCACCGCGAAAGTCAGCTGGCTCTCTTTGGAGTTGCGGTACGTCGCATGCAGCGGGAAGTTGGTGCGGTAGCCCGCAGCCGTCTCACAGGCGTAGCTCGGGTTGGCCGTGCTGACGAAGCTACCGGACGTCTCGCCAGGGCACGAAGCGTTCGTAACCCGCAGGCCGAGAGCGGAACCGATCTCCTCCGGGTAACCGACAAAGCTCTTCGGGTTCGGGTAGTTCGGCGGCGGAAACGTCGTGGGCTCGCGGTAGCCGAATGCCACCGAGTCACCGAGGGCCAGATAGTCCGACCCGGGCACGACCGGCAGTTGGAAGGAAGCCCACGAACGCCCAGAATGCCCGGTGGTGTGGCTGGGCGTCGTGGTCGCGGCCAGCGACGGTACCGCGATACCCACGCTGAGCGCCGTTGCAGTCGCGAGGGCGAGAACGTTGCGACGCGAACGTCGGATGGTGGAAATGCGCATGAGCTGTTGCCTGCTTCCGTGGAACTTTCCCCTGATCCACTGTGCAAATTAGCACCGCCGCACACCCTGGTCAACGGATTCTCATAGGGATTCAAATTTCGCACTGGAACCGTTCGCCGACACCAGTGCGGTGCGTGCTCGGGCAGATAGCCGCGACCCCCCTGCGGTCGCGGCTATCTGCCGAACACTTGCTTGCCCGCGCTTACACCGGCATCAGGTCAGACGCAGCTCTGCGGCTCATGGTTGTCTGCAGCGACCCGTTGTGACCCAACCGTGACCTTCGGGGCAGGATGACGTCGTGGCCAGCAACGAAATCACTACGCCGGAGGCCCTGCGTCACTACCTGGCGGCCGGAAAACCGCTACGGGGGCTGCGACTGCAGGATGTTGACCTACGCGACGTGATGCCAGATCTACTGCAGATCCCGGATCTGAACGGCACGGTGGTCCTCGGTGGCGTTGTACCTGCAAAGCTGCTGCGCCACCTGCGCTCTGCGGGGGCACTGGTTTTCCCAACGGACCCGGCCCTGCCCGTCGATCCCTACCGCTCGATGCTCTACGACCCGCGGGAGCTCTACGCCGGCATCACAACAGGCGGGTATGCCGCAACGCCGGACAAGCAGGCCTACGACTGGCTCCTGGATCCGGATCTGACCCACGATGCCTACACAACCATGGTCCGGGCGATTCACGACGACGCGATCGCCGATGCCCTGGATGAGCAACTGAACGGCGCGCGCGTCGTCGGGGTGATGGGCGGCCATGACGAGCTGCGGTCCAGCAACGGATACGCCGACGCAGCACGGCTGGCCCAGCGCCTGGCCCGGACGGGAGTCGTCGTGCTGACCGGCGGTGGGCCCGGTGCGATGGAGGCTGCCGGGCTCGGTGCGAGCGCCACCGATGAGGAAGCTCTCACCACGGCGCTCGTCGAACTCGCTGTCACGCCGTCCTACCGGGATGACGTCACCGCGTGGGCACAGTCAGCCTTGATGGTGCGCGAACGCTGCACCGACACGGCCGGCCTCGCCCGGTCGATCGGGGTGCCCACCTGGTTCTACGGGCACGAGCCGCCGCATGTCTTCTGCGGCGGAGCGGCGAAATTCTTCAGCAATGCGCTCCGCGAGGACCTCCTGCTGACCCACTGCAACGCCGGCATCATCGTGCTGCCAGGCGCGGCCGGCACCGTGCAGGAGATCTTCCAGACGGCCACCCGGATGTACTACGCGTCGCCGGACACCCCGCTGGCTCCACTGATCCTGGTCGGCCACCGGCAGTGGACTGAGAATGTGCCGGTATGGGACCTGCTCACCACTCTCAGCAGGGATCGGCCGATGGCAGCGGTCATCCATCTCGTCGAGACGACTGAGCAGGCCGCGAACCTGGTCAGCGTCAGGTGATCACTTCAGCATCATCCCACCAGGACGCTACGCGGTCGAGGCCGCGAGTTGCCCGCAGGCGCCGTCGATGTCCGAACCGCGGGTATCGCGCACGGTGGTCGGAATCCCGCGCGCGCGCAGCCGCTCGACGAACTGCTGCTCGACTCCCCGCCGTGACGCGGTCCACTTCGACCCCGGTGTCGGATTCAACGGGATCGGGTTGACATGCACCCACCCGGAACCGCGGGCGTTGAGCTTCTGGCCCAATAGATCCGCGCGCCAGGCATGGTCGTTGATATCGCGGATCAGGGCGTACTCGATCGAAACACGTCGCCCGGTGACCTCGTAGTACCGGTAGGCGGCATCGAGGGCCTCGTCGACCGACCACCGGCTGTTGATGGGCACCAGTTCGTTGCGCAGCTCGTCGTCCGGCGCATGCAGGGACAACGCAAGAGTGACCGGGATGCCCTCCGCCGCCAACTTGTCGATGGCCGGAACCAGGCCGACCGTCGACATTGTGATGCCGCGCGCGCTCATGCCGAGGCCCTCGGGTGCCGGTGACACCAGCCGCCTGATCGCGTCGATCGCGCGACGGTAGTTGGCCAGCGCCTCCCCCATTCCCATGAACACCACATTCGAGACCCGCAGTGGTGACTCACGATCCTCGTCTGCGCCGCCGGGCAACTGACCCTCGCGCAGCATCCGAGCGCCCGCCACGACCTGTTCCACAATTTCGGCAGTCGAAAGGTTGCGCGTCAATCCCTCCTGCCCGGTCGCACAGAACGGACAGTTCATTCCGCAGCCGGCCTGGCTGGAGATGCACATCGTCACCCGACTCGGATAGCGCATCAGGACCGACTCGACCATCGCACCGTCAAATAGCCGCCACACACTCTTCAGGGTCTGCCCGTCGTCAGCCTCCAAGGTACGCACCGGGGTCAAGAGCGGCGGCAGCAGTTGCCGCACCAACTCCGCACGACCGGCCTTCGGCAGGTCCGTCATGAGGTCCGGATCATCGACGAAATGTTCGAAGTAGTGCGTCGAGAGCTGGGTCGCCCGAAACCCCTTGTGACCCAGGGCTTCTGCAGCAGCCTTGCGACCGGCGAGGTCCAGATCAGCCAGGTGGGTCGGCGGCTTCGCGCGTCGAGGCGCGGCGAAAGTCAGCTTCCCCGGCTCTGGTCGCGGGGCGGGAGTCGGTAGATCGACAGTCGGCATCTGGCCATCGTCCCAGGTGGGCGGCGGCTGCGCGAAAGCGTCAGCGAACGGACGCCGCGAACCTCTGACTCAGGCGACGAACGGAGTCAGGATCGCCCACACGACGGGAGCCGTCACCAAGAGCGAATCGAGCCGGTCCATCAGGCCCCCGTGACCGGGGATCAGGTTGCTCATGTCCTTGACACCCAGGTCGCGCTTGATCATCGATTCGCAGAGGTCACCCACCGTGGCCGTGACCACGGTCAGCGCACCGATGATCGCCCCGATCCACCAGCGACCGTCCAGCAGCAGCGATACGGCGAGAGAACCCACGACGACACATGACACCGCCGAACCGGCAAACCCCTCCCAGGACTTCTTCGGCGACACGCTGGGCGCCATCGGGTGCTTACCGAATACGACCCCGACCGCGTAACCGCCGATATCGCTGGCGACGGTCACCAGGACGAAGGTGACGATCCGCCAGGCCCCGTCGTGCTGAGCAACCAGTAGCATCGCAAAGGAGACCAGAGCCGGCACGTAGAGAATGACGAAAGCGCCACCAGCAGCATCCCCGGCGGCTCCCTGATGCGGCCCGAACGAGCGCCAGACGACTACCGACACCATGGCCAGCACCACTGAACTGGCCAATGCGACCGGGCCCCACTGGTAGGCGATGACCGGCACCACGGCTGCCGCAGCCAACGTAGGCGCAGCCGGCGGATGCACGTTGCCGTGTTGCATCGCGCGGAGCAGCTCCCACACTCCGACCACTCCCGCGAGAGTCGCCAGGGCCACGAAGAATTCGACGCGCACGAACAACGACGCGATGACCAGAGCCCCCAACAGGGCACCCACCCCGATCGCGGCGTACAGATTGCGTCCGGCGCGGGGGGTCGGGTTTTCGCGGGGCGCGGACTCGTCGATACGGGTCGTACGGGCGGCTTTGCGACTTTGGGGTTGATCCGACATCAGTACGGCAAAGGAGCGGGCTCAGACAGTGAGCAGCTCCGTCTCCTTACTTTTCATCATCTCGTCCACCGTGTCGACGTACTTCTTGGTGGTGGCCTCAAGCTCCTTCTCGGCGCGTGCTCCCTCGTCCTCGCCGACGTCACCGTCTTTGACGTGCTTGTCGATCTCTTCCTTCGCGCGGCGCCGGATGTTGCGGATGGCGATCTTGGCGTCCTCGCCCTTCTGTCGGGCCAGTTTGATGTAGTCACGGCGGCGTTCCTCGGTCAGCTGGGGTAGCTGGATACGGATCAGATTCCCGTCATTGCCCGGGTTGACGCCGAGGTCGGATTCGCGCAGCGCCTTCTCGATCGCCGACATCGAACTCTTGTCGAAAGGCTGGATCAGCACCGTGCGAGCTTCCGGAGTCTGGAAGGAGGCCAGCTGCTGCAACGGGGTCGGTGCACCGTAGTAGTCCACCAACAACTTGTTGAACATGCCCGCGTTCGCCCGACCCGTGCGAATGCCCGAGAAGTCCTCCTTGGCGACCTCGACAGCCTTGTCCATCTTCTCCTCAGCCTCGAAGAGACTTTCGTCGATGTTGCCGTCCATGGTGGAAAACTCCTTCATACCGTGCGGAATGGGTGTCATTGACGATGCAGATGCCCGATCAGGCAGGCGAAACCAATGTGCCGATCTTCTCACCCTGCAGCGCGCGAGTGATATTTCCCGCACCCTCCATCCCGAAGATGACCATCGGCAGCTTGTTCTCCGCGCACAGCGCGAAGGCCGTCTGATCCATCACGCGGAGGTCCCGTTCGACGGCTTCCTGATAGGTCAGCTGCGTGAGCCGGGTGGCCGTCGGGTCCTTCTTGGGGTCCGCGGTGTAGACGCCGTCCACGCCGCTCTTGGCCACCAGAACCACGTCGCACCGACTCTCCAGCGCACGCTGCACGGCAACCGTGTCGGTGGAGAAGAAGGGCATCCCCATCCCGGCGCCGAAGATCACTACCCGGCCCTTCTCCATGTGTCGGATCGCTCGCTGGGGGATATAGGGCTCCGCGACCTGGCCCATGGTGATCGCTGTCTGCACGCGGGTATCGATATCTTCCTTCTCCAGGAAGTCCTGCAGTGCCAGGCAGTTCATCACGATCCCGAGCATGCCCATGTAGTCGGCCCGCACCCGGTCCATGCCCTTCTGCTGCAGCTGAGCACCCCGGAAGAAGTTGCCGCCGCCGATCACCACGGCGATCTGCACACCGGATCGTGCGGCCCGCGCGATCTGCTCGGCGATGTCTTTCACCACGTCGGGATCCAACCCGACTGCTCCCCCGCCGAATACCTCACCGGATAGCTTCAACAACACCCGGCCGGGGCGGTCGGTCGAGGTCTGCGTGCTCACGTGGCTGCTCCCGGAGGGTTGGCAATGCTGGGGTCGGTAGATACTTCCACAGATCTTTGCGTTCCCGCGTACCGGAAAACGAGACGCCACCGGCGGTACAGGAAATCCTGTACCGCCGGTGGCGTCTGACGCATCGGGTGCTAGACCCCGACCTTGAAGCGCGCGAAGCCGACAATCTCGACTCCGGCCTCCTGCGCGACCTTGCCGACCGTCTTCTTCGGCTCCTTGGCGAACGCCTGTTCATGCAGCACGTTCTCTTTGAAGAAACCGTTGACGCGGCCTTCGATGATGCGCTCGAGGGCCTGCTCGGGCTTGCCTTCTTCACGGGCCGTTGCTTCGGCGACACGACGCTCATTGGCGACAGTCTCCTCGTCGACCTCCGCGCGGGTCAGGAAGTTAGGACTGAACGCGGCAACGTGCATCGCGATATCCCGCGCGGTCTGGTCCTGCCCGCTCGTGCCCACGAGCACACCGATCTGCGCCGGCAGGTCCGGGCTCGTCTTGTGCAGGTAGGACGCGACGACCGGAGCTTCGACCCTGGCGACCCGCTTGATCTCGATCTTTTCGCCGATGGTCGCGTTCGCGTCGTCGAGCAGGTCCTTGATGGACTTGCCGTCATCGCCTGATGCCGCGAGCAAGCTGTCGGCATCAGCGGCGGCCGATGAGACGGCCACCTGCAGCACCTGCGCTGCCAGCTGACCGAACTTCGCACCCTTGGCCACGAAGTCGGTCTCGCAGAGCAGTTCGACCATGGTGCCCATGCCGTCTCCAGCAGAAGCGATGATCAAACCGTTCTCCGTCGTGCGGCTATCGCGCTTGGCAACACCCTTCTGTCCCTTGATCCGCAGGATCTCGGTGGCCTTGGCACGATCGCCATCGGCCTCCTCGAGCGCTTTCTTGACGTCCAACATGCCGGCACCGGTGGATTCGCGCAGCGCCTTGATGTCAGCAGCGGTGTAATTGGCCATAGATGTGCCTCGTTCCTTCGCGAAATGACGTAAAACTTAGGACGACGACGACAGAGCTCAGGCGCCCGCGGTGTCGTCGGTCGTAACAACCTCGACCGCAGGTGCCTCAGCGGCAGCGGCCGGCGCGTCGACAGCAGCAGGTGCTTCGACGGCAGGAGCCTCAGCAGCAGGTGCCTCAGCGGCAGCGGCCGGTGCTTCAGCAGCCTGCGTTCCGAGCAGTTCGGCTTCCCACTCCGCCATCGGCTCCGCCTGCTCGCCGGTGCCGGAACGGCCCTGCGAACGGGAGATGAGACCGGCTGCAACAGCGTCCGCGACCACTCGGGTCAACAATGCGACCGACCGAATGGCGTCGTCGTTGCCGGGGATCTTGTAGTCAACCTCGTCCGGGTCGCAGTTCGTGTCGAGGATCGCAATGACCGGGATGTTCAACTTGCGCGCCTCGGTCACCGCCAGGTGCTCTTTCTTGGTGTCGACGATCCACACGGCCGACGGAACCTTCGTCATGTCCCGGATACCACCGAGGGTGCGCTCCAACTTGATCATCTCGCGCTTCATCACGAGAAGTTCCTTCTTGGTGCGGCCAGAGCCTGCGACGTCGTCGTAGTCGACCTCTTCGAGCTCCTTCAAGCGCGCGAGGCGCTTGCTGACGGTGCCGAAGTTGGTCAACATCCCACCGAGCCAGCGGTGGTTCACGTACGGCATGCCGACGCGAGTCGCCTGCTCGGCGACTGACTCCTGCGCCTGCTTCTTGGTACCGACGAACAGGATCGTGCCACCGTGCCCGACAGTCTGCGAGACGAACTCGTAGGCCTCGTTGAGGTAGGTCAGCGACTGCTGCAGATCGATGATGTAGATGCCATTGCGCTCGGTCATGATGAAGCGCTTCATCTTGGGGTTCCAGCGACGGGTCTGGTGCCCGAAGTGGACGCCGCTGTCGAGCAGCTGGCGCATTGTGACAACGGCCATGCCGAAGTCCTTTCGTCAAGGTTTCCAGTTTTTCTCCGCCGGCACGGGTGCGCTGACGGACCTGGTGTCCAGACCACCCGGACCGACCACGAGAGCAGTCGGACTGAAAGGTGAGCCCCGGCGGGCAGCCATCGCGAGCGAGGATGCACTACCGGACATGGACACGCGAATTCGGCCTTCGCCACACCACGCGAGGTGGCATTGCCAAGACCGTGCACAAAGTGTATGACTCCGCACCATGCGCCGCCAATCGCACCGCATACGCTGGCGGCCATGGGCGACCATCTCGTGGAACGTATGCACGGCTTCGGCGAATCGGTCTTCGCGGAGATGACGCAACGCGCAGCGGCGGCAGCAGCAGTCAATCTCGGACAGGGTTTCCCCGACACCGACGGTCCGCCGGCCGTGCTGGCAGCTGCAGTCAACGCCATTGCCAGTGGACTGAACCAGTACCCACCGGGTAGCGGCATGCCCGTGCTGCGGCAGGCCATCGCCGCTCACCAGGACCGCTTCTACGGATTGGCCGTCGACCCTGCCGATGAAGTACTCGTCACCGTAGGGGCAACCGAGGCGATCGCTGCGGCCATCCTCGCGTTGTGCGAACCCGGCGATGAAGTAGTGACGTTCGAGCCCTACTACGACTCCTACGCGGCCTCGATCGCCCTGGCCGGCGCCGTCCGTCGTACTGCGCCTCTCACATTTCCGCACTTCGGGATCGATCCTGTCGGGCTGCGGTCAGCGTTCAGCTCACGCACCCGATTGGTGCTGCTGAACACACCGCACAACCCCACGGGCAAGGTCTTCTCCCGCTATGAACTGGAGTTGATCGCCGGATTGGCCCGCGAGTTCGACGCGGTCGTGCTCACCGATGAGGTCTACGAACACGTGGTGTACGACGGCACGCACATTCCAATGGCCACGCTGCCGGGCATGGCACAGCGCACCCTCACGATCAGCTCGGGCGGCAAGACCTTCGCCACGACCGGGTGGAAGGTCGGCTGGATTCACGGACCGGCTGAGCTGATCAGCGCGGTCCGCACGGTGAAGCAGTTCCTGACCTTCGTCGCCAGCGGCCCCTTCCAACCAGCGATCGCGGTCGGCCTGGAGCTTCCGGACAGCTACTTCGCAGACCTCACGGCCTCCATGCGCCACCGGCGGGACCTGCTCGTCAAGGGCCTGGAGGCCATGGATGTGCCGGTCAGTGTGCCTGCCGGGGGCTACTTCGTCATTGCCGACATGGCTCGGTTCGATACCGACGCGCTCGCCCTCTGCCGCGCGATGCCTGAGCGAATCGGCGTAGCGGCCGTCCCGGTGTCGGCATTCCACGACCATCCGGACATCTCACCGTCCCTGGTGCGGCTGGCGTTCTGCAAGAAGGACGACGTACTGGCCGAAGGGGTCCGCAGGCTCGCGCTCCTGACCGATTGACCACGCGCCTGCCATATCTGCCACGCACATCCCCATTTCGGCTACTCCGGTTTCTTCGCGACCTGGATGCCGAACTGCACATCAGTGCCCTTGACACTGGTCACCGTCACGACCGTCTTGAGACGAACCCCGCCATCGGTCAGTGTGCAATCGGCAGTTGCCCCCACTTTGGATTTCAATTTCGGGCACGTGATCTTGTCGGGTTTGTGGCCGACCTGCTTGGTCAATGCGGTGGAGACCTTGGCAGCCAGATCAGTCCCGCTGATGTCGGAAGTGCCACCGCATCCCGATATACCGACGGCAAGCAGGGCGCTTGTCGCGATCATCAGCGGCCAACGTTTCGTTGTCATGTCTCAACCTCGCTCGTGGGCACCTGCTCCGAGCCCGGTTTGAGGACCCGCCTGCGCCATTGGCACCCTATCCATACACAGCGGACTGTCTTTTCCACATCCCCCGGCGCCGTCCACAACCTGCGAGCTGTGCGTGCATGCCCGGTAAAGACAGCCCAGGCTGGGGCAATGCTCTTGTCCACCCTGCTGCTGGTTGTCTTCGGTCTGTCGGCTGCCTCCCCCGTGGCTGCTCCGACATCCGACTACCGATGGCCTTTGCAACCGCTACCGACCGTGGTCCGCGGATACGAGGCGCCACCGCAACCCTGGGCTGCAGGTCACCGGGGGGCCGACCTCCTCGGCCGCGCGGCTCAGGCGGTCCTGGCCGCCGGCGACGGGGTGATCAGTTATCGAGGGGTACTCGCCGGTCGAGGCATAGTGAGTGTTCAGCACCCCAATGGGTGGAAGACCACTTACGAACCTGTCGTGGATGCCCTGCCGGTCGGTACCGCGGTGCACCGCGGTGAACAGATCGGCATCCTGGCGACGGCGCAGAGTCACTGCGCTCCGAGGATCTGCCTGCACTGGGGACTGATCATCGCGCCAGACAGCTACCGCGACCCGCTGACCCTGCTTGTGCTCCGGGCACCTGTTCTGCTGCCGCTGACCGACTGAAGAACGTCATGCCCGCGGATGCGCCTGGACGAATGACGCGCGGAGCCGTTCCACCGATACGTGGGTGTAAACCTGCGTTGTCGCCAGACTGGCATGCCCCAGTAGTTCCTGGACCATTCGAAGGTCGGCGCCACCGTCGAGCAGGTGCGTGGCCGCGCTGTGCCGCAACCCGTGCGGACCGATCGTTGTGGTGCCCGGCGCATGTTGCAACAACGCGGTCAGGCTGGTTCGTACCGTACGCGGATCCACGCGACCACCGCGGCGACCCAGGAACATCGCCGGCCCGGAGGAGGAAGTGACCAGATCGGGTCGGATCGACAGCCACCGTTGCAGGGCGTGGGCGGCGGGGACGCCGAACGGGACAGTGCGCTCCTTGTCTCCCTTACCGATCACTGTCACCAGCAACTGAGTCAGATCGACGTCGTCGACATCGAGACCCACGAGCTCGCCCACCCGGATTCCGCTCGCGTAGAGCAACTCCAGCATTGCGTGGTCGCGAACATGAACGGGGTCGCTGTCCTCTGCCGTGGTTGCGGCGAGATTCATCAGGTTCTCCGCCTCATCGTGACGCAAGACAGCGGGCAGGTGCTGCCGGCGGCCCGGGGACGCCAGCCGCAGCGCTGGATCAGTGGGCACCCGTCCCGTCCGGTGGGCCCACCCGAAGAAACCACGGGCCGAGGCGGCTCGTCGCGCGATGCTGCTACGGGCTGCGCCGGACCGGTCCTGCGCCGCTAGCCAGGACCGCAGGTCAGCAAGCTCTACATCCTGCACAGCGTCAGTACCGCCCACGGCCAGGAAGTCCGCAAGCGCATTCAGATCCGAAAGGTAGGCGCGCACCGTGTGCGCTGATCGGCCCTTCTCGAACCGCAGATGCCGCTCGAAGGCCGGCAACTGCTGCACCAGCCCCACAGGACCGCAGACCCGTGACTGCGGCAGGCGACCGCCTGCTGCGTCAGCATCATCCGGTACCTGCATCCACTCACGCTATCCCGCCCGGCGCCAGCCTTCCGGCGATCGCACGGCGAGCCCGTTCAGCTCCAGGGCGCCCAGGCCGCCCAGCACCTCCCCCACCGACAGCCCAGCGGACCTGGTGAGCTGATCGACGCTGCACGAGCGGCGCGGAGCAAGAGCATCCAAGACGCGTCGTGGCACCTCGGGCAACCCGTCGACGGCAGTCTTTTCGCCGACCCTGCAGGGCCCGAGATCGGCCCCGTAGTCCCCGAGGATCTCGACGCACTCGCCGACATCGGTGACCAGGCAGGCAATACCCTGACGGATCAGTTCGTTGGTGCCCACGCTGCTCGTGGAGGTCACCGGTCCCGGCACCGCTGCCACGACGCGGTGCAGCCGCTCCGCGTTGCGAGCGGTATTCAATGAACCGGACCTGATCCCCGCCTCGACCACGATGGTGCCCGGTGTCAAAGCCGCGATCAGTCGGTTGCGGGCCAGAAACCGGTGCCGTTGAGGCGAGCTGCCCGGTGCGCATTCGGAGATGACCGCCCCCGTGAGCAGGATCTCCTCCAACAGGGCGGAGTTTCCGGCCGGATAGAGACGGTCCACACCACCCGCCATCGCCGCTATCGTCACGGCTCCGGCCCGAAGAGCACCGCGGTGCGCGGCTGCGTCGATCCCGAATGCGCCACCGGACACGATCGAGAATCCACGGGCTCCCAGGTCGTGGGCCAGACCGGTCGCCACGGTCTCGCCGTACGCCGTGGCCAACCTCGCTCCGACGATGGATGCACTACGAACGCAGGAGGGCGCCAGCTGCGCCGGACCGCGAACCCAGAGGCACAGCGGCGGCAACTCCAGATCGTTCAAGCCGGTCGGCCATTCCGGGTCACTCGGGATCACAATCCGGATATGCAGCGCATCCGCTGCATGCCGAACGCGGTCGACGTCCAGGTCGGCGACCCGCGCTGCGAACCGCTGGTAGGTGCTCGCGGGATTGCGAGCGATCTGGTGCCATGCGCGTACCGGGCCCCGCTCGGCCACCAGGGAACCGATCGTCGGGTCCATGGGTTCGCCGACCTTGCACAGGGCGATCCGGCAGGCCCGATCGTCCTGCAGCACGCTCACGACGCCACCGCATTGGTACGTAGGGCCAAGGCGCGGTAGAGATGGTCGGGCCCAGGAGTTTTCAGGCCTTCCAGATCGGCCAACGTCCACGCCACTCGTAGGCAACGGTCGTAACCGCGCATCGTAATAGCGCCGGTTTCCAACGCACCGTCGAGGGCTGCCGTGCTGGACTGCGGCAGCCGCCAACGGCTGCGTAACGCGGGCCCGGGAGCGTGCGAGTTCAAGGTCCACCCAGTGCCTTCCCAACGGCGCTTCTGCAGGTCACGGGCCGCAACAATGCGACCGGCGACCGCTTCGCTGGACTCACCCCCGGGGCCGGCCAGGCTTGCTCGAGTCACGGGCGCGATCCGCAGATGCACATCGACGCGGTCCATCAGCGGCCCGGACAGTTTGTTCAGGTAGCCGCGGCGCATCATGACCGAGCAACTACACGCGGATCCCTTTCCGAAGTTCTTACCGCACGGACACGGGTTGGCTGCCAGGACCAGCTGGAAACGCGCCGGGTATGTCGCCACCCGGTCTGCCCGCGCGATGGTGACTCGACCGGACTCCAACGGCTGCCGCAACGCATCCAGGACGTCCCGCCGAAATTCCGGCGACTCGTCCAAGAACAGCACCCCACGGTGGGCGCGGCTCACCGCACCGGGGCGAATCGGCCCGCTGCCCCCTCCGATCACAGCGGCCATCGAGGCCCCGTGATGCGGCGCGACGAACGGAGGGCGGTCCAGCAGAACCCGGTCGTCCAAAGCGCCGAGCACCGAATGGATCGCGGTGACCTCGATCGCCTGGTGGCGGTCGAGGACCGGAAGAACACCCGGTAGACGCTCGGCAATCATGGTCTTGCCGGCACCCGGCGGGCCGATCATCGCCATGTGATGACCACCTGCCGCAGCTACCTCGACCGCATGCCGCGCCTCTTCCTGGCCGGACACATCTGCCAGGTCCGGCACCAGCGGCAGGGTCTGTGGCACCGGACGGTCGAACGAGAGGTCGGGCAGCGGCTCGCGCTTCCTGACCATCTCGTACCGAGCGACCAGCTGAGACAGCGTGCGGATGGGTGTTACCAATATGCCAGGCACCAGCGAGGCCTCCGCAGCGTTGGCCGCAGGAACGACTACCTGTGTCGCACCGCCCTTGGCAGCAGCGAGCACTGCAGAAAGGACCCCCGGGACCGAGCGCACCGTTCCGTCCAGCGCCAGTTCGCCCAGATGCACCACATCACGAACGACCTCTGTATCGACAACCTCCGCGGCTGCAAGCGCCGCTATCGCAATTGCGAGATCAAATCCCGACCCTTGCTTGGGCAACGCCGCCGGGGACAGATTCACGATGATGCGACCCTTGGGAAGCTCGAGGTTGCTGTTACCGCAGGCCGCTCGAATACGCTCCGGCGACTGCCGGCAGGCCGCGTCCGGCATCCCGGTGACAGTGAAGGCCGGCAGGCCCTGAGCCGAGTTGGCCTCGACGTAGACGATGGTGCCCTCGATCCCGCGCAGCGCAACGCTGCGGGTACATCCAAGGCTCACCAGACGTCCCTGATGTGTTCGATGATCGGCGCAGTGCGCGGCCGCACCAGAATCCCCACGACGTCGATACGCACGCTCGTCACCGCAACGGGATGCTCGCGCAACCAGGCATGAGCCAACTGCCGGAGCCTGGCTCCCTTGAGGCGCGTCACCGCCTCCACCGGGCGGCCGTACGTCGTACTACGCCTGGTCTTGACCTCGACGATCACGAGGGTGTCGGCCACCTCGTCCAGCGCCACCACGTCGAGCTCACCGGCGCGACACCGCCAGTTGCGCTCGATGACCACCAGGCCTTGCAGCCGCAGATACTCCACGGCATAGTCCTCGCCCGCTCGACCCAGCACATGCCGTGGATCGACCCGTCCGTTGGATACAGACGCATTCATCGCCACCACCTCCACCAGCGACTTTGGTGGCAGGTGCAGGCACGAAGAAGTCACCGGGAGATCGGGTGTGGAAAATGCACGCACGGGTCAGGGGATGTGGAAGAGCGAGATGGAAGTACCCGACCCTCGCTCCGCTCAGTCGGGTAGTTCCATCTCGATCATCACGTTCCGGCAAGACGGACCTACCCGACCCTCGCTCCGCTCAGTCGGGTAGTTCCATCTCGCGGTCCGGCAGCTCTTCCACATTCACGTCTTTGAAGGTGATGACGCGGACTTTCTTGACGAAACGGGCGGGGCGGTAGATGTCCCAGACCCAGGCGTCGTTCATCCGCACGTCGAAGAACACCTCGGCGCCCTCACCCCGCACCAGTACGTCGACCTCGTTACACAGGTAGAAGCGACGCTCGGTCTCCACGACGTGGGTGAAAAGTCCCACCACGTCGCGGTATTCCCGGTACAACGCGAGTTCCTGCTCGGTCTCATATTTTTCCAGGTCTTCGGCGCTCACGCCCACTCCTTCACAATCTGTGCTTCGCGGTCGGACGTTACCTCGACGCTATCGGGAACTGCCGCTGCGAACGGCCGCCAGGATCGACGGTGCATCTCGCACGGACCGTGCACGTTGATCGCGGCCAGATGGTCGGGCGCCGAATATCCCTTGTTCCCGGCCCAGTTGAACTGCGGGAAATCCTGATGGAGCAGGGTCAACAGTGCGTCGCGCTCGACCTTGGCCAGCACACTTGCAGCCGCGACCGAGGAACACTTCATGTCCGCTTTGATCATCGTGACCACGGGCGGCACCGACGGACGATCGCAGGTCAGCTCGAAAAGACCCTGTGCACCCGGATCACTCAGCCAGTCGCAATTGCCATCAAGGATCACCAGGTCCGGCAGGACATCCAACGCCGCGAGCGCCCGCTGCCCGGCCAACCGCAACGCTGCCATGATGCCGACCTGATCGATTTCTGCGGCACTCGCATGCCCGACTGCGTAGGCCAACGCCCACCGTTGCAACCGCGGCACCATGCGTACCCGCGCAGCGGGCGTGAGCAGTTTGGAGTCGCGCACGCCGACCGGAGCCGTGGGAGTGCGTTCGTCGATCACGACCGCTCCGACGGAAACCGGACCGGCGAGTGCGCCCCGACCCACCTCGTCCATCCCACACAGCACCCGATGACCATCCCGTTGCAGGGCACGCTCCATGCGCAGCGTCGGGCGGGCGGGTGTCACGGCTTGGGTTTGGGGATGTCGGAGAACACCGAGTTGGCGTTGGGTAGGGCTCCGATGCGGTTGATCGGCCAGGCAATGGCAACGACCTGACCGGTGACGTCGGCGATCGGCACGGTGCCGTCGATACCGCCGGTGCCCTGATCGTGGTACCTGGAATCGGCGGAGAACCCCCGGTTGTCGCCGAGCACCCACACCTTCCCGGCCGGCACGACGATATTGAATTTCGGTGGTACCCCTGCTGCTGCACCGGAATCAGATTTCGTCCCCGGCGGCAGGTAGGTCTCGGTGATCGCCTTGCCGTTGATGGTGATCTGGTGCGCAGCGTTGCAGCACACGACGTGATCCCCAGGGAGTCCGATCAGCCGCTTGACCAGGTGATCCGGACCGCCAGGGAGTACACCCACCCCGATCAGTGCGTCTTTCACGACGCGCTTGAACAAGTTCGGATTGGACGTCGTCTCCCCCCATGTCGGCGGCCTGGAGAACACGATGACGTCACCGCGGTGCAGGTCTGAGTGCTGGGGGGTGAACTTGCTGACGAGGATCCGGTCGCCGGTGATGAGAGTGTTCTCCATTGACGCCGACGGGATCGAAAACGGCTGGATCACGAACGTCTTCACCAAAAACGACAGACCGAGAGCGACCACCACGACGATCGCCAGCTCACGGATGAAAGCACCCCGAGAACGTCGGGTGGGCTGCGCGACCGGCTGCGCCGGGATCTGCCCTGGGGCCGGCGCTGAGTCGTTCGACGGCACCGGATCCGGCTCCGAGTCGGCTCGATCGTGAGTGTGGTCTGTCATGCGTTCATCAAGGGGAAGGCACCTTCGCGAAGGTCGTGGAGTAATTGCTGAGCCAGGTTATGCGGTCCAGCGGCCACACGATGACATCGGCCCGCCCGGTGATATCGGCGATCGGCACGGATCCCGTGGCACCGGTGCCGTTGTCGTGATAGCGGGAATCACTGGAGTCGCCACGGTTGTCACCCATCACCCACACCCTGCCCTTGGGGACGGTGACGTCGAACTTGAGCAGGCTGGGCGCTGTTCCGCGGGGCACGTAGGGCTCCAGGATCGCCACACCGTTGATCGTCAACCGCCCCTGGGCATTACAGCACTTCACGTGGTCACCGGGCAGTCCGATCAACCGCTTGATCAGGTGATTGTCACCGCCGGGGTAGAGCCCCACGAACTCCATCGCCTTCTTCGCGGTCCCGGGATGATCCCCGAGATCCGGGCCCAACCAGTGGTTGGGATCCTCGAAGACAACGACGTCGCCACGTTTGAGGTCGAACACTTTGGGGGTGAGCTTGCTGACCACGACCCGATCGCCGCGCACGAGGGTGTCATTCATCGATGGGGAAGGTATCCAGAATGGCTGCAGGAGAAAAGTTTTGAGCAAGAAGGACAACACCAGTGCAACAACGACGACGACCACGATTTCGCGGGTCGCTGCCCACCACGACCCCTCGCGTCGCCCGCTGGGGCTTTCAGATCCGGAAGTCACCACGAGAGTGTGCCCCACGAAACCGTGAAGCCGGGCCACAGCCACATCTGTCGCTGAAGTTGATACCGCCGAAGAAGATACGGCGATGGCGTGACCCCCTCGCGGGAATCACGCCATCGTCACGACTGCGGGTCGGTGCTGTCCGCGGTGATCAGGCCTTGCTGGGCTTGACTGCAGGGGCGTCGCGCTTTTCCTTGATCTTGGCAGCCTTGCCGCGAAGGTTGCGCAGGTAGTACAACTTGGCGCGGCGCACGTCACCACGTGAAGCGACCTCGATGTGGTCGATCACCGGGGTATGCAGCGGGAAGGTGCGCTCGACACCGACACCGAAGCTGATCTTGCGCACGGTGAAGGTCTCGCCCACACCGCCGCCGTGACGTCGGATGACGACTCCCTGAAAGATCTGGACACGACTACGGGTGCCCTCGATGACCTTCACGTGCACCTTGACGTTGTCGCCGGCGCGGAACTGCGGGATGTCGGACCGCAGACTGGCTGCATCGATGTCGTCGAACTTCTGCATGACGGGCTTCTTCCTCGTGACGCCACAGGTCGTCACCGTTGATGAACGGGGTGCGCCGACTGCCTCAGACCGCATGACCTGACGGATCAGGCCACATCCCCCTGTGGCGGGGGTCCGTACGCATACGCGGCGCGAGAGCTGATTGTGCCAGACAAGCGACGTCGTGCGTAAATCGTGGACCGCGACCCTCGCGTCAGTTCGGGTCGCCTCCGTCGAGCTGCTTGCGCAACCGGACGGTGCGATCGTGCGGTCCGGCGCCCGCGCGCCGGTAGCCGGCCGCGCGATACAGACGCAGCGGACCTCGACTGCGGTCACCGGTGAACAGGCTGTAGGCGGTGACCCCGGCCGGCGCGTATGCCTCGACCTGCTGCAGCAGCCATCGTCCCAACCCACGTCCGCGCAGATCCGGCGCGACCATCAGCCGCTCGATCTCCCAGTCGTCGTCGAGCTGCCGGCCGCGGACCGACGCGATCAACCGTCCGTCAACGCGGGTCACGTAGGTCTTCGTGTTCTGCAGTGAGAGGGCCAGGGAATCGTAGGTCTCATGCTGTGCCGGAATATCGAGCGTTGCGTTCTCGATACCCGCCGACAACCAGCAGGCGTGGGTCAGCGTGAGCAGTTCGCCCACGTCACCGAGGCCGGCGGGTACCAGCTCCAGCTGCGAGGTCCGGACGGCAGCCGAGGGATGCAGCAAATCTGGTCGGCGCTCGGCGGTGCGGCGCAGTCGCTGCTCGCGGCGCCACGAGGAGATTGCGCCATGGTCGCCCGACAGCAGCACCGATGGGACCGAATAGTCGCGCCACTGGGCAGGTTTGGTGTAGACGGGGTATTCGAGCAGGCCCCCCTCATGGGATTCCTCATCGAGTGAGGCGGCATTGCCGATCACGCCCGGTAACAACCTGGCCACGGCTTCGATCATGGCCAGCGCCGCGACCTCGCCCCCATTCAGCACGTAGTCGCCGAGCGAGATGACCCGCACCTGCATCGTCGCCGCCGCGTAGTCGTACACCCGCTCGTCGATGCCCTCGTAGCGGCCGCAGGCAAACACCAACCACGGATGCCCGGCCAGCTCGTGAGCCATCGCCTGTGTGAAGGGCGCACCACCGGGGCCGGGCACGACCAGAACGGGACGCTCGTCGCCGCTGGCCGCTACCTCGTCCAAGGCTGTCGCCCATGGCTCGGGTTTCATGACCATCCCCGCGCCACCTCCGTACGGCGTGTCGTCGACGGTTCGGTGCCGGTCGTGGGTGAAGTCCCGCAGATCGTGCACCCGAACATCGAGGACGCCGTCGCGGCGCGCCTTTCCAATCAGCGACAGGTCCAGTGGTGCGAGGTAGTCAGTGAAGATCGAGACGACGTCGATGCGCACGCAGTCAGGCTCCGGCCAGTTCCAGCAGCCCGGGGGGAGGATCGATGGTGATCCGGCCACCTTCCAGATCGACCTGCGGCACGATCTGATCCACGAACGGCACGTAGGCAGCGCCACCGCCCACGAGCTCGACCTCAATGAGATCCTGCGCCGGGCGTTGGTGCAGAGCTGTCACCGTGCCCACCGGCGACCCGTCGAGCAGGACGACGTCGAGGCCCACCAGGTCGTCTTCGTAGAACCCGTCGTCCCCGCCGGGCGAGTCCGGCTCTGCGAGCAGCCGCGTACCCCGGATTGCCTCGGCCCCCTCCCGGTCGGTCACCTCCTCGAACGCCAGTACCCACGTCATACCCTGCAATCTGGCCGAGCGGATCGTCAGCGCCCCGATCGAGGGTTCGGTGACGAAGTCTGCTCCCGGGACGAAACGCTCCGCCGGCTGATCGGTGTGCGACTGAACCGTCACCGCGCCCTTGAGTCCGTTCGGACGACCGATTCGCGCAACCAACACCTCATCCATACCGGAAGTCTCTCAGTACGGGACGGGTCATCGCGACCTGCCTGGTGACCGCCGTCAGGGCGCGAACCCGGCGCCCCACGGCGTGTTGCGTACAACCATGAAACCAATCGCGACGATGGCCGCGAGGGTGGTCGCGGTGCTGGCGTGTCGGCGGGTGAACGGCACCACGTGCACGCCCCGCCAACGATTGCGCACCTCGACCAGCCACCATCCGATGACCACCGGCAACAGCGTCAGCGCGAGCACGTTGCTCGAGACGGCCGCCCGCAGATCGCCATTGGTGAGGTCGTTCACTGCTCGCATTCCACCGCAACCGGGACAGTAGAGACCGGTCAGCGCATACAGCGGGCACAGCCCCCACGAGGCGTGCCGGTGCGGATCGCGGAAGTGCACTGCGACGGTGAGCAGCACTGCCGCCAGACCACCCAGCACCATCGAGCGGGTCCGCCGCCACGGTGTCGGTTGCGCACAGGGGTCAGCTACCGCGTATCGGGGCGGCGAGAGCTGGGTCATGCGCACGAGTATCTCAGGATGGTGCTTGCGTAGGGGGCCCGCCGCGTCGCACCTCGGGCATGACAACGCTCAACCCGGACAGCAGCAGCGCCAGCGACAGCGGAGCGATCAGCGCATGGGCAATGCCGAAGGCATGCACGAGGGTGCCGATCACGCCGGGCCCGAGTAGACCCGCCGCGTACCCCATCGAAACCACCACGGACAGCCCTCGTCCCCCGGCGAGGTTGCCGGCGAGCCCGTAGATCTGCGGTGCGACCAGCCCCATGCCCAGGCCCACGACGGCCCAGCCGGTGAGCAGGAGCCAGAGCGGACCGGCTACCACACAGATCAGGTAGCCGCCCGCAGCGACGGCCGCGCCGGATCGGACGACCGCGCGGCGGCCCATGGCATGCACGGCAGCGTCGCCGAGGAGCCGGATGGTAACCATCGTGGCCGACACAGCGACCACCCCGAGCGCCGCGGTCGAGTCCGAAACCTCGGCGATCACTTTCACATCGAACGCCGACCAGTCCATCGCGGTGCCCTCTGCGATGGCGAAGCAGATGGCCATCAGGCCCAGCAGCCACGCTGCCCGCGGGACTGCGCTCTTCCTACCGTCTGCGTCGGCGTGCGCGACCACCTCGGACTGAGCTGAGAGCCGATCCTGAAAGTAGACGCTGCCCAGTAACGCAACGCCGACCGTGGTGAGCGCGACACGCGCCAGTCCTGCCCCCGACAGTGCTGCAGCACCCAACAACAGCACCAGGAGGGACACGCCCAGGGTCCCGACGGAAAAGAACGCATGCAGCCGACTCATCACCGGCCGTTCCCGGTGCTGTTCGACCTGCACGGCGAGTGCATTCATCGAGACATCGAGCGCGCCGTTACCGAGACCGATCAGGAGCCCGGCCACGCACGCCGTCCATATCGACGTCGCCCAGGGCAGCAGCAGCAATCCGAGACCCATCGCCAGGGTGCCGATCTGCATCGGCCGTAACGCCCCGCGCGCATCGGAGCTGCGACCCCCGAGGTTGATGCCGACGATCGCGGACAAGCCCAGGGACATCAGCAGAACACCGATCCCGAGTGCGTCGGTGTGCAGCTGGTCGCGCAGCGCGGGTGTCAGGGCTCCGATAGCGCCATAGCCGAATCCGTTGGCGGTGAAGGCGACGAGCACTCCAGCGAGCGCCGACGGGCTGCCCAGCGCAGGGCGGGTGGTGGTCACGATGAGGGACCTTCTTGTGGAAATCAAGCACGTGGAGGAGCGGAAATGACCGACGCCAGGCGCTCCGGCCATCCCGGTCCACCTGGCGTCGATCGACATTCCTGACTGAGGGGTCAGCGCACCTGATCTGTGTCGACGATGTCGACACGAATGTTGCGACCGCTGGCGAGCGCTCCCACGACCGTGCGAAGCGCGGACGCCGTGCGACCCGAGCGTCCGATCACCCGACCGAGATCATCGGGGTGCACGCGCACCTCGAGCATCTCGCCGCGTCGGCCGTCCTTGTGCGTCACCACGACATCGTCTTCGTGATCGACGATGCCTTTGACAAGGTGCTCGAGAGCTTCTTCCAGCAAGAGACTCAGCTCTCGGTGCTGGCGGCGGCCTCGGCAGTCGCTGCGTCAGCCTCCTTGGCGGCGGGCGCAGCTGCATCGGTTGCCAACTCGTCGACGGGCTTGGAGTCCTCGGCCTTCTCGGCCGGCTTCTCGGTCGCCTTTTCGGTCGACTTCTCGCTGACCTTCTCGGTTGATGCAGCGGCCTTCTTGCGGGTGGTCGCGCCACCCTTACCGGCTGCGTCGGACTCGTTCTGCGCGGCGGCCAGGGCCGCCTCGTATGCGGCCTTCTTGTCGCGCGGAGCTTCCTTCACGCGCAGGGTGCCCTCGGCACCCGGCTCGCCCTTGAACTTCTGCCAGTCACCGGTCACGCGCAGCAGAGCGTGCACCTGCTCGGTGGGCTGAGCACCTACGCCGAGCCAGTACTGCGCGCGGTCGGAGTCGATCTCGATCAGACTGGGGTCTTCCTTGGGGTGGTACTTGCCGATTTCCTCGATCGCCCGACCATCGCGCTTGGTGCGCGAGTCCATGACGACGACGCGATACTGGGGGGTGCGAATCTTGCCGAGACGCTTCAAACGAATTTTGACGGCCACGTTGGTGGTGTCTCCTGTTCCATCATCAGTGAGCACGGCGAGACCACATGCGAATGCATGGGGGGGCCGAGACTCGGGGTAGGCGCGCGGGCAGGTGGAAACCGACCGGACGCGCGGGTACGCGGGACAGTCTGCCAGAACCACCCGACGCGCCGAAATCCTCAGGCTGGCGGGTACAGACCGATGGAGCGGGCTCGTGTCCGCGCCAACCCGAAGAGCATCCGGGTCGTCGGCATCGCCACCTGCGCCAGCTGCGCCAGTTCTACGACCGATCCGAGCAGCGCATCGAGCTCGACCGGCCGACCGGCGTCGAGGTCCTGCAACATCGAGGTACGGAACGGCCCGAGTTGCCGGGTGATCCGGTGGCGGTCGGCAGGAAGCTGATCGATGGGTATGCCGAGCACTTCGCCCAGCGCCTTCGCCTCCAGCATCACTGCTTCGATCAGTTCGAGCACGAAGGGATCGTCCAGGATCAGGTCCATCGTGCTGGTGGTGAGCATGCTGACGGGGTTCATCGTCATGTTTCCCCATAACTTCCACCACACGTCGCGCTGGATCTGCGGTGAGGTCGTGGCAGCCAGACCACCGTTCACCAGAACCGCTGCGACCTTCTCGCTGAACGGGTCTGCGCCTCCTGCGGGTTTCCCCAGCACGACCGCCTCTCCCGTCGACCAGGCCACGGCCCCCGGCCTGGGCGTGCTGGCTCCCAGGTGGACCACGGAGCCGATGACCCGCCCGACAGGCAGGGCTGCCGCGATCGATCCGTCCGGGTCCGCCGTACACAACGTCCGGCCGGCGACCGACCCACCGAACCCGCCCTGCAGGAACCACCACGGCACGCCGTTCATTGCAGTCAACACCCGGGTCTGGTCACCGAGCAGGGCAGACACGACCGGTAAGGCCGTTCCCAGCGCCGGCGCCTTCACGGCCACGACCACCAGGTCCTGGGGCCCCAGATCCGCCGGGTCATCACTTGCGACGAGCCGGTAGCAGGCCACTTCCCCGGCATGCTCGATCAGCAGCCCGTCGCGCTGCACGGCGGCCAGGGTCGCGCCGCGCGCCAGCAGCGACACTGTCGCGCCACCGCCGGCGAACGCGGCGGCGAGGGTACCGCCGATCGCTCCGGCGCCCACCACGACGACCCTCATGAGCCGTCCGCAACAGCCGGGCAGGACCTCAATGCGTTCATGGCGCGCTGAGTCCGTTTCCACGATGCAGCATCGGAGTCGGGCGTAGAGAACTGCACGGTGTGCCGCGCGGTCGTGTTGACGTGGGTGGGCTGGTAGCTGGCGCGTTGGCTCCACCGACCGGATGCTGTGCGGGTGAAGGTGATCTGCGCCAGGACGCCATCCCGGTTGGACTCCGTCTGCGGACCATGGCCGGGCCCCTGGTTGGAAATGAAGTTCCCGAGCCCGTAGAAGACGAACTTGCCGTTGAGCTCGGTGCACGGTTGGACGATGTGGGCGTGGGTGCCGAAGATCGCGTCGACAGCAGGTGACTTCGTCAACGCCCCGGCCAGCGCAACCTGGTCAGCAGTCGGTTGCTGCACGCCCTCTCTCCCCCAGTGGATACTGACAATTACCAGGGCAGCGCCTGCCTTCTTTGCTGCGGTGGCGTCAGAAATGATGCCCCGAGCACCGGCCGCCGGCCACAACGAACTACGCAACCACGGAGCGCCGCTGGGGACCGCGGTCGTGGGGCCGTCCGAGTTGGGGAAGGTATAGGTGTAGGCGAGGTGGGCAATCTGGACGCCCTTGACGTCGTACACCGCAGGCTTGCCCGACGTCTTCGCGTCGGCCGACGGCCCGGAAACCTTCAATCCGGCGTCCGTCAGTTGTCGACGCGTTGAGGCCATCCCGGCAAGTCCGCGGTCGATGGTGTGGTTGGAGGCCATGTCGCAACCGTCGTAACCCGCTCGTTTCAGGGTTCCTGCTATCTCGCGCGGCACGTTGAACACGAGCGAACCGGGGACGCTCAGGTCGGTATCGGTGGTGGAGATCGGGGTCTCCTGATGGCAGAGCGCAAGGTCGGCTGCCGAGATGGCCGATCGCACCTGCGCGAACATCGGATCGAAGTCGTAGCCCTTGCGACCTGCGGCCGACGCGTAGCCGGCGGCCTCCTGCCCGATCGCGGTGTGCAGCAGGATGTCGCCGCTGCCGCTGACGGTGACGGACGGCTGCACAGCAGGTGGTCGTGTCGACGCGGAGGCAGCCGGGGCGTCAGAGGCTGATGACGATGACGCGGCGGGCGAGGGGCTACCCGACGTGCAGGAGGACAGACCGCACGCGGTGAGGAACACCGTCGCCACACCGAGCGATGCAGCACCCCGCGAGGACCTCGATGGCATCATCACGCGACCGTACTGGACCCCACGCTCAGGAAGGGGCGTGCCGGTCCAGGAAGCGGTAGACCTCCGTGTCGTCGACACCGGGAAATACCCCGGGCGGCATCGCGGCCAACAGGTGGGAATGGGCGCGCGCGCTCGGCCAGGCGTTGCCGACCCACCGCTGGGCGAGGTCCGCGGGCGGCAGGTTGCAGCAGGTCGGATCGGGGCAACGCGAGACCGCCCTGTGGGTGGTCTCCCGGCCGCGGAACCATTTGACGTCCTGATAACGCACCCCGACGTTGACAGAGAAGACCCCCGCAGGGGCCCTGTCGATCGCGGCAGTGCACCAGTAGGTGCCGGAGCGGGTGTCGGTGTAGGCGCAGAACGCCTGGGACAGGTCAGGTTGCTCGAACACCCTGCGAGCGGTCCATGCCCGACACACCCGCTGACCCTCGATGGCCCCGGTGGCGTCGCTGGGAAAGACCACCCCATCGTTCTCGTAGGCCTTGTAGATCATCCCGTCCTGCCCTATCCGCATGAAGTGCACGGGAATGCCCAGGTGTCGGGTGGCCAGATTGGTGAAGCGGTGCGCTGCCGTTTCGTAGGAGACCGCAAACGCATCCCGAAGATCTTCGATGGCAATGTCCTTGTCCTGCATCGCCGTCCGCAGCAGCCGCACAGCGCCGTCCTGTGGCATCAGCACCGACGCGGCGAAGTAGTTGATCTCGACCCGCTGGGTGAGGAACTCGGCATAGTCGTGCGGCACGTCGTGCCCGAGCACCAGGTGCCCCAGCGCCTGCAACGCCAGCGAGCGGGAGTCGTGTTGACCGGCCTCGGGTTGCGGAAGGTAGATGCGTTTGTGGGTCATATCGGTGACGGTGCGGGTGGACCCGGGCAGGTCTGCGGTATGTACGAGCGCGAATCCGAGATGTGCCGCGATCCGGTCGACGGCCACCCGCCCTACCGGCCCACCGGCGTAGTGGATCGCCTCCAGCAGCGTGCTCGCCTCGGTTTCGATGTCGGCGAAGTAGTTGTCCGCGCCGCGCATCCGGACCCGCAGGTCGTAGTTGGCCCGACGAGCGTGCTCGGGCGTCGCGGCCCGCTCGGCCGACGTCGCCGCGATGACCTCGTGCAGCCCGACAAGCGCTTCCAGCGCCTCCAGGGGCAACCGTGGTCCGATCTTGACCCTGGGCAGCCCGAGGGAGTCGTAGCCGGCATTTCGCTGGGCCCTCTCCAACCGGATCTCCAGGGCCGCCCGACGCGAAGGCGCTTTGGTGGCGAGGAACTCAGAAAGCTGGGTGTCGAAGGTGGAAGCCAATGCATTGAGCAGCGAGAGCCGGGGCTCGCGCTTGCCGTTCTCGATCAGCGACAACGCCGAGGCCGACATCCCGATCGAGGTGGCGACGTCGCCCAACGTCAGGCCCTTCTCCTGGCGGAGGTGGCGAATCCGACGTCCGATCGTCAGCGGATCGGGCTCATCGCGCACATCGGTCACGCTGGGGACGAAACGGTGCGGGATGGTCAGCCGCCCGGGGAGGGCGTCACCATCCGTCGGGTTGACACCTCGCGAGGTCGGCTGTGCACGGTCGGCTGAACCACGGGCGCTCGAACCACGCGTGGTGGGTGACGGCTTCATACGATCAACAGACGGCATAGCGTTACTTTATGTCAATTTTCACGTTTATTGACGAAGAAAATCTGGCTACTTGCTCGTATTTGCCCACAGACTTCTGTCATGACTTCAACCATCCCCGACAGCGAGATCAACCAAGCCCCCTCCGGCGACGCCGGAGCAGACCGCAAGGCGCAGGCCGCGACAGCGCTGCAGCAGGAGTGGGACGCCAACCCCCGGTGGAACGGCGTGCAGCGCGACTACTCCGCCGCCGACGTCGTGAAACTGCAGGGCAGCGTGCAGGAGGAGTTCACCCTCGCCCGACGCGGGTCGGAGCAATTGTGGGAGAAGCTGCACACCGAGGACTACGTCAATGCGCTCGGCGCCCTCACCGGCAACCAGGCCGTCCAGCAGGTCAAGGCCGGCCTGAAGGCCATCTACCTGTCCGGCTGGCAGGTCGCAGGTGACGCGAACGCCGCGGGGCAGACCTACCCCGACCAGTCGCTCTACCCAGCAAACTCGGTGCCGCAGGTCGTTCGGCGCATCAACAACGCTCTGCTGCGCGCCGACCAGATCGAGTACTCCGAGGGCATCAAGACCGTCGATGAGTGGGTCGTCCCGATCATCGCGGACGCGGAGGCCGGCTTCGGTGGCCCGCTCAACGCCTTCGAACTGATGAAGTCGATGATCGCTTCCGGTGCCGCGGGCGTGCACTGGGAGGACCAGCTCGCCTCGGAGAAGAAGTGCGGCCACCTCGGTGGGAAGGTGCTGATCCCGACCCAGCAGCACGTGCGCACCCTCAACGCCGCACGCCTGGCCGCCGATGTCAGCAACGTGCCGTCCATCGTGATCGCGCGCACCGACGCCGAGGCAGCAACGCTGCTGACGACCGACGTGGATGAGCGCGACCAGCCGTTCATCACCGGTGAGCGCACTGCCGAAGGCTTCTACAAGGTCACGAACGGCATCGAGCCGTGCATCGCACGCGGCCTGGCCTACGCGGAATACGCCGACCTGCTGTGGATGGAGACCGGCACTCCCGACCTGGCGCATGCCAGGACTTTCGCCGAAGCGATCAAGGACAAGTTCCCCGACCAGATGCTGGCCTACAACTGCAGTCCGTCGTTCAACTGGAAGAAGCACCTGGACGACGACACGATCGCTGCGTTCCAGCGGGAACTCGGCGCGATGGGCTTCAAGTTCCAGTTCATCACCCTCGCCGGCTTCCATGCGCTGAACTACTCGATGTTCGAGCTGGCCCACGGGTACGCCCGCGAGCAGATGAAGGCGTATGTGGATCTGCAGGAGAAGGAGTTCGCCGCCGAGGCACGTGGATACACCGCGACCAAGCACCAGCGCGAGGTCGGCACCGGCTATTTCGATCTGGTGTCCACTGCGCTGAACCCGCACAGCTCCACCACGGCGCTGAAGGACAGCACAGAGAACGCCCAGTTCTAACAACCCACGAAGTTCTCCGCCTCGAAAGGTCAGATCATGCGTGATTCAAGCGCCACCCCGAAGATCCGCGGCGCCTTCGGCGACCGGTACGAACAGATCCTCACCCAGGACGCGCTCGCGTTCGTCGCCGCTCTCGATGGAGAGTTTGCCGGGCGCCGCGCTGAGCTTCTGGCGCAGCGTCGTGACGGGGCCCGTGCCATCAACGCCGGGGCCGACCTGCAGTTCCTGAGTGAGACCGCCGCACTGCGCGACGATACGGGCTGGCGGGCGGCGCCGACCGCTCCCGGTCTGCAGGATCGGCGGTGTGAGCTGATCGCTCCCGTGCACAGCAATATGGCGATGCACGCGCTGGAATCGGGCGCGACGGTCTGGATCGCGGACCTCGAAGACGCGATGGCACCGACGTGGAGCAACCTCATCGACGCTCAGCTCACCCTGCACGACGTGGCGCGCGGTCAGTTGAGTGTGCGTCGCGAGGACGGGCAGGTGCGCCGCCAGCCGGCGCGTACACCGACGGTGGTGTTGCGACCGCGCGGGTGGCACCTGTGCGAGAAGCACATCAGCATCGACGGTCGACCGGTCTCCGCGACCCTGGTGGACTTCGGGCTCTACTTCTTCCACAACGCCCAGGCCCTGATCGACGGCGGCGCCGGACCATATTTCTACCTTCCCAAGCTCGAGTCGCATGCCGAGGCGCGATTGTGGAACGACGTGTTCCGCTTCGCGCAGAACGAGATCGGTATTCCCCAGGGCACAATTCGCGCCACCGTGCTCATCGAGACCGTTCCAGCAGCGTTCGAGATGGAGGAGATTCTCTTCGAATTACGTGAGCACTGCAGCGGTCTGGCAGACGGACGCTGGGACTACCTCTTCAGCTACGTGCGTACCTTCGCCCACCGCGGCACGGAATTCGTGCTGCCGGACCGCGACCACATCACGATGGCCAGCCCGTTCCTGCGGGCGTACATCGAACTGCTCGTGGCGACCTGCCACAAGCGCGGCGCGTTTGCCATCGCCGGGCCCGCGGCGACCAACCCGACCCGGCACGACGAGGACTCCCGGGTGCGGGCGCTGGCGATGGTCCGCTCGGAGAAGGAGCGCGAGGCAGCCGAAGGCTTCGACGGATCATGGGTCGCCCACCCGGCTCTGGTGCAGGTGTGCTCAGAGGCCTACGCGGCAGTGCTCGGCGACAAACACGATCAGCGCGATGTGCAACGCGTCAGCAGAGCGACGGCCCGAGACCTGGTCTCGTTGGTCGGGATCCAGCAGACAATCAGCCTGCAGGGGGTGCGTACCAACGTCTCCGTCGCTCTGCAGTACCTGGCTTCCTGGATCAACGGCCGTGGGGCTGTCGCGATCGACAATTTGATGGAGGACGCAGCGACCGTCGAAATGGCTCGAGTCCAATTGTGGCAGTGGCTTTTCCACAACGTCACCCTTGCCGAGGGTCCTCGTGTCACTCGCGAGCTCATGGACCGTGTCGTCTCCGAAGAGATGTCGAAACTCACCCGCACCGCAGATGCCGCGACGACCGCACGCTACGAAGATGCCCGCGAGATCCTCGAGCGTGTTGCTCTGCAGCCACACCTGCCCGGGTTCTTCACCAACTACGGGTACGTCCGGTTCCTGACCGAGCCGAACCTGCGGATGCAGGTCGGCGTGCCCGAGACCGATCTGCACCAGTCGGAGCGGGTGCTCTCCCCCGCGCTGCGCTGACCGACCCAGGTCAGGGAATCACGACGTCGCTCAACGTCACCGGTTGGTGCGCCACGTAGTTCAACTCATCGCTCTGCGTGGCCCCGACCGGTACCAGCGTGTCCATCACCTTGGGCACAGACGACGGGTCGGCTGCGCAGACCGGGTCGGTGGAGGCCGTCGCGCATACCCCGAAGGCGTACGGCTGTGGGGTTGCTGCGAAGGATCGCGTCTGGTCGGCGCCGTGAGTGCCGTCCTGTCCGGTCAGCGCTACCATGAAACCCCAGCCGGCAGAGGGCATCCCGCCCAGCGCAGCCGCCGGCACCGTGAAGGTGATGTAGCGGGAGACAGCGTTGGCACTGACCGTGGGAGTGCCCACCGATGTGCCGTCCGGACCGACGATCTTGCTGCCGGCGAACCCCTGGACCTCGATCAGCCTGCTCCACGCCGCCGAACCGCTCACCCGGTAGTTCATGCCGGGGTAGGACGACGAGGTGGACGTCGAGATCGCGGCCGGGTCATGCACGTAGACGTCGACCAACTGGGCACCGTTGCTGGAGCCGAAGGTCGGACTCAGATCGCGCGTCTGCACACGGAAGGTAACGGTCGAACCGGTGTTGTAGACCTCGAACCGGGTCAGGTCGAAGGCTCCGGCGTGGAACGCCCCGTCGGTGGGGTAGGCGTACTTGCCGGGTCCGTTGTCATCGCCGGTGGGGTCGGTCGTGGCGTAGAGCAACGTGCCGTCCACCACATCGCTGACGACCTGGCGAACGACCTGTGCAGTGCCGCCGCCGGGCGCGGTACTGCTCACCGCGATCGAGTTGCTGCCGGCGGCCAGCGGCACAGTCACCGAGAAGAAACCCCAGGCCCCGACCCGCAATGTCCGGACCGTGGTGGCGTTCGTACCGTCCACGCCCGAGACCGAGATGTCGACGGTCGCGCCCCGGACGGCAGTGCCGGTCACCGTCACGGTCTTGCCGGCTGCCGTGCCCGCGTTCGGGGCGCTCACTGTCAGCCGGGTGCTCTGCTGGCGGTGCCGCACGTACCGGTCCACCGTGATGCTCGGCTGCTCTAGGCTGCGGCCGGCGGCCAAGTCGGCAGTCAGTCGCACCTGGGCTCCCGCGCCCCAGGTCAACGGCGACGCCGAGCCGTCGGCTTTGCCGTTGACGAACCCGATGGACGCTTTCGTCGGATCACTGCCGTACGGCGAGGCGGGCAGCCCTGCTGCGTCCCAGACCTGCTCTGGCACCAGTCCCGGGCCGGAATTCATCGCGTTGACGGTCTTCAACAGCCGGGCTGCGCCGAGCCGGTCACCGGTCGCGAGTTCCTGCTGTGCACGCTCGACAGCCAGCACGGGCCATGGGTGTCCGGTGCCCACGTTGCCGTTCGTCCACGGTGCTCCGGCCACCGTGCAGGAGCTGGCAGACGGGACCGCGCAGTCGCCGTACCCGTCACCGTTGTAGCGCAACCACCCGGGCCCGGATGCCGTTTTCTTCTCCAAGACCCTGTCCGCGACCTGGACGCTGTTCGTGATCGTGGGGTCGGTCGCCGGCAGCAGGCCCAGACGGACGTACTCCAGAAATCCCAGATCCATCACACTGCGCTGATCCAGGGTCGGTCCGCCATTGCCCACGTTGTAGCTGATGGCGGCGTTCGGGTCACCGGTCTTGGACAGTCGGATGAAGTAGGGCGACTTCGACAGCGAACCGGTCGTGGTGACACCCCACGACGTGATCTGACGCTGCCAGGAATCTGCTGTGGCGAGCCAGATCCGCGCGCGGGCCGGATCGTGCTGGGTGCGGGCAATGGACGCCGCGGAAACCAGGCCGGCAATTTCGGCAGCGATCGTGGAGGGGGAATACCCGCCCTGCTCCTCCCAGCGCTCGACGCCGTAACTGGGACCGTGTGACACCAGGTAATCGGCCTCGGCACGAACGTGCGGGTAGAGGGAGCGGTCACCGGCAAGTCCGGCCTGCCACGCCATCAGCAGGGGGTAGGCGGTCTCGTCCGGTTGGGTGTTGAACGAATCGGGGGCCTTCGCTCCGTTCAGCAGGGAGTTACGCGGCTGGGAGCCGTCCGGCAGTTGGCTCCTGGTGAGCAGGAACCGCGCCGTATCGCGGGCCGTCGCGAGGTCGCCGTCGACCAGCAGCCCGGTGAATGCTTCGTAGAGATCACGCGGGAAGACCTCCCAGTAGCTCGTGGTGAACAGGTTGTCCGGATCGTTCGCAGGAGTCGACTGCCCCCAGGGTTTGTCGACGCCGGCGACGATCGCGCCCGGATAGGTCTTGTCCTCGGAGGCCTTCAGCACATTGGCCGACTGGTAGTAGTCACGTACGGCGCCAGGCTGCCGGTGCCATCCGGCGTTCAGCCGGTTCACCGAGCGCAGCCCCTCGTCGTAAGCCCTCCACCCGGCGATGTAGGTCGCGCTGGTACGCGCGAAGGGCGCTGCGGCCGACGTCACGGCCGTCGCCACCGCTGCGTGTTGGGAGGTGCCGAAACCCAATGCCAGCGTGAAGGCGCCCTTCCTGTCGGGCCTGACCTGCGCGGTCTGCTCGACGTTCCCAGCGGCTGCTTGCGAGTACGTAGGGGTCAGCGATTTGGCCGCATCCAGCTGCGCCAGGCCGTCGCTGCTCGTGCCGACGAAACCGCTACTGACGGCGCCGAACGGGTGATCGGCGGTGAGCGCGAGGAACGAGGGCACTGCATAGGACCGACCCGCAGCCTGGCTCTTGGTATTGACGTCGTAACTGACCGCTACCGGATGCCCGGTGGAGGTGTCGGTGACCGCGGTATCCGCGCCGGCGTTCGAAGCGCCACCACCGCCGTTGCCTCCCGCGTTGGCATCGAGACGAACGTAGATCCGATAATCCACAGCCGCCCGGATCAGCGGCTGGTAGGTCGTATGAGCCACGACCGACTCCCGCGCCGGGTCCGTGACGTAGGTGGTCTTCAGCTGATAGCGGCCGCTCTTCGCGCGCGAGGTGACCGTGCACGACATACCGCTGGCATCCGAGCCCACCGTGTAGGTCATGTCCCGCGTTTGCAGATCGGAGAACGAGCTGCCGTCACTGACGATGTATTGCATCGTCGCGACATTCGTGGCATCGACGGTCGGCGCGAAGACGTCGGACAACACCCCGTTCGCCACGGTGTACCAGATCTTGGACGTCCGATTCCGTGCCGTACCGATGCAATCCTTGCGCGACTGGGCCTGGTAGCTGGTGGCGCCCGGACCGTTCGGAGCAGCAGTGCCCGCCTGCGCCCGGGCGGGTGAGCTGGCGTACCCGGTACCCAGCGCCATTGCGGACGTGACGAGCAGGACGGCGAAACGACGCGACATGGATGACTCTCCTGTGTGATGTGAATCACTTCGGGATCAACATAGACCTACTAGACAGCTTGCTGCTGGAGCAGTTTTTTTCAGACCTTGCAAGGCGGCTCAGGCGAAGGCGGCCCGAATCTGCAGCGCGATACGACTGATGTCCCGCGACTCCAGGGCGACTTCATCGTCGGAGTGGACCACTGGGACGACGTGCGGATCGAATCCGGCCTGCTCCAGACCCCGGTCAGCACCGTCCGATGTGTCGTCGCCGGCGACGAAGTCGGCATGCTCGATGATTGCCCCGATGGGAGAGGCCGCGAGCAGTCCCCAGATCGTCTGGGGCCCGACAACGGTCGTGGAGAACAACGGCAATCCCAGTTCGGCGGCCAGCGCCTGCGCGAGCGCTGACGAACGATGCGCTCCGGGTCCCGCCCGCACCACTGCGGCGATGCGCGCAGGCCGATGCGCGGCGTACGGCGGCGCCGGCCACTCATCGCGGTGCACCGCATACCCATCGTGGTCGCGCCAGGACGCCGGCTCACTGCCGCTCTCCAGCAGCAACATCGAGCGAACGTGCCCCTCCCGGCGAAAACCGAGCGACCGCAGCACACCCGCCGAGCGAACATTGCCCGGCCGCACGTTGGCCTCGACGCGGTGCAGGCCCATACCTCGGTCGTCACCGGCGAACGCGAGATCCACGACCAATTTGAGTCCTTCGGCGAACAGCCCGCGCCCGGCGTAGGGGTCGTATGCGTCATATCCCATGGTGCCGTTCTGGAAGCGACCGCGAATGACGTTGCTGACGTTCACCTTTCCGACCAGATCGTGATTTCCGTCCGGCTCGGTGGCGTGAATGAGGAACGTGCGGTGCTCGCTGCTCTGCCGACGTAGGTGCCACGCCAGGTCGCCGACCGAGACCGGGTTCCATTGACCGATCCGATCCCAGGAGGCCCGCACCGCGCGCTCGTACGGCACCAGATCGGTGCGCATCACCGTGCGAACCCACACGCGTTCGCCCCGCATGATGAGCGGCTTGACGGCCCCCGACGACCCGTTCATCGCACCGCGTGGCCACGCAGCACGATATGCGCTGGGGCGCTCAGCACGCGGACATCGACGCGCGGGTCCTGCTCGTAGACAACGAAGTCCGCGCTTGCTCCCTCCTGAAGAGCCGGGCGTTGCAGCCATTCACGCGCTCCCCACGTCGCAGCGCTCAGAGCCTCGATGTTCGTCATACCGACCTTCGTCAGCTCGAACACCTCCTGCGCGACGAGGCCGTGCGGCAACTGCCCGCCCGCGTCCGTGCCGACGTAGATGGCTACCCCCGCCTCGTGCGCTGCGCCGATCGTGTCGTAGCGCCGCGCATACAGATCACGCATATGCACGCCGTACGCCGGGAACTTCCCCTCCCCGGCCTGCGCGAACTTCGGAAAATTCTCGATATTCACCAGCGTCGGCACGACCGCGATTCCCTGTTGCGCGAACAGGTCGATGCTGTCTTGCGTCAGGCCGGACCCGTGCTCGATGCAATCGGTACCCGCTGCAGCGAAATCAAGCAGTGATTCCTCCCCGAAGCAGTGTGCGGTGACCCGAGCGCCCTCTTCGTGCGCCACTGCGATCGCGGCGTTCAGGGCCTCCCGTGGCCAGCACGGCGCGAGGTCTCCCCGGTCGCGATCTATCCAGTCGCCCACCAGCTTCACCCACCCGTCGCCGCGTCGTGCCTCTTGCCGCACATACGCGACCAGATCAGCCGGCTCGATCTCATGCGCAAAATTACGGATGTACCGCTTGGTGCGCGCGATGTGCCGCCCGGCACGGATGATCCTCGGCAGGTCCTCGCGCTCATCCATCCAGTGCGTGTCGACCGGCGAGCCCGCATCGCGCAGCAACAGGGCCCCTGCCGCACGCTCGGACATCGCATGCTGCAGCGCCGTCGCGTCGTCGACGCCGCCGGTCGCCTCCAACCCGACGTGACAATGCGCGTCGACCAGCCCGGGCAGCACGAACCCGCGCACCGTCTGCACCGGCTCGTCGGACGCCGGAGCCGTAAAGGTGATCTTGCCGTCCACCACCCACAATTGATCGCGGACCTCATTCGGCCCGGTCAGAATCGTGCCTCGGACGTGCAGCATGGCGTCGGACTTCGTCATGAGACCGACTGTAGTTCGCCTCAGCTTCGGGGTAGTAACAGCACCGGAACCGGGGAGTTACGGACGATTTTGGCCGCGTGCGACCCCAGGAAGAACCGACTGAGCGGACCGCTGCTGGTGCCGACGACCAGCAGGTCGCCGTGGGTCCATTCGACATCCTGGATTGCCGCATCCCAGGTGGCTCCCTCGCCGAGAACCACCTGCGTCGAGACGTCGTCCGTGACCGCACCCATCGTCGATGCGACGTCAGCCTCCAGTCGATGCCTCCACTGATCGACGACCGACTGCTCGGCATCCAACTCCACCGCCTCATTCGCGCCGGCCATCGGCCGAACCGCAAAGCAGACCACCCGTAACGTCGAACCGAAGTCGTGCGCGCGCCGGGCGGCCCTGGTGAGCAGTGCGCTGTCGTGATCGGCACGACCGAAAGCGACGCTCACCCTGGTCAGTTCGGTCGACGAACTGGCCCGATAGCCGCGCGGCGCGATCACCGTCGGCAGGTCGGCGCTGTGCAGCAGCCGCTCGGTCACCGCCCCGAGCATGACCTGGCCGAGTACACCGGTCGATGACGACCCGAGGACGACCATGGAGACCTGCCGACCTTCGACAATCTGCAGCAGGCCGGTGGACACCGACCGAGCGCGATGCACGACGTACTCCACGCCCAGCGGCGCAGCTCCGAGATAGGTACGGGCCTGCTCCACCGCCGTCTTCGCCACCTGCTCCTGGTAGGCGAGGTATTCGCGGTCACCTTGGAAGGGATCGGGCGGCCACGGGGCCTTGACCACCGTGGCCACCACCAGATCTTCTGCCCGCGAGCGGGCCAGTACAGCGCCCAACTGCAAGGCCGCGTGACCCTTGGTGCCCGGCGCGAGGCCGATCACAATGGTCATCGGACCTCCGACAGACTTTCGTCCTGCGGCTGCACAACCACGTGGGTGATCGGCAGCCCATGCGCCTCACGGGCGCGGTCGATCAGATCGAAGCGCAACCACGCCGAGTCCTGCTCCGGCAGGGTGCAGATCACCAGGCGGTCCGGATGGAAGGAAACCACCGCGTCAGACAGTGCCTGCAAGGGCTTGTAACTACCCAGTTCACCGCTGGCCTTCAGGTTCCTGGACCGCAGAACTTCCAGGGTGCGATCCAACCGCGCCTGAGCGGCCACCGTGGTCGCATCCCACATGTGAACAGCACCCTCGTGCATTGCCGTGCCGGTGTCGATGGGATTGGCAGGCACGGAGACGAAGTACTCGGCGTAGCCCTGTTCGTCGATGGCGCGAAGCTCCTGCAGCAACTCATCGCCCTCCACGGTTTGATTGGCGAGCACCAGCACCCGCGACGCCGGAGACGTCGGCTCGGCGATATCGGCTGTGGAGATGTCACGGTCACGGAAACGCTTGGTCGCGAAGAAGATCACAACCACCAGCGCCCATGCGCCGAGACTCTCCACGAACTGCGACCGAGAGCTTGCATCCCAGGCCATCTGACCCAGAATCGCAAGGATGCCCACCGCAACCAGGATCGACAAGACGGGGAACAACCACATCTTGACGGTCAGATCCTTGGACCCGGAGCGATACCGCAGCACGATCTGGGAGATGCAGATGAGGAGGTAGACGAACAAGATGATCGCGCCCGAGGAGTTCAACAGGAACAAGAACACCGTCTCGGGCGAGATAGCCGCAGCGATGACGCAGAGGAATCCGACGACGGAGGAGCTGAGGATCGCCATCATCGGAACACCCGCACCGTTGACCTTCATCATGCCCAGCGGCGCCTCACGCCTGGCTGCCAGCACGAAGAGCATCCGTGAGGAGGTGTAGAGGCCCGAATTGAGGCAGGACAATACGGCCGTCAGGACGACGGCATTCATGATGTCTCCGGCGGCGGGAATCTGCATCTGGGTGAACGCCGCGACGAAGGGCGAAGCGCCCAGGCTCTTGGAGTTCCACGGGAGAATCAGGACGAGCAGCAGCATCGAACCCACGTAGAACACGGCAATGCGGAAGACCACCGAGTTGGTTGCTTTTTTGATGGCCCGGCCCGGGTCATCGGACTCGGCGGCCGCAATGGTCGCTACCTCGGCACCGACCATCGAGAAGATCACCACGATGATGGCGGCAAAGATGGCGGACCCTCCGTGCGGGAGGAACCCCCCGTGTGCCGTCAGGTTACTGACGTCGAATCCGCCCTTTTTACCCGGCCAGAAACCGACGACGTACAGCACACCCATGACGATGAAGACGATGATCGCCGCAACCTTGATACCGGCGAACCAGAACTCGAATTCACCGAACGAGCTGACCGAGACCAGGTTGGTCGCCGTCATCAGCGCCATCAGGATCAGGGAGAGCAACCAGAGAGGGACACCGGGTAGCCAGTACTGGATGACCTTGCCACCGGCGACGGCCTCAAAGCCGATCACAATGACCCAGAAGTACCAATACAACCAGCCGACGGAGAAGCCTGCCCAACCGCCGAGGGCGTTGCGCGCGTAGTCCGCGAACGAACCCGTCGACGGGTTGGCGACCGCCATTTCTCCGAGCATACGCATGACCAGAATGATGAGAATTCCAGCGCTGAGGTAACTCAGGAACGCACCTGGGCCTGCTTCGCCGATGACGACGCCCGATCCGACGAACAGCCCGGCACCGATAACGCCACCCATGGCGATCATTGTCAGGTGGCGTTGTTTGAGACCCTTTTTGAGTTCCACTGGTGGAGCTCCCATTGATACTTCTCCTCAGCAAGGTCGACCCTCTGGCGGGGTCGATTGGCGTCGATGCCTGAACACCGCGCGAGTCAACCCAACTGGGCGAATCAACACGCAGCACGCGCCGGACCCGTCGATACGGAGCAGCACGCTCGACCCAGGATCGAGAGTGGGCCGTCGAGCATTTCGCTGTCGCTTATGGCGCACGAATTGCTTAAGAGGAACCCTGCGTTGGCTGAGTATTACCTGTCAATACAAACTGATGGGTAACTTTCGCCTGGGGGGATCAACGGACCATATCGTTACCTGCCGGAGACCTCAGTCCTTGGTGCCGAGGAACTTCTCGAAGCCCTTCGGGATTTTGACCGGCTCGCTCGGCTCGTCGACAGGGGCGCCGAATGCGTTGCCGAAGGAACGTTCGCGGGCGTCGGAGGCCTTGCTCAGCGCCTCTTTCTCCTGCTGGGCGCGCTTGGCGGGATTGCCGCTCTTACCCTTCTTCACCTGCTGCTTGCCGCGCTTACCCCCGGCGGCGCCACCCATGCCCGCCATTCCAGGCATGCCGGGTATCCCCCCGCCACGACGCATCTGGCGCATCATCTTCTGCGCCTGACCAAAACGCTCCAGAAGCTGGTTGACCTCCGAAACGGTCACTCCGGATCCCTTGGCGATGCGGGCCCGACGAGAGCCGTTGATGACCTTGGGGTGGGTGCGCTCGAAACGGGTCATCGACTGCACCATGGCCTCGACGCGGACGAACTCGTTCTCATCCAGCGCGGCGAGCTGGTCGCGCATACCCGACATGCCGGGCATCATGCCCATCAGAGCCTTGATGTTGCCCATCTTCTTGATGGCATTCATCTGCTCCAGGAAGTCTTCGAAGGTGAAGTCCTCCTCGTCCATGAACTTGCGCGCCATCTCACTGGCCTGACGCTGATCGAACGCCTTCTCGGCCTGCTCGATCAACGTCAGGACATCGCCCATGTCCAGAATCCGCGAGGCCATCCGGTCCGGATGGAAGACCTCGATGTCCTGCACGCCTTCACCCGTGGAGGAATACATGATCGGACGGCCGGTCACCGAGGCGACCGACAGTGCCGCGCCACCACGCGCGTCGCCATCGAGTTTGGACAGCACCACACCGGTGAAATCAACACTTCGCTGGAAGGCCAACGCCGTCTCGATCGCGGCCTGACCGATCATCGCGTCGATGACGAAGAGCACCTCGTCGGGCTTGATCGCCTCCCGGATGTCGGCGGCCTGCTGCATCAGTGCCTCATCGACCGCCAGCCGGCCGGCAGTGTCGACGATGACGACGTCGTACTGACGCACCCGCGCCTGGCCCACCCCGGCCTGGGCCACCCAGACGGGATCCCCGTAGGATGCCGTGCCGCTGCCGTCGCCCTCCGCGACTGCCCCGACACCACCGACGTTGCCCCGCTCGGGGGCGAAACACGGTACGCCCGCGCGCTCGGCGACGACCTCCAGCTGCGTCACAGCATTCGGGCGCTGCAGATCGGCCGCGACCAGTACCGGGAAGTGGCCTTCGTCGCGCAGTCGCCTGGCGAGCTTGCCCGCAAAGGTCGTCTTACCGGAGCCCTGCAACCCCGCCAGCATGATGACCGTCGGCGGGCGCTTGGCCAGCGACAGCGGTCGGGTCTGGCCACCGAGGATCTGCACGAGTTCCTCGTTGACGATCTTGACGATCTGCTGGCCCGGGTTCAGGGCCTTACTGACCTCGGCGCCGAGTGCGCGCTCGCGGACCTGGGAGGTGAACTGCCGCACGACCGTCGTCGCGACGTCGGCGTCCAGCAACGCCAGCCGGATGTCCCGGATAGTGGCGTTGATATCGGATTCGCTGAGCCGACCCTTGCCCTTGATGTTCTTGAAGGTGGCCGTCAAGCGGTCAGAAAGAGTGTTGAACACGCGCCCAAGGATATCGGGCGCCGCCACCACTGGCGGCGTGGTGGGTTTCAGCCGGCCCGACCGTCACACGCGTCGATCAGCGCGGCGATCACCTGCGCCACTGCAGGCGGCTGTACAGGGACCCGACCGGCTGCCGTGACATAGAAGGTGTCCAGCGTCTGTCCGGCGTAGGTAGCCACGTGCGCCGAACGAACAGCCAGTCCGCATCTGGCGAAGGTCATCCCGATGTCGCGGAGCAGGCCTGGGCGATCGGCGGAGCGCACCTCGATCACGGTCGCGTCGAGTGACCCACCCGGTACGACCATCGCGCGCGTCACGGCAGACACCCCGGTCAACGGCTGCACGCGGCGTGGGCGGCGCACCCCACCGTGCGGCCGGCGATGGCCGGTGCTCAGCTGCTCCAGGCTGCGCGCCAGCTGCGGCCCGTCGGGCAACTCACCGCTGGGGCATTCCACATCCCACCTGTTGACAGCCACACCGTCGACGGTCTGCACCCGCGCCGTCCGTACGACGACCCCGGCCGCATCCAGCAGTCCGGCGGTGTCCGCGAAGAGGCCGAGCCGGTCGATCGCGACGATCTGGATCAGCGCCCCGCGTTGAGTGGACGTGACCTCGACGTGGACGGCCCCGATCACCAGATCCTGCATCCCTGCGGTGATCACCGCGTCGAGATGCCCGGTCGGCTCGGGCCCCGCAGCCCCCTGTTGGTCGCCGAGCAGATCACGGCCTCGCCCGGCCAGGGCGGTCACCAGGGATGCGCGCCACGGCGTCCACGCCTTCGGCCCCGCTGCAATGGCATCGGCCTGGGTCAGTGCGGCCAGCAGGTCGAGCACCTCCCGCTGCTCACCCACCGCCGCGCAGAGTGTGTGCACCGTCGCCGGGTCCTCGATGTCCCGGCGCGTCGCGAGCTCCACCAGAGAAAGGTGTTCGCGCACGAGTAGTTCGATCAGGTCCACGTCGCGTTCGGCGAAACCCATCGAGCGAGCGATATCGCGGGCTACGGGTGCTCCTTGCGCCGCGTGGTCCAGGGCCCCCTCGACCTTGCCGATGTCGTGCAGCAGGGCGGCCACCAGCAGCAGATCGGGCCGCGCGACGTCCGCGCTCAGCGACGCCGCCTGCACGACGGTCTCGACCAGGTGCCGATCGACCGTGTGCCGATGCACGGCGTTGCGCTGCGGGCGACTGCGCACGGCTCGCCACTGGGGTATCCAGGAGAGGATCACCCCGGCGAGGTCCAGGCTCTCCCACACCTGCCGCAACCCGGGCCCGGTCGCCAGGAGATCCACGAACGCATCGCGGATCGCGGGGCTCCAGGGGATGTCCGGAGCCTGCACATCTCGACACAGATTGGCCAAGGTCGCCGGCGCAAGCGGTAACTGCGAGCGCGCGGAGAGGACCGCCGCACGGATCAGCAACAACTGATCCGCGCGCGGCGTGGCACGTGCGCCGAGCACCACCTCGCCGTCGTGTTCGAACAGCCCGTACCCGAGCGGGCGTAGGACCGGACGGCGTGGCCCCACCCGCAGCGTGCGCGCCCGCTGGCTCTGTCCGGCCCGACGCATGGTGCCATCCAGCGCGAAATCGATCGTGCGCGCAGCCTGCACCACCACCGTCAGCAGGGCATCCTGATCCTGGTGACCGAGAAGGGCCGCGACCCCGTCCAGATCTTCTGGACCCAACCGGTCACGTCCCCGACCGGTGACGACGTGCAGCGCATCGCGGACATCCAGCAACTGCCCGTACGCCTCGTCGACCCCGCCATGCGGTCGGTCTGTCAGCCAGGCAGCCGCCAACGACCGCAGGATGGCCATGTCCCGCAAACCGCCGCGACCCTCTTTGAGCTGCGGCTGCGCCGAATCAACCAACGAACCGTGCCTTTGATGGCGGGCCTGCAGGCTCTCGCGAAGCTCCGGAAAACGCCGACGGGCGTTGCCGCGCCAATCATGGGCGACGCTGGCCCGCACTCCCGCAACGACCACGGGGTCCCCCGCGAGCACCACCAGATCCAACATGCCGACGGCTGCCGACAGGTCCGCAGATGCGACGGCCCGCGATTCGCTCAGCGTCCGCACACTGTGATCCAGCCGCACCCCGGCGTCCCAGATCGGGTACCAGACCCGGTCCGCGAGAGCAGTGACGTCGGCCGTGCTGAGCGATCGCCCGTCATGGATCAGCACCAGGTCCACGTCACTGAGCGGGCCGCCGTCACCACGCGCGAGGCTGCCCACAGCCGCCAGAGCGACCCCGTGCTGCCCGTTCGACCGCAATGGCGCAACGGCCTCCAGCCACAGTCCGCACAGCCAGTCACGACCGTAGGACGCCAGTCGTTCCCGCCGGGGCGGGCCAGCACCGGGAAGGGTGAACTCGCGGGTACCCGCCAGGTCCAGGCGTCGAGCGTCGTGATCGACCGTCACAGTGCGCTCGAGCCCTTCTCCCCCGTCCGGACCCGCACCACACCCTCGACGGGCACTGTCCACACCTTGCCATCGCCGATCCGACCGGTCTGAGCGGCTTTGGCGATGACGTCGACGACACTGCCGGCGTCCATGTCATCGACAACAACCTCCACACGCACCTTGGGTACGAAGTCCACGGTGTACTCGGCGCCCCGGTACACCTCGCTGTGACCGCGCTGGCGGCCGTAACCGCTCGCCTCGCTGACCGTCATGCCGGCGATGCCGTAGGCCTCGAGTGCCTCCTTGACCTCATCCAGCTTGAACGGCTTGATGATCGCGGTGATCAGCTTCATGCCTTTACTTCCTCTTCGTCGTGGTGGCGGGCGCCCTCGGGCGCGGCGGGCCGCGTCGGCAACGAACTGCCTCCCGCGTGGTGTCCGACCCTGCTCCCGGCGAACAGGTTGCCCAGGTCGTATCCGGTCTCGGCATGCTCGGCAGAATCGATGCCGGCATTCTCCTCGTCCTCGGTCACCCGGAAGCCGATCGTCTTGTGCAGGGCAAAACCGATGATGTACGTGACGACGAAGGAGAAGATCAACACGCTGAACGCCGCTGCGGCCTGGACGCCCAGCTGCAGCAGACCGCCCCCGTAGAACAGGCCTTCCTGAGTGCCCGATCCGTTCGGGCTGGACTTGCTGGCGAGCAGACCGATCAGGAGGGTGCCGGCCAGGCCGCCGACGAGGTGTACGCCGACCACGTCGAGACTGTCATCGAATCCGAGCTTGAACTTCAGGCCGACGGCGACCGCGCACAGTGCGCCGGCGACCAGACCTACGATGAGGGCTCCGATGGGTGTCACGGTGGCGCAGGCAGGGGTGATGGCTACCAGCCCCGCGACGACACCGGATGCCGCGCCGAGGGAGGTGAAGTGCCCGTCACGTAACTTCTCCACGAGCAGCCAGCCCAGCATTGCCGTGCAGGTCGCCGCCAGGGTGTTGACCCATGCGCCCGCCGCCACTGCCGTCGCGCCGAGTGCCGAACCGGCGTTGAACCCGAACCACCCGAACCACAGGATCCCGGCTCCCAGCATCACCAGGGTGAGGTTGTGCGGGCGCATCGGTTCCTTGCCGAAACCGACCCGCTTGCCCAGTACCAGCGCCAGCGCCAAGCCGGCCGCACCGGCATTGATGTGGATCGCTGTCCCGCCCGCGAAGTCATAGGCTCCGTGACCATTCAGGAAGAGACCGCCATTGGCGATCCAACCGCCGGCTTTTGCTGCGTACCCGTCGAATGCGAACACCCAGTGCGCTGCCGGGAAGTAGACCAGCGTCGCCCAGAGCACGGTGAAGATCGCCCAGGTCGAGAATTTGGCCCGGTCGGCGATCGCTCCGGAGATCAACGCCACCGCAATGATCGCGAAGACCACCTGGAAGGCGACGAATGCACCGCCGGGGATGCCCCCGCCTGCTGCTGTACCGCCGGCAGCAGGGGTGTATCCGTAGATCGCATCCAGCACGCCGTGCAGGCCGAAATGCTGGAACGGGTTACCCAGCAGGCCGCCACCGACGTCGTTGCCGAACGTCTCGCTGTAGCCCCACAGGATCCACACCGTGCCGACCGTGCCCATGCTGATGAAGCTCATCATCATCATGTTCAGCACGCTCTTGGTGCGGACCATCCCGCCGTAGAAGAGTGCTAACCCCGGTGTCATGAACAGCACCAGAGCGGCTGCAGCAAGCACCCAGGCCGTGTTGCCGCTGTCGATGAACGGCGTATCGGCCGCTGCGAGATGTGAATAGGTGGTCATGGGGGATGACTATGAGCGACCTGCGTTTCGCCCGACCGCGCCCGTTGTTACAACGATGTTGCGAGTGACGACCGGAGGTTAACGATCTGTTGCGAGCTCGTGCTCCTGGATCAGAGCAGCCCGGCGCCACGGATCCCCGACCCCGGACGTCCAGGTCTCCGGTGGTGTGACGGTCGTCCGTGGCGCCCAGTGCACCGTGCTGGCTGACGATGTGTCGATGGCTCCCGCAGCGTCCGCTTGCAGCATCGCTGCCAACCGGGCCAGCGCGTCGACGCCGGAACAGACGTCTGTTCCTTCGACCAGCACCGGCAGCTCATTGCGCGCTACCTGCGCCCACTCCTCGCGCCAGCTGCGGATCAGTTCCCAGGCCGCAGTGGTGATCGGCTCCCGGGTCATCGCCACCGCATATCCGAACCGCTTGATCGGGTCACTCGTGGCGTCGCTGCGCATGAAAGCCGGGGCCAGCACCGTGCGTAGTTTCTCCGGGTTGCCGATATCGATCCCATGCCTCCAGTACGCAGAGAACAAAGTACGCCGGATCGCGTCCGGGGCGTGAGCGACCACTCCTTCGGCATACGCCGACACCGCTGCGGTGGGGTTCGGTATCAGATCAGGCGGATCGTCGAGTAACCCGTGCTGAGAAGCCGGTACTGCCTGCATACCCGCGAGCGCGGTCGTCATATCGCTCGATTCCGCGGGGGTCCGGCGACGTCCACCGACCGGCAGACCGGACTCACCCTCGATCGCCCGCCATTCGATAGGGCGACCACCCAGCCGCAACCGATCTACCAGCTGGCTCGCCAGGTAGCACCGCGCGCCACTGAAATCTGCGTAGACAACTGCTGCAACGACCATTGGGTTCACCGTCGACCTTGTGTGCCTGCTCTGCTCGGGCCGCCTGTCACCTTCATGGTGGCCCGAGTTGTTTTTACTAATTTATTGGATATATTACCCGATCCAGAAGGCTCGGCTCAGCCCGCCAGTCGGGCAATGCACAGGTTGGGCTCGACGAAGGGCTCCAGGCTGTCCACCCGTACCGGCGCTGTGAGCTCGGCCAGGACCCCACGCATCAGCCCCAGATGGACTGCGCAGACAACATCGCGGTTGGCCTCTGCCGCCTCTCGGAAAGGACAGTGGTGCAACAGGATCAGCCGGGTATCGCTCGTGGTGACGGGCTCTGGAGCGAAGCCGTAATCGCTGAGGACCGCCGTCAGCGCGCTGACCGCAGCAGGAGCACTGCGGACGGCCCCATCAGCGCCCACCACCGAGCGACCCCACGCTTCTCCCGCTTCCAGTGCGGCGCCGGCGGGATGATCGGATCGGGTGGCGATGTACTGCACCAGCAGTTGTGCCAACAACCCGTACCGACGTGCACTACGGGCGGTACCTTCGGAACTGCTCTTGTACAACGCCCTCGGACGACCCGGGCCCGTGCGTGCTCCCGTTGTCCGCTCAACCAGCTGTTGTTCGATCAGCGCATCGAGATGAAAGCGAGCGGTGTTGGGATGAAGTCCGACGTGAGCGCAGATTGCCTTGATCCCGAGGGGTCCGTCGGCCTCCTGCAGCACGGCGAGCACCCGGCCACGACTGGCGCCGATGGCGGTGTTATCCGGCGGTTCGGTGGGGATCACGCTCGACATGGCATCCATGATCCTATTTTTCACCGTCGAATGGTGCAAAAGCGGTCCGCGTGACGATCGACCCGGTACCGACGTTCAGCGCACGACACGCCGTTCGCGAGGCCGTACGGGGCATGCCCCCGGGCTACTTCGCACTGGTCATGGCAACCGGAATCGTCTCGATCGCCACCAAGGACCGCGGAATTGATGCCCTTTCGGGGGCGCTGCTGTGGCTGGGCATCCTGGAGTACGCCACCCTGGTCGTGTTGTATGTCTGGCGGGCAGTCGCCTTCCTGCCGGCGGTCCGAGCCGACCTCGCCGACCCGTCGCATGCTTTCGCCTACTTCACCTTCGTTGCAGCCACCGATGTCCTCGGCGCGCGGCTGGCCAGCAACAGTCACCAGGGCAGTGGCAGTGCCATCGTCCTGTTGTGTGTCGGCGGGTCGACCTGGGTGGTTCTGGGGTACCTCATTCCCTGGACCGCGGTCGTCGGCCACGCGCGGCGTCCACTGCTGCACTTTGCGAACGGCACCTGGTTCATCTGGGCCGTCGCGAGCCAATCCGTCGCCGTCCTCGCCGCTTCCCTGGAACCATCCGTATCCAGCGGCCGTCGCGAGCTCGCCCTGATGGCGGTGTTCGCCTGGTCGGTCGGCACCTTTCTCTACGCAGCAGCTGGAATCTTCGTCGCGGCGCGCCTGCTGATCTACCCGGTCAGGCCGAAAGATCTGACCCCGCCGTACTGGGTGGCCATGGGAGCCACGGCCATCACGGTGGTGGCCGGCGCGCGTATCGCCGGGATGGCCGACGCGCCCATGGTCAGTGCCACCCGCGGTTTGGTCGCGGGGGCTTCGGTGCTCTTCTGGGCGTTCGGCACCTGGTTGATTCCGCCGTTGATCGCCGCGGGCGTATGGCGTCACATCGTCCACCGCGTTCCCCTTCGCTATGACGCGTCGTTGTGGAGCATGGTGTTTCCACTCGGCATGTACGCCGTTGGCGGGCGCTACCTGGGTCAGGTCGATCGGCTACCCGTCGTGGAGTTGATCGGTAACGGTGCCACGTGGGTGGCTCTTACCGTCTGGGCGATCACGGCAGTCGCCATGATGGGGCGCTTCCTGAGCATCATGGCGCGACCACGGAGTGGGAGATGATGACCTCATGAGTGATCCCCTGCGTTACCGACTGCTGACCGGCCCCGACGACCGCAGTTTCTGCGAGAAGGTCAGCGCCGCGCTGGAGGAGGGGTACGTACTGCACGGCTCGCCGTCGATCGCATTCGACGGAGGGCGGCTCATCGCCGCGCAGGCCGTCATCCTGGCGAGCCCGACCGACGGCTGGGTGCACAACGCATGAGCGAGGGATACGCGGGCGATCTGACCCCGCAGCAAGCGTGGGCGCTGCTCACCGAACACGACGATGCGATGCTGGTCGATGTCCGCACCCGCGCCGAATGGGCCTATGTCGGCGTGCCTGACACCGCCGCCTTGGAACGGCCGACCGAACTGGTCGAGTGGGTGAACTTCCCTGAGGGCGCGGCCAATACCGGCTTTGTCAGCGAGTTACAGCAGACCGGCCTGCAGCGAGGCGACGGCCGACCCCTCGTGTTCCTGTGCCGCAGCGGGGTCCGCTCGATCAGCGCGGCGCGGGCCGCAACCGCAGCAGGCCTCGGCCCGGCCTACAACGTACTGGACGGGTTCGAGGGCGGCCTGGACGCCGACGCACACCGCGGCACAGCGGGTTGGCGCGCTGCCGGACTACCGTGGAAGCAGAGCTGAGCAATGAGTGATCCACGACCGAAGTCGTCGCTGCCGGGCGGCCTGCGGCCCAGCACCTACGCCGTCCGCGGCGGCCACCAACGCAGCGATTTCGACGAGACGTCCGAGGCACTGTTCCTGACCCAGGGTTACGTCTACCACCGGGCGGCCGACGCGGAAGCGGCGTTCGCCGGCGATCTGGACCGCTTCGTCTACAGCCGGTACGGGAACCCGACCGTCGCGACTTTCGAGGAGCGACTGCGACTCATCGAGGACGCGCCGGCGTGTTTTGCGACGGCCACGGGCATGTCGGCGGTCTTCACCGCACTGGCGGCGCTGGTCAGGCAAGGCTCCCGAATCGTCTCCGCCCGTGCTCTTTTCGGGTCCACTATCGTCATCTTCGAGGAGATCCTCGCGGGGTGGGGCGTGCACACCGATTACGTCGACGGGCACGATCTGGACCAGTGGGAGCAGGCCCTGGCCACCCCCGCCGACGTGGTGTTCTTTGAGACGCCCACCAACCCGATGCAGGACGTGATCGACATCGCCGCAGTCTGCGAGTTGGCCCATGCTGCGGGGGCCACGGTGATCGTCGACAACGTCTTCGCAACCCCCGTGCTGCAGAGACCGATGACGATGGGCGTGGACGTCGTGGTCTACTCCGCCACCAAACACATCGACGGGCAGGGTCGGGTGCTCGGCGGAGCCATCCTGGGCGGCACCGACTACATCGACGGCCCGGTCAAGAAGCTGATCCGCAACACGGGTCCGAGTATGTCCCCCTTCAATGCGTGGGTCCTGCTCAAGGGTCTGGAGACTCTGGACCTGCGGGTGCGCGCCGCCACGTCCAGTGCCTTGGAGCTGGCGCAGTGGCTGCAGAGTCAACCTCAGATCGCGTCGGTGCGGTATCCCTACCTGCCCTCACATCCGCAGTACGACCTGGCCCGGCGTCAGCAGGACGGCGGGGGCACGGTCGTGACCTTTACCCTCGCGAGCGGCAACGACCCCGCTGATGCAAAGGCCGCTGCGTTCGCTCTGCTGGACAATCTGGCGATTGTCGACATCTCCAACAACCTCGGCGACACCAAGTCGCTCATCACCCATCCGGCCACGACAACGCATCGCAAACTGGGGCCGGCGGGTAGAGCCAAAGTTGGCATCGGCGAGGCCACTGTGCGGTTCTCCGTCGGCTTGGAGCACGTGGAAGACCTACGTGACGATCTTGCGGCTGCCCTCGCGCACGTCTGAGAAACCGGGGGCGGCACCGCCGCGTCTGCCAGTCAGCGAGACGCACTGCGTCGCAGCAGTGACCGCATCCGGCCGCCGGGATCCTCGCCGACAGCGATGACATCGATGCGCACTCCGATCACGGCATCCGGCAGTTCGCTGGCGGGATCGTCGAGCACATCCACGACAACGAAGCCGCTGGGTCCGATGTCGGCGTCAGTCAGCCGGATCTGGATGACAGCTTCGTGCGATGGCGGCAACTGATCCCCGCCGGCCGGAACCTCGGCCGCTGTTGTATCAGGAGTTGCGGTGTGCGGGTCCAGGATTGCGGTGGCCCGACGTTTTCCACCGATATGGACAGCGAGCGTACGGACCCGATCGGCGTCCTGTCCGGGATGTTCCTTGGCCCACCACTGCGCCGCGGTGGGATCGATCTGCAGAGTCATCGCCAACAGTCGCGCTCCCGGCTGCGGTGAGCAGCGGATACCGATGCTTGCGTCGGATTTCCACGCCCTGGCCACCATCGCCCAGCTGCGGTGCCATCCCTTGAGCAACGCCACCCGGGGATCCGCGCCCGTGGTGATCTCTGCACCGATGCCGAGCGCCCCGAGGGGCTCGTCCAACGAGGTCAACAAGTGGTAACCGGCCACGGCGGGGCGTATCCGCACGCTGGCGGCGACATCCTGCACGGGCGCGCGCAGCAACGCAGGGCCAGCATCTTTCCACCACCGTGCGACGGACGTGAACAACGGGTCGGCGTCCCCTTCCACGGCGTTCATCGCCACATTCAACTGGGTGTGCAGCTGCCCGGCAATGCCCTGCCGCCAGTGCGGCACCAGCCCGGAGTCGACGTCTGAACCACTGCGGTAGAACCACATCCACAACCGAGCACGCTGTACCTGCTCGTCGGTGATCAACTCCGCGCCGCTCACCAACGCGGCAAGGGAGGTGTCCAGCAGCCGCCAGTAGGACGGCTGATCATCGGCGCGCATCGTGAACCCGCAGTGGCTCCATTCAGACCAACCGGCCTGAATGGCGGGGGTGCCGTACGCGGGGTACTCGTTGCTCACACTTCCGCGGACCGTCACCACCAGATCCGTCAGGCTCCACAATTGGTTCTTGCTCAGCATCTTGGACTGGGTGAACCGCAGGTGACGGTGGTGCCCGAAGCGTTCGGCGACGCGTTCGAAGGACCCCGTGGTGTCGTAGAGGTACTGCTTGGGATGGTCCAGTAACAGCCAGCTCACCTCAGGGTGGCGTGCGGCGTACTCCGCAGTGCGTTCGAACCAGTCGGCGAGCGAGTCGAAATTCTCGTGGTTGCCGCCCAACGCATCACTGACAGCGTGGTTGAACACGGCCACGACGGGCCGGTCCGCCGGGAGTCCGATACGGCGGGCGGCCCACTCCCGCACGACGAGACGCTCGGCCGCAGAGACGTAGGCGATTTCGTCGTCTTCACTGTCCGAGCGCCACCAGGAGGGGGTACCCAGGTTCCGGCGGGACCGCCAGGTCACCAGTTCCGCGGCCGGGCCCAGGGCAGCGCGGTGCGGCCACAGCTGTTCTTCGAAGAAGGTACCGAGCGAGAGGGTCACCGCCTGGCGGTAGGACTGTTGCACGGATGCAGGGTCTATCCCCCGGTAGGCCTTCATCCCACCGGTGCTCTGCACGTGCAGAGTCGGCACACCGACCCGGCCGGCGGCGACCGAGGCCGGCGCCCACTGGGCGTAGTCCACGTGACTGGTGACGAAGGCGATCGGCGAAGTGTGCTCGACCAGCGCCTCCCAGATCCTGGTGCTGATCTCACTGTGCTGCCGCAGCGCGGTATGCGCGTCATCGCCGCGTAGCTGATCGGTCATCGCCGGCACCCCACGGATACGGGCGCCGGTGGCGTCCAGGATGGAGGCGAAGTGCGCCGGATCAATGCCTAGTTCGGCGGCGATGGGCAGCTTTTGCCCATCGACCACGAGGTGGGTTGCGCCATCTCGCACAGCGGGCAGGGCGACCCGCAGGTCGACCACGTCGACCGCGCCCCACGAGCGCGCCATGTCCCGCAGCATGGCCGCGTCGTACCCGGTCCACACGCGTTTCTCCCACTGCGGCTCCGAGCCCACGACGGCGATCACCCGGGCGCCGGTGTTGATCGACAACGACGACGCGAGGCTGAGCGAGCGCAGGCTGACCCTCAGATCCTGGGTCAGCAGCTCCACCAGAATGTGCTCACCGCGCGCGGGAAGTCCGCTGAGCCGCACCCGCCAGAACGAGTCAGCGGAGCGCAGCACCGGCGCGAAACCCGGACCGAACTGTCCTGCGACGCTGCGTAGGTCAACCTGTGGCATCAGGCGAGAATCGCGTCCACGAATGCTGCGGGGTCGAACGGCGCGAGGTCATCGGGCCCTTCGCCCAGGCCCACCAGTTTGACCGGCACACCGAGTTGACGCTGGATCAGGACGACGATTCCACCCTTCGCGGTGCCGTCGAGTTTGGTGAGGACCACCCCGGTGATGTCAACGGCCTGAGCGAAGACCTCGGCCTGGCGTAGGCCGTTCTGGCCGGTTGTCGCATCCAGCACGAGTAGGCACTCGTCGATGGCGCTCTGCTTCTCCACGACCCGTTTCACCTTGGCCAGTTCGTCCATCAGGCCCACCTTGTTGTGCAGCCGTCCCGCGGTGTCGATGATCACCACGTCCGCTTCGGCATCTGCGGCGTCCTTCACCGCATCGAAAGCAACTGCGGCCGGGTCGGCGCCATCGCGGTCGGCGCGCACCGTGGGCACCCCGACGCGTTCGCCCCAGGTCTGCAACTGATCAGCGGCTGCGGCCCGGAACGTGTCGGCGGCGGCAAGGACGACGTCCTTGTTCTCCGCGACCAGCACCCTGGCCAGCTTGCCGACCGAGGTGGTCTTGCCGGTGCCGTTGACGCCGACAACCATCACGCAGGCAGGCCGGTTACCGACCCGCGTCGCTGAAATCCGCCGATCCATCGTCGGGTCGACCAGAACGAGAAGCTCCTCGTGAAGCCATGCGTAGACCTGTTCCGGCGTCGCCTCCCCCGCTGCCCGTACCCGACGTTTGAGCGCATCGACCAGCTCGGTGCTTGCTTCCACCCCCAGGTCGGCACCGAGCAGAGTGTCTTCAACCTCCTCCCAGACCGACTCGTCCAGTTGACCGCCCGACAGGATCCCGAGCAGACCCTTGCCCATCGCGTTGTTGCTGGCTGCGAGCCGCGAGCGCAGTCGCGACATCCGATGACGCGCCGATTCCGGGGTCTCGATGGCGACATCGGCGGGCTCGAGGGGCACTTCGTCGGGCAACTGGGCGGGCACCGGTTGCGCAGGCACCGGCCGCGGCTGTACCACCGGGTCGACCGGCGGCTCTGCGGTCTTACTGGTGTCGATCCGAGCCGTACTACCGGCCTGGTAGGTATTTGCGCCGCGGACTTTCTCTTCGCGTGGCGCCGCAGCTGGTACCGAGGCCCGCCGTCGCGGTGCGCGACTGCGTAGAAACGCAACCGAGCCAACCAGCGCGAGGAGCACAACGGTGGTGATGACGGCGAGGATTTCCCAGAGACTGTCCACGCCACCATCTTCGCAAAGATCGAGTGCCGGATCGATCCGCCACGACGAAAGGATCGCCCCCAACGAGGGGGCGAGGAGTCAGGAGGTGCTGCCGGCCTCATCGGGCTGTTTGTCACGGTGCCGCTCGGTGACTTTGCTGAGCATCTGCTCGCCCCGCTCGGTCAGCAGTTCCCTACCTTCACGACGCGCAGGAATGGCGACCAGGGCCACGACCGCACCAGCGAGGACCACACACAGCAAGAGCGCACCAACAAGCCACAACATGCCCTCATTCTGCGGTAACGGGCTGTGAAAACCAGTTCACAACACGCGCTTCGCCTCGGGTAGAGCAGCCCCCGCAACAACAACCCAGGTCATCGGTGCGAGGCTGTCCGCCATGAGTGTCCAAGATCACAGCAGCAGCGCCCCCGGTGGATTCGACACCGACCGGTTGGCGAGGCTCGAAGACCACCTTCGCGGGTACGTCGAGAGCGGCAAACTTCCGTGTTACCACCTGCGGATCGTCCGACACGGTGCGCTGGCCTACGACACGTTCGGTGGGATGCGCGACATCGAAGCCGGCGCGCCGAACAGCTCTGACACGCTTTACCGGATCTACTCGATGACCAAGCCCATCACGTCGGTCGCAGCCATGATGCTGGTCGAACGCGGGCTGCTGCGGTTGGACGACCCGGTCGCCACGTATCTCCCGGCGTACGCCGACCAGCGGGTCTACGTCGGTGGGCCGGCGGCCGCACCGGTCACCCGGCCCGCAGCCGGGCCGATGCGAATCCGCCATCTACTGAGCCACACCTCTGGGCTGACCTACGGCTTCCAGCGCGTGCACCCCACCGACGAGGCAATGCGCTCTGCCGGATTCGATATCGGCGTGCCGCCGGGGATGGACCTCGCGGCCGCCACCGACGCGATGGCCGGGCTGCCCCTGCGTTTCGAGCCCGGCACGAGCTGGAACTATTCGGTCTCGACCGATGTACTCGGTCGGGTCGTGGAAGTGGTGTCCGGAATGTCCCTCGGACAGTTCTTCAGTGCCGAGATCTTCGAACCGCTGGGTATGCACGAGACCGCGTTCCATGCGGTCGATACCGCCCGGTTGGCGCGGCTCTACCACGGCGTCCCGGGCAGTGGACCGACTCCGCTGGACGCGCTCGGCAACGCCGCGCTGACGCCTGCGACCTACCAGTCCGGCGGTGGCGGGCTGGTGTCGAGCATGGGCGACTACACCCGGTTCGCCTCGATGCTGCTGGGTCGCGGGCAACTGGACGGGGTCCGGCTACTCGGAAACCGGACAGTCGACTTCATGGCCACCAATCATCTGCCAGGCGGCGCCGATCTCGGATCCTTCGGCATTCCGCTCTACGCCGAAACCCCTTTCGACGGAGTGGGATTCGGCCTCGGCTTCAGTGTCATGCTCAATCCCGCCGCGGCCGGCTACCCGACCTCGAAGGGCGAGTACGGCTGGGGAGGAATGGCCTCCACGGTGTTCTGGGTGGATCCAGCAGAGGAGCTGACCGTGGTCTTCATGACCCAGCAGATGCCGTCCAACGGGTATCCGTTGCGGACCGAGCTACGACAGCTGGTCTATGGAGCACTCACCGACTGAGGTGCTTGCAGCGACGCAGGGGTGACATCTCGTAGCCGTTGCGAGACGACGGTGCTGATCCCGTCGCCCTTCATCGACACGCCGTACAACGCGTCGGCGACCTCCATGGTCCGTTTCTGGTGGGTGATGACGATCAGCTGGCTGGAATCGCGAAGGTCCTGGAACAGGGTGATCAACCGGCCCAGGTTGGCGTCGTCGAGCGCTGCCTCGACCTCGTCCATGATGTAGAACGGGCTCGGCCTGGCCTTGAAGATCGCCACCAGCAACGCGACGGCAACCAGCGAACGTTCCCCGCCGGACAGCAGTGACAGTCGTTTGATCTTCTTGCCCGGTGGGCGCGCCTCGACGTCGATACCCGTGGTCAACATGTTCGTCGGCTCCGTGAGCACGAGTCGGCCCTCTCCGCCGGGGAAAAGCCTTTCGAACACCCCCTCGAACTCGCGGGCGGTGTCTGCGAATGCTTCGGCGAAGACGCGCTGTACCCGCTCGTCGATCTCAGCCACGATGGCGAGCAGGTCTTTCTTGGAGCGTGTCAGGTCATCCAGCTGCGTCGTGAGGAACGTATGCCGCTCCTCCAGGGCCGCGAACTCCTCCAGTGCGAGTGGATTGACCCTGCCCAACTGGGTCAGTTTGCGCTCGGCCACCCGCAACCGCTTCTCCTGGACCTCGCGAACGAACGCGGTCGGTTCCGGAACAGCCGCTGGGTCCGCTACATCGTCGACACCGGGGATGTGCGGTATCGGCAGGTGCGGCCCGAACTCCTGGATCAACGTCTGCGGGTCGATACCGTGCTCGTCCACGGCCCTGATCTGCATGGCCTCGACCTTGAGGCGCTGCTCGGCACGTGCCATCTCCTCACGGTGCGCCGAATCGGTCAGAGCCCGCACCTGCTCCGCGTGAGTCACGACCCGTTCGCGCAGGACTTTGACGTCGGCTTCCAGATCTGCGCGCCGCCGCTGGGCCTCGTCGCGCCGGAGGAGGGCGACCTGCAACGCGCTGTCGGCCTTCGCGGCAAGTACCTCCGCGTCGTCCCTGACCTGGGTGGCGACCTGCGCCTCGCGTTGACGACGTTCCCGCCGCAGCTGCGCTTTGCGCCGGTTCTCGACCTCCGCGCGGGCGGCTGCCTCCAGTGACTCCGCTCGGCCCTCCAGCGCTCGGGCCTGTTCCTCGCGGCTTCGTAAGGTCAACCGATGTTCGGTCTCGCCCGAACGCGCGGCCGCGGCCACCGCGGCCAGCCGGGGTTGCTCATCGACGTCCGGCTCGCCCTCGGACGGTTGGGCGTGGGCCGCGTCGAGCCGCTCCTGCAAGGTCGCCAATTCGTCCTCGTTGCTGCTCAGGGCGGCCTGCGCGGCATCCACCGACCGGGCACTGCGCTCGCGTTCACCGCGCGCAGCCCGCAGGGCCTGACCGAGTTGTCCGAGCTGCTCGGCAACTGCCGCCATCCGCGCGTCGGACTCCCCCAACCGGTCCAGGGTCGCGTTCACCGCGAGTGTCAATGTGTCCATCGACGTCTGAGCCGCCTGGACCGCGAACCGGGCCGATTGCGAACGCGTTACCACCGCAGCGATGCGCTCTTTCGTGTCATCGACCGCTGACTGGATTTCCAGGGTGCTCGGCGCCGCTGCCGACCCGCCACGCACGAAAGCCGCGGTGAACAGATCGCCCTGCGCGGTCACGGCCACCACCTCGGGGTTGTCGCGGGTGACGGCATCGGCGGCTGCTGCGTCCGGCACGATGAGCACCCCGGCCAGCAGTTCGCGCAGGACAGATTGCAGTGCGTCCGGCGCCGTGACGACATCGAGCGCCCAGACGGCCCCCGACCCGCTCTGCCCCAGCTGCCACCCGTCGTCGACACTGCGCTCGATCAGGATCCCCGCGCGGCCCGCGTCGGCGGCATGCAGTTCTCGCAGCGCACCTGCCGCGGCGTCGCGATCGGCGACGACGACAGCGTCCGCTGCCCACCCCAGCGCTGCGGACACAGCCACCTCATGGCCGGACTGCACCCTCACCAGGGAGGCGACCGAGCCTCGTACGCCGTGTTCACGCGCGTCGGCCTCGTCACTCCTGCTGCTCCAGGTCAACAGGTGCGCTGCCCCGTCACCACGTCGCAGTCCCAGTTCGAGGGCCTCCAGGCGGGAGGTCAGTGCGGAGCGTTCCTGTTCGGCAGCGCGCTCATCGGAGACAGCCCGTTCCAGGGACGTCCGGGCCTGCGCCAATTGCGCCTGCGCCTGCTCGTGCTCGGCGTCCAGCCCCTGCTCGCCCTCTTCGTCATCGGCCAACCCGGACTCCAATGCCGCGAATTCCCGTTCTGCACGGGCCGCGCGGACCTCGATCTCCTGGGCGCCGGCAGCCAGCCGGCCGAGCTCCGATTGGGCGGCCTCGATCCGACTACGCCGGGCAGCGACCTGACCCTCCAGCTTGGCCAACCCTTCGCGACGGTCGGCAGCAGCACGCAGCAGCCGAGCCACGCGGTGCTGCTCATCCTGATAGGCCTGTTCGGCGGCCTCGCGAGTCGTGGTGACCACCTCGAGCTGCTCTCGCGCTTCCTGCGCCGAGGTCAGCAACGCCTGATGCTGCTCTCGCTCGCCGGCCGCCTGCGCGCGTAGTCGCTCCGGATCCCGCCCGGTGCCTTCCTGCTCCTGCTGATGCGCCTCGGCAAGGAGCCGGATCCGCTGATCGGCCAGGGTACGGGTGGCGCGGATCCGCTCGGCCAGCGATGTCAGCGCAAACCACTGGTCCTGTGCCGTGGTCAGCGCCGGCGCTGCCGCAGCGGCTGCTGCCTCGATCTCATTCAGACGGCCCTGGGCAGCCGAGAGGTCTGCAGTCGCTGCGCCCTGCCGTTCGCGCATCGCCTCCTCGTCGGCGACGTCCTGCTGCAAGGTATTCATCAGCCGCACCAGGTCGTCGGCGAGCAACCTCAGTCGGGCGTCCCGGACATCTGCCTGGATCGTGGCAGCGCGGCGGGCGGTCTGTGCCTGTCGGCCCAGCGGGCCGAGTTGTCGGCGTATCTCCGTGGTGAGGTCACCGACCCGGTGCAGGTTGGCCTCCATGGTCTCCAGCTTGCGCAGCGCGCGTTCCTTGCGCTTGCGGTGCTTCAGGACCCCGGCTGCCTCTTCGACGAACCCGCGCCGTTCCTCCGGGGTTGCGCGCAGGATGGCGTCCAGCTGCCCCTGCCCGACGATCACGTGCATCTCGCGACCGATACCGGAATCGGAGAGGAGTTCCTGCACATCCAGCAACCGGCAGGTCGTGCCGTTGATGGCGTACTCCGAGCCCCCGCTGCGGAACATGGTGCGCCTGATCGTCACTTCGGTGTAGTCGATCGGCAGGGCAGCGTCGGTGTTGTCGATCGTCAGAGCCACTTCCGCGCGGCCCAATGGCGCGCGACCCGGCGTGCCGGCGAAGATGACGTCCTCCATCTTGCCCCCGCGCAGGCTCTTGACCCCCTGCTCCCCCATCACCCAGGCCAGGGCGTCCACCACATTGGACTTGCCCGAGCCGTTCGGACCCACAATGGCGGTGATACCCGGTTCGAGGCGTATCGAGGTCGACGACGCAAAGGACTTGAAGCCCTTGAGGGTCAGGCTCTTGACGAACACGAGCGGGTGACTCCTGCGGTGCTCGACGTGTGGGGAGCTACGGACCTGATGATTCTACCGAGCGGGAGGATCAGCCGCGGGCAGTGAAGACGATCGTCTCGTCGGCGGTGATGGCGATGGTGTGTTCGCTGTGCGCACCGCGCGAACCGTCGGCGCTACGCAGCGTCCAGCCGTCGGCGTCGGTGTAGATCTCGTCCGTGGTGTGCATGAACCACGGCTCGATGGCGATCACCAGACCGGGCTGCAGTTTCATGCCCCGCCCGGCGCGTCCGTCGTTGGGCACGTGCGGGTCGCCGTGCATCGTGCGCCCGACCCCGTGCCCGCCGAACTGGGTGTTCACGGAGTAGCCACTGCTGTGGGCGACCTGCGCGATGGCCGCACTGATGTCACCCATCTTGTTTCCGGCGCGCGCGGCACCGATACCTGCGGTGAGGGCGCGCTCGGTGCAGTCGATGATCGCGAGATCCTCCTCGCGCGGTGTGCCCACGACGAGCGAGAGCGCCGAGTCCGACACCCAACCGTTGACCGACACTGCGAAATCGACCGATAACAGATCCCCGTCGCGCAACCTGTAATTGTGCGGAAGGCCGTGCAGCACAGCGTCATTTACGCTCGTACAGAGGACCTTGCCGAACGGACTCGCCCCGAAGCTGGGGTGATAGTCGATGTAGCAGGATTCGGCGCCCGCGTCACGGATCATCTGGTGCGCGAGGGCATCGAGGTCGAGGATATTGACGCCGACGTCGGCCGCGTCCTGCAGCGCAGTGAGCACCGAGGCCACGAACCTCCCCGCAGGGCGCATCTGTTCTATTTCGGCCGCTGACTTCAGTTCGATCACGCCTCACACCGTATGCCGCGCCACTGAGGGTGCGCGTCGGCCCGTCCGCGTTCTGGTCTCCAGCGACCAGAACGCGGACGAAAAGCAGCCATCCCCGGCATGTTTGAGTCGCCGGCGACCACAACGCGGCAAAAATAGCCGGGGTCTACTGCGCCAACCAGGCCTCGTAGGCATCGAAGGTATAGGGCCGACCGAGGAAGTCCGCGACGAGATCAGCCGCATCTTTGCTGCCACCGGCCGCGAGTACCCGGTCGCGGTAGCGCGCTGCCACGTGCGGCTCGAAGAGATCATCTGCGTCGAACGCACTGAACATGTCTTTGGCGATCACGAGGGACCACATGTAGGTGTAGTAGCCGGAGCTGTAACCGTCCAGGTGCCCGAACGAGCAGTGGAAATGGGTGTCCTCGATATAGGGGAACACCGAGTACGCGGTCTGGGTCTCGCGTACTGCGGCCGTCAGATCCTCGGGTCGGTGCTGGTGGATGCCGGCCGACAGCGCCGCGTAGAACATCTGGGTCCGAGCAAGGTACCCCTTACCGAAATCGTCGGCGATCCGCATCCGGTTCACCAGATCAGCGGGGATGGTGCTGCCGTCCGCGTCGACCGCGAACCGGGCCAGCACCGCTGCGTCCCAGGCCCATTCCTCCAGCATCTGACTGGGGGCCTCGACGAAGTCCCATTCGGTGGCGACGCCGGAGAACTGAACCCACTCCTGGTGCCCGCCGACGACGTGGTGGATGAGGTGACCGAACTCGTGGAAGAACGTGGTGACCTCGGAGTGCTCCATCAGACCGCGGCTGAAGTTGCAGACCAGGACGCCCTCGGGCAGTTGCGTGTCGAGCACGCCCTCGACGAGAACGAATTGCGCCGCGTGCTTGTATTTGCCCTCCCGTGGATGCAGATCCAGGTAGATGCGCCCGATGCGGGTGGTGCCGCGCAGCACGTCGTACGCGCGGACGTCAGGCGCCCACACCGCCGCATCGGTCACCGGCTCCCAGGTCAGTCCGAACAGCTGACCGGTCACGTCCAGCAGCCCTTGCAGCACGGACTCAAAACCGAAGAAGGTGCGCACGAGCTGCGCGTCGACGTCGTACTGCTCACGGCGCACGGTCTCGCTGTAATACGGCAGGTCATAGGCGTAGAGGTCCGTCGCGTCCGGCGCGTCCTGCCGAAGTCGGTCCAGCAGGATCTGCTTGTCCCGCTGCGCAGCATCAGCGGACGCGGTCACGATCCGCTCGATGAACTCGTTGATCGCGGCGCCATTCCGGATCATCTTGTTCTCGGCGTTCAGGTCTGACCAGTCCGCATACCCCAGAAGGCCGGCGTGCTCGGCGCGCAGCGTCAGCAGGCGTTGCAGCACCTCGTCGTTGGCTGGCCACGCAATGTTGAGTCGCTCCCGGTTCAAGGCCTTGCGGGTAGCTGCAACGCTGCAGAACGTAGCGACCGGCACGGAGTCGGGGTAGTCGGTGGTGACCGTGATCGTCCCGTCCGCCTGCACGGGGTGGCCGGCCAGCCAGTCGGTGGGCATCCCCGCCAGCTCCTGCGGCGATACCTGGATCGAGCGGGTGCCCTCGCGGATGTTGCGGCCGAATTCCTGGCTGGCGCGCAGCTCCTGCTGGGCCAGCTCACGTAGCCGGTCCCTGGTCGTGACGTCGCGGTCCACGCCCGCCCGGCGGAAGTCACGCAGCTGGCGGGTCAGCAGTCGCTGCTGCAACTCATCCAGGCCCGCGACCCCGAGACGATCGAAGATCGCGAACAGATCGCCGTCCAGACCCAGATCGGTCACGAACGCGTCGACCTGCTGCATACCGGCGTCGGCCGCCTCGCGCACCGCCATGTCCGGGTTGGTCTCGGCGTAGACAGACGTGATGGCAGCGGCAGTGGAGATCTCGATATGAACGTCGTTCCACGCCCGCAGCACTGCAACCGCATCCGCTGGAGGGTCTGATTTCAGGGCTGCCACCAGGATGCGAGCCCGTTCCAGGCGACCGCGGGACTGCTCGATGATCCACTCCAGCGCCCCGTCAGCCGTCGGCAGGGTCAAGGGAAGGAGGTGTACCGGAGTCGATGATGTCTGCGTCACGGTCCTAATCTACCGACGCGGTACCGCGGTCGGGGTTGGCACTGTGGGCAGCTGAACGACGACCTGTTCATGAACGACTCGCGGACCATCGTGGCCCCGCATCGCCGGCACGGCCGACCGACCCGCCCGTAGGCCTGCAGGGACCGCTCGAAATAGCCGCTGGCGCCATTGACGTTGACGTACAACGCATCGAAGCTCGTACCGCCCTGCGCCAGCGCATTCGTCATGACCTGCGCAGCCTCATCGAGCACGAGACGCAAGGTTGCCAGCGGCAACCGGTCGGGCGCCCGCTCCCCGTGCAGCTGGGCACGCCACAAGGCTTCGTCGGCATAGATGTTGCCGATGCCCGAGACCAGCGACTGGTCCAGCAGTGCCCTCTTGAGCTGGGTACGCCGCCGCCGGATGGCCCGTGTGACGGCGCCGGCGTCGAACGAAGTTTCCAGCGGGTCGGGGGCAATGTGCGTGATCACGGACGGAACCAGCCTGACCTCACCGGATACGGCGCCCCCCATCTCATCGGGCACCAGGTCCACCAGCTGCAATCCGCCGAACGTGCGTTGATCGATGAAGCGGAGTTGCCGACCATCGTCCAGGTCGAAGATGGCGTGCGCGTGTTTCTCCCGCGGAGCATCCGCGGCTTCGACGAGCATCTGACCACTCATCCCGAGGTGGACGACCAGCGCCTGATCCTCGTGGGATCTCAGCCAGAGGTACTTTCCGCGGCGCGCTGCGTCGCGCACCTGAAAACCGGTCAACCGGGCAGCAAGATCCGCTGGCCCCGGGACGTGACGGCGGGCCACCCGCGCACCGAGTACCTGCACCGCATCGAATCTGCGTCCGACGACATGTTCGGCCAGCCCGCGTCGGACGACCTCGACCTCGGGTAGCTCAGGCACTGCTGGTGGCGCGATCCTTCAGCCGGCCCCAGGCTTCTTCCGCGGCCAGTTGCTCGGCGGACTTCTTGTTGCGCCCCACACCGGTCCCGACCGACTCATCGCCCACAACCACCGTCGCAGTGAAAACCTTGTCGTGATCGGGCCCGTCCTCCTGGACGACGTAACGCGGCGAGGCCAACCCCGCAGCCGCGCAGATCTCCTGTAGTGAGGTCTTCCAGTCAAGCCCGGCGCCGAGCTGCGCACTCTGCTCGATTCGCGCATCCATCAGAGCGTGTATCAGCCGACCGGCAGCCTCGACCCCGCCGCACAGGTAGACAGTTCCGAATACCGACTCCATCGTGTCGGCCAGGATCGATTCCTTGTCGCGTCCGCCGCTGCTGAGCTCCCCTTTGCCCAACCACACGAACGACCCGAGATCCAACTCCCGGGCAACCGCTGCAAGCGCACGTGAATTGACCACCGCCGCACGGAACTTCGCCAGCTGACCCTCCGGCAGGTCAGGGTGCGCCCGGTAGAGGTGGTCGGTTACCACCAAGCCCAAGATGGCATCGCCAAGGAACTCTTGACGCTCGTTATGGGGTATGCCGCCGTTCTCGTACGAGTACGAGCGGTGCACAAGCCCACGTTCCAGAAGCGTCTCGTCGACCTGGATTCCGCTGGCCTGATCGAGAATTGCAGCGAGCTCCGCGACGGGCCGGCGCGCAGCGTCGTAACTACGCGCGGACCGTCGGGAGTTGCTCATCGAGGCGTTGTGGTGCTCAGACCTGGTGCTCGGCGCGCATTGCGTCGGGGTACTGGCGACCGTTGTAGCTGCCGCAGGCCGGGCAGGCCATGTGCGACTGCTTCGGCTCACTGCACACGGGGCAGCTGGAGACCGGCACGGGCGTGGCCTTCCAGTTTGCGCGTCGGGAGCGGGTGTTGGAGCGGGACATCTTCCGCTTCGGGACAGCCACGTCAGTTCCTCTTCTCGTCGGTGTCGGCAGGCGCCCCGGTCAGATCGACCAGTGCTGCCCACCGTGGGTCAAGCATTTCGTGATGGTGGTTCGGGTCGTCGCGCAGGTGAGCACCGCATTCGGAGCACAATCCCGGGCAGTCTTCCTGACACACCGGTTGGAACGGCAGTGAGGGCACCACTGCATCACGCAATACGGGCTCTAGGTCGGCAAAGTCGCCGTCCAGCTCGTACTGGTCTTCCTCGTCGTCGCCCAGCTCTTCGGCGTGCGCCTCGCGGTCGGTGTGTACGAACAGCTCCTGGAAATCCACGTCCACAGGGACGTGCACCTCATCCAGGCACCGCACGCACGCACCGATCGCCGTCGCCGTGACCGATCCGGACACCAGCACGCCCTCCATCACCGAATCCAGGCGCAGATCCAGGTGGATCGGCGCCGCGGTGGGAACGCTGACGACCTCGGTACCGAAGTCTTCCGGTGCTTCGATCCTGCGTTGGAGCGACATCGTTGAGCCGGGTCGCCGACTGAGTTCCCGGGTATCCAGGATCATCGGCGAACGGGGGTCAGGATGCATGATGTCGGTATCTCACGGAAGATCGAAAAAGAACGGCCTTGTCAGAGCGACCAGACCAGAGGGAGACGATACCGGCTGGTGCGCCTGTTGCCCAAAACGATCTAGCGGCCGACTGTTCGCACCCGATCCAGCAGCGGGCCCAGGACCGCCGCCGGCACCATCGCCGACACGTCTGCGCCGTACCCGGCGATCTGTCGGATCAACGAGCTGGAGTAGTGGGCGAACGCCGGATTGCCGGGCAGGAACACCGTCTCCACCCCGGTCATCTCACGGTTCATGGTCGCCATCGGCAGCTCGTAGGCGTAATCCTGCCCGCTGCGGATCCCCTTCACCAGGACACCCGCGGCCAGGTCACGACAGACGTCCACGACCAGCCGGTCCGCGACTGCCACCGAGCGCACGCCGGGCAGGTCACTCGTGGCGGACTCGATCAGGGCCACCCGTTCGGCCGGGTCGAAGGTGCCACTCTTGGCGGGGTTGTAGAGCACGGCGACGACGACTTCGTCGAACAAGGCGGCGGCGCGGGTCACGATGTCGAGGTGGCCGACGGTGAAGGGGTCGTACGAGCCGGGACAGACACAGCGACGAGGATCGGCGGACATTGCCGCAGGCTACTCGCAGAACTCGGCGAACCAGAGGGTCGTTTCGCCGTAGGCCCGTGATTCCATCGCCCGCAGCCGGTCAGGCCACGCCGGGGCGCCGGATCGGCTACTTCGTTCCAGCACCACGACTGCCTCGATCTGTAACCACCCTCCCTGCACCAATGCGGCCAGGAGTTCTGCGATCTCAGCCTGTGGAATGGCGTACGGCGGGTCGATCAGCACCAGGTGCATCGCGTGCGGCGCCACGGCATCCACGACGCTGGCGGCGGCCGCGCATCGAACGGTTGCCGGCAGAGATAATTCGGCGACGTTACGACGAATGACCGCTGCGGCGCGCGGGTCTTTCTCGACCAGCAACGCCGTGCGGGCGCCGCGGGACAACGCCTCCAGACCGAGGGCTCCGGATCCTGCGTACAGATCGAGCACCGCAGCATGCTGCAGCGCACCCAGATGTGCGAGTCGACCGAAGAGCGCCTCCCGGACCCGGTCACTCGTGGGCCTGGTGCCCTCGCCGGGCGGCGTCGCAATACGTCGGCCCCGAGCGCTGCCCGCAATGATGCGCGGCATCAGCCCCGCTCCAAAAAGGCAGCTTGTTCATCGTCGAGCCGGGTGGCGACCAGTTGAGCCAGTCCCGGGTACGCCACCAGCTGCGGGTCGGTGGCAACGAGCTCGGCCGCGTCGGCGCGGGCAAGTTCGATCAGTTCGATGTCTTTGGGGTGGGAGATCCGTAACAGTCGCAGCCCGGAGCGATGCCCGCTCTGCCGGGCACCCAGGATGTCGCCCTCGGACCGCAGCGACAGGTCCAGCTCCGCGAGCTCGAAGCCGTCAGTGGTCGCCGCGACGGCGTCCAGGCGCGCCCTGGTGTCCTCGTTGTCGGTGCCGCTGACCAGCAGGCACAGACCGCCCGCGCTTCCCCGACCCACCCGACCGCGTAGCTGATGCAGCTGCGAGATGCCGAAACGATCCGCGTCCATCACCACCATTGCTGTTGCATTGGGCACATCCACGCCCACCTCGATCACCGTGGTACTGACCACGACGTCGATCTCGCCGCGTCCGAACGTCTGCATCACGCCTTCCTTGACATCGGCGGGCAACCGGCCGTGCAGCAGCTCGATGCGCAACCCCGCGAGCGCAGGCTCGACGCGTAGATCGGCCACCATCTGATGTACGCCGATAGCCTCCGGTCGCTGCGCTCCGACCTCTGGGACGACGTCTGCGCCGTCGGACCCGACGTCGTCCCAGAGGTCGCCTTCGGCTCGCACCGCAGCCTCATCGATGTGCCCGCTGTCGTCGCCGCCCTCGTCTCCGATACGTGCGCACACGACGTAGGCCTGGTGACCGGCGCGCACCTCTTCCGCGACGCGCTCCCAGGTGCGTTGCAACCACGCCCGATTCGTCGCCGGGACGACGTGCGAGACGATCGGGGCACGACCGCGGGGCAACTCACGCAGCACGGAGGTGTCCATATCGCCGAAGACCGTCATCGCCACGGTCCTCGGGATAGGGGTAGCCGTCATCACCAACACGTGTGGAGTATGAGAGGCCTTGCCGCGCAGCGCATCCCGCTGCTGGACCCCGAACCGGTGCTGCTCGTCGACCACCACCAACCCCAGCTCACCGAACATCACCGTGTCCTGCAGCAAGGCGTGCGTGCCGATCACTATGCCGGCCTGCCCACCCAGGATCTCGTGCAGCACCCCGGCACGCTGCGAACGGGTCATCGACCCGGTCAGCAGCGCCACCCGAGTTCCGTGTTCGGCGCCGCCGAGCATCCCGCCGAGCGCCAGGTCACCCAACATCGCGCTGATCGAGCGGTGGTGCTGTTGTGCGAGAACCTCCGTCGGGGCCAGCAGGGCAGCCTGTGCGCCCGCATCGACGGTGGCGAGCATCGCCCGTAGCGCGACGATGGTCTTGCCCGAGCCGACCTCACCTTGCAGGAGGCGGTGCATCGGCGTCGTACGCGCCATATCGGCGCTGATCTGCTCGCCGACCTCCCGCTGTCCTGCGGTGAGCTCAAAGGGCAGCCGCTCGTCGAAGGCGTCCAGCAGCCCCCCAGCGCGCGGAGCCCGGGCGGTCGCCTCGGTGGCGTCGTAGGCGGCCCGCCGTTGCGCCAGTACGGTCTGGATCACCAGGGCCTCGTCGTACCGCAACCGCCGTCGGCCCCGGCCCGCTTCACCGAGGGTGCGCGGAAGATGGATGGCGCGGTAGGCCGCGACCTGGCCCGCCAGCTCATGCCGCACCCGAATCGCCGCTGGCACCGGGTCCGCAGTGTCGTCGAGCTGGTCCAGCACCAACCGGTAGGAGCGGGTCAGCTGCATATCGGTGACCCCCTTGATCGCCCGGTACAGCGGCACCAGGCCACCGTCGTAGATCGACGCCTCACCTCCGGGGTCGAGCAGCGAGTAGTCGGGGTGGGTCAGCTGCACGCTGGCCCCGTACCGTCCGAGCTGACCGCGGAACACGCCCCGTACCCCGGGCTGCAACCGCGCCTCATGCCCGTACTTGCTGAAGAAGACCAGCTCGGCATGAGCACCGTCGGCGTCCTCGATACGCACCTGAAGCATCTCGCCGCGACGCTGGCGCATCCGGCGGGTCGTGGAGCTGACCACCGTCGCGATGAGGACGGCCTGATCGCCCATCTCGAATTCGCCGAGGTGCCCGGAGGTCGTCGCATCGATGTATCGGCGCGGCAGGAAGTCCAGGAAGTCACCGACGGTGCGGATCTGACGTTCGGTGGCGAGTTTCTTCGCGGCGGCGCCCAGGACGTCGACCAGTTTCGTGGAGCGTTCGATACCGCTGATGGCGACCACGGCTCTACTCGCACCCCAGGTCCAGCACGACGCCCGGCCGGCGACCGGGATAGGACGTCACATCGACCTGCGGATGGCAGTCGTGCAGGTATTCACCCAACGCCTCCAGAAGGCTCTCGGGGGCCTGCGCCCCGGCGATCAACGTCACGAGTTCGATGTCGCTGGTGATGGCGGCATCCAGCACCTCACGACAACGCTGAGTCAAGCGCCCCTGGTCGTCGGAGTCGCTCGACACCACCTGTGTGCCGACCTCAGCAGCCGCCTCGTCGCAGTTCGCACACAGCGCAACGGTGTCAGCGCAGTCGCCCTCACCGAGAACAGACAGCACTGCCAGTGCGGCGATCAGCTGCCCCGGGTGCCGACTGCTGACGAGCCTGCTGCCCGGACGGTCCGCCATCGCGGCGCTCGCCAGGGCGTGCAGCTCGGGGGTGTCGACGAGGAGGAGGCAGTCCCCGGCTCCCTCGAGTGCGTCATGCAGAGCGACCTCATCAGGCGCGAGAAGAACTGAGGCGCAGGGGTCGGCCTCGCGCACCAGATCGACCAGTCCGGGCGAGGCCAGCGCGACAACCACCGGGGACCCAGTGCTCGTCGCGGGGACGACGACCGGCTTGCCGAGGTGTTCTGCGAACCGGGTGATCTGGAATCGTTCGGGCGCCCCGGCCGCCACGGCGGCGTTGACACCGGCGGCCAGGTCGTCGAGATGGACGTGCACGCTGCACAGATCCGCCTCACCCGCCATCACCAGGCTGTCGCCCAGCTGCGACAACACGTCGGCGAGATGCTCCAGTCGCGCCGCATCGCCGTCTCGCAGCACGAACATCAACTCGTATGCGAGGCCGTGGCCGAGGCCGGACGACTGAGCACCCTCGCCGACCGGGCACACGCGCCCGGGTGGGGTGAGCCAGTCAGGGACCTGCGCGCTCAGCACTGTCCCCGGCTCGCGGTGGACCACATGCTGCAGCGCGCGCAGCACGAGCCAGTAGCCGACCGCACCCGCATCGACGACCCCCGCCTCCCGCAGCACCGGCAGCTGCTCACGGGTACGGGCGACAGCGTCCTGCGCCGATTGGACCACCAGGTCCACCATGTCGACCAACGATTCGCCGCGAGCGTGCGCCGCCGCCTGCGCTGCTGCATCTGCGACCGACAACATCGTGCCTTCGACAGGGGCCCGAACGCCGTCCCGGGCTCGACGGGCGGCCTCTGCCAGCACATCGGCCACATCGACAGCACGCAGCGGCGAACCACCCAGAGCAGTGACCACATCTGCCAACCCCCGCACGAGTTGGCTGAGGATGACACCGGAGTTACCGCGCGCCGCAAGCAGGGTGGACCGCGCAAGTACTTCGACCGAGCTGAGCAGATCGCGGGGCGCCTCCGCGGCAAGACCGTCCACGGCGAGCTCCATCGTGATGCTCATATTGGTGCCCGTGTCACGATCGGGCACCGGGAAGACATTGAGCGCATTGATGGCGTCAGCATGCATCGACATCGCCGCACGCGTGGTGATCACCCAGCGTCGCAACGCCAAGACATCGAGCTGTTCCAGCGACATACGAGGTGTTTTCCTTCGGCAGCATCGGCGGGCACAGGCTGCACGCAGGCTAGCAATTTGGGATGTGCCGCGCCGCTCAGATACGATCTGGCTGTTCGCGGACCTCTACGGTCCTGCCTGCACCTCGTGCAGAGCCTGACCTGCGTTCGCATAGTGATACTTCATCTTCGAGACACCAGTAGGAGACACCGTGGCTGCCACGTGCGACGTCTGCGGCAAGCGACCCGGCTTTGGCCACAGCATTTCCCACTCCCACCGCCGCACCAAGCGTCGTTGGAACCCCAACATCCAGCGGGTGCGCACCATGGGTGGTGAGTCGGGCAAGACCCCGATGCGCAAGAACGTCTGCACCTCCTGCCTCAAGGCCGGCAAGGTCGTCCGCTGACGCAGCGCCATCATCAGAAAAGCCGGTCCTTCGGGACCGGCTTTTCTGTTGTTTACAACTCCTCGAACCCGCTCAGGCTGAGAAGTGGTCCCAGCCACCCGGCTGCACCGGGGTGCCGTCCACGCTCACGCCCGCGCCAGGCTCCACAACACCGATCCTCCGCCACGCCGAAGGTATCGCGGCTCTGGGCGGGAACGTGGCCAGCAGCGTGTGCTCCTCGCCGCCGTTGAGCACACAATCCAGGGCTGCGTCGCCGACCTGAACACGCAGGGCATCGACGTCTGCCTGCAGCGCAGGTATTTGTAGATCCAGTCGCACCCCGCTGGAGGTGGCGATTCGACCGGCGTCGCGCAGCAGCCCGTCACTGATGTCGATCATGCTGGTTGCACCGGCAGCCGCGGCGGCAGGTCCTTGCGAATAGTCGACCTGTGGGCACAAATGGAAACGGACAAATTCTGAATCACGTGCAGCGGAGTCGCGCTGCAGCAGCAGTAGGCCGGCACCTGACCGCCCGAGCCCGTCGCTGACCGCCACCACATCCCCGACCTGCGCCCCGCTACGCAGTACCGGCGGACCGGTGAGCTCGCCCATTGCGGTGATCGAAACCATCCGCACCCCAGCAGGAGCCGAGGACAGGTCCCCGCCGAGCACTGCAACATCATGGTCGGCGCAGGCAGCCGCTATCGACGCGGACAATTCGCGTGCCCACCGGACCGGTGTTGCCGCGTCGGCGACGAGAGTCACGACGATCCCGGTACCCACTCCCCCCATTGCGGCAATGTCGGCAAGATTCTGAGCCACACACTTCGCGCCGACATCGGCGGCGCTGGACCATTCGTCGAGCCAGTCCCGGCCGACCACCATCGCGTCAGTCGTGACCAGCGTTGCTCCGGTGCGCACGGCCAGCAGGGCGGTGTCGTCACCCGGTCCGAGCAACTGGTGGCTCGCGGGAACCTCGGGCGGCGAGAGAATGTGGTGCAGTATCGCCGCCTCATCCAAATCGGCCAGCGTCGCGTCGGCGTGAACAGCGTGTCCCTCTCGCACCGTCATGATGCCTGCACGGTAGCGTCTGCCCCGGACCGGCACAGCCGCCGGTCTCGCCCTCGCCGGGCGCGGACCATCCGACGGAGGCACCCATGGTTCAGGCATACATTCTCATTCAGGCAGATGTGGGCAAGGCACGCACAGTCGCTGCTGCGTGCGCGCAGCTGCCCGGTGTGCACGCCGCCGAAGACGTCACCGGGCCCTACGACGTCATCGTCCGGGCCGAGGCCGCAACCGTCGATGAGCTCGGCAAACTGGTCATCTCCAAGATCCAGAGCGTCGGCGGTATCACCCGCACCGTGACCTGCACCGTGGTCGCCTGATTCCTGCCCCCCTGACCACCCGAGGTCGCGCTGCGCTACTCATGGCAGCCGGCGCGCTGTTGCTGTCGGGCTGTGGCGGCTCGGAGATGGTCAAGGCCGATGCGGCTCCGTCCGCCGGATCATCCGGTTGTGCTCGGGCAGCATCGAAGTGGCCCGCGACAGTGGCCCAGCAGAAGGTCCGACCGACCACGGCAAAATCAGACACTGTGCGCGCGTGGGGCGACCCGGCGATCATTGCCCGCTGCGGCGTTACCAGCCCCGGCCCCACGACCGAGGACTGCGTCAACGTGAACGGCGTCGACTGGGTCGGCAGCACGCTGTCCGACGGCTATCGCTTCGTGACCTATGGGCGCTCACCGGCCATCGAAGTCCTGATTCCGAAGAAATACCAGACATGGCCCGTCGCCGCGTTCTCAGCTGCAGCCCAGGCCATCCCGCAGGGCCCCCGCCACTGCACCTAGAACGTTCGGATGTGCTGTCTTTCCCTTGATGCGGTCGGCAGCAGTGCTGTTGTCTGCAGCAGGTCGCTCAGCGCAACCCGGTGCGTCGCTCCAGGGCGAGCTCGATCAGCTCGGTGATCAGGCTGGGATAGTCCACCCCGGCTGCCGCCCACACGGCCGGAAACATCGACTGCGGGGTGAATCCCGGCAGGGTGTTGATCTCGTTCAGCACGATGGCACCGTCCGGGCAGTACCACCAGTCCACCCGCGCCAGGCCTTCACATCCGGCAGCCTCGAACGCCTGGACCGAGAGTTCGCGAATCTGGTCTGCGACGGCGTCGGGTAGCTGCGCCGGGCAGCTGAGCCGCGCAGCATCGTCCAGATACTTGGCTTCGAAGTCGTAGAACGTATGCCGACCGGCGGCGACCTCGATCTCACCGATCAGGGATGCGCGTGGCGGCTGCGCACCCCTGCCCTCGAGCACCCCGCATTCCACCTCCCGGCCCTGCACGGCGGCTTCGACGAGCACCTTCGGGTCGTGCACGCGCGCAGCCTCGATGGCGGCGCGTAGCTCCTCGGGCGCCTCCACCCGGGTCACCCCCATGCTGGAGCCCGCCCGCGCAGGTTTGACGAAGACGGGCCACCCGAGCGAACTGGCAGCATCCAGACACAGCAACGCATCGCGTCGCCATTCCTTGTCGGTGATCACGGTGTAGGCACCGACGGGCAACCCCCGACCAGCGAAGATCACCTTCGCCAGGCCCTTGTCCATCATTACTGCGGACGCCGACACCCCGCAGCCCACGTACCGCACGTCGGCCAGCTCCAGCAGGCCCTGCAGGGTGCCGTCCTCCCCGAACGGACCGTGCAGCAGCGGAAATACGACGTCGACCTGCGCCAGCTCCCTGGGCGGCTCTCCCGGTTCCAGAACAACGAGGGACCGTGAGCCCGGGTCGGTCGGCAGGGCAACAGCCTGCTCTCCCGACACCTGCGGCGTATGACCGGCCGACAACTTCAACGGCTCCGGATCATCGGGCATCAGCACCCAGCGACCGTCTTTGCGGATACCGATCGGCACAACGTCGAAACGATCGCGGTCGATGCTGGCCAACACGCTCGCAGCGGTCGCGCACGACACCTCGTGCTCCGAGGATCGCCCGCCGAACACCAGCGCGACCACCGGTTTGCCCGATGCCGGGCGTTCCTCACGTGTTGTGTTCATCGAGGTCACCGTAACGGTCCACCCCCCGGAATCGACGCGCCACGCGGTCGGTGCCACCCTGTCTGCGTGCCCATTGATCCCGGACAGCTGTCGCCCGCCACCCGCCTTGTCGGGCTCGGTCGCCCACCGCGTCGGCCCGGGGCATCGGTCAACCCCGCGCTGGAGCTGACCTCCACGTATGTCGCGGGCGGCGACGTGGTCTACGCCCGCACCGGGAACCCGACCTGGTCGGCCTTCGAGGAAGTCCTCGGATCTCTGGAGGGAGGTCAGGCGCTCGCCTTCGCCAGCGGAATGGCGGCCGTGTCCGCAAGCATGTCCCTCGTGCCGCACGGCAGCATCGTGGTCGCCCCGATCCACTCCTACAACGGCACCGGGTCACTGCTGGTCGAGGCCGCAGAGCAGGGCCGGTTCGAGGTGCGCCGGGTCGACGTATGCGCCACCGACGAGATACTGGCGGCAATGCGCGGAGCGCACCTCGTGTGGCTGGAGTCCCCCACCAACCCGATGCTCGAGGTCGCCGACCTACCGACGCTGCTGGCTGCGGCGCGTGACGCAGGCGCCATCAGCGTCGTTGACAACACGTTCGCGACTCCCCTGCTGCAGCAACCGATTGCAATGGGCGCGGACGTCGTCGTGCATTCGGCGACCAAATTCATCGCCGGGCACTCCGATGTGCTGCTCGGCGTCGCGGTCACCGACCGCGCAGATCTACACGGACACCTGTTGCGCCACCGCATCCTGCACGGCGCCATTCCCGGCCCGTTCGAAACATGGCTGGCCCTACGCGGCATCCGCACCCTGCAGGTGCGCCTGGACCGCTCCTGCGCTGGTGCGGCCGAGCTGGCATCCCGCCTGGTCGACCACCCGGCTGTATCGCGGGTTCGTTACCCGGGATTCGGCGGCATCGTCAGTATCGAGGTAACCGGTGGCCCCGCACACGCGACCCGCGTCGAGGAGTCGGTGCAGGTCTGGCTACCCGCGACGAGCCTCGGCGGTGTGGAGTCGCTCATCGAACGACGCCGACGCATCCCGACCGAGCCGACCACCGTGCCGCAGGAGCTGTTACGCCTGTCGGTCGGTATGGAGGACGTGAGCGACCTCTGGAGGGACCTGGACGCGGCCCTGCGCTCCTAGCTTCACGGCAATGTGGGCTGATTCTCAGGCCTTCTCGTCCTTGCGGGAGCGGGACATCAGGCTGGCCACGACCTCGCTCGGCGCACGCCCTTCGTGCACGACAGCGGCTACGTTCTCCACGATCGGCACATCCACGTCGACCGAGCGCGCCAGTTCCAGGATCGAGCGGCAGGACTTCACGCCCTCAGCGGTCTGCTTCGACTCGGCGATGACCTCCGCCAGGCTCCTGCCAAGGCCAAGCTGGAACCCAAAGGTGCGATTGCGCGACTTGGGCGAGGTGCAGGTCGCTACCAGGTCGCCTACCCCGGCGAGGCCGAGGAAGGTCGCCGGGTCTGCAGTCAACGCGCTGCCGAGCCGGGCACTCTCCGCGAGACCGCGAGTCAGCAGGCTGGCCATGGTGTTCTCCCCCATCCCCATACCGCTGGCCATGCCGACCGCCAACGCAACGACGTTCTTCGTGGCGCCGGCGATCTCGGTGCCGATGACGTCTTTGCCGAGGTAGGGGCGGAAATAGCGTGTCGCGCAGGCCTCCGCGACGCGCGCGCGCATCCGGGCACTGGAGGACGCCACCAGGGCGGCAGCCGGTTGGCGCTCGGCGATCTCCAGCGCGAGGTTGGGACCTGAAACCACCACCACCCGTTCCGGCTCTACCCCACCGGCATCGACGATCACCTCGCTCATCCGAGCCATCGTGCCCAGTTCAATGCCTTTCATCAACGACACCACCGCAGCGTCCGACGGGATCGCGGACCGCCATTGGGCGAGATTGTCGCGCAGACTCTGGGCAGGCACCGCGATCGCGACGATGTCGGCGCCTGCCATCGCTTCGGCAGCATCGGCGGTCACCGAGATCGAATTCGGCAGCAGCAGATGTGGCAGGTAGGCGGAGTTCGTTCGCGTGGCGATGATGTCCGCCACCACCTCGGGGCGACGCGCCCACATCGTGACCTCGTTGCCCGCGTCGGCGAGCACTGAGGCGAATGCCGTACCCCAACTACCGCTTCCCAGTACTGCGACCCGACTCATGAGTGACCACCTTTTCCGACGTCGCTACCGCGAGGATCGTAACGTTCTGCGGAAAACACCCACCTGTAACTACGCAGCCGCTGACGGCAGGGGTACGCCGCCTGACGAAGTCTGACACGATTCGGCCGTGACATCGGTGGGAAATTCAACATGGCGGGTCATCGTGCCGGTCAAAGAACGCGATCACGCGAAGACCCGGCTGAGGCCTCCGACCGGCGTCGACCGTTCTCAACTTGCGATGGCATTCGCGCTGGACACCCTGAGCGCGGTGTTCGATGTCGTCGCGGCGTCCGGTGTCTTCGTGGTCACCGATGACCAGGGCGTCGCTGGGTTCGTCGCCGACCGCGGCGGTAACACCGTGCGCGATCCAGGACGCGGTCTGAACCCCGCCATCGCTGCGGGACTGAACGCGGCGAGCGATGCAGACCTCATGTCGGACCAGCCATGCCATCCAAGCCGTCCGTGCCATCCAGGAGCCGTCCTGCTGGGCGATGTACCCTGCCTGACCCCCGCTGACCTCACGGCAGCACTGCGGGCCTGCGCAGTGGCCGAATCGTGCGTAGTCCCCGATGCGGACGGCACGGGCACCGTGCTGCTCACCCACCACGACCTGCGCCGTATCGTCCCGCGCTTCGGCGCAGGATCGGCAGCCCGGCACAGCCGTTGCGCTGCCACCCTCCCACTGGATCTGCCTCGGCTGCGCACCGACGTGGACAACGAAGCTGCGTTCGAGCAGGCCCGGGTATTGGGCGTCGGCCCGCACACAAGTGCCCTGCTCGGCGCCGCCACCTCGGTAAGCTGATCGGATGCAGGCGAGTGTGCACACCTTCGACTTCGACACTGCGCGTGGCTCGGTCATCACCGACAACGGGCGCGTCCTGCCCTTTGATGAATCTGTGTTCGTGGCGTCTCGGCTACGCCACCTCCGGGTGGGTCAGCGCGTCAGTATCGAGGTCGGAGCCGGAGACGTCACCCGCCTGTGGATCGTCGGAATAGGTGCTGCTCAGCACATTCGCTGAGCAGCATCCCCTCCGCAGTACTACTAGCTCGTCGCCGTGACTTTTTTCTGAGCTGCTTTCGCGGTAACGCGCTTCTTTGCAACACCGTTCTTGGCGACGGCCTTGGTGGCGCGCGTCGACACCGGTTTGCGCGTCGTGGACACGGCAGCGCGGGTAGCTGTACCTGCTGCGGCCCGACCTCCGGCGTTGCCGGTCTTCGGAATCGTGCCCACGTCGGCGACGCCCGCTTTGAAAGCGGCACCCGGCTTGAACTTCGCCACCGAGGTGCGCTTGATCTTCACCGTTTCGCCGGTGCGCGGGTTGCGACCGGTACGAGCCGCCCGGCTGACCTTCTCAAATGTTCCGAAACCGGTGATCCCCACTTTTCGGCCGGCCGCTACTTCGCGAATGATGATGTCGAATACCCCCTCGACGGCGTCGCTGGCCGTTTTCTTGCTCCCTAGACGCGTCTCCAGACTCGCAACGAGTTCAGCTTTATTCACGGCTGGCCTTCCTGATCCCCGCACTCGAACTGTTTCAGGCACGGCATGGCATTCGGGCGGAACCGCCCGACACACCACTGACCGTAAGGCCGCAGTGCCGGGCGATCAACCCTTAAGAGGCTCTTCGCACTTGAGGGTGGGGTCATAGGTTGAGGCCTCCGCCGATCAGGAGCATTCGCAGGCGGTAGTTATCGCGGTTGGGGATGCCGCGGGCGACACGGCGGTGCAGCTCGATGAGGCCGTTGACAGCCTCAGTGCCGCCGTTGCTGGCCCGGTTGGTGTCGAAGTAGGCCAGGAACGCTTCTTTCCACCGTTTCAGTGTCGTGCCGAGGCGTTTGATCTCGGGGATCGGGCACGTCGCGAAGCAGCCCAGAATCCGCTGAGCGGTAGCCCGCCCGGTGGGTAGGTCTTTGTTTTTGTACGCGTCACGGACGAGTTGACTGGCTTGCCAGGCTAGGTAGACCTCCTCGTGGCGTTCATCGGCGGCGATCGCCCGTTGCAGGCGTGCTCGTTGCCGGTCGGTCAGGCGTTCTTGCCCGCACCGCAGGATCGTTTGGATCCCGTACAACGGGTCACCCCTGCGGCCCCGGTGGCCGGTGGTTTCCTGCTGGACACGACGCCTGACTTCATCGACGGCCTGGGTTGCGAGCTTCACAATGTGGAACGGATCCACCACAGCGATCGCGTCGTCGAGGTGGTCATCGATCGCGTTCTTGTACCCGTGGAACGGGTCCAACGTGGCAACCTGGATACCGTCGCGGAACGCTTCGCCACGCGCGGTGAGCCACCCTGTGTACACGGCGCCGGACCGGCCAGGGACCAAGTCCAATAACCGGGCGTTGGTGTGCCCGTTGGCATTTCGGGTCAGGTCGACCATCCCTGTGAAGAACTTCGGTCCATGTTTGCGCTCGGACACGTGGTGCCACACATGCTCATCGACCCCGAGCATGGTGACCCCCGCGAAGCGGGTTTCATCATCGGCAGCGGCCTGTAACAGCGGGCGGATCGAGTCCCACACGGTGTGCCACGTGGTGCCCATTTGCCGAGCCAAGCCACTGATACTCGCGTGCTCACGCCGTAGCTGCCCAATCGCCCACCAACACGCCCGCTCAGTCAACAACGCCCGCGGAACAGCGACCCGTTCGTCTTGCTCGGTGAAGGAGCTGACCGGGCAGGACGGTTCGGGGCAGATCCAGCGGTGTTTGGACCAGATCACCGTGACCGGGGCACCAGCAGAAGGGGTATCGATCAACCGCACCGGCCGCCGGCCGTGACCGTGCGCGACAACACCGCACGAGGCGCAGCCCATCAACCCCGGCGGTGACTCCACCCTCACCGTTAGCGCACCACCAGGTCCACGCTCCACCCCGATCACCCGCAGCCCCGGCAGGCCGATCAGTAGGTCGCACCGGTCGCAGTAATCGTCCTCGTTCGGGCAGCACAACGTAGGGTCAGACATGTCGAGGTCCTTGACATCAGAAGAGGTAAGAGTCCTCTGATTTTCAGGGGCCTCGACCCCACACCACCCCACCACCGGCTACCGGCGTGTCGCCCTCACCCCACCCTCAAGTGCGAAGAGCCCCTTAAGACAGCTCAATATCGTCTACCGGCAACGGATTCGGGACATGCGAACCCGTTGCCGATGCGCCGAAGGAGCCTTGCAATCAACCTACGGCGGCGAAACATACTGTCTGTCAACATGCTTGCGACCTTTTGGCAGGTCAGAGTGTTGCCCGACAGCTGGTCAGGCTGACCGTACGACGGGCTCCACCACGGGTTTCCATGCCGGGCGGGCCTGTTCGAAATCGGCGACCAGCTGATCGTGTCGCAGGGTCAGACTGATGTCGTCGAGGCCCTCCAGCAGACGCCACCTCAGGTAGTCGTCGATCTCGAAGCTGAAGACATGCTCCCGGATAGAGACCGTCCGCTCGTGCAGGTCGACCGTGAGCTGCACCCCCGGCTCGGCGTCCAACAGCTTCCAGATCAGCTCGATGTCCTCTTGCTGAAGTTGCGCTGTCAGGAGCCCGGCCTTGCCCGAGTTGCCCCGGAAGATGTCCGCGAACCGCGACGACAGAACAACCCGGAAGCCGTAGTCCATCAATGCCCACACGGCGTGCTCACGAGAGGAACCGGTGCCGAAGTCCGGACCGGCGACCAGCACCGAGCCTTGCGCATACGACGGGTTGTTCAGGATGAAGGTCGGGTCTCCCCGCCAGGCTGAGAACAGGCCGTCTTCAAATCCGGTCCGGGTCACCCGTTTGAGATAAACCGCCGGAATGATCTGGTCGGTATCGACATTGCCACGTCGCAGCGGCACCCCGGTGCCGGTGTGCCGGATGAAGGCGTCCATCGGTTACGAGTCCTTCCTGTCAGACTGTTGTGAGATCGGACGGGCTGGACAATGTGCCACGTACTGCTGTTGCCGCCGCCACCAGCGGGCTGACCAGATGCGTGCGGCCACCCTTACCCTGACGACCTTCGAAGTTGCGGTTGGACGTCGATGCGGACCGCTCCCCGACGGCGAGCTGGTCGGGATTCATGCCCAGACACATCGAGCACCCTGCCAGTCGCCATTCGGCACCGGCCCGCATGAACACCTGGTCCAGGCCCTCGGACTCAGCCTGCAGTCGAACCCGCGCAGACCCCGGGACAACCAGCATTCGGACACCCGTCGCGACCTGTCGGCCATCAATGATCTGTGCTGCTGCGCGGAGATCTTCGATACGGCCGTTGGTGCACGAGCCGAGGAACACCGTCTGTACTGCAATCTCCCGAAGCGGGGTGCCCGGGACCAGGCCCATGTACTCGATGGCCCGTTCGGCGGCTGCGCGCTCACCCTCGTCCGGCATCTGCTCCGGGTCCGGCACTGTCCCGGAAAGGGGAAGCCCCTGACCGGGGTTGGTACCCCACGTCACGAAGGGAGCCAGGTCATCGGCGCACAGATCGACCACGGCGTCGAACGTCGCGTCGTCATCGGTCATCAGCCCACGCCACGAATCGAGCGCAGCGTCCCAGTCGTCGCCCTTCGGCGCGTAGTCGCGGCCCTTGAGATAGTCGAAGGTCACGTCGTCCGGCGCGATCATCCCGGCGCGGGCCCCAGCCTCGATCGACATATTGCAGATCGTCATGCGAGCCTCCATCGACAAGTCGCGGATCGCCGACCCGCGGTACTCGATGACGTAGCCCTGCCCACCACCGGTGCCGATCTTGGCGATCACCGCCAGGATCACATCTTTCGCGGTAACGCCGGGGCGCAAGGTCCCCTCGACATTGACAGCCATGGTGCGGAAGGGCTTCAGCGGCAAGGTCTGGGTAGCCAGCACATGCTCGACCTCGCTGGTGCCGATGCCGAACGCGAGCGCACCGAAAGCGCCGTGCGTCGAGGTGTGACTGTCACCGCAGACGATGGTCATACCGGGCTGCGTCAGACCGAGCTGCGGACCGATGATGTGCACGATGCCCTGCTCCGCGTCGCCCATCGGGAAGAGTCGCACGCCGAACTCTGCACAGTTGCGGCGCAATGTCTGCACCTGCGTGAGGCTGACCGGATCGAGGATAGGGCCCGGAGTCGTGGGGACGTTGTGGTCTTCGGTCGCCACGGTCAGGTCTGTTCGGCGGACCCCGCGCCCGGCGAGGCGTAACCCGTCGAATGCCTGCGGGCTGGTGACCTCGTGCAAGAGGTGCAGGTCGATGTAGAGCAGATCGGGTTCTCCGTCCGCGCTGCGGACGACATGCTGTAGCCATACCTTCTCGGCCAGGGTGCTTCCCACGGTTGGTTCTCCTCGCGCTGTGAGTGAGCAGCGTCTCGCCCCGATGTGCGCAATGGGCTTGCGTCTCGCTTGCTGAGACGACAGTATCAGCGCATGGACAATTCTAGCGGCGTCGGAGTCTTGGACAAGGCCGCGATCGTGCTCGCAGCACTAGAAGCAGGACCCTCGACCTTGGCCCAACTGGTCAGCCACACAGGATTGGCTCGACCGACCGCCCACCGGCTCGCTGTCGCTCTCGAGCACCACCGGTTGGTCTCGCGCGATCTGCAGGGCCGGTTCGTGCTCGGCCCCCGCCTGAACGAGCTGGCCTCTGCTGCCGGTGAGGACAGGCTCCTCGCGGCAGCTGGACCTGTGCTCGGCGCGCTGCGCGATCACACCAGCGAGAGCGCGCAGCTTTTCCGACGCCAGGGCGACCAGCGCATCTGCGTGGCAGCCGCAGACCGCCCCGCTGGGCTACGGGACTCGATCCCGGTCGGCTCGACGCTGACCATGCACGGCGGTTCCGCAGCGCAGGTACTCCTGGCATGGGAAGAGCCGGATCGTCTGCACCGTGGGTTGCAGAATGCCCAATTCACCGCAACCACTCTGTCTGCCGTGCGACGGCGCGGTTGGGCGCAGAGCGTGAGCGAGCGCGAGCAGGGGGTCGCCTCCGTCTCTGCTCCCGTGCGAAGCCCCTCCGGTCGGGTCATCGCGGCCGTGTCGATCTCCGGGCCCATCGACCGGGTCTCGCGACAACCAGGTCGGCTGCACGCGGGCACCGTGGTGGCGGGCGCCAACAAGCTCACCGAAGTGCTCGCCCGGGCACATGCGGCCGGACAGGGCGGCGCGCGACGCTCGGAACAGTCGGCCTGACCGCACCTACAGCCTGACCGCACATACAGAAGAGCGACCCCCGGACAAAGCCGGGAGTCGCTCTTCTGGCTACTTCACGTAGCCCCGACGGGATTCGAACCCGCGCTACCGCCTTGAGAGGGCGGCGTGCTAGGCCGCTACACAACGGGGCCGCTGGGGTACAAGGACTCGAACCTAGACTAACTGGACCAGAACCAGTCGTGCTGCCAATTACACCATACCCCATGGGGGTATCACCATCATGTCTCCCCAGTTGGCGGAGCAACGATCGTGAACCGAATGGAAACCTTACTGCCTACTGCAGATCGACCCAAATCGGCCACCGCTCAAAATGCGGCTCCCGCACTACGAAGGCAGCGCGTAGCTCAATTCGTAGTGGTGCGCTCCTGATTCGTCCTGGCTGATGGTGAAGGTTCCGGCGATGCCCGCCAGATCAGCCAGACCCGAACCGGGAACCACCTCGATCACCTGCCGGAAGCCACTCTCGTCCATGATCCCGAAGTGCTGCAACGCAAAGCCACCCTCGCTCTCACCGATCTGCGCACTGACCATCTCGATGACCACATATCCCGCCCCGCCTGTGACCGGGTCCCCCGCTCCCAGCATCTGCCCGCGCGAGGTACCCACCAGGTCGCCGGTGAATGTCTTGTCGAAGAGCCAACGACCGACCCCCGGGGTGTCGTCGCCCTCCGCCGCCGTCATCGCGATGTCGAACTGACCCGTCGCCGTGTGGCGTTGCGCGCTATCCATCCGGGCAGCATAGGACGTCTGCAGCCCGTCGACCATGGTCGAACGCTCAACTGGTCAGAGCGAGTCGCGCAGGCTCTGCAGCCGCGCCAGGACCGAGGCCTGGCCCAGGATCTGCATCGATTCGAACAATGGCGGCGAGATGCGTTGCCCCGACACTGCCGTCCGCAACGGACCGAAGGCCAGGCGCGGTTTCACACCGAGTCCATCCACGATCGCGGCCCGCAGATCCGCCTCGATCCGCTCGTGGTTCCAGTCGTTTCGCCCCAGTGTCTGCAGTGCATCGATCGCGGCGTCAAGGACCTGTGCCGCGCCGTCCTTCAACCCGGCCCGGGCCTCCTCGGCAATGGGTAGATCCGCGTCGGGGGTGTAGAACGGCAGGACCAGCGCGGTGGCCTCGGTCAGCAGGACGATCCGGGTCTGCACGAGCTCCGCAACCGCACGCAGGCGCGTCAGCTGCGGCTTGGTGGGGCTGCCGGACAGCACTCCGTCACGCTGTAGGAAGGGCAGCAGTCGTGCAGCGAACTCGTCCAGTTCCAATTCACGCACGTAGTGCCCATTGAGCCAGTTGAGCTTGTCGAGGTTGAAGACCGAGCCGGCCTTGTTGATCTTGTCCCAGGCAAACCCGTCGCTGAACTCATCGAACGTGAAGACCTCCCGCTCAGTACCGTCCGGTTCCAGAATCGGCGGGTACCCCTGCAGCGCGAGGAAATTCACCAGCGCCTCGGGGAGGTACCCCTCGTCGCGGAACCACGTGAGCTTGGCCCACGGGCTCTTACGCTTGGAAATCTTCGCCTTCTTCTCATCACGCAGCAGCGGCATATGAGCGAACGCGGGCGGCGTCATACCGAGCCAGGTGTAGAGCAAGAGGTGTTTGGGGGTGCTGGAGATCCACTCCTGGCCGCGCACCACATGGCTGATGCCCATCTCGTGGTCGTCGACGACGACAGCAAGGTGGTAGGTGGGGAACCCGTCGGCCTTGACGATGACCTGATCGTCGGGACGTGGCGCACTCGTCTGACCCATCACGAGGTCGTTCCACGACAGCTGTACGTCATCCGGGATGAACATCCGGACCACCGGCGTCTCGCTGTATCCCGGTAGCTCGGCACGCTCCTGTTGCGTCTTACCGTGACACATCCGGTCATAGCCGGTCGGCTGCTTGGTCTTCTGCTGCATCTCACGCATCGCGGTGAGCCGCTCGGGCGAGCACCAGCACAGATAAGCATGGCCGTCCGCGAGCAAACGGTCGGCATAAGGCCGATAGGTGTCCAGCCGCTCGGACTGCCGGTAGGGGGCGCACGGACCACCGACATCCGGGCCCTCGTCCCAAGTCAGCCCCAGCCAGCGAAGGGTGTCGTAGAGCTGCTGCTCGCTGTCCTCCTGGAAGCGCGCGCGATCAGTGTCCTCGACACGCAACACGAAGGTTCCACCCTGCTGGCGAGCGAAAGCCAGGTCGAACATCGCCATATAGGCGGTGCCGACATGCGGATCTCCGGTCGGCGACGGGGCAACGCGCAGGCGGACGGGAAGGTCAGTGGAGAGCTCAGCCATGATGACCATTGAGCTTAGTGGCGGCGCAGGACCGCCATCGCCGGGCGTGCTGTTACCGCACGGTCAACGTCTGAGCCAGGGATTCCTGCAGCCAGGTGAAGAACTCGTAGTAGGCGGCGAAGAGCGTCTGCAGATCGGTGTCGCGGTCGAACCCGACCCGCTCGTGCAGCTTCTCCGCATCCTCATCGGACTGGATATCAAGTCGATCGGCCAGGATCAACCGGACGTCGCCGATCCCGATCATCAGACTTTTCGCCTGTTCGTGGTCCAGGTCCACCTTCGAGCCCTTGTCGAATGACAGCACTGCGATCGCGACCTGCAGATGCGCTGCCTTCGCTCGACGGATGTTGTTCTCGGCGAGCTCGCGAAAATCCGTCGCGACGTCATCGTCGTCGCGACTTGCCCGGGGAAGCAACCTGCGCAGCGCGGGGTCGCGCTGCGCGATCTCCTGCTGCGACGCCGGACTGCGGCCCAACCCGTCGAGCAGATCGCGCAACGGATCGCCAGAGCTGGGCGCCTCGTCCAGCGCCAGCAGGTCACGTGCCTGAACCAGAAGACCGACGACGATCTCGCGCTCCTGGGCGTCCATCCGAGCCAGGTACCGCTCCCCCTTGCGCCGGAATGCCTGCGCCATCAATCGTCCTTGGCCAGGGTCGCCCACAGGCCATAGGTATGCATGGCTTCGGTGTCGGACTCCATTTTCTCGCGAGAACCCGAAGACACGACAGCGCGCCCCTCCTCGTGGACAGCCACCATGAGCTTCTCCGCCTTGGTCTCGGAGTAACCGAAGTGGGTACGAAAGACCCACGACACGTAGGACATCAGGTTCACCGGATCGTTCCAGACCACGGTGATCCACGGACGGTCGGCCTGTTGCATGGTGTCTGTGGCCAGACCACGATCAAGGCCCGGCAGGGCATGCTCAGGCGGCGCAACGGACATACCTCCAGGGTAGGCGACCAACTCACCTAGACTCGCCCGCGTGAACGGATCGCGGGCCCTGCTCACCGACCACTACGAGCTGACGATGGTGCAGGCCGCCCTGGCCAGCGGGGCAGCCCACCGACGCAGCGTGTTCGAAGTTTTTGCACGGCGACTGCCGGACGGACGTCGTTACGGCGTGCTGGCCGGTACCGGGCGACTTTTGGATGCACTGGTCGACTTCCGCTTCGGCGACGCCGAGCTGGCAGCCCTGAGTCAGCACGCAGTGGTCGATCGCGCGACCATCGACTGGCTCGCGGACTACCGCTTCGGCGGAACGATCACCGGATACGGCGAGGGGGAGGTCTACTTTCCCGGATCGCCGGTACTCGTGGTCGAGGCCTCCTTTGCCGAGGGAGTGCTCCTGGAGACTCTCGCCTTGTCGATTCTCAATCACGACAGCGCTATCGCGGCTGCGGCCTCCCGGATGACGGCGGCCTCAGACGGTCGTCCGTGCATTGAAATGGGGTCGCGGCGCACTCATGAGGAGGCCGCCGTCGCCGCGGCGCGCGCTGCCTACATTGCCGGATTCACAGCCACCTCGAATCTTGCAGCCGGGCAGCGGTACGGCGTGCCGACGACGGGCACAGCAGCACATGCATTCACGCTGCTGTACGACACGGAGCGAGCGGCATTCCAAGCGCAGGTCTCCAGTTTCGGTGCCGGGACCACACTGCTGGTCGACACGTACGACATCGCTGAAGGGGTCCGTACGGCTGTCGAGGTAGCCGGGCGCGAACTGGGGGCGGTCCGTATCGACTCCGGCGACCTGCTTGCCAACGCCAGGGCCGTCCGCGAGCAACTGGACAGGCTCGGGGCCCACGCGACCCGGATCGTCGTCACGTCCGATCTGGACGAATTTGCGATCTCGACGCTGGCGTCGGCCCCGGTCGACTCCTACGGTGTCGGCACCAGCCTGGTGACCGGCTCCGGAGCTGCGACCGCCGGAATGGTCTACAAGCTGGTCGCCCGCGAAGACGAACAGGGTGTCCTCCTCGGTGTCGCCAAAAAATCCAAGGACAAAGCATCGATCGCGGGACGTAAGTACGCGGTGCGTCGGCTGGGCGCCGACGGCCGCGCTGAGGCGGAGGTCATCGGTCTCGGCGCCCAACCGGCCCTACGCGGCCAGGACCGCGCTCTCATGGTCGAGATGGTCATCGACGGCGAACGAGTCAACCACGATGACGAACGGACCGCGCGTGCCCGACACCATTCCTCTCGCGCCCAACTACCGGCATCCGCGGCGCAGCTCTCCCGCGGTGAACCCGTGATCCCTACCGTCTACGAGCAGGTCCGATGACTGCTGCCATGCCGCGACGCGCCCTGATCGTCGTCGATGTCCAGAACGACTTCTGCGAAGGTGGATCGCTGGCTGTTCAGGGAGGCGCGCAGGTCGCTGCGCGGACCGCGACCTACATCAGCATGCACCGTGGCGACTATGCGGCCGTCGTCGCAACGGCCGACTGGCACATCGACCCGGGTACCCACTGGTCTGACACGCCTGATTTCCAGGTCAGTTGGCCAGTGCACTGCGAAGTCGGCACCCTCGGCGCTGACTTCCACCCAGCGTTGGCCGCCGCATTGCAGGGTGTCGATGCAATATTCCGCAAGGGTCGTTTCAATGCCGCCTACAGCGGGTTCGAAGGCGTCGACGACTCCGGAGCCGGCCTGGTCACCTGGTTACAGCAGCACGACATAACCGACGTGGATATCTGCGGACTGGCCACCGACTACTGTGTGCGGGCAACAGCCCTGGACGCCCGAAGGCAGGGCCTACAGACCACTGTGCTGACGGATCTTGTCGCCGGGGTGGCTCCCCTCAGCACCAGTGCAGCATTTGAGGACTTCGCGGCAGCGGGTGTGCGTACCCGCTGAAACTTCTACCGGGTGATGACCAGGGTCGACTTGGAATGACCGAGCAGGTCTCGGGCGACCTGCCCCAGCCGCAGGCCGTCGAACCCACCGGAACCCCGCGCACCCACCACCATCAGATCGGTTGACCCGGAGTGTTCGGCCAGCACCCGTGACGGGTTGCCCCGCATGATCTCGACGCTGACCTGAACGTCGGCATGCGATGCGCGCTGTGTCTCGATCCACCGTCGCACCCGCTGTTCGCAACTGGCGGCATAGTCCGCCCATTCCGATTTGCGCAGATGCGGATCCTGGGAGTCACGCGGCTGCCACGCGTGCACCACGACCAGTGCGCTGCCCGTGCGTTGCGCCTCGTCGAAAGCCCACCCGAGCGGGCTCGGAACATCCTCAGCCATGTGCAGCCCCACGGTGATCCGCTGGTGAGCCGGTTTCGCAGAACCGCCTCTCACCACGACGACAGGTGCCGCTGAGTGACTGGCGACCTGGGCTGCTGTCTGCCCGATGGCGGAGAAGCCGAGGTGCGAGTCGCCCTGAGCGCCGAGCACGACCAGATCTGCTGCTGCACTCGCCCGCACCAGAAGCTTGGCGGGGTAGTCCTCCGACTGGACGGTTTCGACCTGCACCCGTGAGTCGACTGCGTGAATATGTGCGGCTACCCGGTCCAACATGCGCTTGTTGCTGAGCCGGATGGACTCCGACTCTGCGCCCATCCCGAAGGCGAATCCCGGTCGATCCGGACTGAATCCATGCAATACCCGCAACTTCGAGCCTCGCGCAGCGGCAGCCCGCGTCGCCCAGTCCACCGCTGCTGTCAAGGCACCGGTGGAGTCGACCCCCACGATGATCTGCGACGTGCTTTCGCGTTCAGACTCTGTGATCTGCACGATGACCTCCAAGGATGCCTCGTCGACGCGCGACCCTGCACGTCGATCGTGGGCCGGACGATGCCCAATTGCGTAGATACGAGCATAGATCGTGTCGCGACCGAGATTCGGACCGCCGCGGCCGCATTTTCCCGACCGCAATAACGTTGGCTGTATGACGGTCGCGGTGAAACAGGAATCGCTTTTCGCGGGTCTCTTCGATGATGCGTCGGCATTGCTCGGCGCGACTCTGCAGCAGGCTCTGGAAGGGCGCGCCGCTCGGCTCGGCACGCCCGATGCCTCCTATGTCGGATCGATGTTGCTACCACCATCCGTGGTGCGAGAGGCCCTCAGCGAGAAGGGCTCGTTACGCATCACGATCGTCGCCGGTCTGCACGACGACATCACGCAGGTGCTGAATCTTGCGGAGACGGTCAGTGCCCATCGCCGTCACGAACTCGTCGGGTTGCACGTACCTCATTCGGCGAGCTGGCGAGAGGCCCTAAATCTTCTTGTGCCGGTGGTCGTTCGGTTGCCCGTCGGCGGAGCCGGCCTGGGGATGTTGGACGAACTCGTCGGAAGCGGGCCGATGATCCGCGCGGGTATCCGCAGCAGTGGACCGAACGCAGCAGACAACGAGGAACTGGCGGCGTTCGTCGTGGGCTGCGCGCAACGCTCGATCGCCTTTCAACTGGCGGGTGGTCTGGGTGGGTGTGTCACCGGAGAGGCCGGGCGCAGCGGACCGGGCATCCTCAATATGTTGCTCGCCACAAAGCTGGCCCTGCGGGACCGCAGCGTCGAAGATGTGACCGCGGTGCTACGGCAGCCTGAGCCGGAGCTTGTGCTGTCCCACGTTCGCGCCATTACCGAGGACAAGGTGCTGCAGATCCGACGCATCTTCCGATCTGTCAGTTACCGGGACGTGCGCACTGCGGTAGGCGATCTCGCAGCCCACTCGCTGATCTCCACAGCCGGTCAGCGCGTCTGACTACCTCGGGTCCGCACCACGCAGGTTTGCGCTGCGAGGTCGTGGATGGCTCTCCGCCCCGCATCGCGAAGCGGCCAGAGGTAATTCACGAATCCGAAAAGGAACGCGAGTGCGCCCAGCGCAGCGACTGGCGCCAACACCACGTTGGCGCATTTCACCAGAAAACGGACAGCTGCGGAACGCAGACTCGGACAACCCGCCGACTCTGCCGGCCGGACGCGCGTTCCGGCGACGATCTTTCCGAGGGTCTGACCGCGCCACGCTGTCATGCCGATCTCATAAACGCCGTAAACCCCGATATTGGCGACCACGATCTGCCACGGCAGTGTCGCCACGTTCTGCGGAATCGAGGGCATCGGCCCGGAGAAACCCCAGTCCGACAGGAAGTTCTGGTAGCGCCGGGCCCACTCCAGCGTCCATGGCAGCGCCACGAGTGCAGCCACCATCGAGGTCAGCAGGTAGTCGATCACCAACCCGCCGGCACGCTGCCACCAGCCGGCCAGTCTGCTGCCGTCGGCCGTCGTCGCAGTCTTCGAGCCCGCTCCAGCGGGTTGCCCCGCCTGCCACTGATTATTGTTCCCAGCGGGCCCGCGGCCGGTTCTCACGCCGTCGTGGGAAGGGTCCGACACGTGCGGTGCCGCCAGTTCGGACTTGTCCAGCCCCGGTTTGATCTTCGGTATCTGCTGGGGCGACCACACGATCCCGTCCCAGTAGCGAAGCTGATCGGGGTCCTGTGGATCCACGTACCAACCGGACGGACGCTGCGTCATGGCCAGATTCTCTCATCGTCGCGAAGTTGCTCAGCGCCGACCGACGAACCACCGTCGCAGCGTGTCGATCCGAGCACCCACCTGATCGTTGGAAGCGCGATCGAGCGCCGGACCACCGCACACCCGCCGCAGCTCGGTATGCAACTGGGCGTGCGGCTCACCGGACTTGCGCGCGTACGCCGCTACCAGCGAGTTCAGTTCCTTGCGCCGAGCAGCCAGCGCCCGGTGCTCGGCTACCGGCGCGCCGGTGGCACGGGGCGCTGAGTCCACCTGCTTCTGCTGCCGTTCACGCAGGAGTTGGGTGACCTGCTCCGGCTCGAGCAAACCCGGTAGGCCGAGGTATTCCTGCTCATCGGCGCTCCCGGTCGCGGAGTTCAACCCGAACTGCTGGGCGTCGAACAGCACGTGGTCGAACTGGGCATCGGATTCGAGCGCCTCGAACGACCCCTGTTCCCCCGTGATCGACTCCGTTGCGTTGGCCGCTGCCAGCAGATCCTCCTCCGGCGCCCACAGGGCTTCCTCCTCCGATGAGCGCGGCCGATCCAGCGCGTGGTCCCGATCGATCTCCATCGCGGCTGCGTGCGTCAGCACAGGCGCCACGCTGGGCAGGAAGATACTCGCTGTCTCACCGCGCCGCCGAGCTCGAACGAATCGTCCGACGGCCTGTGCGAAGTAGAGCGGGGTGGCGGCTGAGGTCGCGTAGACACCAACACACATCCGTGGCACGTCGACACCCTCGGACACCATTCGCACGGCGACCATCCAGCGCTGACCGCCCTCTGCGAACTTCTCGATTCTGCTGGAGGCACCTGCGTCGTCGGACAGCACGACGACCGGGTCCTCGCCACTGATCTGCCCCAGCACTTTCGCGTACGCCCGGGCATTGGCCTGGTCGGAGGCGATCACCAGTCCACCGGCATCGGGCACGTGCCGACGCACCTGCGTCAGCCGGGTGTTCGCTGCCTGCAGGACCGAGGGGATCCAGTCACCGCTCGGGTCCAGAGCCGTCCGCCAGGCAGCTGCCGTCAGGTCTTTGGTCAACGGTTCCCCGAGCCGTGCGGCGATCTCGTCTCCGGCCCGGGTGCGCCAGCGCATCGCCCCGCCGTAGGCCATGAAGATCACGGGGCGCACGACACCGTCCCGCAGCGCCTGTGCGTAACCGTAGGAGTAGTCGCTCGAAGATCGGCGGATACCGTCTGCGCCGGCGTCATACCGCACGAACGGGATCGGACTGGTGTCGGAACGAAACGGCGTGCCGGTCAGCGAAACACGGCGGACAGCCGGTTCGAACGCCTCCCGGATCGCATCACCCCACGACTTGTTGTCGCCCCCATGGTGGATCTCGTCAAGAATCACGAGAGTGCGGTGCGCCTGGGTGCGAGCGCGATGCAACGCCGGCTTGCTGGCCACCCCTGCATAGGTGACCGCGATTCCGTGGTAGCTGCTCGCATGCTCCTGTTGAGCGTTGGTGAAGCGTGGGTCGATCTGAATGCCGACACGTCCGGCGGCATCGGCCCACTGGGTCTTCAGATGCTCGGTGGGCGCCACGATGGTCAGATGGGTCACTATGCCGCGGTCGAGCAGCTCGGTGGCCAACCGCAGCGCGTAGGTGGTCTTGCCTGCGCCAGGCGTAGCAACAGCTAGGAAATCTCGGCGTTCTTCGGCGAAATAAATGTCGAGTGCTGCGGCCTGCCAGGCGCGCAACTTCTGCGCGGTTCCCCAGGCGGCGCGTTCCGGAAAGGCCGGTGAAAGGTGCGACGCGGCTGAGGTACTCATAGGTCTGCAACCCTAACCAGCCGCTCTGACACCTCCCACCCGACTCTCGTCAGCTCGGTGAAAAGTCAGTCGTCGCGCGACTCCTGCTGGGAGTGCTCGGCGTTTTCGCCGTCCACCGGACCCCAACCGCTGTGACTTCGTCCGCTCGTATCGGCAGAGCCACCGCCCTGGCTGTGCGACCCGTCGGCATTCATTCCCTGCGGATGACCGCGATCGACCTGGCCGGCCTCGTGACCGCCGGTGTCGGTAGGCGCATACCCGGAGTGAAAACCGTCTTTCTGGGAGGATTTGCCTCCGCCCTCGCTCTGCTCGCCCGACGCAGCCATCCCACCCGGCTCGTCGTTACGTCCGTCTGCGGGCTGGACGTGGTCACGTTCGTCGTGGCTGGGCGTGTCTGTGGGTTCGGTCATCAAGATCCTCCGGAGCATCGGCGGGCCCAGGGGGAGCCCACCACTGCTTGTACCGTCGCCCCTGGCTGCTCGGCTGTCAATGAGCGGACCGTCAGTTACTGCCGTCCCCACCGTCCTGTGGCGCACGAAGGCCGTCATAGATTTCCTTGCACGTCGGACATACCGGGAATTTCTGCGGATCCCGACCGGGTGTCCAGACCTTTCCGCACAGCGCCGTGACGGGGTCTCCCGACATTGCGCTCTCCAGGATCTTCTCCTTGCGAACGTAGTGCGAGAACCGCTCGTGGTCGCCGGGCTCCTGCTCTTGAGCGCGGACGTCCTCGCGCTCGAGTACCGAGGTGGAGGTGCGGGGGCCGCTCGGCTGTTCCTGGGGACTCGGCGGCACATCGGGGCTGTCAAGGGGCGGCGTCATGGTGCCATCTTAGATTCCGGCGCCATCGGCCGGCCACTGGTTGCTGCTTTGTCGCCGCTGGCTCAGTTGAGCGAGGGGTCGGGTGGGTAGGAGGACAGGAACCGCAACATCCCACGCTGCCGCTGCAGGACCGAGGACCAGAGCTGGGTGGGTTCGAGGGTGAACGCATCGTCGGCCTCGGCCTCGACGACGAACCAGGAACCGCCATCGATCTCGCCCTCCAGCTGGCCGGCACCCCAACCCGCGTACCCGGCGAAGATGCGAATCCCCGCGACCTCGGGCACCACCACCAGCGGTGGCGCGTCGAGATCGACCAGGCCGACAGCACCGAACAGCCTCTTGATGCCGACGGACTCGCTGATTCCGGGCATCCGGACCAGGCCGAGGGCAGTGTCCAACGAGACCGGCCCACCCTGGAACACCTGCGCCGGGGCATTCACATGTTCCTGCCAGCCGGGCAGCACCGAGTCGACTTCTGCCGACAACGGATGGTTCAGGACGAGCCCGTGGGCCCCTTCGTCGTCATGATGAAGCACAAGGACGACGCTGCGTTCGAAAACGTCAGCGTCATCCTCATCGCCGCTCTCTGCGGCGGATGTGCGCCCGCTCGGGGCAGCGACCAAAAGCCGACCGGTCAGATCGTCCATGAGGTCATTCTGCCCCGTGCGCAGCTGCTATCTCTCAATCGCGCGGGCGGCCACGGTTTGCTCCATCGAATCGGCGGGCCGATCCGGACGGTCCGCCGCGGTAGTTACCGGGTCGGCCACCTCGACGAGCACCGCCACCGCCGCTACCACCACGGCCCTGTTCGCGCTTGGGCGTGAGGATGCGGTGCAGATCCTGGTCTGAGATCGGCCGGTCCTCGGGCGTGCGACCGCCCGCTGCACGAATGACCTCATCGCCCGGCCGGGCGCGCTGCAGGCCACCCTCGACACCGGCCTGCTCGAGCAACCGCGTCACGGCCTTGCGCTGATGCGGCAGGGCCAGGGTCACCACAGTGCCGGCCTCTCCCGCACGGGCCGTGCGACCTGCGCGGTGCAGGTAGTCCTTGTGGTCTGCGGGCGGATCGACCTGCAACACCACGCCGACATCATCGACGTGGATCCCACGTGCTGCGACGTCTGTGGCGACCAGCACGGGGATACGGCCGTCTTTGAAGGCGCTGAGCACCTTGTTGCGTTGTCCCTGGTTGAGACCACCATGCAGTGCCGCCGCCAGAACGCCCTGCTCGCGTAGTTCGCTCGCGATGCGGTCGGCTCCCAGCTTGGTCCGGGAGAAGATCACGGTGCGGCCCTCACGGTTGGCGACCTCCGCCGTGACGATCTTCTTGTCGCGCGGCTCGATCAGCAGCGCGTGGTGCGCCATCGTCGAAATGCTGACAGTGCCGTCGTCGGTGGAGTGGGTGACGGGATCGATGAGGTAGCGCTTCACCACTGTGTCGATACCGCGGTCCAGCGTCGCGGAGAAGAGCAGTCGTTGTCCGCCGGCGGGCACCGTGTCCAGAATGGTGGTGATGTCCTCCAGGAAGCCCATCTCCGCCATGTGATCGGCCTCGTCCAGGATCGCGATCTCCACGCGGGACAGATCAGCAGCGCCACGGTTGATCAGGTCCATCAACCGGCCGGGGGTCGCGATCAGCAGGTCGACACCGCGGGCCAGGGCCTGCAGCTGGGGCTCGTACGGCATACCGCCGGCCACCAACTTGTGGTGCAGGCCGATGGCGTGCACCAACGGCTGCAAGGCATCGCTGACCTGCATCGCAAGCTCGCGGGTCGGCACCAGCACCACTGCACGCGGACACTGCGGGCGGGCCTTACCGCCCTGGGCCAGCCGGGTCAACGTGGGCAGCCCGAAGGCAAGCGTCTTACCCGAGCCGGTGCGACCGCGGCCGAGCACATCCCGACCGGCGAGAGCGTCGGGAATCGTGGCGGCCTGAATCGGGAACGGCGAGGTGATGCCGTCGCGGGCCAGTCGCCGCACCAGGACATCCGGCAGCAGCAGATCGGCGAAACCGTTGCTGTCATCGGTGGTCTCGCTGCTGGCACTGTCGTCAGACATAGGAGTCCCTATCGCGGCAACACCCTGATCGACGCGTGCGTTGTCAGCACCGTCCTGATCTGCCACGGCATCGACCACAGGCTGCTCAACCTGCGTCTCGTCCCGCGGTGTCTCCACTCGCGATCCCCGGTCGGAATCACGGGACGTGTCCTGGCGCGGGTAGGTGCGGTCGGTGTTACTGCTGTTGTTGTAAACGGGGCGGTCCTCACGGTTGTTGTAGGAGCGACGCTCGCCACCGCGGTCATCGCGGGCCGGACGGTCGTCACGGTTGTAGGACGGGCGCGAATCGCGGTTGTCCTTGTTGTAGGACGGGCGACTGTCGCGGTTGTCCTTGTTGTAGGACGGGCGACTGTCGCGGTTGTCCCGGTTGTAGGACGGGCGACTGTCGCGGTTGTCCTTGTTGTAGGACGGGCGACTGTCGCGGTTGTCCCGGTTGTAGGCAGGACGGTCATCACGGTTGTAGGACGGGCGACTGTCGCGGTTGTCCCGGTTGTAGGACGGGCGACTGTCGCGGTTGTCCCGGTTGTAGGACGGACGGTCGTCACGGTTGTACGACGGGCGCGAATCGCGGTTGTCCTTGTTGTAGGACGGGCGACTGTCGCGGTTGTCCCGGTTGTAGGACGGGCGACTGTCGCGGTTGTCCCGGTTGTAGGACGGACGGTCGTCACGGTTGTACGACGGGCGCGAATCGCGGTTGTCCTTGCTGTAGGACGGGCGACTGTCGCGGTTGTCCCTGTTGTAGGCGGGGCGGTCCTCACGGTTGAACGACGGGCGGCTGTCGCGGTTGTCCCTGTTGTAGGCGGGGCGGTCCTCACGGTTACCGGAGGAACGACGCTCCCCACCGCGATCATCACGGGAGTCCCGGCTGAACGACGGGCGGCTGTCCCGGTTGTACGAAGGGCGGGAATCGCGGTTGTTGTAGCTGCGAACGCCGCCTGGTCCGCCCTGGCCGCCTTGCCGACGATCAGACGTGCGGGGCGCATCGGAGCCGCGGCTGCTCGGACCGTCGGAGCGGCGAGCAGGAGCGCGCTGCGCTTCCTGCTTCTGGGCCCTGCTCCAGCGCGGCTTCTTGTCGTCAGGCTTCTTGGGTGGGGTCATGGTGTTGCCTCTCAGATATGGGCGCGCACAAAACCCCAAAGGGAAACGACAGCGACAGGTCTCGATGGACCCGTGCTGACGAAAACGAGGTACGCATAGCGCCGTCGAAGATCTCGGCGCCCATACATGAGGAGCCGGTCCGCTGCTGATTGCAGGAGTAGGTGGACCGGTCAAAGAAGAGAACGCAAGATCGCGTGAATACAACTTGAGAGTAGCGGCAGTCAGGCCTACCCACGAATCACACCGGCGCAATCACGTCCCAAACGGCCCCGAAGTGACTGATCTCACCGATGCAGGTCCTCTCCCACTCCTATGGGGGCCCTTCACCCCTCGGACCCGGCATCGGCCGGCTGGGTTCACGCAGCACCTGCTCCCGACGGAGCGTTGTGCCATAGCGTTGTGCAGCGATGACCGACACACGCACGAAGCTATTGACCGCCACCGATGCCGTGCTGCGCGAGGACGGGCTGGCTGCTGTGTCGGCGCGGTCGGTCGCCACCCGGGCGGGGGTCAACCAGGCGTTGGTCTTCTACCACTTCGGCACCGTCACAGATCTCATCGATGCTTCCTGCCGGACAGCACTGGACGCCCGGGTTGCCGTGTACTCCGACCGATTCGATGCCGTGCACACCCTGGAGGCACTCCTCGTCGTGGCGCGCGAACTGAACACCACGGAGCGCCGCGGCGGGAATGTCGGGTCGATGGCGCAGATCCTGGCCGCCGGTCAACACAACGAAATCATCGCCGGCACCGCGCGCTACTGCCTCGGGCAGTGGTCCGCTCAGGTCGAGCGCGTTCTGCGCAGAGTCCTGTCCGGACATCCCCTCGCTGATGTCGTCGACATCGACGGCCTGGCGAATGCGGTGACCTGCGGCTTCATCGGGGTGCAGCTCATGCAGGGTGTCACCAGCGAAGCCGGCGACTCTGCGCTTGCGAGCCTCGATCAGCTCGCGGGGCTGATAGGCGTCCTGGATGACCTGGGACCGGTAGCACGACGGGCGGTCACCACCGGATTACTCCGACGGGAGGCCCGTCGCCGCGCTCACCGGGCTCAGACGACCTGACCCCGCGCTGCCGCCTCGTCCGCGCCCTTACCCCCCGCTGCATCCACCACGGCCTTGGCTACGACTGATGCGATTCCGGGGTGGAAGACGCTTGGGATGATGTAGGCAGCGTTCAGCTCTTCTGGTTTGACCACGTCGGCAAGTGCCATGGCTGCCGCAAGCATGATGTCGAGCGTGATGTCGGTTGCCTGCGCATCCAACAGACCACGGAACACGCCCGGGAAGACGAGCACGTTGTTGATCTGGTTGGCGAAGTCGCTACGGCCCGTGGCGACCACCGTTGCGTGCTCTGCTGCATCGCCCGGATCGACCTCTGGCTTGGGGTTTGCGAGCGCGAAGACCACGGCGCCGTCGGCCATCGTGGCGATATCGTCGCCCGTCAGCAGATCCGGAGCGGAGACGCCGATGAAAACATCGGCGCCGCGCACCGCGTCCTTCAATGTGCCGGTGACGCCTCGTGGGTTGGTGTGCTGTGCCACCCAAGCGAGCGTCGAGGAGCTGTCGCCGACGATGTCGGCCCGGTCACAGTGGACGATTCCGTCGATATCGGCGAGCACCAGGTCGCGCGCACCGGCGTGCAGCATCAACTTGGTGATCGCGGTGCCGGCGGCTCCGGCACCACTCTGCACGATGCGCACATCAGCAAGGTTTTTGCCCACGACCCGCAAGGCGTTTCGTAGGGCCGCGAGTACGACGATCGCCGTACCGTGCTGATCGTCGTGGAAGACCGGGATGTCCAGTTCTTCGCGCAACCTCGCCTCGATGCTGAAACAACGCGGAGCCGAGATGTCCTCGAGGTTGATACCGGCGAACACTGGAGCAATCGCCTTGACGGTACGGACGATCTCGTCCTCATCGGTGGTGTCCAGGCAGATCGGGAAGGCGTCGATGTCGGCGAATCGCTTGAACAGGGCAGCCTTGCCCTCCATGACCGGCATGGCGGCGAGGGGGCCGATATTGCCCAGACCGAGAACCGCCGTACCGTCGGTAACGACCGCCACCGTGTTTCGTTTGATTGTCAGCCGCCGAGCGTCTTCGGGATTCTCCGCGATGGCCATGCAGACCCGAGCCACACCCGGGGTGTATACCATCGACAAGTCGTCACGGTTGCGAATCGGCACCTTGGACTCGATCTTCAATTTGCCACCCAGGTGGGCAAGGAAGACCCGGTCGCTGACCTTGCGGACCTCAACCCCTTCCACCGCGCGCATGGCGTCGACCAGCTCACCGGCATGGTCGGCGTCACGAGCCGCTGCGGTGACGTCCACCTGCATGCGGGCGGTGTCCGAAGAACTGATGTCGAAGGCGGTGACCAGTCCGCCCGCACGCTCGACGGCGCCGGTCAGCTCGCTGACCGCAGTGGGGCGGCCCGGAAGTTCCAGGCGCACGATGATGGAGTTCGAAACCGAAGGCATGAGGGGCATGGGACCTATTGTGCTGCCCGACACGAGGTGCCGCAGGCAACATTTGGAGGTTCGCCGGTAACTGCGGGGCGGATATATCTTTCCGCGTGGAAAATGCGGCCGCCGAAGGGTGTTACTCAACAGTGTGACGTGCCGGGAGTGGAGGTGGCGGGAATCGAACCCGCGTCCGCTAAACGCGCTCCAGGGCTTCTCCGGGTGCAGTGCGCTAAGGATTTTCTCGGCCCCAGGACTCGCACGCACGCGTTCCCTGACAGGCCCAGCCGAGTAAGAGTCCCGCGTCGCCCCTCGGCGTGACGACACAGCAAGTCCTCTAGCTGACGCCAGACACTGAGTCGAGAACAAGCTCAGGCTGACGGACTTCTACGCTCGCTTAGGCAGCGAGGGCGAAGTCGGTGCGCTTGGAATCGGCACCTATTGGTTTTGCACAGATCGTTAACGAGATAACTGTGCATCCTCGACCCGCTTCCCCTGAAATGTCGGTCAACGTCGAAACCGATCACCCCCAGGTTGCGGGCACGTCACACTGTTGAGTTGTCGCCGACCCGTGGGCCGACGTGTTCATCGTAATCGTCAACGGCGACACGAGCCACCGCATTCCGCCTCAGCTGGACAGTCCCTACCCGTACAACGGGCGAAGCGGGTACTCCGCGGTGCCGTCGCGGCCGACTTTCTGGCCGAGCACCTGGTGCAATTGGATGTTGTTGCGGGTGAATCCCAACGCGGAACCCGCCAGGTACAACCCCCAGATCTTGGCGATGGGTAGGCCGGCATCAGCAACGCACTCGTCCCAGTTGTCCTCCAGGTTCTGGGCCCACTGCGTACAGGTACGCGCGTAATGCTCGCGTAGATCCTCCACATGCCGAACCTCGAACCCCTGCGCCTGCATCGCTGACGCGATCGTGCCGACCGGTACGAGTTCGCCGTCCGGAAAGACATACCGGTTGATGAAACCGCCCTTGGTCAGCGAGGGCTTCTTCGTGTCCGTGCGGGTGATGCAGTGGTTCAGCAACCGGCCGCCAGGGCGCAGCTTGGAGTGCAGGAACTGGAAATACGCGGGGTAGTTCTTCGCACCGATGTGTTCGGTGAGGCCGATCGAGCTCACGGCGTCGAAGTCGCCCTCGGTCACGTCGCGGTAGTCGCAGAACCGCACCTCGGCGCGGTCGTCCAGGCGCATCTCCTTGATCTTCTGACCCGCCCAGCTCGCCTGGTTCTGCGACAGGGTGACACCGAGCGCGGTGACGCCGTAGTGCTCGACGGCATGTCGGACCATGCCGCCCCAACCGCACCCGACATCCAGCAGTCGTTGGCCGGGCTGCAGGTCCAGCTTGCGGCAGACCAGATCGTGCTTGTTGGCCTGCGCCTCCTCCAGGCTTGCATCTGCAGTCGGGTACGCAGCACAGGTGTAGGTCATCGACGGGCCGAGCACGAGCTCGTAGAACTCGTTACTGACGTCGTAGTGGTAGCGGATGGCGTCTGCGTCCCGCTTTCGCGAGTGCCGCAGTCCCTCCAGTCCGCGACGCCACTGCGGCGGCTGCTCCTGCTCCGGAAGGGGCGGGATCTGTAGGTTCTTGATCCCGAGACCCCGGGCGATACGCGCCACCTTGGCGAACTGCGGACGCTTGATCTCGAAGTCGGTCATGAACAGGTTCAGGAACTCGTAGGGGTTACCCGGCGGAATGCCATCGAATTCCAGGTCACCGGACAGATAGGCCCGAACCAACCCCAACTCCCCTGGAGAGGTGACCATGTACCGAAGGGCCCGCTCGTTGAGTAGCTCCATAGCGAACGGAGCGTTCGGATTTCCGCCCGTCGAGCCGTCGTAGGCCGTAACGCGTAACGGCAGCTCAGTGCCGAACAGCTCGTCGAAAACCGCACCGATCGTCATCTTCATCGACGCTTCACCGCCTTCGTGTAGAGGTCGGGCAGGCGCCCGTCCGGGTCGTACGTGCTCTTGATCTGCTGATAGTGGGCCCCGCCGTACATCGCCCAGAACTCATCCTGGCCGTAGTAGGCATCGCTGTAGAGGGATTTGTGACCACCGAGGGACTGCACGACGCGCTCGATCGAACGGTTGACATCACCATCCAACGCACCCTCCTCGATCGCCACCGTCGACCAGAAGCCGACATTCACGTAGGTCTCGCCCCGCCGCATTGGGTAGAGCGGCCATGGCTGGCCGGCCCGCGTATCGTCCTCAGACTCGCGAAGCCGCATGGGACACAACCAGATCGGCTCGATCGGTACCTCGCGCAGGAACCACTCGAGAAACTTCTCGGTCTGAGCGAGTGGCAGCTCCACGTCCTGCACGACACGCTCTCGTGGCGCCTTGCCCCTGCGCGCATCGATGGAGGCCATCACGCCATATCTGGTTTCGAACCGGATGATCCTGGAGTAGACGTCGCTGCGTAGATAGCGTCGTGGAACCAACCGCCGTAGCCAGGGTTTCTGAAGTCCGAGGGCGCGGTTGCACCAGAACCAGTCGGTGTCCCAGCGCCAGATGTAGTCCAGCGTGCTGACGTAGTCCTCGTCGCGCGTCTGGATCGAGCGGTAGTAGATCTGCTGGCCGGTGTAGTCGGAGGTGTACGGGGCCCGTGCCCTGAAACTACCCAGCACGAGGTAGCTCTCTCGCGGTCCGAAGACCACTCCGTCCAGAAAGTCCACCTTCTCGCCGCCGTAGTCGCGGTGTTCGACGATCGAGTCCATGACCGACAGCAGTTGCTGCACATCCTCGAAATGCAGATGCCGTAGATGAACGTACGGCTCGATCGGGTCGAGCGCGATCTTCAACCGCACCGCGTATCCCAAGGATCCGTAGGAGTTGGGGAACGCCGCGAAAAGATCAGCATGCGGACCCTGCGGCGTCGCGGTGACGATTTCACCGGCACCGGTCAGGATGTCCATCTCCAGGACCGACTCGTGCGGCAACCCGTTGCGAAAAGAGCTGGACTCAATACCGAGGCCCGTCACCGCACCGCCCAGCGTGATGCTGCGCAACTGCGGGACGACATACGGCATCAGCCCGTGTGGAAGCGTGGCGTCGCACAGATCTTCGTAGGTCGTCATCCCCTGGACCTCAGCGGTGCGCGCTTGTTGATCGATGCTGATGACCCCGTTGAGCTCGGCGACATTCAGACCGGGGCCGCTGATCTCACTACGCGTGCGGAACAAGTTGGAGGTCTTCTTGGCCAGCCGCACCGGAGCGCCGGGCGCCAAGCGCCGAAGCTGCGCAACAAGATCCTGCACTGCGTCGTCGTGTCGTTGCCGACCGATCGGTCCTGCTACCAACGGTGATGCCTCGCTCTCCCAAAAGCAGGAATGTGCCATACAGCGACGGCAAGACTAGTGGTTCGGTAGTTATATCGCATCTCTAAGTAAAATGTCGGCGGCCTCATCGGGCCCGATGTGAGCCTTCCCACACTCCCCCAGGTTGCACCATGTCCCCCTCAGTGTTTCGATGGTACGAAACAGTTCTGTTTCATCGACACCGAAGGGAGGGCTGTTGTGAACGCTGCATCGTCGGCTGGGCCCGTAGTGGTTCCGACTGCCCGGCCCCGTGTCGAAGGGGACCGCGAACAGGAAATTCTGGCGGGCGCCATCGTGGTGCTTTTGGACGTGGGATACGACCTGCTCACCTTCGACGCCGTGGCTGCACAGGCCCGAGCCAGCAAAGCAACCCTCTATCGACGGTGGAAGACGAAAGCAGATCTCGTCGTCGCTGCCATCGACGCTGCGGCATGCTCGGAGACAGCCGTCAACCCGCCCGACACCGGCTGCCTCACATCTGACCTGCTCGCAATCTTCGCCGACCCCGCCATCGACTCGACAGAAATCTCCGAAGTCATGGCAGCCATCTTTCCCGCGCTGCACCGCGATGCCGAGTTCACTGCGGTGTTCACCGAGAAGTTCTTCGCGCCGCGTCAGCTCGGACTGCGTACCGTCCTACAGCGGGCCCAGGCCCGTGGGGAGGTCGGCCCCGGCGCCGACCTCGACCTCTTCGCGGCCATTCTGCCGGCGATGAAATTCCACGACGTCGTCGTGCGCAACGAACCTCGCACCGCAGGACGGATGCGTCAGATCATCGAAGAAATCTTGCTCCCTGCCTGCGTCGCCAGTCGCGTCGCAACAGATGCCGGTGGTGGCGCCTAACCTGCGCACCCGTCCACCAACACAAGGCCGACCCTCAGCCTTTTTTCAGCCCACAGCAGTTGCTTCATCCCTCAAGGAGAACCATGTCCGCCGCCACCGCCGAATCGGTCGAAGTGACCGAACCGCCGCCCAAGACCCGCCACCTCGGGGTCGCGCTCATCGTCATTGCATTTGCGCAGCTGATGATCGTGCTCGACGCCACCATTGTGAACATCGCGCTGCCCCGTATCCAGTCTGATGCCTCCATCGGGCTGACCCAGGCCGATCAGGTCCAGTGGGTCGTCACGTCCTACGCTCTCGCGCTGGGCAGCCTGCTGCTGCTCGGCGGGCGCCTCGGAGATCTCTTCGGTCGCCGCAAGATGTTCGTCGCCGGTATCGCGATCTTCTCGGTCGCATCGCTGCTGGGCGGCCTGGCTCCGACCGGCATTCTGCTGATTTCGGCACGAGTGCTGCAGGGAGTGGGTGCGGCGCTGGCCCAGCCTGCGGCGCTGGCTCTGATCAACACCACATTCCCCGTCGGCAAGGAACGCAACCGTGCGATGGCCGTGTACGCGGCGATGTCCGGTATGGGTGCTGCCATCGGCCTGATCCTGGGCGGCTTTTTGACCCAGGCCCTCGGCTGGGAGTGGACCTTCTTCATCAACGTGCCGATCGGCGTCGGTGTCGCGCTGGCAGCGCCACGCGTACTGGTGGAATCTGAAGGCAGCGACGCGCGACTGGACATCCCCGGCGCCGTGACTGCGACCCTGGGGCTGTTCGGGATCGTCTATGGTCTCTCGCACGCCGCAGGTCACTCATGGGGAGATGCGCTCTCCCTGGTGCCACTGATCGCGGGCGTGATCCTGGTCGTCGCGTTCTTCGTCATCGAGAGCCGGGTCGAACATCCGCTGCTGCCACTGCACATCGTCACCGACCGCACCCGCGGGGTGAGCTTGTTCGCAATGCTCATCGTCGGCGCGGGACTGTTCGCGATGTTCTTCTTCCTCGGCCTCTTCATCCAACAGGTGCTGGGGTACTCCCCGATCAAAACGGGCGTGTCGTTCCTGCCCTTCAGCGCCGGCATCGTCATCGCTGCAGGCCTCGCGACCAACCTGGTCTCGCGGGTCGACCCACGATGGATCGCTGGAACCGGGGCCGTTCTCGCGGCCTTCGGCATGTGGGGCTTCACCCACCTCTCAGTGGACTCCGGCTACTGGAGCCACCTGTTCCCCTACATCACCATCATGGCGTTCGGACTGGGTCTGGTCTTCATCCCGTTGACTCTTACCGCGACGGCCGGCGTCAAGGGCGACGATGCGGGCGCAGCAGCATCTGCGTTGAACACCATGCAGCAGATCGGTGGCGCCATCGGCATCGCAGCACTGAGCACCGTGTTCGCCCACGCAGCGACCTCACAGGGGAAGGTGCTCGGCGCCGCAGCTGCAGCCAAGGCCAAGGCAGCCGCTGCCGCCGGCCAGATCCCGACGAAGGCCCAGATTGCCGCCAGCAAACAGGACATCGCGCTGCACGTGCAGACGTACGCGTCCTCGCACGTGTACTGGGTTGCAGCCGGAATGATCCTGGTGGGCGCACTGGCACTGTTCGCCTTCCTGACCGTCAAGCACGACGACCTGCAGACCGAGGGTGGCGCCGGCGCGCACATCGGCTGATATCGAGCAAGCAATGGCATGGGCGGCGTACCGATCGGTACGCCGCCCATCTCGCTGTCCGCCATGTGCGCATGAATCAACCAGTCCCTTCTTGCCGGATAAGGTTCTGCGCACCAGCGCCGCCACCCCCAGGGAGTTCGCGTGTTCCGCAAGGTTCTAGTCGCCAATCGAGGCGAGATTGCAGTCCGGGCGTTCCGCGCCGCCACCGAACTGGGTGCAGCCACAGTCGCTGTATTCCCCTACGAGGACCGCAAGAGCGAGCACCGGATGAAGGCCGATGAGGCCTATCAGATCGGTGTCGTCGGCCACCCCGTGCGGGCCTACCTCGACCCCGCTGAGATCGTGCGGGTCGCCCGGGAGTGTGAGGCCGACGCCGTCTACCCGGGGTATGGATTCCTCTCCGAGAATCCTGCTCTTGCCGAAGCCTGCGCCGCGGCCGGCATCGCGTTCGTCGGTCCACCGGCCGAGGTCCTGCACCTCACCGGGAACAAGGCGCACGCCATCGCGGCAGCCAAAGCAGCCGGACTACCGACTTTGCGCAGCATCCCGCCCAGTGATGACCCGCAGGTACTGCTCGCGGGGGCAGCGCAGATCGGCTACCCGGTCTTCGTCAAGGCGGTGGCCGGTGGCGGCGGCCGCGGCATGCGCCGCGTTCAACGCCCCGAAGATCTACGCGAGTCCCTCGATGCCGCCATGCGCGAAGCGGAATCCGCGTTCGGTGACGCAACCTGCTTCATCGAGGAAGCCGTAGTGGATCCCCGGCACATCGAGGTCCAGATCCTGGCCGATGGCCAGGGCACGGTGCTGCACCTTTTCGAACGGGACTGTTCGGTCCAGCGCCGTCACCAGAAGGTGGTGGAGATCGCTCCTGCCCCGAATCTGCCGGCCGAGCTGCGGGATCGGATGTGCAGGGACGCTGTCGCCTTCGCCACCGAAATCGGCTACGTCAACGCCGGCACGGTGGAATTCCTGCTCGACCCGTCCGGACGGTACGTCTTCATCGAGATGAACCCCCGGATCCAGGTGGAGCACACGGTCACCGAGGAGATCACCGATGTGGACCTGGTCTCCTCCCAACTGCGGATCGCCGCCGGCGAGACCCTGTCGGACCTCGGGCTGATGCAGCAGGACATCAGGGTGCGCGGGGCGGCTCTGCAGTGCCGCATCACCACCGAAGATCCGTCCAACGGATTCCGACCGGACACCGGCACTATCACCGTCTACCGGTCCGCCGGCGGATCAGGGGTGCGGCTGGACGGCGGGACGATCTTCGTCGGGGCCGAAGTCAGCGCCCATTTCGACTCACTGCTGGTCAAGCTGACCTGCCGCGGACGAGATTTCGCGACCGCGGTGCGGCGGGCCCGCAGAGCACTCGCGGAGTTCCGGGTGCGTGGCGTCAGCACCAACATCCCCTTTCTGCAGAGCCTGCTGGAGGAACCGGACTTCCTGGCCGGTCGCGTTACAACCTCGTTCATCGAAGAACGACCCGATCTGTTGAACGCGCGGGTACCCGGTGACCGGGGCACCAAACTACTGACATATCTGGCCTACCAGAGCGTCAACAAGCCGCATGGTTCCTCGACGATCTCGCACAGTGCGCGCAGCAAACTGCCCGACTGCGACCTGGACGCCGCGGCTCCGCCCGGCTCGCGTGACCAGCTGCTGCGGCAGGGCCCGGATGCCTTCGCGCGGGCGTTGCGCGCGCAGGCGGCTGTGGGTGTGACGGAGACGACGTACCGCGACGCCCACCAGTCCCTGTTGGCGACCAGAGTCCGCACTCGTGACCTCTTGCACGTCGCGCCGTTCACCGCGCGGATGACACCGCAACTGCTGTCGGTCGAGGCATGGGGAGGTGCTACCTACGACGTTGCGCTACGTTTCCTGTCCGAAGATCCCTGGGAACGCCTGGAGCGGCTACGTGCAGCGATGCCCAACCTGCCGATCCAGATGTTGTTACGCGGTCGCAACACCGTTGGTTACACCCCTTATCCGACCCGGGTGACGGACGCTTTCGTCGTCGAGGCCGCCAACACCGGCGTCGACATATTCCGGATCTTCGACGCACTGAACGACGTTGCGCAGATGCGACCTGCGATCGAGGCCGTCCGGACCCGCACCAACGCCGTTGCCGAGGTGGCGCTGTGCTACACCGGCAACCTCAGTGATCGCGGTGAGCAGCTCTACACCCTGGACTACTACCTGGGTCTCGCCGAGCAGATCGTCAACGCCGGCGCGCACATCATTGCCATCAAGGACATGGCGGGTCTGCTGCGCGCACCGGCTGCACGCATTCTGGTGACCGCTCTGCGGGAGCGATTCGACCTGCCGGTCCACCTGCATACTCACGACACTGCGGGTGGCCAACTCGCGACGTTGCTGGCGGCGATCGAGGCCGGCGTCGACGCAGTCGACGCCGCAAGCGCGTCGATGGCCGGCACCACGAGTCAGCCGTCGTTGTCCGCACTGGTCGCTGCCACGAACGGCACGCCCCGCGCGACCGGGTTGGACCTGCAGTCGGTCTGCGACCTGGAGCCGTACTGGGAGGCGGTGCGCGCGCTCTACAAACCGTTCGAGTCGGGCCTGGCATCACCGACCGGGCGGGTCTACCACCATGAGATCCCCGGCGGCCAGTTGTCCAACCTTCGCCAGCAGGCAATTGCGCTGGGCCTCGGCCACCGCTTCGAGGCAATCGAGGACATGTACGCAGCTGCGAACACCATTCTGGGCAATATCGTCAAAGTGACACCGAGTTCCAAAGTGGTGGGTGATCTCGCGTTGTCCCTGGTCGGCGCAGGGACCGACCCGGTGCAGTTCGAGCAGGAGCCGGGGCGGTTCGACATCCCGGACTCGGTGATCGGCTTCCTCGCCGGTGATCTCGGCGATCCCCCTGGCGGTTGGCCGGAGCCCTTCCGCACCAAGGCGCTTGCCGGTCGCAGTATTCAGCGGATCGACCCCGAGCTGGGCGCGCAAGACAGTGCCGACCTTGCCGCAGATCCGCGGGCAACCCTGAACCGGTTGCTCTTCCCGGGCCCCACAAAGGACCTGCAGCGATCGCGGGAGATGTACTACGACCTGTCCCTCCTGGCGACGCGGGAATTCCTTTACGGCCTGGATCCGGGCGTGGAGTATGAACTCGACCTCGAACCGGGTAAACGTCTCCTGCTCTCGATCCAATCCATCGGCGATGCGGACGAGCGCGGTCTGCGCACCGTGATGTGCCTGGTCAACGGGCAACTGCGACCCGTGCAGGTCAGAGACGAAAACGCAAAGGTCGAAGTAGCCGCTGCCGAGCGTGCCGATTCCAGCGTCCCGGGGCACATCGCTGCCCCCTTCGCCGGGGTCGTCACTGTCTCAGTGTCCATCGGCGACGAGATCGCCCCCGGCGCAACGGTCGCATCGATTGAGGCCATGAAGATGGAAGCGAGCATCACCTGCCCCGTGGGCGGGACGGTGCGTCGGGTCGTGATGCCAGGGCCCGGTCAGGCGGAGGGCGGGGATCTGCTGCTGGTGGTGGAGCCTCGATGATCTCCCGCCTGGTCCGCAGGTTTGTCGGTGCCACCGCGTCCGTGGGGTCAGCTCTCGTCCTGGTGTCCTGCGCGTCGGGTGGGTACAGCGGGCCGCCCAGCTGGACCGCCCAGTCGCCGTCAGGAGTGTTCGTCGCTGGGGCTTCCGCACCGGGGTCGGTTCAACGCAGCACCGTGCAGTCGCCGACCTGGACACTGACCACCAGCACACCGGGCGATCCCAACGTGGACCCGAATACCTGGCCCGATGCCGACACTGCGCTGAGCAGCCGGCAACTGAAGTCGCTCTTCCCCGATGCTGCTGATATCGGCGCCGCCAGCTGCATCAAGTTGACCCTGCCCTCGGGCGCGAAGACGGCCAAGAACACTCGCTGTGACTGGTCGGTCACCTTCGGCAAGAACACCTCCCAGGTCGCTGCGCTGACGGTCATCCTCCGCGGATTCGGCGCAGATTCGGCGATGACACGCGCCTGGTCGACCCGGCAGGCTCAGCAGGTCACCGGTCGCTTCAGTGGGGACACGTTCTACGCGCCTGGCACCTACGGCGCCAAGGGTGTTTATTTCCTGTCCAACGGGCAGGCATCGTTGCTCATCTCGAACGGTTCAGTCGCGGGCTGGCTGGATGTCGAGTTCGCAAACTTCGACGGGGCTCTGGGCAAGAGCACCGACGACGCTGCCAAAATAGTGCGGGCTCAGATCTTCCCGATCGTCGTGGAAGACCTCGTCGGCCACCTGCCTCGAACGGGTGTCGGCACGCCGCTGACCGCGACTGGATCATGACGGAGGTGACCGTCAGCGCGTGGAGGCGTCCTCGTCGCGATGGGCATCGTCCGGGTTCTCATCGGGCAGCGGCGCCAGCCACGCCGACACCAACGTCAGCGCAGCCACAATTATCACGCAGACACCGAGAACTGGGGCGCCGCCTCTCGCCAGCGTCGAGCCTGCCAACGCGGCGAAGATGCCCCAGATCACCGTCGGCGTTCTGGCCGCCGAACGACCTCGCCACAACGCTCGCCCGATGAGGAGTGCGCCCGCCGCGAAAATCAGAACCAGCAGATCGAACGTGACCGACCGACCCGCTTCCGAACCGCTGTCCAACGTTGTCCGGACCAGCAGAACCACCGCCAGAATCCCCAGTGCCGCGCCCTGACCAGCCATCAGCACGGCAGGCACTACGCGTCGCCAGAACGGGGGGCAGGGGGCAGATTTGTCGTCGCTGGGCGGCACCCTGCAATGCTAATTGCCCATCGAGTGTGATGAATACCTCAGCCAATTGACTGAAAACTTGACCGATAGCTCTTGTGCGATCACGTTGGAATCTGTGAGAGTAGGAACATCTTCGCGTGATGCGTCGTTGTTCGGGTGAAAGAGCGTGTGAACACACGGTGCCTGAAGCGTCTGCCGACACGCTGAGCCCCAGCCAGAGGACTACCTCGAAGCCGTGTAATCGCACGGCATTCCCATGTGCAAGGAGCAAAATTAATGGATTGGCGCAACCGCGCTGCGTGTCTCGACGAGGACCCCGAGCTGTTTTTCCCGATTGGGAACACCGGACCCGCCCTGCAGCAAATTGAAGACGCCAAGGCTGTTTGTCATCGCTGCCCTGTCATCGACACCTGCCTGAAGTGGGCACTGGAATCCGGCCAGGATGCTGGCGTGTGGGGCGGTTTGTCCGAGGACGAGCGTCGGGCACTCAAGCGTCGTAACGCGCGGGCCCGTCGCGCGGGTTGATCGCGATAACCATTTCGCAAGTCACCGAGGTGCCAAGGTCCGATCCCCGATTCCATTGGATCTGACCGGTCATATCTGTGATGAGCGACTTGACGATCTGAGTGCCGAGACCGCCGGGCCTGCCTTCGAAACCCGCGGGCAACCCTGACCCGTCGTCAGTCACCCGCATGAAAAGTATGTTCCTGTCACCTCGTGCATGTGGCTGCCGGCCGGCGTGCACTTCGATGTGACCGCCATGCTCGGCGTATCCATGTTCGGCCGCGTTCTGCACCAACTCTGCGAGGATCATCGCCACGGTCGTGGCGTCATCCGCCCCCAGCAGGCCGAATGATCCGCTCAAGGATCCGGTGACGCCCATTCCGGACCGGTTGGCGATCTCAATGGCCGCTGCTATCGAGCGCCGCGCGATCTCATCGAAACTGACGTATTCGTCCAACCGCGTACTCAGGGTTTCATGCACGTCGGCGATCGTTGCCACCCGACGCACCGCATCCTCCAGCGATGCCCTCGCGGCCGGGTCCTGCAACCGTCGCGCCTGAAGTCGAAGGACAGCAGCAACCGTCTGCAGATTGTTCTTGACCCGGTGGTGAATCTCGCGGATCGTCGCGTCCTTGGTCAACAGCTCCCGCTCGCGTCGGCGCTGCTCGGAGATGTCCCTGACCAGCAGCACGGCACCCACTCGTTCCGACCGCTCCAGCAGCGGAATTGCTCGCGCACTGACGATGGCGTCATCGGTATCTATCTCGGTGTGCCACGGGGCCCGACCGGTAAGAACCGGCATCAGTTGTTCATCGACCGGGCCACGTTCGGGTAGGACCTGACTGAGGACGCTCGCCAGCCGAGCACCGATGACCTCCCCGTCGTATCCGAGTCGATGCGTCGCGGACACGGCGTTGGGGCTGGCGTACAGGACGACCCCGTCGGGATCCAGGCGGAACACCCCGTCCCCTACCCGCGGCGCCCCCGGTCGTCCGCGGGTCTCGGCGTCCCGCTGCGGGAAATCTCCCGCAGCGATCATCGCGGCCAATGCGTCCGCAATGGCGAGATAGGTCACTTCCAACCGGCTCAGCGACCGCATCGAGCCCACATTCGTGTATCGGGTCAGCACCGCGAGCACCCGCCCGTCGTGCATCACCGGCACAGCCTCAGAGCGGATGGCGACCTCCCCCCGCCACAGCGGCGTTGCCGAGCGCACCTGCCGCCGGTGGTGCAGCGCCTCTCGGACGAATCCGTCTTCGCTGCGATCCATCATCTGACCGACGAGGTCCTCGGTGTGTACACCCACCCCTGTGGTCGGCCGCACATGAGCAGCTGCCACCCACCGGTCCTCGGTGGACAGCACCCACAGCACGAGATCCGCGAACGACAAATCGGCAATCAGCTGCCAGTCGGCGACCAGGAGATGAAGCCAGGCGACATCAGCAGCCTGCAATGCGGTATGTCCCGCAACGACATCTTTCAGCGAGGGCACATCGTGAGCCTACTGACGGTCTCCCGCGGTGCGTCCCCGCCCGTCTATTTCTGATGCACTGCACTAGGTTGCAGACCCCGACCGGATCACCGACCGCAGCGTCCGCAATGCCACCGACACCGGGGCCAGCCCGGGCTTGTCTATTTCGGTGAGCCCGCGCAGCGCCTGAGCAACCCGTTCGACAGCTTCACTGTTGGTATCCGTCCAGGAGCTGAGCCGCGCCTGCGCTGAGGAATCCCTGTCGGTCGCAGCCAGCACCGCCGCCGTGAAGGAATCCAGCACGCTGTAGACATCGTCGCGCACCGCGCCACGTGCCAACGCATCCCAACGATCCTCGCGCGGCAGGGCAGAGATGGCCTCCAACATGAGATCGACACCGAATCGTTCGGACAGGGCGTGGTGGACCACGGCCACGTCACGCGGCTCGGTGTCGCTGTCGCGGGCCTGTTCGGTCACGTTCAGCAGCGAATATGCATCCATCAGTCCGGCAGTCCACTGCGCCAGCTCCTGCGGTACGTCGTGATCCACCAGGTCCTGCACAGTGGCTTCCCAGCGCTTCAACTCCGCACCCTGCAGGAAGGATGAGATCTGCGGACTCAACTGTGCGATGACCGGCTCGAACCGCTGAATTTCAGCGCCGATGTCCAGCGCAGCGGGCCTGCTCTGTAGTAACCACCGGGCTGCGCGGTCGATGAGCCGGCGAAACTCCAGATAGAGACGGGTCTGGGTATCGGTCGTTACGACATTGTCCAGTGCTTCGACCTGCCCCACGAAACCGGCCATGTCGAAAATCTCGCGAGCGATGACGAAAGCCCGGGTGATCCGCTCCGCGGTTGCCCCGGTCTCTTCCTGGACGCGGAAGGCGAAGGTGATACCGCCGCGGTTGACCATCGAGTTGACGACCGAATTGATGACGATCTCGCGCCGCAACGGATGCTCGGCGATGTCCTTGGCGTAGTCGTCGTGCAACTGCGCTGGGAAGTAGTTCAGCAAAGTGGCCTCGAACCACGGATCCTGCGTAAGACTCGCTTTGCCCAGGTCCGCTTTCAGTACCAACTTGGCGTAGGCGACGAGAACAGCAAATTCTGGCGCACTCAGCCCCTCACCGCGCGCCTCGCGGTCCGCCATCGCCGCGTCACTGGGCAGGAACTCCAGCTCGCGGTCCAACTCGCCCCGAGCCACCAGCCAGTCGATGAAGCGACGGTGCACGCTGATCATCGCGCCGCCCTGTGCGCGGGCATTGCCGAGCAGCACGTTCTGCTCGTAGTTGTCGCGCAGCACACGATGTCCGATGTCCTGCGTCATGCTGTGCAGGAGTACATCGCGTTGCTCACGTTCGAGCCTGCCCTGACGGACCAGATCAGTCGCGAGAATCTTGATGTTGACCTCATGGTCGGAGGTGTCCACACCGGCTGAGTTGTCGATGGCATCGGTGTTGATACGTACACCTGCTCGCGCGGCTTCGATTCGGCCCAGCTGGGTCGCACCCAGGTTGCCGCCCTCCCCGACAACCTTGCAGCGCAGACCTGCTCCGTTGACCCGAACTGCATCGTTCGCGCGGTCGCCGACGTCGGCATTGATCTCGACGGAGGACTTGATATAGGTCCCGATTCCACCGTTCCAGAAAAGATCGACCGGTGCGAGCAGGATCGCCTGCATCAGGTCCGCCGGTGCAAGCTTGCTCACGTCATCGGCCAGCCCCAGGGCAGCACGCACCTGGGCGCTGATCGGTACCGACTTGGCAGACCGCGGATAGACCCCGCCGCCGGCCGACAGCAGGCTGGAGTCGTAGTCGGCCCACGACGAGCGCGGCAGTTCGAACAATCTCTTACGTTCGGCGAAGGACGCAGCTACCTCCGGCTCGGGATCCAAGAAGATGTGCCGGTGGTCGAAGGCCGCGATCAACCGGATGTGCGGCGAACACAGCATCCCGTTACCGAACACGTCACCACTCATGTCGCCGACACCGGTGGCGGTGAAATCCTCTTCCTGGGTGTTCACACCCATCTCGCGGAAGTGCCGCTTGACGGACTCCCACGCACCACGCGCAGTGATGCCCATGACCTTGTGGTCATACCCTGCCGACCCGCCGGAGGCGAAGGCGTCGTCCAGCCAGTAGCCGTATCCCTGAGCGACTTCATTCGCGATATCGGAGAACGATGCCGTGCCCTTGTCCGCGGCGACCACCAGGTAGCTGTCGTCCCCGTCGTGGCGCACGACGTTCGCCGGTGGTACCACGGCGCCGTCCACGAGATTGTCCGTCACGTCCAACATCCCACTGATGAACTGCTTGTAGCAGGCGATGCCCTCAGCCAGCCATGCATCGCGGTCGGCGGGATCGGGCAGGTTCTTGGCGAAGAAGCCACCCTTCGACCCGGTCGGGACGATGACGGCGTTCTTGACCGTCTGAGCCTTGACCAGACCCAGCACTTCGGTGCGGAAGTCCTCGCGGCGATCGCTCCATCGCAGCCCGCCGCGCGCGATCGGGCCGAACCGCAGGTGGACCCCCTCCACGCGCGGGCTGTAGATCCAGATCTCGAAGCGTGGCTTGGGACTCGGCATCCCGCTGACCGCGCGCGGGTTGATCTTGAAACTGAGCACGTCCAGCAGTGACCCGTCAGGTTTGCGGGCAAATGCGTTGGTACGCATGGTGGCCAGGATGACCTCCATGACGGTCCGCAGCACTTTTTCTTCGTCAAGACTGCTGACGTCACTCAGACCCGCGTCGAGACCCTCGATGATCTCGTCCTGCCGGCAACTCCTGCTGTCCGATTCGATGCTCGGGTCGAAGCGGTTCTCGAAGAGTTCAACCAGCCCGCGCGTCAGATCCAGATTTCCGATCAGGGTCTGCTCGACGAACCGCTGGCTGCGCCCGAAACCTATCTGCTGGAAGTACTTGGCGATGGCCCGCAGAATCGAGACCTGCCGCCAATCAAGGCCCGCCCGAAGCACCAACCCGCCCAGACCATCGGACTGAGCCTGCCCGTGCACCACCGCGAGGAAGGCATCCTGGAACTGCTCGCGCACCAGTGCAGCATCTCTGCCGGAGTCCTGATCAGTACCCCAGAACTGCTCGTTGGCAGCCCGCAGACCGAAGTCGTAGATGTGCACGACAACCCCGTCCAAGCGGGTCATCGTGTAAGGCCGCTCGTCGGTCACATCGACCCCCAGTCCGGTGAAAACCGGAAGGATGTCGGTAAGGATCAACCGCTCTTGACGGAACAGTTTGAACCGTCGCTCAGACGGGTCACTGCCGGGTTCGCGGTAAAGCGTCAGTTTGGTGTCGCCCGCACCGTCCAGGTCTTCGATCCGGCGTAGATCCGCGACCCCTTGGCGAGGAGTGAAGTCTTCCTTGTACGCCTCTGGGAAGGACTTGGCATAAAGACTCGAGACGCGCGCGGCGGCATCCGGACCATCCTCCTCGCGGCTCGCATCACCGAGGCGCTCTCCCCAGGTCTGGGTGCTGGTCAGGATGTCCTTCTCGAGCTGTTCGAATGGAACATCGTCCACCTGACCCGACTCGGGTCGCACGACGAAATGAATGCGGGCCAGCGTCGAGTCACCGACGCTGGTGGTGAAATCGATGGATTTGGCGTCATACGCCTTGCTCAGCACCTGCTCGATACGCAACCGCACAGCGGTGTTGTAACGATCGCGCGGCAGGTAGACCAGAACGGAGACGAATCGCTCGAATTCGTCCACGCGGCGCATCACGCCGGCTTGGCGACGTTCCTGCAGCCGCATGACGGACGAGACGGTCCGATGCAACTCCCGGGTGCTCGTCTGGAACAGTTCGTCTCTTGGAAACGACTCCAGGACCTGCAGCAGATCCTTTTCGGAGTGGCTGTCGGCAAGGAATCCGGAACGTTCGATGACCTGCTCGACGCGATCCTTGATGACCGGGATCGTCAGCACCGACTGGGTGTAGGCCGTGGAGGTGAACAAGCCCAGGAAGCGGCGCTCCCCGATCACCTCACCCTGGTCGTTGAAGGTGCGTAGCCCGACATAGTCCAGGTACTGCGGGCGGTGCACGGTCGCGCGCGAATTTGCCTTGGTCACCGTCAGCAGCCGCGCCTCTTTGGCACCGGCCCGTACGTCCGGCGCGAGGCGGGCGAACGAACGCGACTCCTCCCCCGCACCGCGTAGGATCCCGAGGCCGCTCTCGCTCTCTGCCCGTAGGACCGTCTCTCCGTCAACCTGCCCCAGTGCGTAGTCGCGGTAACCCAGGAACGTGAAGTGGCCGTCCTCCAGCCACCGCAGGAAATTCACGGTGCGTGCGGCAATAGGGCCAGGAACTGCCTGCGGCGGATCCTGTTCGAGCTGGGTGGCCAACTGCGTGCAGCGCTCCCGCATCGGCATCCAGTCGGCGACGGCAACCCGCACATCACCCAGGACAGCATGCAGCCGCTCGGCGAGTTCTTCGTCGGCGGCGGGGGTGGCTGCGAGGTCGATCTCGAAGTGCATCCAGGCTTCCAGCACCCCGTCGGTGCCACCGTCCAGGACACGCTGCAGACGGCCCGCGTCATCGCGATCGACCAGCAACTGCGGGTGGATCAGCGAATGCACCTCGCGGTCGCCGAGCGCGGCAAGAACCGAGTCCACCAGGAACGGCATATCGTCGGTGACGATGTCCAGGACGGTGTACGAGCACGACCATCCATCGGTGTCCTGCGTGGGGGTGAACACCGCGACCTTCGTCTGACCGGCGCTTCGTTCGGTGGCGAGCTCGAGATGTTTCTCGACCATGCCCGCTAGCACCCGCGGCCCGCAGGAGGCGAGATCCACGTCGACAACGTGCTGGAAATACTGCTCCACCAGCCCCTTGTCACGAGATTCGGTCAGCACTACGCACTCGCGCAGTAGGTCGTTGCGGGAGTCGGGAACCGCGCTCATGGCGTGCTTACACACTTTCGCTGATTCAAAACGACGTACGTCGTTGTACATCGTCGCCCGACCTTATCGCCCTTTCGCCGGCCGTGGAGGACCGCTGTGGAGGAAGGGATCGGTTCGCCGCAAGAGCCTCTAGGGTGGTGCGACATGGATCGGGAGCAGATCGCACGCGGCGTCGCGGCGACCGTCCCGCAGCTGCTCAATACCCACGTCGAGACAGCCGATGCCCGCACCGTGGACGCCGTCGCATCTGCCGTCGAACGGATCGTCGAGGAAGTGCTGCACTGGCATGACCGCGCCGTGCTGGGGACCACATATCGCAGGGTCACCACTGTCGGCCGTGCCCTCACACCTGCCACGGATGATCATGATCACGCAGCCGCGCTGCGGTGCCACATCCAGCAGGGCCGACTGCCCGGGGCGCCCGCGAGTCTGCAACTCGCCGCTGCCGAGCTGAACAGCGCGGTCCGTCGCCTGGAGGCTGCCATCGGCAGCGAGCCTGCCCTGCGCGACGTCGACGCGACCCGGTTGTTGGATCACACCACCGCGCTGGCAACGGCGTTGGGCCATCATGCTCAGCTGTTACGCCGCGAAGCCGCCCAGTTACGCGTGTCCGACACCAAAGAACATCGCGATCAGGTGCTGGCCCGTGTGGTGCGGGCCGAGAGCCGTCTGACCCGCATCGCGATGGCTACGCTGGCGACATGAAGATCGAAGAGAAGTGGGTCTACCCGGCGCCCGGGGACCGGGTCTACGCCATGATCATCGACCCGGCGTTCCAAGACGCCAAGTGCATGGCTGCGAGGGCTACCGAGCACAGTGTCGACGTGCAGAAAACCCAGGAGGGTCACACGGTGGTGACGCACCGAAGCATGTCGACATCGTCGTTCCCATCTCAGTTCAAGTCGATGGTCGGCGACTCGCTGCAGATCGTGGAAACCCAGGCATGGGGTTTCGCCGACGGGGACGGCAATCGGTCGGCCGACCTGATCGTCGAGATCAAGGGCGTTCCAGTGGGTCTGACCGGCACCATCACGGCCACCACTCACGGGCCCGACACAGTGATGCAGATGGCCGGCGACCTCAAGGCCCGCATTCCACTCTTCGGCGGGAAGGTCGAACAGGCGGCAGCCCCTGCCATCGTCTCGGCCATCCAGAGTGAGGCCGAGACGGGCAAGGGCTACCTCGCGAGTTAGTCCTGCTCCATCGCCGGGTACGGGTGACTGGTCGGCGCGTCGAAGGTCTCCTTGATCGAGCGCGGGCTGGTCCAGCGCAACAAGTTGACTGGTGCGCCGGCTTTGTCGTTCGTTCCGGACGCACGGCCGCCGCCGAACGGCTGTTGTCCCACGACCGCGCCGGTCGGCTTGTCGTTGATGTAGAAGTTGCCCGCGGCGAAGCGCAACCTGCTCATGGCATCGGCCACGACCATCCGGTCCCGGGCGATGATCGCACCGGTCAGCGCGTAGGACGCCACCGACTCCATCTGGTCCAGCACCTTGTCGTAGTCCGCATCCGCGTAGACGTGCACCGCCAGGATCGGTCCGAAGTATTCGGTGCTGAACACCGCGTTCTCGGGGTCGCTGACTTCCAGCACCGTCGGGCGCACGAAGTAACCGACCGAATCGTCATAGGTGCCGCCGGCAATGACCTTGACATTGTCCTGGCCCTGGGCCGTGTCGATAGCCGCCTTGTGCTTGGCGAATGCCCGGTCGTCGATGACGGCGCCCATGAAGTTGCTGAAGTCGGTGACGTCGCCGACGGGAAGGCTGTCGGTGATGGAGGCCAGGTCGTCCTTGATCTGCTTCCACAGGCTCGCCGGCACGTACGCGCGCGACGAGGCCGAGCACTTCTGACCCTGGTACTCGAACGACCCTCGGATCATGGCAGTGCGAAGGATGTCCGGATCCGCACTCGGGTGGGCGAGGATGAAGTCCTTCCCACCGGTCTCGCCCACCAGACGCGGGTAGGTGCGGTACTGCGTGAGGTTGGCACCCACCGTCTGCCACAGGTGCTGGAATGTGGGGGTCGATCCGGTGAAGTGCACGCCTGCAAGATCGCGGTCCGCGAGCACGACCTTGGACACGTCGAGGCCGTCGCCGGTGACCATGTTGATCACGCCGGCCGGCATTCCGGCGGTTTCCAAAAGCTCCATGATCAGCTGTGCCGAACGCTGCTGAGTCGGCGACGGCTTCCAGACAACAGTGTTGCCCATCAGCGCAGGTGCTGTGGGCAGATTGCCCGCGATGGCCGTGAAGTTGAACGGGGTGATCGCGTACACGAAGCCCTCGAGCGGGCGGTGGTCCGTGCGGTTCCAGACTCCTGGGGAGTTTGCGATCGGCTGTTCGGCCATGATCTCGCGCGCAAAGTGCACGTTGTAACGCCAGAAGTCGATCAGCTCACAGGCGCTGTCGATCTCGGCCTGGACAGCCGTCTTGCTCTGGCCGAGCATGGTCGCTGCGTTGAGGCGAGCGCGCCAGGGGCCGGAGAGCAGGTCGGCTGCCTTCAGGAGCACCGCTGCACGATCGTCGAAGGACAGATTGCGCCACCCGGGCGCGGCCGCCTTGGCAGCATCGACGGCCTGCTGGGCGTCACCGGTCGTTGCGTTGCGCATCGTGCCCAGCACCTTTGCGTGGGCGTGCGGCTGACGCACGAGAATTTCAGCACCACCGCCCATCACCCGCTTGCCGCCGATCGTGTGCGGCAGTGCTACCGGCGTGGCAGCCATTGTCTCCAGCGCCGCCACCAATTCGACCCGTTCCGGGCTACCGGGTCGATATTCTTTGACGGCTTCGTTCACAGGGGTAGGTACGCACGTGACGGCATCCATCAAAAACGGCTCCTCAGCAGAAATGGGCGCGACTGGGCCAGCCTCGCTATCGTGGCACCGTACTGCCGAAAGCGCCCTCAGGGCGATTGGGGTCGTCCGGATCGCCTGGTTCGCCGAGAACGTCGATGAGATTCGCCAGCTCGGTGACGTCGAACCACGACAGATCCAGGTCAGCCAGCTCATCGCGCTCGTTGACCGGATCGAGCACGTGCAGGCTCATCACCCTTCGCAGATCGAGCCCGCCGCCGATTCGCACTCGAGCATCATGAGTTCGGTGAGCAGAATCTGCACCGCTCATGGCCACCTGCACCTGGTGGCTTTCGAGGTCGGCAGCACACACAACCCGGCCGCCGTCACCCGCTGCCTGCGAAGCGGCCTGTTGGAGGGCGCGGTACTCGTAATCCTCCTCATCGCCGCCGGAGGTGCCCGATGCACGCAGCTCATCGGTGACGGCGAATCCGATCAGTTCGCGAGCGTCGAATCGGCGATCGTCGCGTAGGTCGTGTAGTTGTTTCATCGAGACGGGGACATAGACCCTGCGTACTGCTGCCATCAGGCGGCGCCTTCCTGTGCGAGTTCGCTGAGGGAGTCCTCGATGCACTGACCGAGGACGTCCAGATCCGGCATTGCGTCCCGGTCCGCGTTCAGTCCGAAGCAGACCTTCCCGTGGTAGGAGGTGATACCGATGGTGAGCGCCTGCGCCCTGGCCAACGGAATCACCGGGAACGTGCTGTCCAGCTGCGCGTCTGCGGCGAACAGCGGCTGTTGCGGCCCAGGGACGTTGGTGATGACCAGGTTGAACATCCGACGGGTGATCGCGCTGCCCAGTCGGGCGCCGAGCGAGTGAAGGGTCGGTGGGCCGTACCCGCCCAGGCTGACCATCGACGCCGCACTGGCACCGCCCTCCACCTGCTGTTGCATGTCGTAGGCGATCTGACGCAGCCGCATCATCGGCCGCGGCTCGCCCACTGGCAGATCGATGAAACAAGGCACCACCGCCTCGCCGACGCCATCGCGCACAGGCACGCTGAGCGGGACCATTGCGCGAATTTTGCCGGCCGGTCCGATCCCCTCCCCCCGAGTCATCAACCAGGAACGCAAGGCCCCGGTGATCGTGGCGAGCACGACGGCGTGCACGGTGAACGATCGCGCAGCAGGATCGCGGAAATCCTCGGCCGCCACCAGGCGAGCACGTACCAATTGGTAGGTGGCCAGCTCGCTCTGCACCATGACGTAGCGACGATGCGCTCCGATCGGCCTGTTGAGCAAACTGTCCGGCGCCGGCCGAGCCACACTGCGAGCCAGGATCCCCGCGGCGCCTCCCGCTACCCCGAGCACCCGTCCGGCGACCGATGTCATACCGGTCACCGCGTCGCGCACACCGTGCACCAACTCACGTGGACTGAGGGCGATAGCGACGGCCGCCCCGGCGAGCAGCTCCAGGTCGCTCGGCGTCTTCGCTGGATGCCACCGCTGCGGCGGCCCGATCTGCCGGCCCGGATCCGGATCGACGATGACCTGGGCCAGATCCACTGCATGATGCCCGTCGACCAATGCCTCGTGGGTCTTGGTGACGAGGGCGAACCGTCCCCGCTCCAATCCCTCGACCAAATAGATCTCCCACAACGGGCGGTGCCGGTCCAGTGCGCGAGACTGGACACGCGCTACGAATTCTTCCAGTTGCGCAGCGCTGCCCGGACGCGGCAGCGCTGATCGACGCACGTGATAGGTGATGTCGAACTGATCGTCATCCACCCAGACCGGCGATCCCATTCGGCCCGGAACCTCGCGGACCCGTTGGCGGTAGCGGGGAACGGAGCCGATCCGATTTCCGACGAGGTCCAGGAGTAGTTCGTAGGTGAATCCCTGCGGGCCCGGGGTGAAAATCATCACCGATCCGACGTGCAGTGGTGTGGTGGTTTCTTCCCGGTAGAGGAACGACGCGTCCAGAGAACTCAATCGATCAGCCACGCCGTCATGATCTCAGACTGGATCGACGCAACCGCGCAATACGTCCTCGACGACCGGCAGGCGGTACGCCGGACAAGTCAGCAGCCAGGTCGGCGAGCGCCAAGCGTGCCGCGCTTGCGGGAGCTACCGCCGCCAGCACGGTCCCGGTCAACAACGCGCCGTCCAGACCCTCCCGGTCCTCCGGAACAAGGGTGAGATCGCGCACCCCGGCGAACCGGCACAGCGCCTCGGCGATCTTCGTACGCGCAGACGCCCCGACTGCGGAGGACCGCACGCGCGTCACCACTACGCGCGGCTCTGCCTCGATCACCGGGCGCACGTCCTCCAGGGCTCGCACCAGGCGCTGCAGGCCTACCGGGTCCGCGGTCCCCACGGCAAACACGACGTCCGCCGCCCGCAGCGCCGCCAAGGTGGCTGCATTGCGGCGCGGCGCAACCGTGTCATAGCTCAGTTCCTCATCCTCCTCGATCACACCGGCACAGTCGACGACGACGAAGTCGACCATCATGGCGGCCGTCCGCAGCACTTCGGTCAGCGCGTCTTCGCGCAGCTCGGGCCACCGGGAAGCACGCGAGATGCCGGTAAGTACCCGTAGACCTGGCAGCACCACAGGCGCAACAGCGGCCAGCGAGGGCACATCGAGTCGCCCGGACTCCGCGAGACGTACCGCCGCCGCTACCCCCGGAGCCTCGTCCAAGAGCGCGAGGAACTGACCCACACACGCGCCGTAGGTATCGGCATCCACAATCAGAGCGGTCTTACCGACCCTGGCGAGCTCGGCAGCGAGGTTCACGGCCACCGTCGTGCGGCCCGGAGCGCCGACTGCTCCCCACACCGTCACGATCTGCCCCTGGTCGGTATCGGTACCGACCTCTTCGGCGGGCAGTTCGGAAGCTATCCCGTGACTCGTCTCACCGTCACTGCTGGCAACAAGTCGTTCGAGCATGCTGACCTGTGCATCGAGCGCGCTGCTGTCGTACGCCGCCCCCGACTCCGTCCCTACAGCAGCGGCCCCTGCAGCGGCGCCGCACACCTCGTCGACAAGGGTCTGCACCGCATGAATGCTCACCACCCGCGCGACGTCCCACTGTCGAAGCACCCGTTCCTGCGTCTCGTCGGCTGGGTCGAAGACGCCGACAACGGCCACCGCACCCGCGCGTAGATCGGAGAGCACCGACCGGCGTACCCCGGGCAGATCCGGAGAGATCACTGCCACCTGAGCCCGCCCGGACTGCGCGATAGCCAGCAGATCGGCCACATCCGGACACCGTCGCACCACCTGTAGACGGGTGCTCGCACCCAGTGCCGTGGCCACTGCAGCCTCGGCGTGCGCGCTGACCGCAGTGACGACCGTGACACTCACGGGTTGTCCTTCGCTGGTGACCCTGCGGTGGGTACGAGGTCGATCTTGGCCCCCTTGTTGATCGCACCGAGGACAGCGGGGATGCGGGAATCAATGATCTGTACCTGCACCGAGCTGTCTCCCGAACCCGAACCCGAACCCAGACCGCTGGCGCCGCGCGCAACCTGCGCGACCATCACTCCGGAGATGAGCAGCTGTGGGTCCGCGTAGCTGGTGTCGCCGGTGGCGGCCCGCTGCTTCTGCGAGACGTACATGTCGACCACAGAACCCGGCGTCAGGATCTGCGATTGCGCGGAGGTCACCGGTAGCGCAATGGTCTTCTGACGCAGTGCAGAGGGGTCGCCGAGGGCTGCCGCGGGCACTAGCTCACCGCTCTGCACGACTCGTAGGACCTGACCTCCGGGCAGAGCGGAATCAGCACGCAGGTAGCGGGCATGAGGTCCATCCATCCGCACCTTCACGGCGCGCACATCGCTTTTCCCGATCTGCTGGCCGGGTACCAAGGCATGCGTGGCCTGCAGCATCTGCACCGAGGAGTCGAAGTGCACGAGTGCTGCGCCACCGGCGATCATCGCGGCTGCCACCAACCCGACACCTGCGATCAATCTGCCGTCCCGCCACGAAGGCCGCTGCAGCCGCGATGCTGCGGGAGCGGGGAGCAGCACGTGACTCCCCCGGCGACGGAAGCTGGTCATCCCACACTTTCCCGGTTTCGGATCATGCTGGTCATTCTGGCCCAACACCGGCCTGCATGGGCGATATCCACAGGGAACAACTGGGGGTTCTGCGTGGATGCGTCACAATGGGCCAGCACCATCACTGTGACGGAAGAAGGAACGTGCCCCCTCGATTCCTGCAGATTGCCGATGTCGCCGAGACGCTCAATATCTCCGCGCGTCAGGCGTACGGGCTGGTCACGTCCGGAGAACTGCCCGCCATCAAGATCGGCAAAAGCTGGCGGGTGGAGGTCGCAGAGTTGGAGACCTACATCGAACGCGCCTACGCCGATACCCGCTCCCGCGTCGAGAGCGGGACCCTCGAGGTCGATTGACCACGACCGCTGTGCACTGCGCTAACACCTGCGCAGGATCGCGATCGCACGGAACGGCACGGTGCGGTGACCGGTGAGGGCCCTCGCCCTGCGGATGGAATCCGCCGGATGTTCAGCTATCTGCAGATGATCAGAGCCCACCCCGTCGATCGTCCCGGTGAACACGTTTCCGCCGTTGTCATGCACCGCAACTGCACACCTGTCCCGCGCCACGGCTCGTAGGGCCACGCCCACCCCGAAACGACGCCCCAGATGGCCGCCGACTTCACTGCGGGTACCGAGGCCGGTGATGGACAACACCGCGCCGAATGGCACCACAGCGCTGCCCCGCTGATCTTCTTCGATCAGCAGCCAATCGCTGCCGAGATCCTGCAGGACTCCCGTGAGCGGACCGATGGCAGTGGTGAGCCCCACCGGTAGGCCGATCCGGGTAGCGGCTCGATCCGCCCACGAGACTGCCGCTCGCTCGCGCCGCGTGCGGTCCGCAACCTGGCCCATCAGCTCCTGCCGGTCGCTCTCAGCCAGTTGGGCCTCCAAATCGGCAAAAAGATCCGTCCAGCGCATGGGGGCAGCCTAAGACCGACAGCCGCCGGGGAGAGTCACACTGATGTGCATCTGAAGTATTGAAATGACATTTAACGTATACAAACGCATTAAAACACGTCTAGAGTCACCGCATGACAGTTCAGCAGCCAGATCCCGGCACCGTGGCGACCGCCCGCCCCGCACCACAACGGGCCTCGCTGCTGGGCCTGGTCCTTGCGCTGGGTCTGTTCTCAGCGGCAATCTGGGCGGCGGGCAGCACCGCGGCCGCGTACCGTGAACTGGCGCAACGCTCTGCCGTGACAACGATCGAGGCAGTCCCGCTCGTACTCCATGCAGTGCTGACGATCGCCCTGCTCTGGGCGCTCATCCTCGTCGCGATGAGCATTGCGACGCTTCGTCGAAGTGCCCGGCAGTCCGGCCGTGGGGCTCAGATCATGCTGCCGGCCGGTCTCATCGGGCGCATCAGTACCGTGCTGATCGCTGTCACGCTGGTTACCACTGCTGGTGGTGCTGCCACGCCCAGCAGTGGTGACCAGGCAACTCTGTCCGCCACGCAGGTGCGCAGCGGCCTACGCGCCGTCGCACCGACCCCAGGTTTCGCGGAACCACCCGTGCCCACCTTCGGCCAAGGCGATCTGCCGGTACCCGGGTGGACAGCGCCGGCTCCGCGGAGAGCGTCAGCACCGGGCTCAGCAGGCGCATTCCTGCTCGCGGGCGGCGCACACAGCCACGACGACCGGCCCGAGATTGTCGTACGACGCGGCGACAGTCTCTGGGCGTTGGTGTCGCGTCATCTGCATACCGAGGATCCCGCCGTTATCGCCGTGCAGTGGCCGCTCTGGTACGCCGCGAACCGGACCGTCATCGGGCCAGACCCCGATGTCCTTCGCATCGGACAGGTCCTGCAGCTACCCGCAGAAGCCGCCGCTACGTCTGTGGGAGGAACCCGATGAGCTTCGCCACTCTGGCCCCGATGCACGTCGTCACCTCGACGCTGCGGCCACTGCGTATTCGCCCGGCGTGCGACGTCGAGCCCGGCGTTCTCGACGAACACGAACTGGATCGTCTCTATGCGCAGGCAGCGTCGGGCGCGGATGATGCCCGGCACCCGGCCCATTACGTGCAGTCCTGCCTGGCCGTCGACTTCCGATCTACCGAGCAGGACGCGCACTTCGGTCCGCAGGCGACGCTGACCTCCGTGCTACCGGAGCCACGCGCCTGGGTCGGGGCCATCACCACTGCCATTTTGGAGAGTCTGGCCGGTCGGCGCGCGCCTACCCAGTTCGCCCGCTGCATGACCACGGAGATCTATGGCGTCATCACTCGGCGGCACGCAGTAGCTCAACGGCGCGGAGCAGTCGCACACCACCGCAGTTTCGTGCGCAAGGTTGCCGTGTGCGAGCCGGCAGACGGGGTGATCGAGGCGAGCGTCGTCGTCCACCATGAAGGCAGAGTCCGAGCGATCGCGCTACGCGTCAGCGGGGTCGACGGACGCTGGCTCATCACTGCCTTCGAGATGGGCTGACCCGGCTCGGATCAACCTCCGCCGAAGTCAACCCTTGGCCGTATCGGACCCCTGCACTGCCCGGGCGGCCGCTGCAGCCTTCTTCTGCTGCTTCTCCTGAGCGCGGCGCTGTGCTCGAGACAACCCGGAGGTGTCCAGCTCCTCCAGGCGGCCCTGCTCATCGATCAGATGGAGCTCAGCTCGACCGGACTCATCCGGCGCGCTCAGCGTCAGCTGCTCCTCCGTTTGATGAGGCAATGACGCCTCCAGCTCCTCGGGATCCACTTCGACGTGGAACAGGTGCTGGACCGATTCCTCCTTGATGCCCTCATTCATCGCGGAGAAGATTTCATATCCCTCCCGCTGGTACTCGACCAGCGGGTCGCGCTGCGCGAATTGACGCAGGTGGATCCCGTCCTTGAGGTAGTCCATCTCGTAGAGGTGCTCACGCCATTTGCGGTCCAACACCGATAGCACCACCCGGCGCTCGACCTCCCGGGTGACCCGCTCGCCGAGCTGTTTTTCGCGGGCGTCATATGCGTGCTGGGCGTCTGAGCGCAGCTCTTCACCGAGCAACTCCGACGTCAGGCCCGAGCGTCCACCGACTTCTTCTTCAACCTCGGCGACCGTGACGGTGACGGGGTACAGGTCCTTCAGTGCGGACCACAACGTGTCCAGATCCCAGTCGTCCGCAAATCCCTCACCGGTCGCACCGTCCACATACGCGTCGACGACGTCGTTGACGAAGTGCCGCATCTGGGACTGCAGGTCCTCGCCTTCCAGAACCCGGCGCCGGTCGCGGTAGATCGTCTCGCGCTGACGATTCAGCACGTCGTCGTATTTCAGAACGTTCTTACGTTGTTCGAAGTTCTGGCTCTCGACCTGACCCTGGGCGCTCTGGATCGAACGACTGACGAGTTTGGACTCGATCGGTACTTCATTCTCACCCTCCGAGGTGGCCATGAAACGCTCGACCAGTTTGTTGTTGAACAACCTCATCAGGTCGTCCTGCAAGGAGAGGTAGAACCTGCTCTCCCCCGGGTCACCCTGGCGGCCGGCCCGACCGCGCAGCTGGTTGTCGATGCGCCGCGACTCGTGACGTTCGGTGCCCAGGACGTACAGCCCGCCCACGTCCAGCACCTCGTCGTGCGCCTTCTGCACGGATTTCTCGGCCTTAGCCAGTGCCTCGTCCCAGGCCGCCTCGTACTCCTCGGGCGTCTCAGCCGGGTCCAATCCCCTCTTCTTCAAGGCAGCGACAGCGATGAACTCCGGGTTACCGCCGAGCATGATGTCGGTACCTCGACCGGCCATGTTGGTGGCGACGGTCACCGCCCCCTTGCGGCCGGCCTGAGCCACGATCGATGCCTCGCGCTCGTGCTGCTTGGCGTTGAGAACTTCGTGCGGAACCTTACGACGACGCAACTGCTCGGACAGGTACTCGCTCTTCTCCACGCTGGTCGTGCCGACCAGAACCGGCTGACCCTCCTTGTGGCGCGAGGCGATGTCGGCGACGACGGCAGCGAATTTCGCCTTCTCCGACCCGTAGATCAGGTCGGCCTGGTCGATGCGGACCATCGGCTTGTTCGTCGGGATCGTGACGACGCCGAGTTTGTAGATCTGGTGCAGCTCGGCGGCCTCGGTCTGCGCGGTGCCGGTCATGCCCGAGATCTTTTCGTACATCCGGAAGTAGTTCTGCAGGGTGACGGTGGCCATCGTGACGTTCTCGTTCTTGATCTCCACCCCCTCTTTGGCCTCGATTGCCTGGTGGATGCCCTCGTTGTAGCGGCGTCCGGCGAGCATCCGGCCGGTGTGCTCGTCGACGATCAGGATCTCACCGTCGATGACGACGTAGTCCTTGTCGTTCTTGAACAGCTCCTTGGCCTTGATCGCGTTGTTGAGGTAGCCGATCAGCGGCGTGTTCTCGGCCTCATAGAGATTTTCGATGCCCAGCAGGTCCTCGACCCTCTCAATCCCGGATTCCAGGATGCCGACGGTCTTCTTCTTCTCATCGACCTCGTAGTCACCGACGCGGACCTCGGCCGGGTTGTTCGGGTCCTTCTTCGGCGCCAGGGTCAGCTTCTCCACGATGCGCGAGAATTCGACGTACCAGCGGGTCGCCTCGTCGGCCGGCCCACTGATGATCAGCGGTGTCCGGGCCTCGTCGATCAGGATCGAGTCGACCTCGTCGACGATGGCGAAGTGGTGACCCCGTTGCACCAGCTCCTCATCGGACCAGGCCATGTTGTCCCGCAGGTAATCGAACCCGAACTCGTTGTTGGTGCCGTAGGTGATGTCCTTGAGGTACTCCACGCGACGTTCTTCCGGCGTCATGGAAGCCAGGATCACGCCGGTCTCCAGACCGAGCGCACGGTGCACGCGCCCCATCAGCTCCGACTGGTACTCGGCGAGGTAGTCGTTCACGGTTACGACGTGCACGCCCTTGCCGTCCAGCGCATTGAGGTAGGACGGCAGGGTGGCGACCAGGGTCTTGCCCTCACCGGTGCGCATCTCGGCGACGTTGCCCATGTGTAGGGCGGCGCCTCCCATGATCTGCACGTCGAAGTGGCGCTTGCCGATGGTCCGACGGGCGGCCTCGCGAACGGCGGCGAAGGCCTCCGGCAGCAGGTCGTCAAGCGTCTCACCGTCCTTCAGGCGCTTGCGGAACTGCGTGGTTTCCGCCTTCAGCTCCGCGTCGCTGAGCTTCTTGAAGTCCTCTTCCAGGACGTTGACCTGCTCGGCAACAGCGGCCAACCGCTTGACCATCCGGCCTTCGCCGACGCGAAGGACCTTCTCGACTACTTTGGGCACGAAAGCTCCTCGTAAGTGGGCATACCACCGATCAGTTTATGCCTTGGTCGGGCGGCCGCTAAATCAATGTGCGTCGAATATCCAACGGATGGTTTAGTGAGAAGGTGCCATTGCTACCCGCTGACGTTCCCTCGCTCACCGATGGCGTGGTGACCCTACGCTCGCATCGCCCCGGTGACATCCCGAGGATGACGCAGGCGTGTCGCGATCCGGCCAGCCGGGCCGCGATCGCGCTGCCCGCGCCCTACATCGAAGCGGATGCCCACTCATTCCTGGACACGGTAGCGGCGGGGCAGGCTGCCGGCACACAGATCGAGTGGGCGATCGAATCCGGCGGCCGATGGGTCGGAAACATCGGTCTGCATGACCGGCGGGGCGACACCTTCGAGGTCGGGTTCATAGTGCACCCGGACGCGCGCGGTTATGGCATCTGCCGCCGGGCACTGGCGCTGCTCGCCGGCTACGCCCTCGACAAGCCCGGGTTGGGACTGACCGGACTGACCTGGCGCGCCGCGCGGGGCAACTTCGGGTCCTTACGAGTCGCCTGGTCCTGCGGGTTCACCGTGGACGGGATGTGGCCGGTGCCGCATCCGGTCTCCGACGGGGTCGTCGTGGACGGAATGTGGATGGGCCATCTGGACGCCGGCGCACCGCGCGGGCCGTTGCGCCCGTGGTACCGACCACCGACCGTCGACGGCGGAAGATTCGTCCTACGACCGTGGCGCGAGGACGACACACCCCGTTCCCGGCCGGACGCACTGAGTGCGCTCATGGTGGAAGACATGCAACCCGACGCCGAGACGTTCACCGCCTGGCTGCTGGCCCGGCACGAGCGGATGGCGCAGGGGCAGGGCATCTACTGGTGCATTGCGGACCCCGACATCGACGAGCCGCTCGGCCATATCCAGGTCCAGGGACTCCAGGTCCCGTTCACTCGCGGTACGGGTGCCGTCGGCTACTGGCTCTACCCGTCAGCACGCGGTCTCGGACTCATGCAGGAAGCCCTGGACCTGGTGACAGCCCATGCCTTCGCGCCCATGACGGACATGTCGGGGGCGTCCGGGCTGGGGCTGCACCGCCTACAGGCCGGTACCGATATCGCGAACCGAGCCTCTGCACGGGCGTTGCGACGCGCGGGTTTCCGCCAGGTGGCGCAGGAGCGCGCGGTACTGGCGCACCTCGACCGTCCACCGTCAGGCGCGCTCACCTTCGAACTTCTCGCCGACGACGACCGGCTGACCCAGAGCATTGAGCCTGCCGTCATTGCAACACTGCGGACGCAGCGGCTCGTGTTACGAGCATGGACAGATGCCGATCAACCATCCGAAGATGTCGAGCTGGACCGTCGCGCGCTGCGCTACATGCCCCCCGGTGCTCAACCGACCTACAGCACCTGGCACGAGTGGTTCGAGCGTCGATGCCGCCAGATCGACACCGGCCAGCTGCAGTGGTGCATCGCCGACGCGCACACCGACCAGGCGCTGGGGTCGGTAGCACTCTTCGATCGGAGCGCGCCGGTCACCGATCGCGCCGAGATCGGCTACTGGCTCTACCCCGACGCACGCGGCCGCGGATACGCGGGTGAAGCGGTCGACGCCGTCCTCGAACACGGCTTCACCCCGGCCGCAGAAGACGGGCTGGGACTGACCCGCATCGAAGGGGAAACAGACGCAGAAAATGGCCCCTCACAGAATTTACTGCGCGCGAAGGGGTTCCGAGAGTGGGGTCACGCGCTGGCCAACTACACGCGCGCCGACGGTTCGCTCAGCGACAGCACGTACTTCGAACTACTCGCCGTCGACTACCACCGAAGAGATCAGGACTGCGCAAGGTCCTGATACCCGGGATGTTTCGCGATCCAGGACCGAACGTATGGGCATTGGGCCAGGACACGTGTCACGCCGCGGGTGCGCAGATCGTCCAGGGTGGCCCTGGTGAGCTGACCGGCGTACCCGCGACCCGCGAAGCGCGGGTCCACCTCGACATGCGGCAGCACGACGGCACCGGCCGACTCCGCGAAATCAGCGAATCCGACCATCTCGGCGTCTGCGAACGCCTCGTAACGGCTGCGCTCGTCGTTGCGTCGTACGACCAGCTCATGCTCGATTGTGCTCATCAGATCTCCTTCATTCCCGGGCCGGTGAGCCGAGTCAGCCCCAGCCAGGTAGCCATTGCCTGCAACTGTGTCACCAACGCCGTCCGCGCCTGCACCGGTGCGTGCTCTTCCCAGTGGGCCGCGTGCACGACCAACGCGCCCGCGCCTCGATCAGCCTTGAGGTCGACGCGGCCCACCAAATGCTCACCGAACAGGAACGGCAGCACGTAGTACCCGTGTACCCGGTCCGCCGCGGGAACGTAGATCTCCAACCGGTAGTCGAAATCCCACAGTGCGCGTACCCGGTCACGTTGCCAGATCAACGAGTCGAACGGGCTCAACAGGGCAACCGCATGCACGGCACGAGGGCGGGCGGCCCCGACGTACAGGTAGGCGGTGCGCCGCCACCCGGGCACGGTCACCGGCTCGAGCTCACCGCCTTCGATCAGGGTCTTGAGCGCCGGGGATGCCTGCTCGGGAGTCAGCCGAAAATAGTCGCGCAGGCACTGCACGGTGCCGATACCGTGCGCGCGGGCGGCGATCCGCATCAACTGCACGCAGGCCGCATCCGGGGACAGGATCCCGGCAGCCGCGCCCGCCGGCAGCACCCGATGCGACAGGTCGTACAACCGCTCGAATGAGGTGTTGCGGCCGGCCGAGGTGATCTCACCCGCCCAGAACAGATGCTCCAGCGCATTCTTGACCAGTGACCAGTTCCATCCCCACCCATCGGTGGGCCGCACCTCGACGGCGGTCAGCCGGCGCTCACATTCTCGCGCCGTGAGCGGTCCATGTACCCCGACGGTCGTCAATACCCGAGCCACCAACTCCGGGTAGTGCACGGCGACCCGCCGCATGCCCCCCCACGCATCGCTGTGGGCCCGTTGCATTCGGAAGTTCAACAACGGCCACGTGCTGGGCGGGATGAGGCTGGCTTCGTGGGCCCAGTATTCGACCAGTCGACGCGGCGAGCGGTCGCGTGCCCGGTCCAACAACGCCCGGTCATAGGGGCCGAGCCTGGAGAAGAACGGCAGATACTGGCTGCGTACCAACACGTTGACACTGTCGATCTGGACCACACCCACTCGGTCCAGCACACCCTGTACCGAACGCATGGTGGGCGGGTTGCCACGAACCGGGCTGCCCGCCGGACGATGGTGGAAACCTTGTGACGCCAGTGCTATCCGACGCGCCGACGACAGTGACACCGAGCGTTGCGGCGCACTGGGTGACGAAGAGGAAGAAGGCATGGCGCCTAGCGATCGCGACGGGGATCGACCTGCGCACGCCCACCGGCCACGCCGTGACTGCTTATTCCGGCTGGGTCGACCAGGCCCACCGCGACTGCATACCGGGTTGCCTCAACACGGCTGCGCAGATCGAGTTTCTCCAGGATGCTCCGCACGTGGTTCTTGACGGTGTTCTCGGAAATGAAGAGCTCGGCTGCGATCCGTCGATTGGAGTGCCCGGCTGCAACCTGTACGAGGACCTCGCGTTCTCGCCGGGTGATGCTGGCCAGCTGCCGGTGAGTAGCGGGCTGACTGTCGGCGCCATCGGCCGCAGCGAGGGCGATCACGCTCGTCGCCAGGATCGGGGAGATCCAGCCGGTTCCCCCTGCCACAGCGAGAACCGCTGACCGCAGCTCTTCGGCAGCCACGTCGCGACGTAACAGACCAGCACACTGCACACGGACTGCTTCCTGAACCGCCTGCGGCCGGTTCGTGGGTAGCACGATGATCGTCCGCGAGCCGGCGTAGCTGAGTACTGTCTGCACCCCGGGCAACCCGAGCTCGATCAGAACGACGTCGAACCGATCGGTGGCCGACAGCTCATTGCCGTCAGCCACCGATCGGACCGTCTCTATGTCGTGTTCCCGCAGCGCGGCGACGATGCCGCGACGGTACATCGGGTGTGCTGAGACGACTGCCACGGTGATCTGCACATCGTCCACGACACGAGATTCTGCCCCAGACCCGCGATTCGCGCGCGGGTCAGCCGGCCGCGGCTTCGCTGTGGTCCACAGACGCGCTGGATTCTGCGTCATCCACCTCAAGCGCGATCACGCCGTAGGACCACCCGCGACGGCGGTACACAACGCTGGGTTTACCGGTTTCCACATCCTGGTAGAGGTAGAAGTCGTGCCCGACCAGTTCCATCTCCTTGAGGGCCTGGTCCACTCCCATCGCAGCGCTACGGTGCACCTTCTCGCGCAACTCGATCGGGCAGTCTTCATCACCTCCAAGAGCAGCGACATGCGCTGGAAGGGGGTCCTGATCGCTTTCGTGCTCCGCCGCGCCGTGATCGGGCTCGGCCGGCGGGGTCAGACCGGCGGTGGCTCGGGCCACCGATACCGGTACGCGGCGACCGCGATGTACCCGCCGCTTGTCGTGCTGTCGCCTCAGCCGCTCGCCGAGACGGGTCGTCGCAAGATCCAGCGCCGCGTATTCGTCGTCCGCGCTCGCTTCCGCACGAATCACCGATCGTCTCGCATAGCAGGTGATTTCGATGCGTCGGGCTTCCTTGGCCTGGCGTGGATTGGCTTCCTGGGTGATGACCACCTCGCAACGTCCTACCGCTGGATCCAGCGAAGAGACCTTGGCAAGTTTCTCTTCGATGTGGCGGTGAAAACGCTCGGGGACGGCCATGTGGCGTCCGGTCACACTGATCTCCATTAACGACCTCCTGATCGCACATACGGGCAGATCCCTGCTGGCTGGCTGGCCGGACCGTCAGGCCTTCACATCACCTCCGCCCCACAACCCGGGCGGGCAGCACATCGGTTTCGCGGGGACTCGCGGTGTGCTCCATTCCCTGACGGTAACGGTCCCGCCGGGTGGCGGCAATGCATACGGCCACAACGTAGGACGCGCCGGAGTCGGTCAGCGCCCGGGATGCCTCCACCAGGGTCGACCCGGTGGTCACGATGTCGTCGACGATGATCACGACACGACCGTCGATCAGCTGCCTGGCGGCAGTCGGTACGAGCATGGATCGATGCACATTCCGCGCGCGTTCGTGGGCGGACAACCCCACCTGGTCCTGGGTCCTCTTGGAGATACGCAACAACCGCGCGGGCTGCGGTAACACCGGTCGTGTCGCATCGGTGGCACGCAGCAGGACCTCCCAGAGCGGATCGCGCCCCCGCGCCCGCATCGCTCGCGCCGAGGAGGGTACCGAGGTGATCCGCAGGTCACCCGATGCCACCGCACCCCGGACGCGGTCGTCCTGACTCAGACAGGTTGCCAGCGCAGACCGCAGAAAGACGCTGCACCACCCGCACAGGTCGGCGCGATCAGCGTCTTTGTACCGCCTTAGCGTCGAGGAGAGCACGCCGGCGTACTCACTCTGTGCCCAGGTACTGGGAAACCCGACCGGAGCCGGTTGCGGGTCGACCCGTGAACCGGGCGCCAGGGCGCCGCGCCGCAGTGAATGCGTACAGGTGCGGCACATGGTGGATCCGGGCGCTGCACATCCCCCACACGCTGCGGGCACGACAAGATCGGCGAGGTCGGCGAACAGTCGCGCAGCGAGGTGCATGTGCAGAGCCGACCACGCGTCCGGCAGCACAACGCGCTGCACCCCCCGGCTGTGTGGATCAGGGGGACGACTGCTCCCGGGTGTGCACAACCCAGAGGATGCCTGCCGGTTCAGGTACCGGGCGAGGTGAGGTCGTCGACGCCCTCCAGCCGGGCCCAACTATCGCCCTGTCGGGTCCACGTGTCGCCGCGTTGATCGATAACGTACAGATCAGCGGGTCCGGTGCCCGGTGCCAGTACCTCTCGGACCCCAGGGGGAGCGGAGAAGTCCTGTTGCTGCCCGCTGAGTGGCACCTGGGCAACGCGCGGCGCGTCGGACGTCGGACGCTGGCCGATCTGGCCGCGCCCGAGAACGGCCAGGGTGCCATCGTCGAGCCACGTCACGTCTTGAACAGTACGGAGTCTGGTCGGAAGTGTCCGCGGGGCGCCCAGACCTATCGGGGTTCCGCCCGTGTTCCGCAACAGTCCGGCGACTTCAACAGAGGTGATCCCTCGCGCGTCGCGCACCACCATTGCCACCCGAACGCCGTCGAACGACACCTTCAGCGCCAGCACGTTGGACCGGCCCAGCCACGGCGTGGCCAACGGCACGGCTCGCAGTCGTGCACCGCGGGCAGCGGTGTCGACCGCCCAGACGCCCTTGGCCTTCTGGGACCGGTCCGGGTCGGGCTCTCCGGTGATGCCGGCCACCAAGACCGTGTTGCCCGTGAACGAGGGTCGGGTCAGGTTTCCTGCGAAGGGTGGCACGGCGCGCTGCGTGCGGTCCAGCCACAGCATCAGTTGGCGTCGATCGGTGGAGAGGGCGGCGACCCTGCTCGCGGAATCGTTCGATGCGAAGTCGTAGAACTTCGGCCCGATGACCGGCAGCCGCGTGGGCGGCTTGACCGGCTGGTCCGGCGAACGCAGTGCGGTGTCAGCGTTGGACAGCTTCCATCGCAGACCGTCACTACTCCTCAGGATTTCACCGGACGAACCGGGCTGTGAGATCTGGTAACCGAGGTCGGCCGCACCGATCGGGTTGGATGGCAGGTTCGGCGCGGCAAGTCGGTTACCGGCGACGGTGAGATCTACCCGGGTCACCTCCGGCACCGCCGACAACGTGGCGGACATCGCCGCCCAGAGAGCGGTGCGGGTCGCGCCGTCGGTGGTCAGCGCGGGGGACGTCAGATCAATACCGGCGACGCCGGTCGACGGATCAACCGGCACCGCGTTGATCGCCAGCCGGACACCGGAAAGGCTCGCCGGGCGAAGTACGGGGCGCAGCCAGGCCGGCGGCGGAGCAAGGACAGCGCGGGCCAGGGCGGTGGCCAACCCCGCTGACGGATACCACTGGACGTCAGGCACCAGGATCTTGGAGACCGCGCTGGGGTAGTACACCTTTTGTGGGGAGTAGACCCGCAGCAGGTCCTCATTGCTGAGCCAGGGTTTGAAGTCGGCAGGTAGCGAGCTGATGCGCCACTCTCCCGCAATGCGCATCAGCGAGACGTCGAGCGTGCGCCTGGCGGCCGGAATCACCGGGTCGAGGTGGCCGGTGGCGTCGCGAGTCGCCTGCTGCATACCGGTGACGGTCGCACCTCGAGCAGTCAGAGCGGTGACCTTGAGGTCCGATTCACCGGTGATGATGCTCGCCGCACCCGATGGCTTCCACCGGGTCGAGGCCTGCGTCGTGAGGTACTGACGAGCGACGCCGTAGTCATCGTCCAAACTCGCACCGGCCCGCAGAAACCCCAGCACGGCATCACGGGCGGACTCCCCCGGGTCAGGTGGCAGACCCTGGACGTACAGCGTCGGGATGGCGTCGTTGCTGATCGCCTGCTGCGCAGTGACGGCGCTACTGGTGGCCAAACCCGCACAGCCGGACAGGGCCAGCGACGCCGTCACAGCAAGCGCGCAAACACCCACTGCAGTTCGCCCGGACGTCATCTCTGCACCCGGGAACCGGACTCGGACGACGCTCCGCTGCCAGTGCCGGCATCGCTGCGCGCGCCGATGGTCAGACTGTCTGCCTGCGGCATGACACGCCCGATCGTCGAGTCGTCCGGTGCGAGGTTCAGCGGTGAGTGACCAATGGGTACTCCCGTCTTGGCGGGCAGCGTCAGCCGGAAGCATGCTCCTCGCCCGGGCTCTCCCCAGGCCTGCAGCCACCCGTCGTGCAGCCGCGCGTCATCCAGCGAGATCGACAATCCGAGGCCGCTGCCACCGGTGGTTCGCGCCCGGGCCGGGTCTGCGCGCCAGAAACGGTTGAACACCCTGCTGGAATCACCCGGTGCCAGCCCGATGCCGTAATCGCGCACTGTCAACGCCACAGCGCTCGCGTTGCGACCCACCGTGATGTCGATGGGGTGTCCCTCGCTGTGCTCGATCGCGTTACTGACCAGGTTGCGGACGATCCGTTCCACCCGACGTCTGTCCATCGGCGCTACGGCCGGTCGTCGACCGTGCACCCGGAGTTTGGTGTGGTTGCGGGTCGCGAGAGACTCGAACCCGTCGCAGACCCGGCGCACCACATCACGAATATCGACCGGTTCGTCCTGTAGCGAACTGGCTCCCGCGTCAAACCGACTGATCTCCAACAGGTCGGTCAGCAATGCCTCGAACCGATCCAGTTCGCCGCTGAGCAGCTCAGCAGATCGCGCGACCGGCTCCGCGAAATCCGCACGCCGGTCGTGCAGCATGTCGGCCGCCATCCGGATCGTGGTGAGCGGGGTCCGCAGCTCGTGGGACACGTCGGAGGTGAAGCGTTGCTGAAGTGTGCTCAGGTCTTCCAACTGGCGGATCTGCCGTTGCAGACTGTCGGCCATCGCGTTGAAGGATGTGGCGAGCCGCGCCAGGTCGTCCTCCCCGCGCACCGGCATCCGCTCGTTGAGCGCCCCGTCGCTCAGCCGCTGTGCGACATGTGCTGCCGAACGCACCGGCGTGACAACCAGCCGCGTGACCAGATAGGCGAGTGCAGCAAGCATGAGGAGCAACAGCACACCGCCGAGCGCGAGGGCACCCTTGACAATGTCCAGGGTGCTCTCCTCGACGTCCATCGGATAGATGAGGTACAGGTCGTAGTCGCCCGCTCCTGGCACGGTGACCCGAGACCCGACAATGACGGCAGACACCTGCCCGTCCCCGGTGGAATATCGGGGGGCCGTCGTGATCTGGGTCTGCTGGTGGGTTGGATCATTCTGTACGGCGCGCATCATTGCCGGTGGGATGGTCATGTTCTTCGGCCCTGTGCTGACCCGCGGTAAACGCTGGATGATCGTGCCGAGACCGTGGGTGAAAATGACCCGACGAGAGAGGTCGTCGCCCGGCGATGCGGCTGCCGTCACGGCGCCCTGAACCAGCAGCTGAAGGGTGCCGTGGTCGGTCTTGTCGGTCGCGCTCAGGGTCGCCTGAGCTTGCGAGCGGTGGGCAAGCGCGTCCTGCTCGGAGGAGGTGACCTTGTTGGCCATGAGACCATCCGCGATGCGCTGATACATGTAGCTGCCGAGCACGAAGGTGAGCACCGCTCCCACCGTGACGGTGATCGTGATGACCCGCATGTGGATCGACCGCCGCCAGGCCCGCCGCAGCAGCCGCCATCCGGCGTTGATCCGCGAGGACCACGTCGCTCGCGGCTGCTGGGACTTCATTGCGATGAAGCAGTGCAGTGTGTTGACGGGCTCACGCCGGGCCTGCCTTGTAGCCGACCCCGCGGACCGTGAGAACAATGGTGGGGTTCTCAGGATCGCGTTCGACCTTGGACCGCAGTCGTTGTACATGGACGTTGACCAGTCGGGTGTCACCGGCGTGCCGATAGCCCCATACCTGATCCAGAAGCACCTCCCGGGTGAAGACCTGCCATGGCTTGCGCGCAAGCGCGACGAGCAGGTCGAACTCCAGGGGTGTCAACGAAATATTCTCGCTGCCACGACCCACTTTGTGACCGGAGACATCGATACTCAGGTCGCCCAGCACGAGGTGCTCGGTCTCCTGCTCATCGGTCCGACGCAGCCGCGCGCGCACCCGTGCGATGAGCTCCTGCGGCTTGAACGGCTTCGTGACGTAGTCATCAGCGCCGGACTCCAGCCCCGCAACGACATCAATCGTGTCGGTGCGTGCAGTAAGCATCACGATGGGGACCACCGATTCTGCCCGGATCGCACGACACACCTCGACCCCGCTCATCCCGGGAAGCATCACGTCCAGCAGAACGACATCCGGGGCAGCCTCACGAAATGCCTTGACCGCGGCGGCCCCGTCCGCGCAGTGCGCTGTCTCGAGGCCTTCACCCCGCAGAATGATGCCGAGCATCTCCGCCAGCGATGGATCGTCGTCGACGATCAGCACCTTTCCCCGCATCGGCATCGCGTAGCTCTCCCTCTGATTGATCAGTAGCGCGTCAGTTTCTCACACGGTCCTCACGCCAAGGTGGCCGCCGAGGGAACGTATTCCCCGGGCGGCCACCTGCGTTGAATGCAGATCCGATCAGTCGGACTCAGTAACGGTAGTGCTCCGGCTTGTACGGGCCGGCGACGTCCAGACCGAGGTACTCGGCCTGGGTCTTGGACAGTTCGGTCAGGCGTACGCCGAGCGCGTCGAGGTGCAGACGGGCGACCTTCTCGTCCAGGTGCTTGGGCAGCACGTAGACCTGCTTGTCGTACTCGGTGGGCTTGGTGAAGATTTCGATCTGCGCGATCGTCTGGTTCGCGAAACTGTTGGACATCACGAAGGACGGGTGGCCCGTCGCGTTACCCAGGTTCATCAGACGACCCTCGGACAGAACGATAATGCTGCTGACGCTTCCGTCGGCCTTCGCCGGGAAGGTCCATTCGTGCACCTGCGCCTTGATCTCGGTCTTCACGATGCCGGGGGTGCGGGCGAGGCCGACCATGTCGAGCTCATTGTCGAAGTGGCCGATATTCGCCACGATCGCCTTGTTCTTCATCTTCGACATCTGCTCGGCGCTGATGACGTCGTAGCAGCCGGTGGTGGTGACGAAGATGTCGGCGATGTCGACGACGTCATCCAGCTGAGCGACCTGGTAGCCCTCCATCGCGGCCTGGAGCGCGCAGATGGGGTCGATCTCGGTAACGATGACGCGGGCGCCCTGGCCGCGCAGGGACTCGGCGCTTCCCTTGCCGACGTCGCCGTAGCCGCAGACCACGGCAACCTTGCCGCCGATGAGCACGTCAGTGGCGCGGTTCAGACCGTCGATGAGACTGTGGCGGCAGCCGTACTTGTTGTCGAACTTGGACTTGGTGACCGAGTCATTGACGTTGATCGCCGGGAAGAGCAGCTCACCGGTGCGGGCCAACTCGTACAGACGGTGCACGCCAGTGGTGGTCTCTTCGGTGACTCCCAGGATGCCCTTGGAGATCGTTGTCCACTTGGTCGGGTCGGTCACCATGGTGGCGCGGACCAGTTCCTTGAAGACAGAGAACTCTTCGGTGTCGTCCTCGGTGGTCGGCGGCACGCCACCGGCCAGTTCCCACTCGCGACCCTTGTGGACGAGCATCGTGGCGTCGCCGCCGTCGTCGAGGATCATGTTGGGGCCTTCGCCACCGGGCCAGGTCAGGATCTTGTCGGTGCAGGCCCAGTACTCCTCGAGGGTCTCGCCCTTCCAGGCAAAGACGGGAACGCCCTGCAGGTCGTCGGGGGTGCCGTTGGGGCCGAGCACGGCAGCGGCCGCTGCTTCGTCCTGGGTGGAGTAGATGTTGCACGAGGCCCAACGCACATCGGCGCCGAGCGCAGTGAGGGTCTCGATGAGGACGGCGGTCTGCACGGTCATGTGCAGCGATCCTGCGATGCGGGCGCCGGCCAGGGGCTTGCTCGTGCCGAATTCTTCGCGCAGGGACATCAGGCCGGGCATTTCGTGCTCGGCGAGACGGAGTTGGTGGCGGCCCGCTTCGGCGAGGCCTAGGTCTTTGACCTGGTAATCGAATGACATGTGCGCTTCTCCCTCTGTCACGGCAATGGCGTGACTGATCGGAAATGGTCTGTTAATGGACCCGGCGCGCCCTGCTGGGCTGCGTGGCACGGGTTATCACCCACGCCGGCATCCTCCACTCTACCGATCGGCGGACGGTATAGCACATCGCATGCCGGCGCGGGCGGAACAAGCTGCTCCCGACGCAGGTAACGGTGGACTCGCTTCAGATCGCAGTGGTCTGAAAAACCATGATCGGGTCTGCGGCTGAGAAGGCCCTGCCGGACCAGGCGCCGGACACGGTCTCGATATTGAAACCCGCCTCCAGCAGGTCGTGCTCGATGGTCGGGAGATCGCGGAACATCAGTGTCAGGTCCTCGATGACCTGCTCACCGGTCCGTTCGAAGACGTTGTGGAAGGCGAGCCGGACGCTGCCGTCCGTGCCGACATCCCGAATTTCCGTCCACTCGGTCAGAGGTCCGAGGTCGGTGTGCCGAGTGGCGCGCGGTCGCGCAGCCCAGGTCTCGAAAGCCCGGGCAGCGGGATTGCGACTCTCGAAGGCGAGCACTCCACCCGACCGGATAGCCCGGCGGATGCCGTGCAGCGTGGCCGGCCAGTCGTCGCCTGTCAGGTGCTGGGCAACGTTGCCCGTCATGACCGCGTAGTCGACATTGCTCATGCGGAGGTCTTTGGCGTCGCTGTGCACCCATGTCACCGCCGCGGCGCCCGGGCGTGCTCTTGCGTAATCGAGCATGGCCAACGAAGGATCGAGGCCGACGACCCTTCGACCGCCGGTTGCGAGCGTGACCGCGAGCATCCCGGTGCCACAGCCGATGTCGAGAATCGAGCGTGCCCCGATCCGCTCAGCGAGCGACCGGTAGAAGTCGTGGTCCGGTCCGTCCGGATTATCTGTGTCGTACAACTGCAACAACCTGGCGTCGTAGTCAGTCATCGACCGGATTCCTCTTGGGTGGGCCTCACGTCAGTCGCACAGCGCATCAACCGGTGAGTCCTTTCGCTGGAGTGCTCCCTCACCGACAGCATCTCAGCAGATGTCACCATCCGCTACTGTCTGCGCGGTGCCGAGAGCGACCGCGATTCGGACCGGGCGACGACCAGTTGACCGTAGGCCGAAGCACCCACTTCCCGGGGCTAATGCTCTGTTCAAGGGGGGCTGTCGGTGGTCGGTGCTTGTATGAAGACATGAGTTCGAACACCGCCTGGGTTGATACCCCGGCCCTGACACCACCGGATCCGCGGACGGCGCTGTCGCATGTGGTGGGTCGGCTCAACGCGGCGCACGCCGAACTCATCACACTCGTGACGCAGGTGCTGGCGGATCAGTCATGGGTGATCGGGGGGATCCGCTCCCCGCAACACTGGTTGACGTGTTACGCGGGCCTCTCGCACGCGGTCGCGACTGACATTGTCCGGATCGCGGAAAGGTCTGTGTCCCTGCCCGCGCTGGCCCAAGGCCTGAACGAGGGTGACCTGTCGATCGGACAAGCCTCGGTCATCGCTCGCTACACCCCCGACCACTTCGATACCGACGTCGTTCAACTGGCCCGACACGCGAGCGTGCCCCAACTACGCCGAGCACTGAGCAACTACGAATTCAGCCCCACACCCGCCGCCGCCGCTACTACCGGCGGAGACGGTGAGGCGACGGTCGAACGGTTGGATGAGTTCGACCCGACCGTGCAGCGGGCCCAGGTACACATGCACACCCAGGACGGACGATTCCACCTGACCTACGACGCGCCCGCCGACATCGGGGCCCTGGTCCACCAGGCAGTAGTAGAGGCCAAAGACGCCCTGTTCCTGGCCGGCCACCCACACGTCACCATGGGTGAGGCGCTACTGGAGGTCGCGACCCGATCACTGCAACAAGGGACTGACCTGTCCACCGGCCGATCGAACACGTTCCGCATCTACCTGCACCTGGACACCAGCGGACACGGGTGGATCACCAACAGTGGCGCACTACCCCCGCACCTACTGCGTAAATGGACCTGCAACGGGCTGGTCAACCCCGTGTGGGAAACGAGCGGGTCACCCGTCAACGTCGGACGCGCCCAACGCATCGTGCCCGCCCGCACCCGGCGCCTGATCGAAGACCGCGACGGCGGGTGCGCCCATCCCGGCTGCGGCGCCACCGGGCACGTGGAATGCCACCACATCACCCACTGGGCCGACGGCGGACCCACCAATGTCGAAAACCTGATCAGTCTGTGCCCCTACCACCACGACCGACACCACACCGGTGACTTCACCATCGAACCCCTCCCCGCACACCCGGGCCACTACAGATTCCTCGATCGCGGCGGCGCGCCCCTGGGCCCCATCGAAGGAAGACCACCGGCGAGGAACACACCAGACCCGCAGACCACCCCCTACCGGGGCGCATCCGGGGAAGCACTACACCCCGCATGGGTACGGTTCGCCCCCAACCCCACCCCCGCCACCACACGCGACCGCCGAAAACTCTGGATCCTCGCCGGCGGAACCGGCAACCCACCAGATCCGCTTGCAGAATCGACCATCTCCCCACCACGCCTGGTTACAGTCGGGGACATGAACGATGACACCCGCGATCAGCCCATTCCGGACGAGCTCACAATCGACGTCGACCAGGAAGCACTGGCTAAATGGGACGACGTGAGCGCTGATTACGCCGGTGAGGGTGAAGAGGACAAGAAACGCCCAGTCTTCGCTGGTGAAAAATCTGCCTCAGGCTCACCTGAAACATCCGACGAGGCCGGGGAAACTTTGGAGGAAAAGCCCGCAGCAGAAGCTGGTGCGACAGACTCCGGCTCACTGCACGCCGAGGATTGAGCCCGCCTGTTCGGTCGGCTGGTCCGACTCCAATCCGAACATCCTGACAGTTCTAGGTATTAAGGCCGACGTCGACTCCGTGATGAGTCAGGTCGTGCAGGCAGTACTGGCCGAGCGTGAGGACGGTGAATTCCGAGCCGTCGGAGCGCCGACCGGCGCGGGACCATTCCTCGCCACCAACTTTGCCCCACTCGCCGATCAACAGCGCGGCGGCCTGCGTCAGCTCCGTGGCGACGGCCGACGGCGTCTGGCGGGAGTACTCGCCTTCTCGTGCGGTCTCGTCCTGATCCCAGTCGACAAATATGGGGTCGTCCTCCTGCCTCAGCTGTTGCAGGCGTCGCGTGAAGACGCCGCACACATCCCGCACGTGGCACGCGTACTCCAGATCCGACCAGCGGGCCGGATCTCGCCGGATGTGCACGTCAGCCCGCTGCAGAACCTCCGGCCACCTCGCGAGCGCTCGCTCCAGACCATCGACCACATCGGTCGCCGGCACTTCCCCAGCGGCCAATCCACAGTCAGGACAGCGGTGTTCCAGCGTCCAGGTCCAGTCCTTGGTGTCCGGTGGGATCCGCGTGCTGTCCCTCATTGCCGCCAGCCTTCCTGGCGGGCCCGGTAAACACCGGTCCGCAGCTCGGTCGCCCAGAAGGACAGCCCAGGCATCCCTAGATCGGCAGCGACCTGGATCTCGGCCTCGACGTCGTAGGGCACCCGGACGAACTGAAGACCGAAAGGGCCCGGATCGCGACTGTCTACCCGACCCTCGAGGATCGCGTAGGACGGCGTCGGCTCATCCAGTGCGTTACCGACGCTGCCGACATTGAAAAGTGTGCGGCCCTCGCGGACTTTCAGGTAAGCGTCGTGGATGTCGCCGTATCCGACCATTGTGGGTAACGGGCCGCCGCCCGTCAGCTCGGTGCGCTCGAACATTGCGTCGAACTCGCGCTGCGTATGCCCGGTGTGCACCTTGGTATGAACGTTGTGCGCACTCGCGTGGAACAACCGGATCGCTCGAGCACTCATCAGCAGGTCATGCGACAGCGGCAGCGTACGAAGCCACTCATGCTGGTCCTGTCTCAACTCTGCACGCCACCACCACGGCAGCTCATCGGTGAAGTCAGGTTCGATTGCGGGCAGAAAGTCCTCCCAGTTGCCGCGGATGTTCACCTCGCAGACCTCGCGGCAGATGTCGGCCACTTCCTGGCCACGCGGGCCTTTGCCGACGAAATCGCCCAGGTTGATGATTCGCGTGATGCCTCGCTCACCGATATCGCCCAGCACTGCCTGCAGCGCAGTCAGGTTGCCGTGTACGTCGGAAATCAGCGCAATACGGTCCATCACGCCGTCCTCATGACGACTCCCTCGCCTGTTCACGGTCCAGGTCCGGCTCGAGATACATGACCAGCCGCAGATCAGGCGCGGCCGCACGGGCGCGTTGCTCGGCCGCGTCGATGGCACGCGCCACCTGCTCGCCGGTATCGGTCTCACCCACGGCAATCTTGACGGCCACCAGAAGCTCTTCCGGACCCAGGTGCAGCGTCTTGGCATGGATGATGCGGTCCACGCCGGGTGCGCTCCCGATCGCCGCGAGAATGTTCCGGCGTACCTCTGGAGTCGCGCTCTCCCCGATCAGCAGCGACTTGGTCTCGACGGCCAGCACGACCGCAACACCCACCAGCAGCAACCCGATCAGCGCTGTGCCGGCGGCGTCCCAGTAGGAGCTGCCGGTCGCCACCGACAGCACGACACCGAAGAGGGCGAAGGCGAGTCCGATCAAGGCGGCAAAATCCTCCAACAGGATCACGGGAAGTTCGGGAGCCTTGGCTCTACGGATGAACTGCAGCCAACTCGCGTCACCCCGCAGCGGGTTGCTCTCGCGCACGGCCGTGCGGAACGAGAACCCTTCCAGCACGATCGCGGCGAGCAGCACCACAATCGGCACCCACCACCAGGCCTGATCGATGCCAGGCTTCGTCCCTTCGCCCGAATGAGCTTCGTGCGCCTTGTGATAAGCCTCGTACAGCGCAAACAACCCGCCCAGGCTGAAGAGCACGATCGACACCAGGAACCCGAAGACATAGCGCTCCCGGCCATACCCGAACGGGTGCTCCGGAGTGGCTTCTTTCTTCGCCCGCTTGCCGCCGACGAGCAGCAGGATCTGGTTGCCGGAGTCCGCGAGGGAGTGGATGCCCTCGGCCAGCATCGAACTCATGCCGGTCAGCGCGAAGGCGACAAGTTTGGTCACCGCAATTCCTAGGTTGGCTCCGAGCGCGGCCAGAATTGCGGTGTTACCGCCCTCGGTCGACATAGCTGAAGTCTAGGCGGGGACCTCGTCGCGATTGACGATCCACGCTGCCGAATAGGGCGAGAGCCACAGCGCTCCCTGATCGTCCGACCCCACATCGCGCGATTCCAAAACGTCGTACGCCAGGTGGATTCCAGCCGAGGTCAGCACACTTCGCTGCATGGGTCGCCACTGGTCGGTGATGTTGTAGGCACACACCATCGGACCGCTCGGGTGCTGCCGTACCGCGAGCAACAGTCCGTCATCGGTGTCTGCGACGACCCTGGATTCCGCCGACGCATGCAGCTGCGGGGTGCGGGCTCGCACCTGCGCCAGGTGCACGATCCCGGGAAAGACGCGCCCCGCGACCGTGTGCGGCCGATCACGGTCGGCCCGCATCTCATCGGTCAGTCGCGGCCTGTGTGCCCAGCGGTTGTCGGCGTCATGACCGGGCTCGTCGGCATACCCGACGTCGTTCAACGCCCCCAACTCATCCCCGCTCCAGATCACCGGGATGCCGCCCCAGCCGATGGCGATGGCATGCGCGAGGTAGACCCGGGCCAGCGCGTCATTCTGCTGCTGCCCGACTGCATTCACGCCGGCGAGTGATGCGGCGGTGCCGCTGATCCGGCGATCCCCCGTCTGCTCGTTCTCCTGGAAGACCAGGCCGTCGGCTGTACTGCCGGCGAAGATTCCGGAGTACCAGTCGGACAGGAACGACCGGTGCCCTGGGCCGCTGACCCCGACCGCAGCAGCGTCGCCGTCATCGATTGCCCAACCGATGTCGTCGTGGCAGCGCACGTAACAGATCCAGGTGCCCCCGGTGGGCTTGGGTGGCAGCTCCCCCAATGCACGGCGCGCCAGCCGCGTGTCGCCCGTGGCGAGCATCGACCAGATCTGCACCATGAGGCTGTTCTGGTAGGCAAGGTCACTCACCTTGCCCGCATACCGACCCCGGCCCAGGTAGGGAATGAGATCGCGCGGACCGACGATTGCCTCGGCCTTGAAGACCGTCGCGGGGCAGGCGATTCGGGCAGCAGTGCGCAGGATCGCGGTGATGGCGTGCACTTCGGGCTGGTTTTGGCAGTCGGTACCGATCCGCTTCCACAGGAAAGCAATCGCGTCCAGCCGCAAGACCTGCACCCCGAGGTTGGACAGGTGGAAGATCAACTCGATGAACTCCCGCAATACGGCCGGATTGGACCAGTTCAGATCCCATTGGAAAGAGTTGAAGGTCGTCCACACCCAACCGCCCGCCTCGGCGTCCCAGGTGAAGTTGCCGGGCGCAAAGTCTGGGAAGACCTCCGGGACGGTCGCATCGATCTGATCCGGCACGGTCCTGTCCGGGTAGACATAGAAGTAGTCGCGATAGGTCGGATCGCCCGCACGCGCGGCAACCGCCCAGTCGTGCTCGCGCGCGACGTGGTTCAGCACCAGGTCGAGCACCAGGGAAATGCCCTGCTCGCGTAGCGAGGTGGCAAGCTGCCGCAGGTCCGCCACCGTGCCCAGGTCGGCCCGCACCGACCGGTAGTCCTGCACGGCGTACCCACCGTCGCTGTCACCTGCGCGTGGGGTGAGCAGCGGCATCAGGTGCAGGTAGTTGACGCCCAGTTCCTGCAGGTAGGGAATCTGCTGGGAAACACCTACCAGATCACCCGCGAATCGCTCTGCGTAGCAGGCGTATCCGAACATGGCAGGCTCCTGCAGCCAATCCGGCCGCAACAGCCGCTCGGCGTCCAACCGATGCAGCTCCGGGTCGCGCTGCGCGTAGGCAGTCGCGGCGAGCTGCACGATTTCGTCGACCAGAGATTCGGCGTACTGCGGGTAGGCCTCCTGCACTGCGGCAACCAGGTCTGGCAACCACCGCTGCACCCGCAGCTCGAACTGCTCCACGTCAGTCGTCGAGGTCGAGACCGAGCAGTGCGTTCTCGATGACCTCGGCGAGCGCCGGGTGGATCCAGTACTGTCCGCGCGCCATCTGCGGCACGGTGAGCCCGAAGGTCATTGCCTGGATGCAGGATTGGATCAAAGAGCTCGCATCCGGGCCCATAAAGTGCGCACCGACGAGTTTCTTGGTCTGCCTGTCGGCTATCAGCTTCACGATGCTGGTGGTGTCCTCCATCGCCCAGCCGTACGCCACGTCGCCGTACTTCTGCACCTTGACAGCGATGTCGAGGCCGGCAGCCTGCGCCTGCTCCTGCGTCAGGCCGACAGAGGAGAGCTGGGGATGGGTGAAGACCGCCTGCGGGACGAATCGGTGGTCGAACTCGCGTAGGTCATCCGGGTGGGTCAGGTTGTGCGCCACTGACCGCGCCTCCTGGTTGGCAACGTGCTTGAGCTGGTACGGAGAGCTGACGTCGCCGAGCGACCAGATGTCTGCGGCCGAGGTCTGGCCGAACTTATCGACGAGGATCCGACCGTCGTCATGTGTGTCGACATCGGCGACCGCGAGGTCCAGCGCTTCGGAATTGGGCACCCGGCCGGTCGCGACGAGCAGCACCTCGCCGCTGACGGTCGAGCCGTCGCCCAGCGTCAGCCTGACCTCACCATCAACTGAATCGGCGCTCACCACGGGCGAGTTCAGGTGCACGTCCCACTGCGCGCAGGCCTGCTCGGTGAACGCCTGCGAGATCTCGGCGTCTTCCTTGGTCAGCAGACCTTTGCCGCGGGCCACGATGCGCACACTCACCCCCAAGGCGGAGAACACATGCGCGAATTCAGCCGCGATGAAACCGCCACCGAGAATCACCATGGATGCAGGCAACGTCTCCAGTCGCATCACTGTGTCACTGGTGTGGAAGGGCACGCCGCTGGTCAGGATCCGGTCCGGCACCATCGCTCGGCTGCCGGTGGCCACCACGATCTGGTCGGCACTGAACTCGTGTTCCTGCCCGTCGACCAGCACCGCCAACGTCTTCGGTCCGGTGAAACGAGCCTCCCCGAGGTAGGCAGTCGTGTTGCCGCCGTTCACCCGGTAGTCACGCCCGCCCGCCGAGATCGGATCGATGCGACCGAAGACCCGGTCCCTGATATCCGGCCAGCGCACCGCGTCAACGTGGGCGTCGACCCCGTACCGACCGGCGCCACGCACGGTATCGGCCACTTCGGCGGCGTAGACGAACATCTTGGTCGGGATGCATCCGACGTTCAGGCAGGTCCCACCGAAGATGCCCCGCTCGATGATCGCGACGGATTTGCCGTCCCAATCGGGGGTCACCAACGAGTTACCCGAGCCGCTACCGATGATCGCCAGGTCGAAATGAGTCACTGGCTCAGCCTAGGCGGACAGCAGGCCTTCGATGACCCCGGTCGCGGTGACGAGATCTGCATAGGACGTCGACAGCGGCGCCAACCCGAGGCGGATCCCGTCGGGCATCCGGAAGTCGGTGAGCACCCCGGCATCCCACAGCGCGGCATTGACCTCGCGGAAGTCCGAGCGGGTGATGGTGACGTGGCTACCCCGACGCTGCGGGTCGCGCGGTGTCGCTACCCGCACGTCATACCGGCCCAGCACCTCGTCTGCGAGCTCGATCATGAATGTCGTCAGTGCGGTGGACTTGGCACGGATCGCTTCAATACCAGCCTGCGCGACCAGCGATACGCCCTCGCGCACCCCGACCATGCCGAGAATCGGCGGTGTGCCGCTGACCAGGGAGCGGATACCCGCGGCGGGCAGGTAGCCCGGACCCATCACGAAAGGCTCAGCTCGGCCCATCCAGCCCTGGATCGGCTGATGGATGGCGTCCTGCAGATCGCTGCGTACGTAACCGAACGCCGGGGCGCCCGGCCCGCCGCACAGGTACTTGTAGGTGCAGCCGACCGCGAGGTCCACGCCCCACTCGTCCAGCTGCATCGGCACCGAACCCACGGAGTGCGACAGATCCCACAGCACCAACGCACCTGCATCGTGCACGACCGAGGTGATGGCCGGGACATCAGCGAGGTGCGCTGACCGGTACGCGACGTTACTGAACACTGCCAGCGCGGTCGCCTCGCCCACCGCTGCCCGCACCTCCTCAGGCTCGATACCCCCACTCGGGTCCGTCTCGATCCACCGCGGGGTGAGCCCCAGTTCTGCACAGATGCCTTCGACGACATAGCGGTCCGTCGGGAAGTTATGCGTGTCGAGCGCGATCTCAGTGCGCCCGGGCCGCGCGCCGACACCGGCCCGGGCCAGCTTGTAGAGCAGCACCGTCGTGGAGTCGGCGACAACCGTCTGACCCGCTGCGGCGCCCAGACACGCGTCGGCAATGGCATCACCCAGGTTCTGCGGCCACGCCATCCACGGGTCGCCGCCGTCGGTCCAACCCCGGATCAGCTCACCGCTCCAACGGGTCGTGACCAGGTCGTTCAGGGCGCCCGCCGTTGCATGCAACGGCCGGCCGAGGGAGTTGCCGTCGAGGTAGGCGGACACCTCCCGCGCCATCGGCAGGAACGCGTCGGCGAACGAGGCCAACGGGTCGCCCAGATCCAGCTGCGCAGCGCGTTCGCGCCATGAGGTGAGGTCGGACATCGTCATGTCTTCTTTCTACAGTCCTTGATTTCTACAGTCGTCGATTTCTACAGCCCTTGCGCGATCTGGGCACGGACGGTGAACAGCTCGGGGAAGAACGTCTGATCCAGCGCGCGACGCAGAGACGCGACGCCGCTGGAGCCACCGGTGCCGGGTGCGCCGCCGATGATGCGCTCGACCGTCTTCAGGTGCTGGGACCGCCAGAGCTGGAAATTGTCCTCCAGGTCGACGAGCTCCTCACACGTCTCGTAGATGTCCCAGTGCCGCGCCGGTTCGGAGTAGACCTCGTGGAACACCTCGCCGCCCCTCGTGCGGGGTGTACGGCAGCCGGACGTCGCGCTCGACGACAGCGGCCGGTACTGCAAATCTGCGACGGCCCAGCAGCGCGTGCGAGGAGGGTTCGGCGGAAGGTGCGGAACGTGGCGTACTCGCTGGGGGTGAGGGTCGCCAGGACCGACCATTGCTGCGTGAGCGTGGCCTGGATGTGTTTGACCCGAGCCAGCCGCTTCAGCGACGCCTGCAACTCATCGTGCTGCGGCGGTACCGCGCGCGGTAGCTGCGCGGACAGCAACGTATCCAGGTGCAGGTAGGCGCCGTAGGACATCGCCGGGACGTGGAACTGATCGTTCATCAGGCCCGCTGGCTCATTGGGCTCGCCCTCGCCGACGGTCCCGCAGGTTCGCCACGTGAGCCGACACCGCCGGGTCCACTCCGAGGCCGATCGCCAGATAGGTCGCGACGAAATCGACCATCGACAGGTGTTCGGCGAGGCGCACCACCGGGTGTCCGGGCGCAGCCACGGACTCCACCACCCGCACCTGCGCCTCGCGCGCAGTGGCGAGGAGATCCTCGGTCAGGGCCCGCTCCTCCTCGCTCTCGCGGGTGGGCACCGCCACCGGCGCGTCGCGCAGCATCATCAACCCCAGGTTGGGTTGTGCCGGACCGTCCAGGAACGGGTCGGCGAAGATGTCCATCCCGGTGCGTCCCGCGAGGCCGTGACCGCCTCCTGCGGTGAACGGGCCGTCGAAACACGCCACCACCTGCGAGGCCGCATCGGGCAGCTCACCCCAGGTGGCGGGCATCCGGGCGGTCCGGGAGAGCATCGACGCGGCGCGGCGCGCAGCGACGCCGGTCAGCGGGTTGTCGCCCAGGATCACCGGCACCGTCTCGGCCAACTGCACCGCCATCACCTTGGCCGGGTTGACGAACGACTCCGAGGAGGGCCGACAGGTGTCGGCCTGCTCGTCCAACCTCGTGGCGATCTGCCCGAAAACGGACTCCGGCACGTCGGCCAGACCCAGGACGTCCGCGGCGAGCAGTACCGGAGTCAGCAGCGACCAGAGCGACGTGCGGCTGGAGGTACGCCCGCGACCGACGCCGATGTGGACGCCGCGCGCGCGATGCGCAGCCTCGGACAACGGCGAGTCGTCAGCGCCCACCGTCAGCAACGAGGCCCCGCGGCGGGCCGCTTCCCAGGCAATCGCGACCGGACCGTCGGCGGTGCCGGACAGCGATACGGCAATGACGAGATCGAGCGGTCCCACCCACCCAGGAAGCGGAAGATTACGGCGGACCGTCACCGGCACCGGTGAACCGGGCTCGGACAACAGCTCCAGCACGTCTGCGACGACAGAGGAACCCCCTAGTGCCGCAACGAGAACCGAGCGTGGACGCTCACCGAACGCGACGCGCGCCACCCCTGCCTCCTGAGCGAGCGTGACAGCTTCTCGAACCTGGGCACCGGCCGTGGCCAGCGCGCGCAACGTACTGCGCGAATCCCGCCAGACGAGCTCGTTCGGGTCATCGATCCACGACTCCTGCAACAGTGGCATTGCCGCGCTCAGACCGCGATGATGCGTGCCTCGTCGGCAAGCAACACCGGAATCCCGTCGGTGATCGGGTATCCGCGACGGATGCCCGGGTCGCACTCCTGCGCGCACTGCAGCTCCGGCCCACCGTCCGGCGACGTGGCGTCGACCAGCTCGTTACGGCATACCGGACACCGCAGAATTTCACGCAGCCACGGTTCGATGGTGTTCGGTTCGGTGGCGTTCGGTTCGATGGTGTTCATAGCAGTCCAGTCTCCTCGTCGTCTGCACGGATCGCCGCGAGGGCGCGGTCCCGGATCGCCGTCATGGTCGATTCATCGGCCGCCTCGACGTTCAGGCGCAGCAGCGGCTCGGTGTTGCTGCCCCGAACATTAAGCCACCACATGGGCGCGGACTCGTGGGTGAACGTCAACCCGTCCAGCGAGTCCTGCACCACCCCGTCCATGCCGAGAGCCATCGAACGCACCCGCTGCGTCGCAGCGCTTTTGTCCGCCACCGTGGAGTTGATCTCGCCGGACGGGACGTAACGGCTGTACCCGGCCATCAGATCCGAGAGAGACCCGTCGTGCGCGCGCAGTGCGGACAGGACGTGCATCGCGGCGAGCATCCCGGTGTCGGCGTACCAGAAATCCTTGAAGTAATAGTGGGCGGAGTGCTCTCCTCCGAAGATGGCCTCGTTGTCGGCCATGTCCGACTTGATGAAGGAGTGCCCGACACGGGTGCGCACCGGGATCGCGCCGTGCTCACGAATGATCTCCGGCACGGCGAGGGAAGAGATGAGGTTGTGCACCACGCGAATCTGCTCGGCCGGTGTTCCGTCCTGCACCGCCCGGTCGATCTCGCGCACCGCCACCAGCGCGGTCACCGCCGACGCGCTCACCGGCTCACCACGTTCGTCGACCACGAAGCACCGGTCGGCATCGCCGTCGAAGGCCAACCCGATGTCGGCGCCGTGCTCGCGCACGGCGTGTTGCAGGTCGACCAGGTTGGCCGGCTCCAGCGGGTTGGCCGGATGGTTGGGAAAGGTGCCGTCCAGCTCGAAATAGAGCGGCACGATCTGCAGTGGTAGTGGCGCAAGACCCGCGTGCGTGCCCAGCACAGCAGGGACGGTAAGCCCGCCCATCCCGTTGCCCGCATCCACGACGACCTTCAGCGGTCGACCCACCCCCAGGTCGGCTTCGCTGCTCAGATCCACCAGCCCACGCAACATCGCGGCGTAGTCGGCGAGGAGGTTCTGTTCACTGACCGAACCGATCGTGCTGACCGGGTCCGGCTCACCATGGTCCAGCCAGTCCTGGGCCTGGTCCCGCACCTGCGCAAGGCCCGTGTCGGTGCTGATCGGCGCTGCGCCGGCCCGACACATCTTGATGCCGTTGTACTGCGCCGGGTTGTGACTCGCGGTGAACATCGCACCGGGCAGATCCAGGATGCCGCTGGCGTAGTAGAGACCGTCGGTCGAGCAGAGCCCGATGACTGTCGCGTCGACGCCACGGGCCACCACCCCCTGCGCGAATGCGGCAGCTAGCTCCGGGGAGCTGGGTCGCATGTCGTAACCGATGACGACGCCGGCGCTTTTCTGCCCGCTTTCCGGCCGCGCGATCTGCTCGGCGAACGCGGCACCGAAGGCCCGGGCCACCGCAACGGAGAGCTGCTCGGGGACGAGACCGCGAACGTCGTACGCCTTGACGAAATCTTGCAGCCTGGTCGAGATCACCGCCGCAGCCTAACGGGGCACTAAGAGCTGGGAACCACGCGCAACCGGGACTGCGCGGGCGGCGGTGGCACCTCGCGGCGGCCTGCTTCCCGGACGGCATCGGCGAGCGCAGCCAGATCGTCACCGAACGGCACCGGAGGCTCCAGATCAATAGCGAGTCGCACCACATCCCAACCCCTCGGCGCGGTGAATCGACTCGTGTGAGTGGCGCACAGGTCATAGGAGTGCGGCTCGGCATAGGTGGCGAGGGGGCCGAGCACGATCGTGCAGTCCGCATGGACGTAGGTCAATGTCGCGACCGATGGCTGCGAGCACGCACTGCGGTCGCAGGTACGCATCAGCGGCCGGGAGGAAGCAGTGGCGGGGTGTGTCACGAAGTGAGGCTAGGTCAGAGCCGGACGAAACGACCGCCCGGCGCGCCGCAAACGCTCTGGTTAGGGTTGGTCGATGACCGGTGACGCCGCTTGGCAGGACCTACGCCGCCCCGCTGGGCAGGCGGAGGGCGCCGGGGCCGCTCCCCGACCCAGACGGCCGACCCGTCCCGGGCGGCATGGACGAGGCCCCCGTGGTCCGATGGCCTGGCCCAGGGTGCCAGCGATGCAGACCCGGTCCGACGACTTCGACCGGACGGTGCTGGAGTCCCTGGAGCGACTGGAGCGCCGCATCAAACGGCCCCTGGACATGCTGGAGGTCGCGGTCGAGGACGTCCCGGCGCACGATCCGGCGCCCTGGGAGTCGGACGTGGCGCTCGGACGTAGCTTTCCCGGCCACGGGGGCGCTGTTACGCGGATCGTGATCTACCGTCGCCCGATCGAAGCGAGGACCTTCGACCGCGACGAACTCAGCGAGCTCATCGACCACGTCGTCGCCGAGCAGGTGGCTGACGTGATCGGCATCCACCCCGACGACCTGCAGGACTGATCGCGAATGACCGACCCGACTGCTGCTCCTAACCTGCTCACCGGACTACCCGTCATACCCCGGCACCCCGTTCTGGTCACCGGCGGCACCGGCACCCTGGGCCGTGCGGTCGTCCAGGAACTCCTCGTGTCCGAGGTCCCGGCACGCGTTCTGTCCCATCGGGCAGATGCGCAGTCGGGGGCACCGGTTTATCTCGGCGACCTACGCACCGGCTCCGGGCTGGCAGATGCTGTGCGCGGCGTGAGTGCCGTGATCCATTGCGCCACGAGTACGACCGGGTCCGCGGTCGACGTGGACGGTCTGGAGCGGTTGTGCAATGCATTGGCGCAGCACAACCCGCAGGCGCACCTCGTGCATGTGTCGATCGTGGGGTGTTGGGACAACCCGTTGCCGTACTACCGGGTCAAGGCCGAGGCCGAGACGGTGGTGGGCCAGTCCGGGCGACCGGCCACGATCGTGCGCGCCACCCAGTTCCACCCGTTCGTGGAGCGGATATGCACGGCGTCGCTCGGGCCGCTCGCCGTGGGTCTTCGCGGATTGCGGTTCGCGCCCTGCGACCCGGTGTGGGTGGCCGGACACCTGGTCGATGTGGCGCTGGAGGGGATTCCGGCAGCAGGGCCGATCGAGCTCGCCGGACCAGAGGTACTGACCGCTCGGGAGCTGAGCGTGCTGTCCGCCCATTTGTCCGGGAAGTCCACCCCACGACAGGTCAGGCTGCCGACCGTGGGGCGCACCCTGTCGGCATTCGCGCGCGGGTCGAATCTGCCCGGTGAGCAGGCTGTACGGGGTGGGCGCACCTACGCGCAGTGGTGGACCGACCGGGCAACTACTCCCTAATCTGCAGCCTCTTGATCGGCAGGGACCAGTCGGATCGCCTGCGATCGAAGCGGTAGGGGCGCGAGCGCCGTCGTCGCGAGCAGCGGCCCCTTCGCGGAAGTGCCCTGCAGGGTCACCGCAGTACGCACCGAACCGGAGACGACGGTGATCCACACGGAGCGAGCCCCTGGCAACGCCTGTATCACGGGTGTGCCGGGGGTGATGACGCGGGTCGTCGCCGTAAGCGCGCCGCCGGCGTCGACGGTACTCACGCGCACTCTTGCCGAGCCGGCGACGGCAGTCACACCCAGTGTCGCCGCGAGACCGGCGGGCAGGCCCGTGCCCGTGAGAGTCGTCACGGGCACGGCAGCAGTCGCCCAGGACAGATCGGCCGCGCCACGTGCTGCAGTGCGCGTGAACGCGGCGGCCACCACTGGTTCATCCGAGAGCACCTGAACGCTGTAACTACCTGGCGTCAGGCCGGTCAACGCGGCGGCAGCAGTGCTCGCCGCCGGGACACTGATGACCTTCTCCATCGCAATCACGCCGTTCGCACCGGTTGCCCGTACGCGCACGACGGCCGACGAGCCACCGGGATTGGCCACCCGGACTGAGGGGACCACGCTGGAGGCAGTCACCACGGGTACCACCTGGGTACGCGCCGGGGCCGCCGACATACCGGAAACCGCCATACCTACCGGGGATTCACCATCGCGCCAGACATCCGAGGCCCAGGCAGCTACCGGCCCACCCGCCGAGGTCACGTGGATCGCCGGGTCGATGCCGGGCCGAGCAGAGGCGAGGACCAGGACGACCCGTGTCCGCGCTGCCACCACCACGCCCGCAACCGAACCGGGGTCGCGCCCGGCACTGGTCACCACCTCTGCTGTCACCGTCACGGCAGAGGCGCCGGGATTGCTCAGCACCAACCGGGTCGCCCGTCCCGGTTGGTGACCACCGGAGAGCAACCACCCGTCACGCGTGGCCGCACCGCACTGCACGAACGACGCACCGCGAACCTGCGCCGTCTCCAGCGCCGAGTACTGCGCAACGGAACTGCCCGGCGCGGACCGACCGGTCAGCTCAATGCTTTCGGCTCTGCCTGCCTGCACCAGATTCTGGAACAGCCCACCGGAGGTCGGCGCCAACGTACCGGTCGACGAGGTGCCCTTGTCCGGCAGGAAGGTGGCCTGCAATCGACCCGCGGCAGCCGGCAATGCGACCGGCGGCGTGATCCCCGCAAGTACCTGCGCGGGCGGAGTCGCCGCAAGGGTTCCCGCCTGCTGCCCCTCGAGCTCGGGGCCGGGGCACGTCCACGTGGCCCGGTCCAGCGCCTGCGACGGCTGGGATACCGATGCGATCCGGTCGCCGCGCCGGTCCCACCGCAGGGTCCCGTCTACGTGACCCGCGCCGTAGACCAGGCCGGTCCCCACGCCGGCGGCAACGAGCACCCGTAGCACCCCGCCGACCTTCACACCCGGGCCTTTCGCGACCCGAACGGGATGGCCAGGTAGCAGACCGCGATGAGCAGCACCAATTGCAACCAGGGCAGTCGACGATTCGCCGCGCCCGGCGTCACGCGCAACGTGCCGCCGGTCGTCGGCAGCGCGTAGCTGGGCGATCCGCCCGCCAACGAGGCCGACAGCAGACGTCCGTCCAGCGTGACCCGGCCCCGACCGATCCACCCGGCACCCTCGGCCAGCACCAGTGCCCGACCGGGCGGGCCGGGGCGCAACACGTCCGTCGCCAGGCCGTGCGCGCCGGTCGACGACAGCTCAGTCGCCGGGAGACCCGCCTGGGTGAGGATCAGTCGGCTACTGGCCACCGGACCGCTGTCGCCCGAAATAGGCACCACCCGCCACAACGCGGTATCCCGCGTGGTGGACAGCTGGGTCACTGCGCCCGAAGCGATCAGCGTGGAGTTCAGCTGGGCGTCTGCGGGTGCACCGCGCACGACCACATAGGACACCGCCAACTGGTGTAGCAGGTCGGTGGCCGAAGCAGCACCGGCGCCGAGTGCGGTCACTGCGGCAGCGGTCCGGGCGTCGTATGCCGGGTCCGGGCGCCGTAGATCGCGCGCGGGCACGCCCGACTCCCGCCCGACCAGGCGGTAACTCAACGTTGCAGCGCCGCCGCTGCCGGGGGTACGGCTCAGGACGAGCGCCCGCGGGGCGCGACTGGCGGCCAGCTGTTCATCGACCACGGATGGCAGCACGTTCGTAGCCGGTGTCGTCGCGCGCGGTGACGCGGTCCAGATCGCGAAGCCGCCGAGGACGCTGGCACCGACGCAGGCAACGGCCGTACCGGTGCGCACCCAGAGCCGCGCCCGGCCGCCCGTCAGGCCCCGGATCCCCATCAGTCCCACCGCGAGCAGAGCGAACGCGTAGACGTCGAGCGCAGGACCGACCCATGGGGTCGCGGCCCCCGTGACGGCTGCCCTGGTGGCGGTGAGCACGACGTGCGGTGCGGCGAGCGCAGCAGCCAGGCCGAGTAGCCCGGTGCCGATCAACGCTGCCCCCCGCATGCCCAGCCCGGGGCGCAGCAGCCCGCACACCCCGATGAACAGCACCGGAACTGTCGCCACCACGGCATAGGAGCCGGGACCGCCGGGATGCACGAGTGCCAGCTGCCAGCCGCGTGCGAGGGCACCACGCGCGTCATCCAGCGCGCCAGGGCCGGCGAGCAGCAACCGGTGATCGCCGGTCACGGCAGCACGGGTCCAGGGCCCCAACAACAGCCACGGCGTGATCAGAATCGCCAGCTGACGCCACCGTGCGGCACCGCGGGCCGCAACGACACCCACGAGGGCCACGATGCTGCAGGCCAGGAGCAGAACAGGCGCGAAGGCACCGGTCGCAGCGACTGCCAGGACCGCTCCGAAAGCAGTTGCTGTCGTTGCCCCTCGACGTGCTGCAGCAAGTGTCCCCGCGAGTGCGACTGGCAGCAGGATGTGCCCCACCGCCGGCCCGAGCCGGCCCTGCCCGACTGCGGTGGTGAGGGTGGGCAGCGTGGCCCACAGCAGCGCGATGACCGCCCGTGGCCACCGCTCGGTGGTGATGATGCGACCGCAGCAGTAGGCAGCCAACCCCGACAGCGGCATCGCGGCGACCAGAATCCAGGCGACCGCCACCGCGCCGGACGCGGCCGGATTGACCCAGGGCAGCAGTCCGACCAGCCAGGCCAGTGGCGCAAGCACGACCAGGTAGGGGGTCGGCGTCGAGGCATGGCCGAGTCCCGGGCCGACCCAGGCGTCGTGGTAGGTAGCCCAGATGCCGGCTGCGTCGGTGCGGAACGGTAGTAGCTGCCCACCGACCAGGCCCTGCCCGGCCCCGGTCAGCGAACCGTCGGTCAGCAGATCGCGCCACCACACTGCGGCGGCAACCGACAGGAGCAGTACCACCAGTCCGCCGGGGCCGAAGATCGCGCGGGCGATGCCGCCGTGCCCATCGCCGCCGATGGACCCGGTCCGAACCGCGTCGAGCTGGGCACGCGCCGCCTGACCCGCCGTAACGAACAGTCCTCGCAGGTTGCGACGCCGAGTGGTGGCACGGCGAAAGAAACGGCCGCGGGCCCGCAGCACCCGCAGTACGCCGAGTGGCGCACTGGCCTGCACCAGTTCGACACCGGCTCGTCGCGGACGCTTTGCGAGCAACAGGAACAGGGCCAGCACGGTCGAGCTAACCGCCATCCATAGTGCGAGGAACGGCATGCCGAGCAGGCTCGAGCGAGCCAACGCGACCTGACGATGACGGCGCAGGGTGCGGATGTTCGAGCCGTCCGCGCGCGCCCGACCACGGACCCGGGCGGAGGGGACCACGACGACGGAGTGGCCGATGAGGTGCGCCCGCCACCCCAGATCCAGTCCGTCGCCGTCGCCGTCGAAGGCGGGGTCGAATCCGCCGAGGGTGTTGTAGGTGTCGCGGCGCACGAGCATTCCGGCGCTACTGACCGACAGCGCATCCCGCCGATGATCCAGCTGGCCCTGATCGGGGGTGCCGGGTGGCACCGTGGCGACATGGCGCCCGGTGCGGGTGATGTCCGAGCCGATGTCCAGCAGCATCGTGGGGTCGGCCGCGTCGACCACCTTGCACCCGGCGATACCGACCCGCTCGGACCCCGATGCGGCTTCGGTCAGTTCCTCGAGTGCATCGACGTCGGGGGCACTGTCCTCGTGCAGCAACCACAGCCATGAGGTGCGGTCGCTGGCTCGCACTGGACGGGCGCCGGCCCGCCGTGCGGAGCGCCGCTGTACCACATGGTCCTCGCCGGGTGGGGGCAGGGCATCCACGGCCATGTCGACCACTGCGGCGAACGGCGTATCAGGGGGCACGGTGACCACCGACAGGCCGGAGAACGCCTGACGCAGCGTGCCGTGCTGCTCCAGGTACGTGCGCACCAGGCGCCCGACGGTTGCGTCCACGACGACCACCCGGTCCGGCGGGCGTGTTTGACGAGCCAGTGCCTCACAGGTGTCGTCCAGGGAAATCACCGGTCCGGTGCCCGCCTCATCGCGAACGACCAGCAGTGCGGTGACCATGGGCCCAGGCCTGCCGGTGTCTTCGACATCGAAGAAGCCCGCACGCGTTTCTACGGCGCGCATCCCAGCCGACGAGGCGTCCAGCGCGCTCAGATCGCGCGCTTTTTCAGCTTGCGACGTTCGCGTTCGGACAGGCCTCCCCAGATCCCGAACCGCTCGTCATGGGCCAACGCGTACTCCAGGCACTGCGTCTGTACGGTGCAACCGACGCAGACCTTCTTCGCCTCCCGGGTGGAACCGCCCTTCTCGGGAAAGAACGCCTCTGGGTCGGTCTGCGCGCACAGGGCACGCTCCTGCCAGGACAGTTCCCCGTCGTCGTCGTCGAGGCCGTCTCCCACAATCAATGCGAATTCCAGCACGGACCCTCCCGGACGACAACGCCGAGACAAGAAGAATCGACTGGGGTAATTACACGGCTGTCATTCGTCTGAGTCAAGCCCGAATCTTTCGCCCGCCCGGCCGGCGACGATGATGGGCCCATGCACATCACCGCATTGGCCGGCGGAGTCGGCGGCGCCCGGTTCCTGCGCGGCCTGCTCCACCACCTGAAGGATCGACCGGGCGGTCCGCACCGCCTCACCGTGATCGCGAATACCGGCGATGACATCACCCTGTTCGGGTTGCGGGTCTGCCCCGATGTGGACACGCTGCTCTACACCCTCGGCGGTGGCGTCCACGAAGAGCAGGGTTGGGGCCGTGCCGGTGAGACCTTCGACGTCCAGGCCGAGCTCGCCGCATACGGCGCGACACCGCAGTGGTTCGGGCTCGGCGACCGGGATTTCGGCACACATATCGTGCGTAGTCAGTGGTTGGGACAGGGGGTCAGCCTGAGCGACGTGACCGCACGGCTCGCAGGCCGTTGGGGGTTGCCGGAGCAGGGCGTGAGCCTGTTGCCGATGACCGACACCCCTGTGGAGACGCACGTGGTGATCGACGACGGCGACGCGCAACGCGCGATCCATTTCCAGGAGTGGTGGGTGCGACTACAGGCGGCAGTGCCCGCGCGGCGCTTCGTGGTCGCTGGGCTGGACAAGGCCGCGGCAGCCCCAGGGGTCCTGGACGCGATCAGGCAGGCAGACGTCGTGCTGCTGCCACCCAGTAACCCGGTGGTCTCGATCGGGATCATCCTGTCGGTGCCGGGGGTGCGCGATGCGCTGCGCGGCACATCGGCGCCCGTCGTGGGCGTCTGCCCGCTGGTCGGGGGCGCGCCGGTACGTGGACACGCGGATGCGTGCCTGGCTGCGCTGGACGTGCCCGTGACCGCGGCGGGAGTTGCCGGCCTGTATGCGGACTTCCTGGGCGGGTGGCTGGTCGACGAGGCCGACCGGGACGCGACCTACGACTCGCGCCTGCAGGTCCGCACCGCTCCCCTGCTGATGACCTCGGTCCAGGCGGCGGGCGAGATGGCCGGGGCCGCACTGGACCTTGCCGAGGAGCTGCCACGGCGTGGTTGACCCACCCGGTATTGCTCTGGTCCCCGTCCGGGGCATGCCGGAGGTCATCACCGGCGATGACCTGGCTGTCCTCATCATGACTGCGCTGACTGCGTCTGGCATCGCCCTGGTCGAGGGAGACATCCTCGTGGTGACCAGCAAGGTGGTCTCCAAGGCTGCCGGGCTGTGGGCCGACCCGGACCGTCGCGCAGCGCTGGTACTGGAGCAGTCGACCGCCGTCGTTGCGGAGCGGCGCACGGCGACATCCCATACCCGGGTCGTTACTGCCCGTAGCGGCCCCGTCCTCGCAGGCGCGGGTATCGATGCCTCCAACTCCGACGACGACCGTCTGCTGCTGCTGCCCGCCGATCCGGATGCTGCAGCTGCCGATCTGCATCGCAAACTGCGCCGCCACCTGCCGGACGAAGCGCGGATAGCGGTGCTCCTGACCGACACCGCAGGTCGACCGTGGCGCGCCGGACTGGTCGATATCGCGTTGGGCTGCAGCGGGCTGTGCGGCATCGACGACCTCCGCGGTACCAGCGACACCCACGGCCGCGATCTGGCCGTCACCGTGCGTAACCTCGCGGACGAGATCGCCGCCGCCGCCGATCTCGTCAAGGGAAAGCTGGACCGGGTGCCCATCGCGATCGTGCGCGGACTGCCGCATCTGGTCCTCGAACACGGCCCGGGCACACCGGCTCGTGATCTCGTGCGCTCGGGGCCGACCGACTGGTTTGCCCTGGGTCGCGCCGAAGCTGTCCGCGATGCCCTGGGCATCCCCGCGGGTAGCGAGCTGTCGGAAAGCGTGGGAATCGAATCAGTGGCCCCGGAGCCGCTACCGGATCGGGTCGCGCGGGCCGTCCGTATTGCCCTGCACGGACATGAAGGGGCCGGCGGTGACGTCGGGCAGGACGGTCATCGCGTCGACCTCAGCGCCCGGGACAGCCTCACCCTGGGACGCGTGTGGGCGCGCCTGGAGATCGCGCTGGCGGGCGAACGGCTCACTTGTGCGGCGACCCACAACGAGGCGGGCGTGACCCTGCAGGTACGCGAACGCTGACCTGCTCGCTTTTCACGGCAGATGGGTGGGAAGCGTGATCCGGGCGCCACGGCGCGGCCGGGTGAGGTGCCCGGCCAGCACGAGCCGCTGCACGCGGTACCGGTGCCCGACGTAGGGCGTGAGCAGGGCCTCCAGCGCCAGGTCATCCACCGGAGCACCCGTCAGAGCCCAACCGATGTCCGCTGCGACGTGGTAGTCCCCGAAGCTCACCGCGTCGGCATCGCCGAGTGCGCGCTGGAACGTTTCGGCCACCGTCCAGACCCCGACACCGGGAATTGAGGACAACCGTCGCCAGGCGGTCGCCAGCGGCAGCTGGGTACATTCCTCCAGACGTCGGGCCACCGGCAGGACCCGCATCACGGTGTCGGCCCGCTGCGCGTCGACCCCGGCGCGCAGCCACTCCCACGACGGAATCGCCCGCCAGCCAGGCAGGTCCGGCGGGCAGCGGAGCCCAAGCCGCTCCCCCGGGCCCGGGGCCACCGATCCGAATCGAGCGACCAGGGCACGGTATGCAGCAAACGCCTGCCTGCCCGTTACCCGCTGCTCCAGGATGGCCGGCACCAGAGCCTCCATCACCAGACCCGTGCGACCGACCCGCCAGTGTTCTGCTCGGCGCGCAACATCGCGCAGCTGAGCGTGGTGCACCTCGAACCCGGAGACGTCATCGCGTCGACCGAGCCAGTCCGGGTAGGCCTCGGCACACCACTGCGCGCCCGGCCCCCACGCCTGCAGCTGCGCGGCGCGTTCGGTACGCCGCCACATCCGGACGGTGGCGGGTCCGTGTGGTGTCTGAAGACCGCGCCAGATCGCCCCGTCATGCACCCGCCACGTCGGGTCGCCGGATCCGCGACGCAACGGCGCCAGAATTTCACTCAGTGGCACCGGTCGCCCGGGCGCCCACTCCGCAACTGCATCCGGGCCGGCGTCACTCACCGGCGCCGGAAGGACAGCAGCGCCAAACCCACGGTGTCGGCCTCGTCGTCGCGCTGCACGGCGCGCGCCCGGGCGGCTTCCGCCAGCTGCAGATCACCGAGCAGCGTCAGACCCTGCTCGTGAGCGCGGGCGATCAGCGACCGAAGGTCGGCCACCCGCAGCGCTCCCCTGTCAGCCGGCCCGAGTCGGATCGTGAGCACCACCACCCCACCTCGACGTAGCGCGGTCGCGGCGAACGCGAGGTCGGTATCGACCCTGTCGGCGACACTGGAGTGCGGGTGCAGGCGGGCGACGAGGTCCACCGACCCGGGATCGATGGCATTCCCCACGACTTCCGCGCGGGTCACGTCCAGGTGCAGCGGGGCGAACCCGGCGCGGGCCGCCCATCGGGAAAAGACCGACCGTTCGCCGGCGGTGTCGACCACGACAGCACGCCGCCTGCCATCGTCGATCACCCTCAGCAACGCGGCCAGGCCGCCGAGCGCGGCCCAGGCAGTGGTGTCGTCCAGCGCCCGCGGCAGACCCAGGCTGCGCGAGAATCGCCGCGCCGCTCGAGCATCACGACTGTCGAGCAAAAGCCCGGTGATGCGTACCTCGCTGACGTCCCCCGCGCGCAGGGCTGCGGGTTCACCCGGGTGGGGAAGCCTGGCCGCAGTGCCACGGGCCGCCGCTCGTGCCCGGCCGACAACTCGCTGCACGGTCGGTGAGGTCGCGATCCGCACGGATGCGGTGGTATTGCGAAGCACCCTGATGACTCTAGCCCGCAGGTATGTCAGCCACTGGTATGAGCGCAGGGAGATAGCGCTCCAACAGCGCCCGCTGGTTGGCACCGAGGCGCTGCTCGAGGTGCTCCAGACCGGGCACCTGCACCCGGTAGCAACGAAGCCCGTGCAGCGCCGCAAGATTGAGCAGCGCCGTGCTCGTGCCGCCCAGGATCAGGGCACTGTCGACGATCCGACCGTCCAGCTCGGCGGGCCGGTCACCGGGCAGGGTCTCGAAGTCGTCGTACCGGTCGATGTGCTCGGCGGGATGCGGACGGATGACCAGGCGCAGGCCGAGGGCGGCCGTTCGTTCGTGGATCGCCTCGATGTGCGCGCGGTAGACGTCCTCGGACAGGGACCCCATCTCGACCCACGGCTGCGTCAGCAGCACTGCCCGACCCGAGCCGTGCTCATCGCCCGCGCTCGTCCGCCACCGGAATTCCCCGGCGATGCGCCGATCCAGCTCCCAGTTACGGGTCTTGTCGTACATGGCGAAACGCTGCGACGTCAGGGTGGCGTCGGCGACCCGTACTGCGGTGGTCCGCACCGAGCACCACGGTTCACGCAGGCCCTGGCGGGTCCACGCGTCATGTCGGGTACGCCAGGTGCCGTAGCTGCCGATCCCCTCGTCGGTCACCACGACCCGGATCCGCGATCGGCCCTGGCGGCGCCGCAGGTCTGTCCACGGTTTGATCCCCGGTGCTCCGACGGCGACGTAGGTCAGCTCGGCGCCGTCCGGAGTCCACTCCTGCATCGAGGACAGCACTCGGACCGACAGGCGGGCGTCGTCGGGCAGGAACTTCGCCACATCATCGGAGCTGACGGTGGCGTTGCCGATGAACCGGCCACCACCGACGTAGTCGACGTCGAGTGAATCGGCGGTGCGCAGCGCATCGCGCAGATATGCCGACACATGCACCAGGTGGGTGCGACTACGCACACCGGTAACGACGACCCGCATCAGTTCACCCGCATCAGATCACCGGCGGTCGTCCGGACCGGGTCAACAGGCCGACGGTGCGCCACGACATGGGCGCGCGCGCGCCGGCATCGGTGGTCCACCCCTCCCGGAAGCCCGCCAGCCACACCGACCGGACCCGGGCATCAGGGGCCCGCAGCATCATCACGCCCGTCCAGGTGCCCAGATACACCGGCACCAACGGCAGCGGCAGCCGGCGGCGCGCGACCCAGACCCGGTTGCGTGCATTGGTGCGGTAGTAGACGTCGTGGCGGGCTGCATCCGTCGCAGGATGATGGATGGTGACCGACGGGTCGTACTCGATGTCCCAGCCCGCGTCGATCAGCCGCCAGGCCAGATCGATGCCCTCGTGCCCGAAGAAGAACTGACCGGGCCAGCCTCCGACCTGCTCGAAAGCGGACCGCCTGATGACACAGAACGCCTCGGAGAAACACGTCACCGAACCGGGCCGACCGCCGTCGCGTACATCGATGCGCGGGACCCAGCGGCGCGGTGCCGGCCTGCCGTCGGGATCCGCGCCGCGCGCCACCGCGACAGCGCGACGTGGGTGGGATTGCAGCAGCCCGCACAGCCGGGACAGCACGTCGTTCGCGGGCAGGGTGGCGTCGTCGTCGTGGAAGTAGAGGTACTCGCCGCGCGCCTCGCGGACCCCGATGTTGCGGCCCTCGGGCACCCCGGCATTGACCGGCACGTACACACTGCGTACCCAGTCCGGGAGCCCCTGCGGCTGCCAGCCGTTGCCCACCACGACCACATCGAGTTCGACATCCCGTTGGGCGCGCAGGGTCGCGAGCCCCTCGGCGAGTTCGTCAGGGCGATCACCCATGTGCAGGATCACCACGCCGATCGTGGGGTGGGCAGGCATCGCTCTTCAGGTCCTCTTCCGTCGGCGGTCGTCCGCCCTAGGCTACGAGAATGACGAGCTCGGCAACGACTGCGCCCATCCTGCTCGGCGGGGAGATGACCGGGTGGTGCGATGGGATCGACCCGCCATCGGCGCTGACCGCATGGGTGGCCACCGTGTTGTCGCGCAGCAACGGCTCGGTGCTGCTGATCGGTCCTCGCGCGGCCGGTATCGCGCAACACCTCGGTGCTCGCGCGGATGTGCTGGTACGCGGGACGATTGACGCAGACCGACTGCACAGCGAGGGAGTTCGGGTGCAGTGCGGGGGTTTGGACCGGCTGCCGACACGGGCCGGTTACGACACAGTCGTGATGTTGGACGGTCCCGACCGCGTGTTGACCCCCGACTCGCCCGGCCTGGGTCATCTCGATGTCCTCGATCTGGCTGCGACCCATGCCGGTGGCCGGCTCATCGCCTATGTGCCGAACGCGCTGGCCGCCTACCCGCTTCCGCACAGCCGCGCATCCGGCGACCCGTCGTGGTGGGTCGGTTCTGCGGGGTACGACGAGAGGGTCCCGGTGCAGGCAGAGTTGCCCGCACCGCCCGCTCGGGTGGTCTTCGGCGATATCGCTGTCGTCGAATATCAGCGCATTGCCGACCCGCTCACCACGACCACGATGCGCGCGGCGCTCGTCGCACACCAGGGCTGGCTGGATGCCGTGGATGCGGGTGCCTGCAGTGCCCTGGCGACCGGGTGGGTGCTGGTGCGCGGTACGGCGTTGCCGCAGGATCTGCCGACTGTCTTCGCCACCACACTTCCGGAGCCCTCGGTGACTGCGGGTGACCCACTGGAAGTGCTGCTCACCAGCGCGTTACGGGTAGGCGGGCACGAGCAGATCGGCGCCCTGATCTGCTCCTACGCCGATCTGGTCGCTGCCCTGCCGGCCGATCAACGCGCCCTCGCCGCGCCTCGCAACGTGGTGCGAACAGATGCCGGCGTCCTCGCGCTCCGGATCGAGGTGAGTCGCCCCTCGCAGGACTCGCTCCCGACCACGCCGACAGCACCGACAGCACCGACAGCACCGACAGCACCGACGACGACCGTCGCGACCGCGGCCGGCCTCCTGGATCTCGCCGCACTGGTTGCGGGCACCGCCCACCATCCGTACGCGCCGGAGCTGGACACTACCGGCGTCGCTCAGGAGCTGGGAGTCTGGGCAGATCTCCGGCCGGATGCCGCCACATGGCGTCAGGCGCAGCAGCTGCGGCACGCGGTGGCCCTTCCTGCCCGTCGGCTGCCACCATCGGTCGACGCCGAACACGTCTCCCGGGTCACGCAGTTGGAGAGGCTCGCGCAGCTGGAGAGTGCATTACGCGAGCGGCACAGCAAGGTGGTGAGCCTGCAGGCCATGGCCACCCGGCAGGAGCGTCGGATCCGAGCGCTGGAGCACGCCATCAAGACCGAGCACGGCCCGCGCGCCCGGCAGGCGTTGTTCCTGATGACCGCACCCACGTCCCGGCTGGTCGAAGCCGCCCGGAGCAGGATCGGCAACCGGCCCGGTCGGTAAGGTGCATTGATGAGCGAAGCAACGACAACAGCCCTGACTCCCGACGACATCGAACTGCTGCGCAAAGAGTTCCGGTCCCAGTCCACCTACCGGGTCATGCAGAACGCTCTCACCGTGACGGCCCTCAAGGACGTGGCGCTCGACCGCGAGATCGTGACGCGCACCGACACGTCGATGTCCCACCGGTTGGACGACTGGAAGGTCACCAATCAGGAGAAGAGTGGACGGTGTTGGCTGTTCGCCGGTCTCAACCTGCTGCGGGTGGGCGCGGCGCGCCGGATGGGCCTGAAGGACTTCGAATTCTCCCAGAACCACCTGCTGTTCTGGGACAAGTTGGAGCGTTGCAACTACTTCATGGACTCCGTCGTCCGGCTGCGTGACCGCCCCAGCGACGACCGCACCCTCGGTTTCGTCCTCGACGAGGTGATGGGCGACGGCGGCCAGTGGAACATGTTCGTAGCACTGGTCCAGAAGCATGGCCTGGTCCCGAAGCAGGCGATGCCCGAGACGCAGTCGTCAGCACAGACCGCGCCGATGAACGCGGTACTGCAGTCGTTGCTACGCCAGGCTGCGCGTGATCTGCGGGCCGCCGCGGTGAAGGACGTGGACGGCATCAGAGCGCAGGTGATGTCGACGGCGTACCGGATCCTGGCAATGCATCTGGGCAGCCCGCCGGAGACCGTTGACTGGCAGTGGACCGACAAGGACAAACAGTTCCACCGCGACACCACACAGACCCCGCAGGAGTTCGCCGCCCGGTACGTCGAGCAGGACCTGAGCGACTACGTCTGCCTGGTGGACGACCCCCGGCAGAGCAGCCCGCGCGGGGCCACCTTCACCGTCGACGAGCTCGGCAACGTCGTGGGCGGAGCGCCCGTGACCTACCTCAATGTCGAGCCCGACCTGCTGAAAAGCATTGCCGCGGCGGCGATCAGCGGTGGTGAGCCCGTCTGGTTCGGGTGCGATGTAGGCAAGATGATGGCCGGCGACCTCGGCATCTGGGACGCCGATCTCTACGACTACGACGGTGTCTACGACGCCCAGCTCGGTATGGACAAGGCAGGACGGCTGGAGTTCCACGACACGCTGATGACGCACGCAATGTTGCTGACCGGGGTGGACCTGGACGGGGACACCCCGCGCAAGTGGCGGGTGGAGAACTCCTGGGGCGACAGCAAGGCTGACCAGGGGTTCTACACGATGAACGATTCCTGGTTTGCGCCGTACGTGTTCGAGATCGCGGCGCACAAGGATCGACTGCCCGTCGAACTTCGGGCAGCGCTGGACACCGAGCCGATCGTGCTTCCGGCCTGGGACCCGATGGGTGCTCTCGCCAGATAGCGCCGCAGCACCCCGTCAGGTGTGGCCCGGCTACTTCTCGGCGATCGACTTGTCGGCGATGGCGGACAGCAGGGCGGCGCAGGCACGATCGAGGTACCCGGTCAGGTAGTCGGACGCCCCGAGCCGGTCGCCGGCCTCCAGAAAGGCGCAGATCGCGTCGTTGTCGGCCAGATACGGCAGGTGGAACTCCTGCGATGGGCCCACCTGGTGGAAGACCAGGCGCATCTCGGCCAGGAGCAACGCCATCTGATGGTCGAGGCGTTCGCTACCTGCCAGGGCGACGAGTTCGCGGTGGAAGTGCTGGTTCGCACTGCCCACCCCGTCCCCGTCGTCGACGGCGGCGGCCCGCTGACCCTCGGCCACTGCGGCTCGCAGAGCTGCGGTGGCCGAGGGCGTGGGATCAACAGTGCGCAGCACGGCGGGTTCCAGAATGCGTCGGGCCCGATAGATATCGCGGACCGTCTCGACACCGGGAGTGGCCACGAACACCCCGCGGTGCGCTTCCCGGACCAGCACCCGTTCACCGATGAGCTGTGTCAACGCCTCGCGCACGGTATTGCGAGAGACGGCCAGAGCCGCACAGATCTGCTGCTCGGGCAGCTGCATACCGCAGCGGAGCAGACCCTCGGCAATTTGGTCGCGCAGCACATTGGCGACGCGGTCCGCCGTGCTCTGCACCGCCATACCCGCTCTGGCGTGCACCAACGCATCGAACGGGTCAGCCATATCCCCTGTCGTCTTCACCACCTGACGATCCTAGGTCGATGCGCCACATCGCCGGTTCGGCACACGATTGCCGAGTTTCATACTGACCCCTTGTGGGATTGTTCAACAATCGCTATCTTTCGTTGTGGCCGTAGTCACACCCGACCGCCGACGAAAGTGAAACTGATGACCGACACGACTCTCGACGAGAAGTCAGCCACCCGAGCATCGAAGGCGAACAGGGGCGCCGTCCTGGGTGCCATGTTCCTGATGGCCACCAGCGCGATCGGGCCGGGTTTCATCACCCAGACCACGACCTTCACCGCGAAACTCGGTGCTGCGTTCGCTTTCGCGGTGCTGGCCTCCACCCTGATCGACGTCGCGGTGCAGTTGAACGTATGGCGCGTCGTGGGGATATCCGGGTTACGGGTCGGTGAGCTCGGCAACTCGGTGCTGCCGGGTCTGGGATGGGCACTGGCGGGCCTGGTCGTGCTGGGCGGGGTGGTGTTCAACATCGGCAATATCGGCGGCGCCGGCCTGGGGACCGCTGCCATGCTCGGTATGAACGTCAAGCTCGGCGGCGTGCTCTCCGCACTGATCGCCATCGGAATCTTCCTGGTCAAGCGGGCCGGCGTCGCCCTGGACCGGATCGTCGTGGTTCTCGGTGGGGCGATGATCCTCCTGACCGGGTACGTCGCGATCGTCTCGCGGCCCCCCGTTCTGTCCGCGCTGCGCAACACCGTCGCACCGAGCACCATCGATCTGGTCGTGATCACCACCCTCATCGGAGGAACCGTCGGCGGCTACATCACCTATGCCGGAGCACACCGCGCGCTGGACTCCGGCCTCGCCGGGCCCGAGCACTCCCGTGACATCGCCCGCAGCTCGGTCATCGGCGTGCTGATCACCGCGGTCATGCGCGCACTGCTCTTCCTCGCAGTGCTCGGTGTGGTCGCCGGCGGGGTGACCCTGTCCAAGGACAATCCCTCGGCCAGTGCATTCCAGGCCGCGGCCGGCGAGGTCGGGCTGCGTACCTTCGGCATCATCCTGTGGGCGGCGAGCCTCACCTCGGTGATCGGCGCGGCCTACACCTCGGTCAGCTTCCTGACCCGCCGGCAGAGTTCGGAGAAGCTACGCAATCTGCTGACCGTGGGCTTCATCGCATTCTGCGCCGTCATCTTCCTGATCATCGGCAGCGCACCGGTAAAACTGCTCATCTTCGCCGGGGCATTCAACGGGCTGATCCTGCCGATCGGGTTCACCCTGGTGCTATGGGTCGCCTGGCGCCGACGGGACCTGCTGCAGGGTTATGCATATCCGCGGTGGTTGCTGATCGTCGGTGTGGTCGCGTGGCTGATCACTCTCTACCTCGGCTACTCCTCCATCACCAGCCTCGGCAAACTCGCATGACCCGCGTGGACCTGAACAGCGATGTCGGCGAGTCCTTCGGTCGGTGGACACTCGGTGATGACGAGGCCGTCCTCGCGCAGGTGAGCAGTGCCAACGTGGCCTGCGGGTTCCATGCCGGGGACCCGACCACGTTGCGGCGGACCTGTCAGTTGGCGGTCGCTGCCGGTGTGGTCGTCGGCGCCCAGGTCGGATACCGGGATCTGGCCGGTTTCGGTCGGCGGTTCCTGGACGTGGCACCACGGGAGCTGACCGACGACGTGCTCTACCAACTGGGCGGGCTGGACGGACTGTGCCGGGCCACGGGCACCCAGGTGCGGTACCTCAAACCGCACGGCGCGCTGTACAACACGATCGTGCACCACGAAGCCCAGGCGCGGGCCGTGATCGATGCAGTCCTGGAGTACGACCCGACGCTGCCGGTGCTCGGTCTGCCCGGTTCGGTGTTCCTGGCTCAGGCGCAGGCTCGAGGCCTGCGCACGATCGCCGAGGCTTTCGCCGACCGCGGGTACACCCCGCAGGCGACCCTGGTGCCGCGTCATGAGCCCGGGGCGTTGTTACATGACCCGGACGAGGTCGCCGCCCGGATGCTGCGCCTGGTGCAGCAGGGGGTCATCACCGCGGTCGACGGGTCGACCGTCAAGGTGCGGGCACAGTCGGTGTGCGTCCACGGGGACTCACCCGGTGCGGTGGACATGGCGCGCGCCGTGCGATCGGCTCTGGTCCGCGAGGGTGTGGAGGTGGGCAGCTTTGCCTGACGTAACGGTTCTGCCTTGCGGCGACGCCGCCCTCCTGCTCGAACTGGCCGATCTGGACGCGGTCTTCGCCGTCGTTGCCGCGATCGAGGCGCAGCGCACCACGTTGCAGCTGTACGACGTCGTACCCGGTGGGCGCACCGTCCTGGTGACGGTCGCGCCCGGTCGATCCCTTGACGTGCTCAGCGCGCGACTGACCGAGCTTGCCGACCAGGCCGCGGACATCCGGCCCGGCAACGACACGGACGAGACCACGATCGAGGTGACGTACGACGGACCCGACCTGCAGGACGTCGCGCAGCTGACCGGGCTCAGCACCGATGAGGTGATCAGCGCGCACACGGCGACGCCCTGGCGGGTCGGATTCGGTGGCTTCGCGCCGGGATTCGCCTACCTCGTCGGCGGTGACCCCCGACTCACAGTGGCTCGCCGCGCCGAGTCCCGCACCACCGTTCCGGCCGGATCTGTTGGCTTGGCAGGCGAGTTCAGCGGCATCTACCCCCGGTCCTCACCCGGCGGCTGGCAGTTGATCGGGCACACCGACGCACCGTTGTGGGACTTGGAACGCCGACCGCCGGCACTGCTCCAGGTGGGCACCATGGTCCGATTCGTGGCACGCCGGTGAACACCCTGACCGTGTTGGCGACCGGTCCGCTGGCCCTGCTGCAGGACCACGGACGGCCGGGTCTGGGTGGCCAAGGTGTCGGGCGCTCAGGCGCGGCGGACCGTGGGTCGCACGACCTCGCGAACCGGTTGGTCGGCAACGCACCCGACGCCGCCAGCATCGAAATCGTCTTCGGTGGGCTCAACGTGCGCGCTGACCACGACCTGATCGTGGCCCTCACCGGTGCACCCGCCCCCGCAACCTTGGACGGCACCCCCGTCGGTCACAACGCCGTGCTGCGGATGCCCGCCGGGTCGGTCCTCGCCCTCGCCACTCCCCGGACCGGCCTACGCAGCTATCTAGCGGTCCGCGGTGGCATCGCGGTGGCACCGGTACTCGGTTCCCGGGCCACCGACGTCCTGTCCGGCCTCGGGCCACCAGCACTGACAGCGGGAACCGTGCTACCGATCGCAGTGCCCGCACGCGCCCTACCCATCCTGGATCAGGCCGCCGTGTGGTCACCACCGGCCGGCGCCATCGTGCTGCGCGCCCGGCGCGGGCCTCGGGCGAGCCGGGTCGCTGACGACCCGTTCGGCCGCGCATGGACAGCATCCAGCCGTAGCGACCGGATCGGGATCCGACTGGAGGGCGAGCCGATGCGGTTCGTACCTGACCTGCCCGAGCTACCCAGCGAAGGCGTGGTCCGGGGAGCCCTTCAGGTCCCTCCCTCTGGGGAACCGGTCCTGTTCCTGTCCGACCACCCCGTCACCGGTGGATACCCGGTCATCGCCGTCGTAATATCCACCGACGTCGACCTCGCCGCCCAGGCCCGACCCGGGCAACAAATCGTCTTCCGAGACAAATCGTGACCAGAAGCGTCGGTCACGATCACTTTTTTCGGGTTACGTTCCAGTGTTCGTGGTTTACAAGCCTTGTCCCCCTTCCGATTTGGAGGTTCGCAATGTCAGAACATCAGAATCCTGATGAGGCACCGCCGGCCAGGGTCGGCCTGCTGTGGCTGACCGGCGTTTTGCTACTCATCCCCATGCTCGCGCTGATTCCGGTCGGGTGGTACTCCCGGCAGGATCCGAAACTGGGCCCGTTCCCGTTCTTCATCTGGTACCAGCTGCTGTGGGTCCCCCTCACCGCCGGTTTCTGCTGGGCCGCCTACCTCGTGGTCCAAAAGGCCCGACCGTACCGTGCGATCCAGCGCGCCGAGCCGTCCGCATCCACCGAAGGTGACGCATGAATGCCCTGATCCCCCAGGTGGCCAACCCCTCCCGCCCCAACTCCGGCGTGCACAGCGTCGCGCTGACCGTGCTGATCGTGTTGTTCCTGCTGGTCACCGTCATCGGGTTCCTGGCCAGCCGCTGGCGTAAAGCCGACTCACTGGACAGCCTGGACGAGTGGGGCCTGGGCGGGCGATCCTTCGGCACCTGGGTTACCTGGTTCCTGCTCGGCGGCGACCTGTACACCGCCTACACCTTCGTTGCCGTGCCGGCCGCGATGTACGCCCTCGGTGCGGTCTCCGGCTTCTTCGCCGTGCCCTACACGATCGTCGCCTACCCGATCATCTTCTTCTTCATGTCCCGGCTGTGGTCGGTCAGTCACCGACACGGCTACGTCACCGGCGCGGATTTCGTACGCGGGCGCTACGGATCGCGCGGCTTGTCCCTGGCGATTGCCATCACCGGGATCCTGGCCACCCTGCCCTACATCGCGTTGCAACTGGTCGGCATCCAGGCTGTGCTGGAAGTGGCCGGAGTCGGTGGCGGCAGCAACTGGTTCGTCAAGGACATCCCGCTGATCATCGCGTTCGCCGTGCTCGCGGCCTACACCTACACCAGTGGTCTACGCGCACCGGCGATCATCGCCTTCGTCAAGGACGGGCTGATCTACCTGGTCATCATCGTGGCGATCATCTACCTGCCGAGCAAGGTCGGTGGCTGGGGTCATATCTTCGATGCCGTCAACGCCAAGAGTGCGGCCGCTCCGGCCGGTAAACCGTTCCCGGCCACCGTGCCCAAACCGGCGCAGTGGACCTACATCACCCTCGCGTTCGGATCGGCGTTGGCGCTGTTCATGTACCCACACTCGATTACCGCGGTGCTGGCGTCCAAGAGTCGCAAGACCATCCGACGTAACGCCGCGATCCTGCCGGCCTACTCGCTCGCGCTGGCACTGTTGGCGCTTCTTGGCTGGGTCGCGATCGCGGCCGGTACCAAACCCCTCGGTTTCGGTAACAAACCCAACGCGCAACTGGTGGTCCCGCAGCTCTTCCTGGACCAGTTCCCCGGTTGGTTCGCAGGAGTCGCGTTCGCTGCCATCGCTATCGGCGCGCTCGTACCCGCAGCCATCATGTCCATCGCCGCGTCCAACACCTTCACCCGCAACATCTACAAGGAGTGGCTGAAGCCCGATGCCACGCCCCAGGAGGAGGCCAAGATCTCCAAGCTGGTCTCCCTGGTCGTGAAGGTATTCGCGGTCGGGTTCGTCCTCGCTCTGGACAAGCAGAACGCGATCAACTTCCAACTGCTCGGCGGCATCTGGATCCTGCAGACCTTCCCCGCCATCGTCGTCGGCCTGTACACCAAGTGGTTGCACCGGTGGGCGCTGTTGATCGGCTGGGCTGTCGCGATGATCTACGGCACCTGGAAGGCATTCGGCATCTCCTCCGCGACGACATCCCACTTCGCCGGATCCTCAGCGATCATCCCCGGCATCAACCAACTGGGTTATATCGGAGCCACCGCGTTGGCGCTGAACTTCATCGTGGCGGTCGTGCTCACCTTCGTCTTCCGGGCAATGAAGACACCGTACGGACACGATGAGACCGCGAAGATCGACTACTTCGCCGACTCCGAGGACCCCAGGGCGGCGGTCTACAACCGCGACCCGCTGGGACAGGACAACTTCTGACCCGAGGATCTTGATAAGAGGCAGTTACAGCAGCGCGGTCGGAACTACTCCGGCCGCGTTGCTGTTCGCAACGATCCGACCGTGCCGCAGGTGACGCGGATGCCACCGGTCGCGTCGTCGGGCACGAGAACCGTACGGAGGGCGACCTGATCCGCCAACGCGGCGGGAGGCATGAGACCGGGCCACGCCAACCAGGACAGCACCGGAAGATCAAATAGTTTGGCGATCACTTCGGCGCGGGTCCACAGTGTCCAGACCACCACCGGGTCATCGCTGCCGACCCGTCGGGCCAGCCGTGACGACACCCGGGCGTACGCCGGTTCGGCATCGACAGCGTGCGCGGTGCCAGCCTCGTGCGGTGCGGCCCAGACCACGGCGCGACCGTCCGGAAGGTAGGTCCGCACCCCCGCCACTGCACGCGCCTCGGCGGCCGAGGCGATGATCTGCAGGTCGGGTGCCCGCGGATCCGTCGGCGGGATCAGATGCTGCCGCCGCCGTCGATGGTGATGACCTGGCCGTTGATGTTGGTGTCGGTGAAGAGCAGCGACCGCACGACGGGTGCGATGTTCTCCGGCTCCACCAACCGGCTCGTCGGGGTGCGGCGGGTGATGGTCGCCAGCTCTTCGCTGCCGAGCACCGAGGACATCTCGGAGGCGAAGAAGCCCGGTGCTACGGAGTTGACCAGGAATCTGCCGTGCATCTCCCGGGCGAGGGTCCGCATCGCTGAGTCCAGGCCGCCCTTGGTGGCGGAGTAGGTGACCAGGCCGGAGTAGCCGCGCTGTGCGCAGACCGACGTGACCATCACGATGCGCCCGCGACCTGCCTTGGCCATCGCATGCCGTAGGAAGGCGCGGGTGACGATCAGCGGAGCGGTCAGGTTGGTGGCGATGATGGCCGCGATGCGCTCGGGTGAGGTATGAACGTGCAGCGAATCCTGACCGATGGCGGCGTTGTTGACCAGCGCATCGATCGGGCCGAGGTGCGCTGCGGCCTCCTTGATGAAGGTCCGCACCGCCGACTCATCGGTGATGTCGACCGAGCCGATATGCACGTCGTCCGGACGTTGCGCAGCCAGCTGCTCCAGCTCCGGCGTCACCGTGCGCGCGAACGTCGCAACCTTGGCGCCCGCGTCGAGGGCATCCATGACGAGGGCCAGACCGAGGCCCCGAGATCCGCCGGATACGAGCACGCAGCGGGCGGCGGGGATGGGTGCAGACATTTCAGACATCGGATTTCAGGGACTCCTTGATGGGGATTTCGGGCAGCAGTTTCAGGCGGCGCGGCACGCTGTAGTCGGGTAGTCGCGCTGCACACCAGGCCGTCAGGTCCGCCTCCGTGCATTCGGTGGCCTCGCTGGACAACACGACCTGGGCGGTGACGACATTGCCCACCAGCGGTGCGCGCCGTCCCTTGACCGCCGCCCATACGACACCAGGATGTGCCAACAACACGCCGCGAACCGTTGCGGCAGAAGCCTTCGACCCGCCCACATTGATCTCATCCGAGGCGATGCGACCGGTGATCAACACGCGGCCGTCGACGACCTCGGCGCGGTCACCGGTACGGATCTGGGCGTCCATTCCCTCGGCGGCCTTCGCGGAGGCGATGAGCAGCTCGCCGTCACGGATGCGCAGCTCGGGGCGCCCCGGAGTCGCGCGTTCCAACCATGCCGAAGGGAAACCCGCCAGACCGTCATGCACCACGATGGCCGCGCCGGCCTCGGACGAGGCGTAGATCCAGGAGATCCGGGCCGCCGGGTAGAACTCGTGCAACTGCGTCAGGATGGCCTGATCGACGGGCTCGCCGCCCAGGGTGATCTGCTCCAACGGCACCTGTGCGAGCGCGTCCGCAGCGCGGAATATCGCCTGCCGCCAGAAGGTCGGCGTGCCGGACGCCGCGGTGACCCCGTGCTCGGCGGCGAGCTGCGGCCAGCTGTCGATCTGATCAGGCTCGACGAACACCACGTCCTGCCCCGGCAGCTGCAAAGACAAGGTGACGATCTGCCACCAGGCGTAGGCGCCCGTGGCGTACGGGCACAGCCAGGTCCGACGTGGCTGGGTACCGCCGATGGTCGTCAACGACTCCAGGGTGTGCCCGACCTGCTTGGGCCGGCCGGTGGATCCGCTGGTGAGTAGCCAGATACGGCCCGGTTCGGGGTCGCGGCGGGTGGTCGCCTCGGTCACCTGCGGCGGATGGACGACCGCCAGCCCGGAGTCGAGGAACTGCTGCTGCTGCTCTTCGCCGATCCGGGACGAGGCGGCGATCAGCGTTTCGCGTCGTGGGTCACGCGCGTGTGCCCAGACCGCACTCAGGGCCTGCGCGTTGTCACTGACCAGGTGGGCCGCCGCAACCGGCCCGGGCGCGGACGGCAGATCCCGCCAGGTGCCGGTGTAACCGCGAGCGACGACCGTGTTGTCCGCGCCCGCTGGCAGGGCAGGACTCAAGACTGCTGAAGTTGTTCGATGAAGGTCAGGACGTCGGCGATGGTCTGCACGGACCGCAACCCGGGCGCGTCGAAGTTGAGCTCCTCGTCCAACTCGTCCTCGACACGCAACGCCAGCTCGGAGAAGTCCAGGGAGCGGAAGCCGATCGTATCCAGCTGGGTGTCGTCGTCGGCGGGAAGCTCCTTACCCTGCGCGGCGAGGACCTCGCCCATCATGGTGCGGACCTGTTCACGGGGAAGGGTGGTCATGGCGATGTAGTCTAGACATCCGCCAGACACCTATCACTTTCCACCGACCAGCCCTGCCGGAGGCTCGATTGCTGCGCCCTGCCACCGAGGCGGACAAAGAGTCCATTCGCGTCTGGCGAAACCATCCGCAGGTCCGCGAAGTCTCGCTCACCCGCGATGTCATCTCGGTCCAGGAACACCAGCGTTACTGGGACTCCCTCCAGGACAACCCCAGCCGCATCGTGCTGATGTACGACCGCGGCGAGACACCGAGCGGAGTGGTGACGTTCTTCGACATCGGCCAGGTGGCCACCGAAGACACTGCAGCCGGTACCGAACGTCACGCGATGTGGGGCTACTACCTGGACAACGACGGGCTGCAGGATCGTGGGGAGCTGATCCCCGCGTGGATCAAGATCCAACGAGAGGCCGTGCGGTACGCCTTCGACGAACTGGGGCTGGACCAGTTGGACGGCGAAGTGCTGGATGCGAATGAAGCAGTGCGCAGGATGAACACCCGCAACGGCTTCGAAGAGATTTCAGCGACCGAGCACACCATCGATGGGGAGCAGGTGCTCGTGCACACCATCCGACGCAGGAGGCAACAACGTGACAACTGAGAACCACGTACGAATCGGCGAACACGAGATCGGGCCGGCTTCGCCGCCGTTCATCATCGCGGAGATGTCGGGTAATCACGACGGATCGCTGGACAAGGCGCTCGACATCGTGCGGATGGTCGCCGCGTCCGGGGCCCATGCCCTGAAACTGCAGACGTACACGCCCGAGACGATCACCCTCGAATCCGACGCGCCCGACTTCCGGCTGTCGGCAGGGCACGAGCTGTGGGGTGGGCGCACCCTGTGGGACCTCTATGTCGAGGCGCACACCCCGTTCGAGTGGCACGAGCCGATCTTCGCCGAGGCCCGCAAGCACGGACTGACGGTCTTCTCCTCACCGTTCGACCCGACCGCCATCGACCTGTTGGAGTCGCTGGACACCCCGGCGTACAAGATCGCCAGCTCCGAGATCGTGGACCTGCCGCTGATCCGGCTGGCGGCCAGCAAGGGCAAGCCCATCATCATCTCCACCGGTATGGCGTCGGTCGGCGAGATCCATGCGGCCGTGCAGGCAGCCCGCAGCACGGGCAACGAGCAGATCGTCGTGCTGGCGTGTACGGCGAACTACCCTGCCGACCCCAGCGAATCCAACCTGCGGGGTATCCCGGTGATGCGCGACGCCTTCGGCACGCTGATCGGCTACTCCGACCACACCATGGGCATCGGCGCCGCGATCGCCGCGGTGGCGCTCGGTGCGGTGCTCGTGGAGAAGCACGTCACGCTGTCCCGCGAGAGCGGTGGCGTCGACTCGGCGTTCTCCTCAGAGCCCGATGAGCTGGCCGCGTTAGTCAGCCAGACCAAGGTCGCGTGGCAGTGCCTGGGCGAGCCGCGTATCGGCGCCCGCCAGCAGGAGAAGGAAGGACTGCGCTTCCGCCGGTCGCTCTACGTCGTCGCCGATGTCGTGCAGGGCGAGACCGTCACTGCCGCCAACGTACGGTCCATCCGCCCGGCGAACGGCTTGGCGCCCGACGACTTCGCCGCGGTGGTGGGTCGGACCTTCACCCGCGACGTGGCACGTGGCACGGCGCTGTCGCTGGATCTGATCTAGCCGCTCGTGGCCGCTCCACTGCTGTCGGTCGTCGTGCCCTACTACGGCGTGCAGGATTACATCGCGCCGTGCCTGGAATCCATCCGGGTGCAGCGGTTGCAGGACATCGAAGTGATCATGGTCGATGACGGGTCACTGGACGCCAGTGTCGAGGTCGCCCGCGAGTACGCCGAACGTGACGAGCGGTTCCGCATCGTCACCAAGGTCAACGGTGGCCTCGGCCCGGCCCGTAACACCGGCACCGGCGAGGCGACCGGTCAATACCTGACCTTCATCGACAGTGACGACCTGGTGAGCCGCTCCAGTTTCGAGCTGATGGTGGCCTCGCTGGAACGCAGCAGCTCCTCGTTCGCGTTGTGCAACGCGCGACGGTTCAGCCGCACGTCCGGCGTGCGGCAGAGCTGGACGCACAATCAGATCTGCCAAACCACCGTCGCCGGGACCGACATCTTCGAGGCGCCCGCGCTGGTACGCGACCGGATGGTCTGGAACAAGGTCTACCGGCGGACCTTCTGGGACGAGTACGGCTATGAGTTCCCGCCGATCCGGTACGAGGACTACCCGGTAACCCTCGGCGCGCACCTGGACGCCGTCACCGTCGACATCATCTCTGCGCATGGCTATTACTGGCGCGAGCGCGAATCCGGGGACTCCATCACCCAGCAGGTCTTCCGGTACGACAACCTGCTGGACCGCGTCATCTCGGCAGAGATGGTGCTGGATCTGGCCGACCGCAAGGGCACCCCGCAGATCCGGGAGAACCTGCACTGGTATCTCGCGGGGATCGATCTGGCCGCCATGTGCGCGGCGTTCGCAGTCGTGCCCGATGAGGATGTCGAGAACCTGCTCCTGCTGGGCCACAGATTGACCTCCCGGCTGCGCTTCGACGTGTCAGCGCGGCCCCGGATCGACCAGATCCAGTACCACGCACTGCGGGCAGGAGATGTGCCGTTACTGCGCGAACTCGCCCGGTTCCGCGACGGCGGCGGCCTCACCGGTGGCGTCGCGTTGCATCGGTCGCTACGACGTCCGTGGCGCTACGACGCGGCGTACCCGGGCAGAGGTCGCTCCACCGCTCCTGACCGCGCCTTCTCCTATCCGCTGACGGCCCTCAAACTCTCCAGCGCGGTCACGCAGCTGCGCTGGGACGGCGACGATCTGGTGATCCAGGGCCGCGTGGAGCTGGCGCATTTCGAGCCTGCCGACGACTACGAACTGAAGATCAGCGCCGTGTGCGGCATCTCGCGGTCCCCGCTGGCGGTGACCCGTCGCCGTACCCGCGACCTGCGCGGTGGCATCGGCAACGTCGGATTCGAGACCCGGGTCAACGTCTCGGCGCTTGCGCGGCGCTCGGACATGGTGTGGCCGCTGCGTTTCGAGGTCGAGCTGACCAATGGCGGCATCCGTCGTGTCGGCCCGCTCACCGGTTTGTTCGACGGCAGCCCCCGGTATCCGCCGTCCCACCCGCTGGGCGCTGATGCGCTGTTACAGCCCGCCTCGTCGCAAGGCGGGATGCTTGCGGTGTTCCGCGTGTACGCGCCGACGACGGTGTCGCAGGTGGTTGCCGATGGCAACGATCTGGTCGTCCGGGGCACCATCCCCGAGCGGTGCAACGAGGCATCCCTGCAGGTCGGCCGGGCCCGTCCGCTGCTGCCGGTGTCCTTTCCGGTGACATTGGAACCGCAACGGGGCACCACCAGCTTCGAGGTCCGCGTCCCTGCTGCGCAGGTCCTGGACGGCGACCACGCCGACGACCCGTTCACGCTGGCCTCGGTGCGGTCGGTCGAGCTGATCACCGACATCGGTCCGCTGCCGCTGTCGTGGCCGCACTACCTGCGCGATATCGAGGTCGCGGTGGCCGGTGAGGTCGTCACCCTCACCCGCACCCCGTTCGGACTGATGCGTCTGACACACGGTCCGGCACGTCCCTCGGCCTACCTGCTCGCTGCGAACTCACACGGGACCGACGAGATGGTGGTCGCACGCGGCGTGGTGTGGCCTGGGGTGCCCGTCACCGGAATGGCGTGGCGCCGGTACCTACCCGGCAGCGACGACTTTGTCGAGATCGGTTGCGACTACGACGCCGTCAGCGGCGAATTCACCGCCACCGCCGATCAGGCCCGCCTCATCCCCGCTGTCGACGAACCGGTGACGCCCGGAGCGCCGGCTGCGGACTGGACACTTTTCGCGCACATCGACAGCGGTGACTTCCCGGTCCTCTGCCAACCGGGTGCGGCTACGGGACTGCCGCATGAAATACCCGTATCGGGACGGATGCTCTTCCTGACCACCGTGGCCGACACCCTCCGCGCGCAGGTGCGCTGATGTACGTCGACAACCACCGTCTGGGCCAGTCCCAGATCTTCGCGGTCTACGCCGATCCCACGCACGCTGCCATTGACCCGTGGAGCCCGCCCAGCATCCGGGGCCGGCTCCAGTCGCACTGGGATCTGGTTTCCCGGCCGGACCCGGTCATCGACCTGTTCCCGTACTTCGCCTGGAGCGACGCGGCCCGACAGCGCCGTATCGCCCGGGGGGCCGGCGCAGGCTTCGTCCTCGGGGCCGCCTGGGCCTATCTGCTGAGAACCGATCGGGACGGGTACCGATCCGAGGCAGAGCTGGAAGAGCGAGCCGAGGAACCACCACCACCGCTCGTCACACCCGCCGGGACGCTGTTCCTGCCTCGGCACGGCCTGCAGGGTCTGCACCTCGCGCGGCGTCTCGCCGACCATCTGCAACGCACCGTCGGCGCGGCCACCGTGGCGCTGTACCCAGCCGATCTCGCAGTCCCGGACATCGAACGCGCCTACCGCGAACTCGGGCACGCCGTGGTGGCCCTCACCGGAGTCGAGGACGAACCCGGCAGTGACGCGCCGCGCCCGCTGATACAGCTACGCGACCTGTTCCAGGCACACACCGCCGTGAGTTCCAACGTGCCGCGCGTCGAACTGCTCTACGCCGCCTGCTCCGGACAACAGGTCACCATCACCGGGCCGATCGTCGCGGAGCTGGACCCGGTACGACGCCAACTTGCCCGACAACTGGGCGAATTCGATGCCTCGGACTGGCGTACCTACGCCGACCGCGAACTGGGCACCTCCCGCGTCGTGCCGCCCCACGAACTCCGCGTACTCCTGGATTGGACCCACGATGCCTGACCCCACCTCCCTGCGGGTGCTGCCCGGCGCCCATCGCGCGTGCTGCGAGCCGGCCGCGGTCGCCGGCCCGGTCCTGAGCGCCCTACTGGCCGATGTGGTGCCGAAATCGGACTCCCTGCTCGTCCTGGGCCCGGTCGCAGCAGAGACCCTGCAGATCCTGCAGGGGCGTGCCCGCACCTGCACCGTGCTCCTGCGATCGCATGCGGATGCCCAGCAGCTCACCGAGAATGCGACACCCGCGCTGCACGTCATCGCCGGATCCCTCGCCGCGTTCGCCGCGCAGGACTCGCGGCTCTTCGACACCATCGTGGCAGTCGACGGGTTGGAGCGCACCGCCGAACTGGGCGCAGAGCCGGTGAGTTGGGCCGACGCATTCGCCTGCGTCGCGGCTCGGCTGGCACCCGGCGGCACGCTCGTGCTCGGGGTGGCGAATCCGGCCCGGCTCGACACGCTGGTGACCGTACCCGCGGCCGCTGATCGCACGGCGGGCATTTCCGGCGACAGCACCGCACCGACGTCCCTGCAGGCCCTGCACGCCGCGTTCACCGACCAGGGCTTCGTCGTACCCGCGGTGCACTGCGGTTTCGGCCGCGCTGATGATCTGCAGACGCTGTTGAGCGCCGACGCGCTCGGTGACAGCGGCCCCGGCACGGCGTTGACGGCCCTCGCGCAGCGTGCGATCGAGCGTGACTGCGCGGACCGGCCCAGAGTCCTGGCGCCGGCAACCCTGGTTCGGCGACTCTCACTCGCGGGGTCGCTGCCCGCAGCTGCCAGCAGGTGGCTAACGGTCGTGGGTGGTCGGGGCAGGTCGGCGTACCTGCAGGATGGTGCGGACGTCCTCTGGCTGGACCGCGCCGGATCGCACCTGATCACCGGCGGAGGGACCCGGGCCGTTCCCGCTGCCGTACCGACCTCGACAAGTGTTGAACACCTTCTGCTGCAACAGATCGGCACGGCTCAGACGGAGCAGTTCCGTGAGATCGCCGCCGGCCTGGGGGTATGGATACGCGAGTCGGTGGCTTCATTCACCGGTGACACGATTGCCTTCGAGGATGTCTACACCGACGCGGGCACCTTCGTGCGCGGACTCGGGCTCGATCAGGACAGCCACCATTCCTCGTCCACCTCGTCCAATTCTTCGACGGAGTTGCTGACGCGTGCCTGGCGGCACTTCGCGGTCCGCCTGGCCGACTCCGAATACCTCAACCCCTGGCCCGACACGCTGTCCACCGGGCAGCTGGTGTCGATGTGGTTGGAAATGTCCGGGGTTCCAGAGGGCGCGTCGGATGCCGTGGGCGACACCGACGACGTGGACGACGACGCAACCGCCGTGTCGGCACCCGTCGAGGACCTGCGGTCACGCGCCGAGCACACGGAGCAGGCGCTGGAACGCGCCGAGACGTTGCGCGCCGAGATGGACGTCATGGCGCAACTGCTCGCCGACCGGGACACGTCCCTGCAACTTCGCGAGGCACGCATCCGCCGCTTACGCGTCCAGGTGGTGCAGCAGAACGCCCTCCGCGAGGAAGCTGTAGCAAAGGGTGCTGCCCTGAGCGCCGGGTCGACCTACCGGCTGGCCCGCCGGATCGACCAGCTGCGCGATGCCCGCGATCCGAAGAAGGTGGCCCGCGCCGCCCTGAAACGCGCGGACGGTGCGATCCGCGCCTACCGCAGAATGCGCTGACCGCGTCAGGGACGCAGGTTCCCACCGAGCTTGCGGATCGGGTTGATCAACGCTGCGCCGGTCCGGTAGGTGATCGAGCGGCGTAGGTCTTCGGCCGACGCCTGCAGGATGCTCTGCTGCTTGAGGGCGAGTTTGAGTTCGGCTGCATGCCGCTCGGCACGCACGCGCATCTCGCGCTCGCGGATGTTCAGCCGCTCCTCGAACCACCGCGACCGGGCGGACAGCGCCGCGTTGGTCTCAGTGAGTCGCTCGATCACCGCGAGTAGACCCGGCACGTCGTGGGCCGGCAGCTGCGCCGATATATCGTCGCCGGCGGGCAGTAGATCCTGCGGGGCATCGCGGCCGGGTAACCCGACCATCGCGCCGAGGGTCGCCAGCATCGTCGCGTCGTCGGTTGCAACGGGCCAGGGATGGCGTGCACCACGGGCTCGGATGACGAGCACCAAATCGGCCAACGCCGACCAGGTGGCCGTGTCGACCTCAACGGCGCGATCACCGGGAGCCAAGGCCGTGAAATTCGCCGAACCCGGCGAATCCAACAGCACATTGTCCAATCTCGTGTCCGCGTAGGCCGCAGGCAGGGTGCCGTCCTGCTCTGTGGTGGCCACCAGCCAACTGCGGTAGCGCCCCAACAGTTCGCGCAGGCCCGGCAGATCCTGGGCCGCGCAGGCATCCAGCGCCAGGCCGGACAGCAACCGGGCATCATCGGAGATCGACAGTTCGGTGTCGGGCGCGCCGGGCACGCGACGTACGATCCGTTCGCCCGTCTCGACGTAGGTCGCCGCGCGGTCCACCAGGTCGTCGGCGATGATCGTGGTGGCCGCCAGACCAGGCACCGGGGCAGACCCGGTGATCAGCAGCCATCCAGAGCACAGCTGGGCCAACCGCCCCGACAGCACGGCCGCCCGGGTCACCCGCGAGGGATCGGCACCGACCCGGCGGTAGGCGGGCGACCCGAGCGTCAACGCGCCGAGCAACGTGGTCATCGGCGCCGATGCGTCATCGAATTCGCTGATCAGGACGGTCTGTTCCTGCCACGTCGGCAGCGCTCCCAGAATCTGCGTGTGCCCTGCCGATGCCGCTACCTGCGCGAGCGCTCGGGAGGAACGAGGCCTGGTGTCATCGAACGTCGCGGTCACCGACCAGTCCTCGTCGCGATCACTGGTGTACCGCGAGTGCAGACTGGTCAGCTGCGCCAGGCCCAGTTCATTCTCGACCGCCAACAGCAGCGTGCCGCCGGGCGCGAGCAGCGCCTGGGTAGCGGCGTACATCGCTGCCCAGGTCGTCGGCTCACTCTCGGAGGACCACACCCGGGTCAGATCGTCCAGGGCCACCACCACGTCGTAGGGCTCAGGCTGCGTAGCGAGCGTCGCGGCATCGGCGCAGATGACGTCGACATGCTCGCGGTCGGCCAGCGCGTTCCCGATCGTCACCGCATCCGGGATCGAACGAATGATCACCGTGAGCGCGCTGACCTGGTCGGCCAACCCGACGATCAGGTCCAGACAATGCGGTCCGAGCACCACCACACGGTGTTCGGGGCGCGCGACCTGCGCCAGGACGGCGCGGTGGGCTGCGCTGGAACCGGCCGGCGAGTGCTCCAGGTCCGACCAGTTCTGCGCCGCCCCCGGGCCCAACAGGACGTTGCTCGGTCGGCTGGACCGGTGTGCGCCGCCCGCGGGAGTCGCCGTATTGGTCATGTCAGCCGTATTCGTCATCCGGTGTGCCTTTCGTTCTCGATGGCCTGCTGCAGTTCCCACTCGTCCTGCCAGCCGAAGATCTCCCGTAGCTCCTGCGGGGACATCATCGCGTCACGACCCAGCTCGCGGTCGGCAAGATGCTGCGCCGCTGCCCGATCGGTGTGCTTGCCGTGCAGCTGCGCGAAGGTCCATTCCAGCAACTGCTCGCCGTTGAAGCCGTCCTTGACACCGATGAACTCCATCGGGTCGCCATAGACGGCGGGTTCCAGACCGAGGGCAGCACCGTAGAACGTCGCCGTCGAGAGCCTGTTGGACGCGACCCGGGTGTGGCGGCGTAGCTCGGTCAGCTGCCGACGCAGGAAGTCATGATTGCCGCCGGTCCAGAAGGTGCCCCGCTTGCCGTGGCAGATCACCCGGAAGCCGGCGTCCTCGTATTTGGCTCGGATGGCCGGCTGCTCGTATTCGACGTAGTAGAGGCACATCGTGACGGGCCCGGTCTCGGTCTCCTTGATCTCGGCGATCAGCCGGTCGTGGTCACCGCTGACCTCCTCGTAATCCGCTGTGCCGTGGAAGGGATACCAGATGGTCCCCTCCGGCGCGGGAGCATCCGGGTCGGGGGCCAGCAAGGTGTCCAGGTAGAGCAGGGGGGCTCCCGTCACGACGTAGTCACGCCACCCGATCGCCTGACCGCGGCGGCGGCAGACGTCGGACCAGACGAACCGGGGGAAGCCTTTCGGCGGGTTGTGGCCGTGCCCGAAGCCGTGCACAAAGGTCCACCCGTGCTGCAGGATGCCGTTGATACGAGGCGGGTTCGAGGCGTCGAGGCCGCAGTACTCCGCGAAGATGTGAGCGTGGCCGTACCAGTGGTTGCTGGAATCCATGTCAGCGCAACTTATCCCACGAGAGCACGTGTTCGAGCACGCCCGGCGCCAGCGTGGCGTCGATGCCGAGCTCGATCCGCGCGACCTCCTGCGCAATGGCGTCCGGTACACGAGTCTGATGCAGGTCGGGAAACATCCGTTGCTGACGCGCCATCCCACCGAGCACCGCGTGGTCGCCCTGCAGCACCATCGGATCGCCGTAGACCCCGATAGAGGCACCGACGGATGCGCCGTACAACAGCGCCGACCCCATCCGGTTGCTGACCACCCGCCGGTGCGCGCGAAGTTCGAGCAGTTGCCGGTCCAGGAAGTCGGTGTCACCGCCCGTGTACATATGACCTCGGCGGCCGTGGGTGATCACCCGGAACCCTGCGTCTTCGTACACCCGCCGCACCGCCGCCTGGTCGTAGTCGTTCCAGTAGAGGCAGAGCGTGATGGGCACATCACCCTCGGTCGAGCGCACCTGCGCCGCGTACGCCGCATGGTCACCGACGATCTGCTGACCCTCCCACCCGTGGAAGGGATAGACGATGGTGCCGCGCGCATCGGGGTTCGACGTGGTTGAGGGATCCAGCGTGGTTGAGGGATCCAGCGTGGTTGAGGGATCCAGCGTGGTTGAGGGATCCAGCATCAGCAGGTAGGCCCAGGGCGACCCGATGACTCGGTATTCTCCGCCGCTCAGCGACCGTCCGCGGCGGGCCACCGCCTGCGACCAGACCAGCCGCGGATAACCGGCGATGAAGTCGTGACCGACGGCGAAACCGTCATGGGTGTTCCAGCCGTGCTGCAGGTATCCCCAGATGGTGGGTGGCGCAGCTGACTCGGGCAGCCCGCAGTACCTGGCCAGGATGTTCGCGTGCCCGTAGAAAACGTTCGCGTGGTGCATGCCGCGTTACGCGCCGACGAACGCGCGCACCAGTTCGATGACACGGTCGATATCGTCCTCGCGCAGGTCCGGGAACATCGGCAGGCTGATCTCCTGCTCGTAGTACGTCTCGGCGACCGGGCACATTCCGCGCCGGTATCCGCGGTCCTCGTAGAAGGGCTGCCAGTGCACGGGAATGTAGTTGACCTGCACCAGGATCCCGTTGGCGCGCAGGTGGTCGAACAGCTCGCGGCGCCGACCGTCCCGGATCCGCAACGGGTAGAGGTGCCACATCGGGTCGGCGCCGGCCCGGTGGCCAGGCAGTCGCAGCACGTCGACGTCGGCGAATCCGGCGTTGTATCGGTCGGCGATCTGCTGACGGCGCGCCTTGAACTGCCCGAGTCGTTTCAGCTGGTTGGAACCCAGGGCCGCGAGAACGTCGGGAAGTCGGTAGTTCAGACCGAGCTGCGGCATCTCGTAGTACCAACCGCCCGGGGACGAGTGGCGCAGGGACTCCTCGTCGCGGACCATCCCGATGCCCTTGAAACACCGTGCCCGTTCCACGATGTCCGCGTCGAGGCCGACCACCGCGCCGCCTTCGGCCGTCGTGAGGTTCTTGGTCGGGAAGAAGGAGAAAGTCGTCACGTCGGCCATCGAGCCGACGGGCACCCCGTGCAGCGACCCGCCGATGCTGTGCGCGGCGTCCTGCAGTAGCAGGGCGCCCGCGTCGTGGGCGACCTGCGACAGGGCCGGTGCGTCGATCGGGTGACCGCCGAAGTCGACACCGGCGATCACTTTCGTGCGGTCGGTGACGGCAGCCTCGGCGGCCGCCGGGTCCAGGTTGCCGGTGTCTTCGGATACATCCGCGAACACCACGTCGGCGCCCTGCCAACTCGCGCAGGTCGCGGTCGCCAGGAAGGTCAGCGGCGTGGTGATGACCTGGTCACCGGGGCCGATGCCCAGACCCGCGTAGGCCGTGTGCAGCGCAGCAGTCCCGGAGCTGACGGCGACGGCCGTCTGGGACACCCCGGCAAGGTCTGCAATGTCCCGCTCGAAGGCGCTGACAGCTGGACCGGTGGTCAGCCAGTCGCCGCGCAGTACCGCCGCGACAGCCTCGATGTCGGACTCGTCGATCGACTGACGGCCATACGGAACGGGCACTAGATGCCTGTCTCGAGCACCTTGCGGATGTCCTCGGCGGAATACCACAGGTCGTTCTTGTCCGAGGAGCAGTGGAAGCCCTCCGGCACCGCCTCGCCGTCGGTGATCGGCCGGTAGCCCCAGGTGCCCAGCTCCGGCTCCAACACGAAGTACTTGCCGCCCATCACGATGACTGCGCGCCGGCCCTCCTCCGGGCTGATCATCTCTTCGTGCAGCTTCTCCCCCGGCCGCAGGCCGATGTCGTGCATCTTCGCGCCGGGCGCTACTGCCTGCGCCAGGTCGGTGACCATGTGCGAGGGAATGTGCGGCACGACCAGCTCGCCGCCCTGCATCATGTCGAAGGTGTCCATCACCATCTGGACCGCGTCCGGCAGGGTGATCAGGAAGCGCGTGCAGCGCAGGTCGGTGATCGGCAGCGATTCGCCCGCAGCGTGCAACGCGCGGAACTTCGGGATGATGGAACCGCGCGACCCGGTGACATTGCCGTACCGGACGACCGCGAACCGGGTGGGGTAGGCCGCTGCGTAGTGGTTGCCGAGAATGAAGAGCTTGTCGGCGGTCAACTTGGTGGCGCCGTAGAGGTTGATCGGGCTGGAGGCCTTGTCGGTGGACAGCGCCACGACCTTCTGTACGCCGGAGTCAATGGCGGCCTCGACGACGTTCTGGCTACCCATCACGTTGGTCTTGACGAATTCGAACGGGTTGTACTCCCCCGTATCGACCTGCTTGAGCGCCGCTGCGTGGACCACGTAGTCGACCTGGTGCATCGCGCGCTTGAGGCGGGGCAGATCGCGCACGTCGCCGATGAACCACCGCAGCCGGGGGTCGTCACCGAACAATTGGCGCGCTTCCCACTGCTTGAGCTCGTCGCGGGAATAGATCACCACACGCTTGGGTCCGACGTCGGCCAGGAGTCGGGTGATGAAGGCTTTACCGAACGATCCGGTACCACCGGTGACGAGGATGGACGAACCTTCAAGAATGCTCACGCTGAGGACTCCCACTGCAGTGACCGAGCCGGTCAAGGGTTGACGAAACTACCGGGCCGCGACACCCGCTGACCAGCGACGAGGCTAGCATTCCGACGCTGGTGACACCGACGATGAACGGGGAGTGGCGCGGATCATGGCGGTAGACAGGGTTCGCCGGGTGGCGTTGCGGTGCGACGGCGGACCCACCATGGGCGTCGGGCACGTCATGCGGTGCGTGGCGCTCGGCGAGGAACTGTCGGCGCGCGGTCACGAGGTGCTGTTGTGGGGGGATCTGGGCGGCATCGGCTGGTTGCACGAGCTGATCACCCAGCACGGGTATCCGGTGCATGCGGCTCCGACGGACCCGCAGGACTGCGCGAGCTCTGCTGCGGACCTGCAGCTGGACGCGGTCGTGCTCGACGGGTACCACCTGCACCCTGGCATCGGTGGTGCGCTCGCTGCGGACTCGCGCAGGGTACTGACCCTCGTCGACTACGGCTTCGGGGTAGCGCAGTATGCCGATGTGTACGTCGATCAGAATCTCGGCGCCCGGCGGCATCCCGACCTACCCGCAGACTCGATCGATCTGAGCGGAATCGACTACGCGCTCTTTCGCGACAGCGTCCGCGAACGGCGCCGTTCGTTGCCCCACCATTCGCCACCGCGCCACTTCGACGAGGACGGAACCGGTCCAGCAGTCACCCGCGTGGTCGCCGTCTTCGGTGGGACCGACGCGTACGGCGCCGCGCCCGTGGTGCTCCCCGCCCTGCTCGCGGTCGGGGCACCGGTGGATGTGACGGCCGTCGCCACCGACGAGCAGCACATCGCAGCGCTGCGGGCATTGCCGTTGGGGCCGGGCCAGTCGCTTCGCATCCACCCGCCGCAGCCCGATTTCGGTGCTCTCGTCCAGGATGCCGACCTGGTGCTGAGCGCATCCGGGACCTCGGTGTGGGAGCTGCTGTGTATGGGCATCCCGACCGCGGTCATCTGCGTCGTGGACAACCAGGAGGAGGGCTACCGCCAGGGCCTGGAGCACGCTGTGGTGACCGGCCTGGGGCACCTGGGCCATTTCGACAGCGCAGTCGCGAGCGCCGCACTGGCCCCCTTGGTGACCGACGCGTCGGTACGAGCCGCCTTCGCCGGCCGCGGTGAGGTGCTCATCGATGGTCGCGGTCGTGGGCGGGTCGTGGACGCGTTCCTGCGCGGACCGACGAACGACTAGCCTTCCGGGCAAGCCCGTACCCGCCGTATCGGAAAGGCCCACCCCCCGTGACCCGCACCCGAGTGGTCGTCCAATCGCGTCTGAATTCTTCCCGTCTGCCCGGCAAGGCCCTGATGACGATCGCCGGTCTTCCGCTGATCGAGTTGGTTGCCCGCCGTGCGGCCCGCAGCGGCCACGAGGTGGTGGTGGCCACCAGCGACGAGCACTACGACACCCGGATCGCGGAGCACCTGACGTCGGTCGGCATCTCGGTGATGCGCGGCGAGCTCGACGACGTGCTGGGCCGGTTCGTGCATGCGACAGCCGATCTTGCGCCGGACGACCGGGTCGTGCGGCTGACCGGTGACAACCCGGTCATGGACGCGGATGTCATCGACGAGTTGCTCGCCGCGATGGACCGGTCGGGGCACGACTACGGCCGCGTCGACGTCGATGTCGTGCCGGAGGGGCTGGGCGCCGAGGGTTTCTGGGTGCGCGACCTGCGCCTGGCCGCCGCATCGACCACCGATCCGTACGACCGCGAACACGTCACCCCATGGCTACGTCGGCACCTGGGCGAGCTGCTCTTCGCGCCGGCTGACAATCCCGGGGAGCCGAAGAGGTTCCGCTGCACTGTGGACACGCTGGACGACTTCGACCGTGCCAGCAGACTCTTCGCGCAGGTCGGTGATCCGGTCGCCGCGCCGTGGACCGACGTGATGGACGTGCTCGCCCGGGAGGTCCGCGATGCGGGATGCAGTGTCCCGGAACGCTCTTCAGCACTGGGTCTGAGCTCGATCGTCTTCGGCGGTAGCCGGCTGGCCGAGCCCGCCGCCCCGGTCACCAGGGCGATGCTCGCCGATGCAGTCGCTCGCGGCGTCACCCACGTGGAGGTGGGCCGCGCCGACGGTGAGGCGGAGGCGGTGTTGCGGGCCTGCGCCGATCCGCAGCTCGTGCAACGGATGAAGGTGCTCAGCAGGTTGGCCCCGCTGGCCGGCGGCGGTGCGCCGAAAGCGGAGGCAGCCCTGGAACGCTCCTTCGCAACGATCGGACGCCGTTCTGCCACGGCGGTTCTCGTGGACGCGTTGGTCGATGCAGGACCGGCGGTCTGGGCCCGCCTGCGGCGCTACCGCGACGAGGGGACGGTAGCCGCGATCGGTGTTGCCGCCCGCTCCGCGCAGGAGGCTCAGCAGGCGCTTGCGCTGCATGGCATCGGCATCATCGAACTCCCGGTCAATCCCTGCTCCCCGCTTCCCGCCGAGCTCGCGTCGGCAGCCCGGGCAGGCGGCGTGGAGCTGGTCGCCCGCAGCGTCTACGGCGGCGGCCGCCTGACGGCCGACCCGCGACTGGCCAGCCTCGCCAAGGAGTTGGGCCGCGACGGGAGCGACGATCTGCTGCTCGCGTACGCCCTCGGACACCCCGAAATCGCAGCAGTCGCGATCGGCTCGCTGGACCGCGCACAGCTGGCCCGCAACCTCGACCTTTCCTCGCTGACGCCCCTCACCCGACAACAGATCCACCATGTTTCACAGGAGATGAATGAGTCGTGACCCCCGCTGACGTTCTGGCCGGACTGCTGAAGTCGGACCCCACCTCACCGCGCATCACCTGCTATGACGATGCCACCGGCGAACGTATCGAGCTGTCCGGGAAGGTGTTGGCCAACTGGGTCGCCAAGGCCGCAAACCTCCTGCAGGACGAGCTGGACTCCGCGCCGGGCACCGTGGTGTCGCTGCGGTTGCCGCCGGACCACTGGCGCACCTACTACTGGGCCTTCGCGGCGTGGTGCGTCGGCGCCACCGTGGTCACGACGGGCTCACCGTGCGATATTGCCATCAGCACCACGGGAGCCGACGGTGCAGAGCAGCAGATCATCGTCACGCTCGCCGCGCTGGCACGTGTCGCCACCGTCGATCTACCGGCCGGCGGAGTCGACGAAGCCCGCGAGCTCGCCACCTACGGTGACGCATTCGCCCCCTACCTGGTCCCTGCCTCGACCGACGCAGCGTTGGACGAGGTGTCCTACGCTGATCTCGTCGAGACGGGTCATGGAGCACCGCACCGCCGGGTACGGGTGGAGGGGGATCTGCAGGCCGCGCTGCGTGAAGCGTTGGCCGTGTGGGCCGACGACGGGTCGGTGTTGCTCCTGCGCAATGTGCAGGAGGCGGACGTCGAACACCGGTTGGCCACCGAGGGAGTAACCTCATGACCCTCTCGTTGCCCACCACCCGCACCCCCGATCCCTCGCTGGCGCCGACGCTGAGATGGGGCATCGCGGCCACCGGCGGCATCGCGGCGTCGATGGTCGACGCCCTGCACAAACACACCCGGCAGGACGTCGTGGCGGTCAGTTCCCGATCCCAGGCGCGCGCGGACCGCTTCGCGGCCACCTGGTCGGTCCCGCACGCCTATGAGGGCCTGGACACGATGCTGGCCGACGACGGCATCGACATCGTCTACGTCGCGTCGCCGCACTCCGGGCACCACCGCGACGCGCTGGCCGCCCTGCGGGCCGGCAAACACGTGCTGGTCGAGAAGGCCTTCACCCAGAACAGCGCGCAGGCACGCGAGGTGCTCGACACCGCCGCAGCTGCGGGCCTGGTCGCCATGGAGGCGATGTGGACCCGCTTCCTACCCGGCACGGACGTCGTCCGCCAACTTCTGAGCAGCGGTGCGCTCGGTGAGATCACCACCGTCCTCGCCGACCACGGGCAGTGGTTCGCGCCGGACCCGCAGCACCGGTTGTTCGCACCCTCGCTGGCCGGCGGCGCGCTGCTGGATCTGGGGATCTACCCGCTGTCCTTCGCAGATTTCGCGCTGCCCGGTAACGAACGATCGCTGACGGCGATCGGCGACCTCACCGATACCGGCGTGGATCGGCAGGTCAGCATGACCGTGTACAGCGGGTCTGCCTACGCGGCGCTCAGCACGACGCTGGCCGCGCGTACCCCCACCACCGCCTCCATCAACGGCAGTGCCGCGCGGGTGGAGCTGGCCGGAGATTTCTACGCACCCACGACGCTCACGCTCGTCACCCGCGACGGCGAGCGGGCCGGCCATGACGGCGGGCCGATCCGCGGACACGAGGCGCTGGCCTACGAGGCCGCCCATCTCGCACAGCTGGTGGCGGACGGTACGCCGCACTCACCGCTGCTGCCGCCCGAGACGACGCTGCGGGTGATGTCCATGCTCGATCTGGCCCGCGCCCAGGTCGGCGTACGTTACCCGGGGGAAGCTGGCGGGTTGGACGGGTAGGGTCGAAATCATGGACAAGGTCGTTCCCTCGGCCGCTCTGGCCGTCTCCCAGGTGGTGAGCGGATCCTCGCTCGCCGTCGGCGGATTCGGGCTGTGCGGCGTTCCCAGCGTGCTCATCGCAGAGTTACTGGCCAAGGGGGTGAGTGATCTGTCGGTGGTCTCCAACAACTGCGGGGTCGATGACTGGGGTCTCGGAATCCTGCTGCGGGAGAAACGGATCTCCCGGATGACGGCGTCGTACGTCGGGGAGAACAAAGAGTTCGCGCGCCAGTACCTGCAGGGCGAACTGGAGGTCGAGCTCACCCCGCAGGGCACCCTCGCGGAGAAGCTGCGAGCGGGCGGCGCCGGCATCCCCGCGTTCTACACCGCCACCGGGGTGGGCACCCAGGTCGCTGAGGGCGGCATGCCGTGGCGCTACGCACCGGACGGAAGTATCGCCATCGCGTCGCCACCGAAGGAGACCCGCGAGTTCGAGGTCGACGGCGCGCGCCGGACCTTCGTGCTGGAGGAGGCGATCACCACCGATGTGGCGCTGGTCCGGGCCCGCCGCGGCGACCGGCACGGAAATCTGGTCTTCCACGAGACCGCCCGCAATTTCAACCCCCTCGCCGCAATGGCGGGTCGCTACACGATCGCTGAGGTCGAGGAGCTGGTGGAACCCGGTGAGATTGCACCGGATGACGTGCATCTGCCGGGGATCTACGTGCACTGCGTGCTCGCGCTGACGGCTCAGCAGGTCGACGACAAGCGGATCGAGAAACGCACCGTTCAGGCATCCGCACCCGCACAGGAAGATCACTGATGGCACTCACCCGCGACGAGATGGCCGCCCGCGCGGCGCGCGAACTGCATGACGGCGACTACGTCAACCTCGGTATCGGTCTGCCGACCCTGGTACCCAACTTCGTGGACGAGTCCACCGAGTTGGTCCTGCAGTCCGAGAACGGCGTGCTGGGCGTCGGCGCCTACCCCCAGGCCGGCAGCGAAGACCCGGACCTGATCAACGCCGGCAAGGAGACCATCACCCTGCGTCGTGGCGCGTCGATCTTCGACTCAGCGCTCAGTTTCGGGATGATCCGCGGCGGAAAGGTGGATGCCGCGATCCTGGGCGCCATGCAGGTCTCGGCGGGCGGTGACATCGCCAACTGGATGATCCCCGGCAAGATGATCAAAGGCATGGGCGGCGCCATGGACCTGGTGCACGGCGCCAAAAAAGTCATCGTGCTGATGGAGCACGTCGCGCGCGACGGCTCGGCCAAGATCGTGCCCGAATGCACCTTGCCGCTGACCGGGAAAGGCGTCGTCCAACGCATCATCACCGACCTCGCCGTGATCGATGTCACGCCCGAGGGGCTGGTACTGATTGAATGCGCACCGGGCGTGACAGAAGAAGAGGTACGCCGCGCGACCGCGGCCCCGCTCCTCGCTTAACGGCTCGGATCGCTTAACGACTCGGATCATTGACGAATTCAGGCGGCCGCACCCATGGGGTGCCCAGCAGATCCTCCATGTATTCCTTCATGATCTCCTCCATCGACCCGTCGGCCATCATCTTGCCGGCCTTGAGGTAGATGCCGCGGGTGCAGAAACGCAGCAGATCGCCTTGGGAATGCGAGACCAGGAAGAGAGTGCGGCCCTGGGCCAGTAAACCTTCCATCCGCTGATAGCACTTCTCGCGGAATCCGGCGTCCCCGACAGCGAGCACCTCGTCCACCAGGATGATCGGCTCATCCAGGCAGGTGATCACCGCGAAGCCGAGGCGTACCTGCATACCCGAGGAAAAATGCCGGTAGGGCAGATCGAGCCCGTCGCGCACCTTTTCGCCGGCGAAGTCGACGATGTCCTCGAAACGGTCCTCGATCTCGGCCTTGGTCATCCCGTGCAGTCCACCGGTGAGGTAGATGTTCTCCCGCGCCGACAGATCGCCACTGAAACCACCGGTCAACTCGATCAGCGGTGCGACGCCGTCCTTCACCTTCACCTCGCCCTCGTCGGGCAACAGGGTACCGGCGATCATCTTCAGCAGAGTCGACTTGCCGCCGCCGTTGCCGCCGACCAGACCGACTGCTTCACCGCGCCCGACCGTGAACGAAATGTTCCGCAGCCCCCAGAAGGTGTCCTTCTGGTGGGCGCTACCACGTCGGTAGACGATCTCGCGCAGCGAGAGATTGCGTTTGCGGCCGGTCAGGAATTCAATGCCCACATTGTCGACGGCAATAACCGGCTCGCCGGTGGACGATTTCCACTTGACCTTTTCTGCGGAGGGAAGTGACACCTCAGATCTCCTTCAAAATCGGCTTTTCGAGCTTACGGAAGACCCACATACCGAAAACGAGCCACAGCACGCTGATCACTGCGGCGATGATCCACAGGTGCCACTGCAGCGACTCTCTGGCGATGATGCCTTGGTGGTACAGATCGATGATGCCGGACAACGGGTTGTATTCCAGCACGTGACCCATGATGCCCAGCACTGCATCCGGCGCCTTCGCGGCGCTGGTAGCTGTCGCGGGGGTGCCAACACCCTTTGCCCGCAGGAACGCGAGCGAGTAAACGATAGGCGTCATGTAGAAGCCGATCCGCAGCACGATCCGCACGATCCGCACGAAATCGTCGACCAACGCCGTGACAGGCGCCATCACCAAGCCGACGCCGATCAGCAGAATGAGCTCGATCAGCAGCGCAGGAATCCACAGCACGAGCTTCCAGTTGAGAATGACCGCATGTTCGACGTATGCGAAATACAAGATGAAGAGAATGAGGATCGGCAGCGACAACAGGTGCTCGATCCCCTTGGCGAGCACCACCCGGATCACCCAGAGCTCGCGGGGTAGGTTGGTCGAACGGACCAGCAGCCGCTCGGCGTACAGCGCGCGTGCGGTCTCGTTGACCGAATTGCTGAACCAGTTCCAGGCAAGCACTCCGGCCACCATGAACAGCACGAACGGAATGCCGTCGCTGCGCAGTTCCTGACTCCTGGAATTGCCGATCTGGTAGATCTTGCCGAAGACGAACCAGTAGACCAGGATCATCGACAGCGGATCGATGAGCGTCCACAGATATCCGAGCACACTGCGGGCGTACCTGATGCGCAGATCGCGCTTGACCAGGGTCCAGAGAACCGCGCGATACTCCACGATGCTTCTGAGACGTTGGGCGTACGACATAAATTCCTTCGGCTGGTCCTCTTGCCCGGGGGTCCGGGCGCATTTCATTCGACGAGTCAGGCTACCGGGGTGTCCCTGGAAACCTGCTGGGCATCATCGGCCAGCCGCACGCGGCTGGTCAGGAAGCCCCAACCCCACGACATGTGCATGGTGGCCAGGACGGCGGGTACCTGCACGCGGGTTCGCGGTGTCTCCTTGCGGGAGATGACCAGGCCACCGACCGTGATGGCAGTGACGTACGCCGCCGGGATCGCCCACAGCGGTCGCCACTTCAGGCCACCCACCGCACTGAACGCGATCGCTGTCACGGCTGCCGGCGGCGCGAGATATCGCGCGTTGATGGAGCCCTTGTGCTCGCGGGCCACGACGCGGCGCCAACGGCCGTAATCGCGGTACTGCCGTGCCAGAGTCTGGAAGCTGCCGCGCGGACGGTAGGTCACCAGGAGCTGCGGGGTGAACCACACCACCCCGCCCTGCTGGCGGATCCGGAAGTTCATCTCCCAGTCCTGCGCCCGGATGTAACGGCGGTCGTAGCCGCCGACGCGGCGCAGCCAGTCACGCCGGAACACCCCGAGGTAGACGGTGTCGGCGGGGCCGGGGGCGCCGCCTTGTTTGAACTTGACCCCACCCACGCCGATCTTGCTCTTCATCGCCGCTGCGACCGCGCGCTCGAAGTCGATGGTGCCCTCGGCGTCCATGATCCCGCCCACGTTCGCCGCGCCCGTCGCCTCCAGCACCTCAACGGCGGTGCGTAGGTAACCGGGCGAGAGGATTCCATGCCCGTCGACACGGGCCACCACGTCGTAGGACGCCGCAGCGATCGCCGCGTTGAGCGCATCGGGGGTACGCCCGCTGGGATTGCGCACGGTACGAACGCGGTCATCGGCTGCGCTCAACCCGGCGGCGACGTCATCGGTTCGATCATTGGAGGGACCCAGCGCGAGCACGACCTCCAAAGGCCCGGACCAGTCCTGCGCGAGGATCGCAGCCACCGATTCGGTGAGGTGGCGCTCTTCGTTCAGGATCGGCATAACCACTGAAATTCCCTGCAATAACGGGGTTTCAGTCGACTGCACGGGCGCAACGTTACACGGAATGCACAGCCGCGCCGGTTAGCCTGAGCCGATGACGGACGACTACCGACGGCGTGACGACGAGAAGGTTGCGCGTCCTCTACCGGTGCGCCGGCCCCGACCTGCATCCGATGGTCATGGCGCAAACAGCAGCAACGATGTCGACGCTACTCAGGCAATGCCACGCGGCCCCCGCCCGTCTGCCGGCCGCCCGCCTGCGAACCGGCCTGCTGCGAACCGCGCTCCGATGGACCGGCCTTCCGTTGACCGGCAGTACGCCAATCGACCTCCGGTAAACCGCCCGCCGGTACATCGGCCTCCCGCCGGCCGCCCGCCTGTGGGCCGACCTCCGGGAAATCGCCCGCCTCCCAACGGCCGGTACGACAATCGCCCCGCACCGCGACCACCTCGACGGCGCCGCCGTCGTTGGCCACGCTTTCTGACGGTCTTCGTGGTCCTGGTCGGGTTGTGGGCAGGGGTGCTGCTCTGGGCCGGCTTGGCCGCGTGGGGCAAAGTCGCGCGAGTGGATGCCATTCCCACCGGCAACCAACCCGCGGCCGGCAAGGGCACCAATGTGCTGCTGGTGGGTTCGGACAGTAGAGCCGGACTGACCTCGGCGCAGGCCAAGAAATTGCGCACCGGCGGATCCGACATCGCCGGCGCGCGGACCGACTCGATCATGCTGCTGCACATGCCCGACAGTGGAGCGCCGACCCTGGTCAGCATCCCGCGCGACACCTACGTGCGGATTCCCGGTCACCGTTCCAACAAGATCAACGCCGCGTTCGCGTATGGGCCCAAGACGCTGGTGCAGACCGTGGAGAACGTCACGGGACTACGCATCGAGCACTACATGGAGATCGGTTTCGGCGGTTTCGCCGGGATCGTCAACGCCGTCGGCGGCGTGCAGATGTGCCTCCCGAAGGCGATGAACGACAGGGATGCTCACATCAACCTGCCCGCAGGTTGTCAGAACCTGGCGGGGGCCAACGCCCTGGGCTACGTCCGCTCCCGCCACGTCGACGCCACCAGCGACCTGGCACGGATCAAGCGTCAGCGCGAATTCCTGTCCGCGCTCACCAAGAAGATCGCCTCGCCAGGCAACCTGCTCGTCCCGTGGCGGCTGAAGAACATCGGCGAATCCGGTGCGCAGGGACTTGCAGTGGAGAACGGGATGCACTCCTGGACTGCGCTGAACATCCTCTGGACATTGAAGAAGATCAGTGGCGGCGGCAATTCGGTCCAGGTACCGATCGCCAACGCGAACTACTCCACGCCCGCCGGATCATCGGTGCTGTGGGACAAGGCCAAGGCACGAGCGCTCTTCGACGCACTCAACAACGACCGCTCCCCCAACGTCGCTCCCTGACCCCCGACGGGTAGGAGGCCACCTGGCACCGGGCTGGGACAGGTTGCCACCGCCCTGAGAAATCGCGGCTGGCGACCGACAAAAAGTTAGCGCTTGAGGAGCTGGCGCGCCATGACAACACGCTGGATCTGGTTGGTGCCCTCATAGATCTGGGTGATCTTCGCGTCGCGCATCATCCGCTCCACCGGGTGATCCTGGACGTATCCGGCGCCACCGAGCAACTGCACGGCATCGGTCGTGATCTCCATCGCGACGTCGGAGGCGTAGCACTTGGCGGCCGCACCGAAGAAGGACAGGTCGGCGTCGGACCGTTCGGATTTGGATGCTGCCACGTAGACAAGTTGCCGCGCGGCTTCCAACTTCATCGCCATATCGGCGAGCATGAACTGCAGCCCTTGGAACTCGGCAATGGCCTTACCGAACTGCCGACGCTCCTTGACGTAGCCGAGCGCGTAGTCCAGCGCGCCCTGGGCGATCCCGACGGCCTGCGCACCGATGGTGACGCGGGTGTGATCCAGGGTGCGCAACGCGATCTTCAGCCCTTCGCCCGGCTCACCGATCATCCGGTCGGCGGGGATACGACAGCCGTCGAAGTGCAGTTCGCGAGTCGGCGAACCCTTGATGCCGAGCTTTCGCTCCTTGGCGCCGAAGTCGAAGCCCTCGTCGCCCTTCTCCACCACGAAGGCGGAGATATTCCGACCGCGTTCACCGTCCGGGTCGGTCACGGCGAGCACAGTGTAGAGCTGGGACTCACCGGCGTTGGTGATCCACGACTTCTGGCCGTTCAATACGTATGAGTCACCGTCGGCGATGGCCTTGCACCGCATCGATGCGGTATCCGAACCGGCTTCCCGCTCGGACAGTCCATAAGAGATCATCGCCTCGCCGGAAGCGATCAGTGGGAGATATTTCTTCTTCAGCTCATCGCCGGCTCCGAGAATGATCGGCATCGAGCCGAGCTTGTTGACGGCCGGGATCAGCGAGGACGACGCGCAGGCCCGGGCCACCTCCTCGATCACGATGCAGGTGGCCAGCGCGTCGGCACCCGCGCCGCCGTACTCCTCGCCGATGTGCGGCGCGTGCAGATCGGAGGCCACCAGAGCCTTCAATGCCTCGTGCGGGAAACGCGACTCGGCGTCGACTTCTGCCGCGAAGGGCGCGATTTTGTCGTTTGCGATGTCACGAACTGCTTCGCGCAGCGCCTCGTGATCTTCGTTGATCTTGAAGAGGTCGAAGTCCTTGTTTCCGCTCACGACATCACCCTACTTCTCGGTACTACCTGCCACCTCGGCGCGTAGTGCAGCACCCTTGGCATGTGCTGCCTCTTGCAGTGCGACCTGGAAGTCCTGCATGGCCGATCGCAACCGAACGGCCTGCTCGTCACCACCGCTGGCGAGGATCCGCACCGCGAGCAGTCCGGCGTTGCGGGCACCGCCGATCGAGACCGTCGCTACCGGCACACCGGCCGGCATCTGAACTATGGACAACAGCGAATCCATCCCGTCCAGGTACGCGAGCGGCACCGGCACACCGATCACCGGTAGCGCGGTGACCGAGGCGAGCATGCCCGGTAGATGCGCGGCGCCGCCCGCTCCCGCAATGATCACCCGCAGCCCACGATCTGCGGCCTGTTCGCCGTAGCCGATCATCTCGCGCGGCATCCGGTGAGCGGACACGACGTCCGCTTCGTACCCGATCCCGAACTCGGCAAGTGCCTGCGCTGCAGCTCGCATCGTCGGCCAATCCGAGTCGCTGCCCATCACGAGGCCGACCTGAGCATTCATTCGTGCACCACGCCCCGCAGGTAGTCGGCGGCATGCTGCCCGCGGGCCACCACCTGTTCCAGATCATCACCGAATGTGTTGACGTGGCCGATCTTGCGCCCGAGCCGCACCGATTTGCCGTAGAGGTGCACCCGAAGACCGGGATCGCGCGCCATCAGGTGCCGGTAGGTGGGGTAGAGCTCGCCGTACTGCTGCGGGTCGCCACCGAGCACGTTGGTCATGACGGTCCACGTCGACCTCGGTGCCACGTCGCCGAGGGGCAGGTCCAGCACCGCACGCAGGTGCTGCTCGAACTGGCTGGTGACGCTACCGTCCTGAGTCCAGTGCCCGCTGTTGTGCGGGCGCATCGCGAGCTCGTTGACGACGTACGCGTGCTCATCACCGGGAGCGAGCTGGAAGATCTCGACGGCCATCACTCCGGTGACCTGTAGCTGGCCGGCTATCTGGAGGCCGACATATGCGAGCTCGCCCGCAAGATCGTCGGGCAGATCGGCCGCTGGAGCAATGACGCTGGTGCAGATTCCGTCGGTCTGCACGGTATGCACGATCGGCCAGACCGATGCCTGACCGGATGGGCTACGCGCTACCAAGACGGCTAGTTCCCGGACGAAGTCCACCTTTTCTTCGGCGAGCAACGGGTCTCCGTGCGCAAACCAGTCGGCCGCATCGGAGGCCGCGTGGACGACCCGCACACCTTTGCCGTCATACCCGCCGCGCGGGGTCTTGAGCACGACGGGCCAGCCGTGCCTGTCGCCGAACGCAGCAAGCGCTTCGACGTCATCGACCTGCGCCCAGACCGGGCATGGAACACCGAGTTCGGTCAGGCGTGCTCGCATGGCCAGTTTGTCCTGGGCGAAGATCAGGGCCTGCGGTCCCGGATGGACGACGACACCGTCGGCGACCAGCGCCGCCAGCACTTCCTGCGGTACCTGCTCGTGATCAAAGGTGACCACGTCGCATCCTGCAGCGAACTCCCGGACCGCGTCGATGTCGTCTGCGGCGCCGAGAAACACCGACCCGATCGCGAGCGCCGCCGCATCATTCTGCGATTCGGACAGGACGCTGAGCGTGATGCCGAGTTCGACGGCGGGGCCGACACACATACGGGCAAGTTGACCTGCCCCCACGATGCCGACCACTGGGAAACCGCCGGGGGCGCGAGGGGGGCGATGCACGGACACATGCTACTGACCCTCAGTTGCACGCCGTACTCTCCTCGGGTGCTGGCATCCCTTCGGACAACCTTTGATCGACTGTGGCTGGAGCTTGCCAAGTTCGGACTCGTCGGACTGGTGTCCTTCGTCATCGACCTCGGTGGATTCAACCTGCTGGTGGCCGGGCCGCTGGACCACAAGGTCACCACGGCAAAATTGATCAGCGGCGGAGTCGCGACCGTCGTCGCGTGGGTCGGCAACCGGTACTGGACCTTCCGGCACCGCCGCAATCGTCCCGTGCACCACGAGGTAGCACTCTTCTTCATCGTCAACGCCATCGCGCTGGCGCTGTCAGCGGCAACGGTCGCACTGGCGCACTACGCGTTCAACGCCAAGGGTGCGCTCGCGCTGAACTTCGCGGCGTTCGTCGGTATCGGGCTCGGCACCCTCTTCCGCTTCTGGACCTACCGCCGATTCGTCTTCACGAACGAACCGGACGTCACCGGCTCAGCCTGACGCCGAGGACAGGAACAGGGCGAACACCGCGGGCTGGGCGCTCCGCAGCTCCAGGCGACCGCCGATCGTCTCCGCGAGGTCACGGGCCAGAGCAAGTCCGAGGCCGGTCCCGCCCGAGCTGACCCGTCGCTCGAAGATATGCGGCGCGAGGTTGACGTCCACGCCCGGTCCGCCGTCACTGGTCTGCACGATCACGGAGGGACCGCTCCTTCTCGCGAGGATCTCCACCGTCCCCTCGCCGTGGATCAGCGCATTCTCCAACAGGGTCGCGAGGATCTGGGACAGTCCGCTGCGGGTGGCGACCACGTACAGACCTCGCTCACCACTTACCAGCACACTGCGGCGTGCCGTCTCGAATGCAGGCTGCCACTCCGTCTGCAACGCCGCAATCACCGAGTCCAGCGAGATGTCGGACGGTAGGTCGACGCTACCCCTGGAACGGGCGAGCAGTTCCTCGACCACCTTCGTCAGGCGTTCGACCTGAGCTATCGCCACCTGTGCTTCGTCCCTGGTCGTATCGAGGTCCTCGGCCACGACGATTTCCTCCAGCCGCATCAGCAGTGCGGTCAGCGGGGTGCGCAACTGGTGACTGGCATCGGAGGCAAAATCACGCTCGGAAGCCAGCAGCCGCGCCTGTTCTGCGGATCTGGACTCGTAGAACGCCGATATCCGATCGACCTCGTCGATGCCGGTGCGCAACGGCGCCACGTTGACCGTTCCCGCAGCCAGCTGATCGGCTCGATCCGCCAGTTCGCGTACCGGATCGACCACCGCACCGATACGCCGCGCGCCGATGAAGACCGCGAGCCCTCCGGACACCACCGCAACGGCGGTCACCACCGCCGCTATCCGCCAGGACGGTCGCAGCAGCACCCCGAGCACCGCCAGGCAGAGCAGCGGCGTCAGCAGTGCCGCACCCAGGACGAGCGTGAGCCGACCTCGCAGCGTCACCTACGCGTCACCGTCGTTGACCTCGAAGCGGAAACCCACCCCACGCACCGTGCTGATGTACCGCGGATCGGCTGCGTCGTCCCCCAACTTTCGGCGTAGCACGGATACATGCATGTCAAGGGTCTTGGTCGAGCCCACCCACACGGTGTGCCACACCTCGCGCATCAACTCCTCGCGGGAGACGACTTTGCCCCCCTCACGCACGAGCACCCGGAGCAGATCGAATTCCTTCGCCGTCAGATGTACTTCGCGATCACCGGTGAACGCGCGGCGACTGGCGATATCAACCCGCACACGCGAGTCGTGGCCCTCGCCGACCTCGTCGGAGGTGGTCCTGCGAAGAAGGGCACGCGCACGAGCCATCAGTTCCGCGAGCCTGAACGGCTTTGCGACGTAGTCGTCGGCACCCGCGTCCAGACCGACCACCATGTCCACTTCGTCGGCCCGGGCCGTCAGGATCAACACCGGCACCGTGTTGCCCTCGGCCCGGATCCGTCGGCACACCTCGAGACCGTCCATCCGCGGCAGCCCCAGATCCAGGATCACCAGGTCCGGGCTCTCGCTCGCAGCGGCCAGCGCAGCGACGCCATCGGCCCGCACGCTCACGTCGTACCCCTCGCGGCGCAACGCCCGGGTCAGGGGTTCAGAGATCGTGGAATCGTCCTCTGCAAGCAGCACTTTTGTCATGACAAGCTCCTATGGCCGCGGGTCGGGTTCGGTTGGGCCGCGCTCGAGCACCCAGGTATCGATCGGTCCAATGCCGGCGAGTTCGACACGTTTACGTCGACGGGCATGCACGCCCGCCGCCGGATCCAGCCCCTTGACGACATCTGCGTCGACCAGGATGCGGCCCGGTTTTGCAGCCACTGTAAGCCTGCTGGCCCGGTTCACCGTCGTGCCGAATACGTCGCCGAGTCGCGCCAGAACCCGTCCGCGCGCCAGACCGACCCGCATCCGGGGCACCAGTTCGTCGGCTTCGGCAGCTTCCCGCAGCGCGAAGGCGATATCGACGGCGCCTTGAACGGAGGTATGCGTGAAGAGCACCTCGTCTCCGACAGTCTTGACCACTGCCCCGCCGCCTGCGCCGATCACATCGGAGGCCACCGATTCGAACCGCAGCACCAGCTGCGCCAGTTCACGCTCGGTCAGCCGTCGCACGAGGTTGGTGAAGTTGACCAGATCGGCGAACCCGACGGTACGCACGATGCCGACCTGGGATTCAGGTTCGGAATCGGCGATCATCCGCGATATTGCGATTGACAGGTTGCGGCGCCACACATAGTCCACCAGCGGGGACAGCCGCCCGGCGAGGTCGACCGTCAACGCCGCGGTGCGCTTGGCGGTCTCCCGGTCCAGACCGCCCCGATCCTCACTGACCAGGTCGGCGATCAACTGCAGTGACCACATGGCCATCCGGTCCGTCGAACGACCTACTGCGCGAGCCAGTCCGAAGGCAGTGGTCAGGTCGATGACACCTTCGCGGATCAGATCATCGAACAACCGCAGCGCCTCGATATCGGCCTGTCCGAAGAACAACTCGTCACCGCGCGCGCGAACGAATCCCAGCGAGCGCCAGATCTGTGCGCTGACCTCCGCGGGAATCCCTGAGGCCTCAGAGATGTCGCCGCGCCGCATCGTCCGAGGATGACCCATCAGTTGCTCGTCGATCTTGTCCACGAACTCGGCGGCGTCATCTGCCGCGACGCGCTGCGCAGTGACCACGCGCGAGACCGGCGGTTCGCTGGCTCGCACGTGCACCACGTCGCCCACGGAGTAGGCATCGGTCCGATTGGCATGCGAGATGAGGATGCGCCCCGACGCATCCACCCCGACCGCTTCCCCAGCGATCGTCCCCTCGGGCGTCTGCAACTGCACCTGCTGGCCGATGGTCACGCAGGCAGCACGGTAATCATCGTCGGACTGCGCTGTGGCCCAGACGCGTTGCACCACCACCAGCTCGCGAAGTATCGCGAGGATGAGTTCTTCGCGCGCCACCTCGACGCCACACAACGCCAGGGATGTCGACTGTTCGGTGGGTAGCTCGTGCTGTGTCTGGTGCACATTGAGACCGATGCCGATCACCACGACAGGATTGACGCCGGCCGCCACCGAGCACAGCACCCCGGCCACCTTGTGCCAGGGTTGCCCGCCCTCGTCGTCACCGTTGCCGCCGGGTTTCGCAAGAACGCCGGGTTTCGCAAGAACATCGTTGGGCCATTTCAAGCCGAGTGGTACTGCGGCGAGATCGGCGACGGCACGTCGTACGGCCAGCCCCGTCAGCAGCGGAACCCACCCCCACCGCGACTGTTGCGTCGGTAGCGGCAGACTCACCGACAAGGCGATCGACGTCCCGGCAGGAGCTTCCCACCGGCGATCCAGCCGGCCCCGGCCGCTGGTCTGATGGTCCGCGGTGACGACCCGCCAGATTCTCGGGTCGGCCATCAGGACGTCGTTGGTGGACACCACTTGGTCGCGCACCTCGACGTCGCGCCAGACCGTCGCGGCGAGCGCGTCGTTCAGCAACTCCGGTCGCAGGCGGTCTCTCACGATGACAAGGCTAGAGTCTGGCCACATGAGCGATGCCGCCCCCATCGGAAAAGAATCACCTGCAGTTGATGTAGACCTGCACACGACGGCGGGCCGACTCGCCGATCTGCACCTACGCAACGAGGAAGCCGTCCACGCCGGCTCAGCACGCGCAGTGCAGAAACAGCACGCCAAGGGCAAGCTGACCGCTCGCGAGCGCATCGACCTCCTGATGGACGAGGGCTCGTTCATCGAGCTGGACGAGTTGGCGCGGCACCGCTCCACAAGTTTCGGGCAGGACAAGAACCGCCCCTACGGCGATGGCGTCGTTACCGGCTACGGCACCGTCGACGGCCGTCCGGTCTGTGTTTTCTCCCAGGACTTCACGGTCTTCGGCGGCTCACTCGGAGAGGTCTTCGGGGAAAAGATCGTGAAGGTCATGGACCTCGCGGCCAAGATCGGGGCCCCCGTCGTAGGCATCAACGACTCCGGCGGCGCCCGCATCCAGGAAGGCGTCGTAGCGCTCGGTCTCTACGCGGAGATCTTTCGGCGCAACGTGCATGCCTCCGGAGTCATCCCGCAGATCTCGCTGGTCATGGGCCCATGCGCAGGCGGCGCGGTCTACTCCCCCGCCATCACCGACTTCACGATCATGGTCGATCAGACCTCGCACATGTTCGTTACCGGCCCGGACGTCATCAAAACCGTTACCGGTGAGGACGTCGGCATGGAGGAGCTCGGCGGGGCGCGCTCGCACAACACCCGTTCCGGGGTGGCGCACTACATGGCCAGCGACGAGGAGGACGCGATCTCCTACGCAAAGGAGCTGTTGTCCTATCTGCCGTCCAACAACATGGACGAACCGGTGGTGTTCGATGCCGAGCCGGATCTGGCGATCAGCGACTACGACCGCGAGCTGGATACGCTGATACCCGACTCGGCAAACATGCCCTACGACATGCACACGGTCATCGAGCACATCCTGGACGACGCCGAATTCCTGGAGACCTCCGCGTTGTTCGCACCCAACATTCTCACCGGCTTCGGACGCGTCGAGGGCTACCCCGTCGGAGTTGTGGCCAACCAGCCGATGCAGTTGGCCGGCACCCTCGACATCAACTCATCGGAGAAAGCGGCCCGGTTCGTCCGCACGTGTGATGCATTCAACGTGCCGGTCCTGACCTTTGTGGACGTGCCCGGTTTTCTGCCCGGCACCGACCAGGAGTGGGGCGGAATCATCCGCCGCGGTGCGAAGCTGCTCTTCGCGTATGCCGAGGCCACGGTGCCACTGGTCACGGTCATCACCCGGAAGGCCTACGGCGGCGCGTACGACGTGATGGGTTCCAAGCACCTGGGCGCCGATATGAACCTCGCCTGGCCGACCGCGCAGATCGCCGTAATGGGGGCACAGGGCGCTGCCAACATTCTCTACCGCAAACAGATCAAAGCAGTGGCTGAGGCCAATCCGGAAGATCCGGGTGCGGTGGAAGCCAAGCGCCAGGAGTTGATCACCCAGTACGAGGACGCGCTCGCGAATCCTTATCTGGCTGCCGAACGTGGCTACGTCGACTCGGTGATCCCGCCCAGTTACACCCGCAGTTACGTCGTCCGTGCGTTGCGTACGCTACGCACCAAGCGCGAGACCCTGCCGCCCAAGAAGCACGGGAACATCCCGCTGTGAGCGATCCATCACCCACGGCCAAGACTGCTCAGACTCCGACGCTGCGGGTGATTTCGGCCTCCGCGACACCGGAAGAGGTAGCTGCGATCGTGGCCGTTCTCGCTGCGGTCGGCGGATCCAGCACAACGCCTGAATCACCCGCGTCGCGCTGGACAGGACGCAGCCGGACCGGTTGGAAGGGATCGTCGTTGCCCCGCAGATGAGTCGAGTGCGAGCGCAGCACCCGGGGTAACGTCGGGCAGGTGACCGAACAGATGCCGGACCGCCCAACCACCCCCGTCGACGCGATTGCCGAGAGGTACCACGACGCTTCGATCGCTCTCAGCCCGATTACGGCAACAACGCTCGGCGTCCCCGGGCAGGACGACCGCCTGGACGACTTCTCGCCGGCCGGTTTGCAGGCCCGTGCGGACCTGGCCCGCGACACGCTGGGCCGCCTTTCTGAGGCAACCGCAGCGGACGACGTCGATCAGGTCACGATCAGTGCGATGACCGAGCGGCTCGGGTTGCAGGTGGAAGCGTTCGAGGCAGGAACGACGCTGATGTCGCTGAACGTGATCGCGTCCCCGCTGCAGGACGTGCGGGACATCTTTGATCTGATGAATACCGCTGATACAGAGGCAGTTTCGACGATCGGCAGCCGGATGGCCGCCATCCCGCAAGCCCTCGACCAGTGGTTCGAGTCGCTGCACGAGGCGGCCGGCCGTGGCCTCGTGGCCCCGCAGCGTCAGGTCCTCGCCTGTATCCAGCAGACCCGGGACCACACGGCCGACGACGGCTATTTCCGCTCGTTTGCGGGCCAGCACCCAGCCATTGCCGGACAGATCGAGGTTGCAGCGGCGGCCTACGCGGCAGCCGGCGACCGACTGCACGATGAGATTCTGCCCAAGGCACCCGAAGCCGACGCGTGCGGTCGGGAGATATACCCGCTGTATTCACGCGAATTCCTCGGCACCACAGTGGATCTGGAAGAGACCTATGCGTGGGGCCAGCAGGAGCTGGCCCGGATCACCGGTGAGATGCGCAAGGTGGCCGAGCAGATTCAGCCCGGCGCGGGGGTGAAAGAGGCGATGGCTGTGCTGGAGGCCGATCCGGCCTACCAGTTGCACGGCACGGACGCACTGCAGCGGTGGATGCAGGAGAAGGCCGACCAGGCGATCTCCGAGCTCGGTGCCAGTCACTTCGACATCCCGCAGCAGGTCCAGCGCATCGAATGCATGATCGCGCCCACGCAGTCCGGCGGCATCTATTACACCGGGCCGAGCGAGGACTTCTCGCGGCCGGGCCGCATGTGGTGGTCGGTTCCGAAAGGCGTCGAACAGTTCGGGACCTGGCGTGAACTCACGACCGTCTACCACGAGGGCGTACCCGGCCACCACCTACAGGTCGCGCAGACGATGGTGCGCTCAGGGCTGCTGAACTCCTGGCGTCGCACGGATGCCTGGACCTCCGGGCACGGAGAGGGCTGGGCGTTGTACGCGGAGCGACTGATGCAGGAGCTGGGTTATCTGGACGATCCAGGCAACCTGATGGGGATGTACGACGGTCAGTCGATGCGCGCTGCCCGGGTCGTTCTGGACATCGGGGTGCACTGCGGGTTCGAGGCACCAGCCGAGGTGGGCGGCGGCGAGTGGACGTACGAGAAGGCCTGGACCTTCCTCAAATCACACTGCGATATGGACGACGGGTTCCTACGGTTCGAGTTGGATCGCTACCTCGGCTGGCCGGGACAGGCACCGTCGTACAAGATCGGAGAGCGGATCTGGCTCGAGCTACGCGATGAGGCACGCCACCGCGACGGAGCGGCGTTCGACCTCAAGGCGTTCCACCGCCGAGCGCTGGACATCGGTGGCGTCGGTCTGGACACTCTGCGCCAAGCAGTGCTCGGTGATCTCGGCGGACCGGAAGTAGCGCGCACCACCGGCTGAAACGCCCGCCCGAGATGGGGCGCCGGCCTGACACACTGTCGCGGTGCACGTAGCAATCTCGGTTTTCTTCATTGCCGCGACGGTCGTTGTGATTGCCTCTCTGGCCCGGCGCGTGAACATCTCGGCGCCTCTGCTGCTCGTCGCGGTGGGAGCGGCGTACTCCTACCTGCCCGGGGTTGCCGCTATCCGGCTGGAACCCGACGTCATTCTGCTCGGTTTCCTGCCGCCGTTACTCTTCGCAGCGGCATCGACCACCTCCGTCGTGGACATCGCCCGGGACAAGCGCCAGATACTCGGGCTGTCGGTTCTCCTGGTGCTGTTCACCGCGTTCGGGGTGGCGCTGGTCGCCTGGAAGTTGTTGGAGGTGCCGTTCGCCGTCGCGGTCGCGCTCGGTGCCATCGTGGCGCCACCCGATGCCGTGGCCGCCACGGCGATAGCGCGAAAGATCGGGTTGCCACGACGGGTGGTGCTGATCCTGGAGGGCGAATCGCTGCTCAACGACGCCACCGCACTCGTCACGGTCACCACCGCCAAGACCATCATCGCGACCGGCTCCATCACGTGGTACGGCATCAGCGGCAACGTCGCCCTTGCCTCCTTGGGTGGCGGCGCCATCGGATTCGTCGCGTTCAAGCTGATTGCCTTCGTGCGGGGTCGGGTTCAGGACACGGTGACCAGCGTCGCCATCTCTTTCATCTCCCCGTGGATCGCCTACCTACCGGCGGAGGAACTGCACTCGTCGGGTGTCATCGCCGTGGTCGTCGCTGGGCTGCTACTTGCTCACGACGCACATCTGATCCAGACACCGCAGTCGCGGGTTGCCGAGCGGATCAACTGGTCGACGGTCACCTTCCTGCTCGAGAACACGGTCTTCCTGCTCATCGGGGTGCAGGCCCGCTCGATCATCGACGGCGTCCGAAACTCCGAGCTCGGCGACGGGAGGGTGGTGCTCACCAGCCTCGTGGTGCTCGTCACGGTCATCGCGCTGCGCCCGGTGTACCTCGGGTTCTGGCAGGTCTTGAGCCGTTTCGTGCATTTCCAGCAGGATCCGATCACCCCCCGCGAGGCGGTCGTCGCATCCTGGGCCGGGATGCGTGGCGTGGTGACCATCGCCGCTGCACTGCTGTTGGCACCGAATACCCCCGAACGGGACGCGATCATCTTCATCGCCCTGGTCGTCACCATCGGCACGCTGGCCCTGCAGGGATTTTCGCTCGGTTCGCTGGCCCGCAGCCTCGACCTGCACGGTCCCGACCCACGGGAGGACGCGTTACAGCAGGCCCAGCTCGTCCAGGCGTCCGTCGATGCAGGCCGGGAAAGACTGGACGAGATCCTCACGAAAGAAACGCTCCCGGACGAGGTCGTGGAGCAGCTACGACGCGGCGGTGACCGACGGGCCAACCTGGTCTGGGAACGGCTGGGTACTGGGCAGGCCGCCGACTCCGAGACCCCCACACACACCTATCGGCGGATCCGGACCCAGATGCTGGATGCCGAGCGCTCCACGATGCTCAAGATCCGCGACAAGGGGGTGATGGATCACGAAGTACTCGAGCAGGTGATGCGCTCGTTGGATCTGGAGGAGTCGGCAATCACCTATAGCGATGAACGCTCCGAGACCATCCGCGAGCACACCCTGCTGACTCCTGAATCCCGCTCCTTCGGCTGCGAACACCTGCGCGCGGCGCCCGTCGCAGTGGATCCGTTGACCCCCGAAGGATGCCCGGACTGCGCCCGGGAAGGCACCGACCCGGTGCACCTGCGGCTGTGCCTGACCTGCGGCCGTGTCGGATGTTGTGATTCATCGGTGGGGATGCACGCCGACCAGCACTTCCGGGAGACCGGCCACCCGGTGATGCGCTCCTTCGAGCCCGGCGAGGCCTGGCGCTGGTGTTACGTGGACAGCAAACTCGGCTGACCCCCGCGCTTCTCCATCTTTCACACCCCGAGATGTCACTTTTGGAGGGTATTTGGCCGCAAACACCCTCCGAAACTGACATCTCGCGCCCGGGGTGGAGGGGTGGAGTAGGTGTTAGTTGCGGAGAAGTCGCTGCAGCCGTGCGCGCAGGTCAGCCGCACCAGGGCCGAGGTCTCGCGATGTCATCACCACGACTCGGTAGCCGGCGTCCTCCAACTGCGCAGCACGCTTGAGGTCACTGGTCCACGACGCTGCGTGGACGCCCCCGTAGTACTCGCCGATGACCCACGCCGCGCGCCACAGGAAGTCGACCCGGCCGATCCAGCCACCTCGGGCATCGAGGATGTCGACGTTCAACTCGGGCTCCGGTAGCTTCCACCTGGCGAACGCCAACCGGGCACGGGTCTCCATCGGAGATGCGCTCGAGTGGCGCAGCAGCGGAAGAGCATCGCTGGTTCTACGCAGACCCCTTGCTCCCCGACGACCGGCAACAGCCGCGTGCAGGTCATCTGAACTGCAGAGCTGCGCGCGCAACAGGAAGTCACCCGCGACGACCAGATCGGACGCGCTCAGGATGGACGCCAGGTCGACCCAGGTGTCCGCCACGGCAACCAGCGGCAAACCCGACCATGTCGTTCCGGCACGGTCAGCATGGTGCTCGACAAAACCTTCGTGCCGCCAGCGGGCAGCCTTCCTGGGCACGGTCACATGCAGGCCAGCGGATGACTCCAGAGCAATCGGCAACGGGACACCCATCAACCGGGCTGCGGTGGTGTGGCTGAAGAGAGCCCCGCCCGGCATGACGACCAGAGCGGCCTCGGCAAGATCGGCATACGTTGTGGGTTCCTGCGTGACGCGCATCCCCCGGAACGGCGCGGTGAGGTCGCCTGCGTCCAGCCGTTTGGGATGAATTCCTGCGCCCATGGCCTGCGCGACGGAGAAATGGGTGCCCAGCGCAGCAGGGAGTGGACGTCGTTCCATCGCGCGAGCCTGACAGGAACGGTGCGTCACCCGCGGGCGTCATCCACAGGCTTCGTCGAGATGTCACGTTCGGAGGGTCATACCCGGCAGACACCCTCCGAAACCGACATCTCGGAGGGCTGCGTCACGTGTGCTGTCGCCGGACGTAGGGTCCTTCTGTGCAACTTGTTCTCGCTTCTGCCTCCCCCGCACGACTCGCAACGCTGCGCTCCGCGGGCATCGAGCCACGCGTCGTGGTCTCCGACGTCGATGAACCGGCGGTGGTGCAGAAGGCCCGCTCGGCGTACCCCGAACTGGAACCCGCCGATGTCGCGCTCCTGCTTGCCCGCGCCAAGTGCGAGGACGTGACCGGCCGACAGGATGCCGGCGATGCACTGGTTCTGGGCTGCGATTCAGTGCTCGAACTGGACGGCAGGGACTACGGCAAACCCGAAGACGCCGCGACTGCGATCACCCGATGGAAGGACATGCGGGGCCGCGCCGGAGTACTGCACACCGGCCATTGGCTCATCGACGACCGCGAGGACTCCACCGGCGCAACATTCGGGGTGACCTGCTCGACCGTCGTACATTTCGCCGACCTGAGCGACGCCGAGATCGAGGCGTACGTCGCGACCGGCGAACCACTCTGGGTGGCAGGTGGATTCACCGTCGACGGGCTCGGCGGCGCATACGTCACAGCAATAGAGGGCGACTTTCACAACGTCGTCGGAGTCAGCCTCACCACGCTGCGCGAACTCCTGGCCCAGATCAACGTCGCGTGGCATGACCTCTGGACCGCATCCCCACTCGTCAACGGCTAGACCGGCGGAATCGCGCGGCGCCGCTGCGTGAACGACCGGTCTCGGCGCGCCGCGTATCGCAGTCGCCCCAGTAACTCTGCGCGCAGGTCTTCGGCCTCGATCACGCCGTCCACCACCAGATCCGCTGCAAGCCGCTGGATGTCGACGTCCTCCAGGTACTCCTCGCGCTTGACGCGAACGAACTCCTCGCGTTCTTCCGCATCCTCGATCGCTGCGATCTTCCCCGCGTAGACCGCGTTGATCGCTGCTTCGGGACCCATCACGGCAATCCGAGCAGTTGGCAGCGCCAGCGTGGCATCCGGACCGAAACCCGGCCCGCCCATCGCATACAGCCCTGCGCCGTAGGCCTTGCGCACGACCACACAGATCTGGGGCACGGTTGCCTCTGACACAGCCGCCACCATTTTTGCGCCATGTCGGATGATGCCACCGCGCTCGACCTCGGAGCCGATCATGAAACCGGGCACGTCGGCCAGGTAGACAAGCGGGATCGAGTAGGCGTCGCAGGTCCAGATGAAACGAGTGGCTTTGTCGGCGCTGTCGGTGAACAGCACGCCGCCCTTGACCGCGGAGTTGTTGGCCACGAAGCCCACACTGCGCCCGTCCATTCGACCGAAGCCGATGACCAGTTCAGGCGCGAAAAGAGGCTTGATCTCGAAGAAGGAATCGTCATCGACCAGTCCATCGATGACGTCGTGGATATCGAACGGTTGGCTCTCGACCTCAGGGACCGTGTCGGCATCCAGCAGCGTTGCAGGTGCCTCCGGGTCGTACGTCGGGGGCTCGTCGCGCCAGGTGGTGGGCATGTACGAGAAATAGAGCTTTGCGAGGTCGATGGCCTCGGGATCGTCTGCCACCAGCAGGTCACCGACACCGCTGACCGTGCAGTGCATCCGCGCGCCGCCCATCTCCTCCAAGGACACCCGCTCCCCCACCACCATCTCGGCCATCCGCGGGCTGCCCAGGTACATCGAGGCGTTGCCCTCGACCATGATCAGTACGTCCGTGAAGCTCGGGATGTACGCTCCGCCGGCAGCCGATGGACCGAAGAGGCAGCAGATCTGCGGGACCCGGCCGGACAACGCGACCTGGTTGTGGAAGATCCGACCAGCTCCACGACGGCCCGGGAAGAGTTGCACCTGATCGGTGATGCGCGCGCCCGCGGAGTCCACGAACCAGAAGATCGGCAGTTCCTCGCGCAATGCCGACTCGGTCGCGCGGACGATCTTCTCGACCGTTCGCGCGCCCCACGAACCGGCCTTGACCGTCGGGTCGTTCGCGACGACGATCGCCGGACGACCGTCCACAGTGCCCCGACCGGTCACCACGCCGTCGGCGGGTAGACCCGGTGCAGTGGAGTTGGCGTACCGGCCGTCTTCGATGAACGAGCCTTCATCGAAGAGTAACGAAATGCGCTCGCGGACATATAGCTTGGACTGTCGATCCAGCTTTGCACGCGCAGCCGCGGGTGGTTGCGCGGAGGCGTCGTGTGCCGCATGCAACCGGTCGCGAGCGTCCTGGACACGCGGATCGGTCGGGTGCGTGGGTCCGGACGCCCGGGTCATGCGGGCAGTCCCAGACCGCGCGCGATCACCATCCGCTGCACCTCGGACGTCCCTTCGCCGATCTCCAGAATCTTCGCGTCCCGGTAGAACCGGGCCACCGGATACTCCTCCATGAAGCCGTTGCCACCGAAGATCTGGGTCGCGATCCGGGTCGCGGCCACTGCAGCCTCGGTGGAATAGAGCTTGGCGATGGCGGCGGCCTGCTTGACGTCCGCCACCCCGCGGCGACCGGCTTCCTGCTCGTCCTTGAGCCACGCCGCCTTGTAGGTCAGCAGGCGCGCCGCCTCCACGGAGGTGGCGAGATCCGCCAGCTGGAAGGAGACCCCCTGGTTGACCCCGATGGGCCGACCGAAGCTGGTGCGGGTCTTCGCGTAGTCGGTAGCCAACTCCAGGCACGCCTGGGCGCAACCGAGGGCGAGGGCCGAGATGGCGATCCGACCGTCGTCCAAAATCTTCAGGAACTGTTTGAAGCCCTGTCCGCGCTGCCCCAGCAGGTTTGCCTCCGGCACGACGCAGTCGGCGAAGGACAACCCGTGGGTATCGGAGATGTGCCAACCGAGCTTGTCGTACGGCGACTCGGCAGTGAAGCCGGGCGTACCGGACGGGACCATGATGGCGCTGATCTCCGGGCGGCCCCGGTCGTCGGTGCCGGTGCGCGTGGTGACGGTGACCACCGACGTACGGTCGGTGCCGGAGTTGGTGATGAACGCCTTGGCACCGTTGATGGTCCAGTTACCGTCGGCCAGGTCGGCCTTGGTACGGGTCGCGCCGGCGTCCGAGCCGGCGTCCGGCTCGGTCAGTCCGAACCCGGCCAATGTCCGTCCGGCGACCAGGTCGGGCAGGAACTGCTGCTTCTGCTCGTCGGTGCCGTAGCTGAGGATCGGGTTGATACCCAGACCCACCCCAGCCGAGAGCGTGATGCCGATCGACTGGTCGACGCGGCCGAGCTCTTCGATGGCGAGGCACAGGTAGGTGAAGCCGCCGTACTCCAGCCCCGAGCCGCCGTACTCCTCCGGGACGACGAGCCCGAAGAGGCCGAATTCGCCCATCTGCGGCATCAGATCGGAGGGGAAGTAATGGTCCCGATCCCATTGCGCCACGTGCGGTGCGACCTTGTCAGCCGCGAAGTCACGCACTGAATGACGGAAGTCGTCGTGGTCCTTGGAGAGCTCGAACATCGATGAACCTTTCACTTGACGTTGACGTCAACGTAAAGCATGCTCGGCCGCATGACAACTCGCGACCGCACCTGGACGATCGCGCAGCTCGCCACCGAGTACGACGTCACGCACCGTACGCTGCGCCACTATGAGGAACTGGGCCTGCTGAGCCCCGAAAGACGCGGCACGGCACGGGCCTTCACGAGGCGCGACCGCACCCGGTTGGCGTTGATCCTGCGTGGTCGACGACTCGGCTTCGCGCTGGAAGAAATCCGCAAGATCGTCGACATGTACGACGAACAACCGGGCAGGGTCGGGCAGTTGAATTACCTGTTGGGGCAGATCCACGAACGACGCAGTGATCTCGAGGCGCGCCGTCGGGATATCGAGGACTCCCTCGCTGAGCTCGTCGAGCTGGAGCATCGTTGCAGTGCGGATCTTCAGGCGCTGCGGGCGCAGCGTGCGCTTCCCGTCAGCCGGTAGCGGGCGAATGCTGTCGTAGAGCGGCTACGACGGCCGGGTCGTACTCGTAGCCGAGCCCCAGGGACAGGCGCTCCAGCGCAAGGTCAGTGGGCTGCCCAGCCGCACCGGTGAGATCGTCGAATGCGTTGCACACCTTGATGATCCGAGCTGCGAGGGGCACGTCTTCACCGAGTTCGCGCACTCGCCGGTACGGCACGGCCTGGGCCTCGATGATCACGGCGACCTCGTCGAGGACTCCGCTTCGCCGCACGATGCTGCCACCTTCGCGAGCCAGCTCCTCCTGGTCGCGTGGGGCAGCTTCGATGGTTGCTCCACCTGGGATCGGGGTATCCAGGGAGACCTGACCGATGTCGTGCAGCAGGGCGGCATCCTCCAGGACGGCCAGGTCGTTGTCCGACAGCCCGAGCGACTCACCCACTCGGCGGGCCAACGACGCCACCCGCGTCGAATGTCCGGCACAGGTGAAGCCGGCGACGTCGGTCATCGTCGCAAGTGCTGCAATGGTCTCCCGCCGTTCGGCGCGCATCACATACCCTCGCTGGAGCCCCGAGCGGGCCAGCATCAGAGGCAGCGAAATCAACGGGATCGCCCACAACGACAAGGTCGGTAGCGCAATCGCAATTGCCAGACCCGTCGAGGCCGCTGCCACGTAGATAGGGCCCAGTACCCGCAGCGCCGATCGAATGAAGGTCGGCCGTGCGAGGACGGGGGCAGTGAAGAATCCGAGCATCACCACCTCGAAGGTCAGTGGAAGCGCGATGCACCCGGCCATCACCCCCATCCATCGCTGGGACGCCACTTCCCGGGCCATCACAAGGCCGGAAACCCCGTTCCAGATGGGCAGCCACCGGTAGACCACGGAGATCGCAGAAACGGTCAGCACATGCAGCGCGAGGTCGAGGGGCCGCACCGCGCCTTGCTTCCTGACCCGACGCAATCCGCCGCCCAGGGCGTAGCCGGCACCGGCAGCCAGGATGGCCGCCGATGTCTGCGACGGCAAGCCGGTGCCGGCAGCCGTGGCGGGTACCAAGGCCACCACCACCGAAAACGCCGTTGCGAGCGGCGTCACGGCGGCGAACTCGCCGATCCGGACCGGAAACGCGGCCGCAGCCCCGATCGCGACCGCCAGGATGAGGAAGACCATCGCGTCCCAGGAGCCCATTCGCCGGCCATTGCTCAGATCGTGGACGACGATCAACAGAGCCAGCGCCAGGCACACCAACGATGACGCCACCACGAGCCGCCCGGACCACCGGCGCAGTACGTCATCAGGAGTGGTCATCAGCTACCTGCAGTCCATCAGCGAACATTTCCGACACCCAGGGAAGATGCGGATCAACCCCGACCATCGGCTGTGGCGGATCCCCGATCACCAAGGCGCTACACCCGTGGATGACCCGCTCGTGGGCGCGCCGCAACGCATCGACAACAGCCGGGTCGAATTGCGTGTAAGCCCCGGCCTCCACCGCCGCAAGGCTGCGTTCCGCGATCTTCGCGAAACCGACCCCGGTGACATCAGCGTCCGCTCGGCCAGCGTCGGCAAGCAGCAACGCGCAGTAAGCGTCGGCCACGCTGAGGATTAAGGCCAACTGTGGGATCTGTTGCTCCCGCAACCCATCCGGGTATCCGCGACCGTCCCAACGCTCATGATGGTGCTCCGCGGCGCTACGCGATTCGGCGAGGAAGTCGATCCCGTCCAGCATCCGCATACCTTGTCGCGGGTGCGCGAGGATCCACTCGCGCTCGGCACCGGTCAGATGGATGCCCGGGCTGCGGGAGGCGGGGGCCACCAGACCGATGTCATGCAGTAGTGCTGCGTGTTGCAGGGACCGCATGGCAGCAGGCGGCAGCCGCAACGCCACCCCGATCTCGCGGGCGACCGCCTCGACCCAGACGCTGCGCCCGCGCAGCATCGGCTGGCCTGCCTGCCCGGCTGCAACCAGGGTCTCAATAGTTCGTAAGTGCGCTTCGTACTCCTGCGCCCGCAGCCCGATGGACCACTGCGCGATCAGCAACGGCGCGACGATCGGTAGGAAGCTGACCGGTCCCAACTTGATGGGGGCCCACAGCACCGCGAAGACGAAGGCGATGACGGCATACGCCGGGTAAAGCGTCCACACGTTTGCCGCCACTTCGTACAGCGAAAGATCCAGCGGCTGACCGGAGGCAAGCGACACCATGACGGCGACACAGATCACGTTGACGGCGAAGTTCAAGACCATCGCCACGATCAGCGGAACAAGTACGTGGACGATCATCGAGTTGGCACTTGCAGTCGCCGGTATCGGGGAGGTACCGGAGAACAGTGCGTATCCGAATGCGCCGCTCACGGCGCACAGCGTGATGGTCGCGGTATTGAACAATCGCACCGACATCGGAACCCGCTGCGGAGCCAACGCCGCACTGCAGAATGCCACTATTACGCTGCCGAACAGCCCCGCAAGGGGAAGCGCCGCTAGGATCGCAATTGTTGTCAGCGACAGCGTCCTAGCGTGGCGCAAGTTACCGTAGTTTGACTGCGCGAGGAGTCCGAGCAATGCCAGACAGACGGTCGGCACGAGCGGCGGAGATCTGATGACCGCTGCCGATGCGACGATTGCCCCGACGGTGGCCGCGATTGCCGTCGTCACCAGCGCCACGATGAAGGTTAACTGCGCAGAGGACAATCCCAAACGTGAACGTCGCATCACAATTCACAGATTACTCAAACAACCCGGCGGCACCGCAGTTCAGTTAGCTACGCACCGCGAGCCCGTGAGTGACCAGGCGAATGTTCAGCGGCCGGTGGGGTTCCAACCGATGAAGCTGTCGGCCGGGTCGGTCTTCACGATGCGGCCGGTGGGGTTCCAGCCGATGAAGCCGTCGACGCCGACGCTGGTGAAGCGGCCGAAAGTGGCGGTGGAGTTCGTTGCAGCGTCCATGATGGCTCTCCTGAATTGAGAATCTGGGTGACAGCGCCTGATGTATCGGCCGTCGCTACCATGATCAAATAATTCAATTTGCATGTCTATAAAATTCGCCATCGTTGACTCAAAAAAGACGCAATTTACCCCTGCTTTACCAGTCAAAGACTCCGTCGAGACCAGGTGTCCGCATGTCGGGGCTGCATTCGAACGGCTGCCGGGCGGGCTACCCTGTTACGGCATCAACCAACGGTCCTGCGCTTCGCGCGGCCGTACGTCACCTGGAGGACATCATGAGCAAACGAGCTCGCAAGCGCCGCTCCCGCAAGGGCAAGTCCGCTAACCACGGCAAGAAGCCCAACGCCTGAGTAGTTCAGTCTGTCGAGACGCAACGAGGCCCGCACCGAATCGGTGCGGGCCTCGTGATGTCTGCAGGGAGGAAGAATGTCAGCCCATCGGCCGACGGACACCGATCTCGGTATAGGACACCGTCGTGATCTGAGTGAGGATCTGCGCTCGAAGCGTGGCCGGTGCCTGCTCACAGGCACACGAGCGGCGCACCAACGCCTTCAGGATCGCGTCGCGCTCGTACTCCTGCAGGCAGGGCGGGCAGTCCTCAAGATGCGCTTTGAGGTGCGAGCATTCATCGCGGCTCAGCTCGCCGTCCAAATAGGAGTAGAGCTGGCTCAGGTAGTCATCACACTTATGACTCATGAACGCGCCTCCTCACGGATGAAGCCCCGCTCGAGCGCGTAGTCGGTCAGCAGTTCCCGCAGCAACCGGCGGCCACGGTGCAGTCGGGACATCACCGTGCCGATCGGGGTCTGCATGATCTCGGCGATCTCCTTGTAGGCGAAACCCTCCACATCGGCGAGGTAGACCGCCATCCGAAAGTCCTCCGGGATCTCCTGCAGTGCGCGCTTCACGTCCGAGTCAGGCAGATGGTCCAACGCCTGTGTCTCGGCGGACTGCAAGCCGGTGGAGTTGTGCGATGCGGCCCGCGCCAACTGGTAGTCCTGCACTTCTGCGGCATCGGACTGCAGGGGCTGACGCTGCTTTTTGCGATAGGTGTTGATGTAGCTGTTCGTCAGAATCCGGTATAGCCAGGCCTTGAGGTTTGTACCCGGCTTGTACTGGTGGAATGCGGCGTAGGCCTTGGCGAAGGTCTCCTGCACCAGGTCTTCGGCATCGGTCGGGTTGCGCGTGGTGCGCAGCGCGGCGCTGTACAGCTGGTCGAGATAGGGCATCGCGTCCCGCTCGAACCGCTGGGCCCGCTCGGCCGCGGTCTCGGTGGCCACGTCGACATTACCGTCATCGGTGTTGACTCGTTCTTGCGGAAGCACCGCTTCGTTATCAGTCATCACCGGCCAGCTTAGACCGCCGGGACGCCGGGCACCCGTGTAGATCTGCTGAGTGGGTACGCGACCGGCGCTGGGCGCGGCGCCCGTGCGCCCGCTCTCCTGAGCCGGGGCTTCCGACAGTGCAAACACTGGGTGTTACTCCTTCGGTTCTGACGCTCTCTGACGCCTTCTACAACCGACTCCCACTGCCGCTCATTCCCCGGCTGCCCATTCCTGGCCATTCACAGTTCGCGCAGGGCCGGCATCACGTCGGTGGCGAATTGGTCCAGGAAGCGGCGTTGGTCCGCCCCCGGAGCATGCACCACGAGATGGTCGAAACCCAGTGCTCGGTAGGGCTCGATACCGTCCAGCACGGTTTGAACGTCGGAGGCGACGATCCACCGGCCGGCAATCTGCTCGATCGGCAGGGCGTCGGCGGCCCGCTCCATCTCCATCGGATCGGACAGCGAGTGTTTCTGCTCGGCGGTCAACGCAAGAGGTGCCCAGAACCGGGTGTTCTCCAGGGCTCTTTCGGGATCGCGGTCGTAGGAGATCTTCACTTCCAGCAGTTGGTCGGTGCTGCCTGGCTCCTTGTGCGCCAACGCCATCCCCTCGCGCATGGCCGGCACCAGCGAGTCCTCGTACAGCTCGCGGCCCTTGCCGGACGTAACGATGATCCCGTCGCCCATCCGACCGGCGTACTTGGCCATCGTGGGCCCCCCGGCAGCCACGTAGACCGGGATCGGAGTGTCCGGCCGGTCGTAGATGGTCGCCTCGGACGTGCGGTAGTAGTCACCCTCGAAGGTGACCCGGTCCCTCGTCCACAGCTGACGCATCAGCCGCACCGACTCCCGCAGTCGGGCGAACCGCTCCTTGAAGTCCGGCCACCCCTGCAGACCGACGGCGATCTCGTTCAGCGCCTCGCCGCTACCGACACCGAGGGCGATCCGCCCCGGGAACAGGCAACCCATCGTGGCGAACGTCTGCGCGAGCACCGCGGGGTTGTAGCGGAAGCTCGGTGTCAGCACCGAGGTGCCGAGCACGACCCGCTCGGTCCGGGCACCAGCTGCCGCCATCCAGGTCAGCGCGTGTGGGGCGTGACCACCCTCGTGCCGCCACGGCTGGAAATGGTCGGACGCGAAGACGCTGTCCAGGCCGGCCTCCTCCGCCGCGATAGCGAGATCCACGAGCTCCCGCGGCCCGAACTGCTCGGCTGAGGCCTTGTAACCGATCCGTAACGACATGCCAGTGACGCTACTGCGCGAACTGCGCCAGCCAGCCTCGGGCCGCAGCAAGGACGTCCGCGGGATGTCTGGTGAAGCTGTGGTCACCTCGTGCGGGCAGGATGTGCGCCGCATCCCCGACCGCGCGCTGCACATCCGCCGGGGTGCCGAACGGGTCCCGCTCACCCTGGATGACCGTCAGCGGCAGACCCGCGGACAGCACCAGCGCCATCTCGGGGGCCCGGCTCGTACCCCCTTTCGGCGGCACGAGGGGGAAGGACAACGCGATCACCGCGTCCGCGCCGACGGCTGCAGCCGTCCGGCAGGCTACCCGCGCGCCGGCGGAGCGCCCACCCACGATCACCGGTCCGGGCAGTGCCCACCGCCCACGCCGGAGCCGCGCCAGCACCTCGATCCAGGCGATGTCCAACGTCCGCGGTGGGGTCGCGATACGCCGGCCGGCTACCCGCCACGGTTGCTCGACCCGCACGTAGGTCCAGCCGTCGCCCACCACGGCGCGCAACGCCACCAGATCGGGCGCTTCGATCCCGCCACCGGCACCGTGCGACAGCACCAGTGAACCGAGGCTCACCACATCCGGCGAAGGCCTCTCGATCGTGGCACGCGCAGGGCCCACCGACGTCTGGATCGTGCGGACCCGCACGGGCACGCCTCAGTCCCCCAGGATTTCGCCGACCGGTGCCAGATCCAGCAAATGCGGGCCGTTGTTGCGGCCCGAACTCACGGCGGCACTGACCGGCCACGCCTCGAACCGCCCCGGGGTGTGCGGAGCAAGAGCTGCTCGGACGAACTCCGGATCCTGCTGGTCAGGATCCAGCCATTCGTCCCAGTCATCTCTGTCCAGCACGACGGGCTGCCGGTCGTGGATGCGCGCGAGACCCTCTTCGGCAGCAGTCGTGATGATCGAGAAGGACACCAGCCATGCCAATGGGTCGTCGCCGTCTGCAACGCTGCGGTCCCGCCAGAACTCGTAGATACCAGCGAAGGCGAGCGGCTCACCGTCGCCCTGGTCACCACGACGGATGAAGAACGGCTGTTTGCGCGGCTTGCCCGCCTTCGTGGTCGCTGTCGGGCTGACCTGCCACTCGTACCAGCCGGCAGCCGGCACCAGCGCGCGTCGAGCAACCGCGGCTTTGGCGAAGGCTCCTTTGTCCAGCAACGTCTCGGCCCGGGCGTTGATCATTCGGATTCCGACCTTGATGTCCTTGGCCCAACTCGGCACCAGACCCCACGTGAGCAAGCGCAACTGACGCACATCGCCCCGGGTAAGCACCACGGGCGCCTGCTTGGTCGGCGCCAGGTTCCAGTCAGGGCGCCCTGCAGGCGGGTCCTGGGGGTTGACCAGCACGGAACGGGTCGGATCAGCGGTGCAGTCCAACTCGATCTGCATCTGCTGCACCAGATCGTCGGCGGTGAAGGTTGCGGCATACCGTCCACACATGCACCCGAGCGTATGCCGGGGCCCATGTTGCGCCGCTACCGTAGGCCGGGATGAGCACAACACACGCAGCCTCAGCCGACTGGGCATCGCCCCGAGCCCAGGGCCCGATCGACGCCGATGTCACCGTCCCTGGGAGCAAGTCACTCACCAACCGCTTCCTGGTCCTGGCGGCGCTGGCGTCCGACACCTCGCGGCTGCGGCTACCCCTGGAATCACGCGACACCGCCCTGATGGCGAATGCGCTGCGCAGCATGGGCACCAGGATCGAGCGCGAGGACTTGCAGACACTACGCATCGAGCCCGCACCGCTGCGTGGACCGGCGCAGATCGACTGCGGTCTGGCCGGCACCGTCATGCGGTTCCTACCGCCAGTCGCTGCACTAGCGCGCGGCACCGTGCACTTCGACGGAGACGACGGCGCCCGGCGCAGACCGATGGGACCGGTCCTTTCAGCACTGCGCGACCTCGGGGTTTCGGTGCAGGGCGACGCGTTGCCGTTCACGATCGAAGGAACGGGACAGGTGTCCGGCGGCACCGTTCATGTCGACGCCTCCAACTCATCACAGTTCGTGTCAGCCCTGCTGCTGTCGGGCGCGCGGTACGAGAACGGACTGACCGTCGTCAACGACGGGAAACCGGTGCCCTCCCTGCCGCACATCGAGATGACGGTGGAGGTGCTGCGCGACGCGGGGGTCATCGTCGACGACGGCGACGCGAACCGCTGGCGGGTCGAACCGTCCGAGATCTTCGGCCTCGATGTCGACGTCGAGCCAGACCTGTCCAATGCCGCCCCGTTCCTCGCGGCGGCGCTCGTCGCGGGTGGTGAGGTGCGGGTGCCCGGGTGGCCGCAGGTGACGACCCAGGCGGGTGACCAGATCCGCGACATTCTCGACATGATGGGAGCCGAGGTCCGTCTGGACCGGGACGGCCTGACGGTGCGCAGCGGCGGCCCCATCGGATCGCTGGACGTGGACCTGCACGACGTCGGAGAGCTCACTCCCGTCGTCGCTGCGCTGGCCGCACTCGCCGACGCCCCGTCGCACCTGCACGGCATCGCGCATCTACGACACCACGAGACCGACCGGTTGGCCGCGCTGACGAACGAGTTGAGTTCGCTCGGTAGCGACGTCACGCAGACCGACGACGGGCTCATCATCCGGCCCCGCGAATTGCACACAGGGACCTTCCACACCTACGCCGACCACCGGATGGCGATGGCAGGTGCCGTCCTCGGGCTGGCCGTACCAGGCCTGATCGTGCAGGACATCGCCACCGTCGCCAAGACGTTGCCGACCTTCACCACGCTGTGGGCCCAGATGCTCGGTGTGAGCACGGACCCCACGCCGTGACAATGCGGCGCGACTGGGACGAGAGCGACGTACGCATCCGTCCGGGTCGCCGCTCGCGCCCCCGCACCAAGGACCGTCCCGCTCACGACGACGCAGTCGTCGCGCTGGTCATCGGGGTGGACCGGGGGCGCTGGACGTGCCTGCTCGAAGGGAATCCGGTCATCGCGATGCGGGCCCGCGAGCTGGGTCGCAAATCAATCGTGGTCGGTGATCAGGTCGGTCTCGTCGGAGACGTCAGCGGTCGACCCGGCTCGTTGGCGCGCATCGTGCGCGTGCAGCCGCGTACTTCGCTGCTGCGTCGCACCGCCGAAGACGACTCGGACAAGATCGAGCGGGTGATCGTCGCGAACGCCGACCAGCTCGGCATCGTCACCGCACTGGCCGACCCGGAACCGCGGCCGCGGATGATCGACCGCTGCCTCGTCGCGGCCTACGACGCCGGAATGACGCCTCTGCTCATACTCACCAAGGCCGACCTGCGCGATCCCACCCAGTTCCTGCAGGACTACGTCTCCCTGGATGTCCCCTACGTCATCACCAGCTCCTACGCCGGGCCGGGCACCGACGGCCTCGCCGACCTGCGGGCCCGGTTGACCGACCGGATGACTGTGCTGGTCGGGCATTCCGGGGTGGGCAAGTCGACCCTGGTGAATGCGCTGGTACCGCAAGCTCATCGAGCCATCGGGGTCGTCAACGCAGTCACCGGACGCGGTCGGCATACCTCCACCTCCGCGGTTGCACTGCCCCTCATCGACGGCGGTTGGGTCATCGACACACCAGGCGTGCGATCCTTCGGTCTCGCCCACGTCGACCTCGACCGCATCATCGACCACTTCCCCGACCTTGCGGCCGGGACCGACGACTGCCCTCGTGGCTGCACTCATGACGAGCCCGAATGCGGCCTGGACGCATGGGTCGACGGCGGTCATGCCGGCCTCGCCGGACCGTCGCGCCTGGAGTCGTTGAGGCGACTGCTGAGGTCACGGGCGGGCCTGCCTGAGGCCGATGGCGATTCGGGCGACGTGTACGACGCCAACAGCACCGGATCGGGCAGAACATGACGATGTGGCGCGTAGAGGTGCCCGAGACGCTCGCTCGTCACGTGATGGCCTTCACCGAGATCACCCCGGCACCAGGTCGGTGGCGATTCGCACTGGAGGCCACGTTCCTGACGGCGGTCTCCCTGGTGACCGTGAGCATCGTCGTATCGCCGGCTCTGTCGATCATCGGGTTGACCGGCGCGTTCCTGGCGGTCACGGCGCGCTCCCGACCACTGCGGGCGCGGGCAGCCATCCTGGCGGTGATGTATGCCGGCTACCTGATCTCGGTCACGCTCGGTGCGCTCACCGGCTCCAGACCCTGGCTGCTGACCATTGCCCTCACCGGTATCTCGGTGGTGGCCGTGATGGGCTACAACGCCCTGGTCGGTGATCAGCCGGGTCCGATGTTCTTGATCATCGGGGCCGCTATCGCGGCGTACCTGCCTACCGTGAACATCCCGGTCGCGACCGTCATCGAGATCAACGCGCTGGGCGCAGGCAGCGCATGCGCGGTAGCCCTGCTGCTGCAGTCGTTGCGCCGCGACACTGTGGTGCACGACGTCGTGGACGGCGCAGAGCAGGCGATCAAGGCCTATACCGCCACCGCACCGGGGCAGGGCGAACCCGCCGAACGCGGCCGGTTGCGCGACGCGGCGTACGCCTCCGTCTTCCGCGCGAGCAGTGTCCTGGAGTCGGCCGTCGGATCCACCCCGCGCAGCGCCCGCTGGGCGACCGAACATCAACGACTGCGGCGCCTGCACGTGGATCTGGTGGGTCGGATCTCACTCGCGCGGCTGGGCAATGCGCCGGTCGCCGTCGGCGCGATGGAGCAGAGCCGGTACCTCGGACTGCCCTCTTCGGCATACCTGCTGCGATGGGGGCTGTCCCAGCGTTCGCTGCCGTGGCTCGCCGCACGCCGCCTCGCCGCCGCCGTGATCCTCAGCTGCGCGGTGTCCTACGGGCTGCGGATCGGCCACCCTTACTGGGCCGTGCTCACCACGGCGTTGATCATCACCGTTGGCACAGACCGGCTCTCCCTCACCCACCGCGCACTGCGCAGGCTGGCCGGGACCCTGGCCGGCGTGCTGGTCTTCTTCGGTCTGCATGCGCTGCATCCCGGTGGCACCTGGCTGCTGATCGCTGTGCTGGTGCTGGTGTTCGTGATGCAGATGGTGGTCGTGCGCAACTATGCGCTGGGCGCGATTTTCATCACGCCTATGGCGCTGCTCATCTCCTCGGCCGGCGAGCCCTATGAGCCAGTGCTCAATATTGCCGGCCTGCGCATCCTGCAGACGGCCATCGGAGCGGCGTGCTCGCTCCTGGTGATCTGGGTCAGCAGCCGGGGCACTCCGATCCTGCTCGTGCGACGCCAGTACCGGCGGGCGTTGCGCGCATTGGAGCATCTTCTCGTGCTGCTGGCCGAGGGTGAACAGTCCACCGATCGTGGTTTCTCCGCGCGCCGCGACCTGGCCTTCGAACAACTTCAGTGCGCCCAGATCCTGGCGATCGCCCAGGTCGACCTGCCCTTGGTACTCGGACGCTGGGATGAGTTGGAAGCCGCTCTGAACGAGGTGTCCTACACCGTGTTGGCCGCCTGTTGGACGGTAACTCCGGGCGAGGTCCTGGACGCATCCGCGATGGCATCCCGGCTACAACGCCTGGTGGCCAGCCTGCCGCCGGTCAGTAGACAACCCGTGGACGCCCACCAGCTCGCGGCGGATCTGCACTCGGTTCTACAGGTCGGTACGGTCATCCGATGACCGGATCAGCGCCACCGACGTACGGGGACGACGTGCGCCTGGCACACGTCCTTGCCGACTCTGTCGAACCCGTCACCATGGGCCGATTCCGCGCAGCGGACCTCGCAGTCAACACCAAACCCGACCTCACCCCTGTGAGCGAGGCCGATCTGGAAGCCGAGCGTGTCATCCGGGCCCAGCTGGCACGGGCCCGTCCGCGGGACGGCATCAAGGGCGAGGAGTACGGCGTAACGGGCACCGGAAGCCGGCAGTGGATCATCGACCCGATCGATGGCACCAAGAACTACGTGCGGGGTGTGCCCGTGTGGGCGACTCTGATCGGCCTGGTGGACCACGGCGAGCCGGTCGTCGGGCTGGTCTCGGCACCGGCTCTGAATCGGCGCTGGTGGGCCGGCAAGGGAACAGGTGCATGGAGTGGGCGTTCCCTCTCCAACGCCAAACCCATCGCCGTATCGGGTGTTTCGACGCTCGCTGATGCCTCGCTGTCCTACGCGAGCCTCGGCGGATGGCGCGCAGCGGGCCGCCTGGACGCCTTCATATCCCTGCTGGACGAGTGCTGGCGCACCCGGGCATACGGGGATTTCTGGTCGTACATGCTGGTTGCCGAAGGCGCCGTCGATATCGCTGCGGAACCTGAGCTGCAGGACTACGACATGGCGGCACTGGTGCCGATCGTCACCGAAGCGGGCGGGCGGTTCACCGGTCTGGACGGTCGCGACGGATGTTGGAGCGGGAACGCCGTGGCAACCAACGGGCTGCTGCACGACGAGGTCATCAGCCGCTTGTGGTGACATAAGTTCGATTTCGAAGAACAGTGGTGGCACACTCTGAGATGAGCCTCACATTTGTGCCGCGCAGCCCGTCGTTAGGAGATTTGCCATGACCGTCGTGGAAAACACCGCAGTAGTGCAACGTCGTGAGCTGCGCACCGAGTTACCCGGGCCGAAGTCCCGCGCGCTGACGCAGCGGCGTAACGCCGTCGTGGCCGCAGGCGTTTCCTCCACCATGCCGATCTATGTTGCGCGCGCTGCGGGCGGGATCATCGAGGACGTCGACGGCAACACCCTGATCGATCTGGGATCGGGCATCGCGGTCACCTCGGTCGGCAACTCCGACCCGCGAGTGGTCGAAGGCGTGCAACAGCAGGTCGCCGACTTCACGCACACCTGTTTCATGGTCAGCCCCTACGAGGGCTACGTCGCGGTCGCGGAGAAACTCGCCGAGCTCACCCCGGGCGATCACGCCAAGAAGTCGGCCCTGTTCAACTCCGGCGCCGAGGCGGTCGAGAACGCAGTCAAGATCGCGCGGTACGCAACAGGTCGCACCGCCGTTGTCGCGGTTGATCACGCCTACCACGGCCGTACCAACCTCACGATGGCCCTGACAGCCAAGGCCATGCCGTACAAATCAGGCTTCGGCCCGTTCGCGTCCGACATCTACCGGGTGCCGACCTCCTACCCCTTCCGCGACCCAGCAGGAATGACCGGCGAGCAGGCCGCTCAGCGCGCGATCGCCATTGCGGAGAAGACCATCGGCGCCGATCAGATCGCCGCGCTGATCATTGAACCCGTCCAGGGTGAGGGCGGTTTCATCGTTCCCGCCCCAGGATTCCTCGGTGCGCTCTCGAAGTGGTGCACGCAGAACGGCATCGTCTTCATCGCTGATGAGGTGCAGAGCGGTTTTGCCCGCACCGGTGCCTGGTTCGCCTGTGACCACGAGGGTGTCGTGCCCGATCTGGTGACCACCGCGAAGGGCATCGCCGGCGGACTCCCACTCGCGGCCGTTACCGGTCGCGCCGAGCTGCTGGACGCAGTCCACGCGGGCGGTTTGGGTGGTACCTACGGTGGCAACCCGGTCGCGTGCGCAGCAGCACTCGGCGCCATCGAGACCATGGAATCCGATGGTCTGATCGAGCGGGCCCAGCACATCGAAGACCTCGTAAAGGCACGCCTGACAACGCTGGCCTCGACGACTCCGCAGATCGGCGACGTCCGCGGGCGCGGAGCGATGCTGGCGATCGAGATCGTCAAGCCCGGCACCATGGAGCCGGACGCCGTCCTCACCGCCGCGATTGCCAAGAAGTGCCACGCGCAGGGAGTCATCATCCTGACCTGTGGCACGTACGGCAACGTCATCCGGCTGTTGCCGCCGCTCGTGATCAGCGATGAACTGTTGAACGAAGGTCTCGATGTGCTGGCGGAGGCCTTCGCTTCCTGATCTGGTCGCTCCCTGATCTGATCGGCACGGGCGCTGGTAACGACTAAGGTCGTGACCAGCGCTCGACCATGTCGACGTCACGCACTGGTAAGGACGTCCGGTGGACATATCGACTTCGAAACCTACGGAGGTTCTGCGATGAACTGGTGGCAGTGGTTACTCGTGATCGTGGTGATCGTGCTCCTACTGGTGGGCGGTTTCATCGCGATCCAGGCGCGCCGCCGTCGCGGCGGCGTCATTGTGGATCCGGCTGGTTCACCCCGCTCCAGAGGCGGTAAGGGCGCATGACGCCGATAACACGCCTGATGCGTACCTCAGCACTCGAGAAGCTCCCGGTCGTCACGATGGGAGGTGAGGACATCGCGCAGATCAAGGATGTCGTCTACTCCGCCGGCGGTGGGCAAGTCGGCGGCTTCACCCTCGCGGGCCGCGGTATCTTCGCCGGTCCGCTCAAGACAGCACTCGCATGGAGTTCGGTCTCCTCCCTCGGCTCCGATGCCGTGATGATCACCACCGAGAGCGTGCTGGAAGCAACCGATGCTGTGCTGGACCGGTCGGCAGCAAGCGGCGGCTCCGGTGGCAATGTGCTCGGCTCGCAGGTGCTGACCGACGGCGGCAGCGACCTGGGCAAAGTGATCGACGTGATCATCGAGGTATCGCAGGGCGGCGCCGGACAATGCGATGTCGTCGGTTATGAGATCGAGGCATCCGAAGCCCTGGGCAGCAACGGCACCAATGTGCTCATCCCCCTACCGGACACCATCGCGGTCTCGGGCGAACACCTGATCGTGCCGGCCAGTGCCAAGGATTTCGTAGGACACGACCTGGCCGGTTTCGGCGCGGCCGTCGAGCAGTTCCGGGCCCAGTTGGAGGCTGATCGCTGATGCGTTTCAAGGAGTCCATCAACCGCAAGGTCGTCAGCCTGGCGAATGCAGAGAGCATCGGCAAGGTGTCCCATTTCGTCGTCGACGTGCCGGAGCACAAGATTTCAGCGCTGAAGTTGCGCAAGACCGATGACAAGCACCGCGCGTTCCTGGTGTGGGGGTCTGTCTCGGGATTCGGCGACGACGCTGTGACGGTCGCTGACGCCGCGGTCCTGGTGGACGGTGACGAGACGCTGGAGAAGGATGCCGACAAGCATCACCAACTTATCGGCAAACTCGCACTGAGCACGCTGGGCGATGAACTGGGTGTCGTCTCTGACGTCGAATTCGATCCCGCGACGGGTGTACTGCTGCGCATTCAGCACACCCATGGTTCCACCCACGGCGACGGTCTCGTAGGTATCGGTTCCTACGCTGCCGTGCTCGAGGTCACCGCAGACTGAGACCAGCGAGTCACGCCACGGTTCATCAGATGACCGTGACTTCGCCGATGCCCAGCGCTCGGATGGCGTCGGCGTGGTGGGAGGCATCCCCCACCAGGACCAGCGTGCGCGGCTGCCCGGACCACGCGTTCCACGCCTCGATCAGGTCGGAAGAGCTCAGCTCACGCAGCTTGTTCAAATAGTCGGTGACAAATTGCGTTGAGAGCCCGTCCAGGGCCAGCGCCGCCGCCTGGTCGGCGACGACATCTGCGGTCGCGTAGCGGCCGGGTGCGGTCATGGCGATGAAGTCCGCCCCGGAGCGTAGTTCCTCGTCGGTGAACCCGTCACCGATGCTGTCCAGCACCGACCAGAGCTGCTGCACCGCATCCACAGTCGAATCTCCACGCACCGAGCCCGCTGCAACGAAGCTGCCGCTACCGCCGCGGGGCCGGAACCCCGCACCGAAGCCGTACGTGTAGCCCTTCTCCTCACGCAGCACCCGGTCGATCCGGGCACCCGGCGACCCGCCGATGAGGTAGCTCAGTACCGGGTAGGGCGCCCATCCGCCCACGACCGTGCGCGAGGGCCCGCGCCAGCCCAGTTGCACCTGGGTCTGCACCGATCCCGGCCGGTCCACGAAGACGACCCGGTGCCCACCCGTGCGCGCGTCGTCTTCGTGGGTAGCTGCTGCTGCGCCGGGACCCCACGCCCCCAGGGCGGCATCCACGTCTGCGAACACCTGCTCGTGGTCCTGGTCCGCTGCCACGATGACGCGGGCACCCGTGGAGTGCACGGTGGCGGCATGGAAATCGCGGACGTCAGCGGCGGTGATCGCAGCGACCGACTGCGCCCGCCCGGCGACCGGTCTACTGGCACGAGCGGTGGGCTGGTAGTGCGCACCGACCCATTCCAGTGCCGCACGGGACGCCGGGTCGGCCAGCGCGTGCTCGATGTCGGACAGCCGGGCTGCCACGGCCCGCTGCACTTCCTCTTCGGGGAAGACGGGCTCCGTGAGGCATTCGCGCAGCAGGTCCACAGCGGGTGCCATCGCACCCGTCGGGACGTCGACCTGCACACACAACCCCGACAGCGTCTGGGCGGCTCCCAACGCGACACCGTTGCGCTCGAGCAGTCCGGCGAACTCGTCCGGCCCGTGGCTGGCGGTGCCCTCGTCCATGGTGCGCGAGACGATCGTGGCCAGTCCCTCCAGCTCGCGCGGTTCCGCAGCGGCCGGTACCGGGACGATCACCTGAACCGATGCGACATGCTGGCCGGGCAGGCGGTACACCGTCAGCGGCACCCCGTTACGCAAAGTGTGCTCGGTGGGCTGTGGAAAGGACCACGGAGCAGGTGGTGCGACATCCGGGCGGGCAATCTGACTCACGATGCGTCCTCGCGTCGGTAGATGACGGCGGCTGCGTGCTCCGGTGCCAGGAACTGCGCTGCAGTGTCCTGTATCTGCTCCGGGGTGATGGCCAGCAACTCCCCCAGATGAGTGTTGAGGTAGCCCGGTTCGTCATGCAGCAGGGTGTACTGGCTGATGAAGTCCGCTCGCTCCTCGATGCTCGCAAATGCCTGCAGCACCTGGCGGGTGGCACCCGCCCGCAGCACCTGCATCTCGTCGTCAGTGGGCGGTGTCTGCGCCAGAGCTACCAGCTCTTCGCGGATCGACTCCTGCACCTGCTCGACGCGGTGTCCGGCGGCGACGTCGGCGCCGAGCAGCCCCAGCGACACGCCACCGGCGAGACCGAAGGAGTTGCTGAACACGTGGTCGGCGGCGTGCTCCCGTCGCACGACACGACGGTGCAGCCGGGAGGTCGCCATCCCTGCCAGCAGATCCAGCGCCAGTTCGGCGGCCAGATAGCTGCAGGTGCCCTGCGTGCGGTCGGCGGGTAACCGGAACCCGAGGTAGATGCGGTCACTGGGCACGTCTTCGACCCGCTCGACGGTGGTGGGTGATGTCAGCGGAGGTAGCGGCGTCGAGACCGGCAAGCCCGGCCGTTCCAAGTCCGGCAAACCGCCGAAGTACTTCTGTGCTGCTTCGAAACCGGCTTGCGGCTGCACGTCACCGCACAGGGTCAACACGGTATTGCTCGGTCGGTAGTGGGCGCTGTAGAAGGCCTGCACGTCCTGCAGCGATGCGGCATCCAGGTCGTCCATCGAACCGATGGTGGAGTGGTGGTAAGGATGTCCCTCAGGAAAGACCGCCCCGTAGATGTCGGCGAGTGCGTTGCCGTACGGGCGGTTGTCGTAGCGCTGTCGCTTCTCCTCCTTGACCACGTCGCGTTGATTGTCCAGATTTGTCTGGGTCAGCGCGTCCAGCAGGTATCCGTGCCGGTCGGCCTCCATCCATAACGCCAACTCCATCGCGCCGGTCGGGACCACCTCGAAGTAGTTGGTGCGGTCGAACCAGGTCGTGGCGTTCAGCCGGGCGCCCGCCGCCTGCAACCGCGAGAAGTGCTCGCCTTCGGCGACGTTGCGCGATCCCTGGAACATCAGATGCTCGAACAGATGCGCCAGCCCGGTAGCGCCCGGCACCTCGTGCCGGGAACCGACACCCACCCAGAGATTGACCGCCACGGTGGGCACGTTGTGGTCGCTGGAGACGACCACCCGCAACCCGTTCGCGAGCGTATGTGTGGCCACTTCGTAATCGAGGCGGGAGTCCTGCAGCGACTGGGGCGTCATCCGCGCGGTCATCCGACCTCGTTGGCCAGTGCGTCGATTCCCGCCTCATGGTCGTTGAGGGAGGGCCGTCCGCTGGTCGTGGACGGCGTGAAGTCTGCACCGAGCTTCTCGATCGCCAGGCGCGCGTAGATCTGCTGCTCGGTCGAAGTCCGCTCTCCTCGACCTCTGCCCAGGAAGGAGACGGTCCAGTGGAAGAAAGTGCCGATCCGACTCTTGAAGCCGATGATGTAGACGATGTGCACCCCGAGCCACATCACCCACGCCACGAACCCGGAGATTTCGACCTTGCCGATCTTGGCGACCGCGCTGAACCGGGAGACCGTGGCCATCGAGCCCTTGTCGAAATAGTTGAACGGCTTGCCGTCGTCGGGTTTACCGGCCAACCGCGCCTTGATCTTCTTCGCGGCATACTTCCCACCCTGGATGGCGACCTGCGCGACTCCGGGCAGGTTGTCCAGCGCGATCATGTCACCGACCAGGAAAATCTCCGGATGACCCGGCAGCGTCAGGTCTTTCTCGACGTGCACCCGGCCGCTCCGGTCGACTTTTGCACCCGTTCGGTCAGCGAGCATCTTGCCCAGTGGGCTGGCTGCCACTCCCGCCGCCCACACCTTGCACAGCGCTTCGATGCGGTGCTTGGCGCCGTCCGGCGACTCGTACTCGACACCCTCAGCATCGATGTCGGTGACTTTGGCATCCATGGTGACTTCGACGCCGAGCTTCTTCAATCGGCTGGCTGCCTTGGCTCCCAACCGTTTCCCGTACGGGGTGAGCACCGCGTCGGCTGCATCCAGGAGCACGATGCGCGCGTGCCGGCTCTTGATCGCCCGGAAGTCATGGGACAGCGTGCGCTTGGACAACTCGGCAATCTGCCCGGCCATCTCCACACCTGTCGGCCCGGCGCCGACGACAACGAAGGTCATGAGGCGGTTGACCTCCTGTGGGCGACCCGCGGCGGCGGCCATCTCGGCCAGTTCGAAGGCCCCGAAGATCCGACCGCGCAGCTCCAACGCGTCATCGATGCTCTTCATGCCCGGCGCGAAGCGTGCGAAGTGGTCATTCCCGAAGTAGGACTGGCCGGCACCAGCCGCCACGATCAGGCTGTCGTAGTCGTAGATGTTGGTCTGCTCCAGCGCGACTGCGGTGACCTGTCGTTTTTCGACATCGATGTCGGTGACGTGCCCGAAGAACACCCTGGCATTCTGCTGCCGGGAGAGCACCTCGCGGGTCGACGGGGCGATCAGACCCTCGGACAGAATGCCGGTGGCGACCTGGTAGAGCAGTGGTTGGAACAGGTGGTACGTCGTCCCGGAAATCAATGTGACATCCACGTCTGCGCGCTTCAGGGCACGTGCTGCAAAGAGCCCGCCGAAGCCGGAACCGATGATGACGACGCGGTGGCGCCGTGTGGAAGTGTCCGAACTTGATGGCTGCATGATTTCTACGGTAGTCGGCGCGACATCGACTCGCATCGTCCGGCAGTAAGGTGAGGCCCGTTGCGACCTGTCCGCAGCGCCATGGCAGCTGACTATTTACCGTGTACGTGGAGGGGCGATGAGTCAACCGAACGATCCTTTCCGATCGCCGAACGAGACCCTTGCGGCGCCGATCGTCTGGACCGCGCCGGCCCCAGCATCCCGACAGCATCCGTGGTCGGCTCCGGATCCCTTCGCCGAGCCGCAGCGGCCGGCTCCGCCGGCGCCGGTGACCCAGTCGCAGATCGACTGGCCACAACAGGACCAGCACGACCAGCAACCGGAGCCTGCGTTCCTGAAAAAACCTGAGCCCGAGCCCGAACCTGAGCCCGTCATTGAGCAGTTCGCTCCGCCGGTACCGACTCCCGCCGCCCCCACCGCTGAGGATCGACCCGCCGACGATGATGATGTCCTGACGATCGGGCGCGGTCGGGGTAATTCCATCGTGCTGGACGACATGCTGGTCTCACGTCACCACGTGCGCATCACCGCTGACGACGACGGGCTGGTCCTGCAGGACCTCGGCAGCCGCAACGGCACGTTCGTCAACGGGGATCGGGTCCAGAGCGCGGCACTGCACGAGGGTGACCTGATCGGTATCGGGTCGACCACCTTCGAAGTACGTGACGGCTGGCTCGTCAGCGTTTGATCGACGAAAGCGGTAATCAGGTGCAGAACGCCTCCAGCGGTGACCTCACTCTCAGCTTCCCCGGCGGCCACCGCCGGCTGTCGGACGGCGAATCCGTCGTGGTCGGCAGATCCGGCGAGTGCGACGTGAGTATCCCCGACAGCAACGCCTCCCGACGTCATGTCCGCCTCACGCGGCAGGGCACCACAGTGCTCGCAACAGATCTGGGCAGCTCGAACGGGACCTGGATAGCAGGCGCCCGGATCCAGACGCCCACGCAGGTGTCGTCGGGCGGTTTTGTGCAACTCGGCGGTCCGACCGGCCCGGGTCTGCAGATTGGTTTCCTACCCGCGCCCGGGCCTGCGGCGCCGATCCCCGCAAACCTGATGCCCAGTAATACCGGAGTGGTCTTCGACCGTTACGCGGCACCGGCCGGTCCCCCGCCGGTGCAGGCTCAGCCTCATCAGCAGCCCGGGCGGCAGGTGCTGAGCATCGGCCGCGGTCGGGAGAATCAAATCGTCCTGGATGACCTGTTGGCCTCGCGGCGACACACGGAGTTGGTGTCCCGTCCGGGCGGGTTCGAGGTACACGATCTGGGCAGTCGCAACGGTACCTACGTCAACGGTCAGCGCATCTCGGTCGCACCGCTGGGTGAAGGCGACCTGCTCGCGGTCGGCCACTCGCGCTTCACGGTGGCACAGGGGCAGTTGGTTGCCAACGTCGATCAAGGCGATGTCGCTTTTGTCGCCAACCACCTGTCGTACGTGCTGCCCGGCGGCAAGAAGCTGCTGGACGACGTCTCGTTCGCACTGCCCGGTTCCAGCCTGCTGGCCATCATCGGCCCGTCCGGGGCCGGCAAGTCCACCATGCTCAAAGCGTTGACCGGTGCAGCACCGGCAACCAGCGGGGAGGTCTACTACGACGGTCGCGACCTCTACCAGAATTTTCAGGATCTCCGCCACCGGATCGGGGTTGTACCCCAGGACGACGTGGTCCACCGGCAACTCACTGTGCGGCAGGCGTTGCGTTTCGCCGCTGAACTGCGGTTCCCAGACGATCTGGACACCCATCTACGCACAGCGCGGGTCGAGGAGGTCATCGACGAACTCGGCCTGACCGAGCACGCGGCCACCAGGGTCGACCGGCTCTCCGGAGGCCAGCGCAAACGCACATCGGTGGCGTTGGAGCTGCTGACCCGCCCCTCCCTGCTGTTCCTGGACGAGCCGACGTCCGGGCTCGATCCGGGCCTGGACAAACAGGTCATGCAGACGCTGCGGCAACTCGCGGACGGCGGCCGCACCGTCGCGGTCATCACCCACAGCGTGGCCAATCTGCATGTCTGCGACAAGGTGCTGCTGCTCGCGCCGGGTGGACGGGTCGCCTACTTCGGCCCGCCGGACGGGCTGCTCGCCTTCTTCGGCGTACGTGATCACGCCGACGTGTTCACCGCCGTTGCTGCGGACCCGGCCGGTGTCGCGCACCGCTTCCGCACCTCCTGGCTGCACGAAGAGCAGGTCGCCGGTCCGTTGCGCTCACCTCGCGGCCTGCAACCGCCGGAGGAGCCGCCGCGCCAGCAGAGCATCGCGGCGCAGTTGTCGACCCTGGCCCGACGACACCTGCGGGTCATCGCTGCAGACCGCGGTTACGCCACATTCATGGCTCTGCTACCGGTCGTCCTGGCCGTTTTGACAATGGTGGTGCCGGGTCGGTTCGGACTGTCGTTCACTACCGTCCTCGTGAGTGGCACACCCGTTCCGGCCTCGGGGGTGGAGGCCAGCCAGATCCTGGTGATCCTGATCATCGGGTCGGTGTTCATGGGCACTGCGGTCAGCGTGCGGGAGCTGATCGGCGAGCGTGCGATCTTCAAGCGCGAGCGTGCCGTGGGTCTGTCCAGCACCGGTTACATCGCAGCCAAACTGCTGATTTTCGGGGTGATGACCTTGTTGCAGTCAGTGGTGCTGGTGTTACTTGTCGAGACCCGCAAGTCCGCGCCGAGCAGTGCCGTGGCCTTGGGCTCACCGACCCTGGAGCTGATCATCGCGTGTTGGTTGACAGCCCTGGCAGCGATGGCACTGGGCCTGCTGATGTCGGCGATCGTGCGTACCTCGGAGCAGGTCATGCCGCTGCTGGTGGTCTCGATCATGGCTCAGCTCGTGCTGTGTGGCGGATTGTTCCCTGTTGCCGGCCGCGTCGTTCTGGAGCAGCTGGCCTGGCTGGCACCCGCGCGGTGGGGTTTCGCCCTGAGCGCGAGCACCGTTGATCTGGATCGGTTCTCGTTGAAGGACAAGGATTCGCTGTGGGAGCACACGGTCGGCAACGGCACGCTTACGACCGTCATGCTGCTGGTGCTCACACTGCTGTTCGCCGGCGCCGCTCTGTGGAGGCTGGACCGCGACCGGGCCGAGTAAAGGACCCAGCCTCAGCCCTGGCGGCGTAGCGACATTGCGCGCTGCGCCTCGCGGTCATCCTGCCGCTCACGCAGCGCCTGCCGCTTGTCGTAGAGCTTCTTACCGCGGGCCAGTGCGATTTCGGTCTTGGCCCGGCCGTCCACGAAGTAGAGCGACAACGGGATCAGCGTGTAACCGCTCTCCCGGGACTTGATCAACAACTTCTCGATCTGCTCGCGGTGCAGCAGTAGTTTGCGTCGGCGTAGCGCAGAGTGGTTGGTCCAGGTGCCCTGCATGTACTGAGGGATATGGACCCCCTCGAGCCAGAGCTCTCCACCGTATTCGGCGGCGTACCCGTCGACCAGCGACGCGCGCCCCATCCGCAGACTCTTGACCTCGGTGCCCATGAGGACGAGGCCCGCCTCGACCGTGTCCTCGATGAGGTAGTCGTGACGCGCCTTCTTGTTGTTGGCAACGAGCTTCTTGCCGGATTCTTTTGCCACTCGATCCATGGTAGCGATCGGGTGCAAACCGATTACTGCAACCAGAGCATCGGATTGACGTAGGTACCGTTGTCCAGCACCGCGAAGTGCAGGTGGCAACCGGTCGAACGGCCCGTCGTGCCGGAGTAGCCGATCAGCTGGCCGCGTTTGACCGCGCCGCTGCGGATCACGAAACCGGACAGGTGCTCGTACTGACTGGCCAGGTTCTGGCCCCGCACGTAGCCATGGTCGATGACGATGTTCCCACCGGCGATGCTGTCCGACCCGGCAAAAATGACCGTGCCATCGGCCGCTGCACGCACCGGGGTACCGCAGGGGTAGGGGAAGTCGTCACCAGCATGCAGCCGCAGCACACCGTCGACCGGATTGACGCGCATCCCGAAGACCGACACGATGCTGGACAGCGGCATCGGCGGGGTGAAGAAGCCGTTACCACGGGCCGAGGCGGGGGCGGGTCCGGTGGCAGCGGGCGGCTGCGGGGTCTGCACGGCGGGCGCCCGGGTGGCGGTGGCTGCCGCGCGACGCTGCGCCTTGGCGAGCGCCACCGCGCGTACCCGCAACAGCGTCGTCAGTTTTGCCGCCTCCACCTGGTGCTGCTTGAGTTGCGTCGCGTCGACTGCCTGCTGCTTGACGAGCGCATTTCGTGCCGAGGTCTGGGTGCGCTGGGTGGTGAGCACCGCGTTCTGGGCGGTCTGTGCCGCGTTGCGAGCCGTGGTGGCATCCGCTACGGCGTTGTCCGCCGCAATCTTGAGACCGGCGACCCGACGACGTGCCGACGCGAGGGCGACGCCCTCGGTGCGCTGGGTGGCCTGCTGGCCGGCCAGCTTGGTCAATACCCCGTTTTGTTGGCGTAACAGCAGGTCCGCGGTCGACATCTGATCGGCGACGTCCGGTCCGTCGGCGCCGAGAATCTGCAACGTCAGCGCGAAATTACCCAGTCCGCCTGCCTCATAACTGCGGCGGGCGATACCGCCGACCAGGATGGTGGTGCGCGCCTGCGCGGCGGCTGTCGTGCTGATCGCTGTGGAGTTCTTGGACTCGGTCGCACGGGCAGCGGCCAACTCACCGGCGACGACAACGCTGCGGTTCGCAGCAGAAGTGAGCGCGGTCTGTCGGGTCTTCAGCGCTGCCTGGGCGCTCGCGACGGCCTTGGCGGTGCCCGCCAGTTTCAGCTGAGCGGTCTGCAACTGCGCCGACGTGTCGTCCAGGTCGGCCTGGGCGGTCCTGACCTGCGCATCGACTTTCTTCTTCTGCGTGGCCGGGTCGTCGGCGTACGCATGCACCGAGACGCTTGCTGCGCTGACTGCCACCAACGCAGCAGTGAGTACCCGCATCGAGCGGACCGAAAGGGGCATCTTCACATTGTCACACTCGCACATGCCGTCGGAGGGTCAACCACGAAGTAAGCAGTGCCAGTAGCGCGGTGCCGATCAACATCCACGGTGCAATGGCCCAGAGGTCACCGGTACCGATCAGGCTGACCAGGTCGCCGTTGTTGCCCGCGTGGTTGAAGAGTCGCTCGATGCCGAAATGGATCAGTGCCCAGAGCGCGCCGACCGCGAGCGCTGCGCCGATCATCGTCGCGACCAGGGTTTCGATCACGAAGGGCAGGTAGATCACCGAGTTGGAGGCGCCCACGACCCGCATGATGCCCACCTGACGGCGGCGCGAGAAGGCGACTTGTCGAATCGTCGTAGTGATCAACAAGATGGCGCAGACACCCATGACCACGGCGAGGATCACCGCGCCGATACTCAACAGATTCAAGATTTTGAAGAAGGTGTCCAGCACTTTGCCCTGGTCGCTCACCGCCTCGACACCGGCCGCGCCCGTGAACAGGCTCGCCACGTCGGAGTAGCGACTCGGATCGCTGAGTTTGACTCGGAAGGCAGCGGGCATCGACGCCTGAGTGATCTGGGACAGATATGGGCTGGAGGCGAACTGCTGTTTGAAGCGGGTGTAGGCCTGCGCTGAGGATTCGTAGTAGACCTGCTCGACGAGCGGTTGCTGCGCGAGCAGATCACGCTTGATGGACGCCGTCTGCGCGGCAGTTGCAGCCCCGTTCGCACAAGAGGGGACGTCGCCGCTCTGTGCAGTGCACAGGAAGACCGAGACCTGCACCTTGTCGTACCAGTAGCCCTTGGCCAGGTCGACCTCGCGCTGCGCGAGCAGACCGGTGCCGATGAAGAGCAACGAGATCATCGAGACGATGATGACCGAAACCATCATCGCGGCGTTACGGCGGAAGCCACTGGCGATCTCGCCGAGCATGAACTGCAGACGCATGGTGTCCTGGCCCTCAGCGTTCGTCGGACGTGTCGTCGGCCGCGGCAGTTCGGGGGTTCATGCTGCGCGCGGGCCGTGTCGGACGCGCTGACGGTGGGGCCAGCGCTTCGTCGTACCGGCCGTGCTGCTCGTCGCGAACGACCTTCCCACCGCGCAGCTCCAGGACCCGCTTGCCGAACCGGTCCACGATGCTGCTGTCGTGGGTGGCGACCAGGACAGTGGTGTCCGTGCGGTTGATGCGGTCCAGCACTGTGACGATGTCCTCGCTGATCTCGGGGTCCAGGTTGCCGGTCGGCTCGTCGGCCAACAGGATCGGGGGCTTCTTCACCACGGCGCGCGCGATGGCCACCCGCTGCTGCTCACCGCCGGACAACTCGTGCGGCAAACGACGCTCCTTGCCGGCCAGCCCGACCAGCTCCAACGTCTCGGGCACCAGCGTCTTGATGACGTGCCGTTTGGCGCCGAGCACCTTCAGCACGAAGGCGACGTTCTGATAGACCGTCTTGTTCTCCAAGAGTCTGAAGTCCTGGAAGACTACGCCGATCTCACGTCGTAGCAGCGGAACCCGCCTATCAGGCAGAGTTCGCAGCTCGCGACCCGCCACGAAGATCGACCCGCCGGTCGCGACCAGTTCACGCGTGCACAGCTGCATCATGGTGGATTTGCCCGAGCCCGATGCTCCGACGAGAAATACGAATTCTCCGCGACTGATGTTGATCGAGACGTCGTCGAGAGCCGGCGCATCCTTCGCGCCGTATTTCATCGTGACACTCTCGAATCGAATCATGCGGTGTAGGCAGGTCCTTGCCGGTCGGGTTTGGCGCACGTGACGAGCGACTTCTAGGCTGCCGCCGCGGCTGAGGTTATGCCGATCCGCAGGCGAATCCGGCTGCGACGCGCCGACCGGACGTTTCACAGTCAGGTGAGCCGCCTACGGTGGGCAACATGCTCTTTGCCTTCTCTGTCGCCCCGGCCACCACCGATGATCCGAACGGCTCCGTCAGCGCCGCCGTCGCCGACGCGCTGCGGGTCGTGCGCGACTCCGGCGTGCCGCATCACCTGGACTCGATGTTCACCACGCTCGAAGGTGACTGGGACACCTGTATGCCCGTGATCAAGGCGGCCTGTGAGGCGGTCGCCGCACACAGTCCCCGGGTATCGCTCGTGGTCAAAGCCGATATGCGACCCGGTTACGAGGGGCAGCTGCAGGCCAAGGTCGCCCGCGTCGAGGCTCGACTCTCCGATGGCACGTCCGCTGAGGGCGCGCCCGCCTCTGATGGAGCCTGAGGCGGCCGCACCACCGGCCTACGAGATCCGTGCGCCACATGAGCAGGACGCTTCGCCGCTCGCGCAGCTGCACGTGCAGGTCTGGCAGACGTGGGTGTCCGAGTTCGCCGACGGCAGCCCGAATTCCGCCGGCAACTGCCTGTTCGTCGCTGTGCACACGTCGTCCGGCGCCACCGCCGTTTCGCCTTGGCCGGACCCTCCCGCGACGAGGATGCCGTGCTGCCGCACGAGTTGATGGCCCTGAACGTGTTGGCCGCGCATCACGGCACCGGGGTGGCACAGCAACTGATGGCTGCGACAGTGGGCGACCGGCCCGCCTACCTGTGGGTGTTGCGTGGCAACAACCGGGCAATCACGTTCTATTGCAAGGTGGGTTTCGAGCTGGACGGCGTCAGCAAAGACGACGTGCACCTGGACTGCACCGATCTGCGAATGGTTCGGCGCTGAGCCTCAGCTGCTGAAGCTCAGTCGTTTTCGGCGGCCCGCTCGCCACTGCGCTTCCAGCGGATCCCGGCTTCCATGAAGGCGTCGATCTCGCCGTCGAAGACGGCAGAAGTGTTGCCCACCTCGAAGTTGGTGCGCAGGTCTTTGACCATCTGGTAGGGATTCAGCACGTAGGTACGCATCTGGTCACCCCAGCTGGCCTTGATGTCGCCGGCCAGTTCCTTCTTCTCAGCGGCCTCTTCCATCCGGCGGATCACCAGCAGCCGCGACTGCATGACGCGCAGCGCGGCGGCACGGTTCTGGATCTGCGACTTCTCGTTCTGCATCGAGACGACGGTGCCGGTCGGCAGGTGGGTCATCCGGACGGCGGAGTCGGTGGTGTTGACCGACTGGCCGCCGGGCCCGGAGCTGCGGAAGACGTCGACCTTCAGGTCGTTGTCGGGAATCTCGACGGCGTCGGTCTGCTCGATCAGCGGCACGACCTCCACGGCAGCGAAGGACGTCTGGCGACGGCCCTGGTTATCGAACGGGCTGATCCGTACCAGCCGGTGGGTGCCCGCCTCAACCGCAAGGTTGCCGTACGCGTAGGGCTCGGTGACCTCGAAGGTCGCCGACTTCAGCCCGGCCTCTTCGGCGTAGGACGTGTCCATCACCTTGGTGGCGTAGCCGTGCCGCTCGGCCCAGCGCAGGTACATCCGCATCAGCATCTCGGCGAAGTCGGCAGCATCGACGCCGCCGGCACCGGCACGGATGGTCACGACGGCCGCGCGCTCGTCGTACTCACCGGACAGCAGCGTCTTGACCTCCAGCTCACTGACCGCCTTGCGCAACGAACGCAACTCACGCTCGGTGTCGGCGACCGCGTCGGCGTCGTCTTCCTCGGCCGCGAGCTCGACCATGATCTCCAGGTCGTCGATACGCTGGTCCATCGTCACGATGCGCTCGAGCTCGGAGTTGACCCGGGACAGTTTGCTGGTGACTTTCTGGGCGTGCTCAGGGTCGTCCCACAGATCCGGCGCACCGGACTGGGCCTCCAGATCGACGATCTGGGCGCGCAGCGATTCGAGGTCGCTGACCTCACGCACGGTCCCCATGGTCGTGCGGAGTTCTTTCAGCTCAACAGCAAAATCAACAGCCACGACTGGTCAGCTTACGCGGTGCGCGCTGCGCGGCCCTAGTCCACATCGGAGCGGGCCTGTGCCTGCACCGTGATCGTGACGTCCTTTCCGAGTGCGCCCAGCACGCTCCCGAACAGCGGTGGCCGCACCGTGCCGGTCACCCGGACGACCGCCATCCGACCGTCCGGTGTGCCCGTGCCGTCGACAACCGCCCAGCCGAGGACGTGCAAGGGCAATTCCTGAGCGCGCAGCTGAGCAGCCGCGTCTGCCCGTACAGACGCGTTCGACAGCGGGACACTCCGGCCCACTCCCCCGCCGTAGACCGCTGCGTTGTCCACGGCATCAGCGGCGTCTAGCGCAGCGGCATCGGCTGCATCGAGCAGGTGGATGCGGGCCAACTGCACGCTGGTGAGATCGATGCCTCCCATGATCAGCAGCCCCAGCAGCGCAAACAGGCCGGCGCACAGGATGATGATCCGACCCCGGTCAGGTCGGTCGTCAGCAAGGCAGCGGTCGATCCTGCCGCGTAACGCCGCCCCCGGCCTCCTCATCGCGCACCGAATCTGTCCACCGGCTCTGCGTGTCGTGCATGCAGGTGCACAGCGCTCGGGACCACGGCCCGCAGGAACGAGGGGATGAAGGGCAGGTCGACATCGAGGTCCGCGATACCGCTGACCACCGCGCCCCTGGTGAGGCAGGGCGAAGCAGTGCAACTGATCGAGACGTCACCCTGGTCGGCGAAACCCTGGTCCTCGAACGCCCACCGGGCAGCCTGGCGGGAGCGGCCCACCGCGGTGCTGTCGGAGGATGCTGTCACGTACGTTCGCGTCGATTCCCGCGCTGCCTGAGTGACTGCGTAGGCGCCCGCCTGCAGCCGTGCGAGGGCAATCACCAGATAGAAGACGGGAAGAGTGATCAACATTCCGACCACGATGAATTCGATGACCGCGCTGCCCCGATCACCGCCGCCCAACCTGCGTGTCATCCACCGCCGGACCGTCACTGCTTCTCCTTATAGGCATGCGCGGTGATCGTCAGGCTCTGCGAAGGTCCGAACGGGCCCACGACCGGTAGGGGCGCTTCGACCTTGACGGTGATGACGATCATCCCGTTTCGCCGTTCCTGGGTAGCGGTGACGTCCCTGGCGTATCGCGGGGACAGCGAGGTCGTAATCAGGTCACGGGTCCGCTGTGCACCCGCGTCCGTCGAGCTGTCCACTCGTGCGCCGAGTCGGGCGCCCTCGGCTGCGTTCGCGATGAGAGTGTTACGGACGAAGAGGGAGAACCCCACCTGGAAGGCCGCGAGGAAGAGCACCATCACCAGGGACCCGACCATCGCGAATTCGGCCACCGCCGACCCCCGGTCGCGGCGCTCGGTGCGAGGTCGGCCGCGAGCTGTCGCGACCGCCGTTCTCATTTATGGACGCTTCTCATTTATGGACGCTGTTGATGGCATCGGTGAAGATCTTGGTCAGCTGCGGCTCTGCGAACCGCCACAATGCGGTCACCAGTCCGGCTGTCATCAAGGTGATCAGTACCCATCCGGGTACGTCCCCACGCTCTCGTTCACCGGCGAGGCGGTGCGGGGCCTGCACCAGGTACCGGGTGAGGCGCTGGGAGATCTTCGATAGTGGTTTCATCGGCTTCTTCTTTCGGTTGGGTGGTGCATTCAGATCAGAGATTCAGGCTGCTCAGGCCTGGATAGATCGCAAAAACAACAGTTACCGGCAGTACGAGGAACACAACGGGGATCATCATCGTGATCTCCCGCTGCCCGCCAAGCTCGATCAACGCCTGCTTGCTGGCGTCCCTGGCGTCCTGGGCCTGCGCGCGCATGACATCGGCCAGTGGCGTCCCGCGCTCGACGGCCACCACGACGCCATCGACAAACCGCGCGAGCCCAGGGATACCGGTGCGATCGGCGAGACCTTCCAGAGCCATCGGCAGGGTCTGGCCGGATCGCGCGTCACCCAGGCACCGGGCCAGTTCTGCGGACAGTTGGCCAGACGACAATTTCGTGACCCGCTCCAACGCCGCGGCGGCACCCTCACCCGCGGTGATTGCCAGCGCGAGCATCTCGGCCACTGCGGGGAACTCGGCGAGGATCTGGGATTCACGCTGCTCGGCCGCCCGGGTGAGCAGCTGATCGCGAACGACGACACCGATGCCGACACTGACCACGATGATCCCGACAGCACTGAGCACCGAGGTGCCGCCGCCGATGATCTGGAACGTCACCCACAGCGTGCCGACCACCCCGCCGGTGACTCCCCACAGCGCCTGCTGCGCTCGGAAACCCTCGACATCCGCCGGCAGACCCGCGCGCTCCAGCCGCCGTCGCACGGACGTGGCGCCGCCGAGCACCCGCTCCACGAGTCTGCCCAGACGGTGCAGCAGTGGCGCGAAGAACCGCGATATCTCCAGGTGCTCCACCGAACTCAGCAACAGTCGGGACGGCCTCGGAGCATCATCGACATAGGGCGCAATGCGAGCTTGCAGATCGGGCCGGCGCCGCGCGGGCAATCCGAGCCATATCAAGGCCAGCCCCGCTGCGAACACCAGACCGACCAGGGATCCGGTCCATGCTGCCGGAGTCATCTCATGACCCGCACTTCATCCGGCAGCCGACCGATCCGGCGCATTATCTGGTAGGCGAGCGCCGAGATGCCCGCACCGACCACCAGCACGACCACTCCGGTCGGCGTCTGGTACGCCTGCAGCGACGTGCCCCTCGTCGCGAGCATCGCCAGGACCAGCCAGGGGGCGGCAAGAGCCAACCGTGCCGCGTTGACCGTCCAGCTCTGCCGTGCCTCCAACTCCGAACGGGTGCGCCCGTCATCGCGTAGAAACGCCGACAGGGTGCGCAGCAGTCGACCCAGATCCGTACCGCCCACCTCGCGGGCGATCCGCAGGGACTCCACGAGGCGATCGGCCACGGGATCGCTGAGACGGGTCTTGAGCGCATCGAGACAACTCTGGAAGTCACCGGTGGCCCGGTAGTCGTGTGCAAAGTCCAGAAATGCCGGCCGAAGTTCCTCGGGCCCCCTCGTGGACAGTTGCGCCAGGGATTCCGGGAGCGCCATTCCCGCACGTACTGCAGAACCGATGTGATCGACCACGTCCGGCCACAACTCGCGCATCTGGGTACGCCGCCGACGGGCGCGACCTCTGATCAGCGCAATGGGCCCGTACCCGCAGATCATCGAGAAGGCGAGTGCGATGGGGACGACGCCAACTGCCGCCATCACCAATAAAAACACCAGCAGCCAGATAGCGAGCGCGACGACGAGGAGTTGGTTGGCACTGATCGCACCGACTCCACTCTGCGCAATCGCGTCGGACAACTTGTCCCGCCAGGTCGGCGTGGTGGACGCAATGAGTTGCTCGGGCCGGGGCCAGAACGACCACCAGATGCAGAACAGCCCCAACCCCAGGAGTAGCGGCGGAAACCAGGTCATGAACGGTCTCCCAACAGTCGCGCCGGGTCATATCCGGCACGGGCGAACCGCTCCTGGTGCGGTGGAAATCCGTCACCTCGCACCAGTTTCCCGTCGCGCTGGACGAACAACTCCGCAATCTCCACGACTTCGTTCTCGGCGCGGCCCGGAATGGCCGAGATCTCTCGCACGGTGCGCCGCCCGTCCCGCTCGAGTCCCAGGTGGACCACGATGTCGATCGAACTGGCGACGGTGGGCACGACGAACGACGAGCTGACGTTCGGACCCGCAAGCAACGGCAGGGTGCACATCTTGACGATGGCCTCCCGCGCCGAGTTGGCGTGCAAGGTGGCCATCCCGGGTAGCCCCGAATTGAGCGCGATCAGCAGATCGAGAGATTCCTCCTGGCGGACCTCGCCCACGATGATCCGCGATGGCCGCATCCGCAATGCTTCCTTCACCAGCCGTCGCAGGGGAATCTCACCGGTCCCTTCCAGGCTCGGCTGCCGACACTGCATCGCCGCCCAGTCCCGGATACCCAGGCGTAGTTCGAATACCTCTTCGCAGGACACCACGCGTTCGTTGCTGGGAATGGCTGCCGCGAGACAGTTCAGCATCGTGGTCTTGCCGGCCTGGGTGCCCCCGGCGACCAGGATGTTCAGACCCGATACGACGCAGGCGGACAGGAACCGGGCGCTCTGATGAGTGAGAGACCCGAGTCGCACCAGATCATCCAGCTGATGGGCACGGCTGACGAACTTTCTGATATTGACCAACCAATGTGCTCTGGTCACGTCGGGGATGGCTACGTGCAGCCTCGATCCAGCAGCTTATCTGGGGTACTTAGCGTAGATGCGACCGTTTGCTGAGTTAGAGGCTTCGATTACATGTGATCGAAAGGTTCACTTGGCTATGATTCTGTCGTGGGCAACGTGCGCCGAAGGGTCTGGAAGTTGACGAAGATCAACCGCTGGGGGTTGTCGGCGCAAACAGCCTGCGATTCGTGTCGGCAAGGGAGGACATCGTGACTTCCTTCTGCTTTCCGTTCGCCGCGGACCAGCGAGGTAACAAACTAGAGCGGTTCCTCGTTCGCGACTATTCCGAAGCGTCGGACGTTCTACTGTTGCTGTGCGGCCCCGACGAGGTGGCTTCCCAAATTGTGGCTGCGGCTAGAGGCGCGTGCCAGGCCAAGGCGCTCAGTCCCACGGGTAAACAGAACTGGACGCATGCGTTTTACTTCTCTCGGGGTGTTCCGTCGAGCGTCTCCGATCTGTGCAACGACCTCACTACGTGGCTGACGATCCCGGCGCGCCCGGACATCGACATTTCTCTGAGTCTCGACTGGTACAAGCAACCTTGCGACGATGGTGGCTTAGCCGACACACGCGCAGGTCAGCTCATCGCTTTCACCAAGTACGCGACATACCCGCAGGCATCGGGTTCGCGGAAAGCGCGGATAGAGCTAGTGAATGCCTTGGCGGAAGTGATCAGCAACCACCCCGTGTTCGCAGACGCGGAACTCGTCTCCTCGCCGCCAGGAAGCAAAGGGGATGGCACCAGCTTCGGAGAACAGCTCGGACGCGACGTCGCCAAGAAAGCAGCTAGGAAATTCGTGCCGATGAACGGACCAGCACGTGAACCGCAGAAGGAGCTAATCGCTCGCCATGTGCGCGACGACTTCGAGTTGAGCGAAGTCGTCGATCGTCCGATCGTTCTGATTGACGACGTTTTTCATACTGGTGTCACTTTGGAGTCAGCCGCTCGTGCTGCTCGTCGCGCAGGTGCACCAACGGTACTTGCGCTGACCGCTGCGAGGACGTTGAGGCGGTGAGCTCTGGTGGGTGATTTCCTTCAACTAGCGCTCACGGCGTTCGAATGCCTTCGGACGCCGTCACGCATCACCGCTGGGCTCTGCGACGGTGGCATCGCGACTCTTGAGGAGGCGTATGTCGGCATGCTGCCTGATGTGCGTGCAGGCGTTGACCAGAAGGCCCACGAGATGCGGCAGGCTGGCATCGGCGCTGTCATCTTTTCTGCACCCGACTACCCAAGCAGCCTGGTATCTAATCGACGTCCTATCGCTCCAATCATCTTTTACCGCGGCAATAGAGACCTCCTGTACACCGACGGCATCGGGATGTGCGGCTCGCGGCACGTCAGCCCTCGGGGGCTCGACGCGGCGTCCCGTTGCGGCGAACTCGCCACGCAGAAGGGTCTAACAGTGGTTTCTGGCTACGCCGCTGGCGTCGACACGGCCACCCACCTCGCCGCGTTGCGAGACGGAGGCAGCACTGTCGTGGTGCTCGCCGAGGGCATCGACCACTTCCGCATAAAGCGCGCGTTCGCGGCCGACTTCGATTGGGACCGCGTTCTCGTGCTCTCGCAGTTCGTTCCGTCGCAACCGTGGCGCGCGCACGCAGCCATGGCGAGGAACGGGATCATCTTCGGCCTTCCGAAGGCACTTCTGGTTGTCGAGGCTGGTGAGAAAGGTGGCACCCTCGCTGCTGGCGAGGGTGCCTTAAAATTCGGACGAGCCGTGATCACGGTAGATTTCGGCGACGACACGCCTCTAGGCAACCGCGTCCTCATCGAGAAAGGCGCCCGCGCGGTGAGGACGCCGCCCCAGTTGAGGGCGGCCTTCGACGACGTACGGTCGTCAACTCCCGTGGTGCAGCTACCCACCTTGTTCTAAATTCGACCGGGTACCCGGTCGGCTGACGGTGGTGGCCGGGGCATACCCCACCCTCTCAGAGGAACAAATGCAGGCGCGCTGCGCCCGCTTGCCACCCTGCTCGTTCAACTTCACATCCCGCCTGTGCTGCCTTACACCAGTTTGCCCGACCTCGACAACCAGGTCCAAGGCAGCAGCGCTCACCTATCGAGCATCTGCACGTAGGTCGCGAAAGGACAAGGCCACCTTTCGGGCGCGCCGACGGCGGCACCACCAAACGACTCTTCGCGAGTCCTCAGGATTACATCATCATCAACGAATCTCATTGTTTAACAACCTAATTAAGCTATTAAATGATATTATTATCAAATGGAACCCCGCCCCCACTACCCTCGCCGAATCAACCACTTACGTCGCATCGGCCTACCGAAGGGCCCTGCACGTGACGTCGGTATCGGCACTGATCCCGAGATGACCAGGTGGGTGACTGTGCGCGGGGTAACCAACTGCCCGTGGGCGTTGATGATCCGCCGAGCGGCTGGCCCGGACGACTCGCTCGGGAAACGGGACCCGAGTAGACCTCGTCAGGTCACGCCAACCCTGCAGGTGGCACTTTCTGCTGGGGTCATGGCCGACCTGCGGCTGAAACCGGGTGACTGGGTATACCTACGGACAACCCGATGTCTCAGCGGATTTCGCCTTGTTCCCGCGAACCGCGTCGGCGTGCAGCACGAACCGCAACAAGCGCCGCGACAGGAAGGGCCATCATGATTCTGTTCCGAGTTCCACGTTCCCCACGGAGCCGAGTTGGACCGGCACTGACTCGGGGACCGGCACCGACTCGGGGACCGTCACTGGTCTGTGGTGTCCTATCGGGGTGGAACTCATGACGACGCTGTTCAGGATGGAGCGACTGAGGGTTCCATCTGATCACCGCAGAGGGTTAAAACATTGGGGTGGCCGCGACGCGTGGCGTGCAGCTGACCTCGTCCGGCACGCGACGATCGGTGCGGGGTGCACGCTGCCACCGACAGTTATCTCTGATGGGCTTGCCTGTGCGGTCGTCGAGTGGGACAACGACATTCTCGGCACCCGGATATCTAGCGGACAATGGCCGGTCCTGTTCAGGAACGTGCTCCACGATCGGGCCAAGCACGGTCGTGATGACCTGACACTGTCTCCGTTGCGGATTCTCGGGTATATCGGTATCGGACCGCTATCAACCTCCCGCACCACTCTTGCTCGGCTCGGCGGTATGAGTAGAACTATTGCAGCAGTGCCCGATTCACCACCGCCTGGCCAGTTGGACGTAATGGAGTGCGACTTCTACGGCTTAACCGTGGCGAAGGTAGACCCGCACGACCGTGTCGAGGTAGTGGTGGAGGGTCTCGATGGAGGAGTAGGGGAGCATCGGGGAGTTGGCCGACACCACTTTCGGCTCCGTGAAGAGCAGTTGTTCGATGTCGCTCTTCGGACCGGGGCTACGCCATTCGGAGCGGTGCAGGGTCGATGATCGCGTTCCGCCACCCTGCGAAGAAGTCCGGGGTGGGCCAACCGATCCCGAGATCGTAGGCCACTTCCTGACACAAGGTTTGGGCGTGCTCGCACTGGCTGACCCAGGTTCTACGCGCGTCCTCCGCGGTTGAATCGGGGCCTAACATTTGCTGGCTTTGATGGGCGATTGCAGCGAAAGAGTGCTCGTAAGCAGAAACTTCATCTACGACGGTGTCGATCAGCAAACCGCCAGAGCAGTACCTGCAGGGGCACCTCCACCTGATGTCCGGCCCTGTATCCCTGATTGTTGCGTCCGAGACGGTGTCAAGGGCTCGATACGCCATTGCCGACGGTACGTACAGTCCGATCCTTGGGTCGTGGAAGCCACCCCCGCTCCTCTTTGTGGGCCGCGGGTATATGTGTCGAAGCCCAGTCGTAGTTCCAATTGCACCGACGCTTGCCCCGAAACATGCTGCGCCGACGGCAGATAGATCACACCGCAAGACAAGGATTTTTTGGTCGACCTCGTTGAGGATTCGAACAAGGCCGTGAACGGTTTTCTGCGAACCGTACGGGTCGTTGCTGTGCTCCAAGATGATTGCCACGGCAACACCCACGTCGTTGATGGCCTCGATGAGCTTGGAGGTGTTGGTGCCAACCCAGTGCGGGTGCATTGGTAAGACTGCAACCACGTCCGGGCCAAGGTCCTTGGCCTGTTCGAGGACGCTCCGCAGCGCGCGTTCGCCATCTCGCTCGATGAAGGGCGAGTCGGTGAGTGCAGCAGGGCAGCCAAGGTTCAGCTGCGCGTCGATCCAGTCCTTGCTGAGCCGAGCCGGCCCAACACAGCGGTCAGCGCCGTCGTATAGCGATGCATCCACCAGGATGTGGCGGACCCCGTTCTCCGTGTAATGGTCGTGGACCCTGATCAGTTCTTGGAGCCTCTTCACCTTGTTTTTTGGGTCAGTCTTGATCGTGTAGACGCTTCCAACCCCCTCAGCTGCGCCCAGTTTCGCCGTTCGTGCAACGTCGGCCCTCGTACCGAGCATCTGCATAAATAGCGCAGGGCATCCCGGATACAGCGGTCGTTGGCTACGAATTTCTGGTGCCGTCGTCAGCATGTTTACTCCTCCCGTCCCAAATCGTGATTTCGATAGTACGCACGAATGTGGACCACCCCTGGGGGGCGCAAACTCGCACCTGTGGATAACGTCATTGAACTCATCATTCGCGGACCAGCCTCAGTGACGTGCTGGGTGGCGCTTTTGGTCCGCCGTAGTGGTGATGGAGTGCAGATGTGTTCATGAGGGCGACCGTGGCGAGGTTTCCTTCTGAGTAGCCGTGATCGACCCGGTGCACTTCGATTACTCGGGCAAGAGACCGGGGCCTCTCCACGACGAGGGTCCCCGGCTCACGTGTTCGCCAGCCCAGTTTGCTCAACTTGATATTGAATTCGCGGTATTGACGATCGCTGATCTGGTCTAGATCCCGCGCACGGCGTATTAGTGCGGCCACCGACATCCCCCACTGGGCCTTCAGTTCCAGGAGCCGTGGGAAGTCACGGGTGGTGAGTCCTACGAGTTGGTCTTCGATGTCTTCCGCTGGCGCGAGGAACACTGCCGCGAACTCGTCAGCCTCTTTCTCCTGGTCTTCGCTTGGGAGGGGATGCATGATCAGGTGCCCTAGCTCGTGGGCGAGTGTGTATCGCTGCCGGTCCGGTTCGATACCGGCGTTCAGCACAAGGATCGGAGGGCGATCTTGGTCGTGCGGCCATGTTGTGGTCGCGGCTTGCGCCTGGGAGCCGAGGTCGCGAGTGACCACGATGACGCCCGCGGCTTCGACGAGGCCCATCACGTTCTCGATCGGCCCGGATGGAACCCTCCACATGGTGCGGACAATCTGAGCGATGTCGGCTGGGCTGCCGTGCTCCTCGATTGACAGGCGTACAAGTTGCACTTCAGGAACGAGTTCGATGTCGCCGAGAAATCCTTCGACGGTGACCCGCGTCAGGTGTGTGAGCGCTTCGATGCGCCGCTTGGTGATCGCGTTGATCTTCGAGTGATGACGCCGGTGGTGCAGGCAGGTGACTTCTAGCCCTTGGATCGGGGTGTCGTCGGTGAGGAGGTCTACGGGGCAGTTCAGTGCATCTGCGACTTTGGACAGGGATTCCCCTGTCAGGTCGATGAGGCCAGCCTCGACTTTGGAAATAAAGGCCTGGCTCATGGGCGGCTCGACATTTTCGGCTAGGTCTCGTTGAGACCAGCCTTTGGCCTCTCGGACGAGTTTCACCATGCGCCGGTGAGCTACGTCGCTCACGCGTCGTCACCTTCTTTCTGGAGTTTGTCGGCTGCCGATTTGCGCGCGGAACGAATGATGGGGCCGGTCAGAGGCGCCAAGGGCAACTGCTCTGATGCGGTCAGTTGGGCGTTGCCACCCGGAAGTGGAAGGTGGTAGTAGACGCGGTCGCCGATATGGCAAACCAAAACAACGCGTTCGATGTGCATGTCAGCGGCATCCAACACGTATCCCGCAGTCAGGACTGTCGCCTCTTGATCCAGCCCGTCGAGCTTGGGTGCAGACGGGTCACCCAAATGGAAATTGAGACGAGTGGCCCGGACGGAGTCACTCGGACAAATAGCTAGGGCTGTTGTCAGCTTGCGGAATCGGACCTGTGCAGCTCCCCCGTCGAAGGTGACCCACGGACGCCCGTGCCGGTCATCCACCTTCACGGCAGGTGTCCCCTCGAAAATGCGGTGCGCGGGCTGCCGCATCAGGTCGGAGACGAACATCGCTCGGGAACTGGCAGTGGCTTGCGTCATTACCTTCCCGTTACGCTCTCGAACTTTCGCGTAGGCGCCCCACGCATCGAAAAGGACCTGCGCGAGCTGACCCAGGTAGGGCTTGACGATGGGCGTCACAGCAGAGCAGGAGAGCGGGATGGACATGTCGGTAGCTTCGGTCATCATGATCCCCAAGAGGCGCGTCATAGCACTGTGTGGAATAGTCTAGTTATCAATAGTGTACATAATTGCCGGGCAGTTAGCGCGGCTGAGCCCTACAGGGATGCCAATGAGTGCAGCAACAGGGAAAGTGAGGGCGGCCGCCGCACGGCTGCCCAGTGGTGAGCGCACGCACACCGTGTGCGGCACCGATGGCCTGCCGCAGCCAGTCGTCGAGGAGTTCTTGGAACACTTGCGCACCAGCCAGGCCTCACCCCACACGGTGCAGGCGTACGCGCGCGGCATGGCGGCGTGGTGGTCACTCCTGGAGGACCGAAGGTATGACTGGGCCGACATCCCGAGTGGGGCGATGAGCGAGTTCTTGCGGTATCTGAGGACCGGTGACCTCCCCTCGGTTTCCCGCGTAGGAGCAGACCCGACGTGGCTTTCCCCCGCCAGCGTCCAGCAACGTCTCGCGGCGGTGCAGGCCTTCTATCAATGGTCAGCCAGCGCGTATGACGATGTTGCATCGGTGCGGAGGCTGCGACGTGTCTCGCATCGGTCCGGTCGGTATGCGCCAATGCTCGCCGGGGTCGGTCCACCCCGGTCGCGGATGGGCCCGATCGCGCGCGTCCGCTCCACTCAGGGCGGGCGCCCACCGTTGCTGACACCCGAGCAGGTCGATGCGATCGTGCGTGTCGCGGGCACACCGTACGGCCCAACTGGCCAGCTGCGTGCCACGCGAGACCGGCTGTTCTTCGCGATGCTCCCCGAGACCGGACTGCGTATCGGGGAGGCACTGAGCTTGCGACATTGCGACTGGCACGTTGGCCGCGGCGACACCCCTCACATTGAGGTGGTGCCCCGGCAGGATCACCCCCACGGGGCTCGCGTAAAAAACAACCGGCACCGGCGCCTCTACGTCAGCGATGAACTGGAGGCTGCGTACTCAGCGTACGTGTGGGCGTTGGTTGATGCGGGGATCGACCTCGACATCGAAAACCTCTCTCAACACTGGGTTTTCGTGAACGTTGCCGCCGGGCCGCGCTGGCAAGCAATGCGACCGGAAACGATCTACGACCGGGTCGAGTCGATTACCCGAAAGTTAGGAGACCGCGTACCTGCCGGGTGGTCCCCGCACTGGATGAGGCACACACACGCGACCGCGTTACTGCTGTCCGGCACCCAACCTCACGTCGTGATGCGCCGCCTCGGCCACGCCGACATCCAGACCACCATCTCGACGTACGGCTGGGTGACCGAGGACGCTGAGATGCGGGCACTGTCGGGCTGGCGAAAGTACGCCCACGGGTGGGAGGACCTCACATGAACACCGGCAATCCCGACCATCACGTCCAAGGACGCGCCTCGAAAGAGGCGTGGCAGTACCAGTGGGCGCAGGTACCACCGCAATGGCATGGCCCATGGGTGATCGACGCTGAACCCTTCCGGGAGCTATTCACCCAGAACTCGAATTACGAAGCTGGGCGAGCCTTCGACTTTCGCCCTGCCGGACCACCGCAGCTCGGGCAGGAAACTGGGTGGTGGCTGTGGACCTGTTGGGCGGAGGGGCTGCGAAAGGTTGAGCCGTCAATGTTGCGTTGGTGGGCGACTGCCATCAGCAATCTTGTTGCCGAGCGGGCACGGCTAACAGGTCGCCGGTCAGAAAGTCTCGCCGACTTTGCTCCAGAAATTGTCGTCAGAGAGGCATTGCGAGCGTTCCTGCACCGCAACGACCGCATGCCATCCGCCGGTAACCAACGCAACCTCACCTCGATCGCGCAACACGCCTACCTGTTGGTCTCAGTGCGCTGCTCGCCCGACCCGTGGTGGGCCCACGACCGGTGGGACTTGCGCATCGATGACCGCATCCCCCGGCGCCCGCATGAGCCGCAAGGACATCAGCCGGTCAACCTGGGCCTGATCACGACGCCGTGGTTGCGAGAAGGGGTACGGCACTGGCTTCGGTACGCGCTGACCGACGAGACCTACCGTTGGACCACCGCCGTCGTCCGATGCCGCAACCTCGCCACATACTTCGATCCTTGGCTGGAACAGCAGGGCGCAACAGACCCGGCGATCGCCGACCAGCCTGCGGTGGTCCGTTCCTTGTTCAATGATTACCTCGGGTGGTTGCGAACGCCCCGAGGAACGGGGCGCAAACCTCTTGGCGACAACCAAGTCGCTGCTGTTCGCACTCACGTGCAGGGTCTCTATACCTGGGCCCACGACAACCAGGACCTCCTCGCAACCGCGACGGGAAACTCTGCGTGGGCTGGGTTGACCGAGCGACACCTCATGCTGTGGACCCCGCTACCGAGGCGCCGCCAACCAACCGCGACCACAGGGTCCACCCGCGGGGACCCGATCGCCCCGATGGACCTGGGACGGATGATCGCGCACCTTGACGTGCTGCGCACCCCAACGACTGAGCACGTCACGGTCGACGCGCCGGGCTCTGGGCCGCGCACCTTTCCAGGGCTGGGCGACCCGCAAGCAGCCCGCGCGTGGTTGTTACAGGCAATGACCGGTCGACGAGTGTCAGAAATCCTCATGATCGACTACGACTGCCTCACCCCCCTCGTGCCATACGAAGAAGCCGCCGAGGACGCGATGGTCGCCCGACTGCGTTACCAGCAAACAAAAGTGGACGGCGTGGACGCCACGATCCTGGTGGACCTTGCCGCCGTTCGGGTAGTCCAACAGCAGCAGGAATGGGCCCGCGCCCGCTGCGACGACGGCATCACCCCGACGTACCTGTTTCTCGCACCACGACACAACCACCGCGGGTTGCGCCCGCGCCCCTATCCCTCCCAGCAGGCCGCGTTGCGACGCTTGGATGATCTTGTGGAACTTAAAGACACAGGAGGTAACGCGTTACGTTATGGCCAAACGCACCGGCTGCGACACACACGGGCCACTGATTTACTCAACAGTGGAGTCGCCATTCACGTCGTGCAGCGCTACCTCGGGCACCGCTCACCCGAGATGACGATGCACTATGCGCAGACGCTCGCCAATACGGCCGAAGAGCAGTTCCTACAAGCAAAACGCGTGGGCGCATTCGGTAACAGTCTCGCTCTCAACGCTCGCGACGCCTTAGACATCACACAAATGAGCCCCGACCGCGCTGACCGAATCCTTCCCAACGGCCTATGTCTCCTTTCACCCGCGCAGACCTGTGATCGTGGTAACGCATGCCTGACCTGCGGCCACTTCGCGACAGACGCCACTCACCTACCAGAACACGACGCCCAGAAGAGAAGAACGTTGCAAATCGTGGAAATTCGCCAAGGTGCGTTCTCGGAGAAGCACGGACAGCCCATGCCCGAAAGTAATGTTTGGCTCCGCGAACGTCGCCGAGAGATCGCGTCCCTCGATGCGATTACCGTCCGACTCAGAGAAGACGAAACCGGCGCGCCCGTTATCGGCGCCGGAGTTGTCGCCCGCCACGACCAGGTAATTGGGGACGACGAATGACAGGCACGGAACCCCCAGTGGTCATCGCGCGACGCAAAGCAGCCGCGCAAACCCAGCGCCGCGCTGATGCAGCGGTCCGCAGTCTCGTCAAACGCAAGGCCCCCGTAACTTTTGCCGCAGTGGCAGCAGAAGCGCGCGTATCTGCGGGGTACCTGCATCGCCATCCGACGCTCGCCCCCCGCATCCGGCAGTTACGGAACGCCACGAGGCTGAACCCACTCGCCGCCGTCGGCTCGACCGAATCGGCCGAACCAAGCGTGCTCGACGCCCTCCGCGAACACCTTCGTCGAACTGAGGCGCTACACGATCAAAAGGTTCGCGCACTGCGCGATGAGAACTCCACGCTCCGCGCAGACTTAGAGGCGGCCTTAGGAGAAGTTCTCACGCTGCGCCGGGCCACGCCGCAGGTCTCCCCGAAAATGGACCGATAGCAACTCCCCCATCGATTGAATCGCGTCCGTGAGCCCAACCCAGCCCAACTCATCACTCATAGGTTCCCCGGGCGAGACGAGGTTAGGTATCCGACCGGCGACGTCTACCCCCGCGGTGCTGAACCCGGGTGGGCATCTTCGACGGCGGCTCCAGAAGATCAGCAGGTGCCACGCCTAACACGGACGCGAGTTCAATAAGCCGCTCGACCATTAGAGGCTTCTTCCCCCACTCCACCTCGATCAAGTACGAGCGAGCCATGCCAGCTTCGAGGGAAAGCGCCTCCTGGGTCAGGCCCGCAGCTTCACGAACCTCGCGGACGCGTGCCCCGACATCCAGACGAATCTGCGCACGTCGCGCAGCGACGGTCCAATCTTCTCGCATGGGCTGCATGTCACCGCCAGACGACGCATTTGTCTGTACGCTGTAGCGGACATGAATCTCAGGTACTGGTCTTGGCGTCGACTTTCAGGGCAACGTGGGCCGTGCCGGACTCAATTGGGTGTCGCTCGATGCCATCCACAACCGGCCGCGCGGCGTGAACAAAAAGACTGAACTCAGCATCGTGCTGCACCTCGGCGACACGGTCCGCCTCGGCGAGGTGCAGCTGCTTGTCGAGATGCTGGTTGAGTTCGGCACCCCCGCCAACCACAACCTCCTAATCCGCGAGAACGGGGAACCCGCGGCTTTAGGCCTCCGATCTCCTCTTCAGAACCTCACCGATGCTGCGCCGCAGGCAAACTCCTGAAAGTCGGTGCGATGCGGCTTCAGGCGCATCGCATCACTTTGAAGCACGTCACGCAGTGCGGACGGGCCCGGTCACCCTGAAAATGTCGGCCATCCCCACGACCTGCCACCTTTGAGCCGTTGGCTGCAGGCTGACATCAAGCACGCCCAGCCCGTCATTGCAACCTTCTACGTGGCGCCGGACGCGAGATTGTCCGAGTCGCTACCGTGTGTCTCATCCTGTCCGAGCGCCAATCTTCTTAGTATGGCCTGAGCTGTCCGCCGTGGCGGATCCTCTACCGAACAGCAGGGTCCCCGCCAGACCCTTGGGTAAAAGCCCCACGAGCGGGAAGGCGGTGGGCGACAACATACGGGCGCAGCCACTACGTCTCATTAGCGGCGGAGTGACGCAGTCAGTCGCAGTCTGGCCGGCGAACGACCTTCACGACTCCGATCCGCCCTGCGTGCAACGCCCGTTAGCGCGGCCCTAGCTGGCCCTGTCGACCGGCTCGTGCCGCCGTCGAGGCTGCAACAGCTGCACTAGCACGCCGATTGGTGAAGGCGCCTTGGCTATCTTGATCACATCGCTAAGCCAGACCCAACACCCGAGAAGGCCACGCGACGCCCACCCAGTCGTTGAAGAGCAAGGAGAACGTGAGTTGAAGCTTGAGCGAATGCGCGTGGAGGAAGGATTCCTCGATGGGCTAGACGTGACGTTCGCGTCCGGCCTGAACGTCGTGATTGGTGCGAGGGGTGTAGGCAAGACGAGCTTGGTTGAACTCATTCGTTATGGCCTTCGATTGCCGCACCTTGATGAACGCCGATCCAACTACGGCCGTCTCCACGCCGAGGCTGTCCTCGGCGGTGGGCGTGTCTCCATCACCTATCTAGAAAACGACCAACGGCGAACAGTGTCGCGTTCGGCAAACGATCCCGACTTGGGGGATCAACACTTAGAACCGGCAAGCACGATGCCAGAGGTGCTAGGCCAGAACGAACTTGAGGGTATTGGCCTAGATCCACGAAGTCGATTAAGGCTCGTAGATGCACGAGCGTCTCTAGCTTTGGACGCCCACGATCCACGCCTACGTGAACTTCGAACCGAAGCTGAATCAATCACCGTTCAGCTGAGAGAGCTGGGGCGGCAGCGTGAGTCGCACCGGCAAGAGGAAATCCTCCGCCCGTCGCTGGTCGCTGAACTCGCGGATGCGCGTGCTCATGAGAACGAGTTGCTCAGTCGAGCTTCTGCCGAAGTCGCTGACCTGCGCGGGGCCCTGGCTGAAGGTACAACGCGACTGAGCGCTACGCGAAGCCAGCGGGAGGAGCTCCTCCTCATGAGAGGAGAGCTCACAGATATCGCCGGAGAGGCTGCTGAGCTCGAAACGCGGCTGGCGAATCTGCTCGCGGACTACAACGACCCAATCAGTGGCGCGAATCTCAACGTGAGTACGGCGAAGGCGTTCAGGAGTCAGACGGTCGCTACCTCCAAATTGCATGACGTAGTGACGGACGTCGCCGCTACCGTTGAGAGACTCGCTTCTGACATTGCGGCAATTGACGACCAACTTAGACCGCTCAGGATTGAATTCGAACAACTTCAAGCCGGTGCTGGTGAAGCGGCGCAGCTGACATCCCGTCTCGAGAGGCAATTGTCAGATGTAGACAGCCGCCTTCAACGGCTGCCCGCTATACAGGAACGATCTCAGGCTCTCGAGTTGCGTCGCGACGGAATCATGATCGCTCTCGACCAGATCGCTGAAGCTGTCTGGATCGCGCGCTCGAAAGCTGTCCATGCGTTGAACCAGGAATTCACGCCGCGAATCCGTGTAGTAGCAGAACACTTCGGAGACCGGGACGAGTACGTAAGTCGGCTCGCGGACGCTTTACGGGGTAGTGGTCTTCAACATAATCAACTGGCCAGTTGGATTGCGGATCGGGTTACCCCAAAGGAACTCGTTGCGGCGACTGAAAACTCTGATGCGGCACTCTTAGCGACCCTAGGTGAAATAACGCCCAACCGGGTCGAGCGGCTCATTAGCCACCTGGCTATGTCAGAGAAATTAGGCGAGGTTCTCACCTCGAGGGTCGATGACGTAACCGTGTTCGAATTGCTGGTGGGAAATCAGTACAAGTCATCAGAAACCCTATCCACTGGACAGAGATGCGCGCTGGTCTTGCCGCTGCTTCTCGCTGAAGCAGGCAGGACCTTAATTCTCGATCAACCGGAAGACCACCTGGACAACGCGTACCTGGTCGACAACACTGTGAGGTCGTTATCCGCGAGGTCTCGAAAAGCTCAGACAATCGTAGTGACCCACAACGCAAACATCCCAGTACTCGGGAACGCTGACAGGGTAATTGCGCTGCAAAGCGATGGTCGTCGCGGATATGTGCACGAAGTCGGAGCGCTCACCGAGCCAAAGATCGTCTCCGCAATCACGAGACTGATGGAAGGTGGAAGTGAGGCATTCGCCCAGCGGGCGGCCTTCTATCGCACTGGTGGTAATCCATGAACCGCGATGAAGCCCTCAATGCGATGTCCAGCGATGTGCCCGCCGAACGGCTAGAATCAGCGAGGTATTTGCAGTTTTGGGCGATTCCTGCTGATATCCCTCAACTCCGATCCTTCCTGCAAGCCGAATCGGTGGGTTGGATATCCCGGTCTCTGAAGTCCGCGCTGGCTAGACTCGGAGATGCTCCGGAACAAGAAATCGATCTGGAAGACTATCTCCAGGACGATGGGACGCAATCGCAGGAAGTTTCGGCTCTTGCGCGTGCACGGATCGCCCGAACCGTGGTACACGAGCTGGAACCTATCGTGGGCGCCATTCAGTATTACGCATCGCGTGAGGTCACCGACTATTCGAGTAGCCGAACCGCTTCCCAGGTCAATCGGATGGCTCGACTATTGAGGGCCATCGAAACTCTAGGCAGAGTTTCTGGGACGCCACGAATCCAGAAGTTTGACCTCGCCACTCTCATTGCGAAGCTGGTGGAGGCAGAGCAGGTCGCCGCCGAGATCGTCATGAAAGTCGAAGGGCCCGGACGACTCATACTTTCGAGCGATCCTGACCTGATCGAACTTGTGCTTGGCAATGCGTTACGAAATGCCGCAGAGGCCATAAATGAAGTGCTCTCGCACGGATCGGTCGCAGTGGTGTATGGGGGTACTGATCGTGACTTCTGGGTCACCATCTCAGACAACGGGAAGGGGCTTCCAACGGGTAGCTCTGAGCGATTGTTCGATGTAGGAACGTCGACCAAGGAAGGGCATTTGGGTATGGGCCTCGCACTATCCATTGAGGCCACCCGAACTTTGGGTGGCAAACTCCGACTATCGGGTACAGCACAAGGAGCCAGGTTCGAGATGAACGTACCGGATGGAGTCATCTGATGCAGTTTCTGTTAGTCGAGGACAACCCGGGGGTAGTGTCTGTCTTTCGCGACTTTGCAGCTAGCGATAGTCACGTTGTCGAAGTGGTGGGCGATCTTGAGAGCGCATTGGCGCACATCGATGCCGGACCATCTGGGAGTGACCTCGTTATATGCGACTTAAAAATCCCCTCCCAACCTGGATCGGTAGACGCAGAAGTCGAGCATGGCCTCATGGTGTTGCGGCGACTACTCGCTCGATTGCCAGGTGTTCCTGTGGTAGTTCTCTCCGCTTTCGGGACGGTCGATGTGGTCGCAGGAATGCTGTTGGAGGCTAAGCAGCTAGACGTCTACGGCAGTGGAAGTCCTATCCCGATGTTGAGGTTTGAGCAGAAGGCTAATGTAACTGCGGCGATGCAATCTATTACGGACGCACACGCCGAGCTCAATGAGCTCGATGGGATTGAGTTGGTGGGTGCGTCGGACCTCGACAAAGAGCAGCATCGTGCCCTGCGCGTGTTCGCACGGCGGAGGGGCGGAAGGACGGTGCAATACAGGCCACTGTCCGGCGGCCTCTCTGGCGCAGCTACTGGGTTGGCGACAGTGAGAAGTGAAAGCGGGGCTCAGGTTGCACATGTGGTCGCCAAACTAACCCGACTAAGTAGTGCTTTGGAGGAACGGGAGAGGTACCGCACCTACATTTCTGGGCGTCTCGGCGCGGGGACGTATGCTGATCTGAGCGACGAAGTCTTGGCAGGTTGCCAAGATGGCGCCGGACTCTTCTATAGCGTCGCTGATACGTACGACAAAGACTTGTTCACCGTGCTTAGGCTCGATGAAGAGTTGGCGGTTCGTGCTGTCGAGCGCCTGGTCTCAGACACGTCGCACTGGATTTCGGGTGCCCCACAAAGGTCAAAAATGTGGGTTGAAGTTCGTGAACTTCTCATTACCCCAGACAAGTATGAAGAGGTAAGAAGTCGCTACGCCATTCGCGAAGTTGCGGAAGAAAAACCAATACAGACTGTCTGGGCGGCCCAGCATGGTGATCTGCACGGTGCGAACGTGTTGGTCGATGAAGCGGGTCGCCCCGTTCTAATTGATTTCGGACGAACTTCGTATGGTCCGAGTTTGCTCGATCCGATCACTCTCGAACTAGCGGTTCTCTTCCACCCCGATTCTCCCTATCGAGATGACGCCTGGCCAAGTGTTGCCGCATTGGCCGATTGGAATGATCTGGATTCCTATCTCGTCGGCTGCCCCTATCCTCGCTTCGTGAGGGTCTGCCGGGAGTGGGCATCCCGGGTGGGGGCTGGCCAGCGAGACCTGTACGCGGTCGTTAACGCCATCTGCCTACGGAACCTGAGGTTCAAAGATGTGAACTCCGAGCGGGCGCTTGCGTTGCAGGAATGGGCGGCGAGCGTGCTCGACGAATCCTGAACCGTCCGCCGCGCCACAGGGGGTGGTAGGCCGAACACGCTGATCGGCATGAGAGTGCGGTCATCGGGAATGACGGAGGCGTCCCGCATGCCGAACGGTTACCGATCAAGACCACGCCCTTCCTTCACCGCAGCCAAAAACCGAACCCCGACAGCAGAATCCCGTTGCAAGTGCATCGACGAGCGCCTTCACATGAGGTGTTGCGTCGATCGATAGAACCTGCGGGACGTCTTCCGCAATCAGGACACGCCTTGATTGTTCGCACCAAACGCCTCAGATTCGTCGGCAGGTGCGACCAGCCCGTCGATCACCGTCCTACAGATAACCCGTGATCGATACGGCCAACACCGCGTCCTCATGACCGTCGATCACGTTAATCACACCCCGAGGACTGCTACAGATAAATCTGGAAGTGAGGCGTCGACGAAGGGCGAGGAAAGGTCGATACGACGTCCGGACGGTTTGAGCATGCGCTCGACCAGGTGCTTGACCTGATCCTGCGTGAGGATGGTCGAGGTCAGTTCAGCGATCCCCGAGCGGGCCACGAAGACCCTGGCCGGATCATTGATCCAGATCTCCTCGACGGTCGGGTCATCGAGGTAGGGCTGCAACGGGCCGTAACCAGCGACCGAGTTCAATACTGCGCGGGTAGCGGTTTCGACGTCGCCCAACGGCGCCATCCCACCGTGCAGACTGCGTTGCTCGTAGTCCTTGATGACATCACTGACCAGCCCACGCAGCAGGACGTGCTCGGTCATCGGATCCAGGCGTTGGCGACGGATCAGTTCGCGCACCTCGTCCTCGACGATGGTGACTCCGTCCATCCGCGTCCTCTTTCCGGCGTTACCGCCTGCCGCCTACCCGACCGAGATCCACTATGCAAGCAGGGTTACCGGCGTGTCGGAGAGTTATCCACAACCATTTCTTCCCAGAACTGGGAAAATCCCGACAGGTGGGACTACTCACCGGTTATCCACAGGTGAATATCGGGCCACTGCCAGAAAGGGTCGATCATTTTCGGATGACAGGCACCCCAGACAGCGGCGTCGCGCTGCGCTGCACCGTCGTCCGATCAGATTCTGGGCTGGTCCGACAGTGGTGCCTATGCGTGCCAGTGGGGACGACGTGGAGCAGCATCGCGCAGCAGATCGGAGCCACCGAACCCTCCTACGCGGGTCCGCATCTGATCGCTGGGACCCATTGCGTGGGAGTCCCTCCCCTGATCAACGAGGTGGTGATCAGTGATCTGGTTGCCGACGCCGCGCCGCCGCACCTGTTGGACATCGTTGTCATCGAAGGTCCTTGCGTAGGAGCTCGCGCCGCCCTGACCGATCAACCACTCGGCATCGGCCGAGGTCCCGATAACCACCTCGTGCTGGATGACTCGGATCTCTCTCGGCATCACTGTCAGCTGAGGATCGATCAAGGTCGCGCCGTCGTCTGCGATGCGAACTCCACCAACGGTTCATATCTCGATGGCAGTCCGGTCGGGTCACAGCAGCTGGAGATGCGGGCCGGTCAACGGTTGCGGATCGGTGGCAGCACGCTGGTCCTGGAACGTTCGAGCCGGCCGAGCGAACCACTGGCTGTGGACACAGCCGGTCGCTACCTCGTTCACCGACCCCCGCGGAATCAGCTACGCGTCGCCGACCTGGACCTCGTCGAGCCGGCCGCACCCGCTATCGAGAAACATCGCGGATTCCCCTGGGTAGCCGCCATCACCCCCCTCATCCTGGCCGTCGTCATGGTGCTGGTCCTGGGCAATCTGATGTTCGCGATGTTCGCGCTCCTCAGCCCGGTGATGGTCATCGCCCAGTACGCCGGCGATCGCAACACCACTCGCGGCCGTCATCACGACCAGCAGTCGGCCCACGCGCAGAACGTGGAGCGATTCCAGCAGGACTGTGCGGCAGCGGTCCGCGCCGAGCAGGGGATGCGTCGACAGATCGCCCCACCGGTGGCAACTGCAGCTCGCGACGTCCAACTGCGCACCGCCCGGTTGTGGAATCGCGCGCCCACGCACGAGGACTTCGGTGCGTGGCGCGTCGGCATCGGCACGACCGAGAGTCGAATTCGGCTGCGTGCCGCAGTCGGCGAATCCCGTCACCTTCGCATCGACGATGTTCCCGTCGTGGTGCCGATGCGCGAGCATTCTGTGGTCGGCATATCAGGGGCTCTTCGGCACTTACTCACGCAGTCGGCCCTGCTGCAGCTAGCCACCTGGCACAGCCCTGGATATCTCCGCATTTTCGTTTTCTGTATGCCTGATCACGCGAGAGCGCCGTGGGTTGCGTTGGCCGCGCTACCCCATGTGACCCCACATCCAATGGCTGCGCCCAGGATCTTTACCGCCGAAGGGGAGGACACCGCTATTACAAAAATGTGCGCAACTCTGGCGATCGCGGGCGATCACGACAGTCCGCACACCCTGGTTGTAGTGGATGGCGCGGTCGGCAACATCCCGGCGGTGGCGGACCTGATCACGAACGCTGCACGCTGCGGGCTCGCGGTGCTGGCACTCGCGGAGCAACCTCGTCAGTTACCGCCCGCCTGCACCTGCATCATCATTGCCGATAAGCGGGATCAGGCATATGTCGACGACGTCCCGGTCCGACCGGATCTGCCCATTGCGGAACTTGTCGCCAGCACCGCCCGCGCGCTCGGAGCAATAGCCGATGCCGACCCGAGCGACGCCGGGAGTCAGATCCCCGACAGCGTCGACTTCATCGCATTGATCGGCGCGGAACTAGGTTTCGATGTCGGCGACCCCGCCGAGGTGTTGCGTGGATGGCACTCTCAGCCCATCCAGACCCGAGCGCTCCTGGGGCAGGGCGCCAACGGTCCGATCTGGACCGACCTGGCTACGGACGGTCCCCACGCCCTGATCGCAGGCACGACGGGCGCCGGCAAGTCCGAGCTCCTGCAGACGATGATCACCTCGCTCGCGCTGACCAATTCACCGGATCGACTGTCCTTTGTCCTGATCGACTACAAGGGGGGCGCGGCATTCGCAGAATGCGCTCGGCTGCCCCATACCCTCGGCCTCGTCACCGACCTGGACGCGCACCTCACCTCACGCGCACTGCGCTCGTTGGAAGCTGAGGTGCGTCGCCGCGAACGAATGCTGGCGTCGTGCGGCGCCGCCGACATCTCGCGTTACGACGCCTTGGCGCCGGAGGTGCCACTGGCCAGGTTATTCATCGTGATCGATGAATTCCGTGTGCTGGCCGAGGAACTACCCGACTTCATCGAAGGCCTGGTCCGGATCGCAGCGGTCGGGCGGTCGCTGGGGATCCACCTCATCCTGGCGACTCAGCGACCCGCCGGCGTCGTCTCGGCCGATATGCGCGCGAACCTCAACCTGCGCATCGCGCTGCGGGTGCGAGACAGCTGCGATTCCCACGATGTCATCGAGTCGGACGCAGCGGCGGTCATTCCAGCTGAGCTGCCGGGCCGCGCCATCCTGCGCACGGGAGGTGGCCCGCCCATCCTGTTCCAAACTGCGTGGACCGGCGGCCCGTTACCCACGGCTGAGGTCCCGATCCGGGTGGCCCGCATCGACCCTCGCACCGGCGCACCCAACTGGCCACCGGCTCAGACCGCCGAACGCGAGTCATGCGCCCTGACACTGCTGCAGGAAACTATCTCTGTCGCCGCGGTCACGGGCCGCATCCACACCCCGCAGTCCCCGTGGCTGCAACCGTTGCCGTCTGCCGTGAGCCACGCAGAGGTGCAGCAACAGATGAGAACACGTCAACTCATGCTCGATCTGCACCTCAGGCGGAGCTCAGGTACCGGGTTTGTCGTGGGCCTGGTCGACCTCCCGGCGGAACAACGTCAAGAAGCCATCGGTTGGCACCCGGGCCCCGACGGGAACCTCAGCATCGTGGGTGGGCCACGGAGCGGTCGCACCACGGCGGCAAGGACTCTCGCCTACAACGCGGCACGAGAACTACCCAGTGGCCGGTTGCATCTGTATGTCCTGGATGGCGGCGGCAGCCTCCTGGATCTGGCCCGGCTCCCGCACTGCGGGGCGGTGATATCGAGGCAGGAGCTGTCGCGAACCACCCGCTTGGTCGACTGGCTGTGCGGTCTCATTCGGCAACGCCAATCGCGGCCCTGCACAGCCGGCGGAGAAGCCGCTACCGATCCGCTCATCGTGCTGGTGATCGATGGTTGGGAGATCTTCCAGGAGATGAGCAACGAGCACACAGTCGGCGACTTGGAAGATCGGCTCGGTCAAATTCTTCGCGATGGCGCCTCGGTAGGTGTCACCGTGGTCGCAACGGGCGGACGCGCCCTGATGTCGGGTCGGACCGGCGCGTTCTTCTCCAGCACCATCGTCCTGCGGATGACCGACCCCACCGATCTGCTGATGGCGGGGTTACGAAGCTCGCAGATACCTGCGCAGATGCCACCCGGGCGGGGTGTGCTGCTGCCCGGTGGCCAGGAGCTTCAGGCCACGCTGCCGGATCACCCATGGGAACCGGGTTGCACGCAGACTGATGGCAGCACCACGGAAACGGGCCCGGTACACATCGCGGAACTGCCTGCACGCGTGCACCTCGCCGATCTGGTGCCTACCCCGCACCCTGCCGACCTCGTGCTCTGTGGGTGCACGGTTGACGGTCCGGACGGACTTCCCACCGGACCGTTGGGAGAGGCGGGATGGCTGGTCTGTGGACCACCTCGCAGCGGCCGTAGCAACGTGTTGTCGGTGCTCGCCGTAATGCTCGCGCCCCATCGGACGGTCGGGTGGATATCGACCGGATCGACGCCGGCCGGCACACCCACCGATGTCGTGCGGCTGCCCTTCGATGACCCGGGATGCATGCATGAGTGGTGCCTGCAGCACCCTGACGCCGCGATCCTGATCGACGACGTCGATCAGCTCGGCGGCTTCCCCGCCGAGAGCGTCGTGCTGGAGCACCTCGCCCGCAACCGGAGCACCGGAGCCATCGTGTGCGCCACCGGCCCAGCCGGCGAGCTCGCGACCTCATACCGGGGGCTCGCTCCGGAGTTACGCAGGCGCCAGACCGGCATCCTGCTTCAGCCGGGGCGACACGACGGCGACGTCTTCGGCATCCGCACAGGCCCCGCCGACCGCCCCAGACCAGGACGCGGACTACTCGTGATCCGCGGCGAGATCGGCGAGATTCAGATCGCCGGTCAGGCCAGTAGCGCGCGTTCCAGTTCCTCCAGCGCCTGACGGGCGTAGCCACGCCACATCCTGCCGAATGCCGGGAGCGCGAGCGCGCCGACTCCGTTGGCTGCTCGCACTGTCCATGACCACGTCACTCGGGTGCCGGTGCCGACCGGTTCGAAGGACCAGGTGCCCTCCACCGAGGCAGCGAGCACCACCATCGGACCAGTGATACTGCCGAGCTGGTAAGCAAAGGACCGCGGAGCATCGACCTGCAGCAGGGTTTCCAGCATCGACCCACCGTCCGCGGTTCGGATCGTGCGTGACTGGCCGACCGCGCTGCCCCACGGCTCAATGAATCCGGTTGTCGATCTGATCACCGGAAGTACGCCGTACCGGCGGGAGAAGAGTTGCGACAGAGGGGCTGTCAGCGTCCGCTGGAACGTCTCGTCCAGCCCCAGGGGAATGGCACGACTGGCGGAAACGATCAGCGGCGACGGCATTACCGAAGGGTAGGCCCATGGCATGCTCCACGGGGCCGTTTCAACAGTGGACACCACCCTCGCTGGGGTCCACGATGTCCGGGTGTGGTGCAGCTTGGCGCCCCGTAATCGAAGGTGGGCTCCATGACGTCCGACAACCCGGCGCCGATGAAGGACAGCACGACACCGGCCACCACGGCGACTGCAAAGAAAGCCGCCGCGCGCAAGGCCACCGCCCAGAAGACCGCAGCGACGAAGACCGCGCCTGGCAAGACCACAGCAAGGGCAACCGTCAAAAAAGCGACGGTCAGGAAAGCGACCGTCAAAAAGGTAGCTGAGCCCGTGGAGCCCGTCGAGCAGGTTTTCACAGATGGCGCCGACCGCGAGGTCAGCCTCGGCACCGACGCCGCCTTTGCGGCGCCCGCTCCCATGCCGGGGAATGTGCTGCGCAGCATCTCCGACATCCGGCACGCCATGCGTACCAACACCACGCCGGTCTTCTTCTTCGGCGCGACCCCGTTCAACCTGCTCGGGCTGGACCGCTGGGTCCGTAACTTCTCCTACGTCAGCTACTACGACGGTTGGGACGGCGCCCACCCGCGCATCTTCACCCCCCACGACAAGCCCTATGTGGAGTTCGCGAGCGGCGAAGAGGTCAACCACTGGCTGTTGCGCAACGAAGAGGTCCGCGCCTATGTCGCCGCGAAGACTCCTACCGGTGTACGCCCCAAGGTTGCGATGGTTTTCGTCGACGAAGAGACCGAGACGATCTGCGACGAGGCGGGGTACGACTTGATCCTGCCGCCCGCGTCGCTGCGCCACCGGCTGGACTCCAAGCTCGAAACCACCCGGATGGCCAACGAGGCCGGGGTGCCCAGCGTGCCCAACGTGATGGGCAACGTGCACGACTGGAAGGGGCTGTGCGCACTCGCGAAGAAGGCTGGCCTCGGCGACGATCTGGTCATCCAGTCTGCCTACGGCGACTCGGGCAAGACCACCTACTTCGTGGACGGCCCGGAGTCCTTCAAGAAGCACGCGGAGGACATCATCGACGAAGACGTGAAGATCATGCGTCGCATCGACAACTTCCCGGTGGCCGTCGAGGCGGTACTCACCAGCTGCGGAACGATCGTCGGCCCGTTCATGAGCGAGTTGACCGGTCATAGCGAGTTGACGCCCTACCGCGGCGGGTGGTGTGGCAACGAGATGTTCCCCGCCGTACTGAGCGAGCAGGCACGCGCCAAGGCGACCGACATGGTCATCCGCCTGGGTGACCGGATCGGCAAAGAGGGATACCGCGGCTTCTTCGAGGTCGATGTCCTCGTCGACCTGTTAGACGACGAGGTGTACCTCGGTGAGCTCAACCCGCGCATCAGCGGCGCCTCCGCAATCACCAACGTCACAGCCGGCGCGTATGCAGATGTGCCACTGTTCCTCTTCCACCTGTTGGACTACCTCGACATCGAGATCGATATCGATGTGAACGAGATCAACGAGCGGTGGCAGCGGATCTCCGGCGCAGACGAGTGGTCGCACATGATCATCAAGGAAACGGCCGATACCGTCGAACTGATCCGCAGTGCCGCCGCGACAGGTCAGTACTCGCTGGCCGCCGACGGTGAACTGATCTTCCGCCGCGCAGCGCTGGACTGGCATCAGCTGCAGAACGAGAGCGAAGCGTTCTTCCTACGCGTCTACGGCGCGGGCGACTACCGCTGGAAGGGCGCCGACCTCGGCGTGCTGGTCACCAAGGGCCGCTTGCAGCAGGAAGTAGACGGGAAAGTCGTGCTGACCGAGCGTGCGCGGGCCCTGGTCGATGCCGTGCGGTCGCGGTACACCGGCGTGGCGGTCGACAAGGACGGCATGCCGGTCAGCGCGGTCAAATAGCCGCAGTCAAATGGGACCCGGCTGCCGGACCAGCTGCACACATCGTTTCGAGGCTGAGGACAATATTTCCGTGCCCGTGAATCAAGAGCCCGATCTCGTCGCTGACGTCACTCTGGAGAACTGGCAGACAGGGCCCCATGTGCAGTGGTCTTTCCAGCATGTGGATGAGGTCGTGCGGACCGCGCCGATCCTGACGGGCGACTCCCCCACCCCGCTGCTCAGCGCCCCCGCACCACTGCAGGACCTGCCCGTGACACTGAACGATGGCAGCAACGTGTCGGTGCAATGGGTGATGGACTCCACCGATACCGACGGCTGGATCGTCTGGCGCGGTGGCAAGGTGCTCGCCGAGCACTACCCGCGCGGGATGCAGCCGCACACCCGTCATCTGCTGATGTCGGTGAGCAAGTCGCTCACCGGTGCCGTGGCCGGCGTGCTCATCCATCAGGGACTACTCGACCCCGCGCGCGCGATTGCGTCCTACATCCCGGCGCTGGCCACCCGCGGATACGGCAGCGCCACGGTGCGGGACCTGCTGGACATGCGCTCCGGCATCCGGTTCTCCGAGGAGTACACCGACCCCGAGGCCGAGGTCAGGGTCATGGAGCAGGTCATGGGATGGGCCACGCCCACATCCTCAGACCTACCGGGCACCCTCTATGACTTCCTCGCCGGGCTGCAGCAAAAGGGACCGCATCACGGTCCGTTCGAATACCGCAGCTGCGAATCGGACATGCTCGGGTGGGTGTGTGAAGCGGCCAGCGGGCGCCGGATGACCGATCTGCTGTCCGAGCTGTTGTGGTCGCCGATGGGCGCGGAGTACGGGGCGTACATCGGCGTGGATTCCGTCGGTAACGGCATGTACGACGGTGCGATCTGCACGACGTTGCGCGATCTGCTGCGCTTCGGGACGCTGTTGCTGCACGGCGGGCGGTCCACGACCGGCGTCCAGGTGCTCCCCGAAGCGTTCATCACCGACACCTGGCTGGGCGACAGCGAATCTGCCGCCGCCTTCGCGAACAGCCCCACGGTGCACCTGATGCCCGGCGGGATGTACCGCAACCAGTGCTGGTTCCCCGCGGCCGACCGCAGTGTGCTGCTCTGCCTCGGAATTCACGGACAGATGGTCTACGTCAACCGGGTCACCGGAGTGGTCGCGGCGAAAATGTCCTCATGGGCCGACCCGCAACATGCCTGGAAACTCTTCAGCACCATCCGCGCCTTCGACACCATCGGGATCCACCTCACGACGCCGTTGCATCATCAGCCGTGACATCGCCACCGGCGGCATCGCCCGATTTGTGAACCCATCGACACATTTTCAGTTGCGCTGAATGAGGTGTGGCCCGTCGGTCAGGATTTTGATGTCGATCAGTTTGCGGAAGTGTTGTTCGAGGCGGGTGTCGCGTCGGGGTTTTTGCCCGGGCAGTAGCGGCGGCCTGGTGGTGATGGCGGGCTGCCAGTCGGGGTGTTCTTTGGTGTAGTTGCAGTTTGCGCACAGCCCTTGGCCGTTGTTGTAGGACGTGGGTCCTCCGGCTGCGTGCGGTTGGATGTGGTCGATGTGTCGGATCGGCGCGTCGCAGTAGGGCGTGCGGCAGACCTCGTCGCGGAGGGTGATCAGTTCACGCAGTAGCCCGGTGTAGGTGCGGGCGGTGGTTTCCATCCGGACCAGGTCGGTGTCGTGGGGCGTGGTGAACAGTCGCCGGAGGGTGGTTTTGTCCGCGTCGGTGACCAGTTCCCGGGCGAGGTCGGCGGTGATGGGTCCGTATCCGTCCAGCCGGGCGGGGGTGTTACCGCCCGCGAGGAGGGAACCGGTGTCCATGACCAGGTTGATCCGTACGTCGTACCCGGTGCCGACTTCGCGGCCGGTGAGGCGTTCGATCAGTAGGTCGGCCACCTGTTGCCCGCGCGACCGATTTTCGGTCGGTACGTGGGTTCTTTCTTCAGCGGCCCGTTGCAGGGCCACGTAGGCGCTGATCGCGTCGGCGCAGGGTAGGACAGCGGTCAGGATCGCCATCCCGTCCGGTGCGGGTCGCACGCTGACTCGCCGGGATGCCACCGCGCGGGATCGTTTCGCGACGACACTGGCCGCGTCCAGTTCCGCGGTCCGCCCGCCCGCGAGGGCCCGCGCCCGCCGATCAGAGACCCGGGCGAGGTCTTCGGCGATGTCCTGATCGACTGTGGCTCGGATCTGCCGGGTCGTACACGCCGTTTCCTGCGCCACGATCACCGCCCGCCACTCGCTGATCTCCCCCCGCCGTAACGCACCGTAGGTGCAGGGCAGTTCCTCGACCAGGGCTTGCGCGAGACCCAGGTGACGCGACCCCCGGTGCGGTGATTCCCGCCGGGCCAACGCGACCCGGGCACCCACGCACCGGGCTGTGTCGGCCTGGGCGATCCCACGCGCCTGATCCGCACCGCGCTGCTGGTCGTACACCGCGACGGTCAGGCCCGCCTGCGCCGCAGCCGCGGCACCCTTCAACGCTTCCAACACAGTGATCTGCGCCAGTCGTTCATCGGTGGACGCGTCGTCATCCAACGTCAGCATCCGAACGATCCAACTACGCACCTCCGCAGCAGATAGCGGTACCTCACGGGGAGGTGCTGCCGCCTGAAGGGAATCGAACATAAGTACATATTACCAGTTCAGAGGCCGGAATCAAGAGTAAAACCGACAAATTTCACGTTGTCGGGTGAGCTATGGAGGTACTGCGGTTGGAAGGCGCCGCCCCAACGACGAAGGCCCGGATCCAGTGGATCCGGGCCTTCGTCGTGACGCGTTGGTAGCGGGGGCAGGATTTGAACCTGCGACCTCCGGGTTATGAGCCCGGCGAGCTACCGAGCTGCTCCACCCCGCGTCGGTAAACCAAACCTTACGGGAGCACTGCCGTCGTGCAAAATCGACCCGGGGTGATGCTTCTCACTTCGCGGTGGCGAGGTCGGCGAGCGCCGCCTTCAGCGTGCTGCCCCAGGCGATCTTGCCGCCTTTCGCGGTCGTGGCGCCGTACCCGACGACAACAGCCTTGAGCACGGGGTAGGCCTTGTCACCGTCGGCTCGCACGAACAGCGGTTCGATCTGCACCATGCCGCCCGCGGCCGGAACCGTGAGCAGACTTCCGCGGATGACCAGCTCTTTCTCCCGCGATCGTCCCTCGAAGAACTGCTGCAGTGTGCCAGGCATGCTGGAGGAGGTCGTCACCGACGCCAACAGATCATCTTGAAACTGCTGAGGGCTGCGAGCAGCACCGCTGACCTTCAGAAGATGTAGTGACGAACTGGCCGATCCGTCGCCGTCCGCCACCACGAAGCCGGTGAGTGGACCCTTCTTGCCGGGATCGACGTAGGTTGCCGACAGCCCGTAGGTCGGGGAGGTCGCGCCCGGCAACGTGACAGGTTGGTACTGCGAGGGCTGCAGAACCGCTGTGCCACTGGTCGGGTCCAGCGGCAACGCCCACGACGACTTCTGCGCAACGAAGGACGCACGGTCCTTGTGGCGGAACACGGCAAGCACGGAGCGCTGCATCTCGAACTGGGCCTGCGGGTAGCGCAACTGGGACGCAACCTGGGCGGGCATCTGCGAACGCGGGAGCAATGACCCCGGGAACACCTTCTGCCAGGCGCGCAGGATCGGGTCCTTGGCATCCCAGGTGTACAACCGCACCGTGCCGTCGTAGGCGTCCACCGTCGCCTTCACGGCGCTACGCACATAGTTGACCTCCGGTCCGGTGACACCGGGCGCCGTCGGCAACTCCTGAGCGCGTGAGTACGGGTACCGCGCAGAGGTCGTATAGCCATCCACGACCCACAGCGTCCGGCCACCCGCCTGGACCGGGTAGGTGCCCTGGTCCACCGAAAGCCACGGCGCGACCTGCCGCACACGATCGACCGGGTCGCGGTTGTAGATGACCCGCGATGTCGTGCTCACCGACCGCGACGTCAGCATGTCGACCGACCGGAAGGACGCGGCATAGGCCACCCGCCGCATGATTCCGCCCAACGCAACTCCGCCGGTGCCGTCGTACCGGTAGCCGGTTGTCTTGTCCCCGTCCGCCTCGATGGCCTTGCCCCCGACGACTGAGTAGGACGGCAGGCCCGAGCCGAAGTAGATGCGGCTGCGCGCGGCTTCCGGCGTGGTCACGAACGACGGTGATCCCCCGCCTGCGATCGTCGAGTCAGCCGAGATCACGCCGGTGGAATGCGTATAGACCAGATGACGCCCGACCCAGCCGCTCTGCTGCTTCGGGATCTCCGACGGGTCGATTGTCCGCGCTCCGACGACCGTCGGGGACACTGCGGCGCCGCTACCGGTGCGCCCGGTGTCCAGGACGGCGTCGAAGGAAGCGGGCGGGGTCGCCTTCAACTTCTGGAAGATGCCGCCGGCCGTGACCGGGTCCAGCAACGGCTGCGGGCCGACCTGCTTCGCCAACTCGGCAGCGGTCGTGCCCGCCGGTAGTTTCGAGCCCGCTGCGTACGCATCGGCTGTGACACCGGAGACGCCGTACGCCGCGCGGGTGCCGTCGATCTCGCGCTGCACGTAGGAGGCCTGAGATTTCGACTCCGGCCCGTTCGCCCGCAGCGTGCCGATCACGTCAGGGTAGAGGCCCCCGAAGATCACTGCACACGCGGAGAGCATCGCGATCGCAGTGGTCGGCAACCGCCAGTTCCGTGAGCGCAGCAGCACCAGGAACAACAGCGCAGTGAGCACAGCGGAGACGGCCAGGATCTCGTGGATGGGCAGGGTCGCCGACACTGACGTGCTGTCGACGCCGGTGATGGCGCGGCCACTCTTGTACACCAACGCATACCGGCCCCACCACCATCCGGCGGCCCGCACCAGCAGGAGCGCGACGATCAGCAGACCGAGGTGGGTGCGCGCCAGCCGGGTCGCACGCAGACCCCCGTCGCGCAGCAGAATTCCGCCGTAGATGTAATGCGTGAGACCGGCCAGAACCAGCGACAGCACCAGAATGACCGTCGCGAACCCGATCGCCATCTCGATCAACGGCATGGTGAAGACGTAGAACCCGATGTCGCGGCCGAATTGCGGATCGGTGGCACCGAAACTGGTGCGCCCCCACCACAGAAGCGGTACCCGCCACTGGCCCGCCGCACTGACGGCCACCAGCAGCGCGAACATCGGCACCACCAGCATCGCGCCCGACCTTCGGAAGGGCTCGATCGAGACTCGGTAACGGTGCATCGCCTCCCCGGCGGCATCCGGTACGCGCAGTGGGCGGTACCGGTAGGCCATCCACACACCGACGTGACACAACACTTCGGTCAGCAGGAATGCGAGCGCGAACAGTGCTGTGCGAGTGAGTAGTTCGGTCCGGTAGACCGCCTTGAAGCCGAGGTTGTCGAACCACAGCTGCGATGTCCACACGTTGGCCGCGAATTGGCCCACGATGAAGACTGCAGCGAGGAACAGCAGTCGGCGCAACACTGGATGACGACGCCGCCCACGTAGCAGGGTGGGCGAGTTCTCGTGGAAGTCCGCGTCGCGCGAAGGTCCGAGATCGTCCGCAGAACTCATCGAGATCTTCCGTTCCTACAGCGGGCAACGACACACCAAAGGTAACCGCGTGGGACATACGGCACCATGTCAGGTATGCCGACCACCCCAGATCCGGGTCCTTCCACGTCGTTCTCCCCCCTCGTGAACTGCGCCGTCGACACAGAGAAACACGTGTCGCGGGCAGGGTGGGACCAGGCCCCGCGCTTGTTCGCGATTGCCCGCAACGCGGGCCTACTCGCCCGTGAGCCCGCCCTGGCCGCGCAACTGGGAGCCGCGGATGCGGAGGGGTTGAGCACCATCGAGCAGGAGGGTCTGGCTCCCACGTCGTCGCTGGAGTCACTGCTCGGTCGGCTCGCGTGGCCGCCGGAGGTCGATGGCGTGGCAGTCGCCGTCGAGCGCATCGTGGTCCCCCCCGAAGCCGAGAACGATCTACCTGCCGATCCCCAGCAGGCCGCCGACGCACTCGCCGCGCACCCCGACCGGGCCGACGTGCGCCTGCTGGTCGCGGTGCTGCGTGACGGCGAATCGATCTGCCTGTTGCGTCAACGGGCCCACGATTTCGATGACCGCGTTGCTGTCGGGTCGCAGATCGCGCCCGGGCTGGTCGAAGCCCTCCGCGCGACTCTCACTGCCTGAGACCGGTCTGCGTCGCTGCTCAGCAGGAGGGCAGGGACCCAGCCTGGCCCGCTGCCACCTTGCGTACGGCGTTCAGGGCGTCGTTGAAGGTGGCGATTCGGATCACCGTCAGCCCGGACGGCACGTGGCCGTGCGCCTCTGTGCAGTCCGATGCGGGAGCAAGGAAATATTTCGCGCCCGAGTCGTGCGCGCCGACCATTTTCTGCCGGATCCCACCGATCGGGCCCACCGTGCCGTCCTCGGCCATGGTCCCCGTCCCCGCGAACCGCTTTCCGGCAGTCAGCGAGCCCGGCGTCAGCTTGTCGTAGATGGCAAGGGTGAACATGGTGCCGGCCGACGGTCCGCCTACATTCCCAGCATCCACAGTCACCGGGAACGGCAACTTGTAACGCGGCAGAGGGTAGAAGCCGATCAGTGATCCCGCACCGTCAGGATTCTTCTCCGTCGGCACCTTCAGGGTCATCGGATTGTTCCCCCTGGTGACCTCGAGCGTGACGCTCGTGCCGGGCGCCACCTTGTTCAGCACCTGCCGGGCGCTGGCCAGGCGCGTCAGAGGCGACCCGTTGATGCTGCGTACGACATCGTTGACCTTCAGGAACTTCGCCGCGGGTGCGTTCGGATTGATCTCACCCACCAGCACGCTCTCCGGCACCTTGATACCGAGGCTGCGCAGCGCCACCACCTGCGCGGTCTGCTGCGAACCGCTCATGTCGGCCGCGTCCTGCTGCTGGACCTGTTTTCCGGTCACGCCCTTGGGAAAGTATTCGTCGGCCGATGCGAATTCGGCATTGCTGTTGAGATGTGCCGTTGCCCACTCCCAGACGCTGACCGGGTACTGCGGACCGCCGGCAAGCGAGACGGTGGTGAAGTCCAACGCCCCGGAGGTGGGGTAGGTCGGGTGACCGGAAACGGTGACAACGGGCTTGCCATTGATGTTGCCCAATGTGTTCTGCGCGGGACCCGGCCGGAGGATAGCCACCGGTACGTGGATCAGGTTCAGTGCCGCGATGATCACGACCATCACGACCGCGAAGACCAACCACCGAACGGTGCTCGGTTGCAGCCGTGAACCTCGCGATCCACCGTCCGCGACGTGATTCGAGCTCATACTCACAGGCCTACCCACTCGTCCTTGCCATCGCCGAATACCTGGTGTTTCCAAATCGGGACCGTGTGCTTCAAGGTGTCGATCAGCTGCGCACACGCGGTGAGCGCGGCGTGTCGGTGCGCTGCGCTGACGGCGACGACAACGGCGAGATCGCCCACCACCAACCGGCCCGTCCGGTGCACCGCCGCGGCAGCGGTCACGTCGTCGTTCAAGGCTTCGAGGACCACGTCGTAGAGAACCTGCTCGGCACTCGGGTGCGCGCTGTAGTCCAGGCTCGTCACGAATTCAGCATGATCGTGTGCACGCACCTGACCCACGAACAGACTGATGCCGCCGGTTTCGTCGTCGCTGACAGCGGCAAGTACCTCCTGCACCGACAACGGGCTATCCCGAAGTTGGGCGATACGTACCCGTGGATCCTGATTCATGACGAATCAACCTTTCCTGCGTCGACGCCGCATGATCGCGGCAGTTGCCCCCACGGCCACCGCTGCACTGGCAGCGCCGAGTGCGGCGGCGTCCCGGGCCCCGAAACGAGGTGTTGCGCGGCGGTGGCCCGCTGCATCCTCCAGCAGCACCGCGAGGCAGAGAGCATTGTCGTACGTCGGCTCCCAACCTGCTGCGAGCAGGGCCGCGGAATCGACCACCAACGGGTGCGTGACGAAGTCCAGATCGGACTCCGGGGACTTCAAGGTCCCGAGCCGATGCAATCGGCTGGCGATCGCGCCGGCCGTGCTGGCACCGACCTCGACCGGTCGCATCCCGCTGCGCTCTTCGATCTCGGCCTGGGTCAGATAACCGGGTGCACCCACCGGCAGCGGACCGGCGAGGCCCACGTCGATCGTGACCTCGACCGCTGCGGCGAGGTCTTCGACATGGCAGAACTGCCAGGTCGGAGCACCGCCGGCGACACGCAACAGACGCGGTGCGGTGAAGTGCCGGGTGGTCACGGTGTCGACCCCGCCCACTACGGATGCCGGCCGCAGGACCGCGATACGCACGGCGGGGTAGGCCGGGCCGACCTCGGCGAGGGCCTGCTCAACGGCGACGAGATCCGCTATCAGACCGTCATGTCCACGGGCCCGCAAGGGGCTGTCCGCGGGCATCGGGGTCGGGTTGTCGACAGCCGCCCCGTAGATCTGTGCGGCGGTGACCACGACGAGCTGCGAGACGGCGTTGGCCGCGCAGGCCAGCAGCAGAGTCCGCACCTCGCGCACCAGACGGTCACGTCGCGCGCTCGGATCCTCGGCCTGGTCACGCGACAGGTCCGTCGGCGTGACGACGTGTACCAGGGCATCGACGCCACCCAGTTCAGCACCGACCAACGGGCTCGCCAGATCACCCTGCAGAGCGACCACCTGGCCCCCGCGCCCGACCCACCGACCGGCCACAGCGCCGGCGATCGGACCGCCCGGACGGGTCACCGCGATCGGCTGGACGCTGCGCCCTAGGCGAACACGCCGATCTGGGGAACTCATTGACCGCCTGTCGTGGTTATCTGGGACAAGACGCATTCTCTCACCGTCTTGTTTCGAGGAGTACACATGAGTGACTTGCCCCCGGGCCGTCCCGGCGAACCCAACGACCCCGACCAACCCGATCTCGGAGAGCTGTTGCGCTCCCTGATGGGCGGTGGTGATCTTGCCGGTGCCTCCGGCCTGGCCGATGCCCTCAAGAGCATGGGTGCCGGCCAGCTCGATCCGGCGACCCTCGGAATGCTGCAGGCGCAGCTGCAGGCGATGATGTCCGCCCCCGCAGACGGCGGCTTCAACATCACGATGGCTACCGACATTGCGCGCAAGCAGGTTTCTGCTGCTGGCGATGCCAGTGTTTCGGCCCGCAGGATGGCTGACGTCGATCAGGCCGTTCAGGTGGCGAACCTGTGGCTGGACGACGTCACGGATTTCGCCGCGGTCGGGCCCGGCCGCGCCGTGTCCAGAGCGGAGTGGGTCGAGCAGACGATGCCGATGTGGCGCAGGTTGGTCGAACCGGTCGCGGACGGCGTCGGTAACGCCATCCAGCACGCGATGCACGAGCAACTCGGATCGCTCGGCGAGGGAGCCGGTGAACAGTTCGGGTTGCCGGCCGGAATGGACATGAGTGCCGTCATGGGACAGCTGGAGCCGATGATGAAAAAGATGAGCAGCGCCATGTTCGCCACCCAGGTCGGCCAGGCGGTCGGCGCACTCGCGGGCGACCTGGTCAGTGGCACCGAAATCGGCATCCCGTTGACAGACAGCACCGCCGTCGTCCTGCTGCCTGCGAACATCGACGTATTCGCCGAGGGCCAGCAGGCGGATGCCGGCGAGGTCCAGCTCTACATCGCCACCCGGGAAGCCGCACGGATGCGACTGTTCCGATCCGTGCCGTGGCTGTCTCCCGCACTCATCGCGGCCGTGCAGAGCTACGCCGGCGATATCGCCATCGACACCGAGAGCATCGAACGCCAGCTCCAGGACATCGACCCCAGCAACCCTGCGGCCATGCAGGAAGCCCTACAGGGCTCGTTGTTCGCCCCTGAGCCCAGCGAATCCCAACGACGCGCGCTCGCTCACCTGGAGACGCTGCTGGCCCTGGTCGAGGGTTGGGTCGACGTCGTCGCGGACCGGGCCGCAGTCGGCCACCTTCCGCACGCCGGCGCCCTAGCAGAATCAGTACGTCGCCGCCGGGCCGCGGGAGGCCCCGCCGAACGCGTCTTCGCCTCGCTGGTGGGTCTGGAGCTGCGGCCCCGACGGTTGAGGGATGCCGCTGCGCTCTTCAGCCAGTTGGAGGACACCGCCGGACCGCAGGCCCGCGACGGCGCCTGGAAGCACCCTGACTTCGCACCGAACGCCGATGATCTGGACAATCCGTCGGCCTACGTCGCGCGCAGCACAGGCGAGCCTCAGCAACCGAAGCGCGATGACGTGGACGCTGCGCTGGACGCGCTGCTTGCCCAGGGTGAAGCGGAGATGGAGGGTGAACACGGCAGCACAGGTGATCAGAAGCCGGGTCTCGGATTCCGTGGGCCTCAGACTGATGATGAGGGTGACGATTCGCCCGCGTCGGACAAATAGACAGGTCGGCTGGGGTGGACGCGGCATTCCCGCTACTGGCTGCTGACGTCGTCCGCGAACTGTCGAGCGATCGTGAGACTTCCACGGTCGGTCGTGACCAGGGTGGGCTGTGGGAGGAGTTCCTCCGGGTCGCGCGCGGCGATCCGTCCTCGACCTGGCGCGACGGGCCGGCGGACCATTTCACCGCCAGCATGTTCGTCTTCGACGCGGCGCTCGAGCGGGTCTGTCTCGTCCTGCACAAAAAGGTCGGCCGCTGGCTTCAGCCGGGTGGCCATCTGGAGGCCGGTGATGCCACCGTGGGCAGCGCTGCTGCACGGGAGGCGCAGGAGGAGACGGGCCTGCTGGGACTGGCACTGCTGCCCGGCGTCGTACATCTGAGTCATCACGCGCTGAACTCCAACTTCGGCTCATGCCGCTCCCACCTGGATGTGCGATTCGCCGCTGTCGCAGCGCAAGACACGGTCCCGGTCTGCTCGGCCGAATCGCAGGACGTGCAGTGGTGGCCGGTCGACGCGCTCCCACCGGACACCGACGACGAACTACGGACCGTCATTCCGCGCATCCGAGATCAGCTGCTCGAGGCGCATCCACTGCACTAGTGCGGTGCGTGCAGGATGTCGTCCTCATCCTCGGGTAGCCCGGCGCCGAAGGACACCCCGTCCAAGAAAGCCTGCGCCCGGTCCAGGTCGGGATAGGCCGACAGGAGGTCCCAGAACCCCGGACTGTGGTCGGCACGCAACAGGTGCGCCAACTCGTGCAGCAGGACGTAGTCCACGACGTAGGCCGGCATGCCGATCAACCGCGACGACAACCTGATCGTGGCGTGCGCCGGGGTGCAGGACCCCCAGCGGGTGCGCTGGTTGTCCACCCACCGCACCGAGGAAGGCCGCGCCATTCCGCCCAGATACCGGGTGGACAGTCGCCCGGCAGACGCAAGGAGTTCGGCATCGGACGGGCGCTGGCGTTGATGCTGTCTGGACTTCGTGACTTTCGCGACCATGTCCGCGACCAGCCGTGTCTCCTGCGATGCGGGAAGGCCGGCCGGCACCAGCACCACGATCCGATCTCCGTCGCGGTAGGCCGACACCGTCCGGGTCCGGCGCGCCGAACGACGGATCTCGACCTCCTGGCCGTCAGCTCGCGTCAGTATCGAGGTGCTGACACCGCCGCCACCGGCGCGCGCAGCAGCCTTGGACGGGCGTGACGGGCGCATCGGCATGACAGCAATCTAGGCGCGAACACCGCCAGGACGGCAAACCCGCGACGGTGACCCGGTGGATACAGGAGTGCCTGTGGATAACTGCGGCGCCGGACATTCGGCACTGTCAAGGTGTGGACTCGACCATCTGCAAGGAGCGCACCGATGACCTCAACCATCCCGCTACGTGCCCACCTGCGACGTCCTGGCGAGATCCATCTCGGCCTCGGGTCGGATGCAGCTGTCGTCCTCAGCGGCTTGACCGAAGCCGAGACCAGGACAGTCGTGGCGTTGGGTCCGATGACCGCCCGGCAGTGGGGCAGCGCCCACCTGGCCAGGCCCCCCTCGCCTCGGTGGCCCGCCGTGCTTCAGCTGCTCGGCGATGCAGCCAGTGCGCTCGGAACACCCGCCCCGGACGTCAGTGGCGTCCTGATCTGCGGCAGTGGGAGCGTGCCGCAGGCAGTTCGTCACGTGATTGCGGACATGGGCGATAGACCTGCCCGCAGCCCCACCACACTGGCCGTGTTGATCGCCGCAGAACACATCTGCGCAGGAGCTGCCGACCGTTGGCAGCGCGAGCGCGTACCCCACCTACCGGTCACGGTCGGCGCCCGGCGTGCCGTGGTCGGTCCACTCATCCGACCCGGTATCGGACCGTGTGTGGGCTGCCTGGATCACCACCGGGCGGTCCTGGACCAGGGCTGGGCTCCCATCGCCCTCGAGGAACCGTGGCGCGATGGGATCGGGATTGCCGGTAGCACCGAAGCGCCTGGTCGCTCCGCGGCCACCACCGTCAGTGCCCCCGCCGACCTGTGCGCCGTTGTCGCCGGAGTGGTCGGGCTCGTCACGCGCGGCTACCTCACCGGGGCGCCGCTGCCCGTCGGGGTTTCCCTCACCATCACCAGCCCTGTGCCGCGCATCCAGCACCGGCTGTGGCGGCCACACCCTAGGTGCTGCCCAGACGCGGAATGGCAATAAGTGATACTCGAGAGATGACAGACCTGCCTCGCAAGGGCATCGCCCGCGCCGCGCGACTCGCTAGTCTCCCGTTGGGATTCGGAGCCCGCACAGCGATCGGACTCGGTAAACGGGTAGGCGGCAAACCCGCTGAGGCGGTGGCTGCGGAGCTTCAGGCTCAAACCGCTGCCCAACTGTTCAAGGTGCTCGGCTCCCTCAAGGGCGGCGCCATGAAGTTCGGCCAGTCGATGTCGATTTTCGAGGCTGCGCTGCCCGACGAGGTTGCCGGTCCCTACCGGGCCACGTTGACCAAGCTGCAGGATTCTGCACCCGCGATGCCGGTGGCCTCCGTGCGCAGGATCATGCGCGATGAGTTCGGCACCCGGTGGCGCGGCAAGTTCGAGTCCTTTCAGGAGAAGCCCATCGCGGCCGCCTCGATCGGCCAGGTACACCGGGCGGTGTGGAAGGACGGTCGCGACGTCGCCGTCAAACTGCAGTACCCGGGTGCCGGCGAAGCACTGATGTCGGACCTTCAGCAGGTCTCGCGGGTCATGCGCCTGACCACGAGTTGGTTGCCGGGTCTGGACCTCGGACCGATTCTGGACGAACTCAAGGGTCGGATGGCCGAGGAAACGGACTACCTGCAAGAAGCGCGGATGCAGGAGCAGTTTGCGCAGGCCTACGACGGGGACCCGGAGTACTCGATCCCACACGTACTCACCGGCACCAATAACGCCATTGTCAGCGAATGGATGGAGGGGATCCCGCTGTCGCAGATCATCGCGACCGGCACCCCAGAACAACGCGACACCGCCGCGTCCCGCTACCTGCAATTCTTGGTGGAAGGACCGCTCAAAGCTGGTCTGCTGCACGCAGATCCGCACCCAGGTAACTTCCGTCTGCTCCCGGACGGACGACTCGGGGTGCTGGACTTCGGCGCCATCAACCGGTTGCCGGACGGACTGCCACCGGCGCTGGGACCGCTGCTGAACGACGCGGTCGACGGCAACGCACAGTCGTTCGTCGAAGGATTGCGGCGCGAGGGCTTCATCCGCCGCGGGGTGCGCGTGGATGACGAGGCGATCCTGTCGTACCTGAAGGTATTCCTGGAGCCGTTGCACGTTCAGGAGTTCACTTTCAGTCGAGCCTGGATGCGCAGCATCTTTGCCTACATCAACGATCCACGCAGCGCGCAGTTCGCGATCGGGTTGAAGTTGAACCTGCCGCCGAACTACCTCCTCATCCACCGAGCCTGGCTCGGCGGCATCGCAGTGCTCAGCCAGATCGAGGGCACCGTGCCTGCGCGCGCCATCGTGGACCGCTGTGTACCCGGTGCCGAGTTCCCGCCGCTGACCTGAGCAGCTGGCCGCTCACCGACACAGACGGGCCGGGTGGCGATCTCCCACCCGACCCGATGTGCCGATATCAGTACTTGCGGTAGCGACGCCGCTGGATCCGCCGCGCCTCACTGGTGATCTCTCGTGCGGGTCTGGTTCCCCCGCGCGATTGCTGGTTACGTCCCGGTGGTCGGGACAGCGCCTGGATGTACTGCCAGTTATGCATGGTGAAACTCCCTGTTGGATATGATGATTCATTGGTCTTGCGCTGGCCGTGCGGTCATCACGCAGCGACCGGATGCTTGCGGGGACGTCCCCGTGGCCGCTTCCGCGCGACGATCTCGCCACTGACGAGTAGCTCCGCACCCCAGACACCCCACGGCTCTGCACGCTGCAGGGCGCCCGCCAGGCACGCTGCCTGCAGTGGACACTGCCTGCACAGCGCCTTCGCGAACTCCACGTCCTGGGGTCGATCGGCAAACCACAATTCGGGGTTGCCGGCGCGGCACGGTAGGTCGATTCCGGCTGCTACCTGCTGCGCAGTCGCGTCGATCAAATCGGTGAGCATTTCCTTCTCCTGATGGGTCGCGCCGGTCTGCGACCGGCACTCTCGGTGATGGAGGACCCGCGGCGGAGAACAAAAAAGCCGCGGACCCGATGTCGGGTTCCGCGGCCTGGAGAAGGACCTGGTGAGTGGATCAGCCAGGCGCTCTGCCGGAAGCGGAACGGGACGGGGCGAAGGCATTGCTGCCGGTCGGGACATAGGTGACATCGGTCGCACGCAAGCGCCTGGACACACTGGTCCCCTTGATGCAGGACGTGGCGGCAATGCCCGACATGTCGATGTGGTGACGGATATCCGCGCGAGGCTCCGTGCGGTGCATCACAAAAGTCGTGGTCTTCATCAGGTCATCCCTCCTTCCACTGCCTGCGGCCCCGGACCGCCACCGAAGCGGCCGGGCTGACTAACGACGAGGTTACGTGCGGCGTGGTGACGCAGGCAACCTATTTTCTGGAGAAGATCTTCGAACGGATCAGTGATTAGCCGATTCCATTGCGGCAGTGCACTTTTGGGCTACTACGGCGGGGTCATCACCGGTCAGGACCGCGAGCACTGACCCGCCGTAGGTCGTGAGTTTGCGGGCGCCGACCCCGGAAATCGTGGCCAGTCCGGGCAGATCAGTCGGAACCTTTTCGGCGATCGCCACGAGGGTGGCATCGGTGAAGACCACGAAGGCCGGCACCTTCGTGGCGGTCGCCACGGCCAGACGCCAGGCACGCAGCGCCTCGAACTGCGCTTCGTCGTAGCTCGCGGGACAGTCCGAGCACCGGCCGATCTTGCGTTCGGCCCCCACCTGCAACGTCTTGCCGCACACCCGGCAGGTGCTCATCTTCGCCGCGCGGGTCCGCGACACCCGGCTGCTGGCGGATCGCACGGGAGCGGCCGGACGGGCGCCTTCACCGAGGACCGCGGTGGCCCCCGCCAAAAACCGCGACGGCTTCCGCGAGGCCCGGCCGCCAGGATGTCTGGAGGCTGCCCAGCTCAAGGTGAGGTGGCGACGGGCCCGGGTCAGGCCGACATACAGCAGGCGGCGCTCCTCGGCGACCTGCGCGGGGCCTTCGGCCATCGAGAAGGGCAACAATCCCTCCGAGCACCCGACCAGGAACACCGCATCCCACTCCAGGCCCTTCGCCGCGTGCAGAGATGCCAGCGTGATCCCCTCGATGGTGGGCGCGTGCTGCTCGCTGGCCCGCCGGTCCAGCTCAGCCACGAACTCACGCATTCGGCCGGCATTGGAGGTGCCGAAGTCGTCAGCGAGGCTGGCCAACGCGTCCAGGGACTGCCATCGCTCGAGCACCGCCCCGCCCGCCGGCCGCGTCGGAGACCAGCCGGCAGCAGTGATCACGTCACGCACGACTTTGGCGAGCGGATCGACCCCGTCGTCGCCGCGCATCGCACCCCGCAACAGAACCAGGGCTGCCCGTACTTCTTTGCGTTCGAAGAATCGTTCCCCACCGCGGACGAGGTAGGGCACCCCGGCCGCTGACAACGCAGCCTCCAACACCTCGGACTGCGCGTTGATCCGGTAGAGGATCGCGATCTGCGAGGCGGGGACACCGCTCGCGATCAGCGCCTTGATCCGCGCGGCAACGTCGTCGGCCTCGCCCTGGTCGTCGGTGTATGGCAGCAACTGCGGGACCGGACCGGGTGCGGACTGCGCCTGCAGCGCCATTCCCGATCCCTCCCTACCGCCACTCTGCAGAACCAGGTTGGCCAACTGCACCACCTGCGGCGTGGAACGGTAGTTGCGTACCAGGCGGGTCACGGCGACACCGTCGCGCCGGGCGAAATCGGTCAGATGTCGCGGGCTGGCGCCGGTGAAGGAGTAGATGGTCTGGGCGGGGTCGCCCACCACGCACAGATCGGTGCGCTCGCCCACCCACTGATCCAGTAGCGCCTGCTGGACGGTGTTGACGTCCTGGAACTCATCGACCACGAAATGCCGGTACTGATCGCGCACCGTGCGCGCCACATCGGGCCGCTCGGCGAGGATCCCCGTCATCAGCAGCAGCACGTCCTCGAAATCGATCACGCCGCGCGCCGTCTTGGCTTCTTCGTAGGTCTCGAAGAGCCGCGCCATCGCGGTCAGATCCAACTCAGGCGGTTTTCGACCAGCCGCTCGCGCGGCAGCGACATAGTCCTGCGGAGCGACCATCGCCACCTTGGCCCACTCGATCTCCGCCGCGAGGTCACGGATGACGACCCGGTCCAACCGCAGCCGCAACCGGGACCCGGCCTCGGCCACCACCGGCGCCTTGTACTTGAGAATCTCCGGAGCCGGCCCGCCAACCGTCTGGGGCCAGAAGAAATGCAACTGACGCAGGGCCGCGGAGTGGAATGTACGGGCTTGCACGCCCGGCAACCCCAACTCCCGCAGCCTGGTCCGCATCTCCCCCGCCGCACGCGCGGTGAACGTCACCGCAAGCACTCTGCGGGGTTGGTAGGCGCCCGAGAGCACGCCGTAGGCGATCCGGTGGGTGATGGCCCGTGTCTTACCGGTACCTGCCCCGGCGAGGACACACATCGGACCGAGTGGGTGAGCCGCTACTTCCCGCTGCTCGGGGTCCAACCCCTCCAGCACCTGGTCGGCGCTGCCCTCCATCACGTCACCACCGCTCGCCGGCCGCTTGCGGCAACGGGCCGCCGTACCAGTCTTCGATGAGATGACGGGCTATCGACAGCGATGGGGGCACGCCGAGCGTCCGATCCACCAACGCGTCCGCCAGCTCGGCGCGGCTGAACCACTGCGCTGCCTCGATCTCGGAAGGGTCCAACACCAGATCGGTGCTGGTCGCGTGGGCCGCGAAACCTACCATCAGTGAGGCGGGAAAGGGCCACGGTTGATCGCCCCGGAACTGCACCTGCGACACCGTCACACCCACTTCCTCCAGGACCTCACGCGCCACCGCGTGCTCCAACGACTCACCGGGCTCCACAAAACCAGCCAGCACCGACATCCTGTTGGTCTGCGCACCGAATCTGGTGCCGCGCGCCAGCAGCAGGCGGTCGTCCTCATCGACGACCGACATGATCACCGCCGCATCCGTGCGCGGGTACTGCTCGGACCCCTCCCGGGTGCAGCTACGGCCCCACCCGGCCTGCGATACCTGCGCGGGCGCTCCACACCGCGGGCAGAACCCCTGCGTGCGTTGCCAGTTCAGGATGCCCAGAGCGGTCGTCAGGATGCCGACGTCGCGGACCGGCAGGTGCAGACCGACCTCCCGCATGGTGACCGCATCCTCGGGCGCCTCGTCGTCGCCGCGATCGACCGCGACCACATCGGCGCCCGCGTCGACTCCGAGGAAGATTGCGAGTCTGGAGCAGTCGTCGTCGACCGGTGGGCGCAAGACGACGTGATCGCGCGCGACGCTGGCGCGATCGCCGAATACGTCGAGGACCTGAGTGGCAGGGTTCGCCAGTAGTTGGCGCACCAGCTCAGGTTCGTTTCGGCGATGGGAGGCACGGTCCAGCGACGTGCGGGACAGGACGAGGTCGGACAGGCTTGTGGGTGTCGCAGGCACGCTCCCAGGCTACGGCCCGTATTTCCCCTACCGTTAGCGGTGTGTTGCGTCCTGCTCTGAGTCTTGCTGCCCTCGCCCATGCCGCGGCACCCGGTGTCTATCCGACGGGCGTTCAGGAACTGCCCACGCCGCGCGGCGCCGCCTATCAACTGGTCCTGGTCACCGACGAACACGGCGACTCCTGGACGGTCCGGGCTTCCCTCGACTCGGCCGCCGGCGCTGCGTTGGAAGCAGCCGCGAGCTTGTTGCGCCTGCTCGGCGGGCGGCTGCCCTACGCCGTCCCCGTCGTTGCGGGCACTGCGACGGGCGATGACGGCACCACCGTGATCCTGTACCGCGCGCTACCTGGATTGCCGCTCGTCTGGCGGGATCTGTCCGCTGCCTCGCCACTCGCGCGCAGTGTCGGAACCGCCATCGCCGCCCTGCACGATGTGGATCCCCGGGTCATCGAGGAGGCCGGTCTACCGAGCTACGACGCGGACGCCTACCGTGCCCGGCGGCTGGCCGCGCTGGACCGCGCGGCCAGCACCGGCAGGGTGCCCGCCGCGTTGCTGACCCGATGGGAACGCGCACTGGAGGAGGTGACGCTCTGGAAATTCGCGACCTGCGTGACCCACGGCACCCTCGAGGGTTTCCATGTCCTCGCGGACACCGAGGTCCGAGCGATCGACACCTGGGAGCGTGCGTGCGTCGCAGACCCGGCCGAGGACTTCGCGGCTCTGCTCGCCCTCGCGCATCCAGACGCCTTCGACACGGTGCTGGAGGCCTACTCCGGCGCACGACACGACCAGCCGGACCCGCATCTGGAGCGCCGGATCCGACTCAGCGCCGAACTGCACCGGGTCACGGCGTTGCTGGACGCGATGGCAGCCGATGACGACCGACTCATCGAGCGCCGGACGGCTGCCCTGGCCCGTTTCGCCGATACCTGTGCGGACGACGACCGGCTGATGCCGTCACCGTTCGTGCGGCGTCGTCCGCCCGCTGCCACCGGGCAGGAGCCCATCGATCCGGCTGACGTGCAGGCTCTGGACGAAGGCGTCGAGGACGAGACCATCGAGATTCCGATCCCGGTGCCCGGCTCCGAAGACACCGCAGCTAAGGACACCGCAGCTGAGGACACCGCAGCTGCGGACGCCGCGCCTCAGGATGCCGCACCTGGAGATGATCAGGGCTCCAGCACGCCCTCATGATCGGTCGGCGCTGTGTTGATTTGTGCTGAATCGGTCGGTGCTATCGCGGCGAGCAGTTCGGCGAGCTGCTCGGAACCGGGTAGGTCCGGCCACACCGTCTCGCCGGTGCCCGCGTAGTAGAAGGCGCCGGAAACCAGTTCAGGGTCGAGACCATGCAGTCGCGCGTAGGCAATGCGGTAGGCCGCGAGCTGCAGGGCGCGGGTGCGGGCTGCTTCGCCGCTCGGCATGGCCCCCGTCTTCCAATCGACGATGACGTAGCCCACGCCGTCGAGCGAACGGAAGACCGCATCGACACGGCCCCGGATGCTGATCCCGGCGATCCATGTCTCGAGGGCGATTTCAACATCGATCGGGGCGCGATCAGCCCACTGTGAGGCGAGGAACCGGTCTTTCATGCCTTGCAGGTCGGCGTCGAGATCGGCGTCTTCGTCGCCCGACCCGGGCAACGAGGTGATGTCCAGCAACGCGGCTCGCTGGAAATGCTGCTCGACCCAGGCGTGGAACGCCGTACCCCGACGCGCTGCGAGCGCGGGCGCGGAAGGCATCGGACGGCGTAGTTGGGAGGCGAAACCCTGCGGGTCCTGCGCCAACGCGACCAGTGCGGACGTCGAAATATGCCCTGGGAGGTTGACGGCCGCCTCTCGGCGGGTGCGGGAGGCCTGCCGCTCCACGAGTAGCCGCAGCAGCCGCCGGCCACGGTCAGTGTCCGGGTCGGCCAGTTCGCCCGGGTTCGGGGCCGTGATTGCTGCCGAGATCTTCGCCACGCCGGCCTGGAGGTCCTCCCGACGATTTTTCAGTCGGTCCCCCGGCCAGATAGCGACATTGTCGCTATCTGCGCGGGGGTTGATCGGTTCTGGATCATCGGGCAGGGGGCACCAGGTGGACCGCTGGACCAGACCGGCGTCCACCAGCTCAAGCAGGAAGCGCGAGGTCACCCGCGGAAACTTGCCCGCACCCCAGACGGCGCCGGTGAGCAGCATCTCGTGACGGGCGCGGGTGAATGCGACGTAGGCCAGGCGTCGTTCCTCGGCCACCGCATGAGCGCCACCCTCGGTGCGGAAGGCGGTCAACGCCTCCCGCAGCGCAGGGACGTCGCCCGCGTCCTGCCAGCCGAAGAACGGCAGACCGTCGACGTCACCACGCAGGTCGTACGGCACGCCGTCGAGACCGCCGGTCCACCCGGTGTCGGTGGTCACCCAGCTGCCGTGATCCAGCGGGTGCGCATCATCGCCGCTCCCGATGGCCCACCCGCCGTGCTTCTTCTTCCAGGTGGTCCGGTGCCCGTGCGAGGGGAACGTGCCCTCGCTGAGCCCTGGAACCGCGACGTAGTCCCATTCCAGACCTTTCGCAGCATGCACGGTGAGCACCTGCACCGCGGCGTCCGTGGTTTCCAGGAACGGCGTACTCAGCCCGCGTTCCTCCTTCAACGCGGCGTCCAGCCAGGCGAGAAAGCCGCCGAGCGTGGGTCGGTCGGCCTGCGCTGCGAACTGGGCTGCCACGTCGGCGAACGCGTCCAGGTGCACCCTGGCGGTGCCGGGCGTGTGCTCGGCTCGGGCCAGGACTTCGATGTCCACACCCAGGGACCGTTCCGCCTCACCGACCAGCTCGGCGAGCGGAAGTCCGGTCATCGAGCGCACCCGACGGATCATCCGCGCCAGGTGGTGCAGCCGGGTCAGGGCGACCTCGCCGATGTGCTCATCGGCAGGTCCGCGCCACCCGGCATCAGGAAGTCGTTCGAGCGCTTCGATGATGCTGGGCTGATCGCGGGTGTCCTGCTCCAGATCCTTCACCTGCGCGTCATCTTTGATCTGCGGGTCTTCTCGCTGTCTGCCGTCCGCGCCTCGGTCGTGCCGTACAGGACGATCCTGGCGGACGAGCCGGCGAGCCCACGCGTACAAACCGGCCAGATCTGCCGGCCCGATCCGCATCGCGGGACCGGTCAGCAGTCGCATCAGTCGATCCCCGCGAGTGGGGTCCTGCACCGCCCACAACAAACTCACGATGTCGGCGACCTCGGGGGTGGTGAGCAGGCCACCCACCCCGACGACCTCGACGGGCAGCCCATGTGCCTGGAGCCGATCAACGACCAGGGAGAAGAGGGCCCGCTTACGGCACAACACTGCGGCGGTGACCTTGCGGTGTCGACCCGGACCTTCGAACCACTGCCCGGCAATCCAGCGCGCGACGTGCTCCGCCTCGTCCTCTTCGGTTTCCAACCGGGCCGCGTGCACCGCGCCCGCCGCCGCGTCCGCCCGGGGCCTCAGCGCGAGCACGGGAACTCCGCTGCGGCGCAGGGGTGCCGATGTGCGGTCAGCAACCTTCAGCACGGCGACATCGTTGCGCCAGCTTGTTGCCAGCGGCAGCTGTCGGCATCCTGCCTCGCCATGGAAATGCTCGGCGAACGCCGAGAGGCTGGTCGCGCTGGCTCCGCGCCAACCGAAGATCGACTGGTGCGGATCACCGACGGCCGTCACCGCGACCGGCTCCCCCGGCGCTATCAGCAGTGAGCGCAGCAGGACCATCTGCGCTTCACTGGTGTCCTGGAATTCATCGAGCAGCACTGCTCGGAAGCGGCCCCGCTCCATGGCCCCGACGTCCGGGTACTGCTGAGCCAGGCGCGCCGCAAGCGCCATCTGATCGGCGTAGTCCAAGCTCGTACGGCTGCGTTTCAACTCCTGGTAGCGGATCACTATCGGCATCAGATCGGCGCGTGCCAGCAGGACGTCGAGCACCTTTTTGTCCTCCTGCGACAGTCCCTTCACCCGCCCGGCACCAGGCAACGACGCGACCTGCTCGACGACGCCCAGCAGGTAGTCGCGTACCTCATCCGGCGTTCGTAGGTGCTCGGCCATCTCTCCCGCGATGTCGACGACCGCGGCGATCACAGTGGACTCATGGCGGTCGACCCGGTCCATCGGTCCGTCGTAGGCCGAGACGACCTCGGCCGCGAACTGCCAGGCTGCCGCCTCGGACAACAGTCGGGAATCGGGTTCGATACCCATCCGCAGACCGTGTTCGGAGACCAACCTGCCGGCGTAGGCGTGGTAGGTCTGCACCGTGGGGGTGTCGGCGAGACTCTGTGTGCCGTCCTCCGGGTCCACCGGTGGCGTCCACAGTCCGGCGTGGGTCAGCTGGCGCAGGCGTCGCCCGACGCGCTCGGCAAACTCGCCCGCACCCTTACGGGTAAAGGTCAGACCAAGCACCTCAGAGGGCTGCACATGACCGTTGGCAACCAACCAGACGACGCGGGCGGCCATTGTCTCGGTCTTGCCCGAACCGGCTCCGGCCACCACCAGTAACGGCTGATCGGGTGCCGCCTCGATGACAGCTGCCTGTTCCTTTGTGGGGGCCGGCAGGTCCAGGCGGACTGCGAGCTGCAGGGCGTCCAGGGGCCGTCCCGATCCGCCGTTCACTGATGCTCACCCAGCATCCGACCCTCTTCCTGCAGTGGGCAGCACGCGCGCACCGGGCAGGTGCCGCAGCGCTCGGATACTGAGGCTATGACTGTCGAGCCGGCCATTCCGTCAGCGGTTTGCGCCAGCAGCCGGTGCGCCCAGGAGTCGGTGACTTCATCGAGGGCGGCCTGCGGCTGCACCTTCACGCCGCGTGTCCCCGCAGCCTTGCCGATATGCACCAGTGCTGCACCGGCAGAGTGCGTCTCGTTCGGGAAGGCTCCCTCGACCACGGCCACCTGATAGACGCCGAGCTGGGCTTGGCTGGCCATGTCGCCGTCCTTGGGCTTGCTGGATCCGGTCTTGAAGTCGATGACCCGGATGCCCGCAATGCCGTGCTTGCGCTCCGTCCGGTCGACGCTGCCATGCAGTTCAGCGCGACCGACCTGCAGGCGCACATCGACCTCCACCCCTGCCTGCTCCCACCCTTCTGCTGCAGCTTTCTCGAAGTACCCGTGCAGGTACTCCAGCATCCGATGGGCCCGGGCACGGTCCCGTTCGCTCATCCAGGTGTCGCCGAAACCGAGCCGCGGCCATCGCTCGTCCAGGGCCCGGGTCATGGTGGCCAGGTCGTCCGCCGCGAACTCTGCGGCGATCTCATGCACGAGAGTCCCGAGATTACGGGTCCCGATATCGGGGCCATCCGCGCCGATACTGCTCAGCAGCCAGTTCAGACCGCAGGTGCCGAATGCCTCGACACGCGACGGCGACACCGAAACCTTCGCATCAGGTGCCCGCAACGGCCGGTCGTCGGACAGCGCAGTCAACGCCCACCACTGTCCCGGGTCGGCGCCGGGCACGTCGTGAGCTGCCAGGAAAGCCAACTCGGCTGCTGCCCGGTCGGCCGCAGCCCCGCGCGCAGTCACGATCTCGCGTCGCAGCGCAGCGACCGAACCGGACAGGGTCAAGGCGTCGGGGACCTCGACCGGCGTCCGGGGCTCTTCATCCTGATGCGTCAGCCGCACGGGCGGATCCACGAGGTCGAGATAGATCGACGGTTGTTCGTCGTCGCTCCGCACGGCTGTCACGAGCAGCTGCTCGCTCGCGCGCGTCACAGCAACGTGGAACTGGCGGGTCTCGTCGTAACGCACCGCCGCCTGCGCGCCACGCAGCGCCTCCGCCGAGCCCAGGTGCGCCTCGCGACCTCTCATCACGTCGACCAGCTGCTCGGAGCCGAGCAGTGAGCCACGCAGCCGCAGATCGGGCCACACGCCGTCCTGTACGCCACACACAGCAACCACCCGCCACTGTCTGCCGGCGGCTGCAGCCGGGGTGAGCAATGCGACCGAGGCGTCATCGGGGGCGCCGGGAACCAACCGGTCACCCGGCACATCCTGGCCGCGGATGTGCTCCAGAAATCCTTCGGGTGCTGACCCCGGAAGACGGTCGTCATACGCCGCGGCGGCCGCGAAGAGCGCCATCATCGCATCGAGATCGCGGTCGGCCCGGGCGCCGGCAGCGCCCCCCTCCAGTGCTGTTCTGCGCCAACCCTCCGCCAGGGCGCCTGCTTCCCACATGGCCCACAGCACCGTCTCGGCAGTAGCCCCCCGGGCCCGTCCTGCGTCAACTCCCGCGCGAAGCACCCGGGCGATCCGAGCCGCGGGGGCGACCTCCGGCTCGTCCAGCGGGCCGGCCGATGTCACCGCCGCAGCAAGCAACTCGTCGCTGGACCGGTTACCTCCGACCTGCAGCTCCGAGGCACGCAGCACCCGCCGCATCCGACGCAGCACGATGGCATCGGCGCCACCCAACGGCGAGGTCAGCAGATCAACGGACGTCTCGGCGGTGAGCGGTTGCTCGCGGCCATCGCGCAGGGCGATCGCCGTCTCCAACAGCATCAGGAACGGTCGTACTGCCGGCTCGTCACGCACCGCGAGGACCGTGGACGGCACTGCGACCGGCACGCCGGCACCACTCAAGGCCCGACGCAGGGCTACGGCGCGGGCCTGGCCGCGCACGATGACGGCCATCTGTGACCAGGGCACCCCACCCATGAGGTGCAATTCGCGAAATTGGCCGGCAACGTAGGCGGCCTCCTGAGACGTCGCACGCAGCAGAGCCACGTCGACGTGTCCGTCGACGCCGGTAGGCCGTGGCCGGCGTTGACCGCCCGCGCCCACCGTGCCGATCCGGGCGCTCACCCGCGCAGCGACCGCGACTGCCGCCTCGCTGAGCCGATAGGACTGCGGCAGGATGATCGGATCGGCTGCGCTGCGTCGCTGGCTCAACGATTTCAGGTACCGCGGATCGGCACCGCGGAAGCCCTGCACGGTGGAGTCGGGGTCTGCCAACAACACGATCCGCGCGCCGGGGTGGGCCAGGACGTCGAGCAGCGTCGCCGACGCATGCGTCAGTTCCTGAGCGTCGTCGACGACGATGAGCTTGGTTCGCCGCTGCATCCGCGCCGCGGCCTCACGGTCGGTCTCCAGCAGCCCGGCGGCAGCACCGAGAATCCAGGACGGGTCATAAGCGCCCGGTCGTGACAACGCGGTGACCTGGTCGTACTCGTCGAGCACCCGCGCCGCAGCCACCCATGCGGGTCGCTGATGCCGCACCCCGAGTTCGTGCAGCGCGTCGCCATCCAGGCCCCACTCCACAGCGCGCATCAGCAGGTCCCGCAGTTCCGAGCGGAACCCCCGGGTACCCAGGGCCTCACGGACGAAATCTGGCCACTTCGGGGTGCCCTCCAGGCGATCTGAATCCTGCGCGTGGCCCGCCAGCAGTTCCCGCAGGACGACGTCCTGCTCCGGTCCGGACAGCAGCCTCGGAGCGGGCTCCCCGGCCAGGGCGGCGGCCTCCCGCAGAATCCCGAACGCGAGCGACTGATGGGTGCGCGCCACCGGTTCGCTCGTCGTCGCCTGCAGCCTGGCCGTCAGATGATCGCGCAGCGCAGCCGCCTGGATGCGCGTAGGCGCCAGCAGCAGACACTCGTCGGGACGCATCCCTCCGGCGACCGCCGCGACCACGGTCTCCACCGCGACCGTCGACTTGCCCGTGCCCGGAGCTCCCAGGACCACAGTCATCGATGCAACGCCGCGCACCGCCAACTCCTGCATCTCGTCCAGGTCCGGACGAGGCAGTCGGGACTCGGCAGCCCTGCGCATCATCACCACGTGCGCTATCCCATCACCCTGGTCCGACAGTCCGCCCCGCTCAGTGCTGCGCGAGGATCTCAGTACTGCGCAAGCGTGGGATCGATCTGCTGTGCCCAGGCGAGGATCCCGCCCTCCAGGGAAGCGACCGGACCCGCATAACCGTCCTGGAGCAGGGAGCGCACCGCTGCGCTCGATCGCGCTCCGGACTTGCAGTGCAGCACCAGAGTGCGCCCGTCGGAGGCTCCGAGATTGCCGATGCCGACATCGTCAGCCTCGAGATGTTCGGCGAAGGGCAACGCCACGATGTCACGTTCGGCAGCGGTGCGGATGTCGATGACCCGGGCCCGGCCGACGGCCAACAGGTCGCGTAGCTCGTGCACGGTGAGCTCCGGTACCGGGATCCGCTGCTTCGGTGCCGACAGCCTGGTGATGCTCGGGTCGATCCCGCAGATCGGACACGCCGGATCAGCTGCCATCGGCAACGTCTGCCAGCTTCCGGCCAGCGCGTCGTGCATGACCATCCGGCCGATCAGCGGCTCCCCGAGGCCGAGCAGCAACTTGATCACCTCACCCGCCTGAATGGCTCCCATGGTGCCCGGGAGCAAACCGAGGACGCCGGCCTCCGCGCAGGACGGCACGGCACCGTCCGGCGGAGGCTGGGGGAAGATGCAGCGGTAGCAGGGACCCTCACCCGCAAGCCACACCGACGCCCGCCCTTCGAATCGCTCGACCGAGGCCCAGACGAGCGGGAGCCCGAGGAACACACAGGTGTCGTTGACCAGATATCTCGTTGCGAAGTTGTCGGTCGTATCTACCACTACGTCGTGGTCGGCCGCCAACTCCAAGGCATTCGACACCTCGAACCGGGCCTGCAGGGTCTGGACGTGCACCTCACCGTTGATCCCAGCGACCGCTGTCCGGGCAGCGGTCGACTTGGCCGAACCCAGGTCGTTCTCGGTGAACAGCACCTGCCGTTGCAGATTGGAGGACTCGACCACGTCGTCATCGATGATGGTGAGATGTCCGACGCCCGCCGCAGCCAGATAGGCCAGGACGGGAGCTGCCAGACCGCCGGCGCCCACCACCAGAACCCTGGCGTTCTTGAGGCGCCGCTGACCCGTGGTGCCGATCTCGTCGAGCAACAGGTGCCGGGAGTACCGCTGAACCTGGCCCGGGGTCAGTGGGGGCGCTGGCGGTATCAGCGGTTGGCGCGTCACGGGGTCGAGGTTACCCGTGGGAATAGAATGACCTGCAAACTCATCGGTAGGGAACTGCCACAGGCAACCGCCGCGCACAGTACATCGATCCGAGGACGGAGCCAGGGTGGCAACACAGACCGAAGAACACGCTCGAGGAGGGCGCTTACCCCGCTCCGCGCGGCGGGCCCAGCTACTTGAGGCGGCGTTGGCGGTCTTTGCGGATTCCGGCTACCACGCGGCGTCGATGGACGAGATCGCCGTCCGGGCCAGTGTCAGCAAACCAGTGCTCTACCAGCACTTCCCTGGCAAGTTGGACCTCTACCTCGCCTTGATCGACCGGCACACCACGGAGGTGCCCCGGCTGGTGCGAGAAGCGCTCGCGGCCACTCACGACAACGCGACCCGCGTCGCGGCAGCCCTGAGTGCATTCTTCGAATTCGTCGAACGCGACGACGCGGCGTTTCGGTTGGTGTTCGAATCGGACCTGATCGACGACCCCGCAGTGAAACAACGCGTGCGCCAGATGGACAACGAGTGCGCCTCCGCAGTGGCAGAGGTCATCGGTGAGGACACCGACCTCGGCCTGGAGCAGGCACAGGTGCTCGGGGTTGCACTGGTAGGTATGGCGCAGATCGTCGCCCGCTACTGGTTGCATGAGGAACCCGCGTCGCGGATGTCGCGCACGGAGGCCGAACGACTCGTGGTCACCCTTGGATGGCGGGGTATGGCGGGCTTCCCCAAGACGGGCGAATAGGCCGCCCAGGCAGGACGGCCTCGGAGTACCGGTGCAGGAATGATCGGGTGGCCGCGAGGCTTACCGTTGTAGGAGACGGCTCGTCGCACCTGCCGGTGTTCGGGCGGACAGCAATCGAAGGGATTCACGGTGGAGGTAAAGATCGGCGTGCAGCATGTGGCGCGCGAGGTAGTGCTCGAGTCGGATCAGAGCGCCGAAGAGGTGCGCGATCTGGTGGCGGCGTCGCTGAAGTCCGGTGATCCGTTGACCCTCACCGACGAGCGCGGTCACACCGTGACGGTTCCGGCGTCGGTCATCGCCTATGTGGACGTTGCTTCAGAACAGGCTCGTCGGGTCGGCTTCGGGAGCTGACCGACCAGCTGAACAACAACCAGCTAAATACCGGGAGACCTGCGCAGCTGCGCAGGTCTCCCGTTCTCATCGGGTGTTCAAAGGGTGGCGGATCAGGCCGACAGCCCGAGGGCTTCCATCCGCGCCGTGTGGGCGTCGGTGAGACGGGTGAACAGGGCCGACAGCTGCGCCAGCGACATGCCGTGACCTGACCCGTCGGCAATCAGGAATCGCTCCAACGATTCTGTCTCGGCGATCGTCATCTGTGCCTGGGTGAGCACTTCGCCCATCAACCGTCGGCCCCACAGCGCCAACTTGCTGGCCATCCGCTCGTCATCGGTGATGGCGTACCGCAGCTGCTGTTCGACGAACACGGCCGCATCGTTGTCGGCGAGCACCTCCAGCATCAGCGTGCGACTCGTAGGGTCCACCCACCGGGCGCATTCGCGGTAGAAATCCCGCGCGATCGACTGTCCGGCATAGGCCTTCATCAGGCTTTCCGCCCAGTTGTGGGGGGTGGTGCGACGGTGCCACTCGTCGATGGCGGCAGCGACCGAGTCCATCGCTTCCTGCGGATCGACGTCCAACTCGTGCAGCCGCGCGACGATTGCCTCGTAGTGGTGGAACTCGCGCACGGCGAACGCCGCGAGTACGCCCTTGAGTTGCACTCCCGGGGCCATTCCCGCGTCGTTGACCGTCGCGAAGAAGCTCTTGAGCTCGCCGTAGGCCAGCACGCCGAGCAGGGTAGTGACCCCCGCCCGGATGACCGGGTCCTGCAGGTCGGCAGCAACGGGTTCGACAGCGGGCGCATCATCCATCCGCCGATGCTAGCGGGATCAAATGCGCTGTCGGGGCGCCTGGTGGCACTAGACTGCGAATTGTCAATAAGGTGCCCGGTCGGCATGACGACCTTTTGCAACGAATCAGTCGACGTCGTACGTCGGCAACGACATCCCCCGATCGGCTCCCCCACAGCTCGCCTGCGATGTGACCTGATTTCCTGGTCCAGCACGCGGGAAGCCGTTCGAAGGATTGCCGTACATGAGTTCACCCGCCACCTCTGAATCCAGCACGTCCGAAGCCACCGCATCCGAAGCCACCGCATCCGAAGCCACCGCATCTCAAAGCACTGCTCCGGAAGCACCGGCGCCCAGCTTCGGCGATTTCGGTGTCCACCCGCTGATCGTCCAGGCACTGGCCGATGCCGGCATCATGTCGCCGTTCCCGATCCAGTCGATGACCTTGCCGGTCGCCCTGAACGGGCACGACATCATCGGGCAGGCCAAGACCGGCACCGGAAAGACTCTCGGGTTCGGGGTGCCGCTGCTGCACCGCATCACCTCCCCCACCGACGCCACCTACGCCGACCGACCCGCGCCCGGCAAGCCGCAGGCCCTGGTCGTCGCGCCGACCCGCGAGCTCGCCAACCAGGTCATGGGCGACATCACCACGGCCGCGGCGCTGCGCGGTATCCGGGTCATGGCCATCTACGGCGGTCGCGCATTCGAGCCCCAGGTCAACGCGTTGCGTAACGGCATCGAGGTCGTCGTGGGTACCCCCGGACGGTTGATCGACCTGGCCGGACAGGGCCACCTGGATCTTTCCTACGTTCAGACCGTCGTCCTTGATGAGGCTGACGAGATGCTCGATCTGGGCTTCCTGCCCGACGTGGAGAAGCTGCTCGCGATGACTCCGGCCTCCCGTCAGACCATGCTCTTCTCAGCGACAATGCCCGGCGCAGTCGTGGCTTTGGCGCGTCGCTACATGACCCAGCCCACGCACATTCGCGCGATCAACGAAGAAGGCGACTCCGGGCACACCGTCGCTGCGATCGAGCAGTTCGTCTACCGAGCGCACGCTATGGACAAGGTCGAGATGCTCGCCCGCATCCTGCAGGCCCGCGGTCGCGGCCTGACGATCGTGTTCAGCCGCACCAAGCGCACCGCGGCCAAGGTGGCCGACGACCTGCGCGAACGTGGCTTCGCGTCCGCATCGCTGCACGGCGACCTCGGCCAGGGCGCCCGCGAGCAGGCCCTGCGGGCCTTCCGCGCCGGCAAGATCGACATCCTCGTCGCTACCGACGTCGCGGCCCGTGGCATCGACGTCGAGCACGTCACGCACGTCGTGAACTATCAGTGCCCCGAAGATGAGAAGACCTACCTGCACCGCACCGGGCGTACCGGTCGCGCAGGCAACACCGGGGTCGCTGTCACCTTCGTCGACTGGGACGATCTGCCCCGCTGGGGCCTGATCAACAAGGGACTCGACCTCGGCATCCCGAACCCCGTGGAGACCTACTCCTCCTCGGAGAGCTTCTACACCGACCTGGACATCCCCACCACCGCGACCGGCAAGCTACCGCGCGCCGAGCGCACCCGCGCAGGCCTGGACGCCGAAAACCTCGAGGATCTGGGCGAGACCGGGAAGTCCCACCGAGCCGGCCCGGCGCGCGGCGGAGCCGGGTCCGGCGGACGCTCCCACGGTGGCCGTGACGGCCAACGTGGCGCTCGCAAAGAACCCACCGCCACCCGAACGGGATCCGACAACGGATCGACCACGTCGGAGGACCGGCCCAAGCGTGCGCGTAACCGGCGTCGTACCCGCGGCGGTTCGGCGGATTCCTCGCAGGCTTCCTGACCTCAGCTGAAGAACGAAGAACGGGCGCGCTCTGGTGAGCGCGCCCGTTCTTCGTTCGTCTACTACCTGGGTCGAATTCCTCAGGCAGAGATGGTGCTCGTGTCGATGACGTAGCGGTAGTGCACCTTGCCCTCAACGACCTTGTCGTACGCCGCAGTCACCTCATCGGCGCCGATGACCTCTACGGTCGCACCGAGGTCGTGCTTGGCGCAGAAGTCGAGCATCTCCTGGGTTTCGGAGATACCGCCGATGTTGGAGCCCGCGACCACCTTGCTGGTTCCGATCAGGGCACCCGGCGCGATCTCGTACTTCTTCGGGGGCAGGCCCACCGAGGCGAGCACCCCGCGCGGCTTGAGCAGCGCGATGTAGTCCTCGATCGGCAGATCCGCGCTCACGGTGTTGAGAATGACGTCGAAGTAGCCCCTGTGGTCGGTGAAGACCTTTTCATCCGTCGTGGCGAAGTGGTTCGTCGCACCGTACTTCTTGGAGTCCGCTTCCTTGTGCGTGGTGCGGGAGAGCACGGTGACCTCGGCGCCCATCGCCGCGGCGATCTTGACGCCCATGTGTCCGAGGCCGCCCATCCCGATGACAGCGACCTTGCTGCCTTCGCCGACGCCCCAGCGGCGCAGCGGCGAGTAGGTGGTGACGCCCGCGCACAGCAGCGGCGCGGCAACGTCCAGCCCGAGGGCCTCGGGAATGTTCAGAACAAAGCGCTCGGAGACGACGACACCCTGGGAGTAACCGCCCTTCGTCTTCTCACCGTCGTAGCCGACGCCGTTGTAGGTCATCACTGCACCCTTGGTGCAGTGCTGCTCGAAACCCGCCTCGCAGTACTCGCATTCGCCGCAGGAGTCGACCATGCAGCCGACGCCGACGTGGTCGCCGACCTTGACGCGGGTGACGCCGTCGCCGATCTCGGCGACGACTCCGGCGATCTCGTGGCCTGGGACCATCGGGAAGATCGAGTCACCCCACTCTTCACGGACCTGGTGGATGTCGCTGTGGCAGATACCGGCGAACTTGACGTCGATGCGGACGTCGTCGCTGCGCAGGTCGCGTAGTTCGATCGAACCGGCCTTGAAAGAGTCGCTCGGTGAGGCGACGGATAGAACAGGTGTAGTTGTCATGTCATGGACGCTACGCCCAACACCTGGGGTAGACGCGAATCCGGTGAGATGACTCACACGTCGGGCTCCAGCGCTGCCCAGGAATTCTTCTCCGGTCCCACTGCCTGCCCTTCGGGGCAGTGCGCGCGGTAGTCGCACCACTGGCACAGCGCCGATGTCCGCGGGGTGAACGCGCCCGACTCGACCCCCAGCTCGCGGTAGGAGGCGTCCGCCTTCTGCAGGTCTCGCGCGATGGACTCCGCCTCGCTGATCTTGCGCTGCAGCGAGGCCTGGGTATGTTCGTGCGCAATCACCTCCCCAGTGGGCACGTGATGCAGTTCCACCCGCGTGCAGTCACGCCGGAAGAGGCGACCCACCGCCGTTGCGTAGAACGCCATCGCGAGAGACGTTCGCGCATCGTCGGCGCTCAACCCGCGACGGGAGGTCTTGTAGTCCACGACGACCAGATCCCCGTTACGGTCATCCAGGCGGTCGATCCGACCCGTCATCGCCAGCACCGCAGTTTTCATTCCGACGGTGCGCTCGATGCCGGCGGGTTGAGTAGTGCGGTCGATACCGCGCAGGTATTCCAGCACCTCGCCGGTGACCCGCGAGCGCCAGCGGGTGGACTGGTCGGCGTCTTTGAAACCGGCCGGGAGCCACCTGGTACGGATCAGCTCGCGGACGCCGTCGGGGGTCCGCGCCGCCATCGGCAGGTCCCAGAAATCGCGTAACGAATTGTGCACGCTCAGACCGACCGACGTATGCGCGCGTTGCAGACGCCCCGGCGGAGAGGGCCTGTCCAGGTAGCGCATCCGGTAGGCCCGCGGACAGTCCAGCCAGGTCGTCAGGCGACTCGGGCTCGCGGAGTACAACCGGGGCGGCAACCCGGCGATCTCCGTCTGCACCCCGGCGGGATTCTTGTCGCTGCTCACGGCAAAAGGATCTTCGTCGGGGACGTGGCCTGCGCAACGATGGTGTCCAACACCTCCGGGGTGGTGAGATTCTCGCCGAGCCGATTGGGCTTTCCGGCGCCGTGATAATCGCTGGATCCTGTTGCGAAAAGGCCTAGTTCGAGGGCCAGTTCCCCTGCTCGCTGTACCGACGCGGCGTCGTGGTCGCGGTGCAAGACCTCGATACCACCCAGTCCTGCGTCGGCCATCTCCCGGATCACATCCTCGGTGACCACCCGGCCGCGCTGGTGGGCCAGCGGATGCGCCATGACAGGCACCCCGCCCGCTGCGCGCACCAGTTCCACGGCACGCACGGGATGCGGAGCGTAGTGCGACACGTGGTATTTGCCTCCCGATCGCAGCAGGGTCGCGAAGGCCTCCCCGCGATCGGCCACAATGCCCGCCGCTACCAGTGCGTCGGCGATGTGGGGACGTCCCAGCGTCGCGCCCGGTGCTGCCTGGGCTGTCACCTGATCCCAGGTCAACCCCGTTTCGGGTCCCAACAGCTGCACGATGCGCTCAGCGCGGCGCTCTCTGGACTCCCGCGCCGCGCTCAACTCCTGCGCCAGAGGCTGGTAGCTCGGGTCAGGCAGATAAGCAAGCAGGTGCACGCTGATGCCGCTGACCGAACACGAAATCTCGATACCCCGCACGAGCGCGACACCGTGCCGGGCGGCAGCGCTAGCAGCGGAACCCCACCCGGTGATCGTGTCGTGATCGGTCAGTGCCACCACGTCCAGGCCCGCGTCAGCGGCCGATGCCATGACCTGCTGCGGGGTCTGCGTCCCATCACTCTCGCTGGAGTGGGTGTGGAGATCGATGCGCACGTGATCGACCCTACCGAGGCGCGCCGACACCTCATCCCGGGTTCGCGCCTCGAGGTTTGCGAGACTGTCCCCGTGACTGCGTCCCTTCCTGCTGCCTCCACCGCAGTGCCTGCGCAGGGGTCGGCACCGCTCAGTCGGGCCGCCTCGGGCCAGGGCCGGCCCGATCAGACCATCCCTATGCGGCGCAGTGGTTTTCGAGGCAGTGGTTTTCCCGTCAGTATTCGACTCTGCGTGCGACTCATGTACCTCGGAGCGAGCCTCAGCGTGCTCGCAGCGCTCGCCGAGGTACAGGCGCACGGCGCGATCCGCGCGGCCCTGGTGCAGCAGAACACGCACTCGCTGGGCTCGCGCCTGAGTCCGACCGACATCACCGATGCGGCGAACTTCACGGTGACGTTCATGGTCGGAGCCGCGTGTCTGAGCGCAGTGCTCTGGCTGCTTGTCGGGTGGGGTATCGCCCTGGGGTCGCGACGCGCTCGGATGATCGGCACGGTCTTGGCGGTGCTGTGCATCCTGAAGGTGTACGGCACCCTGACCCAGGGTGGGGCGTCGACGCTCGGGATCCTCATCGACCTGTTGCAGCTACCCGTGGCCTGTGCGGTCACAGTGCTGGCCTGGAGCGGTCGCAGCGCCTGCCATTTCAGGCACGCTCCGGCGTCGACCCGATGAAGCGGCGTCACATCTGCGACATGCGCGGCTGCCGTGCGTTCGCGGTGCCTGTGGGGTTGCTGTTGTGCGCCGGACTGCTGTCGGGGTGCGGCGGTAGCGCCCGGCCGTCGCCGACGTCGTCCTACCCCACCTCCAGCGTCCCCCTGGTAGCGCCGACGCCGTCGTCGAGCAGCACGCAGGCGCAGGCCGGTAGCGTGCGCAGCCGCGACGGGTCCTTCTCCGCAGTGCTGCCCGACTCGTGGGGCACGGTGAAGAGTTCGGTGACCGGCATGATGCTGTTCGAGCGGGCCCCCAGCGCGACCCACGGGATCCGGACCAACTTCAATGTGCTGCGCCAGGGCGCTGCAGGGGCCTCGCTGACGGACGCGGTGTCCCAGGCCACCGCCAGCCTGCAACAGTCAGGGTGGGCCGTGACCGCTGGGCCCGGCCTGACCGTCGGCGGCATCCCGGCGAAATCGGTCATGGCGACGACCGCCGCCCAGGGCAAGAAAATCAGCGTGCATCAGTACTACATCCTCAAGGGAACGTCGGTGTACATCGCGACGATGACCTCGTCGCCATCGGATGCTCCTGCCGCACAGAAGACCGCCACGGCCATCTTCGCGAGCTGGGCGTGGAGTAGTTCCTAGTGCAGTGGATCAACAGCAGGACGGGTGCGGAGCGACTGTCACGCAACGTTGCACGCACCGTCCTCGATCGGTGACACGATGTCGGGATGAGTGAAGAACAGCCGATGGCAGAACACCGCAGCAGACCTTCCAGTGCGCAGTTCCGCGAATTCGTGGCATCAGGGTGGGCACCGCGATCCGACGAGCCGACACCGCGCACAGCGGCAGCTGACTTCACGCCGGCGCGCCGAGCTGCTCTCGGCGCGCATTTCGTCGGTGAGCGTCTCGTCCTACCGGCAGGCGGTCTGAAGGTCCGCAGCAATGACTGCGACTACATCTTCCGCCCGCATTCGGCGTTTGCGCATCAGAGCGGCCTCGGCGGCGACCGCGAGCCCGACGCCGTACTCGTACTGGAGCCGGTCAGCCACCCAGACAGCTCAGACAGCTCAGACAGCTCAGACAGCTCAGAAACCGAACTGACGCACGAAGCGACCATCTACTTTCGCCCACTTGCCGGCCGCGACACCGAGGAATTCTTCGGCGACGCACGATATGGCGAGTTCTGGGTAGGTGCCCGACCCACTCTGCAGGACGTCGAATCCGAACTCGGTATCAAGGCGCGGCACATCGATGAGTTCAAGGACGCGATCTCCAAGGATGCCGGTGCAGTGCAGATCCGGGTCGTACGCGATGCGGACGCCTCGATCACCGCCATCGTCGATGAGATCCGGGCCCAGGCCGCAGGTACCCAACAGGCGAGCGGTGATGACGACCACGGTGATCGAGGCGAACACAGCGAGGATCACGAGTTGGCGCGCCTGCTGTCCACGCAACGGCTGGCCAAGGACCCCTTCGAGATCGAGCAGATGCGGGCCGCCGTGACGGCCACCGCCCGCGGTTTCGAATCGGTCATTGCAGATCTGCCGGACGCCGTGCGCCGTGGGCGCGGCGAGCGCTGGGTGGAAGGTGTCTTCGGGCTGACCGCCCGCCACGAGGGCAACGGCGTGGGGTATGACTCGATCTGTGCGGCCGGGGACCACGCCACGACGCTGCACTGGATCCGTAACACCGGCGAGATCCACGACGGTGATCTGCTGCTGTTGGACGCCGGTGTCGAGGTCGACTCGCTCTACACCGCCGACATCACCCGCACCCTCCCGGTCAACGGTCGGTTCAGCGACCCGCAACGTCGGGTGTACGACGCGGTGTACGCCGCCCAGGAAGCCGGCCTGGCGGCGATCCGGCCCGGTGCGACCTTCGCCGACGTCCACGCTGCGGCGATCCGGGTCATCGCGCAGACACTCTTCGACTGGGGCCTGCTGCCCGACGGGGTCGACGTCGATGCCACCTTGAGCAAGGAGACCGGGCAGTACCACCGGCGCTGGATGGTGCATGGCACCAGCCATCACCTCGGCCTCGACGTGCATGACTGCGCGCGAGCGCGCGACGAGGATTACATGCAGGGGGTGCTGACGCCGGGGATGATTCTGACGGTGGAGCCGGGTCTGTATTTCAAGGCAGACGACGAGCTGATCCCGTCCGAGCTACGAGGTATCGGAGTCCGCATCGAGGACGACGTGCTGGTGACCGAGACCGGCCACGACAACCTGTCGGGGTTCATGCCGCGTTCCAGCAGCGAGGTCGAGGACTGGATCGCGCGGGTCTGGTCCGAACGCGAATGACGGCACCTCCCGCCTTCGCCAAGTCGACCATCTGCTGGTTGGAGATCGACGGGCGCGACTGGCCGGCCTGGTACGTAGCGGTCGGCGACACGGCCTACATCGTCTCCGGCGCGGGCGAGCAGGAACTACCCGACCTTCCGGCGACCCTGCCGATCACGCTACGGGTGAGGACAGCCCTGCAGTACGCGGGCAAGTTCGAGGCAACCGCCGACCGCCTCCGACAGGGAGACGAAGCGTGGGATGAGGCCGTCGGTGCGTTGCGTCCCGCGCGGTTGAACTCCACCGGTGACGACCAGGTGGGTCGCTGGGTCGGCGACGGCGTCGTATGGGCGGTTCGACCCGATTTCGAGCACCTCCTCCCTTTCGAGCGCAATGCGCCGAGCGGCGCACGGGAGCCGACCCCGACACCGGCGACCACCCGGGTCCCGATCCCGCGCCATCTCGGAGGTCGTCGCCGCCACGCGGGTTAATCTGTGCACCGTGGCCTCTCTGACACGCGTGTTCGTCGCGCGCATATCCGGTCTGACCGTTCTGGACCCGTTGGGCGACCAGGTCGGACGGGTGCGCGACGTCATCGGCGTATTCACGTCGGCCGGAGCCCTACGCGCCATCGGACTGGTCATCGAGGTACCCGGTAAGCGCCGGGTCTTCGTCCCGATGACGCGCGTCACGGCCATCGATGCGGGCGCGGTGATCACGACCGGTCTGGTCAACATGCGCCGGTTCGAGCAGCGCACCAACGAAACTCTCATCCTCGCCGAGCTGCTGGATCGTGACGTCGACATCCGGACAGACGGTGAGAGCTTCACCGGCCTGGTCGAGGACGTGGAGATCGAGCAGAACGCCCGTCGTGACTGGTTGGCCACCAAGGTCTTCGTCCGTCGTTCTGCGGCCACCACGTCGGCGGCCTCCAAAGCCATGTCGCGGCTGACCCGTCGGCGCAGCGGTGCAACGGTGCTCGTACCGATCGCGGACGTGAGCGGGTTACGGCACCAGCCGGATGCACAGAGCGCCGAACGGCTGCTGGAAACCTACGAGGACCTTCGGGTTGCCGACCTCGCGGAGGTCGTGCACGACCTGACACCCAAACGTCGCGGAGAGGTCGCCGCAGCCCTGGACGACGACAAGCTCGCCGACATCCTGCAGGAGCTGCCGGAGGACGACCAGGTGGAGATCATGGGCGGCCTGGAGATCGACCGGGCGGCCGACGTGCTGGAGGCGATGGAGCCGGACGACGCTGCGGACCTGCTCTCGGACCTGCCGCCCCTGCTCGCCGAACAGCTACTGCAGCTGATGGAACCGGACGACGCCGAACCGTTGCGCCGGTTGATGGAGTACGACGAGAACACCGCCGGCGGCCTGATGACCACGGACCCGGTCGTGCTCGGGCCCGAAGCCACCATTGCCGAGGCGCTCGCCCTCGTCCGGCGCGAAGAGGTCGCGCCGGCTCTGGCATCGTCGATCTTCGTGTGCCGTCCGCCGCTGGAGACCCCGACCGGCAAGTTCATCGGCATCGTGCACACCCAGCGGCTGCTGCGTGAGCCGCCGTCGTTCGCGGTCGGGATGATCATTGACAAGAGCGTCGAAGCGGTAGCCGCCGACGCACCCCTGGGCCACGTCACGCGCACCCTGGCGACGTACAACCTGGTCAGCCTGCCGGTGGTGGACGACGCCGGCCGGCTCCTCGGCGCGGTCACGGTCGACGACGTACTCGATCACATCCTGCCGGACGACTGGCGCGAAGCCCGGCACGAGGGCCGCCGCTACACCCGGGCGTCCGCCAAGGACGACGGAGGCGGTTCGTGAGCGAGGTCGACACCGCGGGCAAACGACGAGGCGGTCGTACCCGCATCATGCAGGAGCGCCGCGACAGGCTGGATCAGCCGCAGGAGATCCGGCGCGGGCTGCTACCCCGCCTCAACCTGGACGGCGACCGCTTCGGCACCTTCGCTGAAGGTTTCGCGCGGTTCATGGGCACTGCCCAGTTCCTTGTCGGCATGACTGTCTTCATCGCCGTCTGGATCACCTTGAACCTGGTCGGTATCTTCGGACTGCGGTGGGATCCAGAACCGTTCATCCTGCTGAATCTGATCTTCTCCACCCAGGCGTCCTATGCCGCGCCGCTGATCCTGCTGGCCCAGAACCGCCAGGACGACCGCGACCGGGTCGGCCTGGAGCAGGACCGCACCCAGAACGCGCGAAGTCTGGCCGATACCGAGTTCCTCACCCGCGAGGTCGCTTCGCTGCGGGTGGCCCTTCGGGAGCAGGCCACCCGCGACTTCGTCCGGTCCGAGCTGCGCTCGCTGCTGGATGAGATGGAGGAACGCGGCTACCTGCATGCGCCCACACCGGAGGATGGCGACTCCCCACCCTTCGACGGGTGAGAGGGAGGCAGTTCTACACTTGTCGGTATGCCTGCCCCCACGATCGACGCTGTTCGCGATGCCCTGACAAAGGTCATCGACCCTGAGATCAAACGGCCGATCACCGAGCTCGGGATGGTCGAGAGTGTCGACGTCACGCAGGCCGGGCACGTCACGGTCACCATCCTGCTGACGATCTCCGGATGCCCGCTGAAGGCCACTCTTACCAGCGACACCACCCAGGCGGTCCTGGGAGTGGCCGGAGTGACGGGCGTCGACGTCCGCCTCGGAGTGATGAACGACGAGCAGCGCACCGCCCTCAAGGACCACCTGCGCGGCGGGATCAAGGACAAAGAGATCCCCTTTGCCCGGCCCGGTTCGCTCACCCGCGTGTACGCGGTAGCTTCCGGTAAGGGTGGCGTCGGCAAGTCCTCGATCACCACCAACCTGGCGGCCTCGCTGGCCAAACAGGGCCTTCGGGTCGGGGTCGTGGACGCCGACATCTACGGTTTCTCGGTCCCCCGGATGCTCGGGGTGGATCGCAAGCCCACCCAGGTCGACGACATGATCCTGCCGCCGGACAGTCACGGCGTGAAGGTCATCTCGATCGGGATGTTCGTGCCCGGCAACCAGCCCGTCGTGTGGCGTGGCCCGATGCTGCACCGCGCCCTGCAGCAGTTCCTCGGTGATGTTTTCTGGGGTGACCTGGACATCCTGTTACTGGACCTGCCGCCGGGTACCGGTGACATTGCAATCTCCACGGCGCAGCTGATCCCCAACGCGGAGATCCTGGTCGTCACCACCCCGCAGCAGGCAGCAGCCGAGGTTGCCGAGCGCGCGGGGGCGATTGCCCTGCAGACCCATCAGCGCATTGCCGGCGTGATCGAGAACATGTCATGGCTGGAACTCCCGGACGGCTCCCGCCAGGAGATCTTCGGCTCCGGTGGCGGCGCGGCAGTCGCGGCATCGCTCAGCCGGGCGATCGGTGCCCCCGTGGAACTGCTGGGTCAGATTCCGCTGGACACCAACCTGCGCGAAGGTGCCGACGAGGGAATGCCGGTCGTACTACGCAACCCTGACAGCGCCGCTGCTGTTGCGCTGCGCGGCATCGCCGCAGGCCTCGGTAGCCGCTCGCGCGGCCTCGCCGGGCGTTCCCTCGGCCTGACGCCCGCGGGTCGCTGACTCAGGTCGCTTCCACGTCGTACGGCGTGGAACGATCCGGGTCCCAACGACGCAGGCTCTCCTGCACTGCGACCTCGGGATTCAAGTAGGGCGCGTCTTCGGACGGCTCGCCCTCCTCCGGGTCATCCCACAACGCTTCCCGGATGATCTTTCTCGGGTCGTACTGGCGGGGGTCGTACTGCCTCCAGTCGACGTCCTCGAAATCTGGTCCGAGCTGGTCCTTCAGGTCGCCTTTGGCACCGTTGGCCATGTCGCGGGCCTGGCGGATGAACGAGCGCAGCTTGCCCAGGTACTCCGGCAGCCGTTCAGGACCGATGAGCACCATGGCGGCGATCACCAGGATCAGCAGCTTCCATGACGTGATCCCGAACATGACTTAGTTTTCCCGCACTCTCAGTTGGTGGATGCCGTGGTCTGCACCGCGACACTACGGTCCTGACCCTCGCGGGTGATAGTCAAGGTCACTGTTGCGCCGATCGGCTTGGAGCGCAGCGCGACGATGAACGCCGTCGGGCCGGCGACTTTCACCCCGTCGACCGCGGTGATCACGTCGCCGGACTGCACCCCGGCCTGCTGGGCGGACCCGCCGTCCTGAGCGCTGGTGACCCGCGCCCCGGGACTGAGCTGAGCTTCGACCTGTACCCCGATCGTCGGATGCGCGGACTTGCCCGTCCTGATCAGCTCATCGACAGTGCGTCTGGCCTGGGCCGCTGGGATCGCGAACCCGACGCCGATGTTCCCACTCACCTGGCGCCCTTCGCTGGACCCACCCGTACTGGCGATCGCCGAGTTCACCCCGACCACCTGACCTCGCATGTCCAGCAACGGACCACCGGAATTGCCCGGATTGATCGCCGCATCGGTCTGTACCGCGTTCAGGTAGGAGACGTCGGTCATCGACCGCCCGGTGGTCACGGGGCGGTTCAGCGCGCTGACGATGCCTGTGGTGACCGAGCCGGTCAAACCCAACGGTGCCCCGACCGCGATCACCTGCTGACCTACGATCAACGCATCGGAGTCGCCGTAACTCAAAGCCGGTAGATCTGCCCGGTCCACCTTGAGGACGGCGAGGTCATAGGACGCGTCGGCGCCCACGAGCATCGCGTCGACCTGGCTGTTGTCGGCGAACTGCACCGTCAGTTTTCCGTCGGGCCCGGCCCCTCGTGCCACGTGGTTGTTGGTCACGATGTAACCCTGGGAACGGATCACGAATCCTGATCCGGTGCCTGCCGGTTTGCCGGTGGAGTCGGCGATCTGGATCGTCACCACGCTGGGTAGCGTGGCCCGCGCAATGGCGCTGACCTGCCTGTTTGCATCAGCCGCGGAATTGGCGTCCTGCTGGCCCATGCGGTGCTCGATCAGAGCGCCGGTCGCGCCGCCCGCACCGCCGGCCAGAAGGGCAATGAGCATTCCGGCGACGAGCAACCGACCGGTGCCCGATGACGAGGGATCGCTATTTCGCGGCGCACCGGGTTGTCCTGTGCGCGTCGCCGACGACCAGTCGCCCAGCCCCTGGTGCGGCTGATCCGGGGGCGTCGTCATAGTGGCGATTGTCCCTTACCGAGCTGCTCAACGCCCAACGGTTCCTACCATCGCAGCCTGCATCAGGGGATCGACCACCGGCTCACTGACGGGTGGCACGGGCGCAACGGGCCCGCGCCGAACACTCGCCTGCCGCACGATGTTTGCTGGTTGGCGTTGCAGCTGGCCAGTATTGACGGTGACACCGGACACCGGCACCTGCACGGCCACGAGCGTCGCGCCCACACACCCCGCGACGGCAAAAATGGCACACGCCACCGAGCGGCGGGCCGACGTGTACTGGGCAGGCGCCCCGGCGTGCAGCGTGGCCGGACCATGCCGGCGAATGGGCTGGGCCTGTTCGTGGACCTGTTGCGCCAGGCTCATCAGACCTGCCACCAGATCGTGCTCGCCCTGAGGACCGAGCGAAAAATGACGCAACCGCCGGATCAGCTCGCGCTGTTCGTCCACATAGGCCCGGCAGTGCTGACAGACGGCCAGGTGACGTTCCACCTCACCTGCCCCGCGCACGTCGAGCATGTTGTCGACATAGTCACCGAGCACCTCGCCGCCGTGAACTTCCCGCGCGCGCATCTACATCGAGCTCGGCGAAATGGAGGGCAGCGAAAAGCCCGGGCGGGCCGAAACCGCAGGAGTGATCGGTGGCGGCGCCCGGTGGGCCAGTGCCTCACGCAGGGAAGCGCGGCCGCGGTGGATACGGGAGCGAACCGTACCCAGCTTCACGTCGAGAGTGGCGGCGATCTCCTCGTAAGAAAGGCCCTCGATATCGCAGAGCACCACTGCCGCCCGAAATTCCGGGCTCAGGGAGTCCAACGCCCGTTGGATGTCGTCGTCGAAGTGGGCATCGACATAGGTCTGCTCAGGGCTGCGCTCGCGGCTGGGCAGACGAGCGGCCGACTCATCCGTCAGCGCATCGAAACGGATGCGCTGCTTACGACGCATCTTGTCCAGGAAGACGTTGGTCGTGATGCGGTGCAGCCACCCCTCGAAGGTGCCCGGCCGGTAGGACCCGAGGGAGCGGAAAACCCGCAGGAACACGTCGTGGGTGAGGTCCTCGGCGTCATGGACGTTGCCGGTAAGCCGGTAGGAGAGGCGGTACACGCGCGCCGAGTGCTCGGTGACGATCTCTTCCCAGGTCGGCGGTACCCACCCCTCGGGCGCCTTGTCCGGGACGATCGTGCGGCCGGTGGGAGCACGGTGCTGCGTTGTCATGCGACCATCCTCATTTCCGCCGCTGTGTAGGGCCTGTGTAGGCGCTGAGCCGACGTCACATCTTTGCAACGCTTCGGGGATCGGATTCGTTCTCGTCCTCGCGGGCAACGTTGGCGGCGTTGGCGGCGTGCACTGCGGACCGGCAGACTGACCCTATGCAGATACGAGCGTCCAGCTGGAGGTACGCCGAGGACTTCATCCCGGAGTCCGAAGCCATTACCGCCGCCGCCACCCGCGGCCAGCATCTCGGCGCGGCGCCGGTCGGCCAGGGTACCGGGGCTGCGCTACGCGGATTCGCCGCCGCAGCGCGGGCGACCGCCGTCGTGGAGATCGGGACAGGAGCCGGCGCCTCGGGGCTGTGGCTGCTGTCCGGCATGCCCGGGCGGGGCGTGCTGACCACCGTCGACGTGAGCGCGGAGCTACAGAGCGCCGCCCGCGAGGCGTACGCGGCTGCTGACATCCCCTCGTACCGCTTGCGGGTGATCTGCGGCAATGCATTGACGGTACTGCCCCGTTTCGCCGACCGGGCCTACGACCTGGTGTTCGTGGACGCCGACGCAGTGGACTATCCGCGCTACGTCGAACAGGGCCTGCGATTGCTGCGGCCCGGCGGCGTTCTGGCCATCAACCGGATGCTCGGAGCGGACACCGTCGCTGATCCTGTGGCACGCGACGAGACGACCACGATCCTGCGCGATCTGGGAAAATCTCTTCGCGACGACCACGACCTGGTGGTGACTCTTCTGCCGGTGGGGGACGGATTACTCACGGCGGTCACTCCCCAGTAGGACCCGCTGGATTCATGGGGGTACAAGAAGGGCCGCACCACCGTGACAGTGGTACGGCCCTGCTCGAACGTCGGCTGACCCGATCAGCCGATACAACCCTGGATCGCGTCGCGAAGAGCTGCTGCCTCCTCGGCATTCATCTCGACCACCAGTCGGCCACCGCCCTCGAGCGGCATCCGCAAGAGGATGCTGCGACCCTCTTTGGTGACCTCGAGCGGACCGTCCCCGGTCCTCGGCTTCATCGCCGCCATGATGCTCCCTTCGGTGACGTGGTCGCACTCGCGTCCACGCGTCTGCCGTGTCCGGACAATCTGCTGCCCGGTACTGCCTCGCCATGTCGCACTATTATCGCCGAATCGGCAGAGTTGCGACAAATCCGCACCTCCGCTTCCGCTCACAGCCCGCACCCCAGGAGTTCTCATGACGACCCCGCCAGCACCTCAGGAACACCCCGTCGTCCTGACCCTGGTGGGCGGGGTCGCGACCGTTCGCCTCAATCGGCCGACTGCGATGAATGCACTGAACCTCGCGGTCAAGGAGTCACTCCTGGCGACCTTGCAAGAGTTGAGCGCCGACGCGAAGGTGCGCGTGGTGGTTCTGACCGGCACCGGCAGAGCCTTCTGCGTCGGGCAGGATCTGAACGAACATGTCGCCCAGTTGCGTAGTGGACAGATCCTGTCTTCGACGGTGGTGCAGCATTACAACCCGATCATGACGCTGCTGCACACCATGGACAAGCCGGTCATTGCCGCCGTCAACGGCGTCGCGGCCGGTGCAGGCGCATCCCTGGCCTTCGCCGCCGATGCGCGTTTCGTCGCCGACACCGCGGGATTCAATACGTCCTTCGCGGCCATCGGCCTGTCCAGTGACACCGGTGCGTCGTGGACCCTTCCCCGGCTGGTGGGTTATCCCGCGGCGCGAGAACTGCTGATGTTTCCCCGCACCGTCCCCGCTGAGGAAGCACAACGTCTGGGTCTGGTGACCCGCCTGGTGCCGGCGGCCGAACTGGACGCGACAGTGGCGGAGTACGCCGCGCAACTGGCGACCGGACCGACGCTCGCCTACGCCTCGATACGGCAGGCAGTCGCGTATTCCGCGGGCCACAGCCTGGCCGACTCCCTGGCCAACGAGGCCGAACTGATGGCGCGCACCGGTGCCTCGGGCGATCACCTCGCGGCGGTCGAGGCGTTCTTGTCCAAGACTCCCCCGACCTTCACCGGGCAATGACCGCTCGTGCAGAGCATCAGATCGGGTTGCCGATCGGCGGTATGAAGCGCAGCAGAGTCCAGGCCCACCACACCTGCCACCCCAGGGACAACACCAGAAAGATCGCGAAGCGCAGACGTACCAGGATGATGCGGTCGCGGCGCGCCCAGCCGACCCCCAGCGCGATCGGCACGAGCGGGAAGAGCAGCAACGCAAAGCGGTACGTGCTGGTCCAGACGTCCACCGCAGCAACGAGATAGGCGCCGTAGGCGACCGTCCAGCTCAGCAGGACCGGCCCCAGCGCCCTGGCCCACGGGCCGGCGACCATAGCGGCGAACGTCCCGAACAGCAGGCACAGTACGACGACGGCACCGACAGAGCCGAAAAAATGGGCGAAATTGGTGAACCACGGCGTGAAGAAGACCACGCCGTCCACCCGCCAGGAGGCCTGGGTATCGAAGTACGCGTCGGGCACCTCGGTGACGCGCGCGGCAATCTGCATCCACAGCACCGTTGCCACCAGACTCGAGCCCGCTGCAAACGAGATCCCCCACCAGTCACGCGCAGTCATCGCCCGAATGTCCCGTTCGCGCCACCGCCACCATCCGGCGGCGAGTACGACCAGCACCAACGGGGCGGCGATGGGCCGTGTCACACCCATCGTCAACGCGAAAAAACCCGCGGGCACCCACGCCTGCCTGGACAGGGCCAACAGGAAACCCATCAGGATCAGCAGCGCCAGCGACTCGGTGTAGGTCATCTGGAAGGTGGGCGATGGGGGCAGCGCGCTGAAGACGACGACGCTGGCCAGCGCTGCCGACGCTCCGATGCGCTCGCGGAGCAGCACTGCCATCACAGCAATCGCGGCGCCACCGAAGACGAGCGACAGCAGCGATCCACCCACTGCGAACGAGGCTCCGGTCATGAGCATGAGGGTCTTCACCGCCAGCGGATACAGCGGCAGAAAGGCCCACGCGTTCTGCTCGACCAGACCACCCGGACCACGCGGCAGCGAACGTGGATACCCCGATTCGGCGATCTGCTGGTACCAGTGCCCGTCCCACATCCGCACTTCGTCCCAGTACGTCGCCGCCGAAGCACCCGGGTGACCGGTGATTCCGGCGACTGGTTGATGACGGGCCAGCCAGATCATCAGTACGGCCGAGAAGGCACGACAGGCGAGGTAACCCAGCAGAGCCAACGGGATCAGCCGTCGATCCGCCAGTGCCGACCATCCCCCGCGGGAGCGCACCAGGACGACCGGCGACAGCACCGCGCTCATGCGCGTATTGCCACCGACACTCATCCGGTGCTCATTCACTACTGATTTCGGGGACGCAGCGGTGGCAGCCCAGGACGTGATCATCGACCACGCCGCAGGCCTGCATGGCGGCGTACATCGTGGTGGGACCGACATGCCGGAACCCGGCAGCCTTGAGCGCCGCCGCCAGGACAGTCGATTCCGTAGTGGTCGCCGGCACCTGATCGAGGGTGAGTGGTGCGGGATGCGAGGCGGGTCTGGCCGACCAGAACAGCTCTTCCAGCCCGCCGTGTGCCCGCAAGGCGAGGGTTGCTCGGGCATTGACGATCGCCGCGCGGATCTTGCGCTCATTGCGCACGATCTGCGCGTCGTCCAACAGGCGTCGGACCTGCTGTTCGTCGTACGCTGCGACGACGTCCGGGTCGAACTGGTCGAAGGCGGCTCGGAAAGCGTCCCGCTTGCGCAGGATGGTCATCCAGGACAAACCCGACTGGAACGCCTCGAGCGTGATGCGCTCGAGCAGCGCGCGCTCGCCGCGGACAGCGACGCCCCACTCCGTGTCGTGATACTGCTCGTACTCCTGCCCTACGGCCCAGCCGCAACGCACCAGTCCGTCGCTACCGCGGACCTGTCCCGCCTGCGTCATACCGGCTGCACCATCGCCGAAAGGTCGACGCGATCAATGCGCCTCAGCGGCGGCGACAATCTTCTTCAGCACCCCGGCGTACATCGCCTTGGTGATCAGACCCCCGACCGGCCGACTGATGGTCGCCAGGAGCCGGGGCGCCGGTCCGACGTCGGTCGTCCAGACCAGCGTCGCGCCGCCCGGCGTCGGATGCACCTCGAAGTTCACCGTGCCGGACAGAACCTTGCCGAGTTTGCGAATTGCGAAACTACCGCTGTCATGACCCTCTACCGGGGAGGGCGGCGACCAGGCCGTGACGACCATCGGATCAGGCAGTGTCAGAGGGCCCAGCTTGCTGAAGCCTTCGAAATGACGACCGACACCCTCGGGCTCGTCCGGCACCTTCATCTGCGTGAGCGGAAAGTACCCGGCGTGCCGCTTCCAGTCGGTCGTGACCGCCCATACGGCATCCACATCGGCTCGGGTCTCACGCGTCATCCGGACTTGCGGCATTGCTGCTCACTTTCCTTGTTCGTCGGCGGGCTGGGTGTCATAGCTGTGCCTGGCCGAGCGCAGCCGGGCGATCTCGTCGTCGCGCTCACCGAGCGCCTGCACCAGGCGGTCCAGGACGTCGTCGACCTGACCCATCCGATACCCGCGCAACGTCTGGTCGAATCGCACGGACTCCACGTCCTCCGTGGCCAGCGGCGCATCGGGCAGGCCGACGAAGGGCGTTGTCGAGGTCGGGTCGTCGAGATGGCCGCCGAACCACCCGGCGATGCCCGCCAGCACGACACCCGTCACGAGCACGAGCAGCACGAGTAGGAACACGATCACGATGCCAGGGTAGCTACTACGACCGACAGCCTCACTCCGGAGCTGAGGCAGCAAGGACGCCGTTACCCGCGACGATGGCTCTGACGGCCTCAGCAGCCGTGTCGACGACCTGCAGGCGGGCGATATCGGCGGCCGCGATCATTCCTTGCGGCAGCACGGTTTCCTGCAGCCAGGCCAGCAGCGGCGCCCAGAAATCGCGGCCGATCAGGACGACCGGGAAGCTGGTCACTTTCTGTGTCTGGGCCAGGGTCAGCGCTTCGAAGAGTTCATCGAACGTGCCGAAACCGCCCGGCAGGACGACGTAGCCCTGGGCGTACTTCACGAACATCGTCTTGCGCACCATGAAATAGCGGAAGTTGATGCCCAGGTCGACGTAGTCGTTCAACCCTGATTCGAACGGCAACTCGATACCCAGACCGATACTGGCACCGCCCGCTTCATGGGCGCCCTTGTTCGCGGCCTCCATCACGCCTGGCCCGCCACCGGTGATCACGGCGTACCCCGCCTGCACCAGGAGCTTTCCGACCTCTTCCGCCAGCAGATAGAACTGCGAATCCGGATTCATCCGCGCCGAACCGAAAACGCTGATCGCCGGTCCGAGCTCGGCGAGGGCGCCGAAACCCTCGACGAACTCGGCCTGGATGCGCATCACCCGCCACGGGTCGGTGTGCAGCCAGTCGCTGTCCTGATCACGGTCCAGCAGCCGCTGGTCGGTCGTGGTCGACGGGACGAGCTTGCCGCGCAACGTGCTCGCCCCCTTGCGGTACGTGCCGTGGACATCCTGGCTACTCATGCCAGCCACCGCCGCATCGCCTCCAGGGCCTGCTCGATCTGCTGCTCGGGACACTGTTCGTCATCGGTATGCGCGTAATTGGGATCACCGGGGCCGAAGTTGACGGCGGGTATGTCGAGCGCTGCAAACCGTGCCACGTCCGTCCAGCCCTCCTTGGCCGTGACTGGCAGGCCCAACGCCGCAACGAACGCCTTCGCTGCGGGTTGATCCAACCCTGGACGCGCGCCGATCGCGCAGTCGCCGAGCACAACGTCGTACCCCTTGAATACCTCGCAGACGTGTGCAAGCGCCTCGGCTGCCGACTTGTCGGGTGCAAACCGGTAGTTCACGCTGACCGTGCACCGGTCGGGGATCACATTTCCGGCAATACCGCCGCTGATCCCGACTGCGTTGAGCGCCTCGTGATAGTCCAGGCCGTCGACAGTGACCGTTGCCGGCTCGTACGCCGTCAGACGCGACAGCAGCTGGGCGGCACCGTGGATGGCATTGCGCCCGTTCCACGGTCGCGCCGAGTGCGCAGAGATCCCGTCGACCGTGACCTCGACCCGCAGGGTGCCTTTGCAGCCGCCCTCGATACCCCCGTCGGTCGGCTCGAGCAACACTGCGAAGTCAGCGTCGAGCAGATCGGGCTGCTGCTCACCGATCCGTTTCAGTCCGTTGAACTCATCCTCGATCTCCTCGCAGTCGTAGAAGATGTAGGTGACGTCGCGGGTGGGTTCGCTGACTTCGGCAGCAAGTTTCAGCTGCACCGCGACCCCGCCCTTCATGTCCGTCGTACCGCGCCCGATCAGCATCCCGTCGACCCGCCGTACCGGCAGATTCGGCGGATCGGTCAGCGGCACCGTGTCCAGATGCCCTGCCAGCACCACCCGCTCGTCACGACCTAATTGGGTGCGCGCGACGATCACGTTGCCGTCCCGGATCACGTCCAGGTGGGTGGCGCCCAACAACGCCTGCTCGACCGCGTCGGCGATCTCATGCTCACCTCGGCTGACGGAGGCGATGTTGCACAGGTCGACGGTGAGATCGACGACGTTCTTGCTCAGGTCCAGGACCTCAGGGCTCGACATACCGCCATCCTGACCTACCCCCGTGGCCGGCTACCCGGCGACGCGCGGCGAACCGGAAGCAGTTGATACCCCCTGGGGGTAAGGATTAGCATCGAGGGATACTTCGAGGCAGCTGTAGGACCGCGCTGTCGGGCCTGCCGACCACCTTCAACACAACCTCTGAGGACACCGCATGACCGCAACCGAGCCGACCACCCCCGCCACTCCTGCCACTCCCGACCCGGGGTACGTCGACACCAAAGCCGATCACCTCAAACGGCTGCGCCGCGTCGAAGGTCAGGTGCGCGGATTACAGCGGATGGTGGAGAACGAGACCTACTGCATCGACGTGCTTACCCAGATCTCGGCGGCAACGCGAGCCCTGGAGGCGGTTGCCATCGGGTTGCTGGAGGAACACCTCACGCATTGCGTCACCCACGCGATTCAGGGGGGCGGCGCCGAAGCCGACGCCAAGATCAAGGAAGCCTCAGCAGCGATCGCGCGCCTCGTCCGCTCCTAGCCTGCTCCCAGCCCGCTCGCAGTCAGACGGGCCGATATGGTGCGGTCACAGGTCTGGTGCAGGAAAGTGCAAGAAGGTGCAATGAAAGCTGTCGTGGTCGGTGCGGGAGTCATCGGTGCCGCCTGCGCGCGTGCGCTCGCCCAGGCCGGGATCGCCGTCACGGTGCTGGAGCGCGGTGCTGCTGCCAGCGGCACATCCGCCGCGTGCGAGGGCAACCTGCTCGTATCGGACAAATCACCAGGTCCCGAGTTGGAACTGGCGCTTTTCAGCACGCGGCGCTGGGGCGTCGTAGCGGCGGAGCTTGCTGACGAGCTCGGAGCCGGCTTCCCCTCGATCGAGTACGACCGCAAGGGCGGTCTGGTGGTCTGCTGCGCTGCTGCCGGTGCCACCGCGCTGCAGGACCTGGGCAATCGTCAGCGTGCTTGTGGGGTGCTCGTCGAGCGGTTGCACCCTGCGGAGGCCCGCGTGCTGGAGCCGGACCTCACCGGTGACGTCGTCGCGGCCGCCTACTACCCCCAGGACGCCCAGCTGCAGCCGACGGCCGCGACCGAGGCACTGCTCGCCTCGGCACGCCGCGCCGGAGCGCAGGTGTTCACCGGGGAAGAAGTCATCGGCCCGCGGCGACGTGCGGACGGCACGTTGTGCGGGGTCGCCACCAGGTCCGGCGGGTACGACGCGGACATCGTCGTCAACTGCGCCGGGCCGTGGGCGGGCGCAGTGGCGACATCGCTCGGCGTCGAGCTGCCCGTACTCCCGCGGCGAGGCATGATCCTGGTGACCACGCGGATGCCACCCCGGATCCGGCACAAGGTGTACGGCGACGACTACGTGAATGCCACCCAGTCCGCAGACGCGATGCTCCAGACCTCGACAGTGGTGGAATCGACGGCCGCCGGAACGGTACTGATCGGTTCGTCCCGCGAGCGCGTGGGACTCGATCCGCGCACGGACATGGCGGTTGCAGCGCAGATCGCCCGCAAGGCGGTCGCTCTCTTCCCCTTCCTCGCCGAGACGACTGTCCTACGCAGCTACGCCGGTTTCCGGCCGTACATGCCCGACCACCTGCCGGTCATCGGGCCCGATCCCCGGCTGCCGGGCCTCTACCACGTGGCAGGTCACGAGGGCGCGGGCATCGGGTTGTCGATCGCCTCCGCCGACCTGCTCCTGGCCCAGGTGACCGGGTCATCGATGCCGTACGACGGCACGCCGTTCGCTGTGGACCGGCCGAGCCTCGCGATCCACCTTCAGCGGGCCGCATGACGTCCCGCGCAGTGGACCCTGCCTGGGACCCCATCGGTCCCGAGGCAGGTCGCCCGGTCAGCATCGAGGTCGACGGGCAGACCTACACGGGCGTCCTGGGGCAGTCGGTTGCGGGCATCCTGCTGGCCAACGGCGTGGCCAGTTGGCGCACCAGCTCGACCCGGCAACAACCGCGCGGGGTGTTCTGCGGCATCGGCATCTGTTTCGACTGTCTGATCGAGGTCGATGGGCGCCGCGATGTACGCGCCTGCCTGTTCCGACCGCGCGGCGGCGAAGTACTGCATGCGCAGGACGCGGGGCCATCGTGCAGGTCCTGATCGTGGGTGCGGGACCTGCCGGCCTGTGTGCAGCCGATGCTGCCCGCCGTGCGGGTGCCTCGGTGCGTGTTGTCGACTCTGCCGATAGCACCGGGGGCCAGTACTGGCGGCACCTCCCCGTGCAGCGTGCGGCTCGAGCCGAGCACCTGCTGCACCACGGATTCGAGCGCTATCAGTCGTTGCACGCGTCCCTGGACGCCGACCCGATGGTGTCGATCGAGCTGGGAACCCAGGTCTGGGCGATCGAGCAGCGTGACGAGGGCCTTCGGGTGGATCTGGTGGCGGGTGGCGCCGACGGCACCGGCCGACGCACCGAGGCCTGCCTGCCGGAGGCACTGGTTCTGGCAACGGGGGCGCACGACCGGGTGCTGCCGGTCCCCGGATGGACGCTGCCCGGGGTCTACACCGCAGGTGCCGCCCAGGCGATGGCCAAGGGCGAGAGGGTGGCCATCGGTGAGCGGGTCGTGGTTTCCGGAGCAGGACCCTTCCTGTTGCCGGTGAGTCAGGCAATCGGGTTGGCCGGCTCGCGTGTCGTCGGCGTCTACGAGGCGGCAGGCTCCCGACGGCTGGCCCGTTCCTGGTTGACGCGGCCACACGAATTGATCGCGGGGCGCGCGAAGGGTGCCGAGCTGGCCGGATATGTATGGCACCACCTGCGGCATCGGATCGCCTACCGGCCCGGCTGGGGAGTAGTGGCCATTCACGGAACAGATCGCGTGGAAGGGGTGACCGTCGCGCGGTTGGACGACGCGTGGCGCTCGGTTCCCGGTACCGCTCAGCACATCGACTGCGACGCGGTGTGCCTCGGGCACGGCTTCACCCCACGCCTGGAACTGCCCTTGGCTGCCGGCTGCCGTCTCACAGCGAGACGATTTGTGGAGGTGGACGCGCGGCAACAGACCAGCGTCGCGGGTGTCTACGCAGCCGGCGAAATCACCGGTGTGGGTGGAGCCGACCTGGCTCAGGCCGAAGGCTGGTTGGCCGGCTGGTATGCCGCCGCAGGTTGCGCCGATCACGTCCAGACCCGTCGGCCCGCCCGCGCCCGTCGAGAGGCCACAGCCTTCGCCGACCGCCTCGAACGCGCTCATGGCATTCGCCCGGGATGGACGACCTGGCTCGAAGACGACACCCTCGTATGCCGTTGTGAGGATGTTCCGCTCGCGGCCCTGGCGAGTGCCGTTTCGCAGACAGCCTCAGTCGGTCTCCGGTCGCTGAAGTTGACCACCCGCGCCGGTCTGGGAGCATGCCAGGGTCGGGTTTGCGGGCGTAATGTCGAGTCCCTGCTCGGTGGAGGAACCACAGACCGTCCCGGATTCAGCGACGGTGTCAGCACTGACCGTCGTCCGATCGCGGCGCCGATCCGACTCGGTGAGCTTGCCGACTTTGCCGGTCCGACCAACCACGAGAGAAAGGAATGAGACATATGACTGCAATAGACCTAGGAGGAGTCGTTGTCGCCACCACCCTGGCGTTCGCTCCCGATGATGCGGCACCAGGCGGCCTGGCCGTCGACTACGACAAGTTCGGCGAGCATGTCGACTTCCTGATGAGCAGCGGCTGCCGAGGGGTAGGACCCAACGGCTCACTGGGTGAGTACTCATCACTGACCGAGGACGAACGACGCAAGGTCGTCGAGGTTGCGGTGGACGCGGTTGACGGACGCGGTCTGGTGATCGCCGGGGCGCACGGAGTCGGCTGGCATCAGGCCCAGGTTTGGGCGCAGCAGGCGCAGTCCGCGGGAGCCGACGCAGTCCTGCTGCTGCCGCCGACCATGTACCGCGCCAATGAGCAGGAAGTGGTGACCCACTACGAGAAGGTTGCTGAGATCGGCATGCCGATCATGGCCTACAACAACCCTTTCGACACCAAGGTGGACCTGACGCCGGCTCTGGTGGCGCGGTTGTCGCAGATCCCCGAGGTCGTGGCGATCAAAGAATTCTCCGGCGATGTGCGCCGTGTCTTCGAGATCAAGGAACTCTGCGATATCGACATCATCGCCGGGGCGGACGATGTGCTCTTCGAGCTGTTGATCGACGGCGCGGTCGGCTGGTTCGCCGGCTATCCGAACGCGTTCCCCAAGGAGGCGGTGCAGTTGTACGAACTGTGCGCCTCAGGACACTGGGAGCAGGCGCGCACCCTGTACCAGCAGCTGGTCACTGTGTTCCGTTGGGATTCGCGCACCGAGTTCGTCCAGGCGATCAAGTTGTCCATGGACATCTGTGGGCACTCCTACGGTGGGCCCACCCGCCCGCCGCGCGGCCCGCTGAGTTCGGCTCAGACAGCCCAGGTGAAGGCCGACACCGAGCGGGCCATCGCAGCGATTCAGCGCTGACCCGGGCACCGGAGGTCTCCACCATGCGATCTACGCGCACGCTGCACACCGTCGAGTCCCACACCGAAGGCATGCCGACCCGCGTGGTGGTCGGTGGTGTCGGGGTGATTCCTGGTGCCACGATGAACGACAAGCGGTTGTATTTCATCGAGCATTTGGACCATCTGCGCAGATTCCTGATGAACGAGCCGCGGGGTCATTCCTCGATGTCCGGCGCCATCCTGCAGCCATCCACCCGACCCGACTGCGACACCGGGGTGATCTACATCGAGGCCAGTGGCTGCCTGCCGATGTGCGGACACGGGACAATGGGGGTGGCCACAGTGCTGGTCGAGACCGGCATGGTGCCCGTGTTGTCGCCGGTCACGCAGATCAGACTGGACACCCCGGCCGGTCTCGTGGTGGCCAGCGTTGCTGTCGACGACGGCCGCGCGACATCGGTCACGCTGCAGAACGTCCCCAGCTTCGTGGAGCGTCTTGATCGGTACATCGACGTCCCCGGGGTGGGTGAGGTGCCTTACTCGGTCGCCTTCGGGGGCAACTTCTACGCGTTGGTCCAGTTGGACCGGATCGGGCTTTCCTTCGACCGGGCTCAACAGCAGCAGATCCTGACGGCCGGTCTGGCGATCATGGCGGCGATCAACGAGCAGGAGCCCCCGCACCACCCCTTCATCGAAGGGGTCGATCACGTTCATCACGTGGAGTTCATTGCTCCCGGCTCGGACGCCAGCCGGTCCCGGCATGCCATGGCGATCCACCCTGGGTGGTTCGACCGGTCGCCGTGCGGAACCGGAACCTGCGCGAGGATGGCGGAGTTGTATGCCCGTGGCGAGTTGGCACTGAATACCGAGTTCAGCAACGAGTCGTTCATCGGCACCACCTTCACCGGGCTGTTGCGCTCGACCACCACGGTCGGCCCGTACGACGCCGTTGTACCGCAGATCACCGGCCGTGCGTGGGTCACCGGCACCGCGCAGTACCACCTCGACCCGAGCGACCCTTTCCCATCCGGATTCCAGTTCTAGGAGACACCGTGAGCACCTTGGACATCGTTCTGTCAGCAGCCGCGGCTGCGGCACCCCTCTTCGCCGCCACCAGCCCACGGGATCGCGCAGCCGCCCTCGTTCGGGTCGCCGACACCCTTGATGCCCACGGGGACGAGATCGTCGCGCTCGGCACGCAGGAGACCGGCCTTACCGAAGCCCGTCTGCGTGGAGAGTTGAAACGTACGTCTTCCCAGCTGAGACTCTTCGCCGAGGTGGTTGTCGAGGGCGCGTATCTGGACGCCCGGATCGATGAGCGTGACCCCGACTACGTCATCGGGGCGCGACCCGACGTACGCCGTGTCAACGTCCCGGTCGGCCCGGTCCTGATCTTCGCCGCTTCGAACTTCCCGCTGGCCTTTTCGGTCGCCGGTGGCGACACCGCTGCTGCTCTGGCAGGAGGTAATCCGGTGGTGGTCAAGGCGCACGACGGCCACCCCGGGCTCAGCGAGTTGACCGGCGCTCTGGTGGCAGGGGCTCTTGCCGAGGCCGGTATGCCGGCCGGCGTCTTCGTTGTGATCCATGACCGGCAGGACGGCGTGCAGGCACTTCAGGACGCACGGATCCGGGCGGCCAGTTTCACCGGTTCGACCGAGGTCGGTCGGATGCTCGCGGACCTCGCAGCCGCCCGCGCAGTGCCGATCCCGTTCTACGGAGAGCTGGGCAGCGTCAATCCGGTCGTGGTGACCCCTGCGGCCATCGCCGAGGACGCCGAGGTCATTGCGCGTAGCTTCATCGCCTCGGTCACCGGTTCCACCGGCCAGTTGTGCACCAAACCCGGATTTCTGCTCGTGCCGGACCTCGCGCCATTGCGTGAGGTCCTGGTGCAGGAGGCGAGCGCAGTGGTCGAGAGCCGACAGCTCACCACGGGCATTGCAGACGGTTACCGCCGCCGCCGTTCTGAAGTGCTCGCGACGAGCGGTGTCCGCGTCCTCGTCGAGGGCGGGGTAAAGGAAGGACCCGACGGGCAGGGCTGGGTCACCCCGACCGTGGTCTGCACCACGCTCAGCGAGCTCCTCACGGCGGGCCCAGATCTGCTCGAGGAGAGCTTCGGCCCGCTGTCGGTGGTCGTGGAGTACGAGGACCTCGCGGCGGTGACTGAGGCGATCCCCCAGCTGTTCCCGGGCAATCTGACGGCCACCCTGCACGCGGGCGCGGACGAGGACCTGCCCGCGCTGCAGCCGTTGGTCGCCGCCTTGTCCCGGACCAGTGGCCGGGTGCTCTTCGGCGGGTGGCCCACCGGTGTGTCGGTCACGCCAGCCATGCAGCACGGTGGCCCGTATCCGGCCACGACCACCGATGCGACATCGGTCGGCACCGCTGCTATAACCCGCTTCCTGCGCGCAGTTGCCTATCAGGACGCCCCGCAGCAGCTGTTGCCGGCGTCGCTGCGGGACGACAATCCGTGGCAGGTTCCACAACGACGCAGCCCGGCCGGGCTGTCCACCGGTTGGGGTCTGCTGACCGGCAGATACTGATGGCCCGCCCGGGCCTGCCCTGGCTCGACGCCGAGCTGATCCACTCGGCGCTCCGGCCACGTGCCGCTGTAGATGCTTTGGCCGAAGCACTGCGCGGTGGCCTGGACCCCAGCGCGGGAGCCTCACGGTCGATCATCTCGATGGCACACGGAGAGCTGCTGATGATGCCTGCGGAGTACGCCGATGTGGCAGGAGTGAAACTGGCCACCGTCGCACCACAGAATCCAGCGAATGGGCGGCCCCGGGTGCAGGGCATCTTCGTGTTGCTCGACTCCCAGACCTTGACCCCTACCGCAATACTGGATGGCATCGAGTTGACGGCGCTGCGTACACCCGCAGTCTCACTTCTGGCTGCCCGCGACCGCTTGCTGGCACACACCGATCCACTGGACATCCTCGTCTTCGGAGCTGGTCCGCAGGCAGTCAGGCATGTCGAGACCACCCACGATGTCCTGGCAGATCACCGCGCGCTGGCCTCTGTCACGTACGTGTGCCGACACCCCGCGCGGGCGCAGGTGCCCGATATCGCAGGACTGCGCCCCCGTGTACTCGTGGCGGCTGAGGCAGCCGATCTGATTGTTTCGGCAGGGCTGATTGTCTGTGCCACCACCGCCGAAGATCCCCTCTTCGATGGTGCAGCCGTCCGAGACGACGTGATCGTCCTCGCGGTCGGCGCACACCACCGCAGCGCCCGCGAGGTGGACGATGCGCTGATCAGCAGGTCGTGTGTGGTCGTGGAGGATGTCGTGACAGCGAAACGTGAGGCCGGAGACATCGCTCTCGCTCTCGTGTCAGGGGCCCTCAGGGAGGAGCGGATCATCGCGCTGGCGCGCGCGGTACGTGAGCCGGCTCTGGTGGCAACCGACGCGCCGTTGTTCTTCAAATCTGTGGGAATGGGCTGGCAGGACGTGGTGGTCGCCCGGGCGGTGCTCGGCGCTCTCGAGGACGGCGCACTGCAGAGTTGACGCCCTTCAGCGCGTCGAGCTCGGTTCCTCGTCGCCGGTTGCCCACGTGGTCCGCACCCGGTTGATATGTCGCGCGGTCAGCTGTTGGATGCCCGCGACGTCACCATCCAGAGCGAGGCCGACCAACTCCCGGTGTTCGGTCGCCGTAGCGATCACATGGCCCGAGGCCGCAGCCTTCTCCAGACCGTAGAGGCGGCTTCGCCCCCGCAGTTCCCCCACGGTACGCACCAGCGAAGCGTTCCCGCCCAAGGCGAGGAAGCCAAGGTGGAATTCGTTATCGATCTTGATGTAGGCCACGAGGTCACCGGCCAGAGCCGCCTTCCGGACCTGCCCGGCAAGCACCAGTAGCCGTTCCAGCTCGGTGCGCATCCACTCCTGGAAAGAGGCTGCGATCTGACCCATCGTCGGTACCTCGAGCAGCAGCCGCACCTCGACCAGCTCGTCGAGCTCGGCCCCGCTGAGTTGTAAGACCCGGAAGCCCTTGTTGCGCACGACTTCGACCATATTTTCGCGCGCCAGCTCGATCATGGCCTCGCGGACCGGGGTGGCTGAGACGCCGAATGCCTCGGCCAACGTCGGCGCGGAGATGATCTCATTCGGCTTCAACGCGCCCGAGATGAGTGCGGCGCGTAGCGCCTGCAGGACATCCTCGCGGGCACTGGACCGCCTGATCGCGCTGAGGGGTTCTGAGCGCTGCACAACAGCTCCTTCGTTCCTGTCTTTCGCTCCCGCCCGGACGCAGCCTCGGTGGTTGAATCGGCGCGACGTAACGAAGAGCTAACGGTTCTTTCAAACCCTCGACATGTGACATTGCACACAATACTCTCCCGACAGGAGGTATTACCTGTGACCCTGACCGACGGTACCAAAGGCGTCGACACCTTTACCGGTATCGACCTGCAACACCTTACAAAACGTTTCGGCGACAACTTGGTGCTGGACGACGTTTCGCTGCGCGTCGAGCCTGGCAGCGTCACTGCCCTGATCGGCCCGTCAGGCGCCGGTAAGAGCACATTCCTACGCTGCATCAACCTGCTCGAAATCCCCGATTCCGGGTCGATTCAAGTCGCCCATCACACCATTGAGCCGGGCAAAGAAATTCGCCCCCGGGATCTGGCTGCGCTGCGACGAACTGTCGGAATGGTGTTTCAGTCCTTCAACCTTTTCCCACACATGTCCGTGCTGGAAAATGTGAGTTTCCCGCAGCGCAAAGTTCTGGGGCGCAGCCGTACCGAAGCCGACGAACGGTCGATGCAGCTGCTCGAACGGGTCGGCCTGCCGGAGAAGGCGAAAGAATTCCCACAGCGATGCTCCGGTGGGCAGCAGCAGCGGATCGCAATCGCCCGGGCGCTCGCTCTCGATCCGAGCATTATGCTCTTCGATGAGCCGACATCGGCCATTGATCCTGAGGTCGGGCTCGAGGTACTCGCAGTGATGCGCGAGCTGGCCGAAGAAGGCATGACGATGCTGATCGTGACGCACGAGATGCAGTTCGCCCGTGACGTCTCAGACACGCTGGTCGTCATGGCGGACTGCAAGATCGTCGAACAGGGCGATCCACGCGAGATCATGAGTAATCCCAGCAACGCGCGGACTCGGCAGTTCCTACGGGCTGTCCTGGAGCGGTGAAATGGGAGTCTTCACTGCCGTCCTGGACGGCCTACCCACGACATTGTGGTTGACGTTTTCTTCCTTCGTCGTCGGCGCGATCCTCGCGATACCACTGGCCCTCGGCCTTCGGTCACGGTTTGCAGTGACCCGGCTCGCGTGTCGCCTGTTCGTCGATTTCGTGCGCGGCGTGCCGATCATCGTGTGGCTCTTCCTGATCAAATTCGGCGTCAATGTCGGCGCCTTCCACTTCAGTCCGCTCAAGTCGGCCATCATCGGCCTCAGCATTGTCTCCACGGCCTACCTCGCAGAGATTTATCGAGGTGGATTGCAGACCGTCCCGGCCGGACAGGTAGAAGCCGCCCAGGCACTCGGTCTTTCCTCCCGGGTGTCGTTCGCCCGGATCATCGCACCGCAAGGGCTGCGAATCGTCTCCCCCTCTGTCGCGACCTACCTCATCGGGCTTTTCAAGGACACGTCCATCGCCTCGACAATCATCGTTCCCGAAATGGTCTTCCAGGCGCAGTCCTTTTCTCGCCAACACCCGACAGCCGAAGGGATCCTCCCCTACATCTACGCGGGTCTGCTCTACATCGTGCTGAGCCTGCCCGTCGCCTACCTGGCACGACGACTTGACCGACGGATGCGGGAGGGGATCCTCTGATGGGCTGGCTCAACGATTGGGTGAGTTACCTACCCACCATGCTCGGCGGACTGAAATACAGCGCGTTCATCGCAGTGGTGACGATTGTCGTTGGCTACCCCATCGGGCTCGGACTCAGCATGATGGTCACGTCGCGACATTTCGCAGTCCGCACCATTGGTCTGGCCATCGTCGAAATCGGCCGAGGTGCTCCGGCTCTCGTAGTGCTCTACCTGGTGTATTACGGGCTACCCCGCTTCGGGATCACCTTCGGCAGCGTCACGGCCGCGTGCGTGGGACTGACATTCAACTCTGCGGCCTACTCCAGCGAAATGATGCGCGGCGGTATCCAGGCAGTGCCGCGCGGTCAACTCGAGGCAGCCTCAGCCCTGGGGCTGAGTCAGTCTTCTACCTTCCGCCGGGTCATCCTGCCGCAGGGACTGCGCTCAGCGATCCCCGGTCTGATGGGCCTTGCGATTCAGATGTTCCAGGGCACGTCGCTGGCCTATGCGATCGCGGTGCCCGAGCTGATGAAGACCGCTTACAACATCGGCAGTCAGAATTTCGACTACCTCAAGGTCTTCATGCTGGCTGGGTTGGTCTATGCCGCAGTCTCTATGCCGGCAACGTGGATCACCGTCTACTTCGAACGTCGAATGTCCCGCCGTTACGCCTAGGACCCACTCGTGACCATCGAGCAGGTCAGGAACCGGGGCTACCTGCCCTTGTCCACCGAACCGACCAAGATTGAAACCTGAAAGGCACCCATGTTGTTCTCGCACCGCAAGATAGCCGTTACAGTCGCGGTCGCCGCGGCCGCCGGATCCGTCCTGACCGGCTGCGGAAGCAGCTCGTCGAAGGCAGGCGGCACCACTTCCAACTGCACGCCCGTGCACAAAGGGATCAAAACCGTCACCAGCGGCAGTCTGACGGTCGGGGTCATCGATATCCCACCGCTCAGCAGTTACAACAGCGGTGATCCCAAGGGCGTAGATGTCTCGATCGTCAAAAAGATTGCCAAGGAGGAATGCCTCAAGCCCGTCTGGCAGCAGGCGACCTACGCCGATGCGATCCAGTCGATATCCGGCAGTCGGATCGACATGGCCATCGGCAGTATCGATGCGACCGCGAAACGTGGTGCGGCGGTTGACTTCTCCGCTTCCACCTACCTCGACGGCATGGGTATCGCAGCGAAGACCGACGTGAGCACGATCGACCAGCTGGCCAAGGTCGGCAACGTCGGCACCGTTGACGGCTACCTGTGGGTGAACGACCTGAAGAAGATCCTCGGCAGCAAGCTCAAGACCTACCCGAGCAGCGTCGAACTGAAAGCCGACCTGGACGCGGGCCGTATTCAGGCGAGTGTCGACGCTTATCCCGTTCTGGTCACCGAGTACCCGAAAGGATCCGCTTTCAAGATCGAACTCGCGAACAAGCACCCTGACCCGCGAGTTCAGGCAATTGTGAAAGCGCCTGAGGCTGCATTCCCCTTGACCAAGGGGAACACCTCGTTGAAGACCGCCACCAGCGAGGACATCGTGAAGATGCGCAAGGACGGGACGCTCGGCGGTTTCCTCAAGGATGCCGGTCTCGACCCCAAGTTGGCCGATGTGGGCGCCACCCAGTACATCGTTCCTGCCAGCTGAACGCGTGAGTGAGCGGGTCGGTACGGGGTTCCTCCAGCCGTACCGACCCGCTCACTCCGTTACCGACTCGTGATCCTCACATTCGCGACGTCAGTCTCCAGCCGGATTCGTTCACGCCGGTGAGGCCCAGGCGGGGGTCCTCACCAAAGACATCGGGTTCGAACAACCCAGCACCGGTTGAACACAACGATTTCCACTGAAGGATCACGTACGACCGTCGCAGCACATCACACTATTGCATCAATGGCTGTGCGGGTCACCGCTCAAGTATTGCGGCTCCGGGTTTTCCTCTTTTGGCGAGAATGGGCCGAACGCGCCGTCGTACAATTCAGGATCGCCTTTGACAAGGCTGGATAGTCATTCGAGAGAATTCTCAGATTCTCTCCGTAAGAATCTGCAATCTACCCATAAAACGGTGCCCTATTCCCCCTTACGCCACTACTGGGCCACCATCTCATCAATTATTTCTTCTCGTACATTGTCAGTTGAAACCTGCGGGCTCACGCACCGTGTAAGCCGACTCCAGGCGGGTGCATTCGTCCTCGGAAAGCTCCAGGTCGACGGCCTTGATCGCGTCAGCCAGATGGGCCTGCTTCGTCGCACCGATGATCGGCGCACTCACCACCGGGTTGCGCAGCACCCACGCGAGCGCGACCTGCGCCCGGCTCACGCCGCGCTCAGTCGCCACGGCGGCTACCTCGTCGACGATCGCCTCGTCCGTTTGCAGGTACAGCGTCTTACCGAACTCGTCGGTCTCGCTGCGGTCGCTGGTGGCGTCCCAGTCGCGGGTCAGTTTCCCTCGCGCCAACGGTGACCACGGGATCGAGCCGATCCCTTCATCGGCCAGCAGCGGGAACATCTCGCGCTCTTCCTCGCGCTGCAGCAGGTTGTAGTGGTCCTGCATAGTGACGAACCGGGTCCACCCGCCCAGGTCGGCGACGTGTAGCGCCTTCGCGAACTGCCACGCCCACATCGACGACGCACCGATGTACCGCGCCTTACCGGACCTGACCACATCGTGCAGCGCCTGCATCGTCTCTTCGATCGGCGTATGCGGATCCCAGCGGTGGATTTGGTAGAGGTCGACGTAGTCAGTGCCGAGGCGGGTCAGGCTGGCGTCGATCTGCGACATCACGGCGCCTCGCGAGAGTCCGGCGCCGTTCGGTCCGGGACCCATCCGGCCGTTGAGCTTGGTGGCGATGACCACTTCCTCGCGCCGCGCGAAGTCCTTCAGAGCGCGGCCGGTGATCTCCTCGGAGCTACCGTCGCTGTAGACGTTGGCGGTGTCGAAGAAGGTGATGCCCGCCTCGACGGCCGCCTTGAAGAACGGTCTGCTGGCCTCTTCGGTCAGACTCCACGGGTGCGCACCACGGTCAGGCTCGCCGTAACTCATGCAGCCCAGCGCGATCCGCGAAATCTGCATACCCGTCGTACCGAGTCGGGTGTACTCCATGGCCTTGTCCCCTCACGTCGAATGTTCGGTCCCGTTCGACCGTACGCCGCGACACACCCCGTCGTGGAGTGGACGGGGACCGGATCGGGTCGGTCGCTCGCCTACCCTGGGCGCATGACGCGCACCGCTTGGGGTCATGGCCTCATGACCACGACGTACGCCGGCACGGTCCTGGACACCTGGTACCCGACGCCGGCCCTCGGCGACGCACCGGCCGACGACCCGTACTCGACACCGGCCAACTTCGCCGCACTCGCCGGCGACGACATTGCCCGACAGGTCAAGACTGCGATCGTGCTGACCGAGGTCGATCTCGACACTCCGCCGGTCGATGTGCCCGACGCCTACCTGCGTCTGCACCTGCTCTCCCACCGGCTCGTGCTCCCCAACACCGTCAACCTCGACGGTTTATTCGGGGTTCTTGCCAACGTGGTCTGGACCAGTGCAGGCCCGTGCGACGTCACCGATTTCGAACAGACCCGGATGCGGTTGAAGCTCGCCGGCCCGCTACACGTCTACGGCATCGACAAATTCCCCCGGATGACCGATTACGTCACCCCCTCCGGCGTGCGGATCGCGGATGCCGACCGGGTTCGCCTGGGCGCGCACCTCGCGCCGGGCACCACCGTCATGCATGAAGGCTTCTGCAACTTCAACGCCGGCACGCTGGGCACCTCGATGGTCGAGGGACGCATCGTGCAGGGCGTCGTCGTGGGCGACGGCAGCGACATCGGCGGTGGCGCGTCGATCATGGGCACCCTGTCCGGTGGCGGAAGCGACCGTGTATCGATCGGTGAGCGCTGCCTCGTCGGCGCCGAGGCCGGCGTCGGTATCTCACTCGGTGACGACTGTGTCATCGAGGCGGGCCTCTACGTCACCGCCGGCACGAAAGTGACTCTGGACGACGGTTCGGTCCTCAAGGCACGGGAACTCTCAGGACGGTCCGGGATGTTGTTCCTACGCGACTCCACCACCGGTGTCGTGCGCTGCCGAGGACGCAAGGGCCACGGCATCACGTTGAACGACGCGTTACACCAGAACTGAAAGCACCCAGATTCCTCAATGGCATTTCGCAAGAAGAAGGATCGGCAGGGCCACGATCGCGAGTTCGACGGGCTGTACGACGACGCAGACGGGGCATACGAGGACCACGACCACGACAATGCCGACCCCGTCTCATCCACCTTCGAATTCCACGATGCGCCCCCGCGCCGGAGGGGATGCGCATGGGCCGCCGGTTGCCTGATTCCGGTGCTGGTCGTCGCCGGTGTCGCAGGCGGTGCGTACTACGGCTACCAGCATCTGCTGGATAATTTCGGCTCACCCAGCTGCGAGTTCACGGCGACCGGGAACGTCAGCTACTCCCCCGAACAGTCCGCGAACGCCGCCACCGTCGTGCAAGTCGCGACCGTCAAAGAACAGTTGCCCAGCCGCGCCGGGGAGATCGGCGTAGCGACCGCGATCACCGAATCGAAGTTGCGCAACCTCAAGTACGGCGACCTCGACTCCCTGGGGCTCTTCCAGCAGCGCCCCAGCCAGGGATGGGGCACCCAGGACCAGATCCTGGACCCGGTCTACGCATCGACCACCTTCTACAACAGGCTCGCAAACATCACCGACTGGCAGAAGCAACCGATCGAAGTGGCCGCGCAGGAAGTACAGCGCTCCGCGTTCCCTTCGGCGTACGCCGACCACGTCACCGCGGCCGAGATCCTCACCGCCTCGCTGGACGGGAGTCACCGTGAAGCAGTGGCCTGCCGACTGGACCCCGCAACGACCTCGACATCCCCGACCGCTCTGGTCAAGAAAATGAGCAATCAGACCGGCCTCGTGGCGACCGCGGGCAGCGCAGACGTCAGCTTCACGGCCCGCAACGGCGCGCGTGCGTGGGCCCTGGCCGGCTGGGCTGTCACCCACGCCCAGTCCGACGGCATCACGAGCGTGACGGTCGGTGACCGGATGTGGAAACGTCAACGCGGACGTGGCGGCGCGACCTGGACGGCAGCCACGCGAGCCGCCGGCTCCCCCACCAGCGTGCGTATCGAGCTCGCCGGCCGCTGAGCCGCTCTCCCGCATCCGTCGTTGTGGTCGATGGCGACCAAAAAAGCCCGTATTCGTCTCGTTCTTCGCGCGTTCACGTCGGTGACGACCCAAACGCCGGCGACGCCAACGCTGGCAGCGCCGGGCATGACGAACGGCCGGTCGACCCCGAGGGGGCGACCGGCCGTGTCGTACACCTACGTCGTGCCGCCTATGCGGACAGGCCGCGCATGATCTCGCGCATCAGCTCTGCGGTGGCGGATGGCGTCTTGCCGACCTTGACGCCGGCTGCCTCCAGCGCCTCCTGCTTGGCAGCGGCGGTGCCGGATGAGCCGGACACGATCGCGCCTGCGTGACCCATCGTCTTGCCCTCCGGAGCCGTGAAACCCGCCACGTAGCCGACCACTGGTTTGGTGACGTGATCCTTGATGTAGGCCGCCGCGCGTTCTTCGGCGTCGCCGCCGATCTCACCGATCATCACGATCGCGTCGGTTTCGTCATCGGCTTCGAATGCTGCCAGGCAGTCGATGTGGGTGGTACCGATGACCGGGTCGCCGCCGATACCGACAGCGGTGGAGAAACCGAAATCGCGCAGCTCGTACATCATCTGGTAGGTCAGCGTGCCGGACTTGGAGACCAGCCCGATCCGACCGGGCCCGGCTATGTCACCCGGGATGATGCCCACGTTGGACTTGCCAGGGCTCATCAGCCCGGGGCAGTTGGGGCCGACGATCCTGGTCTTGCCCGAAGCCAGCGCATGCGCGTAGAACTCAGCGGAGTCCTTGACCGCGATGCCCTCGGTGATGACGACGACCAACGGCATCGCGGCATCGACGGCTTCGACGACGGCCGCGCGAGCGAATGCCGGGGGGACGAAGACGACCGACACGTTGGCGCCGGTCTGCTTCATCGCATCTTCGACACTGCCGAAGACGGGGATCGTGGTGCCGTCGATATCGACGGACTGGCCCGCCTTGCGCGGGTTCACGCCCCCGACGACGTTCGTGCCGTCACCGAGCATCAACTTCGTGTGCTTCATACCGACCGCGCCGGTCATGCCTTGTACGACGACCTTGGAGTCGGCGTTGATAAAGATTGCCATGTGTCTGATCCGTTCTGGTCTGTTCGGTGAGCTCAGTCAGCTCGGTCAGCGGGCGGCGAGCTCGGCGGCCTTGGCCGCAGCGCCGTCCATGGTCTCTTCGATGCTCACCAGCGGGTGGTCGCGCTCGGCGAGGATACGTCGGCCTTCGATGACGTTGTTGCCGTCGAGGCGGACGACGAGGGGCTTGGTGGCGCTGTCACCCAGCGCGTCCAGCGCGCCCACGATGCCGTTGGCGACTTCGTCACACGCTGTGATGCCACCGAACACGTTGACGAACACCGACTTCACCTGCGGGTCGCCCAGGATGATCCCGAGTCCGTTGGCCATCACCTCTGCGCTCGCGCCGCCACCGATGTCCAGGAAGTTGGCCGGCTTGGGATGTGCGCCCTGGCCGTTGGTGATCTTCTCGCCCGCGTAAGCGACGACATCCAAGGTCGACATGACCAGACCCGCACCGTTACCGATGATGCCCACGTCGCCGTCGAGCTTGACGTAGTTGAGGCCCTTGGACTTCGCCTGCGCCTCCAAGGGGTCCGCGGCAGCGGAGTCTTCCAGGCCTGCGTGATCGGGGTGGCGGAAGCCGGCGTTCTCGTCGATGGTGACCTTGCCGTCCAGCGCCACGATCTTGCCGTCAGCGGTCTGCACAAGCGGGTTGACCTCGACCAGCGTGGCATCCTCCTCGCGGTAGACGTCCCACAGCTTCTGCAGGACCGGGGCGACTTTGGCACCGGTCTCCGCATCGAAACCTGCTTCGCGCACGATCTCGGCGGCCTTCGCCTCGTCGATGCCGACCATCGGGTCGACGGCGACCTTGGCAAGTGCCTCGGGCCGCTCGACAGCCAGCTGCTCGATCTCGACGCCGCCCTCGACGGAACACATCGCGAGGTAGGTGCGGTTGGAGCGATCCAGCAGAATCGAGAAGTAGTACTCATGTTCGATCTGTGCGCCGGCCGCGATCATCACGGTGCCGACGGTGTGTCCCTTGATGTCCATGCCGAGGATCTGCTCGGCGTACGTCTGCGCATCAGCAGGGGTCTTGGCTACCTTGACCCCGCCGGCCTTGCCGCGCCCGCCGGTCTTGACCTGAGCCTTGACCACGGTGACACCGCCGCCGCCGACCTCTTGTGCAGCCGCTTCCGCCTGCGATGCGTCGGTGATCGTCTTGCCCGCGAGTACTGGCACGCCATGTGCCTCAAACATGTCGCGTGCCTGGTATTCGAAAAGATCCACGTCAGATACGTCCTGCCCATCGAGTATGTGAATTGCTTCGGACTGTATCGCCCCTACGCGGGGGCAAAACGCCACCGACCGCGCATCGACCGGGTATCAGCCCTGCCCGACATGCTCGCGCACCCAGCTGACGATTTCGACAGTGGTGGCGCCAGGGGTGAAAACCGTGCCGACCCCCATCTGCGCCAGTTGCGGGAGGTCCTCCTGAGGAATGATGCCGCCACCGAACACGACGATGTCCTGCGCATCGCGTTCCTTGAGCAGCGCGGTCACCTTTGCGAAGAGCGTCATGTGCGCACCCGAAAGCACCGACAGACCGACCGCATCAGCATCCTCCTGGATGGCGGCCTCCACGATTTGCTCCGGCGTTTGATGCAGCCCGGTGTAGATGACCTCCATGCCCGCATCTCGCAGTGCGCGGGCAACGACCTTCGCTCCACGATCGTGGCCGTCGAGCCCAGGCTTGGCTACAACGATTCGCAGCGGGCGGTCAGCGATATTGCTCATTTACGCAGCGTACCGGGGGCGCGCACCACCAGATGAGACACTCGTCACCGGCCGGCTTTCGGCACTCAACTTTTACTGGCTGGCAACGTCACGGTACGGTAACGACGCGCGGCTTCAGATGACCTGTGAGCCGCAGGGCCAGTCCGAATCCGGTCTTTCGCATGGCCCACCACGGAGAGAGAGCAATTTGTGAGTCGTGCTGTCGGGCGTCACAGCGCCAGTAACCATAGTCAGCACACCGCGCCTGCACCAGGCACCGCGATTCTCCCCTCGGCCCACGCGACCCGTGCTGCCGCACGTGCGGCGGCCGCACGCCGCCCCTCCGTAGCTGCTCGCGTTCGAGCGGTGTCCCTTCCGGGCGTAGCTGCTGTGACTGTCGGCATCGTTGCCATCGGGGCCGCTGGCGCGACCACCTTCGACGGTGCACCTGCCGCGGCAGGCGGCCCGACCTACCAGGCTGCGGTTGCAGCGTTCTCGGCCCGGCCCGTCTCCAACCGGATCCTGCCGACCCCGGCACCCACGCATTCCAGGCTCACCGCCGCAAACCTTTCGCCGTCCGCTGACTCCATGCTCGAGGCCTCCATCGAGGCCGAGAAGCCGGTCGTGCCGCCGCCCGCGAAACCAGCGGTGAAAGCCCGGTCGAAGGCCGTCACGTCTCGCACCCTCGCGCAGCGCCGTGGTGCGACCAGCGCCGCCAAAGGCAGCGCCGCGGGCTGGGTGTGCGCGATCTCAGGGTGCGGTGGCACGTTCACCTCGCCCTTCGGATCACGCTGGGGCACGACGCACCTCGGTGACGATTTCTCCACCCCGGTCGGCACACCTCTGCACGCCCTGAACCGGGCAACCGTGACCGCTGCCGGGATGTACGGCGGTATGGGCAACCGGGTCGAGCTGGACTTCGGAAACGGGGTGAGTGCGGTCTATGCACACATGTCTTCGATCAGCGTGTCACCCGGCCAGCAGCTTTCGGCAGGGCAGCTCATCGGACTTTCCGGCAACACCGGTCACTCCACGGGCCCGCACCTGCACCTGGAGATCCACCTCGGTTCAGTACCGGTCGACCCGGCGCCGTGGTTGCGCGCGCACGGAATTTTCTGAGACCCGCACTCCTTCGCAGGCCCGCGCTTCAGAGTTTGACGACGGGTGCGTACCGCAGCAGTAGGCGCTTGACACCGGTGTCGCCGCCGAAATCAATATGTGCCATGGAACGCTCCCCCTGACCCTCCACCCGCACGACCGTGCCCAGACCGAACGAGTCGTGGGTAACGCGGTCCCCCGCATCCAGTGAGATCACCGGTCGATTGCCCGGGCTGCGAACGCCGGGGCGGGATGCCAGACGCGCGATGGCCGGAATGGAGGAGGGTCGGGTCGAGGTGGTCTGCACCCGCGCCCAGTCGATCAGGCTGCTGGGGATTTCGTCCAGGAAGCGCGATGCCGGGTTGTACTGGGGCGCGCCCCACGCCGAGCGCACCTCAGCCCGGGACAGGTGCAAGCGCTCGCGGGCCCGGGTGATTCCGACGTAGGCGAGGCGACGCTCCTCCTCCAACTCCTTCGGATCACCGAGCGCGCGCAGATGCGGGAAGACGCCGTCCTCCATACCGGTGAGGAAAACAACCGGGAATTCCAGGCCCTTGGCGGTATGCAGGGTCATCAAGGTGATCACGCCCAGGTCCTGTGCCTGGCCCGTGTCGTCCGGGATCTGGTCGCTGTCGGCAACCAGGGAGACCTGCTCCAGGAAATCCTGCAACGATCCCTCGGGGTAGTTGTCATCGAACTCCCGCGCCACCGCCACCAACTCCGACAGGTTCTCCACGCGCGTCTCGTCCTGCGGGTCATGGCTCGCGCGCAGCTCCGAAAGGTACCCCGATCGATCCAGGATCGCTTCGAGCAGATCCCCGACACCACCCACGCTCTGGTGGACCTGCTGCAACCCCTCCATCAGCGCGGTGAACCCTCCGATGGCAGTCACCGAGCGGGTGGCAATACCCGGCGCATCGGCCGCCCGACCCAGTGCAGCGATGAACGGGACGCGCTCCCGCTCCGCCAGGGCGCTCACACAGGCCTCGGCGCGGTCCCCGATCCCACGTTTGGGCGTATTGAGGATCCGGCGCAGATTGACGGTGTCGAGCGGGTTGGACACAACCCGCAGGTAGGCGAGCGCATCCTTGACCTCGCGTCGTTCGTAGAACCGGGTGCCGCCGACGATCTTGTAGGGCAGCCCGACTCGGACGAGCACCTCCTCCAGCGCACGCGACTGGGCATTGGTGCGGTAGAAGACGGCTACGTCCTTGGGCTTGACGCCGTGCTCGTCGCCGAGCAGGTCGATGGTGCGCGCGACGAACGCCGCCTCGTCGTGCTCGGAGTCGGCGACGTATCCGACGATGAGCGCGCCGTCGCCCGCCTCGCTCCACAGGTTCTTCGGGCGACGGTCGGGGTTCTTGGCGATGACCGCATTGGCCGCCGCGAGAATGTTCTGGGTGGACCGGTAGTTCTGCTCGAGCAGGATGGTGCGCGCGTCCGGATAATCCTTCTCGAACTCCACGATGTTGCGAATGGTCGCTCCGCGGAACGCGTAGATCGACTGGTCGGCGTCCCCCACCACACACAACTGCGCGGGCGGCACCACACCGACCGCGTCGTCGTGCACCGCGTGTCCGACGAGCTCCTTGACCAGCGTGTATTGCGCATGGTTGGTGTCCTGGTACTCATCCACCATGACGTGCCGGAAGCGGCGCCGGTAGTGCTCGGCGACGTCTGGGAAGGCCTGCAGGATATTGACGGTCATCATGATGATGTCGTCGAAATCGAGCGCATTGGCCTGCCGGAGTCGTCGTTGATAAGAGGAGTAGGCCTGGGCCAGCATGCGGTCCTGATGGCTGCCTTCAGTCACCTGACCGGCGTAGGTCTCCTCGTCGATCAGTTCGTTCTTGAGGTTGCTCACTTGATGGGTGAACGAACGCGGGGGGTAGCGCTTGATGTCCAGGTCGAGGTCGCGCAGCACCAGGGCCATCAACCGTTGGCTGTCGGCTGCGTCGTAGATCGAGAAAGTGGATTTCAACCCGACCTTCGTTGCCTCCCGCCGCAAAATGCGCACGCAGGCGGAGTGGAAGGTGGAGACCCACATGGCGCGGGCGGCGGGTCCGACCAGAGCCTCCACGCGTTCGCGCATCTCAGCCGCTGCCTTGTTGGTGAAGGTGATCGCCAGGATCTGGCCGGGCTGCGCGCCGCGCTCGGCCAGCAGGTAGGCGATCCGATGGGCCAGGACGCGGGTCTTACCCGACCCGGCACCGGCCACGATCAACAAGGGCGGCCCCTGGTGCAGCACAGCTGCACGCTGCTGAGGGTTGAGGCCCTCGACCAGTTGCTCGCCGGTCAGCCTTCCCGGACCCCGCCGGCCACCGGGCATTCCCGGCGCATCGCCGCCCAGACTCGCCCAGGTCGGCACGCCATGCTCATCAACAGCGTGCTCATCAACAGCGTGCTCATCAACAGCATGCTCATCAACAGCATGCTGCCCAACGGATGGTGGCCGCAGCCGGGCGACCGGCACGGCACCACCCATCTGGGAAGGGGGCATTCCGGGCAGGGGAAGGTCGTGGAACAAGCTGCTCATCTCACCCGTCAGGGTACGTGCCGCCACCGACGTCATCGCGCGGGCGACAGCACATCGCGCGTTCCGGCTACAGCACCGTGACCGCGGTGTAGAGACCGAACACCACGACGATCCCGGTCAGGGTCCAGGTCGTGATCAGGCTCAGGCCGTGCTGCCGGTGCTGCACGGGCAACGCGCGGTGCTCCAGCAGCAGTAGGAAGCCGAGCACGATCGGCAGCAGAACCGCGTTCATCACCTGCACGTCCACCGACAGGTTCACCAGACTCGGCGCCAGGACCACCGCGATCGCGCTACCGAGCAGCGCCGCCACACAGACCAGGTAGAACGCCCGTGCATGGCTGCGCGAGTCGTTCAGGCTGACCCGCCACCCCAGCACCTCACCCAGACCCCGACTACCGGCCACCGCAACGACCAGCGCCGCGACCGTCGACGCGCCCAGCATGCCCAGACCGAACAGCAGATTCGCACCCGTGCGTCCGAGGGCCGGCACGAGAGCATCCGCGATCTGACCCACCGTCTGCAGTGCCTGGCCGGGATGAGCGCGGCCGACGGTAGCCGCAGTGGCGACGACGACCGCAGCCATGATGATCTGGGTCACCACGGAGCCGACCGCAGTGTCGATCCGGCCGATCCGCAGGTCTTTTGCGCGAAGACCTTTGTCCAGCACGGCGCCCTGTTGGTAGAAGACCATCCAGGGCATGATCACCGCCCCCACGTTCGCAGCGACCAGCTGTAGATAGGCCGGGTGCGTAGATATCGAGTGCGCCAATCCGTACGCCATCGCCCCGCCCTGGGGGTGGGCCAGGATCGCGGCGGGGATGAAGAGCAGCTCCAACAGTCCGAGGGTCACCCCGACGACTTCCACCCGTCGATAACCACCGGTCACACACAACAGCGCAAGTGCGAGCGCGACCGCCGTCACTGTCAGCCACGGTGGCAGCCCCACGAGTTGCCCGACCCCGGCGATACCGGCGAACTCGGTGATCAACGCCCCGACGCATGCGGCCAGCAATGTCACACCCGAGAGCCAGGCCCACCCTTTTCCGTAATGCTCACGGATCAGCTCACCATGCCCCTTGCCCGTGATGATCCCGAGCCGGACGGTGATCTCCTGCACGATGTAGAGGATCGGGATGAGGATCAACTGCGGCAGCAGTAGCCGGTATCCGTAGGACGCGCCCGACTGTGCGGCCGTGATGACACTGCCGGCATCGGTGTCGGCGAGCATCACCATCAGGCCCGGGCCGAGCAGCAGGATCGAGGCCGGCAGCCACCGCTTCCTACCGACCACGGTCTTATCGGCCGAGACAGGAGAGCCGGCCGATGGGAGGTTCACCGAATGAGGGTAGCTATACCTAACTGGGTAAAGCATGGGAGCGCTTCTCGTGCGCTCGCGGTTAGTCTCGTGTCCATGCCGAAAACGCCGCCCGAAGCCGCGCTGCTGCTCTCCGGGCAGGAGTTCGCGCCCATCGTCCTGGGGGGCGACCGCCTGGGTTACAGCCTGGCCCGCTCGTTCGACCTCGGGTACGGCTACCGCACGCTCATCGTCTCCACGATGCTCGGCGGACCGGTCGCGCACAGCTCGCTGATCGAGCACCACGTCGTGCCGAGCCTGCAGGATCCGGAGGTTCTGGTAGCCCAGCTACGCGAGCTGGCGCCGCGGATCGGGCCGCAGCGGAAACTGCTGCTGGCCACCACCGACCACGTCGTCAGTGTGCTGGCGAGTATCAAGCACCGCCTCGAGGATCTTTACGTCATCCCGTACTGCGATGCGGATCTGATCGACCGGCTCAGCCGGAAGGAGAACTTCGCGGATGTATGCGCCGAGTTGGACATCCCCCATCCGAAAACGGTGGTCTATGACGTTGCCGAGCGACCCGATCTGGCCGCTGCGACCGCCGATCTGACCTTCCCGGTGATTGCCAAACCCTCCAACGCGCAGGCTTATGCCGCTGTCACCTTTCCCGGCAAGAAGAAGGTGCACTCTGCGGGTGATCTGGCGCAGTTGGAACAGCTGCTGGAGGCGTTGCACCGCTCGGGGTACCGCGACAAGTTCATCCTGCAGGACGTCATCCCCGGCGATGACCAGGGCATGCGGGTGATGACCTGCTATGTCGACAAGCAGGGGGTCGTCAAGTTTGCGGCCTTCGGGCGGGTGCTGGTGGAGGAGCACTCCCCCGAGACGCTCGGCATCCCCGCGGCGATTCTGACCGGCACCGACCACGAGGCGGTCGCCCATGCGACCCGGCTGCTGGAGCACGTCGGCTGGCGCGGTTACGCCAATTTCGACATGAAGTTCGACCCGCGCACCGGTAAAACGGTGTTCTTCGAGCTGAACCCCCGCCTGGGTGGAACGTCGTTCTACATCACCGCGGCCGGGTTCAACACGGTGCAGCTCTACGTCGAGGAATGGGTACGCGGCCTCGACTTCACCGACCGGCCGATGCTCGAGGCGAGCCACGAACACATCTTCACCGCCATCCCGCTGCGCCTGCTGAAGCGTTACGTCACCGACCCCGCTCTGCGACCGGCCTTCGACCGTGCCGTCAAGGCCGGCGAGGTCACCAACCCGTGGTTCTACAAGTCCGAGCGCGATCCACGTCGTTGGGCGTGGATCGCGGCCAACCAGGTCAACTACGTACGCAAGTACCGCGAGCACTACCCCGAACCGAAAGCGCTGGTATGACCCAGATCCCCCCGATCGACGCATCATTGCGCGTCGATCGCGATCCCTCCTGGTCGGACACCGTGGTGGGAGTCATCGGCGGGCTGGGCCCGGCCGCGACGGCGCTCTTCCTGCAGTTGATCGTCGACCTCACACCCGCCGCCCGCGACCAGGACCACCTGGATCTGATCGTGCTGGATCACAGCACGACTGCAGACCGCACGGCCTACATCCTGGACCCGGCGAATGCCCGCAATCCCGGCCCGGGTCTGGCCAGGGATGCGGCCAGACTGGCGGCGCTCGGAGCCTCTTTCGTGTCGATTCCGTGCAATACCGCACATCACTTCGCCGGCGAGATCGTCCAGGCCAGCGGCCTGGCGGTCGTCGACGTGGTCGAGGAGACTGCCCGCGCCGCCGTCGACGCTGCAGCAGGCGCACCCGTTGCCGTGCTTGCCACCGACGGAACCCGCGCAGCACGCGTCTACCAGGATGTCCTGGAACGGCTCGGCGCACAGGTGCTGCTCCCCGATGAGGCACAGCAGCGGCTGGTGATGTCGGTGATCTACGACGGCGTGAAGGCCGGTGGACCGGTGGATGTGGACGGGTTGCTCACGGTCATCGATGCGCTGCGTGACCAGGGGGCAGGGGCCGTCGTGCTGGGCTGCACCGAGCTGTCGGTGGTCTACGCCCAACAGGGTTGGGGGCAGCGGCCGCACATCGTCGACTCGGTCGAAACCCTGGCCCGAGCGACGGTTGCGCGCGCCGGTCGTACTCCACGACGATGATCGATCTGGTATTCCCGAGCGTCGATCTCGCCGCATCGTGGCGGGCCGGCGTGGCCGAGTTCCCGCCGGGCGCGGTGCTGCACGGTTTCGGGTACGACGATCAACTCGGCTTCGAGCTCGCTACTGCGGCCGGATTCGCGGATTTCGTACAGTCCCTGCGGGACGCCGAGCGCGGTGTCGGGCTCCCGGCCGGCTGGGTGCCGTGCACGACGTACTGGATCATCGACTCCGCGGAACCGGACCAGCTGCTCGGTTCGCTCGCGTTGCGTCACCACCTCGAGAATGACTTCCTGGCTGAGTACGGCGGGCACATCGGCTACGGCGTGCGCCCATCGGCGCGACGTCGCGGGGTGGCATCGGCTGCGCTACGGGCGTCGTTGCCTCGTGCGCGCGCCCTCGGGCTGGACCAGGTGATGCTCACCTGCGACGACGACAACCTGGCATCCCGCGCCACGATCGAGGGTTGCGGCGGTGTCTTCGAGCGGATGGCCGGGCAACGGCGCCGCTACTGGATTGCGACCTGATGCCGACCGTCGCCCAGCGCATCACGGCCGAACTCGTCGCCGCGCGACAGGCATCACGCTGCCCGTCGATCGCGGCGGCCGTGTTCATCGACGGCATCGAGGTTTGCAGTGGCGCAGTCGGCGAAACCACTGGCCGGGTGGGCGGGCCGGTGGCCACTGCGAGCACTCGGTACCGGATCGGATCGATCACCAAGACGATCACCGCGATCACCGTCCTGCAACAGGTGCGGGACGGTCACCTGGAGCTGGACGCACCGGTGAGCGACCGGCTGCCTGAATTGACCCTGGGCAACCCCGATGTCGCGACGGTGACCACACGCGCTCTGCTGATGCACGGCAGCGGACTTCTCGCCGAGCCCTCCGGGCCATGGTGGGAGCGCAGCCCGGGCCGCACCTGGGAGCAGCTGACCCCCCAGCTGCTACGCAACCCTGATCTCATCGGGCGATTTCACTATTCCAATACCGGGTACGCGATCCTCGGCGAGCTCGTCGCACGCTGCACCGGGCGCACCTGGTGGGACGTGGCCCGCGACGACGTGCTCCTGCCGCTGGGTATGACCAGCACGACGTATGCCGCGCCCACCGGCTGCGCGCCAGGTCTTGCTGTGCACCCCGACGCCGACCTGCTGCACACCGAACCGGCCTATGACACTGCTGCGATGGCTGCGGCGGGCCAGTTGTGGTCGACGGTCGGAGACCTGGCTCGCCTCGGCGGTTTCCTGGCGCGCGGGGATGGCCGGGTGCTGCCGAACGGTCTACTTTCGCGCATGCTGACGCCCCGCCTGGTCGATGATGTGCCGGGTCGGACATGGACGCGGGCCTACGGATTCGGCGTCGATGTCACCGACCGGTCCGGCACCCGGTACGTGGGGCACGGCGGGTCGATGCCCGGGTTCGTCGCTTGCCTGCGGGTCCGGGCCGAAGACGGTGCGGTGGTCGCTGTGCTCGCCAACTCCACTGCCGGTCACGACGGCGAGCTGGCCTACCGGCTGCTGGCCGCTGCGGATGTCGAACATGTTCCGGACGGTGTGATCCGGGCCGTCGACACCACATCGGGCGATCTGGCCGGGCGGTGGTTCTGGGGGCCTCGGCCATACCTGGCGCGCCCTGGCCGGGGCGGCGCTCTCGAACTCGCCCCGGAGGGCGCCGGCCGCGGATCGCGTTTCGTACCCAGCGGGCCCGACATGTGGACCGGTCAGGACGAGTACTTCGCGGGTGAGACGTTGCGTGTGCTGCGCCGCGGTGAGCGGTCCTCCTACCTGGACCTGGGCTCGTTCCGCTTCACCCGGTCACCGTACGATCCGTCCTGCGACATACCCGGCGGCGTGGACCCCGCCGGCTGGCACTAGTGCGTTACGTGAGCCGCACTTCCGATCCACTGCACGAGGGAGATCCGTGGAGCACTGGCTGAGCACGATCCCACCGATCGTCGTCCTGCTGGTCGTGGGCGTCGTGGTCCTCGTCGAGAGCATGGGCATCCCCTTCCCCGGCGAGATCGTGCTCGTCGCGGCCGCCGTCGGCGCGTCCCAGAGCAAACTGGACGTCGGGCCGTTCGAGATCGCGCTGGCTGCGACGCTCGGTGCCGTGATCGGCGATTCGATCGGTTACGGACTCGGGAGCCGTTACGGTGACCGACTTTTCGTGTGGTTGGGCCGCAAATTCCCCAAACATGTCAACCCGGACGTCCTGGCCTACGCCGAGCACATTTTTCACCGGTACGGCCTCTTCGCGGTGTTCTTCGGCCGGTTCATCGCGTTGCTGCGGATTTTCGCCGGACCGCTCTCCGGGTCGCTACGCATGCGGTACAACCGGTTCCTCCCGGCCAATGTGCTCGGTGCGGTCTGCTGGGCGGGCGGCACGGTCTACCTCGTCTTCTACCTCGGTACGGCCGCCGAGAGGTATCTGAAGGGTTTCTCCTATGTCGGGCTCGCCATCGCGGTGATCTTCGCGCTGGTCGGTTCGACGTTGCTGCGTCGACGGTTGGAGCACAACGTCGAGGCCTACGCCAAGAGCAGGCGCACCGAGAGCAGCTCGTCGATTCACCGCTGACCAGCATGTCAAGCTATGCAGCATGTGGGCAGTGCTCGGGGTCGTCGGCGCGCTGACGGTCATCAGCGGGGTCCTGCCTGCATCTGTCGCATCACAGGTCGCACTGGTGCGTGGCGGGCCGATCATGGCATTCCTGGTGGCGATCACGGTGCTCGCGGAACTCGCCGACCGCGCCGGAGTCTTCGATGCGGCGGCCGGGGTGTGCGCACGCGCCGCACGGGGTTCCACCCGCGGTCTCTTCCTGCTCATCGCGGCGCTCGGAACGCTCACCACCATCGGTATGAGCCTGGACACGACGGCCGTGCTGCTGACGCCCGTCGTACTGGCAGTGGCTACCCGCCTGGGCCTGGCACCCCTGCCGTTCGCCTTCCTCGCCGTCTGGATTGCCAACACCGCCAGCCTGCTGCTGCCGGTATCGAACCTGACGAACCTGCTCGCCGTCCAACATCTGCAACTCTCGACGCTGGCGTTCGCCGCCCGGATGAGCCTGCCGGAAATAGTGGCGGTCACAATCACTGTCGGGTATCTGGCCGTTGTGTTCCGTCGCGACCTCACCGGACGGTACGAGCTGCCCGAGCCCGCGGCCGTACAGGACCGCGCATTGTTCCGGATCTGCACTGCAGCGTGCGTGGCCCTTGCTCCAGCGGTACTTGTCGGTGTCCAACCGTGGGTTGCCGCGACCGTGTGTGCAGCGGTCAGCGCCGCGGCGTTCTGGTGGCGTCGCGGCGCCTCGCTGACGTGGTCGCTCATTCCGTGGCGGATTGTCATCTTCACCGAGGGACTGTTCCTGATCGTCACCACGCTCGCCCGGCACGGCGGCACCACCGTGCTGGCACATCTCGTCGGTCACTCGGCCCTCGCGACCACCTTCGTGGCCGCAGGACTCGGCAACGTCGTCAACAACCTGCCCGCCTACCTCGCCGTCGAACCGGTGACCTCGACCGCTCACCCGACGCAGCTGCTCGCCGCCCTCCTGGGCACCAACGCCGGCCCCCTTGTTCTCGTCTGGGGCTCGCTGGCGACGTTGCTGTGGCGGGACCGGTGCCGCGCGCGGGGGCTGCACATCTCCGCTGGCCGCTTCGGGCTGATCGGACTCGGCGGCGTGCCTCTTGTGCTCGTCGGCACCTGGGCCGCACTGATGATCACCAGCGGGTGACCGGCTGTTCCCCGAGCAACCCGTTCCCTGAGCCACCCGTTCCCTGAGTCACCCGCTCGCTAGGCTGCCCGCGATGAGTGAGGACGATAGGACCACCTTCGTACCTGTGTGCGTGATGCTGGTGCGCCGAGCCGATGACCACGTGCTGCTGGGTGAGAAACTCACGGGCTTCGGCGCGGGTCAGGTCGTCGCCCCCGGAGGGCATCTCGAGCCGGGCGAGACCGCGCTGGAGGCGGCGGTCCGGGAAACCCACGAAGAGACGGGACTGACCGTCGCCGACGTTGAGTGGCGCGCAGCCCTCACCTTCGAGTTCCCGACCCGACCCGCATGGAATCTTGCCGTGCAGGTGTTTTCGACTTCGACGTACGCCGGTGAGCTGACGGCCACCAGCGAGTTGGACCCGTGGTGGTGCCCGGTGACCGAGCTGCCGCTGGAGCGCATGTGGGACGACGACCGCTACTGGCTGGCGCGGGTGCTGTCCGGCGAGCGGCTGCGCGGCCGTTTCGTCTACGGAACCGACAACACGACCGTCGCCGCTGCAGATCTGAACCCCGCCTGACCCACCCAGGTGGCCGGACCCACCCAGTTATCGCGCGAGTTCCAACTCCTGGGCACGGTGATATTCCGCCACGACCGTCTCCACGACCGACGGCCATGCCTGGGTAGGTCGATGGATGGCGTTGTGCTGGGTGATACGCCGACGCAGATCGTCATCCGTCGCCAACCGCACGATGGCCTCAACCATCCCGAGGTCGTCACCGGCGAGCAACCCGTTCACGCCGTGCTCGATGAAGGTCGATACCCCGCTCCGCCGCGGCGCTACTACGGGCAACCCCGTGGTGCGCGCCTCCAGAGCGGCGATTCCGAAAGCCTCCAAGGTGCCCGGGGAGAGGTAGATGTCGCTGGCCAGATAGCGCTCGCGCAACTGGGCCCTCGACATCCGCCCCGGCAGGCTGATCCAGTCCCCGGCCCTCAGCTCCTGGACGTGTGCCTGCACCCGTTCGCGCAATTCGCCCTCGCCGAGGATCTCCAGACGTATGTCGCGCTCCGGCACCCGCCGCCGGACCTCGGCCATCAGATCCAGCAGAGCCAGCGGACGTTTGCGCCGGGCAAGACGCATGGCTGAGACCACCCGCAGCACCCCGTCGTCAGCCCGCTCGTTCGGCCCGTCGCGCTCCCAGTCAGAAGACTGGATCCCGTTGGGCACCAGATGCACCAGGTATCCCGGCCCGGCCATCCGTTGGACGGGCGCAGCCGCGACCGTCGACACCGCCGACAGGGCCGCACCGCGCGCGCCCCAGCGACGGACGTAACCCGTCGCTCCGATCCAGTGCGCGGATCTCCCGTGCACCGAGTGCCAGGTCACGGCCGTCGGCAGCCCGATGCCCTGGGTCACCCGCACGCAGTCGAAGGCGAACGGACTGACGATGCCCATATGCGCGTGTCCGACATCGAACCGGCCGGCCTGCAGCATCCGCCGCAACGCGCGCGGCGCAAAGGGGTTGACCGGAAAATCCTTCGGCAACGTGATGGCCAGGCGGTGCACGGGGATACCGTCCAGCCAGTCGGTGCCCACCCGTAGCCGCTGCGGACCGACTGTCGCGGTGAAGACTTCGACCTCGTGCCCGGCGGCCTGCAGATGACGCGCCAGGTCGTGCACCTGGACCTCGATACCCCCCAGACGCGGCAGATAGCAGTCGCTCAGCAGGGCCACCTTCACGCGCCCCAGGATGACATGCGCCAGACTAGACGGCGATGTCGCACACTCTGGTGGTTTTCCATGCCCATCCCGATGACGAGGCGCTGCTGACCTCGGGGACCATGGCCAAGGCCGCCGCCGAAGGCCACCGCGTCGTCCTGGTGGTCGCCACCGACGGCGACCTCGGACTGGCTGCCTCCTCCTACCGCGCTGGTGGAGCCTCGCTGGCCGGTGTCCGGATGCGCGAGCTGGCAGCGTCGGCGAAGGCCCTCGGAGTCGCCCGGACCGTGCACCTCGGGTACGCCGATTCCGGCAGCGGACCGCTGCTGTACGACGACCCGCCCGGTATGACGCGCTTCGCCCGCGCCGACGTGCAGGAAGCTGCGGGCAAACTCGCGCTCATCCTGCGCGAAGAAAACGCGGACGTGCTGCTCAGTTACGACGCGGCCGGCGGGTACGGGCACCGTGACCATGTCCAGGTACATCGGGTGGGCGCCCGGGCCGCACAGCTCGCGGGCACCGCCCGCGTCCTGCAGGCCACGGTGCCGCGCGACCTGCTCGTGCGCGCCATTCGGCTCGCCGCGCGGTTCTACCGCTTCCCCACGGACTTCGAGATCGACTCCTACGAGCGCGCCTACTCCCCGCGCGCCGCCATCACCCACCGCATCAGGGTCTACCGGCAGATCAGCGCCAAACGGGCCTCGATGCGCGCGCACGCCTCACAGGCAACCGACGACTCCCCGGGTGCCGGCGACCGCACGCTCGGGATGTTGCTGCGGATCCCCCGCCCTCTCTACGATCTTGCCTTCGGCCGCGAATGGTACGTGGACCCCGACCACCGGGGACCGGTATCGCACGACATCTTCGCGGACCTGCCACCCATGAGCCCTCAGCCATGAGTGTCCAGTCCGGTCGCCCGACGGTCACGCGGGGCCAGATCCGCAGCGCCGTCATCGGGATGACGATGGCCGGTCTGCTGTTGGGTGTGGGGCTGCCGCTCGTCGCACAGACCAGCTGGCACGAAATCGGCCAGCATCTCTCGCAGCTCGGGCCGCTCGCAGCACTCGAACTTTTCGGCCTCGTTGCCTTCGGACTGTGGTGCTACACCTTCACCCTGACCGGATCGCTGCCGGGCCTGAGCCATCCCAAAGCCCTGATCATCAATGTCTGTGGCTCCTCGGTGTCGAACCTGCTTCCCGGTGGCGGCGCCGTCGGGATGGCCGCGACCTACTACATCGCGCGTAGTTGGGGTTTCACCCGCCGCAACATCTCCACCTCGATCATCGTCAGTGCGGTGTGGAACGTGCTCGCCCGGCTGGCGATGCCGTTGGTCGGCCTGGCGGCGGTCTCGACCTCGAAGAACGCATTGCCTCGTTCGGTACGCACTGCCGCTCTGTACGGCGGCGTCATCGGGCTGCTGGTACTCGCCGGATTCATCGTCGTGCTCATCAGCCCGGTGCTCACCGCGCGGCTCGGGCGGTTCCTGGACAAACGCGTGGCCGGGCTGATCGCCCGCTGGCGGCGGGGTGATCAGCGCGGGGTGCGGCCCACCATCGCCGTGCTGCTGGCCGATCAGCGCACCCGCCTGTCGGTGGTGACGAAGTCCGGCTGGCTGCCCATGACCTTCGGCGTCGTCGCCTTCCTCGGGGTCTACTTCATCTTGTTCTGGCGCACGATGACCGCGGTGGGTGTCGATCTGCCCATCGCGGATCTTTTCGCCGCCTACGCGCTGGGCCGATTGCTCACCGCTGTGGGCGTCACGCCGGGTGGTCTCGGCATTTCCGAGGCCGGGACACTCGCGGTCCTGGTCGCGTGGGGAGCCGACAAACCGGCGTCCGCCGCCGGCGTGCTCATCTTCGCGGTCTTCTCCCATCTGCTGGAGGTACCGCTCGGTGCGATCGGCTGGGCGGCATGGTGGAAATCGGCCAAGGTCGACGTCGCCGACGATTCGGTGGACGTGGAGGCGCTACCGGAACAACTGGCGTGATCTGTCAGCGCAGGAAACGGTCGGCGGTGCGTGCCACCCATACGTACACGACGAGGGTGCCCACGGCAACGGCGATCACGGCGGCGAAACCGAGGATCGCGGCGCGCCAGTTGGGCGCCGTCTGAGCTCCCCAGGCCAGCAGGAGCAATGACACGAAGGCAACGCCTGCGGTCGCCGACCGCAGGGTCTGCGCGAGACTGCGCTGCATCCGCGCCGAGGCCGAGTCCGAGATACTGCGGTCGCGTCTGGTGCCACCCAGAGCGGCCACCACGGCGAAGGCAACTGCGGTCCAGCCCAGACACACTGCGAGTGCGGCCAGGACGTCGCCCGGGCGATGCCAGTGCCCGATCACCGTACCGACCCCGAAGAAATAGCCGACTGCCGTGCACACGGGCAGTGAGGACCGCTGCCAGGAGGCCGGCAGGACGATCAGCAATGCCAGCGAGATCGAGACCCCTACAGTGGCGTGCCCGCTGGGCATGCTCGGCAAATTATCGTCGACGATCGCGCCGGGTAGCCGGTAGATGAACTCGTTCTTGAGCACCTGAGTAGTGACTGTCGCGCCACCGATGAGCACCAGGGCGCCCGCCGCAAGGCCCACCCGGCGCCGTCCCAACGCCACCAGTGCGAGCAGCACCCCGGCGATCCCGACTCTGAGCACGGACACCTGTTGCAGTCGGGACTCGATGTTGTAGAACAGCCACGGCGGGCCGCCGAGCGCCCACTCCATGCGGTGGTCGTAGCGCGCACCCGTTCGGGTGTATACCAGAACCGTTACCAGGGCTACCAGTACAAGAGCGCAGACGACGACCACCGCGACCAGCGATCGCCATAGGGTGACGGTCTGCCGCACGGCAGGACGTTGCCCGGTCGGTTGGGCGGTTACGACATCCACTCCTCAATTATGGCCACTCCCGCTGGCACGGGCCTGTGCATTCTCGATGCGTGCGATGTTGTACTGATGAGCAGGCCGGATCGACGGCATCCCAGATACGAAAATGGAGACCACCCGATGTTCGAAGCAGATGACATCCGCGACTGGCGGGGCCGCGACGTGGTCGACACCGACGGGTCCAAGATCGGCTCGATGGAGTCCGTCTATTACGACACCGCCACCCAGGAGCCGGTCTTCGCAGCCGTCACCATCGGGATGGTCGGACGACACAGAATCGCCTTCGTGCCGCTGGACGGGGCGCGCGTCTCCCCCGACCACCTCCGGGTGATGTGTGCGAAGAAGCTCGCCAAGAATGCTCCGACCATCGCCACCGACGGCGAGTTGACCGCCGAAGAAGAGCCGGCGCTCTTCGAGCACTACGGCCTGACGTACACCGCGGGAGTGTCCGGCGAGCGACGTCTCGGGCGACGGTGACGCCTCCGACCGCAGACGCCTACGGCCAGACGCACGCACCGGTGTACGACCGGATCTACGGTGCCCGTTTCGTGCCGGATGCCGCAGTCGCCGCGCTGAGTTCGGCGGCTGGTGCCGGTGGCAGCATCCTCGAGTTGGGCCTCGGGACAGGTCGGTTGGCCATTCCGCTGGCTGCAGCCGGGCTGCGGGTGGACGGTATTGAATCCAGCACGGCGATGGCCGCCCGACTGCGGGCCCAACCCGGTGGCGACACGGTGCGGGTGATCATCGCGGATCTGGCTGACTTCGAGGTGCCAGGCAGGCAGTACGACGTTGCGGTGTGCGCCGTCAGCACATTGTTCATGCTGCCCGATCGCGAGGCGCAACAACGGTGTGTCCATGCTGCGGCGCGGCACCTGCGGGTCGGCGGGCGGTTGTTCATCGAGGCGTTCCGCCTGGACGAATCACGTTTCGACGCGCAGCACGAGCGGGTGGAGGAACGCCCTGATCCTGGCGGCGACGGCCATGTCGTGCGCAGCGTGCATGATCCGCGCGCCCGGGCTATCCGCATCACCCACGAACTGACCGACGGCGCCGCCATGAGCTCCTACGATGTCGTGCTGCGGTACCTGAGTGACGAGCAGCTCGATGCGATGGCCGCCGAGGCGGGGCTGCGCCTTGTGGCGCGGTGGGACAACTGGACCGGGCGGGCGGCTGGCGAGACCAGCTCCGACCCCATCAGCGTGTACGAAAGGACCGCAATCTGACCTCAGTTGGCTCCCTTGTCGCGCTGGGAAGGGTTGGATGGGGGTATGGACGTTGCTGACTGGTTCCTGAGCGCCGCCGAACGCGGTAACACCGCTACCCGCCTAGACTCCCGGCACGAAGACGGACGTGCCTGGACCTCTGGGAACGACGTCGTTCCGCTGGTGCACGGCGCCGCCTATTTCGATGAGTTGGTGCGTCAGCTGGGTGAACTGCGGTCGGGCGACCTGGCCATGTTCGTCGATTGGCGCGGTGACCCCGACCAGCATCTGGATGGGTCCGGCACGGAGGTCTCGTCTGCCCTGTGTGCGGCCGCGAGTCGGGGCGCCGTGGTCAAGGGGCTGATCTGGCGCTCGCACCTGGACAACTTCTCCTTCAGCGAGGAACAGAACCGGCACCTCGGTGAGGACATCGAGGCGGCAGGGGGTGAGTGCCTGCTGGACCAGCGGGTGCGCCCGGGAGGTTCGCATCATCAGAAATTTGTGGTGCTGCGGCACCCTGGTCGCCCAGAACTCGACGTCGCGTTCGTCGGCGGGATCGACCTGTGCCACGGCAGACGCGACGACGAAACGCACGCCGGAGATGCGCAGCAGGCACCCTTGGCGCAGGTGTACGGCGATCGTCCCCCGTGGCACGACATTCAGGTGATGCTGCACGGCCCGGCCGTGGCCGATGTCGAAACATCGTTTCGGGAGCGCTGGGAGGACCGTGCCTCACTCAGCCGCAACCCGATCAATCTGCTCAGCGATGTGGTGCATCGAGCCGACCGTTTCGCTGATCCGCTGCCTGCTCAGCTGCCCGACCCCGAGCCGCGTGGAACCGCGCACGTGCAGGTCATTCGCACCTACGCCAACAGGCATCCCGGCTACCCGTTCGCGCCGCAGGGTGAGCGCAGCGTCGCGCGCGGCTACTCCAAGGTGATCGAGCGCGCCGAGCGGCTGATCTATGTCGAGGACCAGTACCTCTGGAATACCGGCATCGTGGGGGCGTTCGCCGACGCATTGCGCGCGACACCGTCGCTGCACCTCATCGCCGTGATCCCGCACCATTCGGATCAGGACGGTCGGTTCTCCCGCGCACCGAATCTTGTCGGCCGGCAGGCGGCACTGGACCTGCTGTTCGCGGCGGCGCCCGATCGGGTGGCCGTCTACGGGGTGGAGAATCCCGCCGGCAATCCGGTGTATGTGCACGCGAAGGTCTGCGTGATCGATGACGTCTGGGCCTCGGTCGGCTCGGACAACATCAACCGCCGCTCGTGGACACACGACTCGGAACTGGCGTGCGCGGTCGTAGATGACGCACGCGACGAGCGTGAACCAGCGGTGATCGACCGGTTCGGTCACGGCGCCCGCCAGTTCGCCCGCAAGCTGCGTCTGGAACTGGGCCGCGAGCACCTGGACCTCGACGACGACAGCACTTTGATCGACCCCTCCGAGGCGTTCGACTCGTTCGCTGCGAGTGCTGCAGCTCTGCAGGCCTGGCACGACGGCGGCCAAAGTGGGCAACGTCCACCGGGCAGGCTGCGGCCCTACGCGCCGCCCGGCCTCTCGCGTCGCACCCTCGCCTGGGCGACACCGCTCTACCGGATGGTCTACGACCCGGACGGTCGGCCCTTACGGATGCGCTTCGCCAACCGCTTCTGACCCCCGCAGCCGATCACTACCCGTCACAGCAGGTGGCCCCTTCCCGCCCAGTAAGGGCTACGCCCGGGAACGCGGATCCCCGGACCACCGAGAACTACAATCGCGCCCGGGGCAACCTCGACCGCTACGGCGTCTATTTCCTCACCGCGGACGTGGCTGAAACTATGCCCTGGACCGAGTCCTCGTCCTCGTCGGATACCGCGGTCAATGCTGGTCGGTGCGCGGGTGATCTTCGAGGGCGTTGAGGACTGTGCCTAGCAGATCCGGTGTCGGCAGGATGCGCAACGATTCATCGATCTCGAGCTGGGCCCAATGCCGATCGCGTGGAGCTGCCGTCGGGTCGAGAGCGACGCGCACCTGGAGACTGAGGAAGTTCAGCTGGGTGGCGATCAGCATTGTGAAGTCGGCTGCTGAGCGTAGTCGCGCCGGTCCGCCTGCTTCCACGTAGGACCGGTATGCCCACCGCATCGAGTCAAGATCCGGTTGCCCGTCGTGATAGCAGGCCACCAGAGTGCGGGCCAGCTCCTGCGCTGGTTCCGCGGGCCCGATGTCCTCCCAGTCCACGACCACCAGCTCACCGGCTTCGTCGGCGAGCACGTTCTCCGGATGCAGGTCGCGGTGACACAGCCGCATCCTGGCCGGCGCGGGCGAAGAGAGGATGGAGTGCAAAGCGGGCAGGCCGTCCGCCGCGGCGGCCAACCGTGTAGCCCAGGACATGCCGGCTTCAGTGGCTGCTGTCACCAGTGGTCCCCACTCATCCTGGTCCGGCGGGACCTCATACCACGGCTCGGGTGGTGCGCCGTTGAGCTCCCGGTCTACTGGTTGAGCACACCGGTGTAGACGGGCAAGGAGAACGCCGAGCGCCTCCGCGGTGGCAGCGAGGTCGGCACTGCGCAGCTCGACCCAGTCATAGAGCCGCAGCCACCCGCCGTTCGTTAGCGGCACGACGTACTCCCCGTTGCGATCGAGATGGCTAGCCGGGAGGCGGACTCCTGCTGCGGCTGCCCGCCGCGCAAATTTCACTTCGCTCTCCACCTGACCTTGCGCAGGAGGTGCACCCGCGGACACTTGCTTAAGCGCGTACACCCGACGCCCAGCCGTCAACCGCCACACCTGGCCCCGTGCGCCCCGTGCGCCGGGCGTGATCGAGACGTCCTCATCCCCAAGGTCGAACGACTCCCGCGCCCGGGACATCAAGTCGGACTGCATGCAACCAATTATCGGTGATCAAGACATTCGCGGTAGACCTGCGTCTTCTCGCCGCGTTGCGGGCGGTTGGCCTTCCTCACTTCTCGGAGAGAAATAGTCGGCGCCAGCTGTCGGCCAACCATTCCTGGTAGTGCTCCGGCGACCAGCCGCGGTCCTGGACCAGTAGTCGGTGCAGGTCGGGACTGTTGGTGGCCCAGATCGTGTCAGCGACCTCGTCCATGCTCAGGCCGCCGCGGAGCTGACCGGTCGCGAGCAGGTCTGCGGCGAGCAGTCGCATGTTTGTGGCGCGTCGGTCGCTGATCTGCGACCAGACCTGAGCCGCTTCCGGGTCAGTGGCCGAGGCGTCGCGCAGCGCCAGGAAGAGCGGTGCTAGTTGCGAAAGGATGCGGCGCATCGCGGCTGCGTACAGATCGAGCTTTCGGCCCGCATCAGGCTCAGCGGTGATTTCTTGAACGTAATCCCGCTCGAACGGGTCGAGCGGTTGGTCGGTCCCGGAGATGGCTCGCTCGACCAGTTCTCGCAGGATTAACGGCTTGCGGCCGACCAGCTCGTAGATCGTGTCGACGTGCACGTCGGCGCGACGGGCAAGTTCGGCGATCGTCGTTCCCCGATAGCCCCGCTCGACGACCAGAGCCTGGGCCGTTACCAGGATCCGCTGACGCGTTGCCTCGGACTGAGCCCGGCGCTGCTCACTCTCATAACCACGTTTCATTACACCTCCCTGTTGACGGCTGTTCCGCTCAAGAGCATAGTTGATCCGAAGATCCTTCGGATCAACTGAGGAGACCGGTGCCATGACCTACGCATTCACCCAAGACGTCCCGATCGATACAACGGCGTACGACAAAATCGTCGCTGAACTCGGGCCCGACCCCGCACCAGGCTTCGTCGTGCACCTGGCGATCGCGCGCCCCGAGGGTGGCCTGCGCTACATCGACGTCTGGGACACCGAGGCGGACTTCGAGAAATTCGCCGAAGAGCGCTTGCACCCAGCCGTCCACCCGGTACTGCACGCGGCCTTCGGGGAGAACATGCCGCCCGAGCCCGAGCGCGTTCCTCTCGACGTCATCCACGTCTGGAAAGCCTGACCACCCACACAACAGCCGTCAGGACAAGATGCATCACGCCAGATCCTCTGGCCGTTTACACGCCGATGAGCGGAACGTCCCTCCGCCTGCGGTGACACCGAATTTGTCACGATCAGCGATTGCGTCGGCTCATCCATGCCGCGCACTCGGCGCGTCGCATCGTCGGGAAACAGGTTGAGCGACGTCGCGACCGACAGTCTCGCGCGAGCAACTCACGACCAGCAGGAGGATCTTGCGGTTCGTCTCAAACGATTATCCGCGCAGGTGCGTCCTACCGCCGCCAGCGGACGCAACGACCTCGAGCTTGCGGTGGGTAGCGGCGTGAGGTGGATCTTGCCACGGACGGCAGCGGTCATGGGGAGACCCGTAAAGACCGCATTCAGCAAGTCGCACTCCCATACAGAGGAAGATGATGCTCATGGGAAGCCAGATGTTGTAGCGCTTGGAACCATGGCAGGAGCCGTGCTTGCGTACGTCCTGCAGGCATTGACGTCTGCTAGACAAAGGCGGAACGACATCGCCGACCGGACGCGCGCAGAGCGTCTCGAAGCAGCGGCAGCCTTTCCAACCGCGCTGGTCGCTTACCGGCACGCACAGATCGCCCGACGATTGGACCAGTTGCGCACCGGCAGCCGTAGTGAACCCAGAACTTCATCGATGTCGCACGCACCAGGCTTGTCCTCTAGTGACGCCGCGCGTCAGACTGATTAGCGGTGTGAGCTGAGCCTCAGACTCCCGCCTGGCAGAGGATCATCTCCGAAACGACCGGACGTAAAGCCCGTCAGCACGTCCGTAGCGGATGCGCACCAGCGCGCACCTCGGTGCGCAGATCCTGCTCCGGGCGACCGTTATCGCGTTCGTCCTGTTAGCAGTGAGCATCCGACTGCGCGGCCTCGCGCGCCGAAGCGGATCCCGCGTGGACCGTGGCAGCATCGTGGCGGTCGTCGTGGGGATCGCGGCCGGAGCCTTCATGGCGGCCTGGTGTGCAGCCAGAGTGACGAGCGCTTCGCTCCCCGCCGGCAGCGCGCTCTACGGCTGCAGCATCGCGCTGATGTGGGCCGGGATCGCGCTTCGCCAGTGGGCGGTTTGGGTTCTGGGCCGGTTCTTCACCGTCTTCGTGCGGGGGTGACCGCCGGGCAGACCGTGATCGACCGCGGACCGTACCGCTGGGTCCGGCATCCGTCGTACACCGGTCTCCTGCTGACCTTGTACGGCGCTGGTGTGGCCTTCGGCAACTGGCTCTCCATCCTCGCGCTGATCATCCTGTCCGCGCACGGGCTTGCGATCCGGATCCGCGTCGAGGAGCGCGCTCTCCTGGCTGCTCTCGGCGAGCCCTATCGGGCGTACGCCGCTCATCATCGTGCGCGCCTCATCCGGGCATCTGGTGACAGGACCCCGGGGTTCGCTGAGCGGCTAAGTCCGTCCTGTGTCTGCCGCGCTCTGCTCGGACGTGGCAATGAACGGTTCGAGCACGGCCACTGCGGCATACGGCTCCGACCAGGTGCCGTGTGCTCCTACTCTTAAGGCAGCGTCCTCGCAGTGTCACCGCCAGACGCGGGCGGCTCATCAGCTCCGCCGGCGTGGTTGACCGGGTGAGCCTCCTTGTGTGCTCGAGGACGTTGGACCTTACTCTTGAGATGGGTGGCCTCGCCGATTTGAGGTCCAGGCTGCGACGAACTTGACCGCTCCGCTCCTAGACGCATCAAGTTCGGGGTTCTGCCCGTGGGTGGGAGCCGCCCACCCCCGGGGAGTCCCTCTAGTCAGAGTGGACGACTCTCGGCGGAGAGTACGCCCCGGCCCGCGAATCTTGTCCCGTTTTCATAACACGTTGATCGCAGAATTGAGAGGGCGAACCACCGCATCCGCCAAGGAGAAGGGCAGCCGCGGCGCAGCTCACCGCGGATCGGCCCGGCGTCCACGCTGATATGACGCAGGGGTGCGCGACGGTTGCACGCGCATGCCGCGATCGGCGGTCAGCTCCCGGTGCTGGGCATCGAAGGCGCCGAGCAGCGCGAGCACCTGGGTCGTCACGCTTGAGCCGCTCACCTCGTCGCGGTAGGCGACGCCCATCGTCCCCGAGGTGCCTGGCAACCTCGGTGCGGCGGTGTATAGCGTGCAGTCATGACCCCTGAACCCGTTGACCTCTCCGGCGCCGAAGCGCTGCTCGTCACCCTTGTCGACGCCGGCGTTGACACCTGCTTCATGAACCCGGGCACCTCGGAGATGCACTTCGTCAAGGCCCTGGACACCAGCGAGGGGATGCGCGGTGTGCTCACCCTCTTCGAAGGCGTCGCGACTGGCGCAGCCGACGGGTATGCCCGGATCGCTCGACGCCCGGCAGCCGCGCTCCTCCATCTGGGTCCCGGGCTGGGCAACGGCTACGCCAACCTGCACAACGCGCGGCGCGCTCACACGCCGCTGGTGTGCATCGTGGGTGTCCACGCCGCCGATCACGTCGGCTACGACGCGCCCCTCCAGCTGGAGGTCGAGGCCATCGCGCGCACCCTCGACGGCTGGGTCAGGACCAGTGGCACCTCCCGCTCCCTGCCGGTCGACGCCGCCCGTGCTGTCGCGGCCAGCCAGAGCAACGGTGGCCAGATCGCGACCTTGATCGTGCCCGCCGACGCCTCGTGGAAGACCGGTGCGAACCCGGCCGCGCCGCGCCCTGTGCCCGTCCGTACGCCGAGCCCAGCTGCGGCGTGCGACATCGCAGCCGAGTGGCTGCGCGAGGGAGCCAGCACCCTGCTGCTGCTCGGCGGGCCGGCGCTCGACGAGCCGGCCGTCCTGGCCGCTGACGCCATCCGCGCGGCCACCGGGGCGAGCGTGCTGGTCGAGACCTTCCCCTCGCGCGTAGACCAGGGGGGCGACCTCCCCTCGTTCGACCGCATCCCCTATCTCCCCGAGATGGCTGATGCGAAGCTGGCCGGCATCGAGAAGATCGTCCTGGTCGGGGCCGCGGCTCCGGCGACGTTCTTCGGCTACCCCGGACGTAGCGGTGATCTCGTCGGCGAGCGCCCGCTGCTTCCGCTCTGCGACGTCACCCATGACGTCGCGGCCACGTTGCAGGGCCTCGCCGAGGCCCTCGACGCCCCGCCGACCGGCCCGGCTGAGCGTGCGGTGGCACCCGAGGTCTCCCCCGGGGAGTCGCTCGACGTGATGAGTCTCGTGCAGGTCGTCGCGGCGACCCTTCCCGAAGGCGCGATCGTGGTCGACGAGCTCAATACCTCTGGTCTGGGACTGCCGGCGGCCTTGAAGTCCGCCCCGCGCCATAGCCTGCTCACGCTGACCGGAGGCGCGATCGGGCAGGGAATGCCAGTGGCGACAGGGGCGGCCCTCGCAGCTCCGGCACGCCGTGTCTTCTCCCTCGAGGCCGACGGCAGCGCCGCCTACACGATCCAGTCGCTCTGGACCCAGGCTCGTGAGAACCTGCGGGTCACCACGGTCCTGGTCAACAACGCCGCCTACGCGATCCTGCGCATGGAGCTGCAGCGCACCGGCGCAGGAGCGCCCGGCACGAAGGCCCGCGCGATGCTCGACCTGGACTCCCCGGTGCTCGACTTCACCGCCATCAGCACCGGCTTTGGTGTACCGGCTCGCCGGGTCACGACGACCACCGAGCTTCAGGAGGCCCTCGCGGAGGCGGAGCGCACCGACGGTCCGTTCCTCATCGAGGCCATCGTCCCGGCGATCGCCTAGAGGCACTGTCGCGGCCGCGATGAACCCGAACGCCGACTCGCCCCGGAAGTGGAACCGCAGTCGGCAACCACCGGCCAGGCGGAGAGCTGGTGGCGCCGGCGTTCCGTTGGGGTGTCGGATTCGGGACGGCGACGCCGTAGCTGCTCAGTGACTTGTTCACGACTCCGCAATGTCGGCCTTCGCGGCGATCCGTCGGCGTCCGATAGCGCAGTAGACCGTGGATCGGCCAACGCCGAAGAGCTTGGCCACCTCGAGAGTGCCGTACTCGCCGCTGTGAACCAGGGAGACCAGGTGGGCTTCCTGCTGGCGGTTGAGCTACGGCGCCGCTCTTACTCTCGACGAGTCTGGGTCTCGACGTGTGGCGGGACCGCCCGACTGACTTAGCAACGCCGCACGGGATGAACGGACCCGCATACCACCGGTCACTGCGGAATCGCGTTTCTGTGAGGTTCTCCTGGCCAGCGTCTTCGGATCGATCGGCAGCAGTGACGCGGCATTGGGTCGGCCGCAGAAGAGGCTGGACCGACAGTGGGGCTGACCGAAGTTCTAGGCCGGGTGCGGTTCACGCCTTCGGCTGGTCCGGGGCACCACGAAACGTCATACGTTCGCCAGGTTGCCCGAAGATGATGAGGACCTCAGCGGGCTCGGCGCCGGCCCCACGCTGGTCATCTGCGGCCGGGAGGACCAGATCACCCCGCTGGAGGGCTCCGAGCTCATGGCCGCGGAGATCCCCGGACGCACGACGACCCCCGCAGCACGAGCTGCGGGGGTCGTCGTGACAGGGGGTGACTAGCCCTTCGGGGTGTACATGAGCTTCTTGTTCACGAACTCGTCGATGCCCAGGGTGCCGAGCTCGCGGCCGACGCCCGAGCGCTTGGTGCCACCGAACGGCAGGTCCGCGGCGGAGCCCTGCGCGCTGTTGATCCACACCATGCCGGTGTCGAGACGGTTGGCTACGTCCGCGGCCTGCTTGGCGTCGGAGCCGAAGACCACGCCACCGAGACCGAACGCGGAGGCGTTGGCCATCTCGACCGCGGCGTCGGCGTCGGCGACCTTGTAGATCACCGCAGCCGGGCCGAACAGCTCCTCGGTGTAGGCGCGCATGTCCGGGGTGACGTCGGTGAGGACGGTCGCCTCGAAAAACGCGCCCTTGCCCTCGACGCGCTTGCCGCCGGTGCGCAGGGTGGCGCCCTTGGTGACGGCGTCGTCGACCTGCTCGGCGAGACCCTTGGCCGCGGCCTCGGACGAGAGCGGACCGAAGTCGGCGTCGGCGGAGAACGGGTCACCGGGCTTCAGCGAGGACATGACCTGGGTGAAGCCCTCGACGAACTGGTCGTAGACGTCCTCGAGCACGATGAAGCGCTTGGCGGCGTTGCAGGCCTGGCCCGCGTTGCCCATACGGCCGGTGACGGCCGCCGTGATCGTGCTCTCCATGTCGTCACCGTCGAGGACGATGAACGCGTCGGACCCGCCCAGCTCGAGGACGACCTTCTTGAGGTTCTTGCCCGCCTCGGCGGCGACGGCGGCACCGGCGCGCTCGCTGCCGGTCACCGAGACGCCCACCAGGCGCGGGTCGGCGATCATCGTGGCCGCCTGGTCGTTGGTGGCGAAGACGTTGATATAGGCGTCGGCGGGAAGGCCTGCGTCGTGGAACAACTGCTCCATCGCGGTGGCCGACTCGGGGCACTGCGGTGCGTGCTTGAGGATGATCGTGTTGCCGATCATGAGGTTCGGGGCTGCGAACCGCGCGACCTGGTAGTACGGGAAGTTCCACGGCATGATCCCGAGGAGCGAGCCGACGGCCTCCTTGCGGACGATCGCGTTGCCGCCCATGGCCGGGTTGATCGCCTCGTCGGCGAGCAGCTTCTCGGCGTTGTCCGCGTAGTAGCGGTAGATGCTGATGACGAGCTGCAGCTCGCCCTTCGCCTCGATCAGGCGCTTGCCCATCTCCCGGCTGATGATCTCCGCGAGGGCGTCCGTGCGCTCGGTGTAGAGGTCCGCGACCTTGTTCAGGATCGCGGCGCGCTCGGGCTTGGTGGTGGTGCGCCAGGAGGTGTACGCGGCGTCGGAGCGCGCGAGGACGTCCTGGATCTCGGCGTCGGTGGCCTCGGGGAAGGACTGGCCGGCCTCACCGGTGGCGGGGTTGACAACTTGGTACGTGCTGGTCACTGCGATGTGCCCCTCTCGTTGAACATGACTGTCACGCACCACAACGTCGGCCGGGAGAATCTTGTTCCGTGGACCACGTCCGCCCAGGTGGTGCGGGTCGCCCCCGCTCCGGGCACGGGTCGGGGCCCGGTCGTGTTGCAACCGACACGAGAGCTGTTGGAGTCACCGAGTTCGGGGACGAGAACGACCTGCGCGAGGTCACGGTGCCGAGAATGAGGCGCCGGGCGTCCCGTAAGTGCTCGGCATGGACGCGGCCGGCGTGGTCGCGGAGGTCGGCGCGGTCAGCCGCTTCACCGTCGGTGAGGACTGACCCAGTACCGGCCCATGCCTGGTCGATCATCCGGCCCCGTCCCACCGTCGGGCGAAGCCCGAAGAAGACGCGACCAGCCGGACCGGGCGCGCTGATCCGGCCGCGATCCGGGCGGTTGAGGACCCGCGTCTTTCCGCCGCGAGTCGGCTTCGTAGTCCTCTAGCTTGCGCGCCGGCCGCGCCCTTAGCTCAACTGCCAGAAGCCGTGTTGGCGTCCCATGGTGCGGAATCGCACTCGACAGACATTTGGCCGGCACAGCGGGTACGCGGCCGCTCGCGATGAGGGAGTCTTGATCTGCTCTCGCCCGCTGACATGTGCTCCGATCGTGCGAGAGTGCGAGTCGGAGCAGGTTCACCCAGGACCTGACCCGCACCCAACCGAGGAGAACGCCTTGATCTACATCACCGTGAAAAAGAAGCTGAAGCCCGGCACCGCGGACGCCTACCTCGCGGCGAGCCAGACCTACACCGACGCGACGCGCGCCGAGCCCGGCAACAAGTTCTACGAGCACTACCGCAGCGTCGACGACCCCGACACGATCCTGACGATCGAAGCCTTCGACGACGCGGCGGCCGGCGATGCGCACGTCAACTCCGAGCACTTCCAGCACGGGGTAGACGGCGGCGCGAAGCAGTACATCGCCGAGCGTCCCGACATCCTGTACATCGACGTCGCGGACCGCGATGGCTGGGACAAGATGTCGGAATTCTGAGCCGAACAGCACCGCTCGTGCTTCGCTACGGGGCCGCTCCTCGCACGATTCGTGCGGGGCGTGGCTCCGAGCGACACGGCCTACCAAGAAGCGTGCGGGTCTGACCGTCGCACGCCGAAGAGGTTGCACATGAGAGGGGCTCGGCGATCGGCGTCAGACACACCGCGCCCACGCGCCGTACAACGGATCGTGGCCCGGTCGCCGGTCGGTCCGCAACGCGGTCGAGACGGCGTTGAAACCGGCCTGCTCCAGGTAAGCCCGGACAATGGCCACTCGCCCGTCCTCGTCGGTGACCAGCCACCCGCGGATCGCCTTGGTCGGGAAGCACCTGTTACTGAAACTGAGCACCACGACCCCACCGGAGCGCAGCACCCGGGCCGCCTCGCGCAGCACCTCGATCGGGTGAATGAGGTAGTCGATCGACACGCAGCAGAGCACCGCGTCGAAAGACGCGTCCTCGAACGGCAACCGCGGATCGATATTCAGATCCTGCACGACGACCTCGTCGGCTACCGGATTGGCCTGCAGCTCCACGGCGTTCATGCCAAGCGCGACCAACCCACCGCTCGGCTTCCTGGACAGGTGGGACACCCAGGACGACATCAGGTCCAGGACCCTGCCGTCCGGCACCCCCAGCTCGTCGTACAGCTCACTGACCGCTGCGATCGCCCCGTCGTCGATATGGGTGACCAGGCGCGTCGGTGCGTAGAAGTCGGCGTCGTCGCCGCCGTCTTGGCGGTCGAAGAAACCGGCGGGCCAGTCGATGTCTGCCATTGCTGCATCCTGCCCCACTCGTGCGCGCCTCGAACGAGCGGACGGCACAGCTACGCGTGGTTGAGGGGCCGTATAGAGCTCGCTATGTCAGCTCAGGGACCTGCCTCGATGATCCGCTCGACCTCGGCGAGATCCAGGTCGAACGGCCCTATCCGGGTCAGGACCCACGAAGCGCCGCGGTCCAGCCAGGGCGCGGGATCCTGCTCGGGCTGTAGGTCGACCACCACCTCAAAACCCGGCGCCGGGTCGTGCCCGGCCAGCGCCGACGTCACCTCGTCAAGGTCTGCGGGCCCGTCCAGGCCGATGACGAAAAAGCCGTCATATTTCGCGGCCCGGCGGATCGGCGCCCGGTTGCCGAACCGCCCAGCCAACCAGATCGGCACGGTAGGAGCTGGGCGGAAGCAGGCGTCCCGGGCGGCGTAATGGGTTCCTTCGTGATCGACCGAACTTCCGCTCAGCAGTCCGGTCAGTACCTCCAGACCTTCGTCGAGCATCCGGCCGCGCACCTTGGGGTCCGTTTCGTCGCCGAACGCACCGAACTCCCCGAGGCCGTCGTCGCCAAGCCCCAGCCCCAGCACGAACCGGCCCTGCGACAGCACCGCCAAACTTGCTGCCTGCCGGGCAAGGACCTGCGGTCGGCGCCGCGCCAGCGGGGTCACCATCGGCCCAAACAGCAACCGATCAGTGCGCATCGCGACAGCCGCGCAACAGGTCCATACGTCGGCAATCGCGGCGACCCGCTCGCCGTACTGCAGGTGATCCCAGAGGAAGAACCCGTCCCAGCCGGCCACCTCGGCGGTGGCAGCCAGGTCGCCGATGACCCGTGGGTCAGCCAGCGCATCGAAAGGGGCAACGAAAAGGCCGCGGCGGGTCGTCATGCCACCATCATGTCGCCGCAGCCAGGACGGGACCGGGAGGGACCCTGCTCAACCGACAGTGGTCGCCAACGACATTCCGTGATCATGGGCGATCAGCTCTGCCGCGCGCTCGCCGATCATGATCGTGGCCGCGTTGGTATTGCCACTGACGACCGTCGGCATGACGCTGGCATCGGCGACGCGTAGCTTGGCCACGCCGATCACCCGCAGCTCGGCATCGACGACGCTGCCCATCCGGCACGTCGACGTCTCGTGGTAAACCGTCAGGGCGTAATGCCGCGCCAGGTCCTCCAGCAGCGCATCGGTGGGCACATCACCCGTGGTGTGACCGTGCGCCTTGGCCAAAGCGGGCGGAACCATCAACGGTCCGACAGCAGCAGCCGGCCAGTGGTCGACGATCTCCAGGGCTCGTCGCATCACCGCGACCATCACCGTCACGTCGTGCGGGTCGGCCAGGTAGTTGAGGTCGATCCGCGGCGCGTCGCCGACATCGTTGCTGACCAGGCACACCTCGCCCTCAGAATGCGGCTGGACAGGGTTGGGGAGCACGACGACGGTCTCGGCATCGGCTGATAACGCGACGTCGGGATCTTCGAAGTAGGCGGCCGGGTCGACCCTGAACAGAAGCTTCCAGATGTCGGGGGTGTAGCCGCAGGCCAGCAGCCCGATCTGGGCATCGTGGGTGTGCAGGTCGCCGAGCCCGGTGGAGAAGAAGGCCACGGCGTCGTAGAACGAGGAGGACGCCAGCCCCTTGCCCGTGGTGGCCCACTCGGTCACCCTGCGCTCGGCTTCGGCCTTGAGCGCCAGCAACTCCGGCGGCATCTTGTCGTCATCGGCCGGGTCGGCCGGCAGCGGACCGGCGGGGGCCCGCAGCGCGTCCGGGCCGAGCGAGATCGCGATCTCGGTCATCGTCAGCGCCACGCCCGGAGCCGGGAAGGCAAGCGGCACGTGCAGGTGGTCTTTGAGGTGTTTGCCGACGTGCGGGTTGTCCAGCACGCACTCCACACCCACGGACGCAAGCTCCTCGCTCGGTCCGATCCCGGACAGCAACAGCAGCTGCGGGGAGCCGATCGCACCGGCACTGACCACGACCTCGTGGTCGGCGTGGATGGTCGTTGTAGCTCCGTCCGCGTCGCGATACCGCACACCCGTGGCGCGCAGGCCGCCCGCGTCTGAGTCCATCAGCACCTCCTCGACCTGCGCGTGGGTGATGACCGTCAGGTTCGCGCGCTGCATCACCGGCTCAAGGAACGCGTGGTAGGTCGAGGACCGCATCCCGTTGCGCGTGGTGGTCTGGAAGAGCGACGAGAGCCCGGTCGGGCCACCGCGGTCCCGCCCGTTGTAGTCGCCACTGGGGATACCGGCGGCCTCAGCAGCCTGGACGAATTGCTCGGCCGCGACCGTCCGCGGTGCCCGCACAGACACTCCCAGCGGACCGCCCACGCCGTGGGCCTCATCGTCAATGACCACGCCCTCCGGCGGGTCCGGTGGTGCGAGGTCCTCACTCTTCATGAAGTACGGCAGTACTTCGTCGTAGGACCAGCCCTTGCCGCCGTCTTCGGCCCACCCGTCGAAGTCACCGGGGTGCCCTCGCACGTAGGCCATGTAGTTCATGCCGGAGGAGCCGCCGAGCATCTTGCCGCGGGGCACCATCATCCGGCCGTCGGTGAGGCCCTTGCCGGCCCCGCCCGGGTCCCCGGTGTACATCCAGTCCACGTCCGGATCCAGTTGCAGCGAGGCAACCGCTGCCGGCATCGCCTCTCGGTCCGGCGGCGGTCCACCGGCCTCGACGAGAGCGACGCGCACGGACGGGTCCTCGGTGAGTCGGGTGGCGATCACGGCACCCGCCGACCCACCCCCGACCACGATGACGTCGAAACGCTCTGGCTCGGCGGTTTCAGGGTTCTCGGACGGGATGCGTGCGTCGCTCATCGGCGCCACCTTTCATGCTGGGTCGGCGACCCATACGGGCCCATTGTGATGTATATCACAGTCGAAACCGTAGGGTTAGCCCGAAGGCGACAATCAGCGATGAGCTGCGCGCCGGGCCACGGCGCAACCGACCTCAGCCGCGGTCGACGATCGCGAAGACCCGCGCCGGGAAGCCAGAGCCTTCCTGCGGTTTGGGCCAGGTCGCGACGATGAGGGCACCGGTCGGCGGCACCCGGTCGAGCCCAGCGAGCATCTCGATCTGCCACTTGTCGGCGCTGAGGATGTAGGTCTCCGCCGCCAGGGAGCCGGCGCCCACGACGGCACCCGGGTCGGTGTCGGTCGTTTCATGGCCGATGGCGGTCACGTCCCGTTCCTGCACGAGGAAGGTCAGCGCCTCCACACCCCAACCGGGGTAGTGCGCGAGGCCGTCCGCGTCGCAGTTGGCCATCGCCTCCCCATCGGGCCAGCGGTCGGACCACCCGGTCAGGAGTGCGACGAACGAGCCGGCTGGGATCTTCCCGTGCTCGGCTTCGTGCGCCTGCAGGTCGGCGACTGTGACGGTGTGGTCGGCGTCAGCCGCGACCTGGCGGCGGACGTCGACGACCACCAACGCCAGGATCATGTCGGTCACCGGCAGCTCGTCCAGGAAGCGGCCACCTCGGGCAAAGTGGGCGGGTGGGTCGACGTGGGTGCCCCACTGGCCGATGTGGGTGAAGCGGTGCGCCAGGAAGCCCGTGCCGACCGAGCCGACCCCCTCATCGAAGTGGAAGAGCGTCTCGCGTTCCTCGTCAGGGAAGGCGGTGTAGTGCGGGATGCCCGGCCCGAACGCATGGGTGAGGTCGATCCACTCGCACGAGTGGAGGCGAGCGAGGACGTCGGCGAGAGATGCGGGGTCGGCCACCCCACCGACTCTATCGAGCCGCGTTGTGTCTCACCGCCGCGACGGTGGTCCCTCGAATGCGCCTGTACGCCGACGTAGTTGGGTCCCGGCGAACGCGGCGAGGCCGAACAGCACCGGCCACAGTGCGAGGCGTTCGAGACCACCTGAGACCGGGCCCCCTCCGGACAGGATGAACGCAACGGCCGCTACTGCGGTGACGGCTCCCGTGCTGAGAAGTGCCCCGGCCAGACGCGGCTGTTCGCTGCGTAACCGGGCTCCCAGAAGCAGCATGGCCAGCGGCTGCGCGACGAACAACGGCGTCGCGGCGAACGCGTGCAGCGTGGCGTCCTGATCCAACGGCGCAAAACCCGTGGCGATCGAGCTCAGCCCGGAGACGACCAGCAGCCCCGTGACCCATGGCCCCAGCGGACGCGCGAGCAGGGCTGCGCCGCCGGCCAGCAACACTCCGAAGGTCATGAAGGAACCGTTCATCAGCCCATGACGCGGTGAGCAATAGGTTGGTAGACAGCCGATCTCGCCGAGTTTGCTGACCGAGTCCCCGATAAAGCTGTAACCGCCCTTGGTGGCGACGGCAGTGATGGACTCGGTCGCGATGTACGCCGGCCGCACGAGGAGTGCCAGCGCTCCCCAGCGGGCGACCCGAGCCCCGGTAGGTGCCTGTCGCCGTCCCGAGCTCGCCACCATCAGGTCACCGTAGACCGTGCTGAAAGGATCAATGGCCGGCGACGGACGGCTGCCATAGTTGACCCATGAGCAACTGGCCGGTCACTGAGGGTGTTTTCGAACTGGGCGATATCGAGGTGGAGCGCGGAGGCATCATCAGTGGCGCCCGGCTCGCGTGGCAGACACACGGCACCTTGAACGCCGCCAAGGACAACGTGATCGTCTATCCGTGCAGCTACTCGGCCTCGCACGAGGACCTGGCCGGCCTCGTGGGGCCGGACCTGATCCTGGATCCGCTGAAGTGGTTCATCGTCATCCCCGACATGTTCTCCAACGGGTTGTCCTCCAGCGCTGCGGACACGTCGGATTTTCCTGATCTCGTCACTGCCGGCGACAACGTCCGCGCCCAGCGACGCCTGCTGCGGGAGCAGTGGGGCATCGATCGGGTCGCCGCGGTCTACGGGTTCTCGATGGGCGCCATTCAGGCCTATCACTGGGCATCGCTGTTTCCTGACGTCGTCGAACGCGCGATCGTGGTCTGCGGGAGTGCACGTACCGCGCCCCACAACCGGGTTTTCCTCTCCGGACTGCTTCGAATCCTGGAAGCCGCCCCTGAATACCTCGGCGACGGACGGCTCCGGAGCGAGCCGGCAGCGGCACTACGCGCTTTCAGTCACGTCTACGCCGGGTGGGGCCTGAGTCAGGACTTCTACCGCGCGGAACTCTTCCGGACAGTGCTCGGGGCGCCGGATCTGCAGACCTATCTACGCACCGACTGGGAGGCCGGTTTCGCCACCAGCAGGGCAGCCAACCTCTACGCCCAGGCAAGGACGTGGTCCGAAGCCGACATCAGCGGCGGCGGTGACCTGCCGGCGGCGCTGGCTGCGATCCGGGCCCGCGTGCTCCTGATGCCCAGCGAGACCGACCTCTATTTCCGGGTGGCGGACAACGCCGCAGAACTACCTCACCTGGCCCAGGCGGAGCTTTTACCGATCCCCACCATTTGGGGTCACCGTGCCGGCAGTCCCGCAGGGTTGCCGACCGAGCTGGCCTTCGTACGAACCGCCGTGCGGCGGTGGCTCGACACCTGACCGGCACGGCCGATCCCGGCCGTAAGACGCGAGACTAGGGTCGGGAAGATGCACCAACACGAGCGGTTCGACGACGAAGCAGCAACCTGGGACGACGACCCGGCTCAGGAGGCGCGGCAGGTCGCGGTGGCGCACGCCATCTCCCAGGCCGTGGACCTCAAACCCCGGATGAAGGTGGTCGACGTCGGTGGTGGCACCGGCCGGTTGAGCATTCTGCTCGCCGACCAGGTCGGCTCCGTGGTGGTGGCTGATCCCTCCGCTGGAATGGTGCAGGTCGCCCGCGAGCGGATCGAGGCTGCCGGGCTCAGTGAGCGGCTACGAGCGGTCCAGGTCGACCTGACGACCGACCGGCTCGACGGGGTCTACGACGTGGTGTGGAGCTCGATGGCCCTGCATCACGTGGCGAACCTGGATGAGCTGTTGCGGTCGGTGGCGGGGCTGCTCGTCGACGGCGGTCAGCTAGCCATCGCGGATCTCGAGGAGGATCCCGACGGCGCGTTCCACGCCGACAAAGCCGACTTCGACGGACATCACGGCTTCGACAGGACAACCCTGACCGAGCAGATTGTCCGCGCCGGCTTCACCGACGTCCACTTCGTTGACGCCACGACCATCCGCAAGGGCGACCGCGATTTCGGCATTTTCCTGTGCACAGCAAGCAAGGGCTCAGAGCCCGGCTGAGACGACATCGATGGAGATCTCGACGGCCGGAACCGCACCACGGTTCTCCAGCCAGTGCACCGTGTTGCGGTCTTCGGGCCAACCCACGCCCGGACCGTACTCCGTGGCGATCCCACCGCGGTGGTCGGTGATGCTCCCCTCCAGTACGTAGACGATCCCCGGTCTGCCCCGGTGATCGTGAACCGGGCCGAAGACCCCACCCGGGCTGATGGTCACCATTCGCATCCGCAGCTCGCGCCCCTGCATACCCTCGATCTCGACGCCGAGATCCACCACGGCGAGTAACTGCACCGTGACTCCCGTGGTCTTCGGTGCCGCCCGGTCGTCGCTCATCGCTACGTCCTCTCCCTCAGAGGTGGGCGCGCCGCTCGCCGGAGCTGCCCGACTGCACCCCTCGAGAGTTGAAACTTCGTGGGGTTGGATGGATTCTGCACCCTCAAAGGGAGGTTCGCCATGAATCGATGCCCGGAGAAGCCCGGGCGGTCGACCCCGCTGCCCCGGGCCGGCGGCACAACTACGATCGCCAGGTGAGTGCGAACCTTGTCACCAAAAACCTTGCTGGTGGCCACGCTCACCGCACCCTCTTCACGGCACTGGACCTGACCGTCGCACCCGGCGACGTGGTCGGAGTGGTCGGCGCCAATGGTGCCGGCAAGACCACTCTGCTGCGGATCCTCGCCGGCGATCTGGAGCCGCTGGAGGGAACCGTCTCCATGTCGAGCACCGACGCCTTCGTGGGATGGCTCCCCCAGGAGCATGAACGGGTCGCCGGTGAAACGCTGGGCGGGTTCGTGGCCCGCCGTACCGGTGCCGCTGCCGCGACCCTCGCGATGGAGGCTGCGGCCGCCGCGCTCGGCGCAGATCAGCCCTCCCGGTCTGCTGATGATGACTACGCAGAAAGCTTCGACCGGTGGATGGCCAGCGGTGCGCCCGACCTGGACGAGCGACTCCCCGCGATGCTCGCCGACCTCGGCCTGCAACTCGGCGCCGACGCACAGATGACGTCGCTGTCCGGCGGGCAGGCCGCCCGGGCGGCGCTGGCCTCGCTGATGCTCAGCCGGTTCGACCTCGTGATGCTCGATGAGCCGACCAACGACCTGGACCTGACCGGTCTGGAACGGCTGGAAACCTTCGTCCGCGAGCTGCGCTCCGGAATCGTGCTGGTCTCGCACGACCGCGAGTTCCTCTCCCGGGTCGTGACCCGGGTCGTCGAACTCGACCTGGCCCAGCGTCAGGTCGCCGTGTACGACGGCGGCTACGACGCATTCCTGGAGGAGCGGGCCATCGCGCGCCGGCACGCCCGGGAGGCCTACGAAGAATTCGCCGGCAAGAAGGCCGACCTCGTTGCCCGGGCCCGCACCCAACGGGAGTGGAGCTCCCAAGGCGTCCGCAACGCCATGAAGAAATCCCCCGACAACGACAAGATCCGTCGTAAGGCCCAAGCAGAATCGTCGGAGAAACAAGGCCAGAAGGTCCGACAGATGGAATCGCGGATCGCGCGCATGGACGAGGTCGAGGAACCGCGCAAGGAGTGGGCGTTGCAGTTCACGATCGCCGGCGCTCCGCGGTCCAGCACGGTCGTCGCAACACTCGACGAAGCCACGGCAACCCTCGGTGACTTCTCCCTGGGCCCGGTGACCCTGCAGGTCAGCGCCGGCGACCGGATCGGCGTGACCGGCCCCAACGGCGCAGGCAAATCAACACTGTTGCAACTGCTGCTCGGACGGTTCGAACCCTCGAGCGGGCGAGCCAGCGTGGGCGCCTCGGTCGCGGTCGGCGAGATCGACCAGGCGCGCACCGGCCTCGAGCAGGATCTACCGCTCGGCGACGCGTTCGAGGCGGCGATGCCCCAGATGGCATCCGGTGAGGTGCGGACGCTGCTCGCGAAGTTCGGCCTCAAGGCCGACCAGGTCACCAGCCGGGTCGCCAAGCTCTCCCCCGGCGAGCGCACCCGCGCCGCGATGGCCCTGCTTCAGGCCCGCGGGGTGAACCTCCTCGTACTGGACGAGCCCACCAACCATTTGGATCTACCGGCGATCGAACAGCTCGAAGAAGCACTCGACTCCTACGAAGGCGCCTTGTTGCTCGTCTCGCACGACCGGCGGCTGCTGAACAATGTCCGCCTCGACCAGCGCTGGCAGGTCGACGGCGGTCAGGTCACCGTGATCCAGGTGAGCTGACCATCCGCCCTAGAAAACGGTCCAGTCGGAATAGGTCGTGAACGCATCCAGCGCAGCCAGCCCGGCTGCTGAGTTGCCGGAGGCCCCGAGCGAGGGGCTCCACACGCAGGCGACGCCACGGTCGGGGATGACGGCCAGGATGCCGCCACCGACACCGCTCTTGGCCGGTAGTCCGACCCGGTAGGCGAAGTCGCCGGCCGAGTCGTAGGTGCCGCAGGTGAGCATGACGGCATTGATGCGCTTCGTCTGGCGGTCGGTCAGCAGCGTGGAACCGTCGGACAGTACGCCGTCGCGGGCCAGGAAGAGACCGGCGAGCGCCAACTCGCGGCAGCTCATCGACAATGCGCACTGCGCAACGTACTGGTCGATCACATCCTCGACCGAACACTCCAGATTGCCGTAACTGGCGAGCAGATGCGCCAGCGCCGACGTGCGGTGCCCGGCCGCCAACTCCGAACGGGCCACCACCGGGTCGCTGCCGAGATCATCGCAGCCGCTCTCCCTGCGCATCAGGTCCAGCAACGCGCCGCTTGCGTCCCCGGTCAGCGCCTGCAGCCGGTCGGTCACCACGAGCGCACCCGCGTTGATGAACGGATTACGCGGACGTCCCGCCTCCTGATCCAGCAGGAGCAGCGAGTTGAACGGGCCACCGGACGGTTCGCGCGAAACCCGCTCCCAGATGCGCTCCCCCTCTGCCGCGATCACGAGCGCAAGGGTGAAGACCTTACTGATGCTCTGCACCGAGAAGCGCACGTCTGTATCGCCGACGACGTGCACCTGACCGTCCAGAGAGGCCACCGCCATCCCGAACTGCATCGGGTCCACCGACGCCAGACTGGGTATGTACTCGGCCAGCTTGCCGCGGCCTACCTCAGGCGCGGCGACCTCCTGCGCCCGCAGCAGCGCCTGGCTGATCTGCACGCTATTCCCACTCGATAGTGCCCGGCGGCTTGCTCGTCACATCCAGGACCACCCGGTTGACCTCACTCACCTCGTTGGTGATCCGGCCGGATATCTTGGCGAGCACCTCATACGGCAGTCGCGTCCAGTCGGCGGTCATCGCGTCTTCGGAGGACACCGGTCGCAACACGATGGGGTGACCGTAGGTGCGCCCGTCGCCCTGCACCCCGACCGAACGCACGTCTGCGAGCAGCACCACAGGGCACTGCCAGATGTCACGGTCCAAGCCGGCCGCGGTGAGTTCCTCACGGGCAATGGCGTCCGCGCGGCGCAGGATCGCCAGGTTGTCCGCGCTCACCGCACCGATGATGCGGATACCGAGACCCGGCCCGGGGAAGGGTTGGCGCCACACGATGCCCTCGGGAACGCCGAGCTCGAGCCCGACCTGGCGCACCTCGTCCTTGAAGAGGCTGCGCAGTGGCTCGATGAGCGAGAACTGCAGATCGTCGGGCAGCCCGCCGACGTTGTGGTGGGATTTGATGTTGGCCGCACCGGTGCCGCCGCCGGATTCCACGACGTCGGGGTAGAGCGTGCCCTGCACCAGGAATTTCACCGGATGCTCGTCTTCATCCGCCGACCCGACGATGTCGCGCGCGGCCTGCTCGAAGCAGCGGATGAACTCGCGGCCGATGATCTTTCGCTTGGTCTCCGGGTCGGTCACTCCCGCGAGTGCGGTCAGAAACTGTTCGGCGGCGTCCACGACGACCAGGTCGACACCGGTCGCGTCGACGAAGTCCTCGCGCACCTGCTGTGCTTCACCCTCGCGGAGCAATCCGTGGTCGACGAAAACACAGGTCAGCTGATCGCCGATGGCTCGCTGCACCAACGCCGCAGCCACCGAGGAGTCCACTCCCCCGGACAGCCCGCAGATTGCACGGGCCGAACCGACCTGCTCTTTGACATTCGCGACCAGCTCGGTCGCCATGGCTTCTGCGGTCCAGTTCGGCGTCAGCTTCGCACCGCGCAGCAGGAAGTTCTCCAACACCCGCTGACCGAAGGTCGAGTGCAGCACCTCGGGGTGCCACTGCACGCCGTACAAGGCCCGCTCATCGTCCTCGATCGCCGCGACTGCCGCCCCGGGGGTGACTGCTGTGACACGTACGCCCGATGGTGGGGAGGACACCGCGTCGCCGTGACTCATCCACACCGACTGCTCGTCCGGCTGCCCGTCGAAGAGCGTGCTCGTGGTGTCGGCGAGCTGAGCGATCGTCGCGCCGTACTCGCGCAGCCCGGTGTGCTCGACGTTCCCGCCCAGCGCCTGGACCATTGCCTGGAAGCCGTAACAGATACCGAACACCGGAATGCCGGCTTCCAGCAGCGCACTGTCCAGACCGGGCGCGTTGTCGGCATACACCGAGGACGGCCCGCCGGATAGGATGATCGCGGCCGGTTTCCGCTCCAGGATCGCGGCCGCCGACATCGTGTGCGGCACGACCTCGCTGTAGAGCGAGGCCTCCCGCACCCGTCGGGCGATCAACTGGGCGTACTGGGCGCCGAAATCGACGACGAGGACAGGATTTTCCTGCAGGGGCGCGGTCACGCGGGCAAGACTACGCAGCGGCAGCAGTCGAGGACGAACGCTCAGCGGCCAGGCCGGTGAGCTCACCTTCGACATTCGCGCTGACCTTGCGCTCGATGTAGAACGACAGGAACGGGATGCACCCGGCGAGGATGACCCCGACCATCTTCAGCAGCCCCCACCGCATCTTGAACGACAGGTTCACCGTCGCGGCGATGTAGACGATGTAGACCAGGCCGTGCGGTTGCGGCCACCAGTCGAGCGCGCCGTTGTCGAAGGCGTACTTGAGGATGACCTGCGCGGTCAGCAGTAGTAGCCCGAGTCCGACAATCACCGCCATGATCTTGAAGAAGGTCAGCGCTTTGCGGGATTTGTCAGGATCGATCAGCGTCCTCCCGGCGGTGGCCGTCACCTGTGGGGTCTGCTCGCTCACTGCTGATCCTTCGTCTCGGCGAACGGCGACGCAACAGCATCGTCGTGATCGTGCACGTGCTCATTCTCCCCGCTGCGCCTCAGCGCCAGCTGGGTGGCCCGCGTCAAGGCGTATTCGTCGCGCACCATGCGCACCCACACGTAGACCGCGAAGCATGCGAATGCCCACCATTGCAGGGCGTACCCGGCGTTCAGCAGGTGGAATCCGCCGCCGCCGGGCTGTGGCGGCGGGAACTTCTGGATCGGCGCAGCGGTCGCTGTCGGCGTCTCACTGGTCGCGAAGATGAACGAGTTGTAGACCGTGCCACCCCACGTATTGGCGAGTACGGCAAGGTTGATCGCCCCGATCTGCCCGGGCGGGTAAGGGGTCGCATCCGGTGACTCCCCAGGAGCCAACGCACCGTCGACGGTGACCTGACCGGTGCCGGTCAGGGGTGCCGGCACACCCTTCGGGTCAGTGACGAACCCGCGGATGACCCCTAGTCGTGCCCCGTTCGCGTCCAGTACCAGTGGCGTCAGCACCCAGAATCCGGGGACACCGTTCAGGGTGCGGCCCGCGACGATCTCCTGGCGGGAGGCGTCGTAATGGCCGGTCGCGCGCACCGGACGCAACGATCCGTCGCGGGGAAAACTCTGGGCCGGTTGCATCGCGGCCGTGATCGACACCGTGGGACGGTCCTGCATCTGGGCGTTTGCGGCGCCGTGCCCGGCACTGCGGGCGACATCCAGCTGCCAGATCCCCAGGAAGATGAACGCAACCACCAGCGCCACCATCAGCGCGAACAGACCCATCAGCCGGGTCGTCAAGGCAGTGCGGAGCATATCTCCCATTGTGGCGCTGCCACCTGTGCCTTACCGACCGGGGCGCCGGTCGAGCCCCTCGCACGGTTGAGCAGGACCACGGAAAACCATTCGCGGGTGGAACCGGCCTCGATCTACGCTGAGGGACGCTATGAAATCGCTGCCGTACGACGACCCGGGCACCCCCGACCTGCGCTCGCCGGATCGGTTCATTTTGTGGACCGCCCGTATGCAGTGGCGCACGGTCACGCTCGGGGTGGCGTGCGGGATCGTCTGGATGCTGAGCCTCGCGCTGATGCCCGCCGTGATCAGCAGAGGCACCGACGCGGGTATCCGCGATCACGACCTGGGCGCGCTGCTCACCTGGTCTCTGGTCCTGATCGGTCTCGGCGTGCTCAGCGCCTGCGTCGGTACCCTGCGCCACCGGTTTGCCGTCCTCAACTGGTTGCAGGCCGCGTTCCGATGCATGCAACTGGTCGGTGAGCACGCGACCGATACCGGTGAGGCGCTGCCCCGGGCGATGCCGACCGGTCAGGTCGTCGCGAGCGCAGCCACCGACGCGGGCCGGTTCGCCCAGTCCTTCGATGTGTTCGCCCGGTTCGCCGGATCGATCGTCGCCTATCTCGTGGTCGCCGTCATTCTGCTGCGCAGCTCGATGCAACTCGGGCTGGTGGTGCTGCTCGGCGTCCCGATCCTGCTGGTGAGCCTCGCGGGTGTCATCCGACCCCTGCAGCGTCGCCAGGCCGATCAACGCGAGCAGTCCGGGAAACTGTCCGAGTTGGGTGCCGACACCGTCGTCGGACTGCGGGTACTGCGCGGGATCGGCGGCGAGGACACCTTCCGCCGCCGGTACGCCGAGCAGTCCCAACGGGTCCGCCGCGAGGGCGTGCGGGTCGCTGCACCGCAGTCGACCCTGGACTCGGCCCAGGTGCTGCTGCCGGGCCTGTTCATGGTGGTGGTGACCTGGCTCGGTGCCCGTGCCGTGCACGATGGCTCGCTGACACCCGGTCAGCTCGTGGCGTTCTACGGATATTCCACCTTCCTGGTCATCCCGCTGTCCACGGCGACGGAGATGACCGGCAAATTCCTCGGCACCCGGGTCGCCGCCGACCGGATCATCAAGGTCCTGCAGATTCAGGGCGACCACCTCCGCTCAGAGCACCTCGGAGAGGCATCGACGACCCGCCGGCTGCCCGCCGGTCTGCAGCAGTTGGTGGATCCGGGGACCGGCGCGCAGTTCGCGCCCGGACTGCTGACCGCCGTGGTGTGTGATGTGCCCGCCGATGCCGCTGCACTGGCGGACCGGCTGGGCCGGTTCGGCCAGCCCGACCCCTCCGAGACAGGGGTGGCCTTCGGCGGCGTACCGATAGGGCAGGTAGCCGTGGCCGAGGTGCGCTCGCGCATCGTGGTCTCGCAGATCGACCCGCACCTCTTCGCGGGAACGTTGCGCGATGAACTGGACCCCGCCGGCAGGAGCACCGCCGACCAGATCGCAGCGGCATTCAGCGCGGCAGACGCTCACGACGTACTGCTGGCCCTGGACGACGGCCTGGACTCTCGGGTGCAGGAGCGCGGCCGGTCCTTCTCCGGCGGTCAGCGACAACGCCTCGCCCTCGTGCGCGCCCTGTTGACGAATGCGCAGACCCTCGTGCTCGTCGAGCCCACCAGCGCGGTGGACGCCCACACCGAGGCTCGTATCGCTGCCCGCCTGCACGACGCCCGCCACGGCCGCACGACCATCGTGATGGCGACCAGTCCGTTGCTGTTGGACCGGGCCGATCGGGTGCTGCTCCTGCAGGAGGGGCGGATCGCTGCGGTGGGCACCCACGCCGAGCTGAGCCGTGACAGTGCGGCCTACCGACGCGTCGTACTGCGTGGGGAGGAGGACGCCGATGAGCCTGCCCACCGCTGAGAAGCCGACCACGACACCGGCGTCCACGTTGCCGATCGCGGACGGACAGACCGTTCGCCGGCATGCCGCGATGCTCATGCGCAGTCATCGACGCGCGCTGATCACGACCGTCACCCTGCATGCCCTCGCTGCAGTCGTCGGTCTGATCTCTCCGCGGCTCTTCGGCGAGCTGATCGGGCAGCTCTCGCACGGCATCGACAATGCGAGCATCGACCGCTTCGGGTTCGCTCTGCTGGCCGTTGTCGTGGTGCAGACCGTGCTGACCTGGTGGGCGCGGCGGTCGGCGTTCATCCTCGGTGAAACCGTCTTCGCAGATCTACGCGAACGCTTCATCGACCGGGTGCTCGCGCTGCCGCTGTCCACCGTCGAAAGCGCGGGCACCGGGGAGTTGGTGTCACGTACCACCAACGACGTCGACGCGCTGTCCTACGCCGTGCGGTTCGGGGTGCCGACGACGCTGGTGGCGGCGGTGACGTCGCTGCTGACCCTCGTCGCGGCGTTCCTGGTCAACCCGTTGGTCGCGCTCTCGTTGCTCGTGACCGCGCCGTTGTTGGCGTTGTCCACGAAGCGGTATCTGCGGTTCGCCGGTCCCGGTTATGCCCGCGAGCGCGCTTCCTACGCCGTGACCAACGGCATGGTGACCGAGAATGTCGAAGGGGCTCGCACCATCGACGCGCTGTCCCTGCAGGGGGTGCGGCGCACGCGTCTGCACCAGGCGATGCGCGGTATGTGGGATGCCGAGATCTACACGCTCAAGCTACGGATGTGGTGGTTCCCGGCCGTCGACCTCGGCGCGGTGCTGCCCGTGGGCATCAGCCTGCTGTGGGGCGGCTATCTCGTCGACCAGGGCCACGCGAGCCTCGGCCAGGTCATCACAATCGTGCTCTATGCCCTGGCCCTCGGTGACCCCGTCGATGAGCTGCTGACGTGGTTGGACGAGATCCAGGTCGGTACCAGCGCGTTGGCTCGCATCATCGGTATCGAGGCGTTGCCGCCGGATCGCACCGTGGGCGACGGGCAGCCGGTGGATTCGCATCTGGTGGCCAGCGCGGTGCGCTATTCCTACCGCAGCGGGCGCGAGGTGCTGCACGGCATCGACCTGGATCTGCAACCGGGTGAGCGCGTCGCGATCGTCGGACCATCCGGCGCGGGCAAGTCCACCCTCGGCAGATTGCTGGCCGGGATCGACGGACCTGGCTCGGGCAGCGTCACCGTGGGCACCGTTCCACTGGTCGAGTTACCGCTGGATGACCTGCGCGGTGAGGTCGCGCTGGTCACGCAGGAGCACCACGTCTTCGTGGGCACTCTGCGCGACAACCTGGTACTCGCCGACCCCGGTGCGAGCGATGAGCAGCTCTGGTCGGCGCTGACCTCGGTCGATGCGCTGCCCTGGGCATCACAACTGCCCGACGGTCTGGACAGCCGCATCGGACAGGGCGGTCAGACGCTGACCGACGCTGCAGCACAACAGCTTTCGCTGGCCCGTCTGGTACTCGCCGACCCGCACACACTGGTCTTGGACGAAGCCACCTCACTGCTGGATCCGCGAGCAGCACGCCACCTGGAGCGGTCGATGAACGCGGTGCTCGCGGGGCGCACGGTGGTCGCCATCGCGCACCGGCTGCACACCGCGCATGACGCCGACCGCGTCGCGGTGGTCGAGGACGGCAGGATCAGCGAGATCGGATCGCACGCCGAGCTGGTCGCGGCCAACGGGGCCTACGCCGCGCTGTGGCGCACCTGGCACGACGAGTAGGGACGAGCGCCTTGTTCGGCCGGGGTGGACGGTTTGCGTCGGTGACCCTCGCTATTGCAAGGGTCACCGACGTAAACCGCACACCTACCGGCGTACTGCATCCCGGGTCAGCTGCGCTGGTAGGGCGCGACGACGACCTCGACGCGCTGGAACTCCTTGAGGTCGGAGTACCCGGTGGTCGCCATCGCCCGCCGTAGAGCGCCGACCAGGTTGGTCGTGCCGTCAGCCGACTGACCGGGCCCGGTCAGGACCTGCTCCAACGTGCCGACCGTGCCCACCTCGACCCGCTCACCGCGTGGCAGATCGGGGTGATGGGCCTCGGACCCCCAGTGGAACCCCCGGCCCGGCGCCTCGGTCGATCGGGCCAACGCCGCACCCAGCATCACCGCGTCAGCACCACAGGCGACCGCCTTGACCACATCACCACTGGTGCCCAGGCCACCATCGGCGATGACGTGCACATACCGCCCGCCGGTCTCATCCATGTAGTCGCGTCGGGCGGCGGCGATGTCCGCGATCGCGGACGCAAGCGGCGCGTGAATGCCGAGAGTACGCCGGGTGGTATGCGCTGCTCCCCCACCGAAACCGACCAGTACGCCTGCTGCACCGGTACGCATCAGGTGCAGACCCGCGGTGTAGGTCGCGACCCCGCCGACGATGACCGGCACATCCAACTCGTAGATGAAGCGCTTCAGGTTCAGCGGCTCGGCCCGACCGGACACGTGCTCGGCCGAGACCGTGGTGCCCCTGATCACAAACAGGTCGACCCCCGCGTCGATGACTGTGCGCCAGTGCTCCTGGGTACGTTGCGGGGAGAGAGCTCCCGCAACGGTGACACCGGATGCGCGAATCTCTTTGAGGCGCAACTCGATCAGGTCGGGGCGGATCGACGAAGCATAGATATCGCGCATTCGCGCGGTGGCGTTCGCCGGGTCCAGTGAAGCGATCTCGGCCAGCAAGGGCTCCGGGTCCTCGTAGCGGGTCCACAGCCCCTCGAGGTCGAGGACCGGAAGACCACCCAACTGGCCGAAGGCAATCGCCGCCTTGGGTGACATCACCGAATCCATCGGCGCGGCCATCACCGGCAGGTCGAAGTGGTAGGCGTCGATCTGCCAGGTCACCGAGACTTCCTCGGGGTCGCGGGTGCGCCGTGAGGGCACCACTGCGATGTCGTCGAAGGAATACGCCCTGCGCCCACGCTTGCCGCGGCCGATCTCAATCTCAGTCACGTGCGACAGGGTAGCCGCCAGCCACGTCAGCGGGTTGTGTAGTTCGGCGCCTCGACGATTCCCTGGATGTCGTGTGGGTGACTTTCCTTCAGCCCGGCAGCTGTTATTCGGACGAAACGACCCCGCTCCTGCAACTGAGGGATGGTGCGAGCGCCCACGTAGAACATCGACTGGTGCAGGCCACCGACGAGCTGACGGGTGACGGCGCCCAACGGCCCGCGGTAGGCGACTCGGCCCTCGATACCCTCCGGCACGATCTCGTCGTCGCTGGTCACGTCGGCCTGGAAGTAGCGGTCCTTGGAGAACGACTTCTTACCGCGCGAGGCCATCGCGCCCAGTGAGCCCATCCCCCGGTAGGTCTTGAACTGCTTGCCGTTGACCAGCTGCAACTCCCCGGGACTCTCCTCGCACCCGGCCAGCAGCGAACCCACCATGACCGCGCTCGCACCCGCCACCAGCGCCTTGGCGATATCGCCGGAATGCTGCAGGCCGCCGTCGGCGATGACCGGAACGCCCGCCGGCCGTGCGGCACGCGCTGCGTCGTACACCGCAGTGATCTGGGGTACGCCGACACCGGCGACGACCCGCGTGGTGCAGATCGAACCTGGGCCGACACCCACCTTGACGCCGTCCACTCCTGCGTCCACCAGGGCTTTGGCGCCCTCGTACGTCGCGACGTTGCCACCCAGGATCTGCACGTGACGGGTAGCCGGGTCCGATTTCAGCTTGCGGATCATGTCCAGCATCAACCGGGCATGGCCGTTGGCCACATCAGGGACGAGCACGTCGACGCCGGCCTCGACCAACGTCGTCGCCCGCTCCCACGCGTCCCCGAAGTACCCGATAGCCGCGGCCACCAGCAACCGACCGTGCTCGTCGTTGGACGCCAGCGGGAACTGCTCGGACTTCACGAAATCCTTGACCGTGATCAACCCGGTCAGTCGGCCGTCACTGTCGACCAGGGGCAACCGCTCCCGCTTGTGCGCTCGCAGCAGATCGGCCGCGGCGTCACGGGCGATGTCGGTCGGGCCGGTCACCAACGGCGGCCGGGTCATGATGTCGTCGACCTTCGTGGTCGCCCACTCCGCCAGCGGGGTGAACCGCAGGTCCCTGTTGGTGATGATGCCGATCAACCGGTTCTGCGAATCCACGACCGGCAGCCCTGAGACGCGGTACCGACCGCAGATCTCGTCCAATTCCTCCAGGGTGGCGTCGGCGCCGATCGTCACCGGCCGGTCGATGATCCCGGTCTGGGTGCGTTTGACGAGGTCGACCTGATCGGCCTGATCGGCGATCGAGAGATTACGGTGCAGCACCCCGATGCCGCCCTGCCGCGCCATCGCGATGGCCATCCTGGACTCGGTGACCGTGTCCATCGCCGCAGACACCAGCGGCACCCTCAGGCTGATCCCCCTGGTGAGCGCACTGGTCGTGTCGACCTCGCTCGGAATGACGTCGGTCTCGTTCGGCAACAGCAGCACGTCGTCATACGTAAGGCCGAGCGGACCGAAGATCGGCGGAAGCGAATTGTCCTGCGATTGCGCCAGCACCATGCGCGCAATCATAGGCGGGGCATCATGAGTGACCTGCGACGCAGCCTCCGGTCGATGCCCTACGAAGCAGTTCCCGAGCCAGACGCGTCGCTGCTGGACGTCGCGACACTCGGGGACTGCGTCGTTGTCGACCCCGAAGGACCTGCGCTGGGTTGGGACGGTACGGGCGGATTGACCGTGCGGATCGGTGGATCCGGGCGCCAGATCGGCGACGTCGGCGGCACGGTTGTCGGCGGGGTCGTCGTCGGTGGGGTCGTCGTCGGTGGGGTCGTCGTCGGCGGAGTCGACTTCGGTGGGGTCGACTTCGGCGGAGTCGACTTCGGCGGAGTCGACTTCGGTGGGGTGGTCGACTTCGGCGGGGTGGTGACCGGCGAGGTCGGCGATCCGGGCGAGGTGCGCGTCCGCCGCGGGTGGATCGTTACCGAGGGACGCCGGAAGATGGACGACGGCGACTGAGTGGCAGCTTCCGCGCGCAGGAGCGGAGCCGTCGGGCCGGCCGACGACGTACCCGCCACCGCGGGCAACCGGGCACCGGGCGACGGGTGCTGATGCTGGGTCGAGGCGGCGGGGGAATCGAAGACCAGACCTCGGGTCACCTGCCCCAGCTGACGCAGCACGGGCACGTTGGTGCTGGTCATCGCGGCTGCCATACCACTCACGGACAACGCACCTAGCAGGACCGCAGCAGCTGCTCCTGCGCGGAAACCCACTCGACCCCGACGTGCGTATCGTCCGGCCGGTTTGTCGGCGGTCCCCGCACCGAGGACGTCGACGTCGCCACCGGCCGCGATGGTTGCATCGGATGACACAGCCGCGCTGGAACTCTCGTCCGCAACCATCGGCTCGACCATCAGGCCCTCGTCGATCCCGCACGCCCAGGAGTCCAGCAGCCCGCTCAATTCGTCGCTGCCGAACGTGCCGGACGCTGAGCGACTGCCGAGCTGGTCCAGCAGCTCATCATCACCCTGGATGTGGTTGATGGACGGCGGCGTCATGACGGGTCTCCGCTCGGATCCAACATCGCGCGAAGTCGCGTCAACGCACGATGTTGCGCCACGCGCACGGCACCGGAAGTCATCCCCAGAGCGCGCGCGGTCTCCTCAGCGCTCATCCCGACGGCAACGCGCAAGGTCAGGATTTCACGGTGCTGTGCTGACAGACGGCCCAGCAGTGCCCATACCCGATCGGCCTGCTCGCCCGCCAAGGCAGCCGCTTCAGGTCCCGGAGCCTTGTCGACGGACTCCGGAATATCGGCGACCGGCTGAGGTCCACGCATCACCGATCGTTGGACGTCGGCGACCTTGTTCGCGGCAATCCGATAGACGAAGGCTTCGAAGGGCAGCCCGCGGTCGACATAACGAGGTAGCGCGGTCAGCACGGCCACACACACCTCCTGCGCTGCATCTGCAGCGGCATCAGTGGCAGCCGAGTGCCGCCCCAGGCGACCGCGCGCATAGCGCAGAGCAATCTGGTGGACGGCTGCCATCAACGAATCGGTGACATCTGCATCCCCACTGCAGAATCTGCTCACCATCTCGCGCAGGGAAATCTGCGCGTCTGCCGGTTCCATCGAAGGAACCGTCGGTTTCGTTACGCCACCGCTGCCTTCGCGCTCCAGGGCAGCACCGGTGACGGATTCGGGCACCCATCGTCGGCGCGGCGCCGCGTGTACTTCACCGAAACTCATGGACCCTCCGAGTCGACCGGAATCTCCCGCCGGGTCTCCACCGTAGACACGGCCACCCCTCAGGCGTCAACCATGCCCCATCTCGGACGCCTAGACCACCGGGTGCCAACATGGCCGGTATGACAACCTCCCCTGAGCCGATAGCCATCCGTGATGACGCCATCCGGCTGGGGCAACTGCTCAAACTTGCGGGCGTCGTCGAGGACGGCGGGCAGGCACGCGAAGTGATCCAGGGCGGCGAAGTCCTGGTCAACGGCGAGGTCGAGACGCGTCGGGCGGCAAACATCCCGGTGGGCGCGGTCGTGCGTCTGGGCGATCAGGAGATGCAGGTTGTCCGCGCCACGACGGCCTGACCGGGTTCCCCACGTTTGCGTCGCCGGCGACCAGAAACGACCGGAAAAGCGCCATCCGACTCACGTTTGCGTCGCTGGCGACCAGAACGCGAGAACGCGGTAAATGAGGACGCGGGAGAGGGGTTGATACGCGGACGCGAAAAGGCCCCCGACCGCAACTACGGTCGGGGGCCTCTTTCAGTCGGGAGACTCAGTGCGAGTGGCCGTGGCCACCGGCAGCCGGCTCCTCTTCTTCCTTCTTCTCCACCACGAGCGTGTCGGTGGTCAGGACCATCGACGCGATCGACGCGGCGTTACGCAGCGCGGACCGGGTGACCTTGACCGGGTCGATGACGCCGGCCTTGATCAGGTTGCCGTATTCACCGGTCGCGGCGTTGAGGCCGTTGCCCGGCTCGAGGTCACGGACCTTGGACACCGCGACGTAGCCTTCGAGGCCGGCGTTCTCAGCAATCCAACGCAGCGGCTCGGCGACTGCCTTGCCGATGATCGCTGCACCGGTGGCCTCGTCACCCTCCAGCGTGAGGTCGGCCAGCACCGCTGACGCGTGGATCAATGCTGATCCACCACCGGCGACGATGCCCTCTTCGATAGCAGCGCGGGTCGCCGAAATCGCGTCCTCGATGCGGTGCTTCTTCTCCTTCAGCTCCACCTCGGTGTGCGCGCCGACCTTGATGACGCAGACGCCGCCGGCGAGCTTGGCGAGACGCTCCTGCAACTTCTCGCGGTCCCAGTCGGAGTCGCTGCGCTCGATCTCGGCCTTGAGCTCGTTGACGCGGCCGTCGACGTCAGCGGAGTCGCCCTGACCCTCGATGATCGTCGTGTTGTCCTTGGTGACCACGGTGCGACGGGCCTGGCCCAGCACCTCCAGGCCGACCTGGTCCAGCTTCAGACCGATCTCTTCGGCGACAACCTGGCCACCGGTGAGGATCGCAATGTCCTGCAGCATCGCCTTGCGACGGTCCCCGAAACCGGGGGCCTTGACGGCGACGACGTTGAACGTGCCGCGGATCTTGTTGACCACCAGGGTCGAGAGCGCTTCACCGTCGATGTCCTCGGCGATGATCAACAGCGGCTTACCGGCCTGGACGACCTTCTCCAGCAGCGGGAGGATGTCTGAGACCGAGGAGATCTTGCCCTGGTTGATCAGGACGTACGCGTCCTCCAGGACGGCTTCCATCCGCTCGGGGTCGGACACGAAGTAGGGGCTGATGTAGCCCTTGTCGAACTGCATGCCCTCGGTGAAGTCCAGCTCGGTGATCGCCGTCGAGGACTCCTCGACGGTGATGACACCGTCCTTGCCGACCTTGTCGAAGGCTTCAGCGATCAGTTCACCGACGGTGCTGTCCTGTGCGGACAAGGTGGCGACCTGGGCGATCTCGTCCTTGCCGTCCAGTTCACGGGCGGTTTCGAGCAGGCGGTCGTTGATAGCACTGACGGCCTGGTCCATACCGCGCTTCAGAGCGGACGGGGCGGCTCCGGCTGCGACGTTGCGCAGGCCTTCCTTGACCATGGCCTGAGCGAGCACCGTGGCGGTGGTGGTGCCGTCACCGGCGACGTCGTTGGTCTTGGTGGCGACCTCTTTGGCCAGCTGCGCGCCGAGGTTCTCGTACGGGTCCTCCAGCTCGACCTCGCGGGCGATCGTCACACCATCGTTCGTGATGGTCGGCGCACCCCACTTCTTGTCGATGACGACGTTGCGACCCTTCGGGCCGAGCGTCACCTTGACGGCGTTGGCGAGCGCGTCAACGCCGCGCTCCAGGGACTTGCGGGCTGAGTCGTTGAACTCCAGCGTCTTGGACATATGTGGTCCTTACGTGTTCGAAGTGCGAAGGATGGTGCAAGGGGTACGACGACGCCCCGGCGAGGTGCCCGGCATGGGCCCAGCGCCGGGGCGTGCGTTCGTACCGAAAGCGGGGGGTGTTACTTGACGACCGCGAGAATGTCGCGAGCCGAGAGGATGAGCAGCTCCTCGCCGGAGTACTTCACCTCGGTGCCGCCGTACTTGCTGTAGATGACCTTGTCGCCGACGGAGACGTCCAGCGGAACGCGGTTGCCGTTGTCGTCGATACGACCGGGGCCGACGGCCAGAACCTCGCCCTCCTGGGGCTTTTCCTTGGCGGTGTCCGGGATGACCAGACCGGAAGCGGTGGTCTGCTCGGCTTCGATCGACTTGACGACGACGCGGTCTTCGAGCGGCATGATGTTGACCGACACGGTGGTGACCTTCCTTGATGGCCTGCCGATGGCAGGGAGTTGTGGTCCTGGAAAAAACATTGCCGGTGTCAACGGGTGGTGAGGCCGCCGTCGCGGGGGTCGACCTCGGTGTTGACACTGGCACTGTCCCAGGTTGAGTGCCAGGAATGAATCTATGCCGCAGTTAGCACTCATGCAACTCGAGTGCCAACGACTTCATCCGATCGGGCACCGACATTCGGTGCGCCACAATGAATGCCATGGATGCGGACCTCGTGCACCGACTGGCTTCCGGTGAAGGATGGGGACTGCTGCAGTCGCTGCCGCCGTACGACGCGAGCCAGGCGATGTCCCTCGCGACCAGGCTGCGCGGGGAGGGATTCGCCCCAGAACTGATAGCGGCCGCCCTCACCCAGTCCGAGCTGCGCGCTCGCGCAGAGGTCAAGTTCGGCCCAGCTGCCGCAGACATGCTCTTCACCCGCGACGGCCTGGAGCAGGCCACCCGCCGACCTGTCGCCGAGCGGCACGCGGGGCGCTTCCTGGATGCCGGTGCGCGCACTGTCTACGACCTCGGTTGCGGCATCGGCGCCGATGCCATGGCGCTGGCAGCTGCGGGCATCCACCTGCAGGCCGTCGATTCGGATGAGGCCACCGCCGCCATCGCGGCGGTCAACCTGCGGCACTGGTCACACGCCCAGGCACATCACGGACGCGCCGAAGATGTCGCCATCGCGACCGGCGACGCCGCGCGTCACTGCGGGGTATGGCTGGACCCCGCGCGCCGGTTGCCCGGTGTCGCCGACGCGCAGGGCCACAGCAGGCGGCTTTTCAGGCTGGCCGACATCAGCCCGTCCTGGGATTCGGTGCGCAGCTACCTCACCCGCACCCCGGCCGGTGGCGCCAAACTCAGCCCGGCCTTCCCGCACTCCCAGATACCGCTCGGCATGGAGGCGCAGTGGTCCTCGGTCGACGGGGAGGTGCTGGAGTGCACCCTGTGGGCCGGCGACACCGTGCAGAACGCCGGGCGTACGGCGCTGGTCATGCGGGCCGGACGAGCCAGCCTGGTGACACAGCAGGACGCGGCGGGCGCTGCGCCGTTACCGGCCCAGCTGCACCGGCTGGGCCCCTACCTCTACGAGCCGGACCGTGCGGTCATCCGAGCCGGCCTGGTCGGCGCGCTCATCAATACCGCCGACGGCAGGGAGCTGTCCCCTGGTGTCGGTTATGTGACCGGCCTGGCCGACGTACACGTGCCGTGGGCCCGCAAATATGCCATCAGCGACGCCGTGCCCTACAACGTCAAAGCCCTCCGCGCGATGTTGCGGGACCGTCGGACCGGCACCCTGACCATCAAAAAGCGTGGAGTGTCCGTGGATGCGGAGCTGCTGCGTCGACAATTGAGACTCACCGGCGACCAGGAGACGACCATCGTGATTACCCGCATCGGCGGCGCCCAGGTGGTGCTCGTGGTGGTGCCGCTGTGACACATCGCCGCTATCCGACCGCGCTCGGATTGCCGCTCGCGCTTGCGCTCAGCGCCTGTTCTGCGGGGTCTGCGAGCTCCGCCGCTTCCTCTACCTCGCCCTCACGCAGCGCGGCAGCGTCCGCATCCTCCACGTCTGCACCCCCCACGTCCACACCCTCCACCTCGACGTCCTCCCGGCCGGTTCCGCCGTCGTCGAAGGCCTCGCCAAACTGCGTGGACACGGCGGTCGCGGCGATGACACCTGCCCAACGCGCAGGCCAACTGATCATGGTCGGGATGACTCAGGGCGGCGCCGATGACATCGCCGCGGTGCGGGCTTCCCTCCGGGACCACTATGTCGGCTCCGCCTACTACGCGGGCGGCTGGGAGGGGGCAGCCGCCGTGCAGGCGGCCGCCGATTCCCTGCAGGGGCAGACCCGACAGGCAGGCTCCCCCGGCCTGCTGCTGGCAGCAGATCAGGAAGGCGGGCAGGTCCGGCAGCTACGCGGCAACGGGTTCACCTCGACCGTTTCCGCAGTCCGGCAGGGTCAGCTGACACCGAGCGCCCGCAGGGCCTACGCCGCGTCGATGGGCAGGCAACTGCGAGCTGCCGGCCTGAATGTCGATCTCGCGCCGGTTGCTGACACCGTGCCCGCTGCCCTCGGCAAAGACAACGGACCGATCGGCGCATTCGATCGCGAGTACGGCAACGACCCGACGAAGGTCGCTGCCGCGGTGTCGGACGTGGTTCACGGCTTCGACTCGTCCGGCCTCGCAGCCACGCTCAAACACTTCCCCGGAATCGGTCGCATCGCCAAGAACACCGACTACAGCTCCAGCGGAATCACCGACTCGACGACCGGTCCCGACGATCCGTACCTGACTCCTTTCGGTGCGGGCATCCGCGCGGGCGCCGGGCTCGTCATGATCTCCTCGGCGCGCTATCCGAAGCTGGACCCGAAGCATCCGGCGACCTTCTCTGCGCCCATCATCACGGGTCTGCTGCGCCAGAAGATGGGCTTCAAGGGTGTGGTCATCTCCGATGACCTGAACACCCCGGCGCTGGCCTCGACGCCTGTGCAAGAACGCGCGGTGCGCTTCGTCGGGGCCGGGGGCGACCTGCTGCTGACGGCGACCGACAGACTCGTACCGGGCCTGACCCGCGGGCTGCTCGCCCGGATGGCTTCCGACCCGGCCTTCGCGAGGGTCGTCGCGGGCGCCGTGCAACGGGTGATGACGCTCAAGGCGAGTCTCGGATTGGTGCGCTGCGGCTGAGATGTCGCGGCTACCTGCCGGTCGGGGATCATCATGAGCGTTCGCCACCGGGCCGGTGGTGTGCAGGAAACGCGTATGCTTGCCAGTCTGTTCTGCACCTATCTGGGTTCCTCGATCACGGCGACTGCGAGCACGATCTTCCTGGTGCAGCGTTTCGGCGTCGGCGCATCCTCAGGTCTCGCGCTCGTTCTGCAACTTCTGCCGAATCTGCTGCTGGGCCCCGTTGCCGGCGAGATGGTCGCTCGGGTCAATCCCAAACTGGCTGCGATGACGGGATCCATCGGGGTCGGCGTCGCCGTCCTGGGATACCTCCTGGTCACCCAGTCGTGGCAGGCGCAACTCGTATCTCTGCTCGTCGGGCTTGCCGGTGTGATCGGCACGCCAGCACGTATGTCGCTGCGCGCATCGGTCTTGACCCCTGACCGGCTGCGGTCCTCGACCGGTGCCATCGTTGCTGCAGAGCGCCTCGGGCTGGTGCTGGGCCCTCTCATCGCGACCACCATCGCAGTCATGATCGGCGTGCAGGCGGCATTCGTCCTGGAGTTCTTCCTCGCGCTGGTCGCCGTTGTGACTCTGCTGGGTCTGCAGCCACGCGCATCCGACCGTGGCACACCCACTGCGGGCGGGTTGCGCGGGGTGTACCGACGGGCCTGGCAGTTGATGACCCGTGACCGGGTGATCTGGGAATACAGCCTCTCCGGCTTCATCTATCTGATCGGTGTCGGGATCCGCCGGTTATTGTTCCCGGCCGCGTTGATCGTCACTCTGGCCAGCAGCGAAAACCGGCTGGGCATCCTGGTCGGTGCCATGGCAGTGGGTGGAATCGTGGGTGGTCTCATCGCACCGCGGGTCGACATCGAGCACATCGACCGGCAATTCGTCCTGCAAACCTGCGTAGAGATGCTCGTCTGGGTGGCGCTGGGTTTCGTGAGTTCCCTGTCGCTGTACCTCCCACTGCTGGTGATCGCCGGTGTGCTCGAGGGCTTCACCACGACGCTCTACTTCATCCGGGTGCAGGACAGGCTGCGCCCCAAGGAGATCGGCCGCTACTTCTCGCTGATGAGTCCGATGTCGGATGCCTCGATCGTCATCGGCGTGCTCATCGCCTCCTGGCTCGGATTGCACGCCCTCGCCGATTACGGATTCTGGATCATCGGGGCCCTCATCGGCGCACCACTGCTGGTCTGCCCGGTCATCGTCCGCAACGCCCTCACGACCACCAAGGCGCGCCCTCGCGGTCGCGGCTGACCAGCTCAGCGGGCCTGCACCAGCTCGACGGGCATCGAGGAATCCGGCGGTAGGTCCAAGGAACTCGGCGGTAGTCCGCGAGCGACCATCTGCGCGCCGAGCGCTGCGACCATCGCGCCGTTATCGGTGCACAGTCGCACCCGTGGGACCCGCAACGCGATACCCGCGTCAGCGCACCGCTGCTGGGCAAGAGCCCGCAGCCTGCTGTTGGCCGTCACACCCCCGCCGATCTGCAGGTCGTCGATGCCGTATTCGCGGCACGCGTCGATGGCTTTGCGGGTCAGAACGTCCGCCACGGCTTCGTTGAAACTCGCCGCGACATCGGCCACCGGAATCACCCGGCCCGCACGCTCGCATTCCTGCACCCAGCGCACCACCGCACTCTTCAGGCCGGAGAAGGAGAAGTCGAAACGGTGCTGGGCCAGGTCCTTGTTCGCGCTCAGCCCCCTCGGGAACGCAATTGCCTTCGGGTCGCCGTCCCGGGCGATCGCATCGATACTCGGGCCACCCGGGTACGGCAGGCCCAACAGCCGGGCCACCTTGTCGAACGCCTCACCCGCCGCGTCATCCATTGTCGCGCCGAGGGACTGCACGTCGCTGGCGATATCGCGCACGAGCAGCAGGTTGGTGTGCCCGCCCGACACCAGCAGGGCCACTGTCGGCTCAGGAAGCGGACCGTGGTCGAGCACGTCGGCGCAGACGTGGGCGCACAGGTGGTTCACGCCGTACAGCGGTTTACCGAGCGCCCATGCAATGGCCTTGGCTGCGCCGACACCCACCATCAAGGCGCCAGCGAGACCGGGACCGGACGTCACGGCAACGGCGTCCACCTGCGCCAACGAGACCCCGGCTTCCGTACAGGCCCGTTGCAGGGTCGGAAGCATGGCCTCCAGGTGGGCCCGGCTGGCAACCTCCGGCACCACCCCGCCGAAACGGGCGTGCTGCTCCACGCTGCTGGCGAGGGCATCGCCGATCAACGTCGTACCCCGCACGAATGCAACACCGGTCTCATCGCACGAGCTCTCCACCCCGAGCACCAGTGGATCCTCAGTCGACATCGCACACGTCCTGTTCGGCGGGAGAGTTGTTGAGCAGCCGGCGTAGGACGAATGCGTCGATATCGCCGGGTTGGTAGTAGCGCCGCCGGATACCGATCTGTTCGAAACCATGCCGACCGTAAAGTCGGCGCGCGGACTCGTTGTCTGCGCGTACCTCCAGCAGCACGACTTCCGCTCGCGCCGCCCCTGCCAGTGACAACAGGTCGCGCAGCAGCAGCTGACCCACGCCGCGCCCCTGCGCCGCCCGATCCACCCCGATCGTCATCACGTCCGCAACGTCGCCCGCGACGGACAACCCTGCGTAGCCGACGATCTCGCCGCCGTCGCGGGCAACCCTGTAGATGCGCTGGGGTCGTGCTGCGAGCTCGCTCCACCACGCGCCTGCACTCCACGCGTCGTGCTCGAAAAGCTGCTGCTCGAGAGTCACCAGCGTGTCGATATCGGGCCATCGCAGCTGCGTCAGCTCGATCACGACGGCACCGACTTCGTATGCACTGCCTTCCGGGCGACCGAGGGTTGGGCATCGGGCTGACGCAGATACATCGGTCGCGGCTGCAACAGCTCACCGCCGTCGCGTCGTCGTGCCACGACGAGCGCACCGAGCAGGCCGGCATCCACGTCGGCCACCTCGATGACCTGCGGGAAGCTCTGCGGATACAGCAGTGGACCGCGGCCGGCCACCGGTAGGTCCCGCATGTCCCGGTCGAGCGAATCCGCTGTGGCGACGGCGGGTTCACCGTGCCGGTGTACGCCACCCGCGACGGCGGTGTAACGCGCCCAGTAGACCTCCTTGCGACGGGCATCGGTGGCGACGAGGAACTCCTCACAGCTGCCTGCTACGGCCACTTCGTACGCGATGGCGTCCAGGCTGCATACGCCGTACACCGGAATGTCCAGGACGAATCCGAGGGTGGTGGCCGTCACCAGGCCTACCCGCAACCCGGTGAACGGGCCCGGCCCGACACCGACCGCGACACCGCTCAGGTCCGACGGGGCCAGGCCCGCCCGCTTCATCACCAGGTCGATGGTGGGGGCGAGAGTCTCGGCGTGCCGCCGGGCTTCAGGAATTGACTCCTTCGCAAGTACGCGCGTGCCGTCGTGGACCGCAGCCGTCACCGCCGACGTCGCCGTGTCCAGAGCGAGCAGCACACCCGTCACGACAGTTCCGCCAGCAGCTGCTCGAATCGGTCGCCGAGAGCGCGACCCGTCACGGTGCGGATCTCATCTCCTGCCAGTTGCAGTTCCAACCGCTCGTCAGCGAGTCGCTCAGCCAGTCCCTCGCCCCATTCCACGACGGTCACTGCGTCCTCCAGTCTGGTGTCCAGGTCGAGATCGTCCAGCTCCGCTGCATCACTGAGACGGTATGCGTCCACATGTACCAAAGGCGGCCCGTCCACGAGAGATGGATGGGTGCGCGCGATGACGAAGGTCGGAGACGTGATCGGGCCCCGCACCTGCAACCCGCGCGCAATGCCTTGCGTCAAGGTCGTCTTGCCAGCGCCGAGGCCGCCGGTGAGGATGATCAGGTCGCCACCGTCCAGCAGCATCCCCAGACGGGCGCCCCACTCCTGCAGAGCCTCCGGGTCGAGGAAGGTCCACCGGGCCACATCGGTCACCGCTGTCATGAGGTGGAGCGCCCGGCCTTGCGCGGCCGACGCGCGGGTACCGTCACGCGCTTGGCGACGCGAGGCGCCCGATGAGCCCGGGATTCGCTACTGTGCTTGCGCTTGGGCGCATCCGGTGTTGCGCCGTCGCCCAGCGCCCGACAGGCACGATCGAGCATCGTCAACAGATGTTCGTTGACCAGATCGGGGTATTCCAGTGGCAGCACATGGCCTGCGTCGTGGATCAGGACGAACTCGGTGCCCGGCATCGCGTCGACTATTGCTTCGGAGTGCACCGCGGGCGTGATCCGGTCCCGGTCACCGCACAGGACGAGCGTCTCGATGCCGATGAACTCTTTCAGCGCCTGACGCTCGTCGTGCAACATCAACGATCCGAGATAGGCTGAGATGGTCGGCATCTTGGTCGCGAAGATCATGTCGGCCACCAACCGGACGATCGACATCGGCACATCGGAGGCGAACGACCACCGGTGCACCAGGAACGCCTCGACGTCCCTACCGGCGTGCCGGGTCGACGTGACCAGCGCCTCCTGATCGGTCAACTGCAGCATCGCGGCCGGGCCCAGGCGGTGCACGATGGCACCCAGTTGACGACCCAGGCCGAAATTCTCACTTGCGAGGTTGCCTGCACTACTGGAGATGAATGCCGCACCGATCACCCGTTCGTGCAGCACTTTCGGATACTGCCGCGCGAACGACATCACCGCCATCCCACCCATGGAGTGCCCGACAAGCACCAGTGGTCCGGACGGCGTGGTCTCCTCGATGACCCGCGCCAGGTCGCGCCCGAGTTGGCCGACGGTGTAGGTCGATTCGTCAGCCTCCTCGCTGCGTCCGTGTCCACGAAGGTCCCACAGGACCACGCGGTAACCGGCGGCACGCAGCATCCGACGTTGGAAAACCCAGAGAGTGAGATTGTGCGTGTATCCATGACACAGCACGACCGTAGGTTTGTTCGCGTGCCAGGTGGACTCGTCGACCTCGACGTGCAATGGGACACCGTCTTCGGAGATGACCACCTGCTCGATGTCGGGTGTATCGACGTAGTCACCCTCGGTGCCCAGCGAGATCGCGGTCTGCCGGGCCCGCCAGAGCCGGTCCACCGTGATACCGGCCGCTGTCGCTGCCGCCGCACCGACCAACCCGGCTCCGATCCCGAGGATCGACCGCGTGGCGCCCACTACATGTCTCCTTCGTAGATCCGCGGCAGTCTGCTGCTCATCCGGGTCACGATCTCGTAGGAGATCGTGTCGGTCGCGTCGGCCCAGTCCTGCGCGGTGGGTTCGCCACCGTCGCCGGGACCGAACAGGACGACGCGATCACCGGCCTGCACCTGCTGGTCACCGACATCCACCACGAACTGGTCCATGCATACCCGTCCGCTGACCGCATGCCGCACGCCTGCGACCTGCACCGGCCCCACGTTCGAGGCGGCGCGTGGCACGCCGTCGGCATACCCTGCGGGCACGTCGACGACCGTCGTTTCCTTCTCCGGCACGTAGGTGTGCCCATAACTGACGCCTTGACCCGCCGGAATTCGTTTGGCAACAGTGATATTCGCGGAGGCGGTCATTGCCGGGCGTAGCCCGAACGAGGCCGGGTCACCGAGCTGCGGGACGGGGCTGAGGCCGTACACCGCGAGCCCCGGGCGCACCATGTCCCAGGCTGCGCTGGGCTGAGTGAGCGTCGCCGCGGAGTTGGACATGTGGCGCACCTCGATCGGGAAGCCGGCCCGCTCCACGTCGCGTACGGCGTCCGCGAATTTCTCCTGCTGAGCGCGCACTGTCGGATGATCGGGAGAATCGGCAAACGCGAAATGCGTGAACACACCGACCACCTCGATGACGCCTTCGGCGCTGAGCGGCTGCGCAGCCTGGATCAGCCGCGGCCAATCCGCTCCGTACGCACCATTACGGGCCAACCCGGTGTCCACCTTCAGCTGAACCCTCGCGGGGCGACCGATCCGACGGGCAGCAGCAGCCAGTTCGGTGAGCTCCCACTCGGCCGGCACGCCGAAGTCGATGTCACGTTCGAGTCCCGGGGTGAAGTCGAGACCGGGGGCATGCAGCCAGGACAGCACCCGAGTCTCGATCCCAGCGTCACGCAGGGCAATGGCCTCAGCAAGCTGCGCGACTCCCAACCAGGTCGCACCGCCGTGCACGGCGGCCTGGGCGCTGGGCACCAGACCGTGCCCGTAGGCATCACCCTTGACCACCGCCATCACCTCGGCGGCACCGGCGAGTTCCTTCAACCGGATGACGTTGTCGCGGATGGCAGTCAGATCAATGGTCAACCGGGCCGGCGCGCCGGCGGGCAGATCCGTGTCGTGGAAGCTCATAGCCGCTCCAGTTTGGCATCCGGGCCAAGGGTTCGCGCGCGGCGAGTCCGCGAGTGCGGCTGCCGGCCGCGGCCGCCACCACTTTCGTGGTGGATGTGTGCGCGATTGACACGGCCATCCAGGGACCGGCCCAGGGTGGCGTCGAGGAACCCTGCACGCACCGCACGAGCGCTCTGCCCTCGGCAATATGACTAGCCGCGACCGCTACCCAGGCCGAGGACCATCGCGATACCGAGGGCGCTGCGCGGGTCATAACCGGTGCGCCACAGCCCGCCGTGCACGGATCGGACGGCTTCCTCACCCCACGCGGTGTCCTGCGGTGCCGGCTCGGCGTACAGGTCATGCACCAGGAGTGCGGCCATCAGGGTGGCGCTGGTGGACGGCGCGAAGACATGGATCCCGAAGCGGTGCGCTCCGGCGTACGCGGCCGCGAGGAGCCGGTTCTTCAGGACCGAACGGGTGCGGGTCGGCGGCGCGACGTTCATCGACACGAGGACCCCGTCTGCACGTGCTGCGGTCGCGCGCCAGCGGTGCACCCTCTTGGCGAGCAGATAGTTCGGCCCCTGCTGCAGCACAATGCTGTCGTTGATTCCGGGGTTCTCCCCCGGTGCGTAGTTGCGTTGCAGCAGGCGCCCCCGCGACGCGGCGCGTACGACCGGGCGCAACCTGCGTAACGCGGTACGTCGCTCGTATTCCGATGTCGCCGCGTCCACGGCGGCGCCCGGTACCGCGAAGCTGTCGGTCGGGGTGGCCAGCCATCCCATCGACAGATCGCCCCTGGTCTGCTGCAGGTGGGCGGTCAGCGCGTCGGCCGCCGCAGACAGGCGCAGATTGACCACCCCGTCGGCATACAGATAGTTACCGAGCACCAGATGTCCGTCCTGCTCGGCGATCCAACGGGTCACCTCCGGCAGATCGTGCAGCAGATCAGCCCCGGTGCTGCCCGAATCTGCGGTGCTGACCGGGTACGTCAGGGTGCCCGCCGATTCGGATGCGAGGCTCAGCACGTCGCGCCACACCCCAGGTCGAGGTAGGTCGACGGCGACCACGTGCCCGCCCCACCGCAGAATCGAGCGCAACGGGCCCATCTCGGAGCTGGCGCCGAGCGCGACGAGCGATCTACCGGGCATCGAAAGCCACTCCGGGTGGTCGATCACCCGCGCGATGGCCTGTTGCGCACCGGGCTCCAACACCCCGTTGACCGCCCACGTGTCGAGCTGATCACGTAACTCCTGCCCGCGCAGTCGACGGCCCTCGTACGGCAGTGTCAGCTCCGTCTCGGCGGCAGCCGCACCGCGGACGGTCTGCGACGTCAGCGCCGCATCGGACGGCGCCGATACCGGTGCATCGAGCAGCGTTCCGAGACTCCGGCGGTCGCTACCGCGCTCGGCGACCATGCGGTGATGCACCGACGTGAGGCCGTCGCGGGCAATGGACGCCGCGGCCGCAGCGTCAGCGACCTCGGCCTCGATCAGTCGTTTGAAATGGGTGAGATAGCCGCTGCGCCAGTTCGTCTCACGCTCCACGGCTGCCGCGCCGACGGGATCGGCAGTTCGCAGGGCGTCACCGACGACCGCCCGACCGAAGGCAGAGCTACTGCGGGTCCCGTCGACCTGCGGCAGGTCGATCCGTAGGTCGGTGTTCATCCGTCCAGCGAACCAGACCGCGACGCGTCATCGGAAATATCGACCTGTGCCAGCTGGGTGGTTCGGGCTGTTCTCAGCAGATAGGCCACGGTTGCCCCCACCTCGTGCGCGATGTCCAGCGCGCGCAGCGGGCCGTCCGGGTTCGCCCGATCCCCCGCGACCCCGTGCACGAGTGCCGCGAGGCTCCCGGCGTCCAATGGCGGCAGACCAGCGGCGAGCAACATGCCGGCGAGCCCGGCGAGCACGTCTCCAGACCCGGCGGTCGCGAGCCAGCTCGGAGCGTCACTCTGGCTGCGGATGGGCAGCCCCGCACCCGCCGGTGGCACGACAATCGTGGTGCTGCCCTTGAGGAGCACTGTGACCCCGAGGTGATCGGCAACGAGTTGCGCGATCTGTACCGGAGCTCGGCGCACCGCGTCGTCCGCGAGTTCGCCGTCATCGCCCAGGTGGCCCGTCGGCCTCAGGTGCAGGCGGCGCGCGAGCCTCAGCAACTCCCCGGCGTGCGGCGTGAGCAGCGTCGGCGCGCTGCGTGGAGCCTCGAGCAGGTCCAGGCCGCCCGCGTCCAGCAGCACAGGAAGGTCGGATGCAATGGCCTCACGTGCGGTGTCCAGCTGCTCCTGCGACGCATCATTCGGCTCCATCCCGGACCCGATGGACCACGCCTGCACCCGGCCCACACCGAAGACCGCTTCGGGTACCAGCTGGCGCAGCAGCCCGGTGGGAGCATCGGGCCCGATGTACCGCACCATCCCGGCCCCCGCCGTGACTGCTGCGGTGACCGCCATCACGGCAGCTCCCGTGTAATGCTCCCCGCCGGCGATGATGCCCAGGACACCCCTGGAGTACTTGTCGTCGTCGCGGCCTGGGACAGGCCACAGTTCGGCGCCGTCCTGGTGGGTCAGCCGCTCGACAACCGGCGCGACCGGCTCGGTGAGCCCGATATCGATGACGGTGAGCAGACCGCACGCCTCCTGAGTCGCAGGGAGCAGATGCACGGGCTTGAGCATCCCGAACGTGACGGTTTCGTCCGCGGCGAACCGATCGGAATCGACCAGCCCGGCGGGATCGCACCCGGACGGCAGGTCCACGGCGATGACGTAGGCACCGGCCGCGCACCGTTCCCGGAGCCCGACCAGGTGCGCCGGAAGTCCGGGCCGACCACCGATGCCGAAAATCCCGTCGATGACCAGATCGGCGTCCGAGAGCGCATCGCGAACGTCATCGGAAACACCCCCACCGCTCCACTGCAGATCGATGGCACCCGCTGACACGGCCGCGTCCAGCCCCCCCTGGTGCACGCTGGCCGCGGTCCGCACCACAGCGACGTTGTGCCCTGCGGACGCGAGGCGTGCGGCGGCGAAGAGCGCATCACCGCCGTTGTTTCCGGCACCGACGAGCACCGCTACCCGCACGCCGTCGCCCAACCGCAAGCCGGCGACCTGCGCGAGCCCCGCGGCAGCGAGCGCCATCAGCTCTCCGTCGGCCTGATCGTGCATGGCCGCCTCCTCGGCAGTCCGAACGTCATCCACTGAATAGGCACGCATCATGCCTGCATCCTCTCGCGTTCACGGGCTCTCACCGATCGGGCGCGTCTCGCAGCGGCGATCCTGCTGCAATCAGCGTCGCGATCGCAAAGACGACGACTACTGCAAAGAACGCAGGCCGGTAGCCGACCGCCCCGACAGCCACACCGGCCAGTACCGCACCCAGGGCGCCCATGGTGCGGTTGACCGAGCGTCTGCTGGCGTTGACCCGGCCGAGCAGTTCGTCCGGGGTGAGGGACTGCCAGTAACCCATCTCGTTGGAGTTCTCGATGCCGGCGGCCAGACCCAGCAGACCCAGCGCGAGGAACAGCAGCGCGTCGCCGGCACCGGTCGCCGGGGAGACCGCAACCAGAATCCAAGCGAACGGATATGCGGCGCGGGCCAGGATGATGGCACGTCCTGACCCGATCCGGGCGCCGATTCGGGCCGCGGTCGATGCGCCAATCAGGCTGGCGAGCCCGAACACCGTGAACAACAGCCCGAACGTCACCGCAGTGAATCCACGCGAGCGCAACGCGAGCAGGGCCAGCGCTGTCATCGCAGCACCGTTGGCGAGGAACCACACATGTGTCGACACCGCGAGCGGGCCCAGGGCGCGGTGGCGGTAGGTCCATTGCAGCCCATCGCGGATCTCGGCGCGAAGGTTGCGGTCGCGGGCAACGGGTGCAGGTTCCTGCACCTGCAAGCCTGCATTCAGCGCGGCATCGAGCAGATAGCTGATCGCGTCGACCCCGATGGCCAACGGTGCTCCGAGCAGCCCCACGAGGCTGCCGCCGATTGCCGGTCCGAGCGTCTGCGCGGCGGCATCACTCTGATCGAGGCGCGCGTTGGCGACGACCAGCCCCGATCGTGGGACCAGGCGGGGAAGTAGCGACTGGGTCGCGGCGAACCCGAATACCGAGAAGGCACCGAAAAGAAGCAGTGCGGCGGCGAGCATCCAGATCTGCAGCGCGCCGGCCAGCCACAGGATCGGGATCAGACCCAGGCAGAGTGCACGCCCGATGCTCGCCCAGACGAGGATGGGTTTGCGACGCCACCGGTCGGTGTACACCCCCGCAATCAGCCCGAGCACGGCGTACGGCAGCAACTGCGCCGCATTCACGACGCCGACCTCGAAGGGTGAGGCACCGAGTGACTGGACCACCAGGACGGGCATCGCGATGGCTGTCACGGCCGTGCCGAGCGAGCTGATGGCGGCCGCAGTCCAGTACCGGGCGAACAACGAGCGAGCAGTGGTGGAGTCCATTTCGGCCGTCACCGCCTCCTTGCGCACCTCACCCCGCCGGGCGATCAGCGGTGAACAACTGCAGTGGCATGTTGTAGTAGCGAGTCGTCTGACCAGCACGGGTCATGCCGATGCGCTCGGCGACGGACTGCGACGGGGTGTTGGCGACATTCGTGACGGCGACCACTTCGTTCAGGCCGACCGCGAAGGCGTACTGCAGGAGGCGTGCAGCGGCTTCGGTCGCGTAACCGTGGCCCCATGCCTCGGGGTGGAAGTGCCAGCCGATCTCGGTGTCCCCCGAAGCGGGCGGCGGGTCCTGATCGCTGGACGCAGGTATTGGCTTGAGGATCACCGCGCCGAGCGGGCGGTCATCCTGGCGGTCGTGGACAACCCACACTCCATGTATCCCATCGTCCAGCGCCCGCCAGCGGGCGATGGCCAGCTGCGCCTCGCTGCGCTGCGCCATCACCTTCGGGAACCGCCCGATGAACCGCTGGACTTCTGGACGGGAGTACATGTCGAAAGCAAAATCGACATCGTCCTCAGACCATCCGCGAAGCAGTAGACGGCGGGTTTGCAGGGCGAGCACCAGCACATCGTGGCACGCCCGATGTGCGGAGACCGCTACTGCGATCAGCTGTTCCGGAGCACAGCAACTGGGCTGCCGGGGGTCAGTCCTGCTGTTGCAACGCGGCTTGGCGCCTGCGCGCGCTGCGCACGAGGGTGAAAAGCGCGTTGCCGCTGGAAATGAAGATCAGGACGAACACCCAAATGATGGCGTCGGAAGAACGATCGAAGATGAAGATCAGCACAATGCCGACCATGCACACTGCAGATACCGCAGCAACGCGGCGAAAGTCTCGAGTCTGCTGCGCCTTGTCGCCTGGCTGAGCACTCTCATCGACCACTACTACCCCCATCGTCAGGTTCCGGTACGACATCCTTGCTCGGCGCACAGGAAATGGCCGCAAATAGCACACGGGTAGATCGAAGACCTGGTTACGACCATCGGAAAACCACCACAACAACCAGCCTCTGTCTTGACCGGGGACCCGTGACATCACTCGTCACCCGTCGAATGGACTTCGTGCTGTTGACGAGGACCGCGGTGCGCAACCAACTGGACCACGAGGTGACCGGCTCGTCCACGGCTCACACCTCGTTCTCGAATCCGGCCAGGGCGCGTGAGAATGTGGTTTCCCATGCTCGATGAGTTGGCAAAAGCGCATCTGCATGAGGACCTGAGGTACCTGCGATCCGTACTGGTACACAAGATCGAGGGCTTGTCGGAGTACGACATACGCCGTCCGTTGACAGCGACCGGCACCAATCTGCTCGGCCTGATCAAACACGTAACCCTGTGGGAATCGCGATACTTCGCAGAAGTATTCGATCGACCGTTCCCCGAACCGTTGCCTGCGTGGGACGACTTCGACGCCAATCGGGCCAGCCTCTGGGTTACCGCAGATGAGACCCGCTACCAGATTCTCGAACGGTACGAGCGGGCAGCACGGCACTCGGATTCGACGATCGAAGCGCTGAGCATCGACGCGGCCGGCATTGTGCCCTGGTGGCCGGGGCCGCAGGTGATGCTGTTCAACGTGCTGGCGCACATGCTCACCGAAACTGCTCGGCACGTCGGCCACGCTGACATCCTTCGCGAACAGCTCGACGGAGCTGTCGGCGACGAAACATCACCACCGTCCAAAAATCCCATCGCGCTACCGCAACTTCGACAACGCATTGACGACGCCGCACGCAGCACTCAACCCGAGAGTTGAGCCGTCACAACGCTGGCCGGGAGGTACCCGACGCATGGCCCGCTATCAGACCCGTGCCCACAGAAGCCGACTTGTTCGTCGACGAAGCCGACACAGTGGACTACTGGGTTGCCTGTTATCGGGAGCAGATCGAGGCTTCTCGCGCTGTGGTGGCGTCCATGGAGTTAGACAGTCTGTGCGCGCGTACCGACATCATCGAATGCAACGTGCGATACGTCATGTTCCACATGATTCAAGAGACCGCACGCCACGCCGGGCACGCTGACATCATCCGCAAGAGCCGCAAGGGCTCGCTCCCCAGCACTATTCACCCGTGTTGACGACGCCACGGGTCATGGTTCCTTGAACGCACGGGCCAGGAGCACTGCGAGAGCCAACCGTGGTGGGTCCAGGGCTGATTCAGATGCGTCCGGCGCAGCGAGCCGACCTCGAGGGTAAATGCAGAAATTGGGTTAAGCCCCGCCACGCGGTGGCGCCGGGTCGCCTGCCGGGCGCTCTGCTCGCGGCGGGCGGCCCCGATACTCGGCGCGGGCGGCACCCGGGGCGATGGCACCTGGACCACTGACCCGTCCGCCAACTTCATCTGCACCATCACCATTCCCAAAAGGGTAGACAGCCCGGGGCCCGCCACGGTGGAGGTTCGCTACGTAACCACCGCACCAGCAGCCAGTTCCATCTCGAAACGGGATCCCGTTTTGCGCACAGCTGGGCCGGGTCGTCGGACAGTCCCGCACGACCGCGTCAGAGCGCGGTGCCGTCGGAGTCTGCGGGGTTGTCGATCAAGGTGTCCTCGGTGACTACCGCCGGTTCGACCGGGAGCACCGGTCGGTTGGTACCGGCTGAGGGATGGTTGCGCAGCACAGTCGGTGCAAGGAATAAGACGGGCAGGATCAGGAACGCGGCAGCTAGGTTCAGACCGCTGAACCCGAAGGTGGACAGGACCAGCCCGGATGCGCCGGCCGCGCCGGCGGACACGATGTTCATCGCAGTGTCAGCCGTACCCTGCACCGCCGTACGGACGTTGGGGTCAACGGAGTCACCGAGCATGGTCGACCCGGACACGAGCGCGAAGGACCAGCCCAACCCGAGGAGGAACAGCCCGACGCTGATCCGGATGATCGAATGACCGGCCAACCCCGCGAAGGCGGCCGCAGCGATGAATACGCCCTGTCCGGCGAGTATTACCTGGAACCGCCCTATCCTGTCGGCCAGCCACCCCACGACCGGGGAAAACGCGTACATCCCCAGGACGTGTCCGCTAATGGTGAGACCTACCAGAGTGAGGGAGTCTCCCATCGAGGTCATCGCCACGGGAGTCATCGTCATCACCGCGCCCATGATGGTGTGCCCGAGGACGATGGCCACGAATGCGAACCGTGCATTGGGCGTCACTGCGATCAACCGAAACACCTCCCGCATGGGCACGGTGGCCGCAGGCTTCCGGCCGGATCTCAGCTCTGCTGCCGCTTCGTGACGGCGCGCCTCCAGCAGTGGGTCGGGCCGCAGTGCGATCCGTAACACTCCGGCAGCCAGTGCCAGGGCGACCGCTGAAATGACGAACGCCCCTCCTAGCTCCGGGATGCGCAACGCTCCCGCCACCACGGCGCCTGGCGCGGCCAGGTTGGGGCCGACGACCGCCCCGATGGTGGTGGCCCAGATGACGACCGACAGCGAACGGGCGCGGTGCATCGGCGGGGCGAGGTCTGCCGCTGCGTAACGGCTCTGCAGATTCGTCGCGCTTCCAGATCCGAACATCAGCATGCCCAGGATGAGGAGCACGATGCTGCTTGTGGTCGCCGAGACCACCAACACCACGGCCCCGACCGCCGACAACGCCCACCCCAAGCTCAGCGCATTGCGCCGTCCTGTCTTCATCGCCAGTAACGCCAACGGAAGCCCGAACGCGGCTGCGCCGAGAGTGGCAGCCGTGCGCGCGACACCGGCGTAGGACTCGGAGTGGGTCACCGACTCCGCCAGCAGCGATCCGATCGAGGCTGCTGCGCCTACACCGACCCCGCCTACGATCTGGGAGCCAACCAGAGCCCGCATCGTGCGCCGTTGGATCAACGACACCGCTGCAGTGTTCTGCCACAGCTGCTCACTACCGTCAGAAATCACCGTCGGTCGGCCCTTTCTTCCTTTCGGCCATTCCGGATCGTGCTAGAGGTTCGGTCCACCCCGCCCAGGCGGGCATCGAAGGCCCGCACGAGGCGGACACCCCGCAGCATTGCTCACCATGCCGCCCAGCGCCTCACTGCCATCGCAGGACTCGTCACCCCGGTCGTTGTGCCAGGGCGGTGAAAGCAGTGAGAACGGCCGCCGTCAACCCCACGGCTGCCCGTGCCGGGTGCACCTGCTGTATCGCCCTGGCCGACGTTGCAGCGCCATCGCCAGTGACGTTGCCAGACTTGTCTCGCCGCTCATGCGCCACAGCATGACATTGACCATCTGGGCGGCTGGGAGACAGCGGCCGGATGACGAGATCACCCCTTAACGACGTCGGGTGCCGCTATGCACCGAGTCCGCACCGAGTCCGCGCCGGGTCAACCCGGGGTACGTCCGCGCAGGTAGTTCTCGATGATCTCGTTGAACCGGTCGGAGTGCAGCACCGGCCCATGTCCGCAGTAAGCGACGTCGACGTCGAGGTCCTTCGACCGATGCATGCTGGCGATGTAGTCGCCGATGTCCGAGCTGCGCAGTTCATCCAGGAGTTGCTCGTCGGTGTCCAGGTCGTAGATGACATCGCCGCTGAACGGTGCGCGGTCAGTCGCGTCGTACCGCGCGATGCTGCCGGGGCTGTGGCCAGTCAGGCGCAGGATCCTGAGGTGCCGGTCGCCGAAATCGATGATCTGGCCATCGGTCAGGTTGGCGCAGTCGCGTGCGGGCCGCAGTGTGTAGTCCTGCGGGCGGTACCCAGGGTGAGGAATCGATGTAAGCAGCCAGTCCGGAACTGGATACGCGCCGCTGAGCCCGAGCCCGTCGACCAGTTCGCGACCACCCAGGGAGCTGCCACCGGATGGGTCGGTGATGTTTTCGAGAGGGTGGGCGTGGCACAGGTCGACGGCCGCGCGTAGCTGACCGCGGTCGGACACAGAGAAGCCGGATGCTGTCATCGCGGACCGCACGCGCGCCCAATGGCCCGCTCGACATTGAGGAGCACACATAGTTGTTCAGGCCGGTCGTGGTGTGGCTGTGGAGCACCTCATTCGCGACCGTCACATCGCCGAACCCGGGATCCCGGGCATACGTCGCGACGAGCCGAGGTGCGATGACCGTTCCATCGCCCAACACCACATTGACCGGGTCTCCGATTTGCGCGCCTGCGGTCTACGCCACATCCGTGCTCAGCGCCGCTATGTCGGCGCCTGCGAGTCGACCGAGCGCACCGCTGGCGACCTTGAGGTGCGGCAGGATCACCGAATTCGCGGTAGCTCAGGCTCGTCTGGCTGGTCACCACGGGGTTCACCGCGCGCACACCCGCCGCGCCGCAATGGATGCAACCGGCCTACTCACACGAGTGACCGGGACGGGATCCTCTACGGTACGAACCCGCCACCCTGGTCGGGGAGTCGCAGGTTCACCGGGCACGGTTCCTTAACTGACACGGTTGGACCGCTGCCCGCTGAACCGTTCCTTCGGTGACGTCACCCGGTTTGGGCCGGGCGAACGAGATCTCACCCGGTCTCTGAATGACCGCGCATCATGGAACCTATTGCCAGCTGAACAACTGGACTCGAAGAAGAATCACCGCATGGAGTCATCAGGTCTCAGTGCCGTGTCGCGTATGAAGTGACGACATCCTGAGCCTGCTGCTCGAGGGAGTAATCCCACGGGTCTTCATCTGGCCAGATAGCAGCACGTACAGGTGACGTGTTCGGATGCTCGACCCGTTGGAACGTCAGGACTGTGCGTGGGTACTCCCCTGAACCTTCTGCTCGGGTCGGCGACGGCTGATCGCGCAGGCAAGCTCGGTGGTGAACTCCTTGGTGAGCTCGTCGTCATCGCCGGCCCACTCATCCCTCAGGCGCCAAAGCAGGGGATGAAGCTGGGGGTCGGCCAGTTCTGCGGCGGCGCGAATCTCCAGCAGACAAATCATTTCATCGTCAACGAAAGCCAGTCGGCGTTGTAGGTCCGTAGCCGCGCGGCGGTCACCGGCCTGGGCGAGGGCAAGAAGCGCCTCGCAGCGGGTGTCATCGTCGGCATCATCCAGCCGGGCAGCCAGTGCGTCTCTCGCTGCTAGGCAGAACGCGTTTATCTGTCCCAGGCCACAGCAAGCCCAATCACGGACATCGGTCTCCTCATCACGGGTCAACGTGATCCGAGCCTCCATAACGGCCGCGCCTACGGGGCCATCGACATCAACACCGCAGGGCAAGGACTGAGCAACCGCGAGCCGGACATCCGCGTCCGGATGATCGATACGAACGTGGTCCAGGATGATCTGGGCGGCTTGAAAATCCCAGCCGAGCCCCAGTGCTCCCACAGCCGCGGCGATGACCTCGGCGTCGGTTTCACCAGCCAGTATTTCGGCAAGCCGGGGCAGAGCGCCCGGGACATTCTCGACGGCACTTCCGTCGAGCGCGTCCCCGAGCTTGTTGGCGAGTGAGACGACCTCCGCGGCCGAGGACATCTGCTCATCATCCTGCAAATCTGTAATGGGTCCAGGTACCCAACCGCCACAGATCACCTCCTGTCCGGTCAACGATCGCTCATCGGCCACCGCCATCACCATGGCGTCCCGTATGGAGCACGCGTTGGGGACGCATCAGCTCGAAGCCCAAACTGCTGCCTGCGGACGCCGGGTCCCGTTCCGCATGTGGGTTGCCGGGGTGGTCGGCTAGGGCTCGACCGGTCCGAGCTTCATGCCCTTCGTTACGACGAGCTAAATCAACCGTGGTGCTGACGAGGAATCGGCTGCACGTTGACGGGCCTGACCCAGCTTCCCGGACGGCCTCTGATCTGCCGAGACACGGCTCAGCAATCGTGGACCATCGCCACTGTTCTAACAGCTCATCTCGGAACGCTCGGGTGACGCCCGGACACGGACCTGTCCGGTCGATGCTTTTAGACCCGGCTTGAGTAGAGACGAAGTGCGCAGGTCGGGCAGCGAGAGCACGACGATGACCAGTCCTCCCCGAGCCTGGGCCAAGGCTCCCCAAGGTAGGGCGTGTACGCCCCGCACAGCCCGACCTTCGAACCGTCGTACGTCGCGTGCGCCAGGCCGGTGAGACCAGGGTTGCACGGGTCGTTGACCCACGCCAGGCGTGGCCACGGTGCACACGAATTTCCGACCCAGGCAAGGCGTTCACACGCTTGGTTGACCGACATCTCAGACTGCTCCTTCGCAGAGGTTCCGCTGCAGGACGCGCGCCCGGCATCCCTGGCAGGCGATACCTCGTTGTGTTGCGGGCAGCGGGTCCGAAGAGTTCCTCGATTGCCTAGTCAAGACTGCAACGATGGGCTGGGATGGGGTAAGAGGCTGAAGTCCCGACCGTGGTGTGACGCGGTTTGGCCGTGGTTCCCGCATGTCGGTTGGCGCGTGTCCGGCGCCGTGCGCAGGGACAGGGGTGGACGTGCTGGTGCGTGCGGCAAGGTGGCGTGCTTCTCGGGTGCGGAGTATGACCTGACACATCGTCCCGTCGAAGCGGATAGTGCTCGACGCGGACCGGTCGCGCGAAGTCCAGCCCTCCGTGAGTGGCTTGGATGCGGTGCCTTCGAACATGTAGCCGAACGGTCCGGATCGGGGGACGGTGTACGTCGTCAGGTGCTGGAGCATCAGCCCGGAGGTGGCGATGATGTCGGGTATCGGCCGGTTCAGGTGGCAGCCGCCAGCGATTCTCTCCCACGTCGGTGTGAGGCGGTCCTGCCATCGGGCCATACGCGGGTCAGCGGCGCGGCCGTGTTCGACGAAGTGCAGTTCTCCACCGGGACGCAGGACCCTGTTCATCTCGAGCAAAGCACGGGCCACATCAGGGATTGTGCACAAGGTCCAGGTAACCAGCACGTGATCCACGATGGCGTCGGAAAGTGATAGTTGCTGTCCGTCCAGCCCGACGAAGTCGATGGAGACAGTGCTCGTGGCGATCCGTTTCGCGGCCATGTCCCATGCGGTGCCTGAGGGGTCGACGGCCCAGACATGGGCGACCGCGTCGGGGTAGTGGGGGATGTTGCGACCCGAGCCGAACCCGATTTCGAGCACCTGGCCGCTCAGCCCACCTGCCACGCGGGCACGGGTCTTCTCAAACGGGCGACCGAGCGCCACATCGACCAGACGGGGTAGAACCTTCTCCTCGTAGAACGCCACCTGTGAAACCTTTCTACTTGCTCTGGGTGGCGAGGGCGCATCAGACATCGCCGAGGCCGGGGTTACTCAAAGGGTGCTGCCTCCTTGCGCGGTGAGGACCAGCTTCCGGCTTTTCTACCTCGGTCAAGCCGAGGCCAGCGCCGTAGAACTGTCGCGCGGTGTCTTCCGATCCCTGAGCACAGGCAACCTGGACATGGTGCGACCTCATGATGTCTCCCTGAATCGTTTCCCTGGATAGTCCGTCGACCGCACGGCCGCAGTGAGTCTCTGGAGGATTCTCTGCGAACAAATTCGTCTGCCTGCTCGGGGCAGCGTCGGCGTCCTCCTTCACCGGCAGGGATCGCGGGCCGGAACGGAATCCGCTTACGGCCGGCTCGGGGCCGACTGAGGACTGAGGCGTGGCGTCTCTTCCGTCAGGTCATCGTGCAACCAGCCCGGTCAGCTTGTGCCGGATCACTGTCAACGATGGTGCAGTCGCGGCGACAGGACCCGAGGGGGTGGACAAAGCCCTGCGGGAGTACACGCAGACCTCAACCTTTGCGCGGTTGGCCCCGTCATCGGGCCTGGACCTGCCCCATCATCCCGAGGTCTTCGTGGTCGAGGATGTGGCAGTGGTAGACGGTCTTCCCGCCGTAGTCACGCACCGGGATGCGGACCGTGACCCGGCCGCCAGCCGGGACGATGATCACGTCACGCCAGTCGGGTGGCCCGTTGGGGTCGCTGTCCGGGGCATCGGTGACCTGCATCGGCCACACGTGCAGGTGAAACGGGTGGTCCATCATCGTGGAGTTGGTGATGGTCCATTCCTCCAATGTGCCCAGGGAGAGCTGTTGGTCGATGCGGGCCGGGTCGAACGGGCGTCCGTCGAAGCCGAAGACCATTCCCATTCCCATGGTGAAGGCGAGCGAGCGGCGCTGATCAACTCTGGCGGAGCGGAGGTCGAGGGGCCCGGCTGCGACCGACGGCCACGACGTGGCCGCTGAACCGGTTCCGACCCCAATGAGGACAGTGGCCAGCACGGTTTCGGCGGAGGTGGCGGAGCCGCCGCCCATCATCATGCCCATCCCACCACGGTCGTGCCCGGCGGTGCGCAACATGAAGGTGCCGGCGACGGTGGGTCGCAGCAATAGGTCCGCCCGGTTACCGGGGGCTAGCAGCACCGACTTCTCATCAGAGGGGGCGTGCAGGCCTTGCCCGTCGTAGCCGAGCATCCCCCAGGTATGCCCGTCCAGGCGCAGATTCAGGAAGCGGGAGGTGCACGCATTGACGACGCGCCACCTCTCCAAGGTCCCGGCCGTCACATCTATACGGGGCTGGTGCTGGCCGTTGACCAGGACGAGGTCACCCTCTCGCCCCCGCATGACTTGGGCATTGCTCACCCCCGCGACCTGCCCACCGGCGGTGAGCGTGGTGTCGCTGATGACGATGACACGGTCTCGAGTGACGCTGGGCTCGTGCGCCCCGGTGACCAGCAGCGCCCCGAACAGGCCGCCGAACACCTGATCGGCGACGCTGCCGTGCAGATGGGGGTGGTACCAGAACGTCCCCAGGGGGTGGTCGGGCGGGATGTGGAATTCGTAGCCGGCGGATGATCCGGGTGCAATGGAGCGGAAGATATTGTCGCTGGTGCCTTCGGGTGAAACGTGCAGACCGTGGGTGTGCAAGTTCGTTGGGCCCGCGAGGTCGTTCTGCAGGGTCACTCGCAGCACATCGCCCGGCTGGACGCGCAGCGTCGGGCCGGGACTAGAGCCGTTGTAGCCCAACGCCTGGGTATGTCGCCCCATGAGGGTGACCCCCCGGGCGGCCCGCAGCGTGACGGCGAGAACGCCACTGGAGCTGGCCAGGCTCGCCGGTTCGCGCATCCCCTGCCCCGTGGGAGCCGAGAACGTACCGCTGGGCCAGAAGGCGCGCCCCGTCCCGACGCCGCCAACGATGGTCCCCACCGCGCCGAAACCCACGATGGCCAGTGCCCGTCGTCTGCTGACCTCACTGCTCATCGAGAACCCTTCTGCGCTGTTCATACTCCGCCTGGTCGATCGCCCCACGGGCGAGCCGCTCGGTGAGGATGGCGCCCGCCATGTCATCGCCCCCGCCCGGCACCCGGCGTGCCGGGCGTCTGACGCCGGCGCGTCGCAGAAGCGCAAGGCCCCACACCAGCACCGCCACACTCAGCAGTAGCACGCCGGGCCAGACCCACATCAGGCCCGAATTTGCAACGGTCATCAGTCTCCATCTCGATGCTGCGGGGGGGGCGGACATACCTGCCCAGGTATCTGGCCGTGCTCTGGACCTCGTCCCTTCGTGGCGGTGAGAGGTCCCCCCACACTGCGACTGCACGTCGGGATCGTCCCTGACCAGGTAAAACACCAACTGCATGACGTTCTCGGGGTTCGATATCGGTGGAGTTTCACTGCAATCGCTGGCTTACCTGCGGCCGTACCGGTCGGGAATGTTGCCCCTGGCTGAAGCAGGGCATGAGCCGGGCCGGGCCGGGCTGGTCCGGCGTGATGGCGAGGACGGTTTTGTGCCCGTTGGGCGTCGGCGGTGTGCCGGTCCTTGAGTCGTCGTGGTCAGCGGCCGCGGAGGGCGGCTTTGCGGCCTTCGTATTCCTCGCGGTTGATCTCGCCCCGCGCGAAACGATCATCGAGGATCCCGAGCGCGCCACGGTCTTGGATGACACCGCCACTGCGGCTCTTGCCGCTACCGCGGAAGATCATGACGCCCGCGAAGATCACCAGGCCCCAGAAGAGCGCCATCACCACAACCATGACGACCCAGCCTCCTGTGCCCATGCCATTTCCGTACCAGCCCATCATTAGCGACACCCTTCTTTCAACTGCCTGAATTTCTTCCATCATGGCCCGCGCGCCCTACTCATCCGGTTGTGGTTGTGTGAAGGTTCGTTGAAGAAGTCCCGCGGGGTGGCATAACGGCACGCTGCCCGGGGGCCGTGTTGGCACCATGGGGGCCATGTCGCCTACAAGCTCGGGTCACCCGGCGGGAGTCCAGGCTGCCGCAGCGACGGTTGCTCCCGCGAAGCCGCGGTCGGGGATGAGAGCCCTGGTGGTTGAGGACGAGGCAGCATTGGCCGGGTTGCTCGTGAACTATTTCGAACGCGACGGCTTCGATGCCTCCTGCACCGGCGACGGGTTGCAGGCGGTACAGCTCGCGCGAGAGATCGATCCCGATGTGGTCGTCCTGGACCTCGGCCTGCCCGGCCTGGACGGGGTCGAGGTCTGCCGCCAACTTCGTACTTTCTGCGACGCGTACGTGATCATGGTGACCGCGCGCAGTGAGGAAGTGGACACCCTCATCGGGCTCTCGGTGGGCGCGGATGACTACCTCACCAAGCCCTTCAGCCCCCGCGAGCTGATGGCCCGCGTACAGGTCATGTTGCGCCGGCCGCGTCTGCGTTCCCACCATGACACCACCGTGGTGCGCCCTGATTCCTTCGGAACGCTCAGTATCGACCGAGCGGGGCGTGAGGTCTGGCTGCAGGGTGAGCGGGTATCACTGACCCGTACCGAGTTCGACCTGCTGGCGACGTTGTCTGAACGACCCAAGATCGTCTTCACCCGGCATCAGCTCATCGACCACGTGTGGGGACCGGGCTGGGTGGGCGATGAGCACCTGGTGGATGTCCACATCGGGCATTTGCGACGCAAACTCAAAGATGATGCATCCGGTAGCCGGTTTGTGCGCACAGTACGCGGTGTCGGCTACCGGATGGGAACCGGGCAATGAGCAAACGCGAACCCTTCCGGACAGGTTTCGGGGCCCGGCTGCTGGGCGCTCAAGCGCTGGTCCTGCTCGCTGGCGCGGTAACCACGTGGGTTGTCGCCGCGATCATCGGGCCCGGTATTTTCCGTGACCACCTGCACCTGGCAGGTATCTCCCGCAACGCCTCCGAAACCCGTTACGTGGAAAGTGCCTTCACCTCCTCCCTCGCCTATTCGATCTCGATCGCGGTGATCGCAGCGACCCTGGCCGCCCTGGGCGTCACGTGGTACTTCTCCCACCGGGTGCAGCGCTCCATCGCTCAAGTAGCTACCGCGTCCGCGCACCTGGCCGCTGGACAATACGAAGCCCGCGTCACCGACCCCGGGCTAGGCCGAGAATTCGCCGTCCTGGCCGCGACAAGCAACGCCCTCGCGAAACGTTTGCAAGCCACCGAAACCACCCGGCGTCGGATGATGGCGGACCTGGCCCACGAGATGCGCACCCCATTAGCCACCGTTGAAGCTCACCTGGAAGCAGTCGAAGACGGTGTGCGCACCCTGGACGAGGACACCCTCTGCGTGATCCGGCTCAGTACCCACCGGTTAAGCCGCCTCGCAGAGGACATCTCAGCGATCTCACGCGCCGAGGAAGGCACGTTGGACCTCACCCGCGGGCCCATTACCGCCTCCACCATCGCCCACAGTGCGGCCCAAACCGCAGCCGACCGCTTCACAGCCGCCGGCTTGGCGCTGGAGACCCTGTTGGACACCAACGCCCAACTCCTGGGCGATCCAGACCGAATCGGCCAGGTACTGACCAACCTGCTCGACAACGCCCTGCGACACACACCACCCGGCGGCACCGTACGGATCACCTGTTCCCTACAACGAGATTGGGTCCAGTACGTGGTGACCGACAACGGCCACGGCATCGCGCCCGAACACCTCAACCACGTCTTCGAACGCTTCTACCGCTCAGACCCCGCACGTACCCGCGCGCACGCAGGCTCCGGCATCGGGCTCAGCATCGCCAAAGCAATCGTCGAGGCTCACGGCGGACAAATCACCGCAACCAGCAACGGCCCAGGACAAGGCGCCGAATTCACCGTCCGACTACCCGCGATCTAAACTCCCCAACCCCGGCGATCGGTCTTCATCAAACCCGCGCTGGGCCCCCGCTCAGGCCCTCCGATGGAGGAACCACCACCGGCGCATCCGCCGTCAGTCACCAGTCCCGGCGGGCACTGGGGCCGGTAGTGCCGTAAGCCCTGTTCGGTGAAAATCTCGCTCAACGAGGGATATTCGGTACGGCGTTGTGCGACGGTCGCGTGCGCTTTGAGGTCCTAAACAATCGGATCAGCGACTCTGCTGGCCAACGCGAGGTGGCCAGCGGACTTCGTCCCAGCAGACCTGGATCTTCCGTGAGGCGAAATAGACACACCGGCGAGTTGAGGATTGAGAAAAGATGATGAGAATTTACGCGTCTCGACATCTCGTCACACCGCAGGTCAGCGCGCTGCGCCGATGACAGATCGTGCAGGAACCGACACGCACCGCGAGCTTCGTCGCGCCGGGCGCTAGTGCGGCGGCCAGGGGTAGTAGGTCGGTTTCGGTGCCGTCCGAACCGTGCAGCAGGACCAGAACAGTATCGGCGGGGTCCGCCCCGGCAACGAGCTGATGGAGGTGCGCTGGGTGGGCATGAGACGACGGTAGGTGCGGCGACTATTTTTCGGCGACGACCATGGCGGTGGCCAGGCCGCCGTCGTGCGAGATGGACAGGTGCGTCGCCAGGACACCGAGCTCAAGCGCTCGCGCGGCGAGAGTCCCGGTCAGCTCCCAGGAAGGCGCACCCGCCGGGCCGACCACCACGACGGCGTCGTGCCACCGCAACCAGCCGGGAGCACCGAACGCTTTGGCGAGCGCCTCTTTCGCCGCGAACCGCCCGGCCAGCGAATGCATCGGTAGGCCCCGCTCGGACGGCGTGAAGAGCCGAGCGCGTAATGCCGGAGTGGTCTGGATCGTGGACGCGAAGCGCGCGATCTCGACCACATCCACCCCGATACCGACGATCACCGAGGCACTCCGATCATTCGACGGTGACAGATTTGGCCAGGTTGCGCGGCTGATCCACATCCAGCCCCTTGGCCGTCGAAAGCTCCAGCGCGAACACCTGCAGGGGCACCACGGTCAACAACGGTTGCAGCATCGGGCTGGTACGCGGCACCCTGATGACCTCGTCCGCAAACGGCACAACTGCCTCGTCGCCGTCCTGGGCGATGACCAGGGTGCGCGCGCCGCGCGCGCGGATCTCCTGGATGTTGGAGACGACCTTGCCGTGCAGGCCGTAGGGCGTATCCGGGCCGGGAGCTATGACGAACACCGGCTGACCGGGCTCGATCAGCGCGATCGGACCATGTTTGAGCTCGCCGGCGGCAAATCCTTCGGCGTGGATGTATGCCAGCTCCTTCAGCTTCAACGCACCCTCCATCGCAACAGGGAATCCGACCTGGCGGCCCAGGAAGAGCACCGAGCGGGTGTCGGCCATGAAGTGGGCGATCTCCTTCACCCGGTCCAACCGACCCAGCAGCTCCTCGATTTTCGCGGGCACCTCCTGCAGCTCGGCCAATACGTCGCGCGCTTTGTCGGCGTATTCCGAGCCCTTCAACTGGGCAAGGTAGAGCCCGAGCACGTAGCACGCGGTGATCTGGGCCAGGAAGGCCTTGGTCGATGCGACGGCGATCTCCGGACCGGCGTGGGTATAGAGCACTGCGTCCGATTCGCGCGGGATCGTCGAACCGTGCGTGTTACAGATCGAGATGGTAAGCGCACCCAGGTCGCGGGCATGCTTGACGGCCATCGCAGTGTCCATCGTCTCCCCCGACTGACTGATGGAGACCACCAAGGTGCGGTCTCCGACAATCGGATCGGAGTAACGGAACTCGTGCGCGAGCGCCACCTCCACGGGGATTCGCGACCAGTGCTCGATGGCGTATTTGGCGACCATCCCGGCGTACGCCGCGGTTCCGCACGCCACAATCGTTACCCGATTGATGTTGCGTAGTTTCTCTTCCGGGATGCGCAGCTCGTCCAGCATGAGCCGGCCGTCCTCGTCGGTCCGCCCGAGCAGCGTGTCCGCGACGGCCTGCGGCTGGTCGTGGATCTCCTTCTCCATGAAGGTGTCGTATCCGCCCTTCTCCGCAGCTGCTGCATCCCAGGTGACGCGGAACTTCTTGCCCTGCGCGGGCGCACCGTCGAACCCGATGACCTGCACCGAATCCGGGGTGATGGTCACGATCTGGTCCTGCTCCAACTCCATTGCGTCGCGGGTGCGGCCGATGAAAGCCGCCACGTCGGAGCCCAGATAGTTTTCACCGTCCCCCAGACCGACGACGAGCGGACTGTTGCGTCGGGCACCCACCACCACTCCGGGGTGGTCGGCATGCACCGCGAGCAGCGTGAAGGCGCCGTCAAGCTGGGAAACCACGGCGCGCATGGCCTGCGTCAGGTCCCCGTCGTACTCCTGCGCGAGCAACTGCGCGACGACCTCGGTGTCGGTTTCGCTCTCGAAGGTCACTCCCGCTTCGAGCAGCCGGGCCCGCATGGGGTGGAAGTTCTCGATGATTCCGTTGTGGATCAGCGCCAGTTTGCCGTCGGTGCCGCCGCGGTGCGGGTGGGCGTTTTCGTCGGTAGGCCCGCCGTGGGTCGCCCACCGGGTGTGACCGATAGCCGTACGCGAGGGGGCCGGCGGGTCGACCTGAATCAGTTCCCGCAGGTTGGCGAGCTTGCCGGACTTCTTGCGCACCTGCACATGAGGGGCGGCGCCGTTGCCTTCGACCAGGGCCACCCCGGCAGAGTCATACCCCCGGTACTCCAGCCTGCGTAGGCCCTCCATGACCACATCGAGAGCCTGACCATCGTCGGATCGACCGACATATCCGACAATTCCGCACATGTCGCGCAGCTTATTGCCTACACAGCTGCCCGTTGCGCCGCGTATCTGGGACGGATGCTGCCAGATCACCGCCGAAGCAGTAAGAATGTGCCCGTGTCGCGCGCAACCGAGGTCGTCAGTCCGTATGTCGAGTTGGACCGCGCAGCGTGGGCACACCTGCGCGACACCTCGCCGATGAGCTTGGACGCGGCGGATCTGCGAAGACTGCGCAGCAGCGGGGACCGTATCGATCTGCTGGAGGTCGAGGAGGTCTATCTGCCCCTGTCCCGTCTGCTCAGTTTCTACGTCGACGCCACCCGGGGTCTGCACCGGGTGACCGGCCGCTTCCTGGGCGAAGCACCTGCCAAAGTGCCGTTCGTGATCGGCGTCGGCGGATCGGTGGCCGTCGGCAAATCGACCACAGCCCGGGTCCTACGCGAGTTACTCGCACGATGGCCGGGGACCCCCCGGGTGGAGCTGGTGACCACGGACGGTTTTCTGTTTCCGAACGCGGAGCTGGAACGCCGCGGCCTGCTGGGGCGCAAAGGGTTTCCGGAGTCCTACGACCGGCGATCGCTGGTGCGCTTCGTCGCAGCGGTCAAGTCGGGCGTCTCTGAGGTGACCGCACCGGTCTACTCCCACCTGACCTACGACATCGTCGCCGGCGAACACATCGTCGTCCACCGGCCCGATGTGCTGATCATCGAAGGTCTCAACGTGTTGGCCGCTCCGATGCCGCAGACCGGGCGCGGAAGCAGTTTGGCATTGTCGGACTTCTTCGATTTCTCGGTGTACGTCGATGCACGCGAGCAGGACATCCGTCGGTGGTATGTCGACCGGTTCCTGGCGCTTCGCGAGACGGCCTTCGCCGATCCCGCGTCGTACTTCCATCGTTATGCCGCGCTCACTGACGAGCAGGCCCGCGCTCAGGCCCAGCGGATCTGGTCGGACATCAACGGGCCCAACCTGGTCGAGAACGTGCTACCCACCCGCAGCCGCGCAAGTCTGGTGTTGACCAAAGGATCCGGCCACGACGTGCGGCGGATCCGGTTGCGCAAGTTGTAACTAGCTCTGGTCGGCTCGGTCGACGCGGTCCTCGTCGGCGTCGAACATCCCCTGGACCTCGGACAGGTCCATATCGCTTGGCTGATGGGCATCTTCACCGTCGTCGACACGTCCACGTCGGTCGCGCGCCCACAGCAGGAAGAAGATCCCGGACGCCAGGGCCAGGGTTGCCAAGCCGCAGATCACCGCGCCGAAGACGGTGTAGAGGGCGCGCGACGCCGACGTCGCGGGGGTCCCGTCGTTGTCGCCGCCCGCGAAGGTCGGAGCCTGCGACAGACCCCACCGCGCACCGATGATCGCGGCGAGCACGGCGAGTAGGAGCGCCACGGCCCAGAAAACCGGACCCAGCCACTTCTTGCCCATCAACATCTCATTACCCCAGACATCCTGCGCACAACCCGGCCAGCCATCAGTGAACCGTCGAGGAAACGGACCGGCTCAGTACCAGTTCGTTGCCTGGGAATGCGCCCACGCCCCGCACGGCGAACCATAGGAGGACTTGATGTATCCCAATCCCCACTTGATCTGGGTGGCCGGATTGGTCTGCCAATCGGCGCCTGCGCTGGCCATCTTGCTACCGGGCAGCGACTGAGGGATGCCGAACGCACCCGAGGATGCGTTCATCGCAGAGGCGTTCCAGCCCGATTCCTTCATCCACAAACTGGACAGGCACCCCATCTGGTCGCTGCCCCACCCGTAGCCGGACAACATGCCCGCCGCGATCGCCTGCGGGCTTCCACCGGACACGGCAGGTGCGGCGGGCGTAGTCGGCGTGACAGGTGTGGTCGGCGTGGCCGCAACCGGGGTTGCGGGAGCGTTCTTCGCGGCCTGTGCCTTCTTCGCGGCTGCAGCCTGCGCGGCTGCAGCTTTGGCCTTGGCGGCGGCCTTCACCGCACTGGCCGATTTTCCGGCAGCAGCCTGGTTGGCTCGCGCCGAGGCCGCTACCTTCGCACGCTGGGCGGACGAGCGCGATACCGAAATATCGCGGGCGGTGGCTGCGCGCTTGACCAGCTCTGCCTTCGCAGCAGCGTCTGCGGCGGTGTTGGCCGTGGCCGGTGCCCTCAGCACTGCAGACGCGGTAAGAGCCGTGGTGTTCCCGACCCCGATCGCGCTGCTCGTCGATGCGTATGCGGTCGCGCCCATGGATACGGTGGCGATCGCTGCAGAGGTGAGGACGGCGGGGCGACGCAGTAGTTCAACACCACTGGGTCGGGCCGCACGGTGTCGACCGACGTTGCGGGGCATGGTGACTGAGGGGCCTTTCGGTGGGGGAGAAGTGCGACAACAGATGGCCACTTCTCGCGACCACTGTGAGTTCTATCGGAGTTGAAGCATCCAGCGTTACCGAATCGAGACCGTGGCTACTGTGCCCGGCCGATCCGATCCTGTCCAATCGGGATCGGATCGGCGAGAGCGGCGACTCTCACGCGCCGGTGGCCGGGTCAGGAGCCGTAGCGACGCTCGCGCTCGGCATACGAGCGCAGAGCGCGCAAGAAATCCACCCGTCGGAAGTCGGGCCAGAACGCTTCGCAGAAGTAGAACTCCGAGTGCGCGCTCTGCCACAGCAGAAAGCCCCCGAGGCGCTGCTCGCCCGATGTGCGGATCACCAGATCCGGGTCCGGCTGGCCTTTGGTGTAGAGGTGCGCCGAGATGTGCTCCACGTCCAGAATCTGCGCGAGTTCCTCGATCGTCACCCCCTGGGCAGCATGCTCCTGCAACATCGCCCGCACGGCGTCAGCGATCTCCTGCCGTCCGCCGTACCCGACAGCGACATTCACGATCAGTCCGTCGGCATCCTGTGATTTCAGCGCGGCATCGGTCAGTACGTCCCGAGTGCGATCCGGAAGCAGGTCGAGTGCGCCGACCGGGTGCAGGCGCCACCTTCCCCGGGCTGCGAGGTCCGCGACCACCGACTCGATGATGGCCAGCAGTGGCGTGAGCTCCGAGGCCGGGCGGTGCAGGTTGTCGGTGGACAACAGCCACAGGGTGACGACCTCGACACCGACTTCTTCGCACCAGGTGAGCAACGGTTCGATGTTGTCCGCACCGGCCTGGTGGCCCGAGGCCGTGTCGGTGCCCTGTTTCCGGGCCCATCGCCGGTTCCCGTCGAGCATGACGCCCACGTGTCGCGGTAGATCCGCACTCGGCAGGGAGCGCGCCAACCGGCGTTCGTACACACCGTAGGCAAGGTCGCGAACACGCCCCATTTCGTCGCCCTCCGCATCGGTTCTCGGCCCAGACCACCGACTGGGGGCAAGGGTAGTCCGCCCCGATGGGCCCGCCTGCGTCGATCAGGCCCGTGAGGATCTCATCGGGTGCCCGGACGCCCTCGTCGAATTCACCGATCCCGGCTCTGTACACAGTTCGCAGGCCTAGGATCGAACCCGTGATCCAACCCATCAGCGAGGCCTTCGAAACCGCCGCCCAGGATGCCGCCGAACTACTGCGTTCGGTCAAACCCAAGTTGCGCGGCTGGTTACACCTGGGAATGGTGCCGCTCACGTTCGCGGCAAGCGTCGTGCTGGTCGCATTGGCACCGGCGGGTGGTCCTCGGGTCGGAGCGATCGTGTTCGGAGTGACGGCGCTGCTGCTGTTCACTACGTCGGCGATCTATCACCGCGGCACCTGGGGCCCGAGGGCCGGCGGCGTGCTGAAGCGGATGGACCACTCCAATATCTTCCTGATCATCGCCGGCAGCTACACGCCATTCGCGATCACCCTTTTGAACAGGGCCCAGGCGACCTCACTGTTGGTGATCGTCTGGTCCGGTGCACTCGGCGGCGTGCTCTTCCGGGTGTTCTGGGTGGGTGCCCCGCGGTGGCTGTACACCCCGATCTATGTGGCGCTCGGGTGGGTCGCGGTCTTCTACTTCGGGCCAATGATGCGCGCCGGCGGACCAGCCGTCATCACTCTCATTGCCACGGGCGGAGTTCTCTACACCCTGGGCGCCGTGGTCTACGGCATCAAACGACCCAACCCGTCACCACGCTGGTTCGGTTTCCATGAGGTGTTCCACGCTTTCACCGTGCTGGCCTTTGCGGCTCACTACATCGCAGCCTCGATGGCTATCTACTCCCACGCCGGCGTGGCCTGAGCCGCCGCCCACTGCACCAGGGAACGGGGCAGCGCACTAGCGACGGGGCGGCAATCCATCACCGGGCGACCCGGCTGCGGTGGCTTTCTCATCCTCTGCAGCCTTGTCCTCGGCCTCCTGCATCAATCGGACATTGCGTAGATGCCCGCTCATGCTCCGGTAGAGGAACCAGCAGACCATCGCCAGGGCGAACAGGGTCAGGAACCCCCAGATTCCTGCCGTGACATTGGTTGCTTCTGCTTCACCCATGGGCTGCCTCTCGTATTACTCGAGCAACGACGTCGTCAGTCAACGGCGCGGCATGCGGACCAACATGCTCCTGCGACAATCGATCCGCCTGGGCGGCACCATTGTGCAGTCCAGCGAACAGATCGTCCTCTTCTGCGGGGACCGGGACGTAGGACACGGCCAAATCCCATTCCTCGGTCGGCCAGACCGCGGCCTGCTCATCCGGGGACAGTGCGAAGAACGATCCGTCCGGGTCGATCTGAGTCGCGTGTGCCAGCAGTGCCCGCTCGCGCACCCCGAAATACCGGCCGCATTCGACATGGGTGGTGACACGCCCCTCCGGGCGGTTCTCCCAGCGCTTCATCCATTCGCCGAACGGCGACTCCCGATCTGAGGCGAGTAACGCTTCGTGCATCGCCAACATCTTGCCGCGCGAAAATCCGCGGTCGTAGTACAGCTTGAGCGGCTGCCACGCGGGCCCCGCGTGCGGAAACTTCTCCGGATCCCCGGCCGCTCGGAACGCCGCCAGCGACACGTTGTGGCACATGATGTGGTCTGGGTGGGGGTAGCCACCGTTCTCGTCGTACGTCGTCATCACGTGCGGACGGAATCGACGGATTACCCGCACCAACGCTTCCGTGGTGACATCCATCGGCTCGAGGGCAAAGCACCCGGCAGGCAGCTCCGGAAGCGGGTCACCTTCAGGCAGACCGGAGTCCACAAAGCCCAGCCAGGTGTGCTGAATACCCAGGATCGCCTGTGCCTCCGCCATCTCACGGCGGCGAACTTGCGGCAGATCCCGCAGGATTTCCGCATCATCCTTCAACCGGGGGTTCAGGATGTCGCCGCGCTCACCGCCGGTGCAGGACACAACCATGATGTCGTGCCCCTCCGCGACGTACCGTGCCATCGTCGCCGAGCCCTTGCTGGACTCGTCATCGGGATGCGCATGCACTGCCATCAGACGCAGGCTGCCGGTCGTCATTGCCACCTCATTGAATTCGTTTTTGGGACACCGCCTAGTGTCTCATCCCATGCAGTTACCCACGCCCGCAGCCGGTCAGGGCAAGTGGTGGGTGATCGGCACTATCGGTGTGATCGTGATGAGTGCGATCGCCGTGTGGTTCGGACTCGCCGCCAGTAGCGGAGTGCAATGGTCGGACGCCGGAAACGATGTGGTCAGCGACACTCAGGTGAAGGTGATCTTCGACGTCACCAACCAGAACGGCCGACCCGTTACCTGCACCATCGAAGCTCAGGACATCAACCACTCCCAGGTCGGCGTCACCACTGTTCAATTACCAGCCAGCTCCTACAACTCAGTGCGCTACACCAGAACTGTGCGCACTGTGACGCGCGCCGTGACCGGAACCGTCGACAAATGCGTGTACAGCTGACACACCTACCGATCGTCACGGCTATCCGGTCAAGCGGAGTCGATGTGACATTTGAGCAGCAGACGCTAGGGTGAATGTTTACGTCCGGTCCGGTTCCCCGGCGCACCGTAACCTCTTCTGAGGTTTCATTGCTTCGTGGGTCCGGGCCAGTTCGTTACCCGGCGCGGGACCTCCGCCCCGGTAAGCAACGGGCTTCAACCCGCGCTGAACACCACATTCAGCACCAGTCGCCACAGCAAGGAGAAGGTCCGTGACGAGCACTACAGCCAGCTTCCTGACCCAGGAGGCCTACGACCGGCTCAAGGCTGAGTACGCCCACCTGACCGGTGAAGGCCGCACAGATATCTCCCGCCAGATCGAAGAAGCCCGAGAGGAGGGTGACCTCAAGGAGAACGGCGGATACCACGCTGCCCGCGAAGAGCAGGGCAAGATGGAATTACGCATTCGACAGCTGGATGCCCTGCTACGCGACGCCGTGGTGGGCGGCCCCGCCAGGGCGGAAGGCACCGTCACCCCGGGCACCGTGGTGACGGTCACCATGTTCGGCGAAACCGAGCGCTTCCTGCTCGGCAGTCGCGAAATCGTCGGCGATTCCGACGACCTGGACGTCTACAGCGAGAAGTCACCCCTCGGTGCTGCGATCAACGGTAAGAAGATCGGCGAAAGCACCTCCTATGAAGCGCCGAACGGCAAGACGGTCACCGTCGATATCGTTGATGTAGCCGCTTACAGATAACCTCCAACGAACACGCGAAGACCCCCGGCAGCGCATCTCGCGACCGGGGGTCTTTGCATGCTCTCAGGCGGTGCTTAACTGGTTGTCATGAGCAATCGATCACGTGTTGTGCAGGTATCCGGTCCGGGCCAGCCATTGGAGTTGACGGAGCGAGAGTTGCCCGAGCCGGCTCGGGGGCAGGTCCTGGTGCGGGTCGAGGCCTGCGGGGTGTGCCACTCCGATGCAATGACCGTCGAAGGTGGGATGCCGGGGATCGAGTATCCGCGGGTGCCCGGCCACGAGATCGCCGGAAGCATCGAAGCCGTCGGGGACGGCGTGGACCACTGGGAAATCGGCCAGCGTGTCGGTGTCGGCTGGTTCGGCGGTAACTGCGGGCACTGCGACTCGTGCCGACGCGGCGACTTCATCAGTTGCCCCAACGGTCAGGTGCCCGGAATCGCGTATGACGGTGGTTATGCCGATCACGTCGTGGTGCCGGTCAGTGCGCTCGCATCGATTCCGGACGAGCTGGCATCACAGGATGCTGCCCCGTTGCTGTGCGCCGGCATCACAACGTTCAATGCGCTGCGCGAGAGCGGTGCCCGGCCAGGCGATCTGGTGGCCATTCTGGGCATCGGTGGGCTGGGACACCTGGGGGTGCAGTACGCCCGGCACATGGGTTTTGAGACCGTTGCCATCGCCCGCGGTACCGACAAGAAGGAGCGGGCGACCGCCCTCGGAGCCCATCACTACATCGACTCCACCGCCTCCGACGTCGCGCAGGAACTGCAGGCCCTCGGCGGCGCACACGCGATCCTGGCCACGGTGACCGCGCCGGACGCCATGAGTGCCGCGGTCGGCGGTCTGGCGCCGCGTGGGCGGATGCTGGTCATCGGTGCCTCGGCAGACCCGATGCAGATCCCCCCGTTTGCCTTGATCCCAGGCAGCACCGGGGTCATCGGGCATGCGTCGGGCACGTCGAAGGACTCCGAGGACACCATGCACTTCAGCGTCCTGCAGGACATTCGACCGACCATCGAGACCTACCCACTCGAGCAGGCACCCGAGGCCTACGCGCGGATGATGAGTGGCGACGCCCGGTTCCGGGTCGTCCTCACAATGAGCTGACCCACCTCACAGCCTCGGGAGCCGAACGTGCCCGCCCAGCCGGTGCGTTCGGCTCGGGTTGCATTTTGTGCCGAGGGTGCTGCTATTGCCGCACCCTCGGCACAAGTTGCAACCCGACATCGTCAGAAACATCGCACCCGCTACTTGGCGACGGCCTTCTTGTAGGTCGCAGTGGACAGCGGCACGAAGATCGCGAGCAGCGCCACCACCCAGATGAGTGTGTAGATGTCCGGGTGTTGCAGGGCCCACGTGTATCGGATGGCCTTCAGCTGTTCGGCCGGCGTGTCGGCGACCTTCAGCGCGAACAGGTTGCCGAAGTGCTGTCGAGCCGACTGGGTGATGGTCGACACGGGGTTCCAGCCGGCGATGAGCTTCAGCGGGCCGGGCAGGCTCTGAGCACTGGTGAAGGTGTTCGCAATAAACGTCAACGGAAAAATCACCATGAATGAGGCGTTGTTGACGGTCTCGGGGGCGCGAACTTTCAACCCCACGTAGGCGAACAACCAGCTCACGGCGTAGGCGAACAACAACATCAGGGCAAAGCCCCACGCTGCGTCGAAGACATTGGTACGGATGCGCCACCCGATCACCAGACCGGTCAGTGACATCACCACCAGCACGATGACGTTGTTGAGCACATCGGAGATGGTGCGCCCGAACAACACGGCACCGGGGTGCATCGGCAGCGTGCGGAATCTGTCGATAACACCTTTCTGCATATCCTCGGCCATCCCGAATCCGGTGATCGTCGCGCCGAAGATGATGGTCTGCGCGAAGATGCCGGCGATCAGGAACTCCCGGTACCCGCTGGCATTGCCCGGCCCCGCAAGGCTGCCGAAGATGAACCCGAAGAGCAGCACGAACATGATCGGTTGCAACGTGGTGAAGATGATCAGATCGGGGACCCGTTTGATCCGGATGAGGTTGCGTCGGGCGATCGTCAAACCATCGGAAATGAAGGTATTCATTACCGCTCCCCCTTTTTCTTCTTGGTCTTCTTCTTCGTTTCGTCGGCCTCTTCTTCAGCTACGTGACCGGTCATCGCCAGGAATGCATCGTCCAGGGTCGGACGTCGGATACCGATGTCCTGCACCTCGATACCAGCGTCGTCCAGTCGGCGGACGGCGACCAGTAGATCCTTGGTCCCGCCAGTGACGCCCACCGTGATGGCACGAGTGTGCTCGTCAGCAGTGGGTTCCGCGTCGACGATTCCGGCCAGCAGCATTGTCGCCTCGGCCAGCCGCGCCGGATCGGTCACCGTCACCTCGAGGCGCTCCCCACCGGCCTGCACCTTCAGCTCGTCCGCCGTCCCTTCGGCGATCACGACCCCGCGATCCACAACGATGATGTTGTTGGCGAGCCGGTCGGCTTCCTCCATGTACTGAGTGGTCAAGAGCACGGTGGTGCCCTCGCGGACCAGCGTCGCAATGACGTCCCACATATCGCCCCGACTACGTGGATCCAAACCCGTCGTGGGTTCGTCCAGGAAGATGACCGGTGGTCGCGCGACCAGTGCTCCGGCCAGATCCAGCCGGCGACGCATCCCGCCCGAATATCCCTTGGCCGGTCGATCGGCTGCATCGTCCAGCCGGAACTGGGTCAGCAACTCCCTCGCCCTCGCGCGCGCCTGCGCCTTGGGCAGGTGGTAGAGGCGACCAACCATCTCCAAGTTCTCATAGCCCGTGAGGTACTCATCGACTGCGGCGTACTGGCCGGACACCCCGATACACCGACGGACCGCGGCGGGATCCTTGATGACGTCGTGCCCGGCGACCGTTGCAAAGCCCGAATCGGGCCGGATCAACGTCGTCAGGACCCGGACGGTCGTCGTCTTGCCGGCCCCGTTCGGACCGAGCACGCCGAGCACGCTGCCCTCGGGCACGCTGAGGGAAACCCCATCGATGGCCGTGACGGCCTTGTAATGCTTCACCAGATCATGGGCGACGACAGCGTCCGCCATGCCAACCTCCTCCTTGGCGGCAAACCTGCTACCGCACGCACCCTGGTCAGTCGTTGTAAAAGCTGCGGGCGACATCGTGCCACGCGGCGCCGACAGCGAGTGCCATCCCTCTGCGAGAGCGCCATGCCTCTCGGGTCTCTCAGGCCTTTCCCGTTGGACAGGTCACTCAGCTGTCCAACGCCTGCTCGAGATCGGCGATCAGGTCGACCGCGTCCTCGATGCCGACAGACAACCGGATCAGGTCACCGGGCACTTCCAGCTCGGTGCCTCGGACGCTGGCGTGCGTCATCCGAGCCGGGTGCTCGATCAGTGATTCAACTCCGCCGAGCGACTCCCCCAGTGTCCACAGCTGCGTACGGCCGATTGCGTCGACGGCGTGCTGCTCGCCGCCCGCGAGCTGGAAGCTGACCATTCCGCCGAACCGCTTCATCTGGGTAGCAGCAATGTCGTGGCCGGGATGGGAATCCAAGCCGGGGTAGTAGATCTGGGTGACGTCCCCGCGTCCCTGCAGAAATGAGACAACTTTCTCCGCGTTGTCACAGTGTCGCTCCATCCGCAGCGACAGGGTCTTCAGTCCGCGCAGCACGAGCCACGAGTCCATCGGCCCGGAGACGGCACCGAGGCTGTTCTGATGGAACGCGATCCGCTCGGACGCATCCTGCATGTCAGGAACGCCGATCTGCTTGGCGACAACGACGGCTCCCCCGACGACATCACTGTGCCCTCCCGCGTACTTGGTGGTGGAGTGCATCACGATGTCCGCGCCGAGCCGCAACGGCTGCTGGAGGTAGGAGGACGCGAAAGTGTTGTCGACCACCAGCAATACGCCCGCTTCGTGTGCAATCTGGGCAATGGCCGCGATGTCAGCGATACCGAGCAACGGGTTCGTCGGCGTCTCGATCCAGATCAATTTGGTGACGCCGGGTCGAATCTCACCGCGAATCGCATCGGCCTGCCCCACCTTGGCGAGGCTGTAGTCGACCCCCCACGCCTTCACGACCTTGTCGACGAGTCGAAACGTGCCGCCGTAGGCATCGGTCGGGATGATGATGTGGTCACCCGGCCGTAGCAGCCCGCGCAGGATCGCATCCTCTGCCGCCAGGCCGGACGCGAAAGCAAACCCCTGCGACCCGCCCTCCAGGTCGGCGATGCACTCCTGCAGCGCCGTGCGGGTCGGGTTCGCGGAGCGGGAGTACTCATACCCCTCACGGAATCCGCCGACACCGTCCTGTTTGTAGGTCGAGGTCTGGTAGATGGCGGGTACGACCGCGCCGGTGCGAGGATCCGGCTCCTGCCCCGCGTGGATGGCGCGAGTGGAGAAGCCGTGCTCAATACGATCAGTGTGGTCAGCGGTGCTCATGAGCCAAGGTTAATGCGGCGACGGGTGCGACTCAGGCGCCCGGCTGGTACGGGCCGAGCACGCAGAACTCGTTGCCCTCAGGGTCGGCCAACACCGCCCATCCCTTCTCGCCGTCCCGTCGGTCATCGACCATCGATGCTCCGAGCGCCAGAATCCGGTCGACTTCCGCGTCGCGAGGGCAGTCGACCGGCCGGACGCACAGATGCATCCGGTTCTTGACCGTCTTGACCTCTGGCACCTTCAGGAAGAGCAGATACCGGTCATCGGGGCCGGTCAGCCCGCATTCCTCATCCCCCGGTTGCATCTCATCAGCAGGATCGACGACAAAGTCCGTAAGTACCTGCCCCCACCACATCGTCAACGCGTAGGGGTCGGCGGCATCGATACAGAAATTACTTGCGCGAGAAGCCATACCCCACCGTGCCACCGGCCCCGACTGGCACGCAACGGGGTTGCCGGCGTTCGGTTCACAGCGCCGAGTTCAACGCCTGCCAGTCGATACCGCCCGGGGCCCGGTCCACGATGGTCTGCAGCAACCCCAGACGTGCTGCGCGTAGCTCCTCGTCAGGGGCCATGACGAGCACCTCGTCGAAGAAACGCGCCAACGGCTCCAGGAGGTTCGATGCAGTCAACAGCCACTGCGGGAGCGTGTCACTGCGGTGGTCGGCAAGCACGGCCACCATCGCAGCAAGGTGGAGCTCGGCGGGGTCCCTCAACAGCGTCTCGTCGTATGCCGCAGCCGTACCGGCCGGAACGATGCGGGTGATGCGCTGCACCGACTCCACCAGGGACGCGAGCCTCGGGTCGACCCTGGCAGCTGCAATGTCACGTAGTGCGGCCTGCGCCCGACCCGGAGTCGCTGCCAACGGCGCGACTGCATCGACCATCCTGGCATCCACTCCCTCGTCGCGCAGCTGCTGCTTGAGTCTGCCCACAACGAAGTCCGCTGCTGCATCAACCGATTCGACCCTGACCTCGATCCCCTGCTCACGAAGCCTGATCGCAGCCACCGCCAGGCCCGAGTTGATCGTGACCGCCGACAGCGCCTCGTGCGCGCGCAGGATCGCGACCACACCCAGCGCCGCGCGACGCAGCGCGAACGGGTCGGAGGAGCCGGTCGGTTTCGCGCCGAGCGCGAACATTGCGGCCAGCAGATCAAAGCGATCCGCGAGCGCCAGCAGCGCGCCCGGCAATCCGGCCGGCACCGCATCACCGGCTGTCTTCGGCTGCTCCATCTGAGCCAGCGCCTCAGCGACCGCCGCGCTCTCACCGGCGCGGGCGGCATATTCCCGGGCCATCGTGCCGGCGAGGGATGACAGCTCGATGACCATCTGGGACGAGAGATCGAACTTGGCCAGTTCGCCTGCCCGAGCGAGGGTCTGGCGCTGGTCATCGTCCAGTGCGATATCAACCGCGAGCGCCGAGGCCACGTCGGCGATCCGGTCAGCACGCTGCGCCACCGACCCGAGCCGGTTCTCGAACGTCAGCTTCGCGATACCGGCGCGCAGGTCGGCGAGCGGCATCTTCAAATCGGCGTCGTAGAAGAACGCGGCGTCCTCGTACCGTGCGCGCAGCACCTTCTCGTTGCCCTCTCGCACCACGTCGTCATCACACGAGCCGTTTGCCATCGTGATGAAGTGCGGCAGCAGCGAACCGTCGGCGGCACGCACCGGCAGGTAGCGCTGGTGTTTGCGCATCACCGTGGTGAGAATCTGCTCGGGGAGCTGCAGATAACGCTCTTCGTAGGCGCCGAGGATGCCGTGGGGTACCTCGACCAGGTTGGTGATCTCGTCCACCAGATCGGACTCGGCGTCGAAATCGACGATGCCGCCGACCTTCTCGGCCAGGGCGCTCGCCTGCGAAATCACCGCTGCACGTCGCGCGCCCGGATCGAGGACGATGCCGCGCTCGGCCAGGATCGGGGTCAGGGTCTGTGCGTTCTCTATGCGGACCAGCGGATCGGCGTCGCCGCGCTGCGTGTACGTCGTGCGTCCGGTACGCAGGCCCGACGCCTGGGCGGGCACCAGGTGCGCGCCCCACAACGCCACCACCCACCGGATGGGTCGGCTGTAGGTCAACTCGGCATCCGACCAGCGCATGTTGCGGTCGGCGCGGAGCCCGGTCACCACCGTGGTGACGATCTCGCCGAGTACTGTGAGGACGTCGCGGCCAGGCAGGTCGAGCTGCACCGCAACGTGCTCGGCACCGTCGAATTGCGCCTTGATCAGGCCTGCCGGATCGACCTTCTGCCCGCGGGCGAATCCTTGGGCAGCCTTGGTCAGATTTCCGTCGGCGTCGTAGGCCGCAGCAACTTTCGGGCCCTTTCGCAGCGTCTGCGCGTCCGGCTCGCGGGCCGACACGTCGCGCACCTGCGCCACGATCCGTCGTGGGGTACCGAGCACCGATACCTCACCGGATGTCAGGCGGCTGGCGGCGAGGCCGGTAGTGAGAAGTTCGCGGACCTGCCCGATGGCCTGCTCCACGACGTGCGGGGGAAGTTCTTCCACCCCCAACTCGAACACGAAGTCCTGAGCCGACGCATCGGCCTCGATGCTCGTCTCCTCCTGTGCACCGGCAGCTGGTGGCATGAGCGCCGAGCCGGCCACGATGGGCGCGCTGTCGGACTTCAACAGCGGGAAGTCCAGCTCCGCGCGACGCTCCACCCAGAGCGCCGCGACGTCGCGTGCCAACCCGCGCATCGTAGAGAACGCCTGCGCCCGCTCCGTCGTGGAGATCGCGCCACGCGAATCGAGCACGTTGAAGGCCTGGCTGGATTTGAGCACGAAGGTATGCGCCGGCACCGGCAGTCGCGCTTCGACCATCCGCTGCGCCTCGGCCGTGAACCGCTCGAACAGATCCCGGTTGGTCTCGACGTCGGCTTCGTCGAGGTAGTACCTCGACATCTCGTACTCCTGCTGCCCGAATGCCTCGCCGTAGGTGATTCCCGGCGCGTAGATCATGTCCTTGAAGTGGCTGACACCTTGCTGCGCCATCATGATCCGCTCGATGCCGTAGGTCAGCTCAACGCTCACAGGGTCGAGGTTCTGGCCGCCGACCTGTTGGAAGTAGGTGAACTGGGTGACTTCCATACCGTCCAGCCACACCTCCCAGCCCAGCCCCCACGCACCGATCGCGGGCTGCGCCCAGTTGTCCTCGACGAACCGCACGTCGTGCGCGCCCAGGTCGATACCGATTGCCTCGAGGGACTCCAGGTAGAGCTCCTGCGGGTTGCCGGGGTCGGGTTTGAGGATCACCTGGAACTGGGTGTGCGTCTGCAGCCGGTTGGGGTTCTCTCCATACCGGCTGTCATCGGGTCGGACGCTCGGTTCCACGTACGCGACCCGCCACGGCTCGGGACCGAGCACTCGCAACAGCGTGGCGGGGTTCATCGTGCCCGCTCCCACCTCGGTATTGAAGGGCTGGACCACCATGCATCCACGGTCGGTCCAGAACTTCTGCAGGGTCAGCAGGGCATCTTGCACAGTCAGCACCGGGCAAGGCTATCGACGGCCGGTGCGGGTAACGAATCGATTTGGTAACGGTGCCAACCCATCCGAGCAGGTCGGAGTCTGAGAAGGCGACTCATCATCAGGCAATTTCTAAGGGGAATCTCATGCACGCAGTGCGGCGCACGACTCGAACACTTTCGGCTGGTGCACTGCTACTCGGCCTGGCTGCGTGCGGCCCGGGCAGCAACTCCGCCTCGACGTCATCGTCGACCGCCGCTCCCGCCGCTACAGGTACCACCACCTCGGCTTCGTCTTCCTCCTCCCCCACGACGACGGCCTCTGCGACCGCACGCGGTCCGGTCTCGTCGTCGGCTGCCGCCACATCGCTTCGCGCACGCAGCGGATACGCGACGCCGGCCGTCGTAAGAGTCGGGTCGGCTTACGAGGCGGCAACTCTTGCGGCAGGGAACAAGGTGGCCTTCTGGACCGGCGACGGGACAACCTGGAAGCCCGCAGGAAGCAGCCCCCACCTACCCGTGTTCTCCTCGGCCGCAGCCGCCCCCACCGTGACCGGTGCACTCCTGTCGGGCGCCCCACACGCCATGTTCATCGTGGACGGCGCATTCACCGGCGACGGCACCGGCCAGGCCATTGCATACGGCAGAGGGCGCTCCGGGTGGTCGGCTTACACCGCACAACGAGACGGCTCTCTGGCGCCGTCCGGGCACGGTGTCAGCACCTTGAACGGCGCCCCCGGCCTCGAGCTGAAGATGAAGTTCACCAGATCCGGCTTTCAGACCTCTTCCCTCTGGGGTCCGGACAGCGCCGCCTCAAACGCGGGCCAGACTCACAACCCCACCATCAGGAACTGGCACGCCCAGCGTTCCAGCTTGATGCTCACCTCGAGCAACGTCTTCACCGCACAGCGGGTAGCCGGCGCCAAGATCGTCGACAGCACCCCCACCCACAGCGGGACGACACTTCCGAACGGGACGTGGATGGGCCGGTTGGACGGTGTCAGTTCTGACGGCTCTCTCAAGGTGCAACCGATTCGACTCGCCACCTGCTCTGCACCGGACGGCTACTGCACCACCCCGGTCGGTCGTGATGTGCAGGTCGTCGTACCGGACCAGTTGTCCACAGTGGTCCTCGACGGAACCACCTCTTTCACCGCGCCCGGGTGGTTCTTCACGCAGACTGCGGCAGAGGGCGCCGATAACTCGGGCGTGCTGTTCAAGGCTTACAGCCCGGGCGCTCCGTACGTGGTCTCCCCCAAAGTGGCCATGTCTGCGCGCGTCAACGGGCTCCTGCGCTTCACGGTTTCAGGTGGACGCGTCACGGCGTTGGCGAGCGTCTTCACCCCCTGAGAGTCCGGGTGGACGGCTTCTTCGGGTTGGTGCAGCTCTGCCATTGCACATCGGTCGACCCCGCACACCCCTGCACCAGAGCCGGAACACACGAGAAAGGGTGCGCAGTGTCACTGCGCACCCTTTCTCGACATAACTCAGCAGGTGCCGCTCAGGTCGCAGCGGACTCCGCGCGCTCGAAGCGGTAGGCCGAGAAGATTCTGATGCCCGAATCGTGGGCGGTTTCCGGGAAAGCCGACATCGGCTTGGTGGACACCAACTCCAGCCCCCGTGATGCAAAGATCTTGGGCACGTCGTGCGGGTACTGACGGTGCGAATTACGCCCGGGTGGCTCAATTGCCAGGACCGACCTGCCGATGCGGACGATGTCGTCGAACACGCGCGTGCTGGAGGGGTGGATGTGCTCGATGACGGCCATCGTGAAAACGAGGTCGAAACTGTCGTCGGAGAAACCGGAGAGCACGTCCTCAGCTGCACCGACGTGAATCGTCGTGTCGCTCAACTGCGGGTAGGTGCGGCGCAGTAGCTCGACGGCATGCGGACTGATCTCGACCCCTTCGACGTTGGGGTAACCGTGGTCGACCAGGTAGGCCAGGTTGCGGCCGACGTTGCATCCGACCTCGAGGATGCGCGCGTCGGAGGGGAGGTCGGAGATGAGTTGGAGCAGAACCTTACTTCGACCCTCGACCTGGGTGTATGTCGACGGGACGTTGTCAACAGGTGCCGGCTGCCGCCAGAACGCGTGCAGCGTCTCGATGTCGTCAATGCCCTTCGTCGGGGCCGCGGCGGGCTTGGGAGCCGGCGCGGGCTTGGGGGCCGGGGCTGTACTGGGGGCTGAACCGCCGGCGGCCCGAACTTTCACGCGGTGCGCTGCTTCCCAGATAGCAGGTGGCGCCCAGCGCCTCACCTGGTGCTTGTGTGAACCCCAAAACGACGCTTGCCCCATATTTTTTTCCCTCAATCTGCTGAAGCTGGTTCCCGACCGTCGCATCAGGTGCGCACGGATGGCGGGACGGTGCTCGGACCGTAACACGACCGGCCGCATATTCACCGGAAACTCGCGCTGTTTTCGGCCTCGGTCGGACCACTTCACTCACAGGCAACGCCGGACGCAGGTAACCCATTTCTCCCGGCAGCAGAGTTGCGTATTTCTGCAGGAAGGTTCTGGACCGTTCATCCGTTGAAGCAGACATGATCTTCGGTTTCGGACGAGTTGGCACGATGGTTTCTGCTACTGACGCGCTTCCCGGGCGCCCTACTGCGATGCAGCACGTTCCTGCTGACCACGCGGTGCTCGGAACTTCACTGAAAGGACCGTGGCCCGAAGGCACCCAGGTGATGTACGTCGCGATGGGCTGCTTCTGGGGAGCGGAGCGCTTCTTCTGGAAAATGCCCGGGGTGGTGACGACCGCTGCGGGGTACATCGGTGGATTCACGCCGAACCCGTCGTACGAGGAGACCTGCACCGGCCGCACCGGGCACACCGAGGCCGTTCTCATCGCCTATGACCCCAAGCAGACGGATGCCGAGCACCTGCTCAAGACCTTCTGGGAAAACCACGACTCAACCACCAAATACCGCCAGGGCAACGACGTCGGCACCCAGTACCGGTCGGCTATCTACTGGACCACGCCCGAGCAGGAGGCCGCCGCGAAGGCGACCCGCTCGGCGTTCCAGGAAGTGCTGACCCAGCACGGACACGGCGAGATCTCGACCGAACTCGCCCCCGCCGGGGAGTTCTACTACGCCGAGGGGTACCACCAGCAGTACCTGCACAAGAACCCCGGCGGCTACTGCAACCACGGCCCCAACGGAATGACCTGCCCGGTCGGTCTGGTCAAGCAGGACGAGCTGCCCAGCCAGGAGTCGGTGCTCCCACCGACCAGCGGTTGATCTCACCGAGATGTCAGTTTCGGAGGGTCACATCGCGTCTCGACCCTCCGAAACTGACATCTCGACGCGCAGGGTGGCCGTGGCCCTTACCTGAACGCTGCGCTCACGCCAGTGGTAGCTGCGATTGCGAGACGCGGGTCGCGTCCTCGTGCAGCCGTAGGACGACTTCCTGGTCACCGGTGGCGGGAGCACCGTGCGACGCGATCTTGGCGCACACGGCGTAGTCCGCGCTACCCGCGGAGTAGTCCTTCAACCACGCATCGGCGCGACGACGTGCTTCAGCGGATCCGTAGGGCCAGCGCACAGTGGGTGCCTGCTGAGGTGGCCGCAAACGCCAGGGTTTGGGCGTCAGGCGCGCGCGGTAGGTGCCGTGGGCGGCGCACAATCGCAGGTACACGGGGTCGGTCCCCAACTGCTCCAGGATGTCCGTGGCCGCCGGCGAGCTGGGGTCGACCTGCTCACCGGTGATGATGACGCGCAGCCCGGCGGCGGTGCGGTAGACGTGCGTACCCCGCTGCGGTGACCGGTCGGCGTACGCCGCGATCCGCTGCAGTGCCAGCGCTTCGGGGCTGAGCGCAGGGTCCTCGGCGCCGCTGCCGAAGATCCGACGCAGCCGCCCGCGGGACCGACGCTGCGCGGGAAGGTCGACATCGGCGATGACGACGGCCTGCGTGCACAGGACCTCCGCTCCGTACCGGTTGCGGGTGACCACCGCGAGCAACTGCCCCGACGTGCTGCTCACCTCCCGCAGTATTTCCTCGCGCAAGGGCAGCCGGGGGTAGTAGTTCTCGCGTTCCGCTCCGGCGTGCAAGTTGGCGAAGGCCGTCGTGAGCCGTTCTGCAGCAATGGATTCGGCATCCTCTTCCGAGGTCCACGACCACCCCCACACTGTGAGAGCGATCTTGCGACCATCAGGTTGGAAGGCTGAATCGGTGCGCTGACGCCAGTACGGCGGAGGACCCTGCATGAGCTCGATCCTGGCATGACGAAGCACGCGTTGGGACCGGTGAACAGGATTCGGTCGCCCTGTCAGTCCCTCACGTCGAGTGCCCCGGCACGGCGGGTGCTGAATTCCACAACCACGGCAACATCAACTTCAGGGCATCGCTCCATACCGCCCAGGAATGACTACCGGCATACAGCGATGCATGCACCGGGATATGGGCAGTCCTGGCGGCAGCAACGAGCCGCGCCTGAGCGGCGTAGACCACGTGGTCTGTATCACCGCACTCGAACCATCCACGTAGATCGGGGTAGCGCCGATGCGTCAGTAGCCACAGCGGATCATGTGTGCGCATAGCGACCGGATCACTTCTGTACAGCTGCTCGTTCGAAGCCGCGGTCTTCAGACCACTCACACTCAGGTTGGCGAGACCGGAGAAGTCGCCGAATGCTGAATAGGTGCGCGGGTGGCGCATCGCGAGCATCAACGAGCACGTTCCGCCCTCGGACAAGCCGGCGATCCACCATTTCTGCGTTCCGACCGCAGCTGCAAAGTGGGTACGCACCCAGGAGACGACATCGGAGCTGAGATAGTTCTCGGTGCTCTTGCCATTCTTGGTACGGATACATTCCGAGTCCGAGCCTTGCGTTCCGTTGATGTCAGGCATGACGACAATCGGCGCTTCACCGTGGTGGGTGCTGGCAAATGCATCTTCGGTACTCACCAGTTTTCCGCGGACACTCGGCCAGTCCAAGGGTGCACCCGGCGTGCCATGCAGCAACTCGAGCACAGGTAGGTGCAGATGCGGATCGCGCACGGCGGCAGGAGGCAGGTAGAGGTAGGCCGGCCGCGGTGTGAAGCCATCCTTTGCCGGGATCACGACCCGTAGCAGCTTCGCACCGCCGGTGGGGTGCTGGAGCTTCAGGAGTTTCAGGTTCGGCTTCGGCTTCGCGTGCGGCGACGCGGACACCACCGACGGCGAGGACGGTGAAGGCAGTGAGGGCAGCGCGGACCCGGACGGGGCACTGCTGCAGCTGGCCAGCAGCGCAGCAGCAACCGTGATCAGGGCAGCTTTGCGGACTCGAGGACTTCTCACATCACTGATGACGATGCTCTCTTGTTTCAATGCTCACTTGTTTGCCGATTACTGGTCCATCAGATGAACGGGGCTGAACGCTAGCAACGCACCATGAAGCAACCCTGAGAATCCTGGTGTCGATCTCGGACTTGACGTAATTCGAACGCGTGTTCGATCATTGGGAGATGCCGCATGCTGTCGCTCCGACCTCCCGCGAGGACACGATCGCCCATCTGCAGAGTCTGCTGCAGCGCGAATCCGGTGGCCTCGCGGGGTCTCGGAGTCCCGGTCGACCCCACCAGTCAGGGCCCTGCGATTCAAACCTCACGATGATGCTCGGCCTGCCGGTGCATCCTGGTCTGCGCAGTAGTTTCCCCACCGGTCTGCGACACGGTGGCGTCTACACCCTCTCCGGCTCGACCACCGTGGCCATGGGCCTGTTGGCCGAACCGACGAAGGCCGGCTCCTTCTGCGCAGCGGTCGGACTACCTAATTTCAGCGTCGAGGCGGCATTGTCGTGGGGCACCGATCTGGACAAGCTGGTCCTGGTGCCGCATCCCCCGGCGCAGGACTGGGTCAGCGTCATTGCCGCCCTGACCGAGATCACAGATCTGATCCTCGCCGGCCGCCCACCGCACGTCACACCCGGTGAGGTGGAGCGGCTGCACGCCCGCTTACGCACTCGTCGTACGACGTTGGTCGTGGCCGGCGCATGGCCGCGGGCCGTAGCCCATATCGATGCCGTGACCACCGGGTGGGACGGCCTGGGGCAAGGCCACGGAGTGCTACTGGGCCAACGGGTGCAGATCACCGTCACCGAGCAGCACCGGCAACGCACCCAGGACCTGAACTGGCCGGTCGCGGCATGAGAGGAGCCATGAGAACACTGCCTGCCACCTCGACACCCGTGCGGGTACTGGCCCTGTGGTGGCCCGGTTGGTCGCTGATCGCAGCCCGAGAAGCTGCCGGCACCCCACCTGAGGCACCTCTGGCGGTGGTGTCCAAGAGCATCGTGGTCGCCCGCTCGGCAGCCGCGGCCGCAGAAGGTGTCACCGAAGGCCTGCGGATCAGGCATGCCCAGGCCCGATGCCCCGACCTGCAGGTGCTCACCTACGACGTAGGCATCGAGCAGCGGGCCTTCGAGCCGGTGCTGCGGATCATCGAGACGCACGCGCCGTTGGTGCAGGTGATCCGTCCGGGGCTGGCCGCAGTGCGCGCCGGCGGCCTTACCCGGTTCTACGGCTCCGAAGCCGCGGCGGCAGACGTCCTGGCCGGGGCCGTGCAGGAGGAATTCGAGCACGACGTGCGGATAGCGGTCGCCGACGGTCTGTTCGCTGCCGAGCACGCGGCGTATGCCACCACCGGCGACGTGCCTTGGCGACAACTGCCACCGGGTGAGTCCGCCCGCTTCCTCGCCCGGCTACCGGTGACCGTTCTCGCTCCTGCCATCGGCGACTCACGCATGCCGAACACGTTGCGACGTCTGGGTATTCGCCACCTCGGTGATTTGGCGGCACTCCCCCGCAGTGACGTACACGCCCGCTTCGCAGCAGCCGGCCTGCATGCGCATCAGCTCGCGTGCGGGCACGACGCACCCACCATCTCGCCACGCTCGGTGCCGCTGGACCTGGATCTGCGCATCGTCTGTGATCCGCCGACGGTCGATATCGAACCGTTGATCGCGCACTGCACCGCTGCCGTAGACCGCCTCGTCACTGCGTTGATGGAACACGCATTGATCTGCAACCAGATCAGACTCGCCCTGCACACCGAGGGCGGACTGATCCATGAAAAACTCTGGCGGCATCCGTGGCAGTTCACTGCCGGCGAACTGTTGGATCGAATTCGTTGGCAATTGGATGAATTCGCCGCCGAAACCAGCGAGCGGTACGACGCCATCTCACTGGTGACGATGGCGCCGGAGTCGCTGGAGAGCGCCTCGCACCACGCCGAAGGTTTATGGGGTGACCGGCCGGACGAGCACGTGGTGCGCACCATCACCCAGTTACAGGCACGCCTCGGACACGATGCGGTGCTGTCGGCCAGCGTCGGCGGCGGCCGGTTGCTCGACGAACGCCGGGTGCTACGCCCGTGGGGTGAAGCAGTCCCCGCACCGGCAGGGCGCCGCACCGATCAACCATGGCCCGGGTCACTTCCCGGACTGTCTCCTGCGACCGTCTTCGCCCAGGCCCAACCTGGCTCGGTGCGGGGCGCCGATGGCAGCACCGTGCGTGTCAGCGAGCGCGGGAGTCTGTCGACACCACCGGCCACTCTGCAATGCAGCGACGCGCCCGCCCGGCACATCGCCGCCTGGGCCGGACCGTGGCCGATACAACAGCGCTGGTGGCGAAATCCTCTGACCGTCCATCGTTTTCAATTCGTCGACGACTGCAACCAGGCCTGGCTGCTACTGACCGGCGGCGGACTCTGGTGGGTGGAGGCCCGGTATGACTGAGCATTCACGGAAGGGTTGCAGCAATGGGGTTCAGTAATCCGCCGATCCCGTGGTCGGAGCTGGAACGACTGCTGTCCGAAGGCACCCGGCCTACCACAAGCACCGGCAACCGGTCCTCGTACACCGCCGACGGCGGTGACGGGCCGGCGTTCTCGCGCAAGCGCAAACCCTTCCGGGCTCCCGAACAGCTGACCGAAGAGTCGGCCGACCCACCGGCCGACGACGGACCCTTCGTGCCGTACGCCGAGTTGCATGCCCATTCCCACTACAGCTTCCTGGATGGGGCCTCCTCCCCCGAGGACCTGGTCACCGAGGCCGTCCGGCGGCGGTTGCGCGGTATCGCGCTGACCGACCACGACGGGCTGTACGGCGTGGTGCGGATGGCCGAGGCAGCAGAAGGTTTCGGCGGGATCGAGACTGTGTTCGGCGCCGAACTGTCGCTGGACCTACGCACTGCGCAGAACGGCATACCCGACCCCGAAGGCAGTCATCTGCTGGTGCTGGCGCGCGGACAACAGGGTTACCACCACCTCGCCGCAGCCCTCACCGACGGTCATCTGGCACCCGGTGCGGAGAAGGGCCGGCCGATCTACGACCTGGGTTCGCTGGCCGATACCGCCGCCGGTGACTGGATGGTGCTCACCGGCTGCCGCAAGGGGACGGTACGACAAGCCCTGGAACGTGCCGGCGATGACGCGGCATTGGAGCAGGTACGTCATCTGCAGGATTTGTTCGGGGCCGCCAACGTGCTGGTCGAGCTGACCGATCATGGCGATCCGCTCGACAGCCTGCGTAACGACCGGCTCGCTGCGATCGCCCGACGCGCGGGCGTCGATACGGTGGCAACCAATGCCGTGCACTACGCGACACCCGAAAACTTCCGGTTGGCCAGCGCATTGTCGGCGGTGCGCGCCCGCCGCAGCCTGGAGGATCTGGACGGGTGGCTACCGAGCAGCGACCAGGCTCATATCCGCAGCGGCGCCGAGATGCAGGCACGATTCGCGCGCTTCCCCGGAGCGGTCGAGCGCACCGCTGACATCGCTGCCGATCTGGGCTTCCGGTTGCGCTCGGCCAGTCCCCGGCTGCCCCGCCAGGAGGTACCGGACGGGCATACCCCGATGAGCTGGTTGCGTGAGCTGACCTGGCAGGGCGCCGAACAGGCGTGGAAAGAAGTGACACCCGCCCACCGCGAGCGCCTCGAACACGAGCTGCGGGTCATCGAGGCCAAAGACTTTCCGGGTTACTTCCTCATCGTGCATGAGATCGTCAGCTTTGCCCGAGAGCGCGAGATCCTCTGTCAGGGAAGAGGATCCGCGGCTGCATCAGCCGTCTGCTACGCACTGGGCATAACCGTCATCGACCCGATCTTCTACGGTCTGCCCTTCGAGCGGTTCCTGTCCGAGCTACGCGAAGAAGCACCCGATATCGATGTCGATTTCGACTCCGGGCGCCGCGAGGAGGTCATCCAGCACGTCTACGCCAAATACGGCCGTCGCAATGCTGCGCAGGTTGCCAACGTGGTGACCTACCGCCCCAAGAACGCCGTCCGCGATATGGCCAAAGCGCTCGGATACAGCCAGGGTCAACAGGACGCCTGGTCCAAACAGGTCGAGCGCTGGGGTGGACAGATCGCGAGTGACACCCACGACATCTCCCCCGCGGTCGTGCAACTCGCGCAACAGGTACTGACTTTCCCCCGACACCTCGGCATCCACTCCGGCGGCATGGTGCTGACCGATGAACCGGTCGGCAATGTCTGCCCGATCGAACCCGCCCGGATGACCGACCGCACTGTCCTGCAGTGGGACAAGGACGACTGCGCATGGATGGGGCTGGTCAAATTCGACCTGCTCGGTCTCGGAATGCTCGCCGCTGTGCAACACACCTTCGACCTGGTGAAGAAGCACTTCGGGCAGGTATGGCGGATGCAGACGATCCCGCGTAACGAGCCGGGCGTCTACGACATGCTCTGCCGGGCGGATTCGATCGGGGTCTTCCAGGTGGAGAGTCGCGCGCAGATCGGCACCCTGCCCCGCCTGAAACCACGCTGTTTCTATGACCTGACCGTCGAGATCGGGTTGATCCGACCCGGCCCGATCCAGGGCGGCGCGGTACACCCGTACATCCGTCGGCGTACCGGCGAGGAAGCCATCACCTACCCGCATCCGCTACTGGAAAGCGTGCTGGAACGGACGCTGGGCATTCCGCTCTTCCAGGAGCAGCTGATGCAGATGGCCACCACGATCGGTAACTGCACCCCGGCCGACGCCGACCTGCTGCGGCGGGCAATGGGCTCCAAGCGCGGGGTCGAGAAGATCGAGACCCTCAAAGCCAAGTTGTACGACGGGATGGCCGCCAACGGGATACCCCCCGACACCGCCGATGAGATCTACAACAAGATCGAAGCATTCGCGAACTTCGGCTTTGCAGAGTCGCACTCGCTCAGTTTCGCGGTGCTGGTCTACGCCAGTTCCTGGCTCAAACTGCATTACCCGGCAGCGTTCCTGGCGGCCCTGCTGCGAGCGCAACCCATGGGGTTCTACTCACCACAGACCCTGGTGGGTGACGCCCGGCGGCACGGGGTCGCGGTACTGCCACCCGATATCCACCGCTCGAATGTGTACGCCGACCTGGAGGCAGAGACGGACGCGGCAGCAGGCGGTGATCACGCCGATGGCGGCGGGATGGACTCCTGCCTGCACGACTACGCGCAGGAGCAGATCGGCGGGTTCGATGCGACTGCCCCACCGGACACCGACCGGCACCGCCGCGACCAGAAGCACAGCGTGCGTCTGGGACTGGACGACGTGTCAGCGCTCGGCCAGGACGTCGCGGAGCGGATCGTCACGTGCCGCGAGCGTGGCGGTCGATTCACCGATCTCAGCGACCTGGCTCGACGGGCTGAACTGGATACCGAACAGATGGAGGCTCTGTCGCTCGCGGGAGCACTTGACGAACTGTCCGGATCACGACGCGGCGCCCTGTGGCAGTCCGCCGACGCGACAGCCGTCAAGCAGGGCCAACTCGACATCAATGTGCCCTACCAACCGCCGCTACTGCCCGAGCTGACCCTGGGTGAGCTGCTGATCCACGACCTGCAGGCGACCGGCATCAGCCCGGCGGATCACCCCATGCAACACAGCCGGGCAGTGATGCGGGAGCGGGGTGTGCTGCGTACCCGCGACCTGCTCACCATGGAGTCCGGGCGGCGGATCGAAGTGGCCGGCGTGGTGACCCACCGGCAGCGACCGGCCACCGCCAGCGGCATCACCTTCCTCAACCTGGAGGACGAGACCGGATTGATCAACATCATCTGCAGCCGAGGCGTCTGGCACCGCTACCGGGTCGTGGCGAGATCGGCACCCGCGATGATCATCCGCGGCATCCTGGAACGCTCTCCGGAGAACATCGTCAATATTGTCGCGGACCGACTGGAGAAGCTGCCGATCAATGTGGAGCTGACCTCCCGCGACTTCCGCTGAATGCCCAGGGAACACCCATATATGTCTTTTCGCTGTTAGATTCGGCGCCAGTTGACTGCCAGGCCACAGCGAGAGAGGTATGCGATGTCACTACGGGGTGACCTGCTACGACGCAAGCCCATCGCGAAGGTCGATGAAGAATCCGGGGATGGAGGGTTGGCCCGAACCATCGGGGTCTTCCAACTCACCATGTTCGGCGTCGGAGCCACCATCGGCACCGGCATCTTCTTCATCATGTCCGAGGCCGTTCCGGTCGCCGGGCCGGCGGTGATCTTCTCGTTCGTCATCGCCGGTGTCGTCGCAGGTCTGACGGCCCTGTGTTACGCCGAACTGGCGAGCGCCGTGCCGGTATCGGGTTCGTCCTACTCCTACGCCTACGCCACCCTCGGCGAGCTGCCGGCGATGGTCGTCGCGGCCTGTCTACTGCTCGAGTACGGCGTGTCCTCGGCAGCGGTTGCGGTGGGCTGGTCGCAGTACGTCAACGAGCTGCTCAACAACTTCTTCGGCTTCAAACTGCCGGAGGCGATCTCGCAGGCACCGGATGCCGGCGGTTTCATCAACCTACCGGCCGTCGTGCTGATCGCGCTGTGTGCGCTGCTCCTGCTGCGCGGCACGAGCGAATCCGCCGAAGCCAACACCATCATGGTGCTGATCAAGCTGACGGTGCTGGGCATGTTCATCGTGGTCGCGTTCTTCGGCTGGGACTCCAACAACTTCGCCGACTTCGCGCCGTTCGGTGTCGGCGGCGTGACCACGGCGGCCGGGGTCATCTTCTTCTCCTACATCGGCCTCGACGCGGTCTCCACAGCCGGAGAAGAGGTCAAGAACCCGAGCCGGACGATGCCGCTGGCCATCATCAGCGCCCTGATCATCGTCACGACCGTCTACCTGCTCGTTGCACTGGCCGCGATCGGCGCCCAGGCCAGCGGCAAGTTCAAGGACCAGGAAGCCGGTCTGTCCGCGATCTTGCGGGCCGTCACCGGATCGTCGGTGCCGGCCACGATCCTGGCTGCCGGCGCGGTGATCTCCATCTTCAGCGTCACCCTGGTGACCATCTACGGTCAGACCCGGATTCTGTTCGCGATGTCCCGTGACGGGATGGTCCCCGCGATCCTGAGCCGGGTGAACCGCCGCACGCTTACCCCGGTTCCCAACACGATCATGGTGGCCTGCATCATCGGTCTGCTGGCCGGACTGCTGCCGATCAGCTTCCTCGCCGAGATGACAAGCATCGGTACCCTGATCGCCTTCATCGTCGTATCGGCGGGCGTCATCATCCTGCGTCAGCGTGAACCCGACCTGTTGCGCGGCTTCAACGTGCCGGGGTACCCGGTGACCCCGATCCTCGCGATCCTCGGCTGTCTCTGGATCATCACCAGCCTGCGAATAGTGACGATCCAGGTCTTCGTCGGCTGGGCAGCGATAGTGCTCGTCTGGTACTTCACCTACGGCCGCAAGCACGCCACGCTGAACAACCAGCCATCCGCTGGGCCAGTATCCGAGGACCGGTCATGACGCTGCTGGTCGGCTGCCCGGTGGAGGATTCGTCCACCGGCGCCGTCCGGTTGGCGGTGATGCTGGCCCGCCCCGGGGAGAACCTCGTGGTCGTTGCGGTGCTCTCCAACCCATGGACACCGGGGATGGCCCGGGTCGATTCGGAGTACCAGTCCTTCCTCGATGCACGCGCAGACGATGCCCTGGAACAGGCGCGGTCCGAGCTGACCGGCGACGTCAGTGCGACCTTCGTCCGGCGTCATGCCCGCTCCGTTTCCGCCGGTCTGCTCGAGGTTGCCGAACACCACGATGCCCGGCTGATAGTCCTCGGGTCCTCGACCTCGGGCATGCTGGGCCGCGTTGCCCTCGGCGGTGTCGGCGAGCGTCTGCTGCATAGTTCGCCGCGACTGGTCGCGCTGGCCCCTCGCGGATTCCGGTGTACTGCTGCCCGCGTCACCCGGGTGACGGCGGCTTACGGCGGTGGTGACCAGAGCGAACACCTGGTGCTCGCCGCTGCAGCCCAGGCTGAACAGATCGGCGCGGCACTGCGACTTGCCTCCTTCGCGGTGCGACCGAGGTCCACGATCCTCGCGGGCATCGGTAGCCGCGGGGAGGACGGCGTGGTGCAGGAGTGGATGCATGAGATCGCGAACCGAGCGCGTGAGACCGTCGCCGTGGTCGCGCAGCTGCCGCAGCCGCCGCGTATCGATCCGTCGCAGATCGGTCGGGGCATCACCTGGGAGGACGCGATGAACGACGTGGAGTGGATCGACGGGGATGTCCTGGTCGTCGGGTCCAGCAACCATGGTCCGTTGGCTCAGGTTTTCCTGGGGGCACGTGCCTCGAAAATCATCCGGCACTGCCCCGTGCCGGTGGTCGTCGTACCCAGAGGTCAGGCGACAGCCGGGCGCAACGTTGTGTGAACGGGTGCGCTCTATGGGGCGCACCCGTTCACACAACTTTCAGCGGGCAGCAGCGACGAGTGCTTCGAACAGTCGCAGGTCCTCACCTTGCTCGGGATGCCACTGGACACCGAGCCGCCAGCGGGCCGCCGGGTCGTGCAGACCCTCGATGACGCCGTCCTCGGCGCGCGCGACCACGTCGTATCCGGGAGCGGTCGCCACGCCCTGGTGGTGGTAGGTCGGGCAGGACACCTGCGGTCCGAGCAGGTCCGCGAGCACTGTCCCGGGCTCGGTGATCACCCGGTGGGTGGACCACACCCCTGGTGACGGGCAGTGTTCTTCGTGGCCGACCACGTCCGGAAGGTGCTGGATCAATGTGCCGCCCGCCTGCACCGCCATGATCTGCATGCCCCGGCAGATACCCAGCGTCGGTAGATCGATCTCTGCACTGACCGCTGCGAGCGCAAGCTCGCTGCCGTCCCGGTCCGGACGGGCCTGCTGCGCCGACCCGTCCGACGTGGCCCCGTAGCGGGACGCCTCGACGTCGGCGCCGCCGGAGATGATCAACCCGTCGAGAACGCCCAGCACCTGCCGCGCCCACGCCGCATCGGCGTCCGGCATCGGTGGGATCACCACGGGTAGCCCGCCGGCGGCAATAACCTTTTCGGCGTACGTCGCGGGCAGCGTCACACTGAGCTGCCCGCGCCACGGAGCGCGGTCCACCGGCTCCAGATACGACGTGATGCCGATGACCGGTCGGAGCGGTGACCGGTTACTCACAGCGCGTCACTCACAGCGGAGTGACGTACGCGTTGGAGATGCCACCGTCCACCAGGAAGTCGGTCGCCGTGATGAAACTGGACTCATCAGAGGCCAGGAAGAGCACCGCGTTGGCGATCTCCTCCGGCTCGCCGAAGCGCCCCACGGGGATGTGCACCAGTCGTCGGGCAGCGCGTTCGGGGTCGGAGGCGAACAGCTCCTTGAGCAGCGGGGTGTTCACCGGACCCGGGCACAACGCATTGACGCGTACTCCTTCACGCGCGAACTGCACCCCCAGCTCGCGCGACAGGGCAAGGACCCCGCCCTTGCTCGCGGTGTAGGAGATCTGCGAGGTGGCTGCCCCCATGATCGCCACGAACGACGCGGTGTTGATGATCGAACCACGCTTCTGCTCCAGCATGTAGGGCAGCGCTGCCTTGCAGCACAAATAGACACTGGTCAGGTTCACCTCCTGCACCCGCCGCCACGCCTCGATGCCGGTGGTCAGAATCGAGTCGTCGTCCGGCGGGGAGATGCCGGCGTTGTTGAACGCGACATCCACGCTGCCGTAGGTGGAATTGGCAGCCGCGAAGAGCACCCCCACGTCATCTGCGTTCGTGACGTCGCACCGCACGAACAGACCCTCGACCTCATCCGCGACGCGCTCACCGGAATCGACGTCGACGTCGCCGATGACGACCCGCGCGCCCTCCTGCGCGAACCGTCGCACGGTGGCGAGACCGATCCCCGAGCATCCTCCGGTAACGACCGCGACTTTACCTTCGAGCCTTCCTGGCATGATTACCCTTCTCTCTCAGATTGCTTCGTAGTCAGAGTTCAGTGGAGATGAAGACGTTCTTGGTTTCGGTGAATGCCGCGAGCGCATCCGGACCCAGCTCGCGGCCGAGTCCGGAGGACTTGAAACCACCGAACGGCGTGGAGTAGCGCACCGCGGAGTGGGAGTTGACCGACAGGTTCCCGGCCTGCACTGCGCGGGCCACGCGTAGTCCGCGACCCAGATTGTCGGTCCAGATCGATCCGGCGAGTCCGTATGCGGTGTCGTTGGCCTTGGCGATCGCGTCGGCTTCGTCCTCGAAGGGCAGCACGGCGACGACGGGCCCGAACACCTCGTCGCGCCAGACCGCATCCTGCACCCCACCGGGCAGCACGACGGTCGGCGGGTACCACCAACCCGACCCGCCCGGTGCTTCGCCGCGAAAAGCGATATCGACGTCGGCGTCCTCAACGAAACCGATCACCCGATCGCGCTGCGCTGACGAAATGAGGGGGCCCATGTCGGCATCACCGATCTGGGCTGGATCTGCGACCTTGACTGCTCGCACTGCCGGTTCGAAGTGCTCCATGAACCGGTTGAAGACACTACGCTGCACCAGGATCCGACTACGCGCGCAGCAGTCCTGGCCGGCGTTGTCGAAGACGGCTCCCGGCGCGGCAGCAGCAGCCGCCTCGACGTCGCAGTCGTCGAAGACGATATTTGCGTTCTTGCCGCCCAGCTCCAGTGTCACCCGGGTCAGGTCGTTGGAGGCCAGTGCCATGATGCGTTTGCCGACCGCGGTGGAACCGGTGAAACACACCTTGCGCACGTCCGGGTGCGTCACGAATCGTTCTCCGACAACGGCTCCCTCACCTGGGATGACGTTGAAGACTCCCTCGGGCAGGCCGGCCTCCAGAGCCAGCTCGGCGAGCCGCAATGCAGTGAACGGCGTCAGCTCGGCCGGTTTCAGGACGACGGTGTTACCTGCAGCGAGAGCGGGCGCGAAACCCCAGCCGGCGACGGGCATCGGGAAGTTCCAGGGCACGATGATGCCGACCACGCCGAGCGGTTCGTGGAACGTCAGGTCGATCCCTCCAGCGACTGGAATCTGCCTGCCGCACAACCGCTCTGGTGCTGCCGCGTAGTAGTGCAGCACGTCGCGGACGTTGCCCGCCTCCCAGGTCGCATTGCCTCGGGTATGCCCCGCGTTCTCGATCTCCAGATCAGCCAACTCGCCGACGTGCGCATCGACGACGTCGGCAAAACGTCGCAGCAGTCGCCCGCGGTCGACCGGTGCGACCGCCGCCCACGAGGGTGCGGCTGAGGCGGCCAGCGCAATGACTGCGTCGGCCTCCTCGAGGCTGGCGTGCTCGATCGAGCCGATTGCCTGCTCGGTGGAGGGGTTGATGACGTCGTACGAAGTGCTCACAGTCGCTCGAATCCTCGCTTGCGTTCCCAATCGGTCACTGCCGCAGCGTAGGCGGCTACTTCTACCTCGGCGGCGTGAGCGTAGTGCTCCACCACGTCGTCGCCGAAGGCGTCCCGCGCTACCGCTGAGGTAAGGAGCAACTCGCGTGCCTCGCCCAGCGTCGAGGGCACCTTGTCCTTGTCGCTGGCATACGCGTTCCCCTCGAACGGCGGCTCCAACTCCAGCTCGTGCTCGATTCCGTAGAGACCACCCGCGAGCATCGCAGCCGTCGCCAGGTAGGGGTTCGCATCACCACCGGGGATTCGATTCTCCAGCCGCAACGACGACCCGTGACCGACGACCCGGAAGGCGCAGGTGCGGTTGTCCCGGCCCCAGGCAACCGCCGTAGGAGCGAAGGAACCGTCCGCAAAACGCTTGTAGGAGTTGATATTCGGGGCGTAGAAGTACGTCAGTTCACGCGCTGTCGCGATCATGCCCGCGAGGAACTGGTCGAAAAGCACGCTGTGCCCGCCCGGACGGGAGTCGTCAGTACAGACAAGCTCCCCCTCAGCGCCTCGCAGCGACATGTGGATATGGCAGCTGTTGCCCTCACGCTCGTCATATTTGGCCATGAAGGTCAGGGACTGCCCGTGCTGAGCAGCGATCTGCTTGGCCCCGGTCTTGTAGATGACGTGGTTGTCGCACGTGCGCGTCACCTCGTCGAAGAGGAAACCGATCTCGTGCTGACCCAGATTGCACTCGCCTTTGGCGCTCTCGACGACCATCCCGGCGGCCCACATCTGATTGCGGATATCGCGTAGCAGCGGCTCGACCCGACTGCCGCCGAGCACCGAGTAGTCGATGTTGTACCGGTTTGCGGGCGTCATGGCGACGTACTGCTTGTCCCAGGCCTGCTCGAAGGTCTCTTCGTAGACGTTGAACTCCAGCTCGGTACCCGCGAATGCCGTCCAGCCAGCAGCAGACGCGCGCTCCACCTGGGCACGCAGCACCGAGCGTGGAGCCTGCCGCACCGCGCCGGAGCCGTCGATCCAGGCGAGATCGCACTGGATCGTCGCGCAGCTGGGCTCGGCCGGGGTGCGGCGCAACGTCGAGAGATCCAGCTCGAACAGGAAGTCGCCGTAGCCGCGCTCCCAAGAGGTCATCTCATAACCATCGATGGTGTTCATCTCGACATCGACGGTGAGCAGATAGTTGCACCCTTCGGTCGCGCCCTTCAGGGCGTGATCCAGAAAGTAGTGCGCGTGCAGGCGTTTGCCCTGCAGCCGACCCTGCATATCGGTGAAAGCGACGATGACGGTGTCGATGGACCCTGCCTCGATCTGCGTTCGTAACTCATCCAGCGTGAATTTCGGTGCTGTCATGATCGTCCTCTTCTGGAGGTGGTTCGCGGGACGCTGCTCATCCGAGCAGCCCTGTCAAGAGCTCTCCGGTCGCGTCACAGTGCTCGCGCATTGCGTCGGCTGCCTGCCGCCCGGCTCCGTGCAGCACCGCGTCGACGATGCGGTGGTGCTGGTTGTGCGAATGGTTGATGTTCCGCGGCAGCACCGGGATCGCTGCGAGCAGGTCGCCGAGAGCCGCCTGCGCCTGGGTGACCGCATCCACCAGCATCGAACTGCCCGACAGGGTGGCCAGTGCAAGATGCAGCCGGGAATCGGCGATGCGGTGCTCGGCGGAGCCGATGTCGCCGCGGGTGTCGGCCAGGCACGACGTGAGCCACGCCCGTTGTTCGCCGTCCAACGGTTGCCGGGCGGCCAGTTCGACCGCGCCCGGCTCGACGACCCGACGGAACGCCAGCACATCGGCCACGTCGTACTCGCTCACCGGCCGCACACCGACCAGGCTCGTACCGTCGTAGGTCACGACAGTGCCACCACCCCGCCCGCGCGTGGTGTGCACGAGGCCCGCTTCGCGAAGGGCCGCAATGGCATCACGCAAGGTCATCCGGCTTACCCCGAGTCGCTCGGACAGCTCCCGCTCGGGGGGCAGCTGCTCGCCGTCCGCGAAGACCCCGAGCCGGATCGCGGTGGCGAGTTGCCCGACCACTGCCTCGAAGACGTTGCCCACCGCGGGATGCAGAGTTGCCTCCTGCAAGCCCCTTCGGGGTAGGTCGTGCAGCGCCGCGGTCACGCGGACAGTCTTCCGATCACGCCCCCGGACGTCAATGGTCCGAAATCACACCTTTCTTTCCAGATTCCGTAGACGCCACGATTCCTGTGGGTCTAGCCTCGCGCTCAACGACTCTCGACACCAGGAGCCACCCATGGCGCAAGAAGCCGCCGAAGACACCCCCCTCTCCGATGACGACGCGCTGCTCGCAACCCTCGGCTACAAGCAGGAACTGAGCCGAAGTTGGTCCAGTTTCTCCAACTTCGCGATCTCGTTCTCGATCATCTCGATCCTGGCCGGCTGCTTCACGACCTTCGGGCAAGCCTGGAACAACGGCGGTCCGGTCGCGATCTCCTGGGGCTGGCCGGTCATCTCCGCACTGATCCTCATCATTGGTCTAACGATGAGCGAACTGGTCTCCGCCTACCCCACCTCTGGTGGTATCTACTGGTGGGCATCGAAGATGGGCGGCCCAGCAGCCGGCTTCTTCACCGGTTGGTTGAACCTCATCGGCCTCTTGGCCGTGACGGCGTCCGTCGGGTACGGAGCGGCCACCTTCCTGGACCTCACGCTGGACACCGTGAGCACGTCGTGGGCCAAGCATTCAGGGCTCAAGGTGGTGTTCCTCATCTTCGTCGTCATCATGGTGCTCGGGGCTTTGGCGAACATCTTCAGCAGTCATCTACTGGCCGTCATCAACAACATCTCGGTCTGGTGGCACGTCGCGGGCGCAGCCTTCATCATCGGGATTCTGTTTCTGATCCCGAACAAACACCAGAGCGCGAGTTTCGTCTTCACCGACCGGATCAACAACTCCGGGTACCTCGACAACAAGTACTGGTTCCTCGTACTCCCCCTCGGGCTGCTGCTGACGCAGTACACGATTACCGGGTTCGACGCCTCAGCCCACCTGTCGGAAGAAACCCAGGGAGCAGCAAAGGGTGCCGCCCAAGGCATCTGGCGCTCCATCTTCTACTCCGCGATCGGCGGATACGTGCTCCTGCTCGCGTTCCTCTTCGCGGTGCAGGACCCGGCCGCCGTGACGAAGGGCGGCGGCGCGGTCGATCTCATCTTCGGCCAGGCGCTACCGCAGAAGTGGCACTTCGTGGTGCTGTTCATCGCCACGGCCGGCCAACTCTTCTGCGCCACCGCCTGCCTCACCAGCGCGTCCCGGATGACGTTCGCGTTCAGCCGTGACCGCGGTATTCCGGGGTCCACCTGGCTCGCCAAGGTCAACCCGCGCACGCACATCCCAGCAAACGCCGTCGTCTTCGTGGCCGTGATCGGCGTTCTCATCACGTTGCCCGCACTGGTGGAGGTCGACGTCAACGGCGCCCCGGTGCCGGTGGCCTTCTACGCGGTGACCTCGGTAGCCGTCATCGGTCTCTATCTCGCGTTTGCGATCCCCATCTTCCTGCGCTGGCGGATGGGCGACGCTTTCGAGCCCGGTTCGTGGACCCTGGGATCGAAGTACAAGTGGATGAACATCGTTGCTGTTGCCGAGATCACGATCATCTGCATCTACTTCATCATGCCGTTCACCCCCAGTGCGATCCCGGGCAACAAGGACTTCTCGTTCAAATTCGTCAACTATGCACCTGTGCTGACTTTCGGCAGCCTCGCAGTCCTGGCGATCTGGTGGTTTGCGTCGGCTCGTAAGTGGTACACAGGGCCGCAGCACACCATCGACAAGGCCGTGACGGCGGCGTTCGACGATTAATACCTCCTCTTCGTCCGCCTCATTGGCGACACTTCAGCGCTGGGTGGAGTTCGGCGGCACCTGGACCCTGCTGCACCGCACCGACACCACGGTGATCATCTCGCTGCGCCGCTGCGACGGCGGCGAAGAAGTCGAGCGTCTCTGCAGCGCTGACCCGGACCTGATCGCATACACCGCCACAGCTCCAGAGAACTGAGTCGCGCTCCGCGATCACCGTGCTCACAGCCTGCCTACGGCCCCAGTTGGGCCACTCGCAGAAATACGTGTCGCGACGTCATCTTTCCTACTCGCGTGCCCAGCCGACGGTGCCCGCCTGCACGTTATTCAATTGTTACGTCCCGATCACCCCGAGGGTCTTGAGGTACTTCTGTTGCGTAGGTCACACTGTCGAGACAACGTTGTCTCAAGGGGCCAACGTCGATGAGAGGACATATTTCATGCTGAAGACATCGAGCGCCAGTAGGACTTTCAGGTCGGGAGCGGTGACCTCCAGTGTGCTGGTCGGGGCGCTTACGCTGGCCGCCTGTGGATCATCAGGCGGTGGTGGCAGCAGTACAGCTGGTGGTGCCACTGGAAGTGGTTCAGCCGGCAGCGGTTCGTCAGGCAAATCAGTGGGAGTGTCTCTCATCTTGAAAACTCTGAGTAATCCCTATTTCGTCTCCATGCAGAAAGAGGCGAAGACTGCTGCTGCAAAGAACAACGTCAAGCTCACCGTCGCGGCAGGCAAGACCGACGGCGACACGCAGACCCAGATCAGCGCCATCGACAACGCGATCTCGCGCGGTGACAAAGGAATCCTCATCACCGAGAACGGCGATGCGGTAAACGCGGAACTCGCGAAAGCGAAGCAGGCTGGACTATTCGTTATCGCCCTCGATACCGTGCCGACGCCGCCCAGCACCGTTGACGTCACCTACGCGACGGACAACGAGCAGGCAGGCAAGCTGATCGGTAAGTACGCTGCGACAAAATTGGGCGGAAAAAAGGCTGTCGTCGCCATGCTCGACCTGTTCAACGACCAGGTCGTGTCCGTGGATGTCCAGCGAGACCACGGATTCCTCGAAGGTATGGGCATCGATCCGGGTAGTAAGACGCAGAACGGCAAAGAAGCCAAGAGCGGGAAGTACACGGGTGGGAAGGGTGGCCAATACGAGATCGCGTGCCACCAGCCGACGACCGGCGCTATCCCTGGCGGCAAGACTGCAATGGAGAACTGCATCTCCAAGAACAGCAACATCAACGTGGTTTACACGATCAATGAGCCTGCCGCAGAAGGGGCGCTGCAGGCCCTGCAGGACGCCGGAAAGACCGATGTGATGGTTGTCACGATCGACGGTAGCTGTAAATATGTCAACGGCCTGGTCAAGAGCGGCAAAATCGCTGCTGACGCTGTGCAGTACCCCGGGATGATGGCAGCCGACGGGGTCAAGGCAATCGCCAAGCTGGCCCGCGGTGGCGCAAAACCAGCACTCCCGGACGGCAAGGACTTCATCAACACCGGCACCGCCCTCACCACCGCTAACCCCATCGACGGTGTGGAGAGCGAGACGCCCGCGAAGGCTGCGCAGTCCTGCTGGGGCAGCTGACAACTGCACTCCCGCTGGATGCGCGAAGCCTGATGTTCCGCGCATCCAGCATGGGCGGGTGCGCCATATCCCCCTGTCCGACCTTGCCGTTTTGTACAGCTGACCGTGAACGATCTTTGAGAATGGAAGTCGCATGACTCAGGCAGTCCAGGCACCCAGCTCGACCGACGGATCCGGATCGTCGAAGAACAGCGTGTCAGGCCGTATTCACGACACCCTGCACCGGATGCCTGCACTGAGCCCGCTGCTGGTCCTGATCATTGCCTGCCTTGTGTTCGGTCTCGCAAACGACCGTTTCCTGCGGCCGGCGAACTTATCGATCGTGCTGCAACAGGCGGCAGTCGTAGGGGCTCTTGCCGTAGGGCAGACGCTGATCATCCTGACCGCCGGTATCGATCTGTCCGTGGGGGCGGTCATGGTGCTCGCGACCCTGGTGATGAGCAAATTGGTTCAGAACAACGGCCTTCCCGGTCCCGTCGCCTTTCTCATCGGGTTCCTGATCGCGATGCTGGCCGCGTATTTGAACGGAATACTCGTCACCAAAATCAGACTGCCGCCATTCATCGTGACCCTGGGCACGCTGAGCATCTTCACCGCAGCAACCCTGATCTACGCCCAGGGCCAGACCATCACCCTGAACAACGGTGGATTCATCACGTGGACGGGCACCGCCATCAAGTTCGGTAGCTTCAGCATCACAGTGGGCGTGTTCATGATGCTTCTGCTCTACGCGGTCTTCGCGTTCGCGCTGCGGCAAACGGCCTGGGGCCGACACCTCTACGCCACGGGCGATGACCCCGAGGCAGCACGACTTGCCGGGATCCGCACGGACCGCGTACTTCTCAGTGCCTACGTCGTCGCCGGTGCTGTCTTTGGAATTGCTGCCTGGATCCTCGTCGGACGCATCAACGGAGCTGATCCCAACGCCGGCGTCAACCTCAACCTGCAGAGCATCACCGCCGTCGTCATCGGCGGCACCAGCTTGTTTGGCGGTCGTGGCGCAATCGTCGGATCACTGATCGGGGCGCTGATCGTGCAGGTCTTCAACAATGGGCTTGCTCTGGCCGGCGTCGATCCCAACTATCAGGTGCTGGCCATCGGGGTTCTCGTATTGATCGCCGTCGGTGCCGATCAATGGATCCGGAGCGTGAAGTCATGACCGAACCGCTGCTGGAAGCCCGCCACCTCGTGAAAACATTCGGCCGGGTCGTCGGCCTCGATGACGTAGATCTGACCTTGTATCCAGGGGAGGTCCTGGCCGTCATCGGCGACAATGGTGCAGGTAAGTCCACGCTCATCAAGTGCCTGTCCGGTGCGATGGCTCCTGATTCCGGCGAGATCCTCATCGAGGGTCGGCCAGTGACCTTCGGCAGCACCCAGGAAGCACGCGAAGCAGGAATTGAAACGGTTTATCAAACCCTGGCTGTTGCCCCAGCCCTCGATATTGCGAGCAACTTGTTCCTGGCTCGCGAAGAGCGTCGCCCGGGAGTGCTGGGTTCAGTGTTCAGAATGCTCGACACGGGCGGGATGAAAAAGAAAGCCAAGCAGCACATCGACGACCTGGGCATCAGCACCTTGCAGAACATCAATCAGGCAGTCGAAACGTTGTCCGGCGGTCAGCGTCAGGCCGTCGCGGTGGCCCGCGCAGCTGCGTTCGGCGGCAAGGTCGTGATTCTCGACGAACCGACAGCAGCTCTGGGCGTGCGTGAATCAGGCCAGGTCCTGCGGCTGGTCCAGAATCTACGCGAACGTGGTCTCGGCGTTATTCTCATCAGCCACAACATGCCCAACGTGTTCGAGGTGGCCGATCGGATCCACGTGCAGCGTTTGGGCCGCGGCATCGGAGTCATCACCCCCAAGACCCACACTCCGGCGGAGGGAGTGGCAATCATGACCGGTGCGACCACCCTGCAGGAAACACCCGGGTCCCAGGTCTCGATCACCGAGCAATAGCCGCAGGTGAAGATGGCACCAGACCGACAGAGTCCCAAATAACCTTGCCCACACCACAAAAAGCGAACACTGATCGCACCGGACGTCCGACGATGAAGGATGTCGCAGCCCGCGCCGGCGTGAGCATCAAGACGGTCTCGCGTGTGCTTGCTCAGGTGCCAACGGTCGATCCTGTCATTGCTGGACGCGTACGAGACGCAGCCGACGGCCTCGGCTTCCGGCCAAACCTGATGGCGTCCAACCTGCGGCGATCAGACGGGCGGACCAACACCATCGGTCTGCTCCTGGAGGACGTCAGCAACCCGTTCTCTGCCCTTGTCCATCGCTCCGTCGAGGACTATTTCCGCAGTCGCGGAGTGCTTGTTCTGGCCGGCAGCGTCGATCAGGACCCCGATAGGGAACGCGAGATGGCCCGCACGCTGATCAACCGTAGGGTGGACGGCCTGATTGTGATGTCCTCCTGCACCGAACCGCGCTACATCGTCGCCGAGCAGCAGACCGGTACGAGCTTCGTTTTCATTGATCGCGCACCGGCGCCGTTGCTCGCGGATGCCGTCGTGGCCGACAACCGGGTCAGTGCGCGCACGGCTGTCGCACATCTGTTGGAGACCGGTCGACGTGTCGTAGCCTATTTCGGCGATGATCTGAGGATCCCCACTGCCGACGAACGTTTCAGCGGTTACCAGGACGCTATGGCTGCCGCCGGTCTGGATCTTGAAGAGAAGGTGATCCGGCACGGAATTCGCACGGTGGGCCAGGCCAGAGACGCGACCCGCACAATGTTGCAGACGCAATACCCGGAGGCGGTTTTCACCAGTCAGAATCTCGTCACCATCGGTGCGCTCGAAGCTATCCACGACCTCGGTCTCCAGGATGAGATCGCGCTGGTTGGTTTCGACGACATCCCTCTGGCAGGCCTCATCAAGCCCGGCACGACCGTCATGGCGCAGGACCCGGTTGAGATGGGGCGGTGCGCCGCAAGCCAACTCCTCGATCGGATCAACGGTGACATCTCGCCACCCTCGATCCACACCATCCCTACCCGGCTCATCGTGCGCGGATCGGGAGAGCTGCCGCGGCACACTTCACGAGCGTGACGAGAGCGCACCCGAGGGCCGCCTACCGTGGAGGGATGATGAACCGGCTCGCGTCCGCAACCAGCCCGTATCTGCTCCAGCACGCTGACAACCCGATCGACTGGCGGGAGTGGTCTGATGCCGCGTTGGCCGAAGCCCGCGAGCGCGACGTGCCGATCCTGCTGTCCGTCGGGTATGCCGCCTGTCACTGGTGCCACGTGATGGCGCACGAGACCTTCGAGGACGAACGCGTCGCGGCAGTCGTCAACGCAAATTTCGTCGCCATCAAGGTCGACAGGGAAGAACGCCCCGACATCGACTCGGTGTACATGGACGTCACCATGGCGCTGACCGGCAGCGGTGGGTGGCCGATGACCTGCCTGCTCACTCCGTCGGGGGACCCCTTCTTTGCTGGCACCTATCTGCCACGTAGTCAGTTCCTACGGCTGCTCGACGCCGCGAACGACGCGTGGCGCGACCGCAGGGCAGACGTGCTCGCCTCCGGCACATCCATCTCGGAAAAACTACGCGCTGCCGCCGCACCCGAGTCGCATCCCGTCAGTACCTCCCTGATCCGCCGCAGCGTCGACGCGATGGCGCGCCGATTCGACACGAACTACGGCGGGTTCGGCGGTGCGCCGAAATTTCCCACGACCTCGGGCCTGGAGTTTTTGCTCCGCGCCGCCGTCCTGACCGGTGACGAAAATCCCCGCGACATGGCAACGCAGACTCTCGAATCGATGGCCAGGGGTGGGATCTACGACCAGCTCGGCGGCGGCTTCGCACGCTACAGCGTCGATGCCCAGTGGGTCGTGCCACATTTTGAGAAAATGCTCTACGACAACGCGCAACTCGTGCGCGTCTACACCCATGCGTGGTGCGCGACCGGCAACGACCTCTTCGAGCGTGTCATCGCCCAGACGATCGATTTCATGCTGCGTGAGTTGCGCACGCAGCAGGGTGCGTTCGCCTCGTCACTGGACGCGGACACCGAGGGTGTCGAAGGACTGACCTACGCCTGGAGCCCTGGTGAACTCATCGACGTGCTCGGCGAGGACGACGGCACCCGCGCCGCGCAACTACTGTCCGTGACCGACACCGGCACCTACGAGCACGGCGCTTCCACCCTTCAGCTGCCCACCGACCCCGACGACGCGCACTGGTGGGAAAGCACCCGGACAAAGCTGCTTGTCGCGCGTGACCAACGGCCACAGCCTGGTCGGGACGACAAGATCATCGCCGGTTGGAACGGTATGGCGGTCGGTGCGCTCGCCGAGGCGGGCGCCATCTTCGGGCGAACCGACTGGCTCGATGCTGCGTCTCGTTGTGCGCTCGCGGTGCTCGAGATCCACCGGGTGGACGGGCGGCTGCGTCGTACCTCCCGGGACGGCGCCGTCGGGAGCTCGCTCGCCGCAGCCGACGATCTGGGCAATCTCGCAGAGGGACTACTCACCCTGCATCAGGCAGCACCGGACGCCGGATGGCTCACCGCAGCCGACGAGGTGTTGCAGAGTGCAGCCGCCCATCACGCAGACGGGCGCGGCGGGTTCTACGACTCGGCCGACGACGCCGAGGCCCTGATTGTTCGGCCGCGCAGTCATGTCGATGGCGCCGAACCCTCAGGCACCGCCGCGTTGGCCGGTGCGCTACTGACCTACGGCGCATTGACCGGGAACTCGGACTGCCTGAATCGTGCCCAACGCGCAGTCGATGCTGTCGCCTGGCTCGCCGAACGCGACCCCGGCATGGTCGGTCACGGATTGAGCGTCGGAGTCGCTCTCGTGCATGGGCCGCTTCAGGTGGCGATCGTCGGTGCTGACGCAACTGCCGACGAGCTCGCCGCGACGGCCTGGCGCAGCACAGCACCGGGCCGCGTTGTTGCCGTCGGCGGTGCTGCCGGGGTAGGCAGCGGCGACGACGCCGGGCAGCCGTTGTTGACCGACCGGCCGCTGGTCGCCGGCCGATCTGCGGCCTACGTCTGTCGCCAGTTCGTCTGCGACGCGCCGGTTACCTCGGTGCCCGACCTGCGCGCTGTGCTCGGACAACCTTCATCGCAGACCCAGTAGACGGGCCCCGTTGCGCCACAGCACAGCTCGCATCCAATCGTCACCAAGGTCGAGTCGGGTCAGTGCCGACAACTGATGCGCGTACGGGTAGGGGATGTTCGGGAAGTCCGAGCCGAGCACGACCTTGTCCTGCAGCGACGTCAGTCGGGCCCGGTACGCCGCAGACGTCGGGGTGCGCGCCTCCACGAAATCGGTGAAGGCCATCGTCGTATCGAGATGCACCCGCTCATAGGCCAGTGCCAGGTCCGCAAATTCGTCGTACTCCGGCATTCCCATATGGGCGATGACCAGCGTCAGCCGGGGCCAGCGCCGCAGCACCGACGCAATGCGGCGTGACCCGGTGAATGCGCCCGGCAGTGGGGCAGATCCGGCATGAATGACCACCGGCACCCCCGCAGCCTCCAAGAGCTCCCAGGCCGGATCGAGCAGCGCGTCATCGGGCGCATACTGCCCCACCTGGACATGCATCTTGAACAACCGCGCGCCTGCTCCCAACGCCTGCGCGACGTAGTCCGCGACGTCCGGCTCGGGGTAGAGCGTGCCGCAGTGGATTGCGTCCGGCACCCGCCTCGCGAAGTCGGCGTTCCAGTCGTTCAGCCACTTCGCCATCCCAGGTTTGTGCGGATAGGTCAGCGCAGGGATCGCCCGTATACCGAGTGAGCGGACAATCTGCAGCCGGGCCCGCTCATCGAAGCGGTACCGGATGGGCCATGCCTGCCCGTAGTGCGCCGCGGCCTGGTCGAAGAAGCCCCAGACCTTGATCTGCATCTGTTCGGGAAGAAAGTGCACATGCACGTCGGCCAGACCCGGCAGGCCCACAGCGTCCAGGTATGCCGGGACATCCGCATCGTCGAGCGGTCCGGCTGTGGTGGCAATCTTGGCCCCGGCGGGTGTATCGGGTGTACCCGGCGTCATGGACATAGTGCCGACTCAACCCTGCGGTTTCACGAAGGGGAACGCCAGCGTCTGGCGGATGGATGCTCCGGTCAGCATCATCACGATGCGGTCGACCCCCAACCCCAACCCACCGGTCGGCGGCATGGCCAGCTCCAGTGCGGCCAGAAATGCTTCATCGATCTGCATTGCCTCCAGGTCGCCGGCCGCCGCTGCGAGCGACTGCGCGGTCAGCCGTGCGCGTTGGTCGACCGGGTCGACCAACTCGCTGTATGCGGTCCCGATCTCCGCGCCGAAGGCCACCAGGTCCCAGCGCTCGGACAGCGCCGGGTCGGTACGGTGGGTGCGGGTCAGCGGGGAAGTCTCCAGCGGGAAATCGGTGTAGAACGTCGGGAACTGGGTCTGCTTCTCCACCAGTGCGTCGTAGAGCTCGACGACCAGCATGCCCACGGTTGCCTCAGCGGGCGCTCCCACTGCATGCCGAGCGCAGATCGCTTCGATCTGGGCGCGCTCGGTCGTGGACGTCACTGTCTCTCCGACGGCTTGCGACACCGCGTCGTGCACCGTCGTGACCGGCCAGTCACCCTCGAGGTTGACGTCGTGGGATGTCCCATCGGCAGCTGTCCGGCGGGCCACGGGCGCGCCATTGACTGCGGTGGCAACGCGCAGGATGACGTCGCGGGTGAGCACCCTCATCGAGTTGTAGTCGCCGTACGCCTCATAGGCCTCCAACGAAGTGAACTCCGGGTTGTGTGTCGCGTCGACGCCTTCGTTGCGGAAGTTGCGGTTCATCTCGAACACCCGCTGCATACCGCCTACCGCCAGTCGCTTCAGGTACAACTCCGGGGCGATGCGCAGGTACAGGTCCATTCCATACGCGTTGATGTAGGTCCGGAACGGCCGGGCCGTCGCACCGCCGTGTACCGCCTGCAACATCGGCGTCTCGACCTCGGTGAACTCCCGCTCCTGGAAAGCCTCCCGCAGGGCGCGGACGCCGGCCGCCCGACGTCGCAGCAGGTCCAGCGACTGGGCGTTGACGAGCAGATCCAGCGACCGCTGTCTGCTGCGAACATCGTCGCTCAACACCGACCCGAGCGGGGGAAGTGGTCGCAGGCACTTCGCCGCCATCTGCCAGTCGTGCAGCACGACCGACAGCTCACCGTTACGCGACGTCCCCACCCGCCCCGTCACACTCACCATGTCACCGAGATCGACGCACTGACGCCACAACGCCCGAGCGTGCTGCGGCGACTGGTCTGCGGTCACCATGATCTGAATGCGGGATCCCTCATCATCCAGGACCGCAAAAGTAACGCCACCGAGATCACGCAACGCGCGGATCCGACCGCATACCGACACGGACTGGTTGGTCACGACGTTGGGGTGCAGTTCGGGGCACTTCGAAATGACATCGGCGACCCGTGCCGTCCGCGGAACCTGCACGGGGTAACCCTGCATACCTGCGCTCCGCAGGGCCTCCAGCTTCGCGCGGCGTACCTCCTGCTGCTGGGACAACCGTGCCGCCACGGGTACCGGTACCAGCAGCTGCTGTTCCTGTTCACAGACCCGGCGCACGAAATCGGGCTCCGTACGAGGGGCCTGAGTCTCCGCAGCGATCTGGCCGGTGAGGAACTTCGGCCCGATGGTCGGAACGAAACCCTCAGCGATGCCCATTGCCAGCGCGGCGCGGGTGACCGTCAGCGCGGGGTCGTAGCAGAGCCACCGAGGCACCCATGCCGGGTGGTATTTGTCGTTCGAGCGGTACAAGGTCTCCAGCTGATAGAACCTCGATGCGAAAGACAGCGCAGCATCGCTGACTTTCGTGATCGGTCCGGCCCCGACCTGATCAGCATTGTCGAAGATACTGCGAAACACGGCGAAGTTCAGCGACACCCTACGAATGCCGTGCTCAGGTCCGTGTTCCATCAATTTCGCGACAAGGAACTCATTCAGTCCGTTCTCCGCATTACGGTCGCGCCGCATCAGGTCCAGGGAGACCCCCCGTACGCCCCACGGCACGAACGACAGCAGTCCCCGGATCTCACCGTGCGTGTCATGTGCCGTCACGATCACACATCTGCCGTCCGCGGGGTCACCGAGCCGGTTCAACGCCATCGAGAATCCACGTTCGGTCTCTTCGCCCCGCCATTTCTCGGCAAGGATCTCCACCTCCCGCAGTTCCTCGGTCGACAGCTCACTGTGTCGGCGGATCTGAGTCGTGTAGCCGGCTCGGCTGATCCGCGTCACGGCCTGCCGCACGGGTCGCATCTCGCGGCCCCGCAGACTGAAGGAATCGACTTCGAGAATGGCCTCGTCGCCAAGTGCGAAGGCACGCAGCCCGGCCGCCTGGTAGTGAGCGGTGCCTACCTCGCTGCTGGACAGCACGGCGGCATACCAACCGTTCTCCCGACACTGCCGCAACCACAGCGCGATGAGTTCCGGCCACGAGCCACGATCGCCCACCGGATCAGCACTTGCCACACAGGTGGTGCCCTCGGTGCGGTAGGTCAACGCCGCGCGGCCATCGGTGGAGAACATCACGCTCTTGTCGCGACGCGTCGCGAAGTAGCCCAGCGAATCCTCTTCGCCAAACTGAAGCAGTAACTTTCGCACCGCCAGCTCTTCATCGGCGGACTGCATCTCCCGACCGCGCCCAGAGCGCCAGAACACCAGGATTGCCAGCAGGAGCGCCAGGCCCGATAACAGCCCAGCGAGTCCGAACACCCACATGGAACCGACATGGTCACTGAGCCCGAACGTCCCGGCGGGGCTACTGACCCCAAATGTGGACCGCACCGACCACCGCACCCGCTCGCGGACGCCGACCAACGAACCGTCGATTGCCGACGACAACAACAACGTAACGCCGAATGACGTCAGTAAACCCGCTACCAGGACGAAGAGTGCTGCCCTTCGTGAGCGTGGAGCCAACTTCGCGGGGAACGACCTGCGACTCGCGATGACGGCGACGAGAACGGCGATCCCGAGTATGAGGGCGGGAATGGTCACATATCGCGAGGAGGTGAACTCCACGTACTGGCGTTCACTGACGCCGTACATCGGTCGGCCACCGAATCTACGCATCTGGCCGCCCAGAACGGCGCGGCCCTCCACCACCTTGCCTGCGATTACCACCACCAGGCTGTAGAACACATTCAGCGCCATGACGATGACCACCACCGTGTGGGCAGCGCGCAGCCGACGACGTGCGGCTCCCGCCAATGCGAACAGCAGTGCGACCAGGAAGAGGCTCGGCTCCACCGGCAGGTTGAGCAGGCCCAATGCGTCGGACACGACTCGGACTACCAGCCCGCCGGCAAACACGATCGCGAGCAGCGAGAAGAACGCACTGATCAACAACAGCCGGCCCAGCCAGTGGGCTACCTGTTCGCGCCACGGGCTGCGGACCCGCTCGCGCCGGCCGCCGTCGGGCCCGCCGTAGGCGTTGAATGACCCCTTGAACAACCGCGACACGACACTCAAATTCATAAGATACCCCGTCTCATCAAGACCAGACAGTATCTCAGCGTCCTGAGCGCTACCGGAGAAAGATCCCGAAGGGCGGATACACAGAAAAGGCAGACAACGCAAAAAGAGCTACCCGACAACGCGGGGCGTTGTCGGGTAGCTACTAAAAGATGTTCGGCGGTGTCCTACTCTCCCACACACTCCCGTGTGCAGTACCATCGGCGCTGAAGGGCTTAGCTTCCGGGTTCGGTATGTGACCGGGCGTTTCCCGCTTCGCTATGACCGCCGTAACGTTATGAAACTATGACCACACTCCCCCCGACCCGAACACGAACATTCGTGTTGAGTGGGGGTGGTGGTGTTGTTTCAGAATCACACAGTGGACGCGAACAGCTCGTTATAATTAGTTGTGGTGTTCAAGTTGTTGGCAGATTAGTACCGGTCAGCTACACACCTTACGGTGTTTCCACATCCGGCCTATCAACCCAGTAGTCTAGCTGGGTGCCTTCACACCCCAAAGGGTGATGGAAACCTCATCTTGAAGCGTGCTTCCCGCTTAGATGCTTTCAGCGGTTATCACTTCCGAACGTAGCGAATCAGCCGTGCCACTGGCGTGACAACTGACATACCAGAGGTTCGTCCATCCCGGTCCTCTCGTACTAGGGACAGGTCTTCTCAAGTTTCCTGCGCGCGCAGCGGATAGGGACCGAACTGTCTCACGACGTTCTAAACCCAGCTCGCGTACCGCTTTAATGGGCGAACAGCCCAACCCTTGGGACCTACTCCAGCCCCAGGATGCGACGAGCCGACATCGAGGTGCCAAACCATGCCGTCGATATGAGCTCTTGGGCAAGATCAGCCTGTTATCCCCGGGGTACCTTTTATCCGTTGAGCGACGGCGCTTCCACAAGCCACCGTCGGGTCACTAGTCCCGACTTTCGTCTCTGCTCGACGTGTCTGTCTCACAGTCAAGCTCCCTTGTGCACTTACACTCGACACCTGATTACCAACCAGGCTGAGGGAACCTTTGGGCGCCTCCGTTACTCTTTAGGAGGCAACCGCCCCAGTTAAACTACCCACCAGGCACTGTCCCTGATCCGGATCACGGACCGAAGTTAGGTGCTCAGAACGATCAGAGTGGTATTTCAACGATGACTCCACCCGCACTGGCGTGCGAACTTCATAGTCTCCCACCTATCCTGCACAAACCGTACCAAACACCAATACCAAGCTATAGTAAAGGTCCCGGGGTCTTTCCGTCCTGCTGCGCGTAACGAGCATCTTTACTCGTACTGCAATTTCGCCGAGTTCATGGTTGAGACAGTGGAGAAGTCGTTACGCCATTCGTGCAGGTCGGAACTTACCCGACAAGGAATTTCGCTACCTTAGGATGGTTATAGTTACCACCGCCGTTTACTGGCGCTTAAGTTCTCAGCTTCGCCACAAGTGACTAACCGGTCCCCTTAACGTTCCAGCACCGGGCAGGCGTCAGTCCGTATACATCGAATTACTTCTTCGCACGGACCTGTGTTTTTAGTAAACAGTCGCTTCTCCCTGGTCTCTGCGACCCTCACCCCTAGCACGTAAAGTGCTTCAAGGATTGGGCCCCCCTTCTCCCGAAGTTACGGGGGTATTTTGCCGAATTCCTTAACCATGATTCACTCGATCGCCTTGGTATTCTCTACCTAACCACCTGAGTCGGTTTGGGGTACGGGCGGCTCGAACCTCGCTAGAAGTTTTTCTTGGCAGCATAGGATCACCCTACTTCCCCCATTCGGGGTCACTATCACGTCTCACCCTATATGACTGGCGGATTTGCCTACCAGCCGGGCTACACGCTTAGACGTGGACAACCATCGCCACGCGGAGGCTACCTTCCTGCGTCACTCCATCGCTTACCTACTACAAGATCGGGTCCCACGCTGAACCCACACACACTCCCACACACCCCGAAAGGCACATGAAAGATAACGGTAGGACAAGATGGTTAGCATCCCCTGATTCGATATGGGCGGTTCTTCGCCGGTTCCGGAATATAAACCGGATGTCCATCGACTACGCCTGTCGGCCTCGCCTTAGGTCCCGACTTACCCAGGGCAGATTAGCTTGACCCTGGAAACCTTGGTTATTCGGCGGACGGGTTTCTCGCCCGTCATGCGCTACTCATGCCTGCATTCTCACTCGTGTGGGCTCCACACCTGGGTCACCCCGGCGCTTCACTGCCCACACGACGCTCCCCTACCCATCCACACCCCTGAACCACCAAACGTATTCGGTGACTAGAGAATGTGTGAATGCCACAGCTTCGGTGGTGTGCTTGAGCCCCGCTACATTGTCGGCGCGGAATCACTTGACCAGTGAGCTATTACGCACTCTTTAAAGGGTGGCTGCTTCTAAGCCAACCTCCTGGTTGTCACAGCAACTCCACATCCTTTTCCACTTAGCACACGCTTAGGGACCTTAGATGGTGATCTGGGCTGTTTCCCTCTCGACGACGAAGCTTATCCCCCGCCGTCTCACTGCCACGCTTAAACTTACCGGCATTCGGAGTTTGGTTGACGCCAGTAACCTGGTGAGGCCCATCAGCCATCCAGTAGCTCTACCTCCGGTAAGAAACACGTGACGCTGCACCTAAATGCATTTCGGGGAGAACCAGCTATCACGGAGTTTGATTGGCCTTTCACCCCTACCCACAGCTCATCCCCTCAGTTTTCAACCTAAGTGGGTTCGGTCCTCCACGCCGTCTTACCGGCGCTTCAACCTGGCCATGGGTAGATCACTCCGCTTCGGGTCTAGACCCAGCGACTCAATCGCCCTATTCGGACTCGCTTTCGCTACGGCTTCCCCACACGGGTTAACCTCGCCACTGAGCACTAACTCGCAGGCTCATTCTTCAAAAGGCACGCCATCACCCCACAACGGAGGCTCTGACGGATTGTAAGCACACGGTTTCAGGTACTATTTCACTCCCCTCCCGGGGTACTTTTCACCTTTCCCTCACGGTACTTGTCCGCTATCGGTCACCAGGGAATATTTAGGCTTAGCAGGTGGTCCTGCCAGATTCACACGAGATTTCACGGGCCCCGTGCTACTTGGGTATCAACTCGAACAGTCACACATGTTTCGGTTACGGGAGTCGCACCCTCTACGCCACACCATTCAAGATGCTTCACCTACATGCACAATTTTTTACTGTCCTCCATCATGTCAGTAATGGAAAAAGTCAACCCCACAACACCACAACTGCAACCCCTGACAGGTATCACACAGCTGCGGTTTAGCCTGATCCGCTTTCGCTCGCCACTACTCACGGAATCACATGTTGTTTTCTCTTCCTGTGGGTACTGAGATGTTTCACTTCCCCACGTTCCCTCCACACACCCTATGAGTTCAGATGCGGGTAGCACGACATATCTCGTACTGGGTTTCCCCATTCGGAAACCCTCGGATCACAGCCTGGTTATCGGCTCCCCGAGGCTTATCGCAGATTCCTACGTCCTTCATCGGTTCCTGGTGCCAAGGCATCCACCGTGCGCCCTTAAAAACTTGAGCCACAAAAAATAAAGATGCTCGCGTCCACTGTGTAATTCTCAAACAACACACACCCACCACACCAACCCACCACACAACGTGGAAGGCGATGACAATGGTGCTCAAACAAGAAGACCCAACCGTGACAAACACGATCGTTTCCTCATAACCCCAACAGCGTGTCGACACGCAACCCCAGATCACATACTCAGCCTCCACACCACCACCAACAACCCCGAAAGGCCACCAGTAACAGCAGTACTACCAAACACGTCAACCAACAGGTCACGCACAATGATTGATGATTCCACCCATGAGCACACCCGGTCGCACATTCGGCAACCGATGGTGTATCGCTCCTTAGAAAGGAGGTGATCCAGCCGCACCTTCCGGTACGGCTACCTTGTTACGACTTAGTCCCAATCGCCGATCCCACCTTCGACCACTCCCTCCACACAAGGTGGTTAGGCCGTGGGCTTCGGGTGTTACCAACTTTCGTGACTTGACGGGCGGTGTGTACAAGGCCCGGGAACGTATTCACCGCAGCGTTGCTGATCTGCGATTACTAGCGACTCCGACTTCATGGGGTCGAGTTGCAGACCCCAATCCGAACTGAGACCGGCTTTAAGGGATTCGCTCCACCTCGCGGTATCGCAACCCTCTGTACCAGCCATTGTAGCATGCGTGAAGCCCAAGACATAAGGGGCATGATGATTTGACCTCATCCCCACCTTCCTCCGAGTTGACCCCGGCAGTCTCCTATGAGTCCCCACCATTACGTGCTGGCAACATAGAACGAGGGTTGCGCTCGTTGCGGGACTTAACCCAACATCTCACGACACGAGCTGACGACAACCATGCACCACCTGTACACCAACCAAAAGGAAACAACATCTCTGCTGCGATCTGGTGTATGTCAAGCCTTGGTAAGGTTCTTCGCGTTGCATCGAATTAATCCGCATGCTCCGCCGCTTGTGCGGGCCCCCGTCAATTCCTTTGAGTTTTAGCCTTGCGGCCGTACTCCCCAGGCGGGGCGCTTAATGCGTTAGCTACGGCACGGAACTCGTGGAATGAGTCCCACACCTAGCGCCCAACGTTTACGGCATGGACTACCAGGGTATCTAATCCTGTTTGCTCCCCATGCTTTCGCTTCTCAGCGTCAGTAATGGCCCAGAGACCTGCCTTCGCCATCGGTGTTCCTCCTAATATCTGCGCATTTCACCGCTACACTAGGAATTCCAGTCTCCCCTACCATACTCTAGCCTGCCCGTACCCACTGCAGACCCGGAGTTAAGCCCCGGGCTTTCACAGCAGACGCGACAAACCGCCTACAAGCTCTTTACGCCCAATAATTCCGGACAACGCTCGCACCCTACGTATTACCGCGGCTGCTGGCACGTAGTTAGCCGGTGCTTCTTCTCCCGCTACCGTCACCCCGAAAGGCTTCGTCACGAGCGAAAGGAGTTTACAACCCGAAGGCCTTCATCCCCCACGCGGCGTCGCTGCATCAGGCTTTCGCCCATTGTGCAATATTCCCCACTGCTGCCTCCCGTAGGAGTCTGGGCCGTATCTCAGTCCCAATGTGGCCGATCACCCTCTCAGGCCGGCTAACCGTCAAAGCCTTGGTGAGCCACAACCCCACCAACAAGCTGATAGTACGCGAGTCCATCATCCACCACCCGAAGGCTTTCCACCCCCCACCATGCGGCAAGGAGTCATATCCAGTATTAGACCTCGTTTCCAAGGCTTATCCCAGAGTGAAAGGCAGGTTACTCACGTGTTACTCACCCGTTCGCCACTAATCCACCACAACAAGTTGCGGCATCATCGTACGACTTGCATGTGTTAAGCACGCCGCCAGCGTTCGTCCTGAGCCAGGATCAAACTCTCCAAAAAAAACTCTTCTTGCAAAATCCGAACCCAGCTGACATCAAAGAAATAACTTCCATCAACATCAACCAAACATTAATCTGGCATCAATCATTCAACACGCTGTTGAGTTATCAAAAAACGATCGCGCATCTGCCGCGGGTGCAAGATCTGCACCCGAAACTGAAGCTGTCATATTTGATCCGAAATCTTGGGCGTCAGACCGAGGTCCTCGCGCACTTGGCTTCGAACAAGAGTGAATCTAGCAGGTGATCTATGCCCTCTGCAAACTCGCTCTGCCGCTGTGTTGCTGCGACATGTGGAACAGTACGGCACCTTCTGCGACGTTGGCAAATCGGCGCGCAGAAGGCCCGAAACCACTGGTAAACACCGGGATTGGCCCTATACGGCGAACTCCCCGAGCAGGTCGGCCCGCGTCAGCACGCCGGTTGGCTTGCCATCCGCAACCACCAGAACAGCATCCGATGACGCCAGATGGGTGCGCAGTTGGGAGATCGACTCGCCGCTGCCCACCAAAGGCATCGTCGCCTCCATGAAGCTGCCTACCGGGTCGGTCAGACTGGCTCTTCCCCCATACAGGGCATCCAGCAACGACCTCTCGCTGACAGATCCTGCGACCTCACCCACCATGACCGGCGGCTCGGCCTTGACCACAGGCATCTGGGAGACCCCGTATTCCTGCAGGATCGCGATTGCGTCCCGGACCGTCTCACTCGGGTGTGTGTGCACGAGGTCGGGCAACTCCCCGGCCTTGTTGGCGAGCAACTCCCCCGCCGTGCGTTCACCATGGGCACTGAGGAACCCGTAGGAGGACATCCACTGATCATCGAAGATCTTCGCGAGGTAACCACGCCCGGAATCGGGCAGCAGGACCACGACCGTCGCCTCGGCCGGCAGGGTGGCGGCGTGGCGTAGTGCGGCGACGACTGCCATCCCGCATGATCCGCCGACCAGCAGCCCTTCTTCTTCGGCGAGGCGTCGCGTCATGGCGAACGACTCAGCGTCGGAAACCGCGATGATCTCGTCCACCACGCTCGGGTCGTACGCCGCCGGCCACATGTCTTCTCCGACGCCCTCCACCAGGTAGGGCCGTCCGTCGCCACCGGAGTAGACCGACCCTTCCGGATCCGCGCCGACGATCTTCACCCGGCGCTCACCCTGGTGGGCTGAGATCTCACGCAGATAGCGGCCGGTGCCGGTGATGGTGCCCCCCGTACCGACGCCTGCCACGAACGAGGTCAGCTCGCCGTCGGTGTCGGCCCAGATCTCGGGACCCGTCGTGCGGTAGTGCGCCAGTGGCCCCTGCGGATTGGAGTACTGATCAGGCTTCCACCCTCCGGGCGTCTGGGCAGCGATCCGGTCCGAAACCGAGTAGTAACTGTCAGGGTGGTCCGGTGCCACCGAGGTCGGGGTGACTACGACCTGGGCCCCATAGGCCCGCAGCACCCGCCGCTTGTCCTCGCCCACCTTGTCCGGACACACGAAGATGCACTTGTACCCCTTGCGCTGCGCGATGAGTGCGAGTCCCACTCCTGTGTTGCCGGATGTCGGCTCCACGATCGTGCCGCCCGGCTGCAGCGCACCAGATGCCTCAGCGGCCTCGATCATCCCGAGGGCGATCCGATCTTTCACCGACCCACCGGGATTGAGATATTCGACCTTGGCCAGGACAGTCGCAGCGATGCCCTCAGTCACGCGGTTGAGCTTGACCAGCGGGGTGTTACCGACCAGGTCGGCAATATGTTCGGCGTATCTCATGTCCCCATCGTGGCAGGCTCTTCGACTACTGGACACCTGGACGTACCGAACGAGTGAGACCATCGAGCCAACAGGTCACGCCAGCATCGAGGCTCGCCGTCAGGGAGGTACGCACGCAGATGGGCAGAGCGCGCAGAGCACGCAAGATCGCCTCCCGCGCGGCGTACGGCGGGGGCATCGGCGCCGTGAGCGCCGCAGGCATCGCCGTCACCGGCTGGGCGGTCCTCAGGGGTGAAGCGGCAATGGCGCGGCGCCTGGTCGGGCACCACTTCGACGGCGCACCCGATGACCAGGGCACCTACGGGTCCGGCCCGGGCAAATTACTGGACCTGCTGGTCCTGGGTGATTCCAGTGCCAAGGGGCTCGGAGCGGACATTCCAAGTCAGACGGTCGGCGCGGTCAACGCCAACGCGCTCGCCGCCATTTCCGGCCGACCGGTGCGACTGACCAACGTCGCCGTTATCGGGGCTGTCTCAACCGACCTGGACCGTCAGGTCGATGAAGCGTTGTCGCTGGTGCCACACCCCGCGATCTGCATCATCATGGTCGGCGCGAACGACGTCGCGAATCGGCTACCGAGAGCGACTTCAGTGCAACACCTCGCCTCGGCGGTCCACGCGCTACGCGCCGCCGACGCGCAGGTGGTCGTGGGCACCTGTCCCGACCTCGGCGCCGTCCGCCCGGTGCCCCAGCCGTTGCGTCAACTCGCCCGACGGTGGTCTCGCGATCTGGCGGCGGCCCAGACCGTCGCAGTCGTAGAGCACGGCGGACGGACCGTGTCGCTGGGGGACCTGTTGGGCCACGAGTTCCAGAACATCCCGCAGGTGATGTTCAGCGCGGATCGTTTCCACCCCTCCGCCGCTGGCTACGCCCGAGCCGCGTCGGCGCTGCTTCCCAGCGTGCTGGACTCACTCGGCTTCGTATCAGTGGACACCGGTCGCAGCCCGGACGTCCGCCGCGGTGAAGGGGTGAACCCGGTCTCGGTAGCCGCCATGCACGCAGCACGCGATCCTGGTACCGAAGTTGTCGGCACCCAGGTGCGCGGGGACGAGCGCGGGCGACAAGGTCGCTGGGCGGTGCTGCTACGACGTCACCGCACTGCGATGCCCGCAACGATCCCGCCGGATACCGCGGCGGTCCAAGACCTGCAGCCACCCACACCACACGACCCGAGGGTCGGCCCATCGAACGCCACCTCGTGACGGCGTCGACGGGCGATGCTGCGGATGGGGCCGCGGCCCTGCAAGACCCCCGGCCCGACGGCGTGCGCGCGGCACTCGACCGGGTAACCGGGCGATGGCGTCAGTTGCCGTTGGCCACCGCGCAGCGACGAAGCGACGTGGTACGCCGGCTGGCACAGCAGTGGGTCGACCTGAGCGCCACTTCGTCAGAAACGACGTCTGCGCTCCCGGATCTGGGCCCAGCTGTCGCTATCGACCAGCTGACGGTGGCGGTCTACGACGCATGCCACACCGGCTCCGTCCCGAGCGCCGTGGTCGTCGACCAGTTGAAAGAGCTGCTGGCGCAATTGCATTGAGGGCACAACACCTGCACTGATCCGTTTGACGAAGGGTCGGCACCGCATCAGCGATGCCGACCCTTGGTCGTACGGGGCGGACTTCAGTTCCGCATCCGTGCAAGCAACCGCAGCAGCTCCAGATACAGCCAGACGATCGTCACGATGAGGCCGTGCGCCATCAGCCATGAGTACTTCTCGGGCAGCCCGGCCTGCACTCCACGGGTGATCGAGTCGAAGTCGACCGCCAACGAGTACGACGCGAGCGCTATACCCAGCAGACACAGGGCAATGCCGATGCCGCCCATCCCGAAGAATCCAAACTGCCCCAGCACCCCGGTGAAGGACAACACCACGTTGACCACTCCGAACAACAGGTAACCCATCGCCGCGAAAAAGAAGATCTTGCGACTGCGCTCGGTAACTCGCACCAGGCCGAACTTCCAACCTGCGAACATCGCGACGAATACGCATGCGGTGCCGAGCAGGGCCTGCGCCACGACGCCGGGCCACATGGAGTTGAAGAACTGGCTGGCGGCACCGACGAAGACGCCCTCGATGACGGCGTAGAGCAGGATCAGCGGTACCGACACCTTCTTCATGAAGGCAATCGCGAAGCCGAGACCCAAACCCAGGACCATGCCGCCCATCCACAGCGCCACGCCCACGGACCGGTTGCCCTCGGAGACGAACCAGGAAGCGATACCGGACACCACCAGGATCGCGAAGAGGATCAGTGTCTTGACCACGACATCGTCAAGGGTCATGGCCCGACCACTGGCTGCAGGACCCGGTGCACCTGCCCATTGCTGCTGGCCCTTATCAGGGACTGGAGCCTGGTGGTAGCCCTGCGGGGCCTGTTGGCCGTAGCCGGCCACCGGAGCGCCGTACGGGTCGCGAGCCGGCGGCTGATACGGCGCACCTTGGCCGCGTCGGCCGAACCGCGGCTGACCGAATTCGGCGTACTTGCCCTGCGACAGCTCGCGATCGAACCGCGAGAACACCGGGTTGTTGGACATTGCTCCTCCGAAGCCGAACGGTCTGCCTGAGCGGCACACGCCTGCTCATATTCTAGGACGACCGGCGTCCACGACTGCCCGCCGACGCAGCCCCGGGCCCGGCCAGCCAATGACGTTCGGCCCCGGAACCAGCCGGATCTGCCCTGGGATCAGCTGTTCTTCGTGGTCCTCTCATCAAATTCTCACATCAAACTCATACCCTCTTGCAATGGCTTTGACTGGGGGACTTTTTCTCACGCTGCTCGCGGTGGCACTCGTGGTGGCGACGGGGGCTGCCATCTTCTACAAACCGCGGTGGGGTCCGATCCTGGCCCGCACCGCGCAACGGGCATTCCTGGTGGTGCTCGCGCAGGCCCTCGCGATCCTGGTGGCGGCCGTAGCTGTCAACAACTGGGGGTCGTTCTACGGATCATGGAACGACCTGTTCGGTGGCGGCACCACGCTGACGACCGCGACCGCAGCCGGTGGCGCCTCATGGAACGCCGCCACCCCGAAGAAGGGTTCGGCCAAGAATCCCAAAGCAGGCCGGCCGACAGGCCTGAGCCCGACCTCGTGGTCCACCCCGAATCAGTACGCCACCAAAGGTCAGGTCGGCTCGGTGGAGATCAAAGGCGTCAAATCCAAGTTGAACGCCGACGCTCTGGTCTACCTGCCCCCGCAGTACTTCCAGCCCAAATACGCGAACACGAACTTCCCGGTCGTCGAGGTCTTCACCGGATACCCCGGATACGTCAAGCAGCTCATCCGCAACATCCGGTATCCGGATGCGCTTCTCACCGCCATGGGCAAAGGCACCGCGAAGCCCATGATCATGGTCTTCTTCAACCCGGCCCTGGTGCCCCCCCGGGACACCGAGTGCACGAACGTGCCCCACGGACCCCAGGTAGCGACGTATTTCATGCAGGACGTCCCGGCCATGATTGAAGCCAATCTGCGCACCACAACGTCTGGTTGGGGCCTGATGGGTCACTCGACCGGCGGATACTGCGCGACCAAGATGGCAATGATGGCGCCCAAGATGTTCAATACGGTCGTCTCGTTGTCCGGCAACTATCAGGCGACCCGGGACTACAACACCGGCAGCCTGTGGGGCGGATCGCAAAGCTTGCGCAACCTCAACGATCCCGAGTGGCGCTTGCGGCACCTGCCCATTCCGCCCATCGCCGTGCTGGCCAGCGTCGGTTCACTGGAGCGTGGCTCTGACGGGCTGACAGACACCCGACGATTCATCGGCCTGGTGCGCCCGCCGATGCAGTCTCAGCTGATCGTCGTACAGGGCGGTGCGCACAACTTCGCGGACTATCGCAGGGTGTTGCCTCAGGCGTTCGCGTGGCTTTCCGCGCATCTGTCGCCGAGCACGGCAACGCCCGCGGCCTGAGGATCGTGAGAATCGACGGATGGTGCCCCCGACGGGACTCGAACCCGCACTTGGGCGATTTTAAGTCGCCTGCCTCTGCCGATTGGGCTACAAGGGCGACGACAGGATAGCTGCGACGTCAGGGGCGGTCCAGCACCGACTGCGCGATGCCGTCGAGAATGTCGGCTTCGCTCGCGCGGACCTGCGTAATGCCCGCCCGCTGCGCGACACGGCTGACGACCCGGCTCCAGATCAGTGCGCCGGCAGCGATGACGTCGACTCGACCCTCATGCAGGAACGGCATTGCGATACGGGCCTGCCGGTCGGCGCGAACGAGTGCTGCACACGAGGCCAGCACATCCGACACTGACAGCGTCGCCCCGTCGATGGCCTCCGGGTCGTACGCCGGTAGTTCCAGTGCATGCGCGAAGACCGTGGTCACCGTGCCCGCGAGTCCGACGAGGGTGGCAACCTGGTCGAATCCGACGACGTCCTGAGCCCTGTCCAGGGCAGCGTCGATGTCACGGGTTGCGGCAGCGATCTGGTCGGCCGTGGGCGGGTCGGCGCTCAGATGCCGCTCCCTGAGTCGTACCGAACCGATATCGGTCGAGAGCGCCGCCTGCACCGAGCGCGACCCTCGGACGAACTCAGTCGATCCGCCACCGAGATCCACGACGAGGTAGGGGGCCGCGACATCTGCCGCGAGCAGCGCACCGGTCGCTCCCCGGAAGCTGAGCTGCGCCTCCACGTCGCCCGGTACCACTTCGGGAGACACTCCCCACCTCGCGAAAGCCTCCCGGACACCTGCCGTGAATTCATCGGCGTTCGCGGCGTCCCTGGAGGCGGACGTGGCCACGAACCGGATCCGTTCAACGCCGAGCAGCAGACACTGCGCGGCATATTCTTGTGCCGCGTCCAGGGTCCGCTGCATCGCGTCGGGGGCAATTCGACCGGTGGCGTCGATGCCCTGGCCCAGTCGGACGAACTGCATACGTCGCACGACATCGTGCAGGCCGCCGGTGCCAGCACCGGGCACGCGCTCGGAACTGTCGGCGATCAATAGTCGAATGGTGTTGGTGCCGCAGTCGATCGCCGCAATACGGGTCATCGGGTTACTCCCCTGACGGGGCGCAACAGCCCGCAGACCACCACTGGGGTAGGGCAGCGAGCGCCTCATCCCCCAGTGGATTGACACCCGGTCCAGCGGCGAGCGAGTGGGCGACGAGCACGTGCAGACATTTTACCCGGGTCGGCATACCACCGGCTGAAACCCCGGCGATCTCCTCGACCTGCCCCAACTGAGCGCGTCGGCGCAGGTAGTCCTCGTGAGCCCGCTGATGACCGGCCGCCAGTTCTTCGTCCTGCCCGAGGCGCTCGGTCATCTCCCGCATCATGCCCTGCGACTCCAAGGTACTGATGGCGCCGGTCAACCGTGGGCAGGTCGCGTAGAAGGTCGTCGGGAAGGGGCTACCGTCCGGCAACCGGGGACTCGTGGCCACGACCGTCGGACAACCGCAGGGACAACGTGCCGCAACGCTGAGAGCGCCGCGCGGCACCCGCCCGAGCTGGTGCTCGATGGCGACCAGATCAGCGCCGTCGATCGAGGTCGGCACGTCGCCGTCCGGGGTCGACATCACCGGGGTGGGGTGCGAACCAGGGACTGCCACAGCTGGCCGTACCACGGGTGTGCCCCAGAACCGGTCGCCGCTTCGACCGCTGCAGAACCACCGGTCTTCGACGGTGTGTTTTTCGGATCGACGAGAATCGTGATGGTGCCGCCCGGCGCGGCGAAACCCAGGCGCTTCGCGGCCTGCTCCTTCACGTAGGCCGGATCGTTCCAGCGCTGCTGCTGCGCCTGCATCGATGTGATGTCGGCCTGTTGCGCAGCAACCTGGCTACGCAGGCCGTCGATCTCATTCTGCGAATGCAGATAGCTGCGCAGCGTCGGAGTGATGAGCACCGCGAGGAACACCAAGAGCGCGCCGAAGACCGTCAGGCGACGCATCGAGCGTGGATTTCGACGCGCCCGTGCAGCCCTGCCGGTGGCCTGCACGGGCATCCGCACGCCCCGCCCGTCCCGGGATCCACGGCCCGTTGCAGGTCGTGAAGCCCTGGGACGGGACGCGGCTTTGCCTCGCGCTGGTCCGGAGGTGCGTTGATCGCGTGGCATCGGCGGTGCTCCGCCCGATCAGGCTGAGAACCGGGGGAACGCGGAGGACCCGGCGTAGATCGCCGCATCGTCCAGTTCTTCCTCGATACGTAGCAGTTGGTTGTATTTTGCGACCCGGTCCGAACGCGCGGGCGCGCCGGTCTTGATCTGGCCGCAGTTGGTGGCGACCGCCAGGTCGGCGATCGTGGTGTCCTCGGTCTCGCCGGACCGGTGGCTCATCACGCATCGGAAACCATTGGTCTGCGCCAAGGTCACTGCGTCCAGCGTTTCGGTCAGGGAACCGATCTGGTTGACCTTGACCAGCAGTGCGTTCGCCGCGCTCGTGTCGATACCGCGCTGGATGCGCTCGGGGTTGGTCACGAAGATGTCGTCACCCACGACCTGAACCTGACTGCCGACCTGCCCGGTCAGCGTCGTCCAACCGGCCCAGTCCTCCTCGTGCAGCGGGTCCTCGATCGAGACCAGCGGATAGTCGCTCACAAGTCCGGCGTAATACGCGGACATTTCCTCGGCCGACTTCCTACCGCCTTCGAACCGGTAGGAGCCGTCCTCGTAGAACTCGCTCGCAGCGGCATCCAGGGCCAGGCCGATGTCTTTACCCGGTCGGTAACCGGCTTTCTCGATGGCTTCCAGGATCAGATCCAGCGCGGCGCGGTTGCTCTCCAGGTTCGGGGCGAAGCCACCCTCGTCACCGAGGCCGGTCGACAGGCCCTTCTCCTTCAGCACGGCTTTGAGGTGGTGGTAGGTCTCCGCGCCCCAACGCAACGCCTGGGCGAAGGAGTCGGCCCCGACCGGCACGATCATGAACTCCTGGATGTCGACATTGGAGTCCGCGTGCGAGCCGCCGTTCAGGATGTTCATCATCGGCACCGGCAGGATGTGCGCGTTCGGTCCGCCGACGTAGCGGAACAGCGGCAGGTCGGCCGATTCGGCGGCAGCGCGCGCCACGGCCAGGGAGACGCCGAGGATCGCGTTCGCACCGATATTGCCCTTGTTGGCGGTGCCGTCGATACCGATCATCTCGGCGTCGATCAACCGCTGCTCACTGGCCTCGAAACCGAGCAGGTGCGGCGCAAGTTCTTCCCCGACTGCGTCGACGGCGTCCTGCACACCCTTGCCGAGGTAACGCAATGTGTCGCCGTCGCGACGCTCGACAGCCTCGAAAGCGCCGGTCGATGCCCCGGATGGAACCGCGGCCCGCCCCACGGTGCCGTCATCCAGCACGACCTCGACCTCGACCGTGGGGTTTCCACGGGAGTCCAAGATCTCGCGAGCGAGAATTGCGTCGATGGTGGCCACTGGTAACACTCCTGGGACGAGGCAGAAAACGAACGCTCCGACCCTAGCCCGCGCTACGCCGATCACCCTGCCGCGACCCGCCAATGAGACGAACCACCTCAGGAAGGCGAGGTTCAGACCTCGCGGGCGGCTTCCCGGAAGGTTGCGGCGACGTCGTGAACCTCACGTCGCACCAAAGACTCCGCGCTCAAGCCCGCTGCGTTCGCCTCCACCACGAGCTCGACCAATCTCGCGCCCAGCGCCGTGCTGTCGGCGTATGCGGGCGCCGCACCGCGCCGCGCCAGTCGCGTCACCAGCTTTTGCGCCGTGAGTAGCGCCGGCAGGCTCGACGGCACTCCGGCAAGTAGATCGGCACTGTCCCGATCGGACTTCTCGACTGCCTTGATCTGCTCCCAGGAAGCTTCGACCTCAGCTGACGTACTCGCCTCGCCATCAGCGAAGACATGAGGGTGGCGACGGATCAGCTTGGCTACCAGAGCGCCTGCAACATCGTCGATGTCGAAAGGCTCACGCTGGTCCTCGGCGGCCACGCGGGCGTGGAAGAGCACCTGCAGCAACACATCTCCCAGTTCCTCGGCAAGATGCTGACGATCGCGGTTCTCAATGGCTTCCAGCGTCTCGTAGGTCTCTTCGACCAGGTACTTCGCCAGGCTGTCGTGCGTCTGCTCGGCATCCCAGGGGCAACCTCCCGGTGATCGCAACGTGTCCATCACGGTGACCGCGTCCAGGAGTCGGGCGCCGGGCAGATCCCAGGACCCCACGACCATCTCGACGGTGGGCGGGTCACTCAACACCGTCCACTCAGCCGCCAGCGCGTCGGTCAGGCCCGGGTCGCCGTCCGTCGAGCCGATCCACACCACCTGGCCCTGGTGGTGTGCCAGCATCTGCGCGATATGCGCGGGAGCCGTGTCCGAAACCACTCGAACCGTGAGTCCGCTGGTCAGGACGGCCGCCGCCTGCCCGTCGTCCAGGTCGGCTGCGTAGATCGCATCAGCCGATGTGAGCACCTGCCAGGCCGAGCGCGTCAACACACCGGCGGGGACTCGTGGAGAACTGAGCAGAATGAACAGCGACGCGCCAGCTCCTGCTGGCTGCTGCTCCGAGGCGATACTCAGCTCTTCTTCGCGGAGAGGATCCACGGTTCGTTCGTCGCGATGACGCCGTTGGATTTGGACCAGGTGCCGAACCGCGGGTTGACCTGCACCGACTGCTGCTGGAGCAACTTGTTGATCTCGGCGACGCCTTGCGGGTTGCGGCCGATGTTGCCGAGCGCGATATTGCTGCGCAGTGCAGTGACAGCGGCTGTCGAGGGGTTGCTCACCTTGCGCTGCGCAAACTCGCCACGTGCCTGCGCAGCCGAAACCGCACCGCCGTTCTCACCGGCGACGCGCTGGAACTCGTCGGCGAACAACAGGTAGGTGATGGCCGTCTTCGCATCGAAGGTCGCGGCGTTGGCCCCGAAGGCCGTCTTGATGCCCTGGACCGCCTGGTCCACCTGATCGACGCTGACTCTCCCGCCCTGATAGCTGGCCGCGGTCGTGCTGTCGTGGAAGAGCTGACTGCTCCCGCAGCCGGCAACACCGGTAACCATGACAAGTAGGGCGGCAGCGCCTGTGGCGCGACGCGACGTACTCACGTATAGACCTCCATTGCAGAATCTGGCTTGGCCATCATGCCAGCCTGGCGCAACCTCATGCGCTTGCGGTCTGCGCAGCGACAGCGATGTCGTCCAGTAGTACGGCCTTGACCACGGCAGCAGCCCAGCGCAGCACTTCGAGGTTGCGCAGCGGCACCCCGCCGACCGGCGCGGTTTTCGGCGTCGGCACCAGGGCCTGGTTCACCTTGACCAGTGCACCCGGAAAGAGCCGCTGCAGTCGCAGGGTCTGACTCTCACGCAGCTGCACTGGCCCGAAACGGATGTATCGACCCTGTGAGGTGATGTCACCGACTCCGGCCTGACGCGCCACGATCCGCAACCGAGCCACTTCGAACAGGTTGCGCACCGGCTCCGGCGGGGTGCCGTAACGGTCCTGCAGCTCTGCCTCGATCTCGGCCAACCCGGGCTCGTCCTCGACGGTAGCGAGCTTCTTGTAAGCCTCCAGGCGCAGCCGCTCACCGGGCACGTACTCGTGCGGTAGATGCCCGTCGACCGGCAGCTCGATCTTGACCTCCGCAGGCGAGGTGTCCTTCTCGCCGCGGAAGTCTGCGACAGCCTCACCGACCATCCGCACATACAGATCGAAACCGACACCGGCAATATGACCGGACTGCTCGCCGCCCAGCAGATTGCCGGCGCCACGGATCTCCAGATCCTTCATCGCGATCTGCATACCCGCGCCGAGGTCGGTGTGACTGGCGATCGTCTGCAGCCGGTCGTGGGCCGTTTCGGTCAACGGCTTCTCGGGCGGAAAGAGGAAGTAGGCATACGCGCGCTCCCGGCCGCGGCCCACCCGCCCACGCAGCTGGTGCAATTGCGAGAGCCCCATCAGATCCGAGCGCTCGACGATGAGGGTGTTGGCGTTGGCGATGTCCAGACCCGTCTCCACGATGGTCGTGCAGACCAGCACGTCCGCGCGACGCTCCCAGAAATCCACGACCACGTCTTCCAACCGGTGCTCGGCCATCTTTCCGTGAGCAGTCACGATGCGGGCCTCGGGCACCAACTCGCGCAACCTGGAGGCTGCCTTCTCGATGGTGGCAACCTTGTTGTGGATGAAGAAGACCTGGCCCTCACGCATCAGCTCCCGTCGCAGGGCTGCGCCGATCTGCTTCTCGTCCCATCCTCCGACGAAGGTGAGCACAGGGTGACGCTCCTCCGGTGGTGTTGCCAGAGTTGACATCTCGCGAATGCCGGTAACGGCCATCTCCAATGTGCGCGGGATCGGCGTCGCCGACATCGCCAATACGTCAACGGCCGTGCGCATCTGCTTGAGCTGCTCTTTGTGCTCGACGCCGAACCGCTGTTCCTCATCGACGACCACCAGGCCGAGATCCTTGTACTGCACCTCTTTGGACAACAACCGGTGGGTACCGATGACCAGGTCGACGGCGCCGGTCCGTAGGCCCTCTATCACCTCGCGCGCCTGTTTGTCGGTCTGGAACCGCGACAGAGCGCGCACGATGACCGGGAACCCGGCATACCGTTCGGTGAAGGTCTGCACGTGCTGTTTCACCAGAAGCGTCGTCGGGACCAGGACAGCGACCTGTTTCCCGTCCTGAATCGCCTTGAACGCCGCCCGGACCGCGATCTCGGTCTTGCCGTAGCCCACGTCACCGCAGATGAGACGGTCCATCGGCACCGACTTCTCCATATCGGCCTTGACCTCGTCGATGCTGGAGAGCTGATCGGGGGTCTCGACGTAGGCGAAGGAATCTTCCAGCTCCCGCTGCCAGGGAGTGTCCGGACTGAAGCGATGGCCCTCGGTCGCCATTCGCGCGGAGTAGAGCCGGATCAGCTCGCCGGCGATCTGCCGAACGTGCCGTTTGGCACGCGACTTCGTCGTCTGCCAGTCCGAGCCGCCCATCTTGTTCAGCGTGGGCATCTCACCACCGACATAGCGGGTGATCTGATCCAGCTGGTCGGTCGGCACGAAGAGCCGGTCACCCGGTTGGCCACGTTTGGACGCGGCGTACTCCAGGACAAGGTATTCGCGGGTCGCGCCACCGACAGTGCGCTGCATCATCTCCACGAATTTGCCGACCCCGTGCTGCTCGTGAACCACGTGATCGCCGGGGCGCAACTGCAGTGGGTCGACGACGTTGCGGCGACGGGCCGGCATCCGCCGCATGTCCTTGGTACTGGCGCTACCGCGACTGCCGGTGAGGTCCGTCTCGGTGATCACCACCAGTTTGCTGGACGGCAGGGCGAAACCGTTGCCGAGGGATCCGGTGGCGACCTCGACCATGCCGACGTCGAGATCCTGTAGCTCTCGCGCGGCGACGCTGGCTTCGGCGAGAACCTCCAACACGCGCTTGGCCAGCCCGGGACCCTCGGTGACGACCAGCACCCGTTGGCCCCCGGCCGCCCAGCCGCGCAGATCCTGCACGGCATTCTCGGTGTTGCTGCGGTAGGCGGGAATCTCCTTGGTATGCAGAGTGATCCGCTCCCCCGGCAGATCATCCTCGGAAAACTCCACCAATTCGGCGTCGGATGCGAAGGACGACAGTGACCACCAGGGGCGACCGGTGACCAACGCATGGTCGCGCAACTGCGAGAGGCTCCAGTACGACGCGGTGCCCAGGGTGCCCTGCAGATCCACCGGCACCGTGTTACCCGCTGCCGCATTCGCCCAACTGGCCTCCAGGAACTCCGCGCTGGTGGTGACCAGGTCGGCGGCGCGGGTGCGCACGCGCTCCGGGTCGCACAGCACCACGTGGGTTTCGGCACGCAGGACGTCCAGCAACGGCACCATGGCGTCGCCCAGCAGAATCGGCGACAGCGATTCCATCCCCTCCACGGCAATGCCCTCGGCCACCTTCAGCAGCATGTCCTTCACACCGGGCAGGCCCGGTGCGAGCTCGCGGGCGCGCTCACGGACGTCGTCGGTCAGCAGCAGCTCTCGGCACGGCGGCGCCCATAGCCCGCCATCGGCAATCTCCAGGGAGCGCTGATCGGCGACCTTGAACCAGCGGACCTCCTCCACGGTGTCGCCCCAGAACTCCACCCTCAGGGGGTGCTCCTCGGTGGGCGGGAACACGTCGAGGATCCCGCCACGTACGGCGAAGTCACCACGCCGCTCAACCATGTCCACCCGGGCATACGCGGCCGCCGCGAGCGCTTCGACGACGTCCTCGAGGCGGGCGTCGTCGCCCGGGCCCAGCTCGACCGGCTGCAGATCGCCCAGTCCCGGCGCGATCGGTTGCAGCACCGCGCGCACACTTGCAACGACCACATCCAACGGGCCGTGCTCGGAGTGCTCCTGCGCGTCGGGATGCGCTAGTCGCCGCAGCACTGCAAGCCGGCGCCCGACTGTGTCGCTGCGCGGACTGAGTCGTTCGTGCGGCAGGGTCTCCCAGCTGGGGAACTCCGCGACCGCATGCTGCGGCAACATGCTGCGCAGGGCGTCGGCAAGATCTCCGGCCTCGCGCCCGGTCGCAGTCACGGCCAGCAACGGCACCCGCTTCGCATCGCCATCGCGGGTCAGCAGCGAGAGGATCGCAGCTCGAACCCCGGGTGCGGCAGCTACGTCGACGACATCGGCCGTACCGCGAAAGTCCAGCACCCGGCGTACGGCGGGGTCATCGGCCAGCAGATCGAGCAGAGGGTCAAGACGCACAGGATTCTTCCGGTTCGACAGCACGAAAAACCCCGGAACTCAAAGAGGTGGGGTGTGTTTCCACTGTAAGCCAGCGGTCTGACAGGCGCGCACCGCACCGACTCGCCGGCCCAGCGCGCGCCCTACCCTGCCTGGCTACCAGCCGTGCACGACGTTCTGAGCTTCGGACAGGCCGCGCTCGACCAGCAGATCCACCGCGTCCAGCGTCGAGGGAAGCAGGAAGTCCAATTCCTTGCGCTGCTCTGAGTTGAAATCCTTCAACACGTATGACGCCGCGTCCATCCGCCCCGGCGGCCGACCGATACCGAGCCTCACCCGCAAATAGTCCCTGGTGCCGATCGATGCGCTGATGGAGCGCAATCCGTTGTGCCCACCCTCACCCCCGCCGCGCTTCAATCTGATGGCGCCGAAGTCGATATCGAGCTCGTCGTGCATCACGATCAGCCGCTCGGGCGCAATCTTGAAGAACCGCATCAGCGCAGCGACCGGCCCACCGGATTCGTTCATGTAGGTGCCCGGCACCGCAATCACCGCAGCCGGACCGGGGACACCGCGCGCGGTGCCAGTGAGCCTGATCTGAGCGCCGCGGGCCCGCGCCTTGTGTGCCTTCAAAGTCGCGCCCGCGCGGTCGGCCAGCGCGTCGACGGCCATCGCGCCGACGTTGTGCCGGTTGCCGGAGTACGACGTCCCGGGGTTGCCGAGTCCCACGATCAGCCAGGTATCCACGGGCATTCAGTATGCCCGGCCCGCTCGACTACCCCGTCGGCACGTCCGGCACGTCCCACCGGCAACGAAGACGCGCCCCGCCGCTGGAACCCGTGGGCTCCGGCGGCAGGGCGCGCGATCGTGGATGCAGTGACTACTTGGCATCCTCTGCAGGCGCCTCGTCCTTTTCGGCGGCGTCCTCATCGGACTCGTCACGCTCGATACCGGCTTCGGCCTCGGCCTCCTCCAGCTCGCTCTCCATGTCCTCGACGGACTGCTGCTGCACGATGTTGATGATCAGCAGCTCCTCATCGGCGTCCAGCTCGGTGCCCGCGGGCAACGTGATGTCCTTGGCCAGGATCTGAGTACCGGCCTTCAAGCCCTCGACGGAGACGACGACCGACGTCGGGATATCGAAGGCATCGGCGAGCACCGACAACACAGAGTTCTCGACGGCGACGACGGTCTCGATGGCTGCCTCACCCTCGATGTGCACGGGGATCTCGACGACGACCTTCTCGCCACGACGAACAACGATGAGGTCGATGTGCTTGATGACGGGCTTGATCGCGTCGCGCTGCACGTCCTTGGCCAGCGCGAGGTGCTCAGTGCCCTCCAGGTCGATCGTGAGGATCGCGTTCGCGTTCTTCAGCACGAGCATGGTCTCGTGGCCGGGCAGGGTCAGGTGCACGGGGATCGATCCGTGACCGTAGAGGACGGCGGGGATCTTGTGCTCGCGACGGATACGTCGGGCGGCTCCCTTACCGAATTCGTTGCGGGCCTCGGCGGTGAGCTTGTTCTCGGCGCTAGCCATGGTGTTTTCCTTCGACAGTAGATCTACGGGCACATGAGGGCCTCGACGCGGGACATCTGCGTGAAGCAGGGGCGGTGGGTGCAGCAGTTGACTTCAGGCACGGAGTTCGAACTCGACGCGCGACACCGCCGGGTTGTGACCGGGCAGTGCAGCTTCGTCGATCACGGACCCAGTGCTTCACGCACCGTCCCTCGCCGAGGCAACAGCGCAGATCGTATGCCGATCGGCGGCCCCGGCCCAAATCGCCGGGACTAGCTGTTGAACATGCTCGTCACCGAACCGTCTTCGAAGACCTGGCGAATGGCCTGGCTCAGCAACGGCGCAATGGACAGCACGGTGAGCTTGTCGAACTGCTTCTCAGTGGGCACCGGAAGTGTGTCCGTCACCACGATCTCGGTGGCTACCGAATCGCGCAGCCGCTGCACGGCAGGGTCGGACAGGATCGCGTGCGTGGCCGCGATGACGACCCCTGCTGCGCCGTCCTTCATCAGGGCGTCCGCCGCGTGACAGATGGTGCCGCCACTGTCGATCATGTCGTCGACCAGAATGCACAACCGGCCCTCGACCTGGCCGATCACCCGGTTCGCAACGCTCTTGTTGGGCTGGGTCATGTCGCGCGTCTTGTGGATGAAGGCCAACGGCACCCCACCCAGTCGCTTGGACCACGACTCGGCCACCTTGATCCGACCGGCGTCCGGAGACACCACGGCGAGCTTCTGGTCGCCGTACTTCGCACCGACATGGTCGGCCAGGATCGGCAACGCCTGCAGGTGGTCCACCGGGCCGTCGAAGAACCCCTGGATCTGGTCGGTGTGCAGGTCGACCGCCATCAACCGGTCGGCGCCGGCGGTCTTGAACATGTCGGCCATCAGCCGCGCGCTGATCGGCTCGCGGCCGCGGGATTTCTTGTCCTGTCGGGCGTAACCGTAGAACGGGGTGACGACGGTGATGCGCTTGGCCGATGCGCGCTTGAGCGCATCCACCATGATCAGGTGCTCCATGATCCACTTGTTGATGGGCGCCGTGTGACTCTGCAGCACGAACGCGTCACAACCACGCACCGACTCCTCGAACCGGACATAGAGCTCGCTGTTGGCGAAGTCGTAGGCCGCTGTGGGCACGAGCGTGGTGTTCAACTCCTGGGCGACCGTCTGCGCGAGGGTTTCGTGCGCGCGCCCGCTGAACAGCATCAGGTGCTTTTCGGTAGTTTTCTTCACATCGCTGCCCATCAGAGGTCGTCCTGGCCGGTCGGATTCTTCTCGGTCTGCTTTTTCTCGGTGGAGGTGCCGATCGCGTCCAGCGCCGCCTGCGCGGCGAGCGCCTGAGCCGTTCCCGCCCGCTTGGCGAGCACCCAGCCTTCGATATTGCGTTGCGGGGCAACGGACAGCGCCAGCGCACCGGGTGGCACGTCTTTACGGATCACCGCACTAGCGCCGGAGCCTGCCCCGTCCCCGACGGTCACCGGGGCGACGTACATGTTGTCGCTACCCATTCGGCAGTCGTCACCGACCTGCGTGCGATGTTTGGCGACTCCGTCGTAGTTGACGAAGACGCTGGCAGCGCCGATGTTGGTGCGCGCACCGATCGTCGCGTCGCCGACATAGGACAGATGCGGGACCTTGCTGCCCTGCCCGATCTGGGAATTCTTCGTCTCCACGAAGGTGCCGACCTTGCTGCCCGCTCCCAGTTCACTACCTGGCCGCAGATAGGCGAACGGTCCGACACTCGCTCCCGCGCCCACCACCGACAACTCGGCGTGGGTGCGCACGATGCGCGCGCCGTCGCCGACCTCCATGTCGGTGAGGGTGCAGTCCGGCCCGATCGTGCATTCGGAGCCGATGGTCGTGGCTCCCCGCAACTGGGTGCCGGGCTCGATCACGGTGTCCTGGCCGACCGACACGTCAACGTCGACCCAGGTCGTGTCGGGATCGACCACGATGACGCCCTGTTCGGTCATCAACCGGTGCACCGTCCGCCTGTTGAGCTCTTTACCGAGCCTGGCCAACTGGGCCTTGTCATTGACCCCTTCGGTCTGCCACAGATCGTCCAGGACGTACGCCGAGACCGCGCGGCCCCGTCCGACGAAAACCTCCACGACGTCGGTGAGGTACTTCTCTCCACCCTGCGAGTGCAGGCCGACCGCAGCGATCGCCTCGCGCAGTGCATCAACGTCGAAAGCGAAGATCCCGGAGTTGAACTCGCCGATCGCGCGCACCTGGGCGGACGCGTGCTTGTGCTCCACGATGGCTTCGACACCACCGTCAGCGCCCCGCACGATGCGGCCGTACCCGGTGGCGTCGGCCACGATCGCCGTCACGACCGTCGCGACGGCGGGGGATGCTTCGTGATGTGCCGTCAGCTCGTTCAGCGTCTGCCCACTCAACAGCGGGGTGTCGCCGGTGATGACCAGCACTGTGCCACTCAGATCGCCCGGTAGCGCGGCCAGTGCGCACTCCACCGCCCGACCGGTGCCGTAGACCTCATCCTGATGCGCGATGACGACATTCGGCGCGCTTTCGCGGGCCGCCGCTGCCACGGCATCGGCTTGAGCACGCACCACCACGCACACGTGAGCGGCATCGGTGGCGTGCGCGGCCCGGACACAGTGGCCCACGAGCGGACGACCGCCGATACGGTGCAGGGCTTTGTTCAACGTCGATCGCATCCGAGTGCCGTCACCGGCGGACAGGACGATGACGGCTGCGGGGGTGGGGCTCACTGGTGGTGCTCCTCAGAGGCTGCGCATGTGCAGCGTTGCGACCGATTGCTTTCGCGATGCTATCGCTGCGTCCTTAAAGGGACACATCATCGGCTCCCCGGGTTGGAATCGAACCAACGTCGCTAATCCTGATTCAAAGTCAGGCGGCCCCTACCAGCAGAGCAACCGGGGAACGGCGGCAGGCAACCGAAGTCGGCAACACCGTCGAACGCCGACCAGGGTAGATCACCCGCGACTGCAAACGTGCACCACGCAGGGCACCCAGCCTCCACACTAGAGGTATGAAGTCACCACCGCGCCGCACTCGAATGACTGCCGATCAACGCCGCGAGCAGCTCATCAGCGTGGGCCGTGAGGTCTTCGCCGCAGACGGAGTACAGGGCGCAACCGTCGAGGACATCGCCACCCGGGCCGGCGTGACCAAACCCGTCGTCTACGAGCATTTCGGCGGTAAGGAAGGGCTTTACGCCGTCGTCGTGGATCGGGCCATTACCGACATCCTGGCCAGCATCACCGACGCGCTGGCCGAGCCTGCGGAATTCCGGGTACTGATCGAACGGGCTGTACTCGCCCTCTTCACCTTCATGGAGACCTCCCCTTCCTCCTTCGAGGTGCTGGTCCGCAGTTCACCCGCCTGGTACAGCGGCGGCTCGGCCGCCTCACTGATGTCCGCGATCGCCGGGCATGTGGAGAAGATGTTCGATGCGGCTTTCGAGCAGGATGGTTTCGATCCGGCAGCTGCACCGATCTACGCGCAGGGCATGATCGGGGCCATCACCCTCTCGGGGGTCTGGTGGATCCATCAGCCGGACCGCCCATCCAAAGAATTCGCGGCCTCCCATGTGGTCAACCTCATCTGGAACGGTCTGCGCGGACTGAAGAAAGAGCCCAGCCTCAGCAGTCAGGCGAGCATCGGCACCCCGTCGATTCCGGTCAGCACCGTGGCGCCGGTGGCCTGAGGCACGCGAACCCGGGGTCGCCGCACGTTTCTTGACGTCAAGAAACTTGACGGTGAGTAGACTCGCGTTATGCCCGCGCCCCCCGACGACGTCGATGCGATCGTCGATGCCTGGTCGCGCGAACGCCCGGATCTGAACGTGAATCCGCTACACGTGTTGTCCCGGATCACCCGACTTGCCCGTCTACTGGATCAGGCTCGCGGCACTGCATTCGCCGAGTACGACCTGGACGGTTGGGAATTCGACGTGCTCTCGGCGCTACGGCGGGTCGGCGCTCCCTACCAACTCTCCCCCGGCGCGTTGATGCAGCAGACCCTCGTCACGAGCGGAACGATGACCAACCGGGTGGACCGCCTCGAACAACGCGGCTTCGTCCGTCGCGGCCCCGCCCCACATGACCGTCGCGGTGTACTGGTGCAGCTCACTGACTCGGGTAGAACCGTGGTCGACTCGGCAATGGCGGACCTGCTGCGGCACGAGGAGACCCTCTTGGCGCACCTGGCCGATGCCGAGCAGCAGCAACTTGCCGCCATCCTGCGCACGCTGCTCGCCGCCGTCTCCAGCTGAAGCAGAATCCGGCTGAGCCGGCGACTCGCTAACCCTCCGCGACCTGCGCGGCCTCCAGCCAGTTGATCTCCAGCTCCTCACGTTCGTCGTGCAGCGTCCGCAGTTCGGCGTCCAGGGACGTCACGCGGGCATGGTCGGCCGCGGCCGATACCAGCGCGTCGTGCAACGCCTTCTCCCGGTCGACCAACTTGCTGAGCGACCGCTCGAGGCGGCCCATCTCCTTGCGTGCTTCCCGGGTCCGGGCCGGATCCACGCGTGCTGCGTCCTGCGCGCCTGAGGCGCTGGACGCCGTCCCGCCCTGCGCTGCGGCCGCTGCTCTCGCCGATGTCGCGGCTGCACCGACCCCGGACCCGGCGCGCTGCTGAGCGCGTAGCTCCAGGAACTGGTGGACCCCGCCCGGAAGCTCCCGGATCTGGCCATCACCCAGCAGCGCCACCTGCCGGTCGCACATCCGTTCCAGCAGGTACCGGTCGTGGGACACCACCACGAGGGTGCCCGCCCATCCGTCCAGCACGTCCTCCATCGAGGTGAGCGTCTCGATGTCCAAATCGTTGGTGGGTTCGTCCAGCAGCAGCACGTTGGGTTCCTGCATGAGAAGCCGCAGGAACTGCAGCCGCCGACGTTCTCCACCGGACAGCTGCGCCACCCGGGTCTGCTGGCGCGGACCGTCGAAACCGAGCCGCTTGGCCAGACTGCTCGCGCTGACCTCCTTGCCCTCGAGCATGATGAACGACTTCACGTCGGTGATCGCGTCGATCAGGCGCATGCCGTCGAGCTGCTCCAACTCGCGGACCTCCTGGGTCAGCATCGCCAGGGAGACGGTCTTGCCCTGCTTGCGTTTGCCCGCGTCGATGGGCTGGGTGCCCTCGATCGCGCGCAGCAGGGTGGACTTGCCCGCGCCGTTGGCCCCGACGATGCCGGTGCGTTCTCCCGGCGCCAGCCGCCAGGTCTGGCGGTCCACGATCGGGCGTCCGTCGAAACTGATCGTCGCGTCGATCAGATCGATGACGTCTTTGCCGAGCCGGGTCGTGGCGAACCGGACCAGCTCCACGGAGTTACGCGGATCGGGCTCACCCGCGATCAACTCGTTGGCCGCGTCGATGCGGAAGCGCGGTTTGCTGGTGCGGGCAGGCGGACCGCGGCGCAACCACGCAAGCTCTTTACGCATCAGGTTGGTGCGGCGCTCCTCGGTGACCGAGGCCATCCGGTCACGCTCGTTCTTTGCCAGCACGTAGGCCGCGTAGCCACCCTCGTACTGTTCGACACCGCCGTCCACCACCTCCCAGGTGCGCGAGGCGATCTCATCCAGGAACCACCGGTCGTGAGTGATCACCACGAAGGCGCCGGAGCTACCGGCCCGGTGACGCACCAGATGCGCAGCAAGCCACTGCACACCTTCCACGTCGAGGTGGTTGGTCGGCTCGTCCAGCAAAAGCAACGCCGGGTCGTCGATCAGCAGACGGGCCAGGGCGACCCGGCGTCGTTCCCCGCCCGACAACGGCCCCACGGTGGCATCCGGTCCCCCGACGCCTGTGAAGCCCACCCCACCCAGGAGTCCGTCCAGAATGTCGCGCACCCTGGAGTCGGCGGCCCACTCGTGCTCAGCGCGGTCGCCGACCACCGCGTCGTGCACGCGACTGGCAGGGTCCAGTGAGTCGTCCTGGCTCAGCATCGCGACGCTGAGACCACCGACCCGGGTGACCCGACCGTCATCGGCCTCCTGGATGCCGGCGAGCACCCGGAGCAGCGTCGATTTGCCGTCCCCGTTGCGCCCGACCACACCGATCCGGTCTCCGGTGCCTATCCCGAGAGAGACCTCGTCCAGCAGTTGACGTGTGCCCAGCGCGAGGGATACCCGCTCGCAGGCAAGAAGATTTGGCATATGGGAAAAGGTTAGGCCAGATCCGCCCGGTCAGACGCCGTGCGGGTGAGTCACGACGTGCGCGCCCGGCGCCGGGCCCACCGCCGACACGATCTCATCGGCCACCTGGGAGGCGTTCAGGGCCCGCGTCAGATCCACCGACGCACGGCGATCGGCGCACAGAAATGCGACCGTCGGGCCGGATCCGCTCACGATCGCGCCGCGGGCACCCGCTGCCAGCCCCGCGTCGAGGACCTGCTGCAGCCGCGGCATCAACGACAGGGCCGCCGGTTGCAGGTCGTTCTGCAACTGCGCCGCCACCGCATCCACCTCGCCGGAACGCAGCGCCGCCATCAGGGATTGCGACGGCTGCGGCTCGTGCACAACCTGCCCGGCGCGCAGCCGGTCGCATTCCGCGTACACCCGCGCGGTGGACAGACCCTCGTGCTGCAGGGCGAACACCCAGTACAGATCGACATGCGCCAACACCGGCACGAGCTGCTCGCCGCGACCGATTCCGAGCGCGGTGCCGCCGGCGATACCGAACGGCACGTCCGACCCCACCTGAGCTGCGACCTGCATCAACTGTGCTGGTTCGTGCCCCAGGATCCAGAGTGCATCCGCACCGACCAGAGCGCCTGCGGCGTCGGCCGACCCGCCGGCCATCCCGCCCGCGACCGGAATTCGCTTGTCGATGTCGATCTGCAGGGCTTCTTCGATGCCGACCTGCCGGGCCAGCCGCTGGGCTGCCTGGACGGCGAGGTTGTCCGGGCCGGCCGGCACGCGGTCGGCGTAGGGACCTCGAACGGTGCACCCCCAGTGCGCGGCGGGCGTGACGTAGACATCGTCGAACAAGTCGACGGCGTGGAAGACCGTTGCGAGCGAATGGAATCCGTCATCGCGCAGTGGCCCGACACGTAGCTCCAGGTTGACCTTCGCAGGCACGCGGACTCGAACGGCGAGCCTGGACGGATCCGGTGACATGGCGCCCACTATGCCGGACGATGCGCGGCGATCGCGGCAAACTCATCGATGCCGAGACGCTCACCGCGCAGCCCGGGATCCACCCCTGCGGCCCGCAACGCCTGTTCGGCCAGCACCGGGCTACCTGCCCAGGTGGCCAGTGCTGACCGCAGCGTTTTACGACGCTGGGCAAATGCCGCGTCGATGACCTTGAAGACGACGTCGCGCGGTACCGACGTCTCGGGTGGCTCACGTCGGATCATCTCCACCAGCCCGGAGTCGACATTCGGCGCCGGCCAGAAGACGTTGCGCCCTACGCGGTCCACGAGGCGCACCTGCGCGTACCAGGCGGCTTTGGCGCTCGGGACGCCGTAAGTGCGGCTGCCGGGCGGCGCGGCCAGCCGCTCGGCGACCTCCCACTGCACCATCACCAGCACCCGCGTGATGCTCGGGAACCACTCGAGGTAGGACAGCACCACCGGCACGGACACGTTGTAGGGAAGGTTGGCGACCAGCGCGACCGGCGCCGGATCCGGCAACTCCCGGGTACGCAGCGCGTCGCCGTGCACCACCTGCAGATTCGCAGCGCGCGTCGGCGCGAACCGCGCCACGGTCACCGGCAGGCGTCGCGCCAACTTGGGATCGACTTCGACGGCCGTCACGCCACCCGCCCGCTCCAGCAGCGCCAGCGTGAGCGAGCCCAACCCCGGGCCGACCTCGACCACCTGATCTGTGGGACCGACGCCGGACAGCCGGGCGATCTTGCGTACCGTATTGGCGTCGATGACGAAGTTCTGGCCCCACTGCTTGGTGGGTCGCAGTCCGAGCTCGGTCGCGAGCCCTCGCACCTGGGTGGCGCTGAGCAGACCATCGCTCTGCGGTGTTGTCACCGCGCCACCCTACGGTGAACGTGACGCTGGCGGTGGCACAGCAAACCCCGAGGGGCTCACGTTCAGCTGAGCCTCTCGGGGTTGCCTGAGCCATGGTGCTGATCAGGCGCAGCCCCACGGTGAGCCGCCGGCCTGGTCGTACAGGTGGTTGGCAATGGTGATCTGCTGACCGCGCGATGCGAGATCGGCGCGCGCCGCGAATCGGCCACCACCGTTGGCCAACCAGGTCTGGGCGTTGAACTGCAACCCGCCGTAGTAGCCGTTACCGGTGTTGATCGACCAGTTTCCGCCGGACTCGCAGGCCGCGATCTTGTTCCACATGCCGGAGCGACGCAGGTCCAGTCCGCTGGTGCTGGAGCCACCGCCACCGGTGGGCGGGGTCCTGACGGGTGGGGTGGTGCGCGGCGGACTGGCGACCGGTGCCTTGGTACCGAACGCGATGATGCGGTCGACAGCGGCTCTGGTGGTGACACGCTTGATGACGTTGGATGCGGTGACCCGTTGGCCGACGGAGGTACGACGGGTCGTTACCTGCTGAATACCCGACACGCCCTCACGCAGCACCTTCTGCCTGCCCTTGGCCAGAGTCGAGTCCGTGCGACGCACGGTGTTCGGCGCAATCCGGACGGTGTCGGTCACGACACTGACCGATGCGGTCGGGCGCACGGTGGAGCGGGAGACCTTCTTCTGGGCCGCCCGGCTCGTGGTGGAGCTCGACGTGGAACTCGTGGTGGAGCTCGACGTCGAGGACGTGGAGGGGGAACTGGAAGGGCTGGCAGCACTCGGGGCGCTGCTGGGAGCCGACGTACTGCTGGTGGGCACGAATGCGGCGGTGTTGCCGGTGCCTGCGCCGCCGCATGCGGCGAGCACGGTCGCGCCGGCTACAGCTACTGCAGCAAAGGATGCGCGACGGGGGAAACGGGTGGACAGGGTGGGACGAGAAGTCACAAAATCTCCGGGAACGAACTGGCCCGGACGTCACGACTTCTCTTCGGACGCGCAGCGATGTCGGCGCGAGCGCAATGCCCACGTCGTACAGATCGGCTACTGATGACGCAGGCCCCCGCCGTTGTCATCGGGACACTACGCGTCAGCGCGGACCCCGTCCGAGAGACAGTTGCTCCCGGGTTGGACTCCCCAACGATGGGTCAGAAGCACGACAAGGTCAAGTTTTGGTAACGAAAGATACATCACACTGTGAGAGCCCGACGGCAGATCACCAGGGTCCGTAGACGCGTTCGCTGTTGTCGGACAAAGCTTTTGCGAGCACCGGCACCGCGACACCGAGCACGGTCGCCATCGCTCGGACCGTCAGCGGAATGAGGTAGGAGGCGTTGCTCGCACCTCGGTGCGGTGACGGAGTGAGGAACGGTGCGTCCGTCTCGACCAACAGATTCTCCAGCGGTGTCACCGCGAGCGCGTCGCGTAGACCCTGCGCATTCTTGAACGTCACGGTGCCGGCGAAGCTGAGGAAATAACCGCGGTCGACGCACTCACGGGCCATCGCCGCATCACCGGAGAAGCAGTGCAGGACCGTGCGGTCGGGTGCGCCCTGTTCGTTCAGAATGCGCAACACGTCTTCGTGCGCGTCGCGGTCGTGGATCTGCAGGGCTTTACCCAGGCGCTTGGCGAGCTCGATGTGCTCGCGGAAAGAAGCCTGCTGAGCCGGTCGCCCGTCGTCGTCGGTGCGGAAGTAGTCCAGCCCCGTTTCACCGACCGCACGGATGCGGGGTTGCCCCGCGATGCTCGCAATTTCGGCGAAAGCGGCGTCGAACTCTCCTCGAGCCACCAGTACCGGAGCCTCGTTCGGGTGCAGGGCGACCGCGCCGAGTAGCTCCGGGAACTGCTGCACGACCTGCGCGGTGAACCGCGCTCCCCGCAGGTCGCAGCCGACCTGCACGAACCTGTCCACCCCGACTGCCCTGGCTGCCCCGATCGCTGCAGCGACGTCGGGTGGGCTCTCGTCACCGCGCCCCAGGTCCCAGTGCGTGTGGTTGTCGACAACAGCTACCGGCAACGGTTCCGGCGCCGGTGGCGGCACGCTGCGGGAGCCGGTCTCGTGGCCCTTGCTCACGGCAGCTCGCCTCGCAACCGGGCCAATTCGTCATCGACCACCGACGGGTCGAGTTTGGTGAACACCGGCACCGGCTTGGCGACGGGCGTGCCAGGCACGATCGCGCGCCGCGCCCACCGCGGCGTCGAGGTGTAGTCGCCGGTGATGACGGGGTAGGTGCGCTCGGGCGCATCCAGGTCGCGGACCTGCTCCACATGCGGCATCGGCATGAAGACGCCCTCGCCGCCGAACACCGCGTGGATCGTGTTGGCGCTACCTGGCAGAAACGGAGCGAGCATGGTGTTCAGATCGCTGACCGCCTGCGCCAGGGTGTGCAGCACCGTAGCGAGCCGCTCGCGCTCGTCGTCGCCCTTGAGTTTGAAGGGCTCGGTGTCGGTGACGTATTTGTTCGCCTCGCGGACCAGCCGCATCGCCTCCTGCAGGGCGGCCTTCTGGCGATGCGCCTCAATCAGCTGGCCGACCTGCTCGAAACCGGCGAGAAGGCCATCGAGCAGCGCCTCGTCGATCGGCTGCGACGGTCCCGGCGTCGGGATCTGCCCGAAACTCTTGGCGATCATCGACGCCGTGCGGTTGACCAGGTTGCCCCACCCGGCCACCAGCTCGGAATTGTTGCGCTGCACGAACTCCGCCCAGGTGAAGTCCGAATCCTGCATCTCCGGTCCGGCGGCGCTGATGAAATAGCGCAGCGCGTCGGGGCCGTACCGCGCCACCATGTCCTGCACGTAGATCACGTGACCGCGCGAGGTCGAGAACTGGGTGCCCTCCATCGTCAGGTACTCCGAGGAGACGACCTGAGTGGGCAGGTTCAACTCCCCGAACTCCCCCGGCTGCCCACCGCGGCTACCGGCTCCGTTGTTGGCCAACAGCTCTGCCGGCCAGATCTGGGAGTGGAAGACGATGTTGTCCTTGCCCATGAAGTAGTAGGACCGGGCGGCGGGATCGTTCCACCATTCGCGCCACCGCTGAGGCTCGCCGATCCGGCGCGACCATTCGATCGACGCCGACAGGTAGCCGATGACCGCATCGAACCAGACGTAGAACCGCTTGGTCTCCCACCCGTCGCGGGGTATCGGGATGCCCCAGTCGATGTCACGCGTCATGGCACGGGGGCGGATCTCTTTGAGGATGTTCTGACTGAATTTGATGACATTCGGCCGCCAGTCACCGCTGGCCTCGCGCTCGTTCAACCAGGCCCCCAGCGCATCCGCCAACGCCGGCAGGTCAAGGAAGTAGTGCTGGGTTTGCACGAAGTTGGGGGTTTCGCCGTTGATCTTGCTACGCGGGTTGATCAGATCGGTCGCGTCGAGCTGGTTGCCGCAGTTGTCACACTGGTCGCCACGGGCCTCACCGAACCCGCAGATCGGGCAGGTGCCCTCGATGTAGCGGTCGGGCAGGGTGCGGCCGGTGCTGGGGCTGATCGCGCCACTGGTGGTCTGCTCGACGAAATAGCCGTTGGCGTCGATGGCCTCGAAGAGTCGCTGCACGACCGAATAGTGGTTGAGCGTCGTGGTCCGGGTGAAGAGGTCGTAGGACAACCCGAGGTCGGCCAGGTCCTGGGCGATGATCGCGTTGTACTTGTCGGCGATCTCCTGCACACCGACGCCTTCCTGCTCGGCGAGCACCAGGATCGGGGTGCCGTGCTCGTCGGTGCCGCTGACCATCAACACGTCGTGCCCCGCCATCCGCATGTACCGGCTGAACACGTCGGACGGCACTCCGAACCCGGCGACGTGACCGATGTGGCGGGGACCGTTCGAGTACGGCCAGGCGACTGCAGACAGGATCTTCATAGCAGGCTGAGTCTAGAGAGCCCGGAGATTGCCACCGCACACCGATCGTGTACCCAACAGGGCCGGCCTGGGATCATCGACCCTATGACCGTGTCGGCACCTCGAACTCCTCGCCGGCCCGGCCCTCGAGCCGCCCGTAGACACCCGATGTTGGCCGTCATCGCCCTGATCGTCGCGGTCGCGATGATCGTGGCGGCCGTGGTCCAGTTCCGCTCAACTGTGTCGTCCACCGGCTCGGGGAACGCGGCGACCGGGATGACCCTCGGCACCGTCCGCACCTCCGATGTGCAGTCCGAGGGTCGACTCGAGCTCACGGTCGGGTACGTGGTTGCGGGTGCCCAGCGGACGCTGACGGGCAAGGTGAGCGGAGCGGCATACGAGGGCCAGGGCAAGACGGTATGGGTGTGCTTCGAGCCCGCTGACCCAGCGCACGCCTACCTACGGTTGCCGATGGACGACCTCTGCTCCTGACACCCCCGCGCTCCTACACCCGCGCGCAGCCTGTGGTTGCATCTTTTGGTGAGGGGTGAGCAATAGCCGCACCCTCGTCAAAAGATGCGACCACGGTGCAGCGCCCGCGTCAGTGGGGCAGTGGTGGGGCGGGCTGCTTCGCGGCGATTGCGGCGTCGTACAAGGCCTTCTTCGACAACCCGGTCTCCGCGGCGACGGACGCGCAGGCCTCTTTGAGGCGTACCCCGTCCGCAACCTGTGCAAGCACCTGCGGCAGAGCGTCGTCCACCGTCGACTGCACCGGCGGCGCGCCCTGCACCACCACGGTGATCTCGCCGCGAACGCCGTCGGCAGCCCATCCCGCAAGCTCGGCGAGACCGCCCCGGCGTACCTGCTCGTACGTCTTGGTCAGTTCCCGACAGACCGCCGCGGGCCGGTCATTACCGAACGCGGCCGCCATCGCGGCGAGGGTCTCCGCGATGCGGTGCGGCGCCTCGAAGAAGACCATGGTGCGCGGCTCGCGTGCCAGGGACTGCAGCTGACGGGCCCGCTCCCCCGCCTTGCGCGAGCAGAATCCCTCGAAACAGAACCGGTCCACCGGCAGGCCGGACACCGCGAGTGCCATCAACACCGCGGACGGCCCGGGCACGCAGGTGACGGGCAGGTCCCGCGCGGCACACGCCACGACCAACCGGTATCCGGGGTCGGACACCGAGGGCATGCCGGCGTCGGTCACCAGCACGATCCGCGCCCCCGCAGCGATCCGCTCGACCAGGTCCGGGGTACGACGTGCCTCGTTGTGCTCGTGGTAACTGATGATCGAGCCACCGACCGTCACGCCGAGCTCGTCCGTCAGGCGTCGTAGCCGGCGGGTGTCCTCGGCGGCCACCACATCCGCCGACGTGAGTTCAATGGCCAATCGCGGGGCCGCATCCCGCGGGTCGCCGATCGGCGTGGCGGCCAACACCAGAGCTCCAGTCACGCCCACAACCCTGGCACGGGAACGAGGTCGCCGACGCGATGGGCGCCGCGCCGGCACGTCGGCTAATCTCGCCTCGCGGCATCGGCACACCGATCCAGGGCCGCACAGCGTACCGACGAGGCAGGAAATCACCCGTGATCCAGACTCTCGTCCGCCCTGCGCGACCGCCCAGACCAACGCCGGACAGGCCGCTCAGCACGACTGAGCAGTGGCGTCGGCGGCTGCTCGGCCGCCCCCGCACCGCGAACGAGAAGCTCTGGGCCTGGCTCGGCCCGGCAATCCTGACCGTCATCGGTGGCGTCCTACGTTTCTGGAATGTCGGCCGACCCCACCAGCTGGTCTTCGACGAGACGTACTACGTCAAAGAGGGCTGGTCCCTCATGCTGTACGGCTACGAGCGCAAGCAGGACAAGTCCACCGGTATCTCCAACTTCCCGGACAACCTGTTCACGATGGGCAATCCGCACGTCTTCGGCACGAACGCCGACTTCGTGGTCCACCCGCCGATGGGTAAGTGGCTGATCGGTCTCGGCGAGTCGATCTTCGGGATCAACAGCTCCTTCGGGTGGCGGATCGCCGTGGCCGCGACGGGCACGCTGGGCATCTACCTGGTGGGTCGAGCCGCCTGGCACCTCTTCAGATCGCCGCTGCTGGCCACCATCGCTTCGCTGCTGTTGTGCTTCGAAGGCAGCGAGTTCGTCATGTCCCGCACCGGGATTCTCGACATCATGGTGATGTTCTGGGCACTCGCCGGGTTTGTCGCACTCCTGGCCGATCGGGACCGCACGCGGGCGATCCTGGCCCGCAAGGTCGCGGCTGCGAAAGATGCCGGTACCTGGGCCGCCAACGAGACCGCAGGACCGTGGCTCGGATGGCGACCGTGGCGGTGGGTGGCCGCAATCTGTCTCGGGCTGGACACCTCGACCAAATGGTCCGGCGGCTGGTTCCTGGCCGTGTTCTGCCTGATGTCGGTCTGGTGGGATCTGGGTGCGCGTCGCAGCGTCGGGGCACGCCGCTGGATCAGCGCGACCTTCATCAAGGATGCTCTACCCGCTGCGGTGTACATGGTCGCGACGGCGTTGGGCACCTATGTGATCACCTGGATCGGGTGGCTACGCAGCTCCGACGCGTGGGACCGGCAGTGGGCACTGACCAACCCCGCGGTCAAGGGGGGTTTTGCCCCCGACAGCCATCTGTTCGCCTGGTTACCGAACGCCCTGCGCTCGATGTGGCAGTACAACATCGAGATGTACAACTCGGCGGTCAGCATCACCTCGACCCACCCGTACGAGTCCAACCCGTGGTCGTGGACCCTGCAGACCCGACCCACGTCGTTCTTCTACGAGAGCCCGCACAACTGCGCAGGCGGCAACTGCAGCAAGGCAATCACCTCGCTGGGCAACGTCGGTATCTGGTGGTTCGGCACTGTGGCGCTGGTGATTCTGGTGTTCTACTGGCTGCTGCGCCGCGACTGGCGGGCGGGCGCCATCTGGGCGGGCGTGGCCGCAGGCTGGTTCCCCTGGTTCATGTACCAGCAGCGCACGATCTTCACCTTCTACAGCGTGGCTTTCGTTCCGTATGTGGTGCTGGCCTGCGTGTTCGTGCTGGGGCTGGTCCTCGGGCCGGTCACCGCGAACGCACAACGAATTCTCTACGGCAAGATCGCTGTCGGGGGCTACGTGATCCTGGTGGTCGCGCTGTTCGCGTTCTTCTGGCCCATCTGGACCGCCGAAGTCATCCCGCAACCGCACTGGCAGTGGCGGATGTGGTTCCCCAGCTGGGTCTGAGCGGGGCCACGTCCGGTCAGGGCAGGGCCTGATCAGGGCCGGGTCTGACGCGGCTGTCCGCGACCATGAACTGACCAGCCAGGCCCCCGCTGACCTGGTCGGCCAGCTCGTCCCCGCGCTGATCGGTTACGTCGATGATTTCGTAGGACCCCGAACCGGCGGCAGTCGCGAGCAGCACCGAGCACACACCGGCTCGACGTTGGAAGACGGACCGACGCAACGTCAGCGCAACGACACCGGATCGTTCCAGTACGAAGGTCGAGCGCATCAGGGCGCCTGCCCGGCCGACCACGAACCGTTGGTCCACGTCGTGCCCCAGTGCGGCAATCCGACTGCGCGCCAGCGGGACGGCAGCCACCAGCACCAGGGCGGGCAGCACCATCAACCCCCACAGTCCGAACCACCACGCCGCGCCAGCCAGCACCGCCGCCAGGATGCCTGAGCTGCTGAACGCGCGAGTCCACCGACGACGGACAGCGGACGGCCCGTGGGTGCGTAACCGCGCCTGCAACCGTCCCGGTGCCCGCAACACCTGCTCCGCGGTCTGCTGCACGACGAGCCTGGGGGACGGCGGAGTCAGTAGCGCGCTCATCCCGGTCCCCTCGTCCTTGACGCCGGTGGTGATGGCACGCAACCGGGCACCACTCGCCCAGCGCAACGGAACCGGCTCGTGCATCTCGATACCTCGCAACCGCCGCACCTCCAGCGAGGTGGCCCGGGTCGTCAGCAGTCCGCGCGATACGTGGAAGGTCTCACCGCCGCGGCTACGGGTCAGCCTGAAGTTGAAGAACGCCAGGGCATACGCGATCAGCGAGAGCAGCACGACGATCACGAGCAGCCCGAGCAGTCCGACCACGACAGCAGCCGCCAGTCCATAGCTGGAGAGGGTGTTGCTGGTGTCCTGGAACACCCCTGACCCCGACGGGTCCAGACCGGTCTCCTGAAGCAGCTGACTGCCCAATCCGAAGATCGCCAGCGCAGCGATCAACCCGCTCGGGCTGAACGGCGCGAACCGCAACCACGACGCATGCAACCGGTAGAGAGTTTCGTCGTCGACCGTGCCCAGGTCGACCCCACCGAAGTGGTCCGGCGCCGATGCGGCGTTGTCGGCGCCGATGGCCGAAATCCCGGTGGACGACGCGACCGGGGCGCTGTGATGAAGCAGGTCGCTGCGTAGGGCAGCCGCCTCGCTCGACGTCAGGCCGTCCAGCTTCATCTCCTTCTCGCCTGCGGCGGTCCCGATCTTGACCTCCGCCAAGCCGAGGGCACGATGCAGGATGGATGCGGTCACATCGACCGACCGCACCCGGTCGGCCGGCGCAGACACGGTCGACCGCCGCAGCAGTCCCGATCGCAACTGCACTTGCGACGTTGTGAAGCGGTATCGGGTCGTGAACCATCGGGCGATGCCCGAACCGATGGCCACCGCGGTCACGACCAGGCCCCACCACTGCTGGCCGCCGCTACGACCCGCGAAGACCACCGCGATGAGCGCGGGAAGGAAGCGGATGACCTCGCGGACGGGGTGGATCAGCAGCATGCGCGGGCTGAGGCGCCGCCACACGCCGTCCTCGGGGATGTCCGCGATCGTCGGTATGGCGTCAGGCACGGCGTTCTCAGGCACGGCTTTCTCAGGTGCGGCGTTGTCGGGCTTGGTCAGGTCGTGGCCGTAGTGGGACGACGCAGGGGGCTGGGTCATGTGGCATCTCCGGGAATTGCCGCCGTGGTCGCCGTCAGATCGCGTACGAGCCGCTCGGCGTCTGCGCGCAGCAGCCCTTCGATGCGTAATTCACCCTTGGCGGATGCCGTGGTGATGGTGACCGTGCTCAGGCCGAAGAGCTGCGCGAGTGGGCCACGCTCGGTGTCGACGGTCTGCACCCGTGAGACCGGCGCGATCCGACGCTCCTGCACCAACCAGCCGCGCTGCGTGTAGACGGCCGTCTCGGTCACTTCCCAACGGTGCACCGCGTACCGCCAGAACGGCACCACCAGCACCCCGACGAGAACCTCCAGGACGACGGCCGCGCCCGCGAGGTAGAGCCAGACACCCTCCAGCACCTGAAAGTAGGCCAGTGCACCGACGACGACCGCGCCGACGACGGCGAAAATGGCGGAATCCACGGCCCACATCGCTTTCGCGCGCGGCGCCACCAGGTTTGCAGGTTGCCGTAGCTGATCCACGCGCAAACCTTCTCACGCAACCCGCTGAGGCACCGATCGAGATCAACGCGGGCCGCCGAGACCGATGAGCAGCTGCACCGCCGATGTCACGTCGCGACACACGTGTGGCGCGTCCTGCCGGTCCTGCAGGGTGGTCTGCGGGCCCGGACACAGGACTGCGCGGACTCCCGCTGCACCGGCGGCACGGATGTCGCTGCCGGCATCACCGACCAGGGCGCACTCGGCGGCGGAGACGCCCAACTGCTGCAGGGCAGCCAGCACCATGCCAGGTGCCGGTTTGCGGCAGGCGCACCCCTGCCAGGGCGTATGCGGACAGTGCTGCCAGGCATCGAAAGGTCCGAGAAGCTGATCGACCCGCGCGTTCACGGCCATCAGTTCGGCGCTCGTGAGCAGGCCGCGGCCGATCCCGGACTGGTTGGTGACGACGCCGGTCAGCAGGCCGGCCGAACGGGCGACCTGGATGGCTTCGCGCGCACCAGGAAGGGGTACGACCCGTGCTGGATCGCCGTTGTACGGCACATTCTCGATGAGCGTGTCATCGCGATCGAAGAGGATGGCGCGCAGCGGGACGCCCCTGCCCGCAACCGGCCGGCGAGTCACGCCTGTTGCGTGTCCTGCGCCTTCGGCATCGAGTTCACCAGGGCTGCGGTCAGCACGATGACCGAGTCCTCCAGCGCAAGTAGCGAATGGCGGCACTGCGGGACCACCAGCAGGTGACCTGCAGCGCCCTCCCACGACTCGCCGCCACCCTCCACGCGGACGCGACCCCGCAGCACCTGCACAGTGGCCTCCCCAGGGTTCTCGTGCTCATCCAGGGCCCGCCCGTTCGCCAGGGCGATCATCGTGTGCCGCAGGATGTGCCCGTGGCCGCCGTACACCGTCCGCGCAGCTCGACCGCTGCTGGCGGTGAGCGACTCCTGCCCCAGCTCTCGTGCCAACGCGGTCAGTGACGTGTTGTCCATGCGCATCCTTCATTCGTGGTCGCGGACCATCCGGCCCGCACACCTGCAACTCTTCTACAAGACCACCGCAGAGTCCAGGGACCTGCGTCCCGCATCGGTAGGACACTCAGGCCCCGGTCATCAGACCGGGGCACAACGCACGTTGCCCCGGTCGGATGACCGGGGCAACGTCGTGGTGGAGCTGAGGGGAATCGAACCCCTGACCTTCTCATTGCGAACGAGACGCGCTACCAACTGCGCCACAGCCCCAAAAGCAGGGCAACACTAACACCGGAGCGGCCGTAGTCCGAACCGGTAGGTGCTGCTCTCAGCCTGCACGGAAGACGGAGGGCAGATCCTCTTCCTCGGGGTCCAGTGCGAGCCCGTCGAACGGCAGTTCCTCCACCGGCACATTTGCGTATGACGCAGCGGCGACTTCTGCCCGCTCCGGTGCCTTGGCCTTCATCGTGTAGGTCGGCTTCGGCACCTGCACCGGCGACCAGGTGCCGTCCGCAGCCGAAGTCCGGGTGGAGGTCGAGGACGCCCGGGTGTCCGACGCGACGGCTGTCGAGATAGCACTGGCCGCTATCGGCACCTGCGGTGCGACCGGTGCGGGGTCACCGTCGAAGGGCACATCGCTGCGCGCGAAGGTGAGCTTCCGACCCTGCCCGATGTCCGCTGCAACGGTGCTGGTCGCAACTGCGTCGACGCCACGGTCGTGGGCCGGTGCCTGCAGTGGTGGCGCCTCGGGAATGGACCGGGTGCGACGCAGTTGCGGCCGGGCAGGCGCCGCCCGACCGCTGCGACGGGCCTCGGCGAGAGTTTCAGTGCGCAACCACAGCACGACAGCGCCGATCAGTACGGCAGAGCCGAGCAGCGTCACAGCTGAAAGGCCGCCGGCGATGACGCCGATCAACGTCAGCGGGAAGAGCGCCACGGCGATCAGCAGTGCGATGCCGCGCGTTCGTCGCGTGCGCATCACTCGGCGCAGTCGAACGGCCATCTCGTGGGTCTTCGCAGGCGTTTCGGAATCGCCGGTCATGGCAGCCTCACTCGTTTCGTCGGCAGCTGGGGCATCGAAGAAGACATCGGATAAGGACGCCGACGCGCGGTTCGTCAGCTCGGGGCGGTCCTCCTGCTCGTTTTGTTCGCCGAACAGCATTGTCCCGGCGCGCAGTGACGGCCGTCGGGTGACCGTCGAGGGGTCCATCGCTGAGATTGCCACCGGGGCACGCCGCTCCAGGACCCGCATGGCGTCGGAGAACGTCTCGACATTGCGGGCTGTCAACAACAACTGTCTGCGGCGGATCTGGTGTTGTAACAACCATCCCGCCCAAAGAACCACGATCGCGACGAAGATCAGGCTGCTCGGGATGGTCACAGGCGAAGGCTATGGGCTTCGGAATGGCTTGTCGGGCAGGGTCGCCGGTGTGTCGTCAGACCGTACGTTCGAACTGGTCGCGGAGCCGTTGCACCGCGCTCTGCGGGGCACCCGGACCGGCCTTCAGATCCTCGGTGACGATGGCGAACGAGCGGTGGTCTTCCCACTGCCCGTTGATGTGCAGGTAGGAGGCACGCACCCCTTCGGCGCGAAGACCCACCTTGCGCACCACGGCGAGGCTGGACGTGTTGTCCGGACGGATGTTGACCTCGACCCGGTGCAGGCGTAGCTCATCGAACGCGTAGTCGATCACGGTGGCGAGCGCGAACGGCGTAACACCACGCCCGGCGTACCGCTGGGAGATCCAGTACCCGGCACCGGCCGATCGCAGAGCACCCCGGACGATGTTGAACAAGTGCATCTGACCGGCCAGTTCGCCGTCGATCGCGACCGCGAACGGCAGCAGTTCGCCGCGCGCCGCCTGCCGGTCGTGGTCGCGCACCATGCGGGCGAACGACATCGGCCCCGACTGGGTCGGCGACGTGGAGTCCCACGGTTTGGTCCAGTCGGCGTTGAGCGAGCGCAGTCGGACGAACTCAGCGCGGTCGGCGCGGACCCGCAAGGGACGCAGCACAATACGCATTCCGCGCCAGTCGCCTTCGACGGCAACAGGCCAGAACCGGTCGCTCAATGGGCGCCCGCGCCCTGGATCTGCGCCACTGCGTGCACCACGACGTCGGCCAGCACCTCGATCGCATCTTTGACCCCGCCGGTCGACCCGGGCAGGTTGATGACCAGGCTTCCGCCGGCAACGCCCGCCAGGCCGCGCGACAGCACCGCGGTGGCTATTCCTTTGTGGGCGCCCGCAGCGCGCAGCGCCTCCGGTATGCCGGGAACCACACGGTCCAGCAGCCCGGCCGTCTGCTCGGGGGTCTGATCGGTCGGCGTCAGACCGGTGCCTCCGGTCGTCAACACCAGGTGAGCGCCTGAGGCGATGGCGTTGCGCAGAGCCTGCCCCACCGGGGCCCCGTCGGGCACGACAACAGCGTCACCCGTCTCGAAACCCCAGGCGCGTGCCGCCGAAACCAGCAGCGGTCCGGACCGGTCGGCGTACACCCCGCTGGATGCCCGGTTCGAGCAGGTGATCACTACGGCGCTAGGCATCTTCGGTCCAGTCCCCGGAACGACCGCCGGATTTCGCGGTAACCCGGATATCGGTGATGCGTGCGTGCTTGTCGACGGCCTTGACCATGTCGATCAGCGCCAGGGCCGCGACCGAGACGCAGGTGAGAGCTTCCATCTCGATACCGGTGCGGTCCGCCGTGCGCACCGCAGCGGCGATGTCGACCCCATCGTCCTGCACGACCAACGTCACCGCGACCGCGTGGATAGCGACCGGATGCGCCAACGGGATCAGCTCGGGGGTGCGTTTGGCGGCCTGGATGCCGGCGATCCGGGCCACGGCGAGCGCATCGCCCTTGGGCACGGTGTCATCGCGCAGGGCGGCGACCGCAGCACCTGAGAGCAGCACCCGCCCGCGTGCCTCCGCTACCCGTGCAGTGATGGCTTTGGCCGACACGTCGACCATCCGGGCATCACCGTCGGCGTTGAGGTGGGTCAGCCGATCCATGCCGGATCACCTGCCAGCGGGTAGACGTCCAGCACGTCACCCTCGTGGACCTGGGTAACGTCCGCAGCGACGTAGGCGAGCGCATTCGCCGCCGCCAGGGCGCCCATGATGTGCGAGGCCTGACCACCGGAGGACACGATGCGCCGGTCGGAGTCCAGGACGACACGGGCGAACTGCACCCGTCCCGGTGGGGAGGACCAGCCCTGCTCGACCGTCGCACGCAGCACGGGCGCCACCGCGGGACGGCCGGCCATTGCACGCAACGCGGGCGCGACGAACACCTCGAACGACACCAGCGAGCTGACCGGGTTGCCCGGTAGCGCAAAGACCGGGACGTCGTCGATGAGCCCGAAACCCTGCGGTTTGCCCGGTTGCATCGCCACCTTGCTGAATTCGAATTCGTCGGCGAAGGCCAGTTTCAGCGGTTCGAAAGCGCCCGCACTGACCCCGCCGGAGGTCACGATCGCGTCGACATCGGCTGCCAACGCCTGCAGCGCCGCCCGGGTGCCGGGTCCGTCGTCGCCGACCGTCAGTACCGGGCCGAGCTCGAAACCATGCGCGAGCACCAACGAGGCGAGCATCGGACCGTTGGAGTCGATGATCTGGCCGGCGGCCAAGCTGCTCCCGGACGGCCGAAGCTCATCACCGGTGCTGACCACCCCGACCCTCGGCCGCGGGATTACCGACACCTGGGCAAGACCGGAGGACACGATCGCCGGGACGTGGCGTGGTGCTGTCCGGGTGCCGGCCAGCGCCACAACGTCTCCTGGTACGACGTCGCCGCCGCGTCGGCGCACCGACGCACCCAGGGTGACGGCCTGCTCGATCCGCACGTCCGTGGTGCCGCCGTCGGTCAATTCCACCGGCACCACGCTGTCGGCGCCGGACGGCATGGGCGCGCCGGTCATGATGCGCCACACCGTACCGGGCGCCATCGAGGAACTGCGGGTGTCGCCGGCCGGGATATCGCCCTGCACCGGCAACGTCACCGGCGCACCTGCAACATCGGCGGCCCGCACCGCGTACCCGTCCATCGCCGAGTTGTCGAACCCGGGTAGCGCAACCTGCGAGACCACATCGGTGGCCAGGATCAGGCCCAGCACGTCCGGTGAGCTCACCGACAGCAGTCGTGCCGGCAACGGCCGTACCTGACTGAGCAGATGCTGGCGGTAGTCCTCGACCGAGGGCATCGCCTCAGTGCTCCATGTAACGGTGCTCAGGATGGCCGTGGGCTTCCTCGGACGTTGCCCAGTCACGGATCCACTCGCGGAAGCTCTCACCGAACTCGCGGTGCCGGGCAGCCAGCCGCACGACGGCCTTCAGGTAGTCCAGCCGGTCACCCGTGTCGTAGCGGTTTCCCCGGAAGATCACCCCGGTCACCCCGCCGCCGGGCACGCTCGGGTCGGTCAACTGCAGCATGGCGTCAGTGAGTTGGATCTCACCACCGGCGCCCGGACCAGTCTTCTCCAGTGCGGCGAAGATCGCCGGGTCCAGGACGTAGCGACCGATGATGGCCAGATTGCTCGGTGCATCCTGCGGCTGCGGCTTCTCGACCATGGACGTCACCCGCACAACATCATCGGTGCCGTCGATCGGCTCGACCTGCGCGCAGCCGTAGAGCTGCACCTGGTCCCGCGGCACCTCCATCAACGCCACGACCGTCCCCCCGTAGTCCAAGCGCGCCTGGATCATCCGCTCCAGCAGATCCTCGGTCTCGTCGATGAGGTCATCACCGAGTAGCACTGCGAAGGGCTCGTTACCGACATGCGGGCGCGCACACAGGACCGCGTGCCCCAGACCGAGCGGTTCACCCTGCCGGATGAAGTGCACGTTGCCGAGGTTCGCAGATTTGCGGACCCGGTCCAGCCGTAGCTCGTCGCCCTTCTTCTCCAGCGCCTGTTCCAACTCCCAGTGCCGGTCGAAGTGGTTCTCCATCGCCGTCTTGTTGCGCCCGGTGATGGTGAGGATGTTGTCGCATCCGGCGCGGATGGCTTCTTCGACGACGTACTGGATAGCCGGCTTGTCAACGACCGGAAGCATCTCTTTCGGGATCGCCTTGGTCGCGGGCAGAAAGCGGGTGCCGAGCCCGGCCGCGGGGATGACCGCCTTGTGTACGTCGCTGTTCTTCGGTGCCGTCATGCTCGAAGGCTAACCGTTACCGATGACAGTGAGGTTGCGTTGATCGGGGCGCCAGAGCAGGCGGCCGACGGTGCCGGTCGATCGTAGGCAGAATGTGGTGCATGTGGCGCGAGATCCCGGATCAGAAAGTCGCCGCGCGGGCGCTGATCCGTGCGGGTCGCCGGGCCCGGCCAGCCGCCGCGCGAGAGGTCGATGGGCAGTCCATCGCTGAACACCTGGGCACGCTCCTGGGCGGGATGGCGATCGGCCACGTGGCGGCATACACCGCACTGCCCACCGAGCCGCCCACCGAGGCCTGTCTCCAGCTGCTGCGCGCGCTGGGCTGGACGGTGATGCTGCCGATGTTGTTGGCGGACAACGACCTTGCATGGGAGGACGGCACAACTCACGGCCCGGAAAACATCGCACACGCCACTGTGCTGGTGGTGCCTGCACTGGCCATCGACCGCTCCGGACAACGTCTCGGGCAGGGCGGCGGCAGCTATGACCGGGCGCTGGCCCGACGCGCGCAGGACTCGCTCGTCGTCGCCCTCGTCTACGACGACGAGCTCGTGGCCGCGGTGCCCAGCGAGCCGCACGATCTCGGCGTCGATGCCGTGATCACGCCCGGGCGCGGTATCACCCGGTTCGACTGAGGTCCCCCCACCGATCCGAGTCCTGAACACCGCAGCACCCACACCCAGCGACCTGACAGAATGGCGCGCTCGCAGCGTTAGGAGGCGCCATGTTCGCTTCCGGGGTTTCTGCAGTGGCGGGCAGCTTCGGCACCGACGACCTGGCCGTGGCGCTCATGGTGGGTTCGGTCGTGCTGCTGGTCTCGATCGCCGCCGTGCGCCTCGCGACCCGTTCGGGGTTGCCCACCCTGCTGCTCTACCTCGCGATCGGTGCTGCGATCGGCGAAGCGGGCCTTGGCATCAACTTCGAGAACCCGAGACTGACCCAGGTTCTCGGCTACTCGGCGCTGATCCTCATCCTCACCGAGGGCGGGCTGAGCACACGATGGTCGACCATCAAACGCTCGGTGGCGCCCGCTGCGGTGCTGTCCACCGTCGGAGTGCTCGTCTCGATCTCGGTCATCGCAGTCGCCGCGCATTTCCTACTGGACCTGCCGTGGCAGATCGGGTTACTGCTCGGCGCGATCGTGTCCTCCACCGATGCTGCGGCCGTCTTCTCCGTCCTACGCAACGTCCCGCTGCCCGCACGGCTGACCGGGGTCCTGGAAGCCGAGTCCGGCTTCAACGACGCTCCCGTGGTGCTGATCGTCGTCGCGCTGGCGCACGCCGCCACCCCCGGCGCGGACAGCAGCCCCTGGTGGGTCGTCCTGGTGATTGCCGTCGTCGAACTGGTGGGCGGCGCCGTGGTCGGGGTGGCCGTCGGATGGGGCCTGGGCACGCTGTTCAAGAAGGCGTCTGTCGGCTCCTCCGGGTTGTTCTCGATCGGTGTCGTCGCAATCTGCGTGCTGTCCTACGCCGGTGCCACGCTCGTGCATACCAGCGGTTTCATCGCCTGCTACCTGACAGCGCTGGTGCTGGGCAATCTGGACCTACCGCACCGGTCGGCGACGCTGGGCTTCGGGCAGGCACTCGGATGGCTGGCCCAGATCGGTCTCTTCGTGCTGCTCGGCCTGCTCGCTTCACCCTCGCGCCTGGAGAAGCAGTTCCTCCCCGCGTTGGTCATCGGCCTGGTCCTGCTCCTGGTCGCCCGCCCGCTGTCGATCCTGGCCAGCATGTCGTGGTTCGGATTCCGTTGGCGCGAGCAGGTGTTCTTGTCCTGGGCGGGGTTGCGTGGCGCCGTGCCCGTGGTGCTGGCCACCGTGCCGTTGACAGTCGGCACGCCCCGCACCGAGTGGATCTTCGATCTCGTCTTCGTGCTGGTGGTCGTCTTCACATTGCTGCAGGCGCCGACCCTGCCCGCCCTGGCCCGCTATCTGGGTCTGATCGTCGACAGCCAGGCGTTGGACGTGCAGGTCGAGTCCACCGCGCTGGAGGAGCTGCACGCGGAGATGCTGCAGGTACGGGTCGGCCCGCACTCGCGCCTGCACGGCGTGGAGGTGCACGAGCTGCGCCTACCCCCCGGGGCGAACCTGACCATGATCGTGCGCGACAACGCCAGCTTCGTGCCGGGCCGCCGCGACGCGTTGCGGCACGGCGATCAGTTGTTGCTGGTGACTACGGCTGCCACGCGGGCACACGCTGTGCGACGTATCCGCACCGTCAGTGCAGGCGGCCGACTCGCGGAGTGGCGACGACGCCCGTCCGAACCGCACTAGTGCAGTGACTCAGGACGAGGGCGGTGCGGATGTGGGCGCGCGCCTGCCCGCGTCCTAGACTGTGCAGTCGTGCCCACCTACTCATATGCGTGCAAGGACTGCGGTCACGCCTTCGACATCGCCCAGGCCTTCACCGACGACGCGCTGAGCGTCTGCCCGAACTGCGACGGTCGCCTCCGCAAGGTGTGGGGCTCGGTCGGTGTGGTCTTCAAGGGATCCGGTTTCTACCGCAACGACAGCCGTGACGCCGACAAGAAGAAGAAGACGGCAGCAGCCGGGTCGAGCACCTCAGGCGCGGCATCGTCATCCAGTGACTCCGGCTCGAAGGACTCGCCCGCATCGGGCAGCTCGAACGCCGGTTCGGGATCCAAGGACTCCTCGGCGACGAGTGGGTCAAGTTCTCCCGCCAAGACCGGCGATTCAGGATCGGCCGGGACGGGCTCGAAGCAGCCGGCTTCCTCCGGCGCGTCGACCGGCGGCACGTCCGGTTCCTCATCCTCGGGCGCATCGGGCTCCTGACCGCCTGAGGCTGTCCACAGCCCCTGCGACAGGCCGGCCGGTATCCCCAAGGCGTCGACCGGGTCCGCCCGTGCGCACCCATGCTGGATAGCGTGCTGCCATGAAGACAGCGGCAACTCCTGCGGACATCGGGGTCATCGGCGGTTCGGGTTTCTACTCCTTCCTGGAGCAGACCGAGCGCGTCAAGGTGACCACCCCCTTCGGCGATCCGACCGACGACATCGTGATCGGTGAGGTGGCCGGGCGCCGGGTGGCGTTCCTGGCCCGGCACGGCCAGGGCCACACCTACCCGCCGCACCGCCTCAACTACCGGGCAAACCTGTGGGCACTGCGCTCGGTCGGGGTCCGTCAGGTCCTGGCGCCCTGTGCGGTCGGGTCGCTGATCCGCGAGCAGGGCCCCAGCACGGTCGTCGTGCCCGACCAGGTCGTGGACCGCACCTACGGACGCGAGCAGACGGTCTACGACGCGCCGGGCACGGTGGTGCACGTCAGCCTCGCCGACCCGTACTGCCCGCAGGGTCGGGCCGCTGTCCTGGCGTCCGACGCACCCGGCCTGGATCTCATCGACGGCGGCACCATGGTCGTGATCAACGGCCCGCGCTTCTCCACCCGCGCTGAATCGTTGTGGCACCAGAGCGCCGGCTGGAGCGTGGTCGGCATGACCGGTATGCCGGAGGCAGCGATCGCCCGCGAGCTGGCGATGTGCTTTACCACCGTGTGCCTGGTCACCGACCTCGACGCCGGTGTCGACTCCGACGAGGCGGTCAGCCACCAGGCTGTCCTGAAAGTCTTCGAGCGCAACATCGAGGCTCTGAAGTCGCTGTTGAAGGACACCGTCGCGAAATTGCCCGATCCCGTCCCCGACGCCGATGCCACCTGCGGTTGCCGTCGATCCCTGGACGGCTTGTCATTGCCCTTCGAATTGCCATGAGGGACGGCGCCGGCGCCCGACTGCACCGGGTGCTGCCACCCGCGTGGCGCGGCGTCGGCCGCGCCGCCCAGTGGCACCGGGCCCGCGCCCGGCGGGTGCTCAGCGCAATTCTGCTGCTGATCTGCGGATCACTGCTCTGGACCGCGGTACGGCCCCCGGCGGATGCCGCCGAATCGATGCTGGTCGCGGCGCGCGACCTCCCGGCGGGTCATCGCATCGTCTCCGCCGACCTGCGGTCGGTCTCCTGGCCGCGCATTGCCCGGTTGAAGGGAGCGCTCACCCCCGCGTCTGCGCAGGGCTCGCTCACCGTCGCGGGCATCGACGCGGGTGAGCCCATCACGTCCTCGCGGGTGGCGGTCTCCCGGCGCTGGCCGGGGGTTGCCGACGGCAATGTCGTGGCATCGGTGTCGTCGGTGGACCCGGCCGTGACCGAGCTGGTGCGCGCCGGCGACCACGTCGATCTGATCGGCGCGCAGGGTCCGCTGGGGACGAACCTGCCCGTCGTGCTGGTCAGCCCTGGAACCGCCGGTGGCGGGTTCGGCGCCTCGACGCGGACCGCGGGCACCCTGTGGGTCAGTGTCCCCGCAGGCACCGCGGCGCGGATCGCGTCGGCCACCATGGTGTCGCGTACCTCGGGGGCGGGCATCGCGGTCGTTCTGCGACCCGCAACATGATGTGCGCTGCCCGAAATCTCGGCAGTCGACGAACGTCGTAGCCGGCTTGTCCCAGGCTGTACGGTCCTCCTTGTCTACTCATCAACTAAGGAGTCCTGGTGAAGGGTTTCAAAGATTTCATTCTGCGCGGCAACCTGATCGAGCTGGCCGTCGCCTTCGTCGTTGCCGCGGCATTCGCCGCACTTGTCAAGGCGACCGTTGAGATCCTGCTGGCCATTGTCGGCAAGGTCGGAGGAGCTCAGGATTTCTCGAGCTACAAGCCGAGCGGTATCCCCGTCGGCGGATTCCTCACCGCCCTGATCTCGTTCCTGACAATCTCCGCAGTTGTGTACTTCGTCGTTGTCTTGCCCTACAACAAGTACCGTGAAATGCGCGAGAAGAACGTGGACACCGAGTCCGACCCGACAGAACTCGACATCCTGGCCCAGATCCGCGACGAGCTGAAGGCCCGCCCGCACAACTGATCGGCGTATCTGAGCAGGAGTTCGCGCTCTTACTCCCAGTGTGGTGGCCGCTGCTCGCGCCACCACTGCTCCTCGCGGTCGGCGGAATCCCCAGCAGTCGGGTTTCCGCCGACCGGCGACCTGTGGGTGTCCGCCTGGTACCCCGCTTCGACGCCCTGAACCTGAGCAGACAGGTCCGGCGCGCCCTGCCCGATCGTCGCCGTGCCAGGACGCGTCACCCGTCGCGACCGGCGACGATGCTCAGTCATGGTGTTGCGTCGGGGACAGGGCCGGCATGGCATTGCGGCGTATCGAGGCGGCCTGCACGACCCGGATCAGCCGCGCTACCTCCTTGGCCGGGTCGCGGAACAGATCTCTGGTCAGCACTCGTTCGTAGGTCCATCCGCGGGCCCGTAACTGAGCCGGCCTGATCCGTTCGCGGTCGCGTGCGTAGCGCAACGATCCGTAAACCGCGCCGTCGCTCTCGATCGCGACCAGCAGATCACCACGACGTCTCGGGTCCTCGACCACGAGGTCGATGCGCGGGTCACCGAGGCCGTGTCCGGTGTGGACCGTGAGGCCTTCTGCGCCGAGACGCCGCGCGAGGTCCGCTATTGCCGGAGACACCTCGACGACCGCCTCACCGGGCTCAGGCCGGTCCAACACGCTGCCTGTCGACGCCGTCCGCCGGCGGCGCGCCGGGGTGGCGCCGACCGGTGCGACACCAGCCGTCCGCGAGATGCGACGTCCCGAACCGCCGGACGCCGCGTACAACAGGTAGTCGCGCAGCAGCATCGCACCGCGTGACCGTAGCGACGAAGGGTCCAGATCGTCTCCGGACAGCCCCGATACGACGACGATCCGGCGCCGCGCCCTGGTCATGGCGACGGTCACCAGGCGCTCGCCACCGGGTTCGCTGACGGCGCCGAGGCGGGCAGGGACCCGGCCGCGTTCGTCTCTGCCGAATCCGACCGCGACGATCACGGCATCCCGCTCGATCCCGATCGCCCGATCTGCGGTCATCACGAACCTGGGGTCGGGCAGCAGCGCCGCCAGGCCCGCATCCTCCACCGCGAGCGCCCGCACCCGGGCAAGAATCTGAGCTGCGTGCCCTTGGTCGAAGGAGATGACCGCGACGCTCTCCTGCGGTCGCGTCTGCAACTGCTCACGCAGCACCTGCACGACCTGGTCGACCTCCGCGGCAGAGGTGCCCTGCTCGTACCGCGCCTCACTGAGGACGTCCAGCCGCACCCCCCCGGTTTGATCCGCTGCGGGGAACGTGCCGATCTGGTGCCCGTACACCCGGGCACCGGCAAACGCGAAAAGGCGTTCGTCCAGTGACCGGTAGTGCGTGCCGAGGGTGCGCAGCGGGAAGAGCTGCTGGGCGTGATCCAGCAGCACGTCAGCTGCGGGGGACGTCTCACCGAGCGGGAAACGTGCGGGAGAGGCTCCCTCCGGGTCGCCGAACACCACTGCCTGCGACCCTCTGGACAGCGCGGGAATTGCGTCGGCCAACCTCACTGAGGACGCGTCGTCGATGATCACGGCGTCGAACCAGAGCCCGGCGGGAAGGTGCGCGGGCACGGCGAGCGGGGACATTGCCCAGCAGGGCGCGAGCGCCGTCAGTAATTCGGTCGCCTGCGGCAGCAGTTGTCCTACCGAACCCGCATGCCGTTGCAGCGCACCGACCTGCTCGGGCAGTTCCCGCTCGGCCGTCGCCCGCTGCACCGCGATCCGGGCGCGCAACCGGGCGGCGCTCAGACTGAGGTGGCGAGCATCGGCAGCGACGTACGCGCTCGCGACTCCGCGCACCTGCTCACCCGTCGAGCCGTCATAGGTCTGTTCGGTCGCCACGACGTGATCGACGATCGAGGCCCACCACACGAACTCCAGTTCCTGAGCGGCTTCGCGCGCTTCCACCCGCCGCGAGGCCAGATCGATGAGCAGCGGACCGAGGCCGAATCCACGCAGCCGGTCCACCGCCTGCAGGGACTGCGTTGCCGCGACGCGTCGTTCGGGTTGGGACGCAAGCAGCGTCATGCGCTCCTGCAACCGATCGCAGTCCAGCTGCAGCAGATCACCACCGTCGGGCGTCTCGGCCAACCGTTCGCCCAGCCACTCCAGGTCCTCGCGCAGCGCTTCGGTGTGCCGCGCCAGTTCCGGCACCCCCGCGCGGGTAGCCGGTCGGGCGCCGGCACCTGCCGCTTCCCGCCAGTCCTGCCGCTGGGTGCGGGCCCGGACCAGTGCCGTGTGCAGGTCCCGTGGAGGTGGTCCCGGGCGAAGCAGTGCACGCGCAGCGCGTTCCAGGCGCCGCCGCTCCATGGCGCCGATGCGGTGTTCGCCGGTGCTGCGGTCCTTGCGGGCAGCGGTCGCCAACACCATGTCGTCCAGCGGCGCGTCGAAAATCTGAGGGGTGAAGATCTCCAGGCTCTGGTGCACCTGCCGCAGCAGCTCCAAGAGCTGCTCCTGCGCGGTCACGGCGCTCGGGACGGACAACCCGAGATGGGTGCACAGCTCCTGCCACCGACGGCGTTGGGCGGGCAGTTCGTCGTGCGCGAGTCGCTGCACGAGGTCGCCGGCCCGGTCGGCCTGACTCGCTCCGACCAATCGGGCGCCATACCACGCATCGACGGCGCCTGTCGTGGTCCAGACTCCGTCCGCGACCACCGTCGACAGCTGCTCCTGCAGCTCGCGGCGACGCTCGAGGTCGATAGCGGTGAGCTGCGGTCCGTGCAGTCGGACCCGCGAACGCGGCGGCGGCGTCCGCTTGCTCAGGCGCGTCAGCCGCTCCTGGGCTTCGTCCAACGTGACGCCCCACGATGTCAGCGGCTCGTGCATCAGCGTCCAGTGCTGCTGCACCCGCCCGCGCAGCGCCTGGACGTCCAGGTCGGCAACGGGCACCTGCTCCGTGACACCCTCGGCGGACCGCAGCACCTGACGCAGCTCGTCCAGCGTCTGTTCCGGGGCGCAGTCAGAGCCCAGATCGAGCAGCACATCGGCGAGTCCCTCGGTCGCGAGGTGCGCCTGGACGGCCTCGATCGAGCCACGGGACTGCGCGACCAACAGGACCCGGCGCCCGGCGCCGGCCATCGCGGCGATGAGGCTGGCGATCGTGTGGGTCTTGCCGGTGCCCGCGGCCCCCACCACACATAGATCCGCTCCGGCGAGTACAGCATCGACGATGTCCTGCTGCGCGCTGTCCAGGTCGACGGCCAGCCACTCATCCGCGGGGTTGCGCTCGGCGTACTCCGGCGGCACCGCGCTGACAGCTGCGATTGCCTCCGGCTCACCGGCCAGGGCAGCGACGATTTCGGCGTGCCCGATGGTGTCCGCCTGACCGGGTAGATCGCGCACGAGTGGGAGTTTGAAATCGCTGTAGACCCCGACCGTCAGGTGCGGCTCGATGTGCAGGTCCAGGACCTGAGCGCAGGCCTGCCGCAAAACGCCGTACGCCGCCCGGGGTATGACGTCGGTGTCACCACTGACTGCCCGCAGTACCGCGTCTTCATCGACCTCGACACCGAACTCACGCAAGGTGGCCGTCAGTACCGGGTTGACCTCGAGCCGGTCGGACATGGTCAGTTGCAGGTCACCGGCAACTGACCGCAGGGAGCACGGCCGCAGGAGCACCGGGGCGTGCGGGGTGCGGTCGACACCCCGCCAGGGCCAGCTCGCGGTCCCGGAGGCCAGGTAGCAGCAGGAGAGGCCGTAATCGTCGAACAACCGGTCGGCGAGTTGTTGCAGCTGCTGGGCCTGGCTGAGCACCCGTTCGCGCGCGGCGGGTTCGCGGAACAGCTGCGAGAGACGCACCGTGCCGGAGGACAGCAGTCGCGCCAGTCCGGCCGGGTGAGCGGCGGTCAGGTCCAGCCGCAGGGCTTCGTCACTGCCGCCGGCCCACAACAGCGAGTTGGGTCCCCCGATCGCCACGAGCTGCCGTTGCCACCCCGCCACGGCGACGGCAACGATCTCGCTGGAAGCGGATTCGTCGGCTGGGCCACGCTCGCCTGTCTCCACCTCTGTCACCGTGCAAGGTTATCCGGGCTCGACCGCCGCACGGCTCAGCCGCGCTCAGGGTGGACGCCGAGGGAACGCCGGTGAGGTCGCCGGCTGCCGATGCCGGATACGGGGCCTGTCGATCGGCGCCGCCGGGTGTTGCGCGCGGATCGGCCTGCGTCCGTGTCATCGTTGTCCCCAGCCGGAACGACGCCAGGTTACCCATTCGTAGACAGCGCTTACTGCTGCTGGCCGACGATCGGCGGCTGCGCATGACCTAATGTGCGCCTGGACCTGCTTGGCTGGACCGCGAACCGCCGTACGCCACGACGAGAGGGACACCGATGACCAAGAGGCCCGGCCCGGCGTCCTTGGAGATGCCGAACGTGCAGATTGGCACGACCGAGTCGCGCCAGGATGCTCTGGACCGCTCCCCCAACATCGGCCTGGACCGCTCCCAGGTCATCTCGCAGGGTTTGCGGTGGACGGCGAGTTGGTCGCTGCGGATGCTGGTTATCTTCGCCGGCGTATGGGCCGTGCTCACCCTGTTGGGCATTTTCTGGAGCGCGATCCTGCCGGTCGTTCTGGCCCTGATCGTCTCCACGGTGCTCTGGCCACCCGCACGGTGGTTACGCAAGCACGGGCTACCCCCGGCTCTCGCGGCGGCCGGCACCATGCTGGGGACATTCGCGGTCATCGGCGGGATATTCACGCTCATCGGTGCGAACGTCAACTCACAGTGGCCGACGCTGACGACCAAAGCCATCGCCGGTGTGAAAGACCTTCAGATGCGCCTGGAACAGGATCCGTTCAACTTCAGCTCCAAACAACTGAACGGCGCAGTGGAGGCAGTCACCAGCAAACTGCAGGCCAGCGGCGACCAGATCACCAATGGCGTGGTGTCCGGCGCGACCGTGGCCACCCACCTCATCGTCACCTTCCTGGTCGCGCTGATCCTCACGTTCTTCTTCATCAAGGACGGCCCCCGCTTCCTGCCGCTGGTGCGCAGAATGGCCGGGCGTGGGGCCGGCGCCCATCTGACCGAGGCGCTCGCCCGGTCCTACAGCACGCTCGGCGGCTTCATCCGGGCGCAGGCGATCGTCAGTGCAATCGACGCGATGTGTATCGGCGTCGGCCTCTGGGTGCTGGGCGTGCCGTTGGCGTTGCCCCTGATCGTGCTGACGTTCTTCGGCGGTTTCATCCCCATCGTGGGCGCTTTCGTCGCCGGGGTGCTCGCCGTGCTGGTCGCGCTGGTGACCGTCGGGCTGACCAAGGCACTGATCCTGTTGGCGGTCATCGTGCTCGTGCAGCAGCTGGAGGGGCACATCCTGTCGCCGATCTTCCAGAGCCGCTCGATGGAGTTGCACCCCGGCGTGGTGCTGGTGTCGGTGGCGTTCGGCGGCGAAGCTTTTGGAATTACCGGAGCATTCCTGGCCGTGCCCGTGGCCGCAACGCTCACCGTGTTGATCCGTTACACCAATGAGCAGATCGACCTACGCACCGGCGACGTGCATGCGGAGCAGCTGGAGCCCATCACTCCCGAGGGCGTGATGGCGGCCGAGGAAGGTGAGCAACACGGCATCCGGCTCGCCACTGAGGCGTACGCGGAGGACATTGGTGAGTCGACCCGGACCTTGATGCAGCGCTTGCGACGTCACTGATGCGTTCGTTGCCGGTCAGCTGTAGACGCGGGTGACCGCGCGACGCACCCGCCGAGAGACCAACAGCAGGGCAGCTGCCAACGGGATCTCGATCAGCACGGCGGTCAGGGCGCTGGTGACCAGGTCGCTGCCGCCTGCAGAGGTCGTCACGTCGAACCAGGCATCGGTCAGAAGCAGCGTCGCGGCGGCAACGGTCGCGGCGATAGCGATCGGGCGGCGTCGCCAGAGCGTCCAGGCCGCCCAGCACAGCGCGGCGAGCAGCGCGAGGTCGAAACCGGTCCAGGTCAGTCGCCAATGCCCGGCGACGTATTCACGCGGCAACATCACCGCCAGCACCGCGATCCACGGCACCAGCAGCACGCAGCAGCCTGCAAGGATTCGCAGGAACCACCGGCGACTGATCAGCACTCGACGCGACTGGGGTAGGTCGATTCGCATCGGCCCCTCCCGTCTTGCCGACCCCTCCAAGCGGAGCATCAAGGCGCGGCGTTCGTCGTCAGTGAGCTCGGCCAGCATCGCGTCGGTGATCTGCGCCATGACGGGTCAACGCCGCCCATTCGAACCGCTGAAACGCCCGACGTGCCGCATGGTTACAGCCTCCCACTGTGCACCACGGTGCTTCTGGGGCGGGCAGGGGCAGGGATCTGGCTCGCTCCCTGATCGGCAGGTTCGAACCGCCCGGTAGAGTGGCCGATCTGCCCCGCCCTCGTAGCTCAGGGGATAGAGCACCGCTCTCCTAAAGCGGGTGTCGCATGTTCGAATCATGCCGGGGGCACCACACGCTTGCCCAGGTCAGAGGCCTGCGAAAGATCCCGGAGCTACGCCGTCTTGGGTGGAACCCAGACGGGACTACGAAGGTTTGACGACATCTGGCGGGCTCCGAGTTTCGTGAGTGACGTGTAGGCCTCCCTCGCCCGTACTCCGGAATCTTTCCTGCGGTGATCGGCGGGTGGTGGGAAGCTCGAAGCGCGAAAGCGCACCGCGAGGCCATGATGACGAGGACCGCGCGCGACTGTTGCCTATAACGAAGCCCGGAGGATTCGATCGCCCGGCTCATACCCACCGCACATTCCGTTCGGAGTTCCGCTACGACCTGCCGTGCGACGATTTTTTCAAGGTGCCTCGACGGCGCCGAATCCTCCCAATTCTCTTCGTCGCGCTGCCTGAGTCAGATGAGTTCCCACCATTCCGGCTGGCATGATCTGCGTATGGAGCTTGTGGGTGCGGAACGGATTGCCGCGGCGGCGCAGTTGCTGGAGCCCGTGGTGCGGCGCACCCCGGTACTGCCCTCCCGGGTGCTGACGGAACACACAGGAGTACCCGTGCACCTCAAGTGCGAGAACCTGCAGCGCACCGGTTCATTCAAGATTCGCGGCGCCTACACACGATTGCACGCACTCTCTGCGGACGAACGGGCCCAGGGCGTCGTCGCAGCAAGTGCAGGCAACCACGCGCAGGGCGTGGCCTTGGCCGCCCAACTGCTCGGTATCGGCGCCACTGTATTCATGCCCGCCGGGGCATCGCTGCCCAAGCTCGCCGCTACCCGCGCCTACGGCGCGCAGGTGTATCTGGAAGGGGCCGTCCTGGAGGATTCCATCGCAGCGGCGATGACGTATGCCGAGCGCACCGGGGCAGTGTTCATCCATCCGTTCGACCACCTCGACGTCATCGCCGGTCAAGGCACCTGTGGGCTGGAAATCGTTCAACAGCTCCCCAAAGTGGCCACCGTGCTGGTCTGCACCGGCGGCGGGGGGCTGCTGGCGGGTATCGCGGCGGCGGCCCGCGCACACCGGCCGGGGGTGCGCATCATCGGGGTACAGGCCGAGGCAGCTGCTGCCTGGCCCGCGTCGCTTGTAGCCGGCCATCCCGTGACCTTGCGCGAGATGTCCACCATGGCCGACGGGATCGCGGTGGGCGCGCCGAGCCCGATCACCTACGCCCACGTCGAAGCGCTGGTCGACCAGATCGTCACTGTCAGCGAGGACGCACTCTCACGTGCCCTGCTGCTGTGCCTGGAGCGCTCGAAGATGGTCGTCGAGCCCGCGGGGGCCGCGGCAGTGGCGGCGCTACTCGACCTCGATCTGCACCTGGACGGGCCGGTGTGCGCGGTGCTGTCCGGCGGCAACATCGATCCACTGCTGCTGGCCCAGGTGATGCAACACGGGCTGTCGGCAGCGGGTCGCTACCTGTCGCTCCAGGTCACCGTGCCCGACCGGCCCGGTTGCCTCGCTGCGTTGCTGAGCACCCTCGGCGCCGCAGGTGGCAACGTCATCGACGTCGCACATTCCCGCCTCACCGGCACCCTCGCACTCGGCGAGGTCGAGATCGAGACCACCGTAGAGACCCGCGGCGCCTCCCACAGCCACGACCTGGTCGCCAGACTGCGCGAACACGGGTACCAGGTCGCGGTGATGACCCCCGACCACCAGGACTGAGTATCCGACCCGACCAGAACACGTAAGTGAGGCGGTTCGGGCCGATGGCGTGCCTGGACGGGATCGGTCGGGCCGGGCTGACGTTCCGTGAGCGGTCGATCTTCCGTACCGCTCTTAAGGGATCGCCGCTCCAGCGAACCAAATCGACCTGGTCCAAGCAGTACGTGCGGCCGGTCGAGCAGGTCATCGACGGTTTTCTTTCCTATACCGAGCTAGACAGATCTCCGCAGGGTGGCTCCGGCTTGCCGATGCCGTCATTACCGTTCCTGCCGATGTCTGAAGCAAAATGCTGATGCGCCTGAGTATCTTTCGGTCATGGCCCTGCCACCACAGGTAGTCAACCCAGGCGCCCTTATCCCAGATCAGCTTCACTCGATCAGTTCTCGTTCCACGCCGTCATCGTTTTCGAGGCGACCTATGGACTCCAGCAGACGCCGAGCATTGGCCGGGCTTCGCAGGAGATACGCCGACTCCTTCAACGCCTCGCAGTCGTCAAGGGACACGATCACCACCGGGTCATGCCCTGCCCTCGTGATGACGACTTCCTCACGGTCATCGACAACAGCGTTAGGTGCCCCGCCTTTCTGCCTCAATAGCCCTACGCTGCGTCGCTGTTCCCAGGAGTACCCACCAGCTCGAATAGTCAGCCACAAAGTTTACGTGTTGTATAGTTCGGATATCCAAAAGGCCGTCCTCCCGAGTCGCGGCACCAATAACAAGCAACGCACCGGACCGGGTTCTTATCGTCTACCCAACTGTGGGAGTCGATCCGGCTGGAAGGGTAGGACGTGCAAGCGCTTCACTCAACACCGCCGCGTAAGACGTCAGGTCGACGCAGCGGTGTGATCGCCCGCCGCCTTGGCGCGGCGCTCGCTGCGGCAACCCTGCTGTGCTCGTGTGCCGCGCACAACGAGAGCGCATCCTCGCCCTCATCGCAGGAGAGCGCGAAAACCGCAGCGGCTCAGGATGCCAAACTCCCCGCCGGTGATTCGTTCTTCCCAACACCCACCGCCAGCCCGCCCGTACCGGTCTCGGAGCTGCCGACGCTGGGCGTCCAGTACAACGGCACCTGGAGCATCTACGACGATGCGGCCCGCGGTCGGGTGCTCGACCGACTCTCCGCAGCAGGAGTCAAGTGGGTGCGCATCGACGTCAGCTGGGCGACATTGCAGCCCCACCCGGGCGGTTACGACATGCAGTGGGGGGTCCCCTTCATCGACCATGTGCTGGCCCAGGCTCGGGCCAAGGGCTTCAAGATCCTGGTCACCTTCTGGCAGGCCCCGAAGTGGGCAAACGGATCGGACAACGTCGACGCCCCGCCCCGTGACCCCCGCCAGTTCGCCGCAGCCGCTGGATGGGCCGCGAATCGTTGGAAGTCCAGCGTGGATGCCTGGGAAATCTGGAACGAACCGAACTTCAACGGCTACTTCGTCGGAGCAAATCCTGCCACCTACACGCGACTGCTGTGTGACACCTACCCCGCCGTCAAAAAGGCCGATCCCAACAGCCCGGTCGTGTTCGGTGGCCTCATGTACAACGACGACGGGTGGCTCAAACGCGCTTACGCCGCGGGCGCGCACGGCTGTTTCGACGTGCTGGGCACCCATCCGTTCCAAGGCCCGTCCAAAGCCCCGCCGTCGACCCCCGACGACGGAAACGTCTGGAATCTGACCCACACGCCGGCGGTACACAACGTGATGGTCGCCCACGGGGACGGAGCCAAACCGATCTGGTTCACCGAATTCGGCTGGTCATCGGCCCAACCCGCCAACGCCAAGCCGTGGAACACCGGGGTCAGTGAGCAGACGCAAGCCGCCTACCTGACCCAGGCCGTCGAGATCACGGCTCGAAAGTACCCGTACGTGAAGGCCATGTTCTGGTTCCGTGACTCCGATCAGAGCACCGGCAACGCTCACGAGGACCATTTTGGTCTGCTCCGGAAGAACCTGACCCCCAAACCTGCTTTGGCAGCTATGAAGGCCCTCACCCCACGCTGACCCGCACGACGCAGCGATCCGCACCTGCACATGCCGGACCGTCCGACGATTGAACGCCGAACGCCCGCTTCCTACGCAGTACGCGCCGGCGACGTCGCGGATGCAACCAGCGCTTTGTCGAGTTGGGCGTAACGGTGCGACCACGGTTGGGCCTCTTCGAGCTGCGCGGCAAGTTGGAGCAGTAACCCGTCGCCGCCGAGGCGTCCGACAAATTGCACACCTAGTGGCAGGCCGGTGTCGGTCCAGTGCAGCGGCACGCTGATCGCAGGTCGTCCGGTCAGGTTCGCGAGCTGGGTGTAGGGCACCCAGCCGAGGTTGTCCGCGATCATCTGGTCGAGCACGCCCGTTGCCGCGAGCAGCTTGCCGGCCCGCACTTTCGCGACGACCCGCGCGGCGCTCTGAAGCCGATTGGGTGTCCCCAGGGCACCCACCTCGACAGGCGGCTTTGCCAGCGTCGGGGTCAGCAGCAGGTCGTAACTCTGATGGAACGCCGCTAGGGACTGGATGTAGTCGTTGGTGTTCGCCAGCGAGCGCAGCAGCGGGAGCATCCCGGCCGCCCGGCCGAGCTCGGCGCATGCCAGGGTGTCGGCCTCGAACTGACTGTCCGGAGCGCTCAACCTCCGTTTGATCTCGGCGACCTGGCCGTAGAGCTGGGCGAACCAGATGGTCAGGAAGTCCCGCGCCAGCGCCTCGTCGTTGTGCGGCGGCGCCACCTCCTGCACCTCGTGTCCCAACTCGGTGAGCAGCTCGGCAGCGGTTTGCACCGCGGTGACCGCCTCACGGTCGGGGTGGGCGTTGATCGCGGACGAGCAGGAGTAACCGATCCGCAGGGTGCCCGGTGGCCGGGTGATCAGGTCGGCGAACGGCACCGGCGGTAGCGCCGCGTCGTACCCGGCGCCCTGATCGCCGCCGATGATGGCGTCCAGCAGGGCGGCGCTGTCCCGGACGGTCCGCGAGACGACGCCCTGGGTCGACATCCCCAGCAGTGACTCGCCGGTCTGCGGACCGTACGGCCCGATCCCGCGAGAGGTCTTCAGCCCGACCAGACCGTTGCAGGCCGCGGGTATTCGCACCGAGCCACCACCGTCGTTGGCTCCGGCAGCCGGCACGATGCCCGCAGCGACCGCCGCGCCGGACCCACCGGAAGAACCGCCCGGGGTACGGGTGAGATTCCACGGATTACGCGCAGCGCCCCACAGCTCGGGCTCGGTGATCGCCTTCGCGCCGAACTCCGGTGTGTTCGTCTTACCGAAGATGACCAGTCCCGCGTCCAGGAAACGCTGGGTCACCAGGGAATGGCGTTCAGCGATGTCACCCGCCAGCGCACGCGAGCCGTTGGACGTTGCGAAACCGGCGTACTCCTGCCCAAGATCCTTGATCAGGAACGGAACCCCCGCAAAGGGCCCTGCCAACTCCGGGTCAACCGCCCGGGCGTCAGCGACCTGCGTCAGCGGGGTGACCACCGCGTTGAGCGATGGGTTGACCTCGTCGCAGCGTTGCCGGGCCAGCGCGAGCAGCTCTACAGCGGTGATCTCCTTCTCGGCGACCAGACCGGCCAGAGTCGTTGCGTCACAGGTGAGGTACTCGCTCAGGTCCATCGCCAGAGTGTAGGGGTCGACCTCGCCGCCCGGGCTCACAGGTTGATGGGGAAGCCCAACGTGACCGTATTCTCCACCGGCAGGTTGAAGTAACGCGCCGGGTCCGCAGCGTTGTGCGCCATCGCCATGAACAGCGCCTTGCGCCATCCGGGCATGCCGGGCGCGTTCGTGCGTTGGATCGATGCCCGGGACAGGAAATAGGTGGCGTTGTTCGGGTCGAACGCGATACCGCACCCTGGCAACAGCTTCTCCGAGGCAGCGAGAAGGGCCGCCGGAATGTCGGGGCGGTCGGAGAATCCGATGTGCATGGTCAGGTGCGCGATGCCGTCCTCCGTGCTGCCGAGGTGATCGAGCTCCAACCGCTCCGGACCGTCTATATGCGGTACGCCGTGCCGCTCGACCGAGACGATGACCACCTGCTCGTGCAGGATGCCGTTGTGGTCGACGTTGGCCCGCATCGCCAGTGGTGTGTTGACCTTGGACGGGTTGGGAAAGATGGCCGTGCCGGGCACGCGCGGCAGACCCTTGGCGTGCACCTCGGCCACGAAGTCCGCGAGCAGACCCTCCTTCGCCGTTCGCTTCGCCGTGACCAGGTCGCGGCCCTTGCGCCAACTGGTCATCACCAGGAACAGGGATGCGGCGATCGCCAGCGGCAACCAGCCTCCGTGCAGCACCTTGGTCAAGTTGCCGAACAGGAAGATCGCCTCGACGCCGCCGAAGATCACCCCGGCGCTGATCAGTTTCCACGCGGGCCAACGCCACAAGGCCCGCGCCACGATCAGCATCAGCGTGGTGTCGACCACGAGGGCTCCGGTGACGGCAATTCCGTACGCCGTCGCAAGACGCTGCGAGGAGCGGAAGAGCACCACCAGGACCACGACACCGATGTACAACATGGTGTTGATCGCCGGTAGGTAGACCTGCCCCGCCGACTTGTCCGAGGTCTGCCGCACCGTCAGCGAGGGCAGCAGACCCAGGCTGCTGGCTTGCCGGGCGATCGAGAACGACCCGGTGATGACTGCCTGCGAGGCAATGACGGTCGCCGCCGTCGCGAGGATGACAACGGGGAAGCGCGCCCACTCGGTGATCTGCAGGAAGAACGGGTTGGCGGCCGACTTCGGATCGGCGAGGATCTGGGCGGCCTGGCCCAGATAGTTCAGCGTCAGGCACGGAAACACCACGAAGAACCACGCCCGGGCAATCGCCGGCCGCCCGAAGTGACCCATGTCGGCGTACAGCGCCTCCGCACCGGTGATGCACAACACCACCGCCCCCATCGCGACGAACGCGAGGTAGGGGTGGTCCCCGATGAACACCAGCGCATAGGTCGGCAGCAATCCGCGGACAACCCCTGGGGTCCGCAACACCGACACCAGACCGATGGCCCCGATGACCCCGAACCAGATCAACATGATCGGCCCGAACGCCGAGCCCACCTTGCCGGTCCCCCAGCGTTGCGCGAGGAAGAGCAAGGTCAGAATGACCAGGGCGATCGGCAGCACCAGGTGCCCCAGACCCGGCTGGGCGACCTGCAGACCCTCCACGGAGGACAGCACCGAAATCGCGGGCGTGATCACCGAGTCGCCGAAGAACAGGCTGGCACCGAGCATGGCCAGGACGACGGCAGCCGCTACCCGCTTGGGCGACTTCGAGGTCATCACCCGTTGCGACAGCGCAGCCAGTGCCATCACGCCGCCCTCACCCTCGTTGTCAGCACGCATCAGGATCGCGATGTACTTGATCGAGACGATCAGCGTGATCGACCAGACGATCAGCGATATGACGCCGTAGACGTCGGCCTCGGTGGGCTTGACCAGGCCGTTGTCGAGGGAGAATACCGTCTGCATCGAGTACAGCGGGCTGGTGCCGATATCACCGAACACCACGCCGAGTGCGGCGAGCGCCACCGCAGCGGCAGGCCCGTGTTGCTGACCGGCACCACCCGTGGGCCCGGACTTCTCCGCTGCAGTCGCCTCGGTGACCGCCGAATCCGTCGCTGGTGCTTCGGTATCGCGTTCTTCACTGGAATTGCTCACGTTGCGCGGGACCTTAAACCTGATAGATGAAAGAACGATGGGAGGTGTGGGTCTCGTGGCCCAGGGTGGGACGGTACGCCGATCTGGTGGGCATCAAAGGTGTAGAGGTCAGTTGTTCTGCATGCTGACGGACGACGCGGATTGCCGTCGGCCCACGATCAGCAGAATGGCCGCGCCGAGTACTGCAGCGGCGATCGAGCCGAAGAAGATTCCCACCTTCGCAGTCTGCACCAGTTCGTCCTGGTCGTACGCAAGCTCGGCAATGAACAACGACACGGTGAAACCGATGCCCGCTACGGCGGCAACCCCGACCACGTGCACCGCCTGGACCCCGTCGGGCAGGCGGCCCAGTCCGGTGCGGACGCAGATCCCCACCGCCGCGCTGATACCGATGATCTTGCCGAGCAGCAGCCCGGCGGCGATTGCCCACGTCAACGAGTTACTCGTTGCCTGCCCCAGAAGTCCGCCGCGAAAATCGACGCCTGCGTTGGCCAGCGCGAACAAGGGGACGATGGCAAAGGCGGAGTAGGGGTGCAAGCGGTGTTCCAAGGTGGACAACACGTCGCGGCCGCTGACCTTTCCGGCCGGGGTCAGCAGGCCCAGAGCGACACCGGCGATCGTGGCGTGTACCCCGGACTCCAACGTCGCCAACCACACCCCGACTCCCACCACCACGTAGGGCCAAATCGCGTGGACGCCCATTCTTCGCAACCCCACAACGATGAGCAGTCCGGCCACACTCGCGGCAAGCCACCCGATGGACACCCCTCCCGAGTAGAAGATCGCGATGACCGTGATCGCAATGATGTCGTCCACGATCGCAATGGTCAGCAGCAGCAGTTTGGCGCCGGCGGGTACCCGGCTTCCCAACAGGGCCAGGACCCCGACCGCGAAAGCAATGTCGGTGGCCATTGGGATTCCCCACCCGCTGCTGGCTTCTCCGCGCGCCAACGCGACGAAGATGAGAGCCGGCAGGACAACCCCGCCCACGGCAGCGACCGCTGGTAGCACTGCCGCCCGCCGATCGCGCAACTCACCGATCACGAGTTCTCGTTTGATCTCCAACCCCACGACGAAAAAGAAGATCGCCATCAATCCGTCGTTGACCCAGTGCTGCAGGTCCTCGGTGACCGACAGCGACCCCCGACCGAGGGTGAGCCGGAAACCCCACAGCGATTCGTAACTGCCCGAGAACGAGCTGTTGGCCCAGATGACGGCGACCACCGCCGCCAGCACCAGCACGATCCCGCCGGCGGCCTCGTCGTGCAGGAACTCCCATAGCGGGTCCAGCACTTTGCGTTGCAGCATCGGATCGGGCTCGGTCATCGGTGTCTCCTGGCTTGTGCCCCGTCATCTGCCCCGCGGGTGGACGGCAAACAGCAGTCGTCGATGTCTCATCACCCGCCGCCAAACTACTACGGCCAACCGAGATACACCGGGTGCGTTCCCTTGAGGACGACCACATCAAGCAGCCTGATCTCCTATCGTTGTATTGCCTTAACCCGGCAGAAATAAGGCCATATGTTGTCCGTAATACCGCCTTACCTGCGTTGTCCTTGCACTCCACACTTGAAACAGCGGCGACCGCACGGGTTGCCATCCTGATTCCTGGAGTTGCCATGTTGACTGTTCCCCTGTGGGCCTGGGCCGCCTTCGCGGCCGTGATCGCGATCATGCTGCTGATCGACCTGTTGGCGCACCGCGGTGCGCACGTCATCGGCTTCAAAGAAGCCGCCTGGTGGAGCGCCCTGTGGGTAGGGCTGTCACTGGTATTCGCAGTTTTCGTCACATTCACCCTGGGCACGACTGCCGGGGTTGAGTTCACCACCGCCTGGCTACTGGAGAAGAGCCTGTCGGTCGACAACCTGTTCGTGTTCGCGTTGATCTTCGGGTACTTCAAGGTGCCGCGGGCCTACCAGCACCGGGTGCTGTTCTACGGCGTGATCGGCGCGCTGGTCTTCCGCGGAATCTTCCTCGCCGCCGGTATCGCCATCGTCAGCAAGTTCACCGCCGTCCTGTTCGTGTTCGCCGCGATCCTGCTCTACAGCGCTTACAAACTGATGAAAGACGAAGAGGAGAGCTTCGACCCCAGCACCAGCTTCGCGGTACGCCTCCTACGCAAGATCATCCCGGTCCGCGATGAGTACGCCGGCACGAAGTTCTTCCTCAAGGAAGCCGGTAAGCGCGTCGCCACCCCACTGCTCGCGGTGGTCGTCGCCATCGAAGCCGCCGACCTGGTCTTCGCCGTCGACAGCGTTCCCGCGGTCCTGGCCGTCAGCGACGACCCGTTCATCGTCTACTCCAGCAACGCCTTCGCCATCCTCGGGCTGCGGGCCCTGTACTTCCTGCTCTCGGGTCTGCTCGAGCGGTTCCACTACCTGTCCAAGGGCCTGGCCATCATCCTAGCCTTCATCGGCTTCAAGCTCATCCTGCAGGCCAGCCACAAGGTCATCAGCACCTCCATCCCGGAGATCCCGTCCCTGCTCAGCCTCGCGGTCATCATCGTGGTGCTGGCGGCCTCTATCCTGCTCAGCCTGAAGGTGCCCGCACCGGAACCAGAGCCTGGGACCGATGAGCAGGGCAGCCAGGACCTCATCGATGAGCAGCCCTCCAAGGACCGCGTCTAACCTGTGCTCACCGTTCTCAGCATCGCGTTCGGGGTGGTGGTCGTTATGGCGATCACCACCCTGACCGGTTACTTCGTCGCTCAGGAATTCGCGTACATGTCGGTGGACCGGTCGCGGTTGAAGGCGCAGGCGCACGCCGGTGACGGCGGGGCTGTCCGCGCGCTGAGCGTGACCGGCCGGACCTCCTTCATGCTGTCGGGCGCCCAGCTGGGAATCACTGTGACCGGCCTGCTGGTGGGGTACGTCGCCGAGCCGCTGATCGGCCGCGGTCTGGGTGAGTTACTCGGCGGTGTCGGCGTTCCCACCGCAGTAGGCATCGGTCTCGGAACGATCGTCGCCCTGCTGTTCTGCACGGTGGTCCAGATGCTCTTCGGAGAGCTGGTCCCCAAGAATCTTGCGATTGCCCGACCAGAACCCGTCGCCCGATGGTTGGCCAGATCGACCACGCTCTACCTGAAGGTGTTCGGGTGGCTGATCCGGGTGTTCGACCAGTCCTCGAACCTGCTGCTGAGGGCGCTGCGGATCCAGCCGGTCCATGACGTCGAACACTCTGCGACACCACGGGATCTGGAACACATCGTCGCGACGTCCCACGAGTCCGGTGAGCTGCCCCCGCACCTGTCAGCCCTGCTGGACAGGATCCTTGACTTCCCGACCCGCACCGCCGTGCACGCGATGGTTCCCAGGGCGCGGATCGACACCGTCCAGGCCGACGAACCGGTGGCCGACGTGCTGGAACAGATGGGCGCAGGCCACACCCGTTACCCGGTGATCGGGTCGACGCCCGATGACCTGTGCGGGGTCATCGACCTGCACGATCTGCTCGAGGTGCCCACCGAGGGGACCGTGCGCACCCGCACCCGCACCGCCGTGATCGTCCCCACCACACTGCCGCTGCCCGACGTGCTGACACACCTGGTGACCGCAGAGCAGGAGATGGCTCTGGTCGTTGATGAGTACGGCGGATTCGCCGGGATCGTGACCATTGAGGACATTGCTGAGGAACTCGTCGGAGAGATCGCCGACGAACACGACCCGAAGACCGGCAATGGCAGGGCCGGTTCCGCGGCCGAGGGCTGGACGATGCCCGGTGACCTACACATCGACGAGGTGGAACGCATCCTGGGCCATCACCTGCCCACCGGAGACTTCGAAACCCTTGCCGGCGCGGTGATCGCGCACTTCGGTGGCTTCCCGGGCCCCGGCGACGTCGTGACCATTGCTCTTGCACCCGAACCCGCAGATCTGGTCGGCAACGGTGGACCCCTCGTGCGGGAACTGGTCGCCGAAGTCCGGCAGATCGACCATTACGTGCCGTCGATGCTCTTCGTGACGCTTGCCGTCGGCCGGCAGGGGTCATCAGATGTTTAGCCCCTGGGTCATCGCGACCATCACTGTCGTGTTGATCGCTGCGAGTGCGTTCTTCGTCGCGATCGAGTTCGCGCTCATCGCTGCTCGCCGCCACCGGCTGGAAGACGCCGCGGCCACCAGTCGCGCGGCCCGCGCTGCGCTGCGCAGCGCCTCGGAGTTGACGGTTCTGTTGGCAGGCTCGCAACTGGGCATCACGGTGTGCGCCCTGCTGCTCGGCGCCATCACCAAACCGGCCGTTCACCTGTGGCTGACGCCGGCCTTCGAAGGCTTGGGCACACCATTCTGGGCCGCCGACGCCGCCGGGTTCATCATCGCCATTCTCATCGTCACCTTCCTGCACCTGGTCGTCGGTGAGATGGCACCCAAATCGTGGGCGATCGCGCACCCGGAGAAGTCGGCGATCCTGCTGGCGCTTCCCATGCGCGGTTTCATCTGGATCACCCGGCCGCTGCTGGTTGCCCTCAACCGGGTAGCGAACTGGTGCCTGATCAAGGTCGGAGTGGAGCCGGTCGACGAAGTCTCCTCAGGTCAGAATCCCGACACGCTGCGGCACCTGGTGGAGCACTCGGCCACAGTCGGCACCCTCGACCAGCACTATCACGGTCAGTTGACCAGCGCGCTGGACCTGCAGGCCCTGACGGTAGGTGACATCGTGCGCCGGAATGCGCAGCCGGGCAGTGTGGCTCCCGACGCCACCGCAGCCGAGATTCGCGCGGCGGGCCAACACAGTGGACACCTACGCCTGCTGGTGCGCGGTGACCGGGGATTCGAGGGCGTCCTCCACGTACGGGACAGCCTGCAGGCGCCGGCCTCCTGTACGGCCCGCGCGTTGATGAGACCCGTGGTCGCGGTGCCCTCCGATACCCCCGTGTACGAGGCGCTGGGCGCCATGCGTGAAACCCGTAACCACGTGGCCGTCGTTCTCGACAACGACGGTGACGTGGCCGGTCTCCTCACCCTCACCGACGTCCTACAGCGGCTGCTGCCCATCAGCCGCGCCACCCACCTGACCCGCACCAGCACGCCCTGCCTGCCCCGTCAACTTTGACCGCCTCGTCATGCACGACGTTCATGACGTTCATGACGCGCGTGACCGGGTGGCTGATCGTCTACCGTCGGGTACACCATCGACCCCTCCCGCCCGAGTAGAGGTTTATCTGTGAGCGGCACCAGTGAGCCTCGAGTCTTCGAGCGTTACGGCCCCGGAGCGCAGTGGTACGACGTGCTCTCGATGGAGCGCGCCATCTACCGGGCCGGTCGTGTCGCCCTGATCGAAGCCCTGCACATCGCACCCGGCGAGCGTGTCCTGGACATCGGCTGCGGCACCGGCCTGAGTCTGCCGCTGCTTGCTGAAGCAGTCGGCGACACCGGGCAGATCGTCGGACTGGACCCCAGCGCGAGGATGCTGGCCCAAGCGGACAAACGCGTTGCCGAGGCTGCGTGGGGTCCGCGGGTCCGACTGGTCGCAGGACAGGCCAACACCCCGCCGAGCACGATCGGCAGCAACTTCGACGTGGCGCTCTTCGCCTATTCCCTCGGCGTCATGGATGACTGGCGCGAGGCGTGGGAGCACGCCGTGCAGGCGGTGCGTCCCGGAGGGCGGATCGGCGTCGTGGACACCGACTGGCCGGCTGGTCCCTGGCGCGTGCTGACCCCCGCGGCGGCCGGGGCGTTCGTCCTCGGCGGTGTGCACCCGTCGCGGCAGGTCTGGAAATACCTGCGAGCGCGGACCGTGCATTCCACCGAGCAGACCCTTCGGGGTGGACACGTACGGCTCGCGACCGGCACTGTCACCAGCACCGAAGCCAGCTCCGAGACCGGCACCTAGCTCGCGAGCAGCCGGACCCCGTAGGACGCCCGCTGGACTGCGGTCACAGCGACGACCGCTGCGAAGATCCAGGCAATCGGCTCGGCATAGCCGGGCAGCACACAGATAAATGTGTAGGCGACCACGGTTTCGGTGCCTTCTGCGAGCCCGCCGACGAAGCGCAGCGAACGGTCGTCCGGCTGACCCGTGGTGCTCTCGCCGTCACCGGCCCGGTCGAGTCGTTCCAGTAGCGAGGACAGCGCGAGCAACGTCGCCCCCGACACGTAGTAGGCCGCCAGCAACGTGACACAGGCCAGTCGCGCCGACGGCACTGCCACGGCCACCCCGATCACGAACCCCGCGTAGATCGTGAAGTCCGCCACGATGTCCAGGAAACCGCCGAGCTCACTGCTACCCCGACGCCGGGCGACCGGCCCGTCCAACCCGTCCAGCACCCTGTTCAACAGCCACAGCGCCAGCGCCCACCACCACCAGCCGAGCCCCGCCGCGACGCACGCGCCGAGCCCGACGGCGAAGCCGAGCGCGGTGACAGCGAGCGCGGTGACAGCGAGCGCGGAGACACCCGCGTCGGCGAGCCTGTTCCCGGTCCGTGTCAGAGCTGGGGCCAGCGCGCGCCGGGCGAGCGGATCAAGCACCCGGCACCGCAGCGGCGCCGGAGCACTCGATCAGCACGTCGATCTCAACTCGATGATGCGTGGGCAGGCGTGTCGGAACGCTCGCCGCTGTCCAGCTTGCTCGGCCACCAGATAGCGCGACCGATGTCCTCGGCCAGGGCCGGTACCAGCAACGACCGCACCACCAGGGTGTCCAGCAGCACACCGAACGCCACGATGAAGGCAATCTGCGCGAGGAACAGGATCGGGATCACGCTGAGCGCCGAGAAGGTCGCCGCCAGCACGATGCCAGCCGAGGTGATCACGCCTCCGGTCGCGGCCAGGCCGCGTTGAATGCCCTTCCTCGTCCCGTGTCGCGCACTCTCCTCGCGCACTCTGGTCATCAGGAAGATGTTGTAGTCGACCCCCAGCGCCACCAGGAATACGAATCCGTAGAGCGGCACCGACGGGTCAGCGCCCTGGAAATCGAAGACGTGGTTGAACACCAGCGCCGACACGCCGAGCGTCGCCGCGAAGCTGAGCACCACCGACGCCAGCAGCAGAACGGGCGCCACCACCGCTCGCAACAGCAGCATCAACAAGCCCAGGATCACCAGCAGCACGATCGGGATGATGACCCGCAGATCCCGCTCAGCAGCCCGCTGGGTGTCCAGTTGGATGGCGCTCTGTCCGCCGACGAGCGTGCCCGGAGCGGCCTTGCCAACCGAGGTACGCAGCCGGCCGATGGTCTGCAGTGCGCTGTCGCTGTCGGCGGCCTGCTTGAGTGTCGCCTGGATCTCGACCTTGCCGTTCACCACCTTCGGGTCGCCGCCCGGCGCGACCGGTTGACCACCGGCACCGAGTACGGCGACCGACGCGATTCCGTCGACTTTCTGCACGGCGGCCAGCACCTTCGCGGTCGAGGCGACCGGACCGATGATCTCCACCGGACTACCCGCGCCCGCCGGGAAGTGCTTGGCGGCGACATCCTGGCCGGTGACCGACTGAGCCTTGTTCAGGAAGAGCGCGCTCTGCGGCACACCGCTGGCTCGCAGCGTGGGTAGGAACGCCACGAAGCCGATCAGCACGACCGTGCAGACGATCCAGAGTTTGCGCGGCTGGCGCCCGACCAGGGCTGCCACCTTGCCCCACAGTCCAGCGCGCTCGGGGTGTTCCGAGCCGTACTTCGGCCCCTTCGGCCAGTACGCCTTGCGACCCAGCAGCACCAGGGCGGCAGGCAGGAACGTCAGCGCAGCAAAGAGGGCGCAGGCGATCCCGATCGCCGCCACCGGGCCCAGGCTCGCGGTGGAGTTGAGGCTGCTGACCAGCAGGCACAGCAACGCGAGGATGACCGTCACGCCGGAGGCGAGGATCGGTGCTGCGGACTGACGCAGCGCCACCTTCATCGCCACGAAGCGCGACTCCTCTTCGCGCAGCTCCTCCCGGAACCGGGCGGTCAGTAACAACGCGTAGTCCGTCGCAGCACCGACGACCAGAATGAACAGAATTCCCTGACTCTGCCCGTTGAGGGTGATCGCGCCGCTGTCGGTGAGGAAGTACACCACTCCGCTGGCCAACGACAGCGCGAAGAGCGCCGAGATCAGCACCAGGAAGGGCAGGATCGGACTGCGGTAGACGATCACGAGGATGACCAGCACGACGACCACCGCAACGAGCAGCAGAATCCCGTCGATCCCCGCAAAGGCATTGGTCAGGTCGACGGCGAAACCCGCCGGACCCGTCACGTAGGCCGACAAACCGGGCGGTAGATCCGCCTTCAGCTTGGTGCCGAGCTGATTGACGACCGCCACCGTCTGATCACCCAGGGTGCCGTCCACCGGGACGATCACCTCCAGGGCTTTGCCATCCTTGGACGGGATCGGACCCACGACCTTGCCGACCACACTCTTGGAGTCAGCAACGGAGGCGACCGCCTTGGCCACCGCACCCGTGTCGGCGGCGGTGATTCCGCTGGAGCGTTCGTAGACCAGGATCGCCGGGTTGATCTTCTTGTCCTGGAACGTCTTCTGCAGGTCGGCGACCTTCGTGGCTTCGGCGCTGGTCGGCAGGAAACTTGCCGGGTCGTTGGTCGAAACAGCGCCGAGCTTGCCGGCGAACGGCCCGGCGACGCCACCGATCAGCAGCCACACCACCAGCACGAGCACCGGCAAGATGATCCGCAGCCTGCTACCCAGAATCCTGCCCTGGGAAGAGCTGGCGCCCGAGCGATCCGCGTCCTGTGTCTGGGGTGCCTGGTGTGACATCGGTTCAGTTCTCCTGCTCGGTGGTGCGTGCATCATCGGGCCCAGCACTTGCTACCTCGACAACCTCGTCGGCCTCATCAGGCTCGTCCACTGCCTCGGCGGTCAGCCGGAAGACGACCATCCGCGGCATCGCGTCAGCGACCTGCTCACGACTGGGATCGTCGGGCAACCCGAACGCGCGCAACGCCCACGGCGCCTGCACGACCGACAGATAGGTGCTCACCGCATCGATTCCCTCTTCGCCCGCCGCCTCGAGCGCCTCGAGCGCGTCGCGCCGGTCACCGCCGAGAATCGCGCAGCGCGATTTGCGCTCCAGGTTGCGCGGCCAGTCCCGGGTTCGGTCCGGGCATACCAGGTAGGAGTGCTCTGCCATTGCCAGCACTCCGACCGGTGTGTGATGCGCCCGCCCCGACTTGCGTCCATGATGTTCCAGCACCCGCAGGCCGTACCCGCCGCTCGGTATCGGCTCCGCCGGGGTGGCGAGCAACCGCGCCACCATCTGTTCGTTCATCTCCCGGGGTGTGGGAGGTCCGCTGCGCCCCGCGTCGGATGGAGCCTGGAAGGTCGTCATGGACAGGCAGCCTAGCGAATGTCACTAGATTGTCTACGGACCTACCCGCTAGCATGCAAATGATGAGCACTCCAGAGAGCGGATCCGGGCGACCGGACAGCATCGGTCAGCAGATCCACGACCTGCTGATGCTCTCCCCTGCGGTGCACGCCGAGCTCGCGGCGCGGGTCGGCGTCGGAGTGACCGACCTGCTGGCACTGGACCACACCACCTCGGCGCCCAGCCAACTCGGCGTCGTCGAGCTCGCCAATCTGCTCAAGATCCGATCCGCGTCAGCCACGGTGCTCGTCGACCGGCTGGTCGCGCGCGGTCACCTCGAGCGCGCGCCGCACACCACCGACGGGCGCCGCACCAGCCTGCATCCCACGGCCACCGCGCACCAGGAGGTCCGCGCGGCCCTTCAGCCCCTGGTCCGGGACCTGGGCGAAATCACCGACGATCTGAGCCCGGCCGAACGCGAGGTCGTGCTGCGGGTCCTGCACCAGGTCAATGCGGCGCTGCGGGCATTCACGCAGGCGTCGGACCCCTCAGCCGCCGTTGCGGACAGCAGCGAGTACCAGACCGACGGGGATGCTGATCACCAGGACGGCGATCACCGCGCGGTAGGCCCAGGCCAGCACACGACGTGAGGCAGCCCGCGTCGTCGGCCATGCGATGCACAGCGCTGCCAACAGCACCAGCCCACCGAGATCGACAATGACCGGTGTCGCCGTCAGCGTGCCGACGACGACGGCGGCATTCCCCACGTTCCAGCACGCCACCTGGGTCCACGCAGCAGGCCGCGACAGGCGCCGCCCGCCGAGGTACTCCTGGGCGAGGCCGATCGCGCACTGCGACACTCCGCAGACCAGCACGAGGTAGGCCGCGAGCCAGCTTCCGTGAGCAAGGTCCAGCGGTCCGGTGACGGCCGACACCAACCCGCCGAGCACCGTCAGGACGACGCCCACGCCGACCAGTGCGGCCAGCGGTGTCAGCATCCGCGCCGCCATCAGGAGGTGGCAGGCACCTGCGGGGGCAGGCCAGCCACCAACGGGGTGTCTGCGCCGAGCGCGCCGAACTTGGCGGCGCCGCCGGGAGAGCCCAGCGGCTCATCCCTGCCGTCCAACGTTTCGGTGAAGAAGACTTCGTTGTCGAGCAGATACGGGTGCAACGCGTCGGGCAGGTCGTCCTCGTAGTAGATCGCCTCGACCGGGCACACCGGCTCGCAGGCGCCGCAGTCGACACATTCGTCGGGATGGATGTAGAGGCTGCGGGCGCCTTCGTAGATGCAGTCGACCGGGCATTCCTCCACACAGGCCCGGTCCAGCACATCCACGCAGGGCTGACCGATCACGTACGTCATGTCGTATATTTTACACGAATAGTTCGTACTTATTGAAGGGGCGAATGCCACGGATGCCGACCCACCTGACGCACACGCTCCTGGTGCTCGCTCTCGTCATCTCCGCCGCCGTATGGGTAGGCGGTTATGTCGCCATCGTCGTCGTAGCCCGCGCAGCGACGACATCTCTGGACCGGGCCGGTCGCATCGCATTGTTCCGCGCACTCGGCCGCGCCTACCTGCGCGTCGGCATACCGGCCCTGCTCATCGCCTACGGCTGTGGCGCCGGGTTGCTGCGTGATCACCCGGTGGACCCGACCGTGATCATCACCGCCGTCACCGCTGCCGTCCTGCTGGCCGTCCTCGTACTCGGCGTGCTGCAGGCCCGACGCATGACGCACCTGCGACTGCGTGCGCTCGCCGCACCGCAGGAGCTGGACGTGCAGGGTCGCGTCACCGCAGCGGCCCGCCGGGCGGCCGGCCTGCGCGGGGTCATCGGCCTGTTGAGCCTGACGCTGGTGATCCTGGGCTCGATCCTTGCCGGCTGACCTGGCAGCGGGAACACCCAGCGCAAGTACACAGACCCACCGACATCGTCTGCATGGAATAATTCACGATGGATGCCACACGGACGCCGGTCCGATGGCGAGGGTGGGAGCGCACGACGTGACGACGCATGGTTTGTCCCAGCGCCGGGACCTGGTGCGCGCGGAGGTCCTGAAGGCCGGGTATGTCCGCGTGGAAGACCTCGCCCAAACCCACCAGGTCAGTTTGATGACGATGCACCGCGACCTGGATCAGCTGCAGATCGAAGGCTGGATCACCAAGATCCGCGGGGCTGCGACCGCCAACCCGACCGCATTGCGCGATGCCGGCGTCACTGAGCGCAGCATGTCGATGAGCGCTGAGAAAGCCGCCATAGTCCGTGAGGCAGGCCGACTTCTGGGGCGCGGCCAGACGATTTTCCTGGACGACAGCACGACGGCAATCGGCCTGGTCCCGCTGCTGTCGGTACACGCTCCGGTTACCTTCGCCACCAACTTCGTGCCGGCGATGGCTCTGGTCAGTCCGTCCGACGGGGTGGAGGTGAAGCTGCTCGGCGGCACCTATGACCCGCGCCTGCAGTCGTGTTCGGGCCTGCAGACTGTCGACGCGATCAACAATTTGCAGGCAGACCTCTTGTTCATGTCCACGACCGGGATCACCGAGAGCCGCTGCGTGCACCGCTCAGAAGCCACCCTCATGGTGCGCCGCGCGCTCCTGGCCCGCAGTCTGCGCAAGGTGCTACTGGTCGATCATGCAAAATTTGGTCGACCTGCACCCCATGTGCTGTGCGGGGTGGAGGCGTTCGACACGATCATCACCGATGATCGGGCCTCCGAAGAAGACCTGCAAGGGCTGCGGGAACGGTGCACCGACGTGCGTGTTGCCGCCACCGAACCCTGAGGCCATCGCGCACCGGGGATGTTAGATCAACCAATCGCGACATGATTCCCAGTGCGTCGACCATCATGACCTGCGTCGCGAGTGCCCCGGAAAAACGGCGTCTCGACGTCGAATAGCCACGCCGACAGCGCTTTGACGCAATCCCCCCATAACGCCGGCATCTGCCACCGCGACGATTTCGCCCAATATTTATCGGTGTGGGGCAGCGCCGCGGACGGATGGGTGGACATCACAATTTGGTCTCGGGAGTGGCGAACTTCACACAAAGGCCTATATGTTGCCGACCACAACAATTTATGGTGGCGGCCTTCCGGGTGCCACGTCCCCGAGAAAGGTGTTCTTCATGCGCAAAGAAGCGCTGAGCCTGGCGGCCATTACGGCAGTCGGCGCCCTTGCCCTGGTCGGCTGCGGCAGCAGTTCCACAAGTCCGAGCTCCTCCGCTGCACCAGCGGGCTCGTCCTCGACCGGCTCGGCCTCGGCCTCGGCCTCGGCCACCGGCGGCGGCGACTCCGCCAAGATCGACGGCAAGGGGGCGAAGGTCGGCATCATTCTGCCGGACCGCACCACGTCCAACCGGTGGATCTCCACCGACCCGGCCGCGCTGAAAGAGCGCTGCGCAACCGACAACCTCAAGTGCGATATTCAGAACGCCAACAACTCGGCGACTCAGATGGCGACCATTGCCGACTCGATGATGAGTAACGGCGTCAAGGTCCTGATGCTGGTCAACCTCGATTCGGCCTCGGCCGCGAAGATCGAGACCAAGGCCAAGTCCAAGGGCATTCTCACCATCGACTACGACCGACTCACCCTCGGCGGCAGCGCAAGCCTCTACGTGTCGTTCGACAACGTCGCCGTCGGCAAGCTGCAGGGCCAGACACTGGCAGGCTGCTCGCAGGTCAAGGACAAGAAAGCCGTCAGCTACGTGGAGTTGAACGGTGCTCCGACCGACAACAACGCGACGCTCTTCGCGCAGGGCTACAACAGCGTGCTCAGCAAGCAGGCCGGTTGGACCAAGAAGGCCGACCAGTCGATCGCCAACTGGGACAACACCCAGGCCGGCATCACGTTCGCCTCGATGCTGCAGAAGAACCCGAACCTCGACGCTGTGATGGTCGCCAACGACGGCATGGCAGGCCCGGTGATCACCGATCTGAAGAAGCAGAAGAAGAACGGCAAGGTCGCGGTGTCCGGTCAGGACTCCACGGTCGAGGGTCTGCAACGGATCATGACCGGCGACCAGTGCTTCACGATCTACAAGCCGTCCGTCGGCGAGGCCTACCCGGCCGTGGATGCAGCAGCCAAACTGGCAACCGGCTCGTTGCCGAAGACCACCACCACGATCAAGGACACCCAGACCGGGCGCAACGTGCCCGCCATCCTGGCCACTCCCATCGCGATCACCAAGACGAACGTCGCCAAGCCGATCAACGACGGTTACACCCCGAAGTCCGCGGTCTGCACCGGTAGCTACGCAGCGATGTGCACCACGAACGGCGTCAAGTAGTCCATCCCAGCGGGCGGTCGTAGCGGCAGCCCTTGTCATCACCCGTATCGACGCGGGAGCCTCCACCGGTCGTGCCTTGCGGCACGACCGGTGGTTGTCCCGCAGGAGCCCTGATGCCTGAACACTCCGTCCCAACCCCCACCACTACCGATGAGCCGATCCTGCGGATGCGCGGTATCAACAAGAATTTCGGTGCTGTCCACGTCCTGAAGGGCGTCGACTTCGAGGCCCGGACCGGCGAGGTCACAGCGCTCGTCGGCGACAACGGGGCCGGCAAGTCCACCCTCGTCAAATGCATCGGTGGCACCCACCCGATCGACTCCGGCGAATACCTCTTCGAGGGTAAGCACGTGACGGTGCACGGGCCGCGTGACGCCTCGGCACTGGGCGTCGAGGTCGTCTACCAGGATCTGGCACTCTGCGAGAATCTGGACGTCGTCCAGAACATGTTCCTGGGCCGTGAGCGGGTCAATTCCCGCGTCATGGATGAGGACTCGATGGAGCTCGCAGCTTCTGATGCGCTCAAGTCGCTGTCGGTGCGCACGTTGTCCTCGGTGCGGCAGCGGGTGTCCAGCCTTTCCGGTGGGCAGCGGCAGACCGTAGCCATTGCCAAAGCCGTGCTCTGGAAGGCAAAGCTCGTCATCCTGGACGAGCCCACGGCCGCCCTCGGAGTCGCGCAGACCGAACAGGTGCTGCAACTGGTGCGCCGACTCGCCGACCAGGGCGTCGCGGTCATCCTCATCTCGCACAACATGAACGACGTCATGCAGGTGGCAGATCGGATTTCTGCCCTGTACCTCGGTCAACTGGCAGCCACCGTCGAGACGGCCTCGGTGACCTCGACCCAGGTCGTCGAACTGATCACCTCGGGGCGATCCGGTGACATCGGGCTCAACGCCGCCAAGCCGCTAGGAGAAGCATCATGACCATGACCGACAGCGACCGCACACCGGCCGCCACGGCCGACTCGCAGGCATCAGGTGGGGATCTGAGGCAGTATTTCGCGGCCTATGTCCGGCGGGTCCGCGGCGGCGACATGGGGTCCTTGCCGGCCGTCGGGGCGCTCATCGTGCTGGTGGCCGTCTTCTCGGTCGTCGACTCCGCGTTCTTCTCCCTCGGTAACCTGTCCAACCTGATCACCCAGGCAGCGCCGGGGGTCCTGCTCGCGATGGGGGTGGTCTTCGTACTGCTGCTCGGCGAGATCGACCTCTCTGCGGGAGTCACCTCCGGAGTAGGCGCCTCGATCGTCGCCGTGCTGTTGTCCAAAGGCCTGCCGTGGCCGTTCGCCTGCCTGGTGGCGCTGGCCGCCGGCGCAGTCATCGGTCTGTTCATCGGCTGGATGCGGACCAAGGTGCGGGTGCCCTCCTTTGTGACCACCTTGGCGCTCTTCCTGGCGCTGCAGGGCGTGGTCATCCTGATCGTGAACACCACGGGCACCTCCGGTGCGCTGTCGTATCGCAACAAGACGCTTGACGCGCTCGAGAACTCGTTGATGCCGGTCTGGCTCGGTTGGCTCATTGCAGTGCTGATCACGGTGGGCTTCGCTGCCACTCAGGTGCGCCGAATCGTGGCCCGTCGCCGTCGCGGATTACCTGTCGAGCCGACGATCGTCCTGGCCGCAAAGATCATCGGTTGCGCCGTCATCGTGTTCGGAGCCACCGCGCTGCTCAATATCAATCAGAACTCGGGTGCTGCCCCAGGAATCACCCAGACAGCAAGCGGTCAACTCGTCCAGACCAAGGCCCCCACCCTGCAGGGTGTCCCGTGGGTCGTCCCACTGGTGCTGGTGCTGGTCGTGTTCCTCGGCTTCGTCCTCAACCGCACGCGGTACGGGCGACACATCTACGCCGTCGGCGGTAACGACGAGGCTGCCCGCAGGGCCGGTATCCGGGTCGACGCGGTGCGCGTGTCGGTCTTCGTCATCGGATCAGTGCTGGCCATGGTCTCCGGAATCGTGCTCGGTTCGGAGTACGGCGTCAGCCAGCAGACCGGTAACGGAAACACCCTCCTGCTCGCCGTCGGTGCTGCCGTGGTCGGTGGCACCAGCCTCTTCGGTGGCAAGGGCAAAATCACCGACGCCCTGATTGGTGGACTGGTCGTGGCCGTGATCATCAACGGGATGTCTGATCTGCTGCAGGGCAAGAACAACGCCGCCTACCAGGCCATCGTCACCGGGATCGTGCTCGCGCTCGCCGCGACCGTCGATGCCCTGTCCCGCCGACGCGCGGGATCCAGCGGACTCGGCTGAGCGGGTGGTTGCTCGCGACGATGCCGCTCGTCCTGAGCAAATCCGAGAACACAACCTCGGCCTGCTCCTGCGGTTACTGCACCGACAAGGTGAGTTGACCCGTAGCGAACTGGTCGAGGCGACCGGACTGAATCGCAGCACCATTGCCGCGCTGGTCTCGGAACTGGCGGACCAGGGCATCGTGACCCAGAACCGCAAGACACCCACGACGTCCGGCGCCGGCCGGCCGTCGTACACCGTGGTCGCGTCGCGGCGGGCGGTCTACGGGCTGGCCGTGGATATCGACGTGCGCTCGGTGCGGGTCGCGGCGTTCGGGCTGGGTGGGGACCAGATCTCGCAGCGATCCTGGAAACATCAGGACCGCTCAGCGCGTCCGACCGAGGTGGTGCAGCAGCTGGTGCGAGCGGCCGCGTCCATAGCGCAGGAGATCTCGGGCGCCCGGTGTATCGGCGTGGGGGTCGGGGTGCCGGGAGTCGTTCGGGCGGCCGACGGCCTGGTGCTGAATGCGCCCAACCTGGGCTGGCGCAGTGTCCCGTTCGGAGTGCTGCTGGCGAACGCGTTCGACGTGCCGGTCCGATGCGGCAACGACGGCGACCTGGCCGCGCTCGCTGAGCATCAGCGCGGCGTCGCCACCGGGCACGACGATCTGGTGTGCGTGATCGGCAGGGTCGGGGTCGGCAGCGGCATCGTTTCAGCAGGGCTACCGCTTCGCGGTTCGCGGGGGTACGCGGGAGAGATCGGGCACCTGTGCATCGATCCGCAGGGTCCCCCGTGCCATTGCGGTCGTCGTGGCTGCCTCGAGCAGTACCTCGGCACGCAGGCGATACTGGATGCAGCCGCCGCCGAGGGGCTGCACGTGCTCGCCCTGCCCCAGCTGTTCCAGGCTGCAACGCAACGCAACCCGGCCGCGCTGCGGGCATTGGACGGTGCGGCACGTCACCTGGCACGTGGGCTGTGCGATCTGATGAACCTGTTGGACCCACAGATGGTGGTCCTGACCGGCCATCTCGCTGACGTCCTGACCCACAGCGGCGACATCGTCCGCGACGGCATCAGCCACGCGGCCGTCGCTGACACGACGCGCCCGGTCAAGCTGACCCGTGGCCTGCTCGCCGAACCGACGCTGGTGGGGGCCGCAGAGTTGGCCTTCACGAGTCTGCTCAGTGGTGAGATCGTGACGCGCGGAATTCCGGCGCAGGAACTACCCAGCTGACCGCGTCCGGGACCCGACCCGCTCGAGTACGTCCGCTCGGTAGGTCTGCTCGGCGTCGGTCGCCAATACGGACCGACGAACGAGCTGCTGCACGCATGCCAGCGCCACACCGTACGACCCGTAGGCCACCTCGCAGACCAGGGCCAGTTGTCGCAACTGCAGGTCACTGAGCCGGTCCAGGTGGGCCAGGTCACGGACGTACAGGACATCGGCCTCGACCAGGTGATGGGCCGCCTGCTGCATCGGGTCCGCCCATTGAACGGGGGCCAGCGGCCACGTCTTGGTGTTCACGAACCGGTGCGGGACGAAACCCTGCCCGCGCAGCTCCAGGTCGATATCTGCGAAAGTCGGCTGCCCCTCGTACAGACGGTGGAAGCCGACTTCGGTGTGCACGGCAACGGCTGCGGCCAGCCGCGCCCGACCATGGCGGAACACCTCCAGCTCCCCACCCTGGATGTCGATCTTGAGCAGATCCATCCGCTCGATCTCCTCGATGTCGTCCAGGCGCACGGTCGGCACCTCGATCCGGTCGAGGACGGCTGCCATCGCGGGGAAGTCGGTCAGCAGTGCCAGCTGTCCGTGATCCGGCTCGAGGGTGCTGGTGAACCCGGACTCTGCGCACAGCCGCAGTACCTGGGTGGATCCGTCGCCGACGGCATACGGCAGATACCGGTGCCGCTCATCGGTTGTTGCGGTCAGCTGCGCGAACGCCGCCGGTTGAGGTTCGAAGCCGGTAACCCGGCCGATGCCGGACTCCAGCAGCGGGGCGTACGGGGGTGTGCCGTCGATCGGGTTGGCGCCCACATCCACGATCTGCACCGGCAGGTCCGGGTCGTGCAGCAGAGCAGTCGTGGCGGATTTCGGTGGCGTTGTCACCGGCCCAGACTAGGCACCCGCCGACGGACATACTGAAACCATGAGTATGGACACCGAACCGCAGGACGCCGCACCAGAAGACCGAGCCGACCACAGCACCGATGCACCCGCAGAACGGTTGATGGCCGACCACGACGAAGCAGGCGATACCGGATACGCCACAGATTCTGCGGCCAGCGGCGGGAAGGGCGCGCCGGTCATGCGGGGGTTCAGCTTCGCTGAGCAGGACGCCATGAAACATCCCGGCGACGGTCCGAATGCTCGCGATTGAGGTGCACTGACACCGGCCGTGCCGGTCTCTTGCGTCGGCACACCGGTCATCAAAAATGCGCCGCTGACCGGGTCGGTCAGCGGCGCATTTTCAAGAGTTGACCGTCAGGGGCGGGCGTATCCCGAGGGGGTGCCGTAGATGGGCTGGATCTTGACGTGGTCGCCCGGCTTGGGAGCCGCGATCTCCATGCCGTTACCGAGGTAGATGCCTACGTGATAGGCCGGTGAACCGAAGAACACGAGGTCACCCGGCTGCGGGTTGCTGACCGGGGTAAGCGCGGACTGCTGCGCGGCAGCCGTGCGCGGCAGGTTGATGCCGACCTGCCGGAACACGTAGCTGGTGAACCCGGAGCAGTCGAAACCACTGGGCGTGGTGCCGCCCCAGACATACGGAACGCCCAGGTAGCGCTCTGCGATCGCAATGACGCCACCGGTTGCTGCCGGAACGTTGGTGACCGGGGTGGAAACGGGCGGGGTGGAGACAGGCGGGGAGACAGGCGTGGTGGAACTGCCTTGGCCGCCACCGTTCTGCGTGCCACCGACCCGAGTGGATGCGGCGCCGGAAGGTGCGACCGGCGGACGGGTGGCGGATCGCGAGGTCAAGGGAGCCGGCGCGGGCTTCGGAGCCACGTACGTACGGGCGACGATTGCCGACAGCTGGGTCTCCGCTGCTACTGCATTACGAATTCGGGGAGCTGCGACGGGCGCGGACACCACCTCGGCAAAGTGCCGACCGGTGAACTGCACCAGGGTCAGCGACGACTGGGCCGGCGTCGCGGCGACCTGCGCGGGTGCGACGGCAGCCTGCGCGGACTGGGAGAAGACGGCTGAGGCCACCAGGCCGCCACCCACAGCTACTGCTGCGGACACGCGCGCGGTGGAGTTGACCGAGGACGCCAACTTGTTCGGAGCGCGGTGGCGCCCACGGGGTTGCAAAAACGACATTGGAGAAACCTCTCGGCGCCTACGAGGTGAGCTGTCGGGCTCGGGTGGAGGTTACCCGGTTCGTAGCAGTCGATACCCCGTATGCGGCTGCTCGTAACTTTGCCCCGAGGTCGCCCGTGGTGCGGCGACCGAGGGTGGTTCCCCCGCTCCTGCCTTGCGGTTTGTGCATTCCCGGGCTGCTGGCAGGACTCGGCGGTGCTGCTCGGGGGACCTCAGGCTGAGATCCGTTGGAAAAGATACAACAGATCCACAGATGGTCACAAACGGGTCACGGGAGCCTGTGCAGAACCTATGAGGGGTCGGTGTCCTGGGAGTCTGCGGGCCCGACCGCGACGAAGACGTGGCTGGCAATCTCGCGCGGCAGCGAGACCCCCTCCGGCCCGTCCGGCACCTGCGCCAGGACGCGTCCGTCAGCGGTGTGGGCAATGATCGAAGCGCCCGGGCGAATCCCCGCAGCAGTCAGAACTTCGAGCGTCGACTGATCTGCCTGGGCGGGCTCGCCGATGCGGCGAACAACCAGGTTCGCGGGCTGCGCCGACACGACGTCCGTCAACGGCACGACGCCGTCCCGGAAGTTCTGCACCGGACTGGTCGAACCGAGCTCGGCCAGTCCGGGGATCGGGTTCCCGTACGGGGACAACGTGTGTTCCGGCAGCATGTCGAGGATCTTGCGCTCGACCCGCTCGCTCATCACGTGCTCCCACCTGCACGCCTCTTCGTGGACGTATTCCAGCTCCAGACCGATCACGTCGACCAGCAGCCGCTCCGCCAGCCGGTGTTTGCGCATCACCCGCGTCGCGATACCGCGACCGTGCTCGGTGAATTCAAGGTGCCGGTCCCCGGCGAGGGTCAACAGACCGTCGCGTTCCATCCGCGCCACCGTCTGGGACACCGTGGGCCCGGAATGACCCAGGCGCTCGGCAATGCGTGCCCGCAACGGAACGATCCCCTCCTCCTCGAGGTCGAAGATCGTGCGCAGGTACATCTCGGTGGTGTCGATCAGGTCAGTCACCACCATAGTTTCCCATCGATCGCGGATGGGCGGGCCGATCGCGTGCTCAACACCGGACGGGAATGATCGGGGCGGGTTGCACGTTTGCACAGATGACAGTCGGTGGTCACCCCCCTGAACACCGACTGTTGAATGAGGGTCCTGGGGTTCTTCCCCATGACGAGCGGGCTTAGCGCCATGCTCGGGAGGTCGCCTTCCTCCCCCGGTCGGCGACCTCCCTCCTCCCTCAGCCCTCTTCGACAAACCCGTTGCGCTGTGGCAGAACTGGAATTATCGTGCTGGGTACACGAGAAAAGGAGGTGGTCCCAGAGTGCATTCAACAAGGACGCGTGAGGTGGTTGCGCACTAGCGCAGCCCGTCAGTCAGCGGACAGCGCGGTGAATACCACGCACCACCGCAGCCCGTGGGGCGCGACCCGTCCATCGCGTGCCGGCCACCAGGCCGGAGCCCACGGGCTGTTTCACGCCCCGAAGACGCGAGTGGCAGACCCTCGTGTCAGGGCTGCAACCGCTCGTTCGTCCAACAGCTGGGGTCATCCAGCGGCCCGTCACCGGAACACTGGAAGAGCACCCGGTCATGCAGCCGACTGCGCTGCCCAACCCAGAACTCCACCGTCTCGGCACGGATCAGGTAGCCACCCCAGAACGACGGCAGCGGTACGTCATCCGCGCGACCGTTGTCCGGGTAGCGCTGCGCATACTCACGCTCGACCTGCTCCAGTTCGCTGCGACCGGTCAGGGGGGCACTCTGGCGCGATGCCCAGGCACTGATCCGCGAACCCCACGGTCGCGACTGGAAGTACTGCGTGACCACGTCGCGCGGTAGTTGTTCGGCGCGTCCGGTGAAGCGAATCGAATGGTAGAGCGCGGGCCAGGTCAAGCTTGCCGCGATACGCGGATCAGCGGCAATATCGCTGCCCTTACGCGATGTGAGATTGGTGTAGAAACCCGGGCCGCCCGGGGTGAGGTAGCGCATCAACACGGTACGGACCGTCGGCGACCCGTCAGCGTTCACGGTGGCCACGCTGATAGCGTCCGGCTCCTGCACACCTGGCGCGTCGTCGTCGGCCGCGGCCTCGCGTGCCTGCCGCACCCATTCGGTGATGATCGGCCAGGGCGCGTCCGGCACCTGACCGTCTTCCAGTCCGTGCCCGTCGTAGTCCCATCTGGTGACGTCGCTCATCCAGCCAGGTTAGGCGCTGGCAGACTCTAGCCCGTGACCATCGTGATTCCCGCGGACCTGCTGCCCGCCGACGGACGTTTCGGGTCGGGGCCGAGCAAGGTTCGTCCCGATCAACTGCAGGTTCTGCAAGAAATCGGCAGCAACGTCATCGGCACCTCGCATCGGCAGGAGCCGGTCCGCGCACTTGTCCGCGAGGTGCGGCAACTGCTGAGCGACTTCCTCAGCGCGCCGGACGGCTACGAGATCGTGCTCGGTAACGGCGGGTCGACGCTCTTCTGGGACGTCGCGACCTTCTCGCTCATCGAGCGATTCTCGGCGCATGGGGTGTGCGGCGAATTCAGCTCCAAGTTCGCCGCCGCCGTCGCTGCCGCCCCGTTTCTGGACGAGCCCGCCGTGAGCCGATCCGCCCCTGGCGAGGTCACCCCGCTGGTCGCGGTACCGGGTGCGGACAGCTACGCCTACGCGCAGAACGAAACCTCCACAGGCGCCATGCAGCCCGTGCGCCGAGTGGCCGACGCCGACGCAGGCGCGCTGTCCCTGGTCGATGCCACCTCTGGCGCGGGCGGACTGCCCGTAGACCTGGCAGAGGCCGACGTCTACTACTTCGCCCCGCAGAAGTCCTTCGCCTCCGACGGCGGCCTGTGGTTCGCTGCGATGTCACCGGCAGCGCTGCAGCGGACCGCGGCTGTCGCGGCGTCGGGGCGGTGGATCCCGCCGAGTTTGAATCTGCAGACCGCAGTGACCAACTCGCGACTGGACCAGACGTACAACACCCCCGCTATCGCGACCCTCGCGTTGATGGCGTCCCAGCTGCGGTGGTTGATAGCGGGCGGCGGTCTGGACTTCGGGGTATCCCGCAGCGCGCAGAGCAGCACCCGGCTCTACGACTGGGTCCAGGCGCGGCCGTTTGCCGCGCCGTTCGTGTCCGACCCGGCCGCGCGTTCGGCCGTGGTTGCCACCATCGACTTCGAGGAGTCCATCGACGCCACCCTGCTGGCCTCGACGCTGCGCGCCAACGGGGTGCTGGACACCGAGCCCTACCGCGCCCTGAAGCGGAACCAGCTGCGGATCGGGATGTACCCCTCCGTCGATCCCGACGACGTCAGTGCCCTGACCGCCTGCATCGACTACGTCGTCGAACGCCTCGCCTGACCCACGAAAGGTCGCCTCATGCCTGATCTCAACCTGACCCGGGACGAATGCGCCCGCCGTAGCACCGAACTACGCGTGCTGGACTACACCGTCCGGCTGGACCTGCGTAACGCTGGGGACCCTGAGCAGGCCACCTTTGACTCGATCAGCACCGTACGGTTCGCCGCGAGCACCGTCACCAGCTGGATCGACATCGTGGCGCAGGACCTGGTGGCGGCAACGCTGAACGGGGCCGCGCTGGACGTGAGCGGGTACGACGGCGCGCGCCTGCCGCTGCCCGGACTCGCGCCCGACAACGAACTGGTCGTGCACGCCCGCCCGCTCTACAGCCGCACCGGCGAAGGGCTGCATCGGTTCACCGACCCGAGCGACGACGCGACCTACCTCTACACCCACTTCGAACCCACCGAGAGCAGAAGGATGTTCGCGGTCTTCGAACAACCGGACCTCAAGGCGCACTTCACCTTCACCGTCATCGCGGACGCCGGTTGGCTGATCCGCTCGGGGCAGCCCGAGGTATCCCGCCGCGAATACGACGGGCTGGCCGAAGTTGTTTTCGCACCCACTCCCCCGCAGTCGTCCTACATCACGGCGATTGCGGCTGGCCCGTATCACCTCGCTACCGACGAATGGTCCGTGCAGCGGGCCGACGGGCGCCGGCTCACCGTTGCGCTCGGGGTGCTGTGCCGCGCGTCGATGGCGCCGCACCTGGACGCGGAGGACATCTTCACCGTCACCCGACAGGGCCTGTCCTACTTCGATGACCTCTTCGCATTCCCCTACCCCTGGGGCAAGTACGACCAGATCTTCGTGCCGGAGTACAACATCGGCGCCATGGAGAATCCCGGACTGGTGACCTTCACCGAGAGTTACCTGCACCGCGGAACCGCCACGATCGCAGACCTGACCAGCCGGTCCGAAGTGATCCTGCACGAGATGGCACACATGTGGTTCGGCGACCTGGCGACGATGCGGTGGTGGGACGGGCTGTGGCTGAAGGAGTCCTTTGCGGACCTGATGGGTTACCAGGCCAGCACCGAAGCCACCCGCTACACCTCGGGGCTGACGATGTTCGCCATCGGCCGCAAGCAGTGGGCCTACACCCAGGACCAACGACCGACCACCCACCCGATCGCGGCCGATATCCCCGACATCGAGGCCGCCGCGCAGAACTTCGACGGCATCACCTACTCCAAGGGCGCCGCGGCGCTGCGGCAACTGCAGGCGTACGTCGGTCGTGAGGCATTCGACGAGGGCGTGCGCGGCTATTTCGCGGCCCACGCGTGGGGCTCGACCGAGCTGGCTGACTTCCTGGCCCCGCTCGCCGCCGCGAGCGGTCGGGACCTGGGCAACTGGGCAGATACCTGGTTGCGCACCAGCGGCCCCTCACAACTCAATGTCACGGTCGCCGAGCGTGACTCGCGTACCACCCTCACGTTGCGCCAGACGATGCCCGCGGGCTCAGCGCCCGAGGATCTGCGCACCCATGTCTTCGGAGTCGGCCTGTACGCCGACCGCGACGGTGTGCTGACGCAGCTGTCCCGCGTGCCGGTCGAGATCACCGACGAGGCCACTCTCGACCTGGCCGGCACCGCCCCCGATCTGGTCCTGCCGAACGACGATGACGCGACCTACGCCATCGTCCGACTGGACCTGGCTTCCCGGCAGTCTGCGCAGCGCTCGGTGTCCACGATGCAGTCACAGCTGGCCCGGGCGCTGCTCTGGTCGGCGCTGTGGAACCACACCCGCGATGCCCAGCTGGGCGCCGAAGAGTTCCTGGACACGGTCCACTCCCAGCTACCGAGCGAGCGCGATCCGTTGCTGGTGGATGCAGTGCTGTCGATGGCCCGGACCGCGGTGGCGGGCTACCTCACCGGCGAGCGGCAGGAGCACCATGCCGGCCGTCTTAGTCGCCTGGCGCACTCTCGGATCGGTGAGACCGATGGCGACGAGGCGATGATCTGGGCCGGGGCGCTGGCGTCGTTCGGCGCGATGACCGCGACTGCGGCCCCGCTGATCCAGCCCTTCCTCGATCCGACCGCGACCGGGTCGGGCCCGGCGACCGACCTGCCGGCCGACCCCGAGTTGCGCTGGGAACTCATCACGGCGCTGGCCGCCACCGGGTCGCGCACTGTTGCCGGGCTCGAATCCGATCTGAGCGCCGACTTCACGATGAGCGGTCGCCGGGCGTACGAGCGGGCGGTCGCGAGCCTGCCGACCCAGCAGGCCAAGGCGACGTCGTGGGACATCCTCACCGGCGTCAGCGACATCCACCTGACCAACGACGGTCAGCGGGCGCTCATCGTCGGCTTCCGGCAACCTGCGAGCGGCGGGCTGGCAGCCGCTTTCGCACCTCGCTACTTCGAGATCCTCGAGCAGCTGTGGGCAACGCAGTCCCAGTCGATGGCCATGCGATTCGTGACGGGCCTCTTTCCGGCGCCCGAGACCGGCAGCACTCTTGACACCGACCGGGTCATCGTGGCGGCGCGCGACTGGCTGGACCAGCACACCGCTGCCCCTGCTGCACTGCGACGCGGAGTGATCGAAGGTCTCGACGACGCCGAACGGATCCTGCGGGTGCGCGCGTTCGACGCGTCGTAACCCGCCATCAACGCACGATTGCGGCCACCACTGCGATACCGATGAAGACGGCGAGCGCAGCAAGCACGATCCACCGCCGGAACCGCGGCGACATCACGCCACCCGCTCAGGCAGTACCTCGCGGGCAGCCTGACGCGAACTGACCTGGATCTGTGGCAGGCGGGAGAGCGGCTGGCGTTCGATCCGTAGACGGAGCTGTTCATGTCGCATCAGGTACACCATGGCACCGATCACCGTCAGCCCGGTCGCGATGCTGCCGACCAGGATGGTCCACCGGGGTCCCCAGGCGGACCCGATCCACCCGATGATCGGCGCGCCGATCGGCGTGCCGCCCAGGAAGATCGCCATATAGAGCGACATCACCCGCCCGCGCATCTCCGGTGAGACAGCCAGCTGCACCGTCGCGTTGGCCGTGGTGAGCACGGTCAGCGCGCACAACCCGGTGGGGATGAGGAAAAGACCGAAGAGCCAGAAGTTCGGGGCCAGTGCAGCTGCGGTCGCAGCGACAGTGAAGCCCGTCATTGCGATCAGCAGCACCCGTAGCCGAGGCCGCGGGCGCCGCGCCGACATCAACGCCGCAGCCAGCGAACCGACCGCCATGATCGACCCCAGCGCACCGTAGGCAGTCGCGCCCTGATGGAACTGGGCGGTGGACATGAGAGCGATGGTCAACTGGAAGTTCATTCCGAAGGTACCGAGCATGAAGACCATGAACATGATCAGCATGATGTCGGGGCGCTCTCGGACATAGGCCACACCCTCGCGGATACGCCCCTTCCCCGCGCTGCGAGGTGCGGGCCGCAACTCTGCGGCGCTCAGCAGACTCAGCGCGATCAGGACAGCCACAAAGGAGACCGTGTTGACCGCCAACGTCCAACCGGTGCCCACCGCGGCAATCAACAGGCCGGCCACGCCGGGACCGATCAACCGCGCACCGTTGAACGACGCACTGTTCAGGCCCACGGCGTTGGCGAGGCGCTCCCGGGGGACCATCTCGGACACGAACGCCTGGCGCGTGGGGTTGTCGAACGCTGTTGCGACACCCTGCGCCGCGGCAATCAGGTAGACCTGCCAGAGGCTGACGACCGAGCTGAGAACCAAAACCGCCAGCACCGCGGAGGTCACCGCGAGAGCCGTCTGGGTCGCGAGCAGAACCGTGCGCTTGGAGAAACGGTCGCTCACGGCGCCCGCGATCGGCGCCAGCAGTACGACCGGCGCGAACTGCAACGCCGTCACGATGCCGAGCGAGGTCGAGTCATGGTCGGTGAGCTGGGTCAGGACCAGCCAGTCCTGGGCAACCCGGCCCATCCAGGTACCGACATTGGAGACCAGGGCTCCGGCAGCGTAGATGCGGTAGTTGCGGTATCGCAACGAGGCGAACGTGGGACTCATCGCGCCACTGCGATACCGCGGACGCCTGCGCGACGAGCACTACAGACTCGGCGCGGGTACGCGGTTTCGGGGCAGAGACGTGTCATCAGCATGGCAAACCAATTATATTGGTTGACTATTCCTTGTGCTGCCCAGCCCGTAACTGGACAGTTCCCAGCTAACCTCCAGGGATGGCGCGAATACTGCACTCATGACCACAGCCGAAGCCCGCCTCCTGATCGCCGAAGATGAGCTGAATATCCGCGAATTGCTCTGCACGAGCTTACGATTCGCGGGATTTGAGGTGTTCTCGGCCTCGAACGGCGCCGAAGCGGTGGAGGTCGCGACGACCCAGCAGGTCGATCTGGCCGTGCTGGACGTCATGCTCCCGGACATCGACGGCTTCAGTGTCACCCGCAAGCTGCGTGATCACGGCCAGCAGATGCCCATCGTCTTCCTGACCGCGCGCGACGCGACCGAGGACAAGGTCAAGGGCCTCACGGTCGGCGGTGACGACTACGTCACCAAACCTTTCAGCCTCGAAGAGGTGGTGGCCCGGATCCGCGCGGTACTGCGCCGCACCAGGCTCGATCAGCGCGAGAGCCCCGCCCTGGTCGTCGGTGACCTGGAGTTGGACGACGACTCCCACGAAGTCACCCGCGCCGGGAGGGTGATCGAGGTCTCCCCCACCGAATTCAAACTGCTGCGGTACCTGATGCTGAACAATGGCCGGGTGTTGTCTAAATCTCAGATCATCGACCACGTGTGGGACTACGACTTCCGCGGCGAGCCGGGCATCGTTGAGAGCTACATCTCCTACCTGCGTCGCAAGGTCGACGTCGACGCGGTGCCGCTGATCCACACCAAACGCGGAATCGGTTACGTGCTGCGCGCTCCTCGCGAGTGAGTTCACACCGCAACTCGATCTGGCGTCGCGGTCTACGCGAGCTGCACGAGCTGCCGTTGCGGCTGCGGCTGTCCGCCTTGCTGGTCGCGATGCTGATGGTCGGCCTTCTGGTCACCGGAACCGCTGCCACCTACGAGTTGCGCGGCTTCCTGCAACGCCAGGAGGACGTCGAACTTCAGGTGACCTCCGGGCAGTTGGTCGCCGCGTCGGTAGCACGTCACCAACAGCCCGGATCTCCTGCGCCGTCGCCCTCGATCACCCGCAACGGGTATGTGGTCCGGCTGCAGTGGACCACCGACACGCCGCAGGACTATTTCCGCAGCGGTACCAGCCAACCGCTGTTCCCCACCCTGAGTCCGACGTCGCCGCAGGTACGCGATGGCAAGCCGTTCACCGTTGGTTCCGTCAACTCCAACAGTTCGTGGCGGGTCGTGGCGGGCACCACCGTCGTTGACGGGGTCGCCGTTCCTTACGCCGTGGCGGCCTCACAGGACAGTCTGCATGCGACGGTCGACCGACTCGCAGCCATCGTGGCGCTCGCCGGTCTGATCGTGCTGCTCGCTTTCGCGGTGCTGGGTTGGTACGCCGTGCGCCGGACCCTGCGCCCCCTCACCAATATTCAGAGCACGGCCCGCCGGATCGCCGCCGGCGACCTCACCCAACGCATCCCGGTGCATCAGACGCGTGACGAGGTTGCCAGCCTGGCCCACTCACTGAACCTGATGCTCGGGCGCATCGAAGTCTCGTTCGCAGCCCGGCAGGCATCCGAGGAGCGGATGCGGCGTTTCGTGGCCGACGCGTCCCACGAGCTGCGCACGCCGCTGGCGTCCGTACGCGGCTACGCCGAGCTGTACCGGATGGGTGCCGTGACCGGCGCGAAAGACGTCGCTGCAGCGATGCGCCGCATCGAGGACGAGGCAACCCGGCTGGGAATGATGGTTGATGAGCTGCTGTTGCTGACCCGACTGGATACGCCCGAATTCGGACCGGGCGAAGCCGGCCGCCCGTTCACGGCGGTCGACCTGACCGTCCTCGCGGCGGATGCGGTGCAGGATGCCCGGGCGCGCGCGCCGCATCGCACAATTCGGATACTCAGCCTGCACGGCCCGCTGCAGGCGACCATGGTGTCCGGCGATGACGCAGCACTGCGCCAGGTCCTGACGAACCTGCTGACCAACGCCCTGCGGTACACCCCCTCCGATACGCCGATCGAGGTACTGGTGGGTTATCAGAAGGACGCGGATGAGACTGCACACGTCATCGTGCGCGATCACGGGCCGGGTGTGGAGGCAGCTCTGAGCGAACGGGTCTTCGAGCGGTTCTACCGGGCGGACGCCGCTCGCAACAGCGCGCACGGTGGCAGCGGGCTCGGGCTGGCCATCGTCTCGGCCATCATCACCTCGCATCAGGGCACCGTGGCGCTCACCCGGACCGCCAGAGGGGGTGCGACCTTCACCATCGGGATACCGTCAATCGCACAGCGGCCCCACAAGAAGCGCGAAGGTTCGAACAAGATTTCTGTCGCAAACTGGACCGCAGATCAGATTCATGCCGAATGAGGAGTTTTAATGTCGCAGGACCAGTCCCCCGACCAACCGCAGGGACCGTCGGCGGATGGTGACCGTCCGCACACCGACCCGTCCAGCACCCAACCCATCCCTGCGCAGCAGCCGACCTATGGCCAGTACGGAGCCCAGGGTCAGCAGAACCAGCCAAACCAGCCAAACCAGCAGGGTCAGTCCTCCCCCTACGGCCAACGGAGTCAGCAGGGGCAGCAGGGCCAACAGAGCCCCTATGGGCAGCAGAACCAGCAGGGTCAGGGGCATGGTCAGCCTGGTCCGTACGGCCAGCAGAGTCAGAACCGGCCCTCGCCCTACGGGCAGAACCCCTACGGCGCTCCCGGACAGTCGTCGCAGCAGGGCGCATTCGGACAACCCTCGAACGGTTCATCCAACCCGATGACCACCCCACCGACCCCGTCCGGCACCACCAGGCGCCGGTCCCGAGGCGTGTGGTTCGCGGTGCCGATCGCCGCCATCCTCGCCGCCGCGCTCGCGTCCGGCACAACGTATGCCCTGACCAACAACCCCGACAGCGCGTCGGGCGGCACGGGCAGCCCGAGTGTCAAGATCAACCCCTCCGATTACCAGAACAACAATGCCGTCAACTGGACCAGCGTCGCGTCAAAGGTCAGCCCGTCCGTCGTCTCGATCACCGTCAGGGTGGGCAACAGTGGCGACCAGGGGTCCGGTGTGGTGCTGGACAAGTCCGGAGACATCGTGACCAACAACCACGTCGTCGCCGCGGCGAAATCATCCGGCTCGGTGCAGGTCACTCTGAGCAACAACAAGACCTACTCCGCCAAGATCGTGGGCACCGACCCCAGCACCGACCTGGCCGTGATCAAAATTACGAACGCGCCCAGCGACCTGACGGCCATGCCGTTCGGCAGTAGCAAATCACTCGTCGTGGGACAGCCCGTAATGGCGGTCGGAAATCCGCTCGGTCTGTCCGGTACCGTCACGACGGGAATCATCAGCGCTCTCAACCGCCCGGTCACCACATCTGAAGCACAGGCAGGTCAGGCCGCCGATCCGGTAGTCACCAATGCCATCCAGACCAGTGCTGCCATCAACCCGGGCAACTCCGGCGGTGCACTGGTGAGCGCCAGCGGTAAATTGATCGGGATCAACTCCTCGATCGCGACTCTGGGTCAGAGTTCGCAGACCACGCAGTCGGGCAATATCGGCATCGGTTTCGCCATCCCGGTCGAGGTTGTCAACAACATCACCGGCCAGCTCCTCAAGAGCGGCAAGGCAGTCCACGCTCAGCTCGGCGTCACGGCCGGTACCGCCATCGCCAAGGTGGACGGCGCCACGCAGGCCGCAGCGCAGGTCAAATCGGTTAAGTCCGCCAGCGCCGCCAGCCGCGCCGGCCTCAAGGTCGGCGACTTCATCATCGATGTCGACGGACAATCTGTCGCCGGGAGCGATTCGCTCGTCGGATTCGTGCGTGCACGCAACGTGGGAGACAAAGTGAAGCTGACAGTGATTCGCAACGGCAACAAGCAGGACGTCACCGTCACGCTCGGCAAAGCGCCGAGCAACTAACGCTGTTCAGCAGAACGGGGCTCGACCGGGATCCGGTCGGGCCCCGTTCTGCTGCCTGTGGATAACTTCTGGGACCACGGTCGCTGCACCGTAGCGTGCGGTGACAACGGGTCAGCCAACCGGGCGGCCCGACAGATTTCCACCCGATATTTTCCCAGGAGAAGCAATGACTGCAGGCAACAGCGGCGCATTCGCCGTCGACAGCGGCCAGCTCACGCAGCACAGCACTGACGTGACAATGATCGCCGAACAGATCCACGACTCGATGAACACGATGCGCGTCAAACTGGAGTCGCTACAGGGCTCGTGGAAAGGTGCGGCCGCAGGTCAGTATGTCCAACTGCACCACGAGTGGGAGGTCGCCCAGGAGAGGGTACGGATCGCGCTGGAGGACATCAGTTCCTCCCTCGCCCGAGCAAGCAGCGCCTACTCCTCTGTCGAGCAACAGGTCACAGCCGTTTTTCGGCCATAGTGCACTGAATCAAAGCGTGGCCGCCACCTCGGTCGCCTGCCGTATCGCTCGTTTGGCATCCACTTCGGCGGCCACGTCTGCCCCACCGATCAGATGACGTTTCGGGTCCTGGGCATCGGCCAGATCGCACACAGACTCCTGACCGGCGGCGATGACGATCGTGTCGACCTCCAGCAACAGCTGCTCGGACCGGCCCTCGCTGTCAGTGTCGTCGCCGGAGCGGACGGTGACGTGTAGGCCGTCGTCGTCGATCAGGTCGTAGGTGGCGCCGCCGATGAACGTCACTCCGCTGTCCTTAAGCGTCTGGCGATGCACCCAGCCGGTGGTCTTACCCAGGCCTTTGCCCAGCGGTGCCGGCTTACGCTGCAGCAGGTAGACGGTGCGAAGCGGCTCGTCCCCGCTCTTGGGTCCCACGCCACCTCGCGCTTCCTGCGGGTCGAGCACTCCCCAGCGCGATTTCCAATGCTTCAGCGACTCTCCGCTCTCGTGCAGCAGGAATTCACTCACGTCGAAGCCGATCCCGCCGGCGCCGATCACCGCGACCCTGGGGCCGGCGGTAGCGCGCCCACTCAACAGGTCGTCGTACATCACGACGGTGAGGTGTTCGATGCCCGGGATCGAGGGCCGACGGGGCTTGACCCCGGTAGCGACGATGGTGTGATCGAACCCCGCAAGGTGACTTTCGTCCACCCGGATGCCGGTACGCAGCTGCACACCGAGTACCTCCATCCGACGCGTGTAGTAGCGCAGCGTCTCGGCGAACTCCTCCTTACCGGGAATCCTCATCGCGTACCGGAACTGGCCACCGATCTCGTCCTGCTGCTCGAATACTGTGACCTGGTGCCCGCGCTCCGCACTCGCGACTGCGGCAGCGAGCCCGGCCGGTCCGGCACCGACGACCGCGACCTGCTGCGCCGCGTGCGGGCCGACGGGGATCAACCGCAACGTGGTCTCGTGCCCGGCGCGGGGGTTGACCAGGCAACTGGCCCGCTTGTTGGCGAACGTGTGGTCCAGACAGGCCTGGTTGCACGCGATACAGGTGTTGATCTCATCGCCGCGCCCTTCCCGGGCCTTGTTGACGAACTCAGGATCGGCCAGCAACGGGCGAGCCATCGAGATCAGGTCGGCGTGGCCGTCGGCCAGGATCTGCTCGGCCACTTCTGGGGTGTTGATCCGGTTGGACGCCATCACTGGTATCCCGACGTGCTCGCGCAGCTGGCCCGTGACGGAGGCGAAGGCCGCACGCGGCACGGAGGTGACGATGGTGGGGATCCGGGCCTCATGCCAGCCGATCCCGGTATTGATGACCGAGGCGCCGGCAGCTTCGATGCGCCCTGCGAGCTCGACTGTCTCCTCCCAGTCCTGCCCATCCGGCAGCAGATCCAGCAATGACTGCCGGTAGATCAGCAGGAAGCCGGCTCCTACCGATTCGCGCACCCGACGGACGACCTGCTCGGGGAAACGCATCCGATTGCTCGCGCTGCCACCCCACTGATCGGTGCGCTCGTTGGTGCGTGCCGCGAGGAACTGGTTGATGAGGTAACCCTCCGAACCCATGATCTCGATGCCGTCGTAGCCCGCCTGCATTGCCAGCCGCGCTGCCTTCGCGAAGTGGCTGATGGTGCGCTCGACGTCCTTTCCGGACATAGCGCGTGGCGCGAACTTGCTGATCGGGCTCTTCACTGCGCTCGCCGACTTCACGAAGGGGTGGTAGCCGTAACGACCGGCGTGCAAGATCTGCATCGCGATCCGGCCGCCGGCCTCATGTACTGCCTCGGTGATGACCTTGTGCTTGTCGGCCGCCCGCGAGGATGAGAGCTCCGAGCCTGCCGGTAGCAACCAACCGGTCTTGTCGGGCGCGAAACCGCCGGTGATCAGCAGGCCGGTGCCACCGCGCGCGCGCTCGGCAAAGTACTCCGCGAGCTCGCCGAAGTGCCTGGAGCGATCCTCCATCCCGGTGTGCATCGAGCCCATCACGACCCGGTTAGGCAGCGTGACGTCACCGATCGTGATCGGGGCGAGCAGTCTGTCGTAGGACATCGGTGTTCTTCTTTCCTCAGGTTCTGTCAGCATTTTCGGTCGCGGTCAGCATCTTCAATCGTGGACAGCGCGGGTATGCGCTCGGTGAGTACGGTCAACATCTCGTCGCACCAGTCCACGTAGCTGCGCTCTTGACGGATACCACCGCGCAGCACGAGGTAGACGGGTAGTTGCCGATCGGGGATGGCTGCCAGGTTGCAGAAGTTCGCTGCCAGATCGGCTTCGTAGCGCGTCAACCGCTGCTGATGCTCGGTGCGTTGCTGGCCGATATCCGCGTAAATGGCAGTCGCATCCCCGAACGGCAGGGCACGCACCTTGACCGCCAGGTCGCTGCGCAGCGGCTCACGCCGGCTCGGGGTCGCCGTCCACGCAGCCAGTTCGGCGCGGCCCTGCGGCGTCAGGTCGTAGACCTTGCGATCGGGTCGACCATGACCCTGCTCAACGGTGCCGTACACCGACTGGGCAGCTTCCAGACGTGCCAGCACCCGGTAGATCTGCTGATGGGTGGCGGTCCAGAAGAAGCCGATCGAGGCATCGAAGCGACGCGTCAGGTCGTACCCGCTTGCGGCACGTTCGGCCAGCGACGTGAGAATCGCATGATCGAGGGCCATGCACGTAGTTTCATATGCACCTCAGTGCATAGTCAAGACGTCCCGGGTCCCCCTCCCCAGTAACCCGACGCTCGACCGGCGAGTGGGCGGCAGAGGCTCGCTCGTCGCTCAGCGTTCCGTTTGCGAGCGCAGCATCCGCAGCACTGTCTTGTCGATCCACCCGTCGCGCAACCGCAGCTCCAAGTTCTCCACCCCCGCGAAACCGTCAAGATCTTTGTACCCGGCGGCTTGTAGTCGCTGCCGCACCTCCCATGCAAGATCGCCCTGTAACGGCAGCAGATCCTCCGTGCTCGGCGCCTTGAAGAGCACATCGTGGATATCGAGCAACCGGCCGAGTTCGCCGACCGGATCGGTGTGATCGTCCACCCGCAGGTCGTAGGCGACATCGTCGCCGGGGGTGTACCCGCCGACTTCGGACACCACGTAGAGCGCCGAGGACTGACGCCCGCGCCGATCTCCACCGGCGCGGTCCCCCGCCACCAGTGCGGCGTACAGCCGCCGTGCCAACGACGCGTCTGCAGCAGCTGTCCAGGCGGTGTGCATGGCGTCGACCACCTGGGGGCCGACCAGGATGTTGCCCTGGATCGCGACGTCCGGGCCGGTGATGCCGCCCGCCCACTGCATGCAGGACGCACCGGTGAAGGTCGCACCGCCACCGGCGGCGTCGACCACGCCGACCTGGCGCTCTTCGCGTAGTTCATCTGCGGCCAGCAGCCGGGCCAGCGTCGCGTCGGCGTCTAGTCCGTCCGCGAGCGCAGCGAGACCGTCGCGTTTGTAGAGCGTATTGGCGAACGACTGGGTCGCTATCGCGCCCAGCCCGAGCCGGGCGGCGGGTACTGCCGCTCCGACACCGAGGAACTTGGAGGCGACCGCGACACCGAGGTCACCGGTCGAGGAATCGCGGCCGACGATGGAGAAAGTCATGGGATGACGCTACTGACTCAACCTTCCCCGCGTCTGCTGCGTAGACAATGCAGGAGACCGACAAGGAGTGGGCGATGAAGCCGACTGACACCGATGAGTTCGTGGCGTTCGTGCGCGTCTCGTCACCCGGGCTGTTGCACACGGCCTGGTTGTTGTGCGGTGACGCCCATCGCGCAGAGGAAATGGTGCAGGAATCCTTCGAACGCGTCTATCCCAAATGGGTACGGGTGAACAAGGGCGGCCAACCACTGGCCTATACGCGCCGGGTGCTGGTCAACCTCAATACCGACCGGTGGCGGCGCACCCGCAAGGAGTCGCTGACCAACGACGGCGAATTACGCGACGCCTCGGACGCCCGCGAATCCGGCGTGGAGGACCGCGACCAGGTCATCCGGCTGCTGCGGTTGCTACCGGCGCGCGAACGTCAGGTCGTCGTCCTCCGGCACTACGCCGACATGTCCGAGCACGATGTCGCTGAGCTGCTGGGGATCAGCACTGGCACCGTAAAGAGCAGTGCGTCCCGAGGTCTGGCCACCATGCGCGCCGCGATAGCCGCCCCGACCGAACACGAGGAGAGCCGCTCATGAACGCCTACGACAACGACATCGAAACCATGCTGCGGGAGGCACCGGCGCCGGACATGGGCATCGACCCGAGCGCCGTGATCGCCGGAGCCCAGCGCTCGGTTCGGCGCCGACGCGCCACTGTGGGAGCCTTCGGACTGGCTGCCGCGCTCGTCATCGGTGCGACTGTCGGCACCACCCAGTTGGCGAATCATCAGTCCAGCACCGTGCCCGCGCAATACGGCACGAGCGGCCCACTCGGCGCCTTGTTCAAGGATTCGAAGGTGGGCGAACAGCGCTTCAGCGAGTACATCGTCAGCCGCAGCGCAGCGGGCGAACTGACAGTCCGCACCAACGCTCCAGGCACCACACCATTGCCGAGAACCGGCGCCCTACCCGGTGGGATCGCCGCCTTCCGCGATGGTCAGCACGTGGTGGTGCTCGCCCCGCTCCCACGGATAACCCAGGACGCAATGGTTGTGTTCAAAACCACCGACAACAACGGTGGGGGCGTCACAAGCTCGGGAATGCGGCTGTCGACAGGCCACACCGTTGCTGTATTCGTCACCGAAAAGCCGGCGACGCCCCAGGCCGTTCTGTGGAATGTCGGGGCCGACTATTTCTCCTCCACTGGTGAACGCGGCCAGGTTGCGTCCTTTACCGACGCCCGGGTCTACTGGTTCCCGAAGCTGAATGTCTACGGATTCGCCGCGAGCGATGGCGGTACTTCGAAGCAGGAACCGCCATCGAACAGCTATCTAGGAGGCGGACAGCTCACGGGCGGCAAGTCAAGCTCCTTCTTCGCCGCCGCAGTACCTCGCGGAGCACGTGCGGTCAGCGTGCAGGCGCGGGCCGGCCAGAGGTTGAATCCGTTGCAGATCAAACCACTGGGCACTTCGCCATACGACGTCGTGTATGTGACCTCGCCGCCGACCCCCGGCGATCACACTGCCATCGTCGGGAGCATCACGTGGACCGACTCAACCGGGCGGCACACCAAGAGCTTCTCGTGACCAGCCGTGCTGCGGCGCTGATCGCCCTCACCGTGATCGGCACTGGACTGGCGGGATGCGGGTCGCCCCCGCCAACTCAACCCGGCGCCCTTTCCTCGACCTGCCCGGCACTGTCTAACAGCGCCGCTACCCGATCGAGCTTGTATCTAAGCCATCCAGCCAACGGACTGGTCCTCTATCTGCCCGACAACGACGCACCCCCCGCGACCCAGGCCGATGGCACGACATTGCAACACTCACATACCGACCTGGCATCCCAGAAAAGCGACGGCACCTTGTCGCTGCGCCGGGCCGGAAGCACCGTTGACCTCCCAGTGACCGGGGGCGGTGCCTGCGGCATCGCCACCTTCCGCGACGGCCAGGACACCATCACCTTGGCGCCTACCGCACCGGACGCTGTCCAGACACAGCTGATGGACGGTTCGACGCAGGTTGGCGGCGCTTCTCAACCGGTCACGCTGGTGTCTGGTATGACTGTCTTGGCCGCAGATAGGTTCGGCGCTGCACCCAAGCGCCCGCGTGTCTTCTGGAGTACCGCAGCTGGCCAGTTCCTTGCCGGCGACGGCGAGCAAGGTCAGGTATTGAGTATCGACGGGGTTACCGTCGTGGTCTTCGCGAAATCGCAGCTGGTGTCGATGACCGCACCGCCGGGCACCTTCTCCCTCAACCCGATCGGACGGATGCCGTCGATCGCCGAGGTTTCCACCAGTGAAACTCTCGCCACCTACGTCGCGCTCCTTCCGGCCGGTGCGCACGCCGTGTCGATGCAACTGAACCCGCCGAGTGGCACACCGTCGACAGGCCAGGGTGCTGTCGTTGTGCGACGGGTGCCTGGCACGTCGTACGACGTCGCGGCCGTCGGCCCGCTGCCGGGCGGGTCGTTCGGGCTGGTGATGAACTGGATCGACAAGATCGGAAAGGCGCGCACATGGTCCATGCACTGATCCGCCCGTCGCATCGGATGGGAGTCACCGCATTGGCGATCGCCGTCGTGACACTGTCGTCCGCGTGCGGCTCGCCTCCGCGGCCGTCCCCCGTGACCCGACCTGGGCCATTGACGGCGACCTGCGCAGCGGCTGTCCACGCCCAATCACCGCGCTCCCCCTCGGTGACGTTGACATCGACGAATGGGCAGATAGCCGACGTCCCCGACGGCAAGAAGGGGGCGCCGTGGGGGACTTACGGGGGCGGCTATCACACCGATACCGTCAGTATCAGCTCATCCGGCATCGTCTCGGTCCGGTCGAATGCGAGCACGCACGACCTTCCTGTGGTCGGCGGCGGCCGATGCGGAGTCACCACCGTGCAGGACGGAAAGGGCTTCCTGACGGTCGCGCCGACTGGCAGCGACACCGTTGATGCAACAGTCCTGGACGCAGGGGAAACCATCGGCGACGTGCGGATGTCCACGAGGCTGCCCTCTGGGCAGGTGGTCGCCGTCGCCATGGGCGAGGGCGCACGCACCCGGCAGCCCGCTGCCTACTGGGTCACGAGCTCGGGCCAGTACTTCTCCAGCACCGGTGGACGCGGGCACGCTGCGACCGCCGGCGGTGTCCGAGTGGTGCTGTTCCCCAGCGCGAGACTGGTGGGTTACTCCGAGGCTTCCGGGGTTGCGAGCATCGAGGGCCTGGAAAAGATATCGCCCCCGCCGATGTTCTTCGGGCTGGGTGGCCCTGGCGATCACAGATCCGACATAGCCCTGCTGCCTGCAGGCTCGCACGACATCACCATGCAGTTCAATGTCGACGGTTCGCAAGGTGCAGCGAACAGCGGTATCCAGGCGGCTGCGATACCCGGCACCCGGTACATGATCGCTGTCCTCGCCTCCGCATCGAACGAGGCCGGTGACGCTGGCATGCAGTGGACGGATGCCCATGGCCACGTCAACCAGTGGCGCTCGAATGACCTCGCTACGCCGTGACCTAGAAGGAGACCTGCGAGCCCATCACGACGGTGCGGTCGACCGGGAGGCGGAAGTAGTCGACCGGTGAAGCTGCATTGTGGGCCATGCCCAGGAACAGTCGCTTGCGCCAGCGCGGCATTGCTGAGTCACCAGTGGCGTGCACGGTGATCCGGGACAGGTAGTAGTAGGCCTCGTCCGGATCGATCGGAACGCCTTGTTCCGCGGCGAGCCGCAGCCCATCGGGGACGTTCTGGTCGTCCTGGAAACCGTAGTGCAGGGTGATGTGACTGATCGAGTCGTGCGCATCGCCCATGTCATCGAATTTGACCCGATCCTGCGGCGCAACGTGCGGAATGTTCTCCGACACCGTGGAGACGATGAAGACGTTGTCGTGGATGACGTGGTTGAAGTTCGCGTTCTCGCGGAACGCCAACGGCGTGGTCATCCGGTCCGGGTGCAGGAAGATCGCCGTCCCGGGCACCCGGCTGACCGGGTCGGTGTGCAACCAGTCCAGGAACGGCTGCATCGGTCCTTCGAGCTTGACTCTGCGCTCTGTGACGATCGCACTGCCCTTGCGCCAGGTGAACATGATCGTGCAGATCGCCAGAGCGATGAGCAGGGGCAGCCACCCGCCATGCAGGACCTTTGTGAGGTTGGCGGCGAAGTAGGTGAGCTCGAGGACCCCGAAGACAATCCCGACCAGCAGCATCTTCCAGCGCGGCCACTTCCACACCGAGTCGGCATAGACGAGAAACAGCGTCGTGGTGATCAGGAAGGTGCCGGTAACCGCCAGGCCGTACGCGGTGGCCAGTTTGGCCGAGGACCGAAAGAGCACCAGCAACAGCATCACCCCGACGTACAACGCCCAGTTGATCGCCGGGATGTAGATCTGACCGCTACTGGACTGGGAGGTCTGCCGCACAGTCATCCGAGGCAGGTAACCCAGCCTTGATGCCTGCCGTGAGACCGAGTACGCGCCGGAGATGACGGCCTGGGAAGCAATCACCGTGGCCATCGTCGCAAGGATCACCAGCGGGATCTGCGCCCAGCTCGGCGCCATGATGTAGAACGGGTTGCTGATGCTCTTCGGCGACTGCACAATGAGCGCGCCCTGACCCAGGTAGTTGAGCGTCAGGCACGGAAATACCAGGAAGAACCACGCCCGCCGAATAGGCACCGGTCCGAAGTGGCCCATGTCCGCGTACAACGCCTCGGCGCCGGTGATGGTCAACACCACCGCGCCCATCGCCACGAACGCGATGTATGGATGGTCGACCACGAACATAACTCCGTAGGACGGGGACAAGCCCGTCACAATGGACGGCTCAGCCACGATCTTGCTCAACCCCATCAGCCCCAGGGCCACGAACCAGACCACCATGATCGGACCGAACAGCCGGCCGACCACGTGCGTGCCGAAACGCTGCGCGAGGAAGAGGAGGGTGATGATGACCGCGCCCACCGGCACCACGAGGTGTGCCAGGGACGGGGTGGTGACCTCCAGCCCCTCTATCGCCGAGAGCACCGAGATGGCCGGCGTGATCACGCTGTCGCCGTAGAACAGTGAGGCCCCGAGCACTCCGAGGATCATCACCAGGCTGAAGCGTTTTCCGCCTGAGGGGACATATCGCCGGGCCAGAGCTGCCAGCGCCATCACCCCGCCTTCACCGTCGTTGTCGGCCCGCAGGATGAACACCACATATTTGATCGACACCACGACGGTGATCGACCAGAAAACCAGTGAGATCACCCCGAATACGTCGCCCCGACTCGCCGTGACGGCGTTTTTGTCGATCGAGAAGACCGTCTGCAGTGAGTAGAGCGGGCTGGTGCCGATATCGCCGAATACGACACCGAGCGCACCCAGAGCCAGAGCCATCCCACCCGTGTGGTGCGCTGTAGCCGGCGACGCAGTCGAAGGCGCTTCCGCTTCAGGGGAATCGGACGGTACGTCGAGTGTCACGCAGATGAACTGTCCACTCCGAAGCTGCACGTTTGCTGATAACCCCCTAGGACCAGCCACGCTGCAGCTCAGTGCACCAGCGTCGCCATTCTGCGCACTGCTTCGCGGATGACCTGCGGCGATGTGGCGAGATTGAAGCGGACGAACTGGGCACTGCGCGGGTCGTAGTTCACGCCGGCGCTGACCGCGACCTTGCCCCGCTCCAGGAAGCACGCGTGCGGGTCGTCCAGCCCGAGCGCCGAGCAGTCCAGCCAGGCGAGGTAGGTGGCCTCGGCGTCGACCATTCGAACCTGCGGGAGGTGCTCGGCGAGTAGCTGGCGCAGTAGAACTCGTCGTTCACCCAGCTCGAGGAGTAGTTCATCAAGCCACCCGGCTCCGTGCGCGTATGCCGCGACGTGTGCAATCTCTCCGAGGTGATTGGCGCCGTGCGTGACCACCTCGTGCAACATGCCGAGCGACCCGGCCGCATCGGCGCCCGGTACCGCGAGCGCAATCTTCAACCCGGCCAGGTTCCATGACTTGGAGGCGCTGACGACCGCGATCCCGCGGCTCGCTGCGGGTACAGCGAGGTACGGCGTATAGGTCACCCCCGGGTGAGTGAGCGGAGCGTGGATCTCGTCGCTGATCACCAGGATGTCGTGGCGGTCGGCGAGACCGGCGAGCATCGCCAGTTCGGCGGCCGTGTGCACTGTGCCGGTGGGGTTCTGCGGGTTACACAGGATGTACGCCGAGCCGGGCCCGGCTTCGGCGAACGCAGCTTCCAGCGCCTCGGGATCGAGGCGGAAGTCCGAGTCGAGGTACGCCGTCACGAGTCGCCGACCCAGGGACTGCACGAACCCGAAGAACGAGTCGTAGCAGGGCGGGCTCACGACAACCGCAGCGCCGGCCACTGTGTTCGAGCGGATGATCTCGGATATACCGATCATCACGTCCGGCAGCATCATCATCGCCGCCGGGTCGGGGGCCCAGCCCCAGCGGGATGCGGCGAATTGCGCGAACGTCTGTTCGAGCGGGCCGGGTGCGGCGTACCCGACGTCACCCCGCCGCAGGGCCGAGGTGACGGCATCAACCACCGGCTCGCAGGGCACACAATCCATCTCAGCCACCCAGACCGGCACTACATCGGGGCCGTAAAGGCGCCATTTGATGCTGGTGCGGGTCGCGCGAAGTTCATCCAGGTCGGCATCGAGAATCGGCATAGCCCATCCTTTCATTCAGCAGGCCTGAGCTCTCGCGCACACACGAGAAGCGGCGCGCTCCCAAAGAGCGCGCCGCTTCATCCTGCTTTGGTGCTGGTTGTGCTGAGCTGGACTTAGAAGCCCATACCGCCCATGCCACCCATCTCGTCGCCGCCACCGGCGGCCGCAGCTGAAGCCTTCTCCGGCTTGTCAGCGATGACGGCCTCGGTGGTGAGGAAGAGCGCGGCGATCGATGCGGCGTTCTGCAACGCCGAACGGGTCACCTTTGCCGGGTCGATGATGCCGGTGGCGATCATGTCGACGTACTCACCGGTCGCGGCGTTCAGGCCCTGACCGGAGGGCAGGTTGCGCACCTTGTCCACAACGACGCCCGGCTCGAGCCCGGCGTTCTTGGCGATCTGCTTCAGCGGAGCCTGCGCGGCCACCTTGACGATGTTCGCGCCGGTAGCCTCGTCGCCCTCGAGCGACAGGGTTGCCCATGCAGCGTCGGTCGCCTGCAGCAGCGCAACGCCACCACCGGCAACGATGCCCTCTTCGACGGCGGCTTTCGCGTTGCGAACGGCGTCCTCGATACGGTGCTTGCGCTCCTTGAGCTCGACCTCGGTCGCCGCGCCCGCCTTGATGACGGCAACGCCACCGGCGAGCTTGGCAAGCCGCTCCTGCAGCTTCTCGCGGTCGTAGTCGGAGTCGGAGTTCTCGATCTCGGCGCGGATCTGGCTGACCCGACCGGCGATCTGGTCGGCGTCACCCGCACCCTCGACGATGGTCGTCTCGTCCTTGGAGACGGTCACCCGACGCGCGGTACCCAGCAGGTCCAGCTCGGCGGTGTCGAGCTTGAGGCCGACCTCTTCGGAGATGACCTGCGCACCGGTCAGGATGGCGATGTCGCCGAGCATGGCCTTGCGACGGTCACCGAAACCGGGAGCCTTGACGGCCACGGACTTGAAGGTGCCACGGATCTTGTTGACCACCAGGGTCGACAGGGCCTCGCCCTCGACGTCCTCGGCGATGATCATCAGCGGCTTGCCGGACTGCATGACCTTCTCAAGCAGCGGGAGCAGGTCCTTGATGCTGGAGATCTTGGAGTTGACGACCAGGATGTACGGGTCGTCCAGCACGGTCTCCATGCGCTCGGTGTCAGTCACCATGTAGCCGGAGATGTAGCCCTTGTCGAAGCGCATGCCCTCGGTGAGCTCGAGCTCCAGACCGAAGGTGTTGCTTTCCTCGACGGTGATGACGCCTTCCTTGCCGACCTTGTCCATCGCCTCGGCGATGAGCTCGCCGATCTGGGGGTCAGCAGCAGAGATCGAGGCGGTAGCAGCGATCTGCTCCTTGGTCTCGATGTCGACGGCCTGGTCCGAAAGTGCCTTGGACACGGCGGCCACGGCGGCCTCGATGCCACGCTTCAGCGCCATCGGGTTCGCGCCGGCCGCAACGTTGCGCAGACCTTCACGCACCATCGCCTGCGCGAGCACGGTTGCGGTGGTCGTACCGTCTCCGGCGACGTCGTCGGTCTTCTTGGCGACCTCCTTGACCAGCTCGGCGCCGATCTTCTCGTAGGGGTCCTCCAGCTCGATCTCCTTGGCGATGCTGACACCGTCGTTGGTGATCGTGGGGGCGCCCCACTTCTTCTCCAGCACTACGTTGCGACCCTTGGGGCCGAGCGTGACGCGCACGGCGTCGGCGAGGATGTTCATCCCTCGCTCGAGGCCGCGACGGGCCTCTTCGTCGAAAGCGATGATTTTAGCCATCTGTGTGGTCCTCCCACATTACGTACCGAAGCTGGCCATACGACGCCCGCGACGGACGAGTCGCGCCTGCCCGGGCGTACGGTGCGCGGGAGGTGAGCGGCTCTCGTCGGACGGCCACTGTCTGTCACTCTCATAGCGAGAGTGCTAACGCCATTATTGGCACTCTCCCCATGCGAGTGCAAACGACGGGACGGACCGTTCCTGAAGTCCTCGGTCGAGGCGGCTCAGTCTTTGTCGTCGTCGAAGCCGAGACGGCGCGCCGTGCGCTGCCGCATCCGACCGGCGCGCAGCCGCTGCAGGCGCTTGACGAGCATCGCGTCGTACGCCATCGCCTGCGGGGTGTCGATGAGGGAGTTCAACGTCTGGTAGTACCGCGTCGAACTCAACTCGAATGTTTCACGAATCGTCTGTTCCTTGGATCCCTGCAGCTTCCACCAGGTGCGCTCGAAGTCCAGAATGCTGCGTTCGCGCGTCGACAGGGCATTGACGGCCTGCGGCGGTTGGGCCTCGGCGGGGGCGACGCTCATCAGCATCCTCTCGGGACATCGGGGACGGGTGACCCAATAGTAGGAGCGAATGACACCGATGTCATTCCGGGACGGGGCAGTCGGGGTCGCCCCGATCTTCCGATAGGTTGTTGCTCGCTTACTATTTTGCTAGCATTCTTTCATGTCGCCCAAGGACCCGTCCCCGAAAGTGCAGTTCAACGTCTACCTGCCACCCGATCTCGTGACCCGCGTCAAGCACCGCGCGATCGACGAGGGCAGCAGTCTGTCCACCCTCGTCTCGCGGGCGCTGACCGACTACCTGGACGGCGACGCCCCACACCCCCGCTCCTCCCGCCCGGTAAAGGAATCGTGACCATGTCCCTGACTGTCGCCGCCATCCGCTACACCGATGATCTGCCCGCCATGCGCGACTTCCTGGAGCTGCTCGGGCTCTCCCCCGCAGTGGTGTCCTCGGGCTGGATCGACCTGCATGCCGGCGCGGGGCGCGTCTGGTTGCACGCCACCAGCAATGCCGACTCACCGAGCACACCCGGTCAGACCAACCTGTGTTTTGAGACCACCGACCTGCCCGGGCTCGCCGAGCGACTCGGCACGAACTACATCGATGAGACGTTCGGGGCGTCGCTGCTGATCACCGATCCATTGGGCGACACCGTGCAGATCAACTCGCGACACACCGACACCTACGGGTACGAATCGCTGCAGCCGCGCCCGGACCTGCAGACCTCAGTCGTCGCTGTGCGGTTCACTGACCCCGCCGGCTCGTACGTGCCGTTCCTGCAGGCACTCGGGCTGCGTCGTTCGGTCAGTACGTCGAATGCGGACTACGCAGAGTTCTCCGCAGGCACCGGCATAGTCGGCCTGCATACCGCGGGCCCGGACACCGGCGATCGAACGCACGCCACCAGCGCCCACGTGGCTGTCGTGCAGTTGGCACTGAGTACGACACGCGACCTGGACGCGATCGCGGAAACCCTGCGCAGCGGCGGCCACGGCGATGCCCACGTGGTGGCCGGAGGCTCCCAGCGCTCGGTCCATGTCACCGACCCCGACGGCCAGTCACTCGAGATTCACCCGGCGTGACCCTCGGCCGGCCTCGCCAAAGCGGCTCGGGTCGCATCTTGTGACGATGGGTGAGCAATAGCCGCACCCTCGTCAAAAGATGCACCCCGCGCCATCGTCCGCACAGTGCGTCCACCCCCTGCTGTTGTCGGGCCGGTTATCCACCGCACCCGGGAGCACACTGGCAGCCGATGCCGGGGTTGCTGGACTGTGGCCGATGTGACCCTCTTGACCATGCAACAGTCCACCTTCCCGGCCGGCATCAGCTCTGCGCTGATCGCCCGCGCCGCCGCGCAGGGGTATGCGTTCACCCGATCCGACGCACAGGAACTCGGGTGTCCCGACAGTCAGCTCCGCGCCTGGTGCCGGACCGGGCAGCTGCGCACGCCGGGTTATGGCGCCTATTACCTGCCACCGGCCATCAACAATGGCTCCTCGGACAGCCCAACGGACATCTCTGCCGACCTTTTCTCCGCCGACCGTGAGGACGCCGTGCGCCGGATTCGATCGATCGTCCTGACGATGAATGATTCTGTGGTCGTTACCCATGAGTCGGCTCTGCTGCTCCATGGGCTGCCGGTCTGGTCCACCAGGGCAGTTCTGGACACCCACCTGAGCAACGGTGGCATCCGGACGCGGACGCGCCGCAGCGGCGTGCGGATGCACCGTTCTGCACCGGCACTGCAGTCGATGCTCATCGATAACGTCTGGGTGGCCTCAGCTGCGTGGGCAGTGGCCCAGACGGGCTGCACCCTGGGACTGGAGGCAGCGGTGGTAGCCGCCGACGCGGCCCTGCACGCGGGGTTCACAAGCGTCGGCCGACTCGGCGAGGCATGCACGGAACTTACTGGCACCAGGGGCAGCAGCGCGCTCTCCGCGCATCCCCGACTCGTGGATGGCCGCTCCGAATCGCCAGGCGAATCTCGCCTCCGGCTGCTCGTGGACGGCGCGGGGTTCGACGTGACGCCCCAGCTCGTCATACGCAACGAATTCGGCGACTTCGTTGCGCGAGTCGACCTGGCACTCGATGGCTCACCGGTGATCATCGAGTTCGACGGGATGCTGAAATACCGCGGTGCCGCAGCTCGTGGTGCGTTGGTGGCCGAAAAACACCGCGAACTGTCCCTGAACCGGCTCGGCTACATCGTCATCCGGGTGACGTGGGAAGACCTGCCGCACCCCGAACGCATCGTTGGCTGGCTGCGCACGGCTCAGGCGCGCACCGGAGGTCGCATCTTGTGGTGAGGGTGACGCTATTGCCGCACCCTCACCAAAAGATGCGGCCGGAGCCGGATGAGCGACGCTCAGGCCATCGAGTCCAGAATCGCGACGATGTCGTCCTCGGTCGTGCGGGGGTTGACGATCGCGAACCGTGCCAGCGTCTCCCCGTCGTGCGAGGTCGGCACCACAAAACCTTCCTGGCGCTGCAGCAGGCCATCGGACCAGCGGTGGTAGTCCGCAGAGTCCCATCCGAGCCGGCGGAAGACCAGCACCGACAGGTCTGCATGATGGACCGCTTCGACGTATTCACGCGAGCGCACCTGCTCCTCGGCGAAACGGGTCACCTCCAACGTGCGTTCGACAGCATCGGTGTATGCCTGGGTGCCGTTCGCGACGAGGGAGAACCACAGCGGCAGACCGCGGGCGCGACGGGTCAGGCCGATGGAGTAGTCCGTGGGGTTCCAGTCGGGTGCGTCATTGAGCACGTCGAGGTAGGACGCGTGCTGAGTGTGCGCGGCGCGCGCCTGCGACGGATCGCGGTAGAGCAGCGCGCAGCAGTCGAACGGCGCGAAGAGCCATTTGTGCGGGTCGACGATGAAGGAGTCACATCGCTCGATGCCGTTGTACTTGGCCCGCACGCTCGGGGCGGCCAGACCGGCGCCGCCGTAGGCACCGTCGACGTGGAACCAGATACCGAACTCTTCGCAGACGTCTGCGACCGACGTGAGGTCGTCGATGACGCCGAAGTTGGTGCTGCCGCATGTCGCGACCACCGCGAAAAAGGTCTCCGGACCGTGCTCCAGCAGCACCTCGCGTAGCCGCTCCCCCGTCAGGCGCATCCCGTCATCGGTCTGCACCGGCACCATCTGCGCATCCATCACCTCACACGCCGAGGCAATAGAGGAGTGGGCGCCCACCGTCGCCGCAACACGGAAGGGCCGCCCGCCGCGACGATTGCGGGCGCTACTCCGCGCGGTCACCAACGACGACAGGTTGCCGATGGTGCCGCCCTGCACGAACGACCCCCCGGCGGTCTCAGGCAGTCCGACCAGACCGGCGATCCAGCCCAGCGCCTGGTTCTCGGCATACACGGCGCCTGCGCCCTCCAGCCACGACCCACCGTAGATCGAGGAGGCACCGACGACCAGGTCGAACATCGCCGCTTCGCGGGTCGGGGCGCACGGGATGAACGACAGGTAACGCGGGTGGTCAATCGACAGGCACGCCAGCGAGAGCTCCTCGGCGAAGAGGCGCAACGCCTCCTGCCCGCCGAGCCCGCCCGAGGTCAGCGCCTGCCCGGCAACCGAGTCCAGGTACTCCTTGCTGCGCGGGCCGTCCAGCGGCACCGGATCAAGCGCCAGACGCTCCGCGGCGTACCGCAGGATGGACTCGCCGAGGGCCTGGGTGTCTTCGTTGAACTCATGCACGCAGCGAGTGTAGGTGCCCCGGCTGGTAGGCACGGGCCGTGGCGGACCTCGTAAATTGGGGGTATGCCGACCGCTGCCCTCCCCGAGTCAATCCACCCGAGTTGGGTCCAGACGCTGGCCCCGGTCGCAGACAACATCGCTGCCTGCGGTGATTTCCTGCGCGCCGAGCTCGCGGCCGGTCGCGGATACCTTCCCCCGGGGCCGGCGGTCATGCGCGCATTCGAACAGCCGATGGACGAGGTCAAGGTGCTCATCCTGGGCCAGGATCCGTATCCCACCCCCGGCTACTCGATCGGGTTGTGTTTCTGCGTCGCTCCCGACGTCCGCCCGGTGCCGCGCAGCCTGGTCAATATCTACGCGGAGCTGAGCACCGACCTCGGAGTACCGACTCCGAGCAACGGCGATCTCACCCCGTGGGCGGCCCAAGGGGTACTGCTGCTGAACAGGGTGCTCACCGTCGAGCCGAACAACTCCGGTAGCCACCGCCGAAAGGGGTGGGAGGAGGTCACCGGGTGCGCTATCGCGGGTCTCGTGGCCCGTGCGCAGCCCCTGGTCGCGATCCTGTGGGGACGCGACGCCCAGTTGGTCATCCCGCAGTTGGGCAGTACTCCCTACATCGCGAGCGTGCACCCGTCGCCCTTGTCGGCACGCCGTGGATTCTTCGGGTCCAAGCCGTTCAGCCGGGCGAATACGCTGCTGACGGAGCAGGGATGCTCACCCGTCGACTGGAGTTTGGTATGAGGTGGCACAGGTACATCGCGATCGGCGACTCGTTCACCGAGGGCGTCGGCGACGCCGACCCGGGTGCGCCGGCGAACTACATCGGCTGGGCCGATCGACTCGCGGGGCAACTGGGCAAGCGAAACGACGAGCAACGGACCGAGTTCGAATACGCGAACCTGGCTGTCCGGGGGCGGCTGCTGCACGACGTCGCCGGGTCCCAGTTGGATGCCGCCCTGGCGATGAAGCCGGACCTGTTGTCGATGGTGGGCGGAGGCAACGACATCCTGAGACCCAAGGCCGATCTGGACGGCATCGCCGATCAACTCGAGGCCGCGACCCGTCGCGCGCGCGATGCAGGCGCCGATGTGCTGCTCGCCACCTTGGCCGACCCCGGCCTCGCCCCGGTGATCAAGGCTGCTCGACCACGCGTCTCGGCCCATAACGCCAACGTGTGGGGCATCGCCCAACGCACCGAGGCCTACGTCCTGGACATCTGGTCGATGCGTTCGCTGCGTGACATCCGCATGTGGGCACCGGACCGGCTGCACCTGTCCACCGACGGTCACCGCAGGGTCGCGCTGCAGGCCGCCTGGACCCTCGGGCTGATCGAGGGTGAGCGCGAGTGGGCGACGGCACTGCCGGCCGGGCCGCTGCAGTCACGCACCCGGATCGCGCATGAAAATGCCGTCTGGGCCAAGGACTACCTGGCCCCATGGGTGCAGCGGCGACTGCGCGGGCGCAGTTCAGGTGATGACCTGCAGCCCAAGGCCCCACAGCCGCGGCCGCTGACCCGGCCGAACGACTGAGCTGCCGAAGGGGTGTCACCTGAGCGAGCACGGATGACTCCGGCGGCGTACGCCGTGCTCGGAGCAATCGCTCAGGGCCCGACCCACGGCTTCGCCATCGCCCGACGTCTGCAACCCGGCGGGGACCTGGGCAGAGTGTGGAGTGTGACCCGGCCACTGGTCTATCGGGAGTTGGCCCGGTTGATCGAGCACGAACTGGTCATCGAAGAAGCCGACGAGCTGGGTGACCGCGGACCGCGCCGGACCGTGGTGCGCGTGTCGGCGGAGGGTCGAGCCGAAATCGAGTGGTGGCTCACCGAACCGGTGAGTCGGGTACGCGACTTCCGCTCGCTGTTCCTACTGAAGCTGGCCTTGATCGACGGTGTCGGGGATGCGCCTGCCGACCTGATCGGCGCTCAGCGCGCGGCATTCGAACTACGGCTGACCCACATGCAGCAAGAACTTGCCGGCACCGCAGACTTCGAGGCTCGAATTCTGTTGTGGCGCAAGCTGTCTACCCAGGCTGCTGTGGACTTCCTCAATGCAATCGACCAGGACCCGCCTCACTAGTCGCATCGTGACTACCCGTAGGGCAGGATGGGCGACCAACAGATGCTCTCCGGTGAAAGGCACTCTTCGATGAAACGTCTCCTCGGCGCCCTGGTCATCGCGGCTACTACCGCGACCGCCGTGGCGGGGTGCAGCAGTAGTTCCCCTGCGCCCGAATCCGCAACAGCCACACCTAGCTCAGGCGGTACGACGAAGGGAAGTGGCAAGGTCAGCGTTCTCTACGCCGGATCACTGGTGAAGCTGATGGAGACAAAGATCGGGCCGGACTTCACCAAGAACACCGGTTACGACTTCAGCGGCTTCGGTGCCGGTTCCACGGGTCTGGCGAATCAGATCAAGGGCAAGGTCCGCAAGGGGGACGTCTTCGTCAGCGCCAGCCCGGCCGCCGACAAGCTGCTTCAGGGTCAGGCCAACGGCAACTGGGTCAGCTGGTACATCACCTTCGGCTCCTCCAAGCTCGTCCTCGGCATCAACCCCAAGAGCAGGTTCGCGAATGATCTGAGGACCAAACCCTGGTACGACGTGATCACCGAGCCGGGGTTCAAGGTCGGCTTCACCGACCCCAGGACGGACCCGAAGGGCAAGTTCACCGCGCAAGCCCTGGCAGCGGTCGGCAAGGCCCATCCGGCCCTCAACAAAATTGCCGCCAGCCCCAAGAACGTCTTCCTCGAGGAGACCCTGGTGGCCGATCTGCAGACGGGTCAGTTGGATGCGGGGTTCTTCTACGCCAGTGAGGCGAAGACGGCAAACATTTCGACCGTGCCACTGACCGGCACTGACCTGGGGGCGAAGTACACCGTCACCGTCTTGAAAAATGCCCCCAACGCAGCGGGCGCGACGGCCTTCGTGAAGTATCTGTTGGGAACCCAGGTCCAGGGCATCTTCAAAGACGCCGCGTTCACCGTGGCCGACCCGCCGAAAGCAACCGGCACCGTACCTGCGGGCCTGCTGCCGGCGAAATAGGAGCGACCAGTCACCGCATCGCGCAGCATGACCCGCAGCAGCCCGTTGAAGTATCTCGGCGGGCTGCTCGCGATCTACCTCCTGGTGCCGTTGATCTACTTCGGGTGGCGGTTCGCGACATCCGGGGATCGCGGTTTCGGGCAGAGCGGCCTGTGGGCTGCAGCGCGTACCTCGGTGGTGGCCGCCAGCATCTCCACGCTCATCGTGGTGTTGCTCGGGGTGCCGCTCGCGCACTGGCTGGCGCACGCTCGTGGCCCGGTCGCGCGAATCGTGACGGTCGCTGTGCAGCTGCCGCTCGCGTTGCCGCCGGTCATGAGCGGCATCGTGCTGATCTATCTGGTCGGGCCCTACACCTGGCTCGGTTCACATTTCGATGACAACCTCACCGGCAGTCTGGCCGGGGTGGTCATCGCGCAGACTTTCGTCGCGGCCCCGTTCCTGGTGATTGCAGCGCGCTCAGCCTTCGCGGAACGTGACCCGGCCCTGGACGATCTGGCGGCGACACTCGGCCACGGACCGCTGTCACGATTCTGGAAAATCGATCTACCGCTGGCGTCGAACGGGATTCGCGCCGGTGGGGTGCTCACCTGGCTACGCGCGTTGGGCGAGTACGGCGCCACGGTGCTGCTCGCCTACCACCCCTACACGTTGCCGGTCTTCACCTCCGTGCAGTTCTCCTCGACCGGGCTACCCACGACGCAGGCGCCTACTGCGTTGGCTCTCGTCATCGCGGTCGCGGGCCTGCTGCTGAGCGGCTTCCGGCTGAAGCGACGTCGCCACCGAGCCCATCCCCCGTTGCCCGTGCACCCCGAACCGGCGATGGCGACGCCGGTAGCTTTCGCCCTCGACCACCGGGTCGGCGACTTCCGGATCCATCTCATGCATCGTGCCGGCAGCAACCGGCTGGCGATCCTCGGTGCTTCCGGCGCCGGCAAGAGCCTCACCCTCAGGGCCATCGCCGGCCTGTCGGACACCCCGGGCGAAACCGTGCAGTTCGGGGTGCGGCCGGTGGGCGACGTGCCCGCCGAGCGACGCGGCGTCGGTTACGTCCCACAGAACCGCGGCCTCTTCCCGCACCTCACGGTGTGGGAGCATGCGACCTTCGGGGTCCGCGCAGATCCCGGCCTGGCTGCCTGGTGGCTGACCGAACTCGGCCTGGGTGACCTCCTCGAACGACGACCCGACGAGCTCTCGGGCGGTCAACGGCAACGGGTCAGCCTGGCCGCGGCCCTCAGCAGCGCACCGCAACTGGTGCTGCTGGACGAGCCGTTCTCGGCACTCGATGCGCCGGTGCGCTCCGGCCTGCAGTCCACCGTCCGCAGACTCCAGCGCGAAAGCGGCCTCTCCACGGTGCTGGTGACCCACGATCCGGTCGAGGCCGCGATGCTGGCCGATGAAGTGCTGGTGATCGCAGACGGTGAACTGCTGCAGGCGGGCCCGATCACGCAGGTCTACCGACATCCGGCCTCACCGGCAGTGGCCCGCCTGGTCGGCATACCGGACGTCATGCCCGGCATATCCACCGCTGCCGGACTGCTGCGTGCCGGAGACTGCGATTTCGACGTGCTGACCGGCGTCGCTCCCGGGGCGCCGGTCACGTGGTGTATCCGCCCGCAGGACGTCACCCTGGGTGTGAGCGGGCGCTACGAAGCGCTCGTCGAGGACGCCGCCGACCTCGGCTCGCATGTTGCCGTCACCCTCCATCTCGGCGGGAGTGTGCGACTGTCCGCGAGCGTGCGGGATCTCGCCCAGGTGCCGTTGGGCAGCCGACGTCGCTTCGACGTGGACCCGGCACGCATCGTGGTGTGGCCTGTGCCCGACACGAGGACGACGGACATACTGGCGAAATGAGTCCCGCGCGCGAAACCGTCTTCACCTATGCCGCCCCCCACCTGAAATTGGGGCCGGGCGCCTCCCGCGAAGTCGGCTACGACCTCGCGGCGCAGGGCGCGAGACGGGTGCTGATCGTGACCGATCTGGGCGTCGCAGCCACCGGCGCTCCCCGACACGTCGCGGACTCGCTGTGCGAAGCCGGTGTGCAGGTTGCCATCTTTGACGGGTCGCACGTCGAGCCGACGGACGAGAGCCTGGCCGTGGCCGTCGAATGGGCCCGCGAGAACGGTCCGTGGGATGCCTTCGTCGCCGTCGGCGGTGGGTCCTGCATCGACACCGCCAAGGCGGTCAACCTGCTCACCACCAACTCCGGCGAGCTGATGGACTATGTCAACGCACCGGTCGGTGGTGGCGCCGACCCGACGCAGCCGCTCAAGCCGCTGATCGCCGTACCCACCACGACCGGCACCGGCTCGGAAAGCACCACGATCTGCGTACTCGATGTGCTGTCGCAACACGTGAAGACCGGCATCAGCCATGCCTCGCTGCGCCCGACCGTCGCCGTGGTCGACCCCGATCTGACGGTCAGTCAGCCCACCATGGTCACCGCCTGCTCGGGGATGGACATTTTGTGCCATGCCCTGGAGAGCTATACGGCGAAGCCGTACACCTCGTTCGCGGCCAAGAAGCCGGGCGAGCGGGTGCCTTACTGCGGCGCGAACCCGGTCGCCGACATGTGGGCGGAGAAGGCCCTGATGCTGATGGCCGGATCGTTCCGCCGGGCGGTGCTGGACGGCTCGGACGTCAGCGCGCGATTCGACATGGCGTTGGCCGCCACGTTTGCCGGGATGGGCTTCGGCAATGCAGGGGTGCACATCCCGCACGCCAACGCCTATCCGATTGCAGGACGGGTGCGCGACTACCGACCCGCCGACTACCCGCAGGACGAGGCGATGGTGCCGCACGGGATGTCCGTCGCCCTGACCGCACCGGCCGCGTTCGCCTTCACCTTCGACGCCTCGCCGGACCGGCACCTGCGCGCCGCTGACCTTCTCGCGCCGGACGCGCCACGCACCGACGACCCGGGCGACCAGTTGCCGTCGGTACTTCGATCCCTGATGCAGGAAATCGGCATACCGAACGGCGTCGGTGCCATCGGCTATTCAAGTGCTGATTTCGATGACCTCGTCGAAGGAACGATGAAGCAGCAGCGTCTGCTGGCGACGGCGCCGAAAGAGGTCACCGAGCAGGACCTGCACGACATCTTCGAGGCCTCCCTGAACCTGTGGTGAGTGAGCGTCAGCGGGTCATCTCCGTGCGGATCGCCGCCGCGAAGGCCTCGACGTCGTCCTCGGTCGTGTCGAAAGCGCACATCCAGCGCACCTCACCCGTGGCTTCGTCCCAGAAGTAGAACCGGAAGTGCTCCATCAGTCGCTCGCTGACCGCGGTCGGTAGGATCGCAAAGACCGCGTTGGCCTGCACCGGGCGTGGAATCTGCAGCCCGTCGATGTCGCGAACCCGCTCCGCCAACAGCCGGGCCATTGCATTGGAGTGCGCGGCGTTTCGCAGGTAGAGGTCATTCGTCAGCAGCGCCTCCAACTGGGTGGAGATGAAGCGCATCTTCGACGCCAGCTGCATCGACTGCTTGCGGAGGTACTTCATTCCCTGGACCACGTCGGGGTTGAGCACAACCACGGCCTCACCCACCATCAGACCGTTCTTCGTGCCGCCGAACGACAGGATGTCGACACCGGTGTCGGTGATCATCTGCTTGAACGAAACACCCAGTGTCGCTGCCGCATTCGACAGTCGCGACCCGTCGACGTGCAGCACCCAACCACGGGTGTGCACATGCTCGGCAATTGCTGCAATCTCCTGCACCGAATACGCCGTACCGAGTTCGGTCGTCTGGGTGATGGAGACCACCTTCGTCTGCGCGTGGTGCTCGTCGTTCTGCCGAATAGCCACCGTGTCGATGAGCGACGGGGTGAACTTGCCATCGGGCGTCGGCACCGTCATCAGCTTCAACCCGCCCATCCGCTCCGGTGCAGCGCACTCATCGACGTGGATGTGCGCGCTCGCGGTGCAGATCACCGACTCCCAGCGCTGCGTCACTGCCTGCAGCGCAACGATGTTCGCACCCGTTCCGTTGAACACCGGGAATGCCTCGACCCGGTCCCCGAAGTGCCCTTTGAAGACCTCCTGCAGCCGCGCGGTGTAGACGTCGTCGCCGTACGCCGTCTGATGGCCGCCGTTGGCTCGGGCGATCGCAGCGAGCACCTCCGGGTGCACCCCGGAGTAGTTGTCGCTGGCGAATCCGCGAGCGTTTCGGTCGTGCAGAATCGGCAGGCCCTCAGTCATACCGACATCGTCACAGATCCACCCGCCCGGGCGTTCATCGCACCCCGCCGTTGCAAGCGACATGCACTTCACGGCTGCCGACCCAAACAACCCCGCGGCTACGCAGTTCGGAAACCTGACGGGATTGAACTACCTGTCGCTCGCTGCACAGCGACCGCCCGCGCGACCGTGGATCGGACCCAGTCCTCGTTGTGCATCACGTGTTCCCACGAGAAGCGCAGCAACATCCAGCCACCCAGAATCAGCTCGTCGTATCTCCAGCAGTCCCGGACCAGTTGCGCGCGCTGTGTGTGGAACTCGTGGCTGTCCGCCTCGATCACGATTCGCAGTGACTCGCTCACCAGATCTGGACGTATCCGGTGTCCGGCGACCTCCAACTCGGCCTGAGGCGTGAAGACCGGGCCGACCGCTTCCAGGGCGAGCGCCCGCAAGGTCGACTCGAAGGGGTTGGCCGCGAGCGCTGAGGCCTGCGTAAAAACCAGCGCCGCCCGCGATCGGCCGAAGCGGGGAAGGCAAGCCACCTGTTCAACCAACTCGCCGGCAGAAAGCAACCCGGAACGTAGCGCCGAGTCGGCTACCGCGAGGGACTCGACCAAGGGCAGATCGCGCGCACAGTCCACGACGGTTCGGATCGGTGTCGTGAGCAGAATCTCCTGAACATCTCCCGTGGGCAGATCGCGCCACCGGATGTCGCACCCTCGACGTCGCGGCGACGCTATCTTCCGAGTCCGGTGAACGGTCAGTTCGGGCCGCGTGGGTTCGGAACGGACGGACCAACCGTGCAGCAGCGCGGCACTTCGATGGCTGATGACCGCGCTGAGCTCGCGCGCCGCCCCTCGCGTGGTGTCGAAACCTGCCGATGTGTACTGCCCGCGCCCCACCCGATGGATGACTTTCATCGCAACGGCGGTATCGATGCACCTGTCGCCGACAAAGGCCCGCAACTCAGCGCGAGTCGCCCATCCCCCGCACTGAGCAAGAGCCAGCAAAGCACTCTGGTCCATTTACCGAGCATTACCGAGTCAACTCGGCAGTCACCGAAGTTATCCACAGGTGCAGCGACGAACCTGCACTTCTAGGATCCGTGGCCGACGACTGCCCAGGTTGCGCGGTTGTTTGCCACGCCAGCCGTGAAGTGCATGTCCATCGCTGCAGACGGCTAGAGGATCGCGCCGTTGACCTCCGCCGCCGGGCGGTCCCACAGGCCGATCAGCTGCGCGGCGACGTCGTCGACCTCGCGGTAGTTCTTGAACGCCGCATCCGGGCGGGCCGCACGCATCGCAGGTGTGAGCAGCGCCATCAGCCGTACGACGCTCGCAGCGGCGTCGCTGTCCTTGAACGAGTCCGCCACGGCCAGCGTCCAGGCCTCGGCCGCTGCCTTCGCCGCTGCGTAGGCAGCATTCTTGGCCCGCGGTTTCGCGACCCCGGTCGACGACACGATCGCCAGCCGCCCGCGCGGACTGGCCAGTATCGGGTCATGCAGTGCCCGGCTCGCGTGCTGCAGCGTCTGGATCAGCGACGTATGCAGTACATCCCAGTCGGTGAGGTCGGATTCGACAATGCCCATGCCGCCACGCCAGCCGCCCACCAGATGTAGCAGCCCGTCGATACGTCCGTGGGTCTGATAGAGCTCGTGACCCCAGGCAAGGGTCTCCTGCTCGTTCGAGAGATCGACCGCGCTCGCGCTGACCGCTCCATTGCCTGCAGCAACCAACGTATCCATCGCTGCGGCGTCGCGCCCGACCGCGACCACCTGCGCACCGGCTGCGGCCGCGCGTCCCACAACGTCCGGTCCGAGCGCTCCGGTGGCGCCCGTGACGACGACGACAAGCCCGCTGAGGTCGGTCATGCGACCTGGGGTACTTCGGCGTTGACGGCCGTGATGCCGGCCGTCGAGGCGATCGTGGGGGTCATCTTCTTACGCAACGCCTCGTAGAACACGTTGAGCGGGAACTCGTCCGGCTGCACGGCATCCACCATCAGCTTCAACGGGCCGTCGAGCGGCAGTGCCTCCGCGCCCTTGGCCCAGGTCGACGCGGGGTGCGGTGCGACGTACCGCGCCATGAATTCATGCGCCGCGAGCCAGTGCCCGACGCGGGACCGATCGATGCCGGAACGGTAGAGGTGCTCGACCTCGTCGCACAGCGCCACGATGACCTCGGGCACCCGACGCCAGTCGAAGGACAGCTTGTTGTCGGTCCAGCGCAGCGCATCGTGCTGGTGCAGGTAGGCGAACATCAGTTGCCCACCCAGCCCGTCGTAGTTACGCGTACGGTCCCCGGTGATCGGGAAGCGGAAAATGCGGTCGAAGAGGATCGCGTGCTGCACGAACTTGGCGTACGGCTGACCCTGTCCTTCCAGAAGGACAGCCTGCCGGAAGGTGTTGAGGTCGCAGCGCAACTCCTCCAGCGCATACATCCAGAACGGCATCCGTTGCTTGATCATGAACGGGTCGAACGGCAGGTCACCGTGGCTGTGGGTGCGGTCGTGGATCAGGTCCCACATGGCGAAGGTGCTCGCTGCGATGTCCTGGGAGGCGACCAGTCGCTCGGCCTCCGGCGGCAGCTGTAGCGACAGCAGTGCGGATGCTTCGCGCACGACGCGGCGGAAGCGCGCACCCTCGCGGTCACAGAAGATGGCGCCCCAGTGGAACTTGGGAACCTCCCGCACTGCAACGGTTTCGGGGAAGAGCACGGCGGAGTTGGTGTCGTAACCGGGGGTGAAGTCGATGAAATTGACGGCCAGGAACATCGGGTTGTCGTAGGTCGCCTCCACCTTCGCCAGCCAGTCCGGCCACGCCACCCACAGCAGCAGGGCCTCGAAAACCCGGTCCAGGTTGCCGTTCTGGGTGTACATCGGAAAGACGACGAGGTGCTCGATGCCGTCTTCGCGGTGCTGATCGGGCCGGAAGGCGAGCAGGGAGTCCAGGAAGTCGGGGACGCCGAAGCCGCCATCGACCCAGGCGTCCAGGTCGACCGGTAGCAACGTCAGGTAGTCCACGTCGTGCGGGAATCGCGGTGCGAGCGCGGCGATCTCGGTTTTCATCGTGTCGACGAGATCGGCTGCGCGGGCGTGGTCGTGCGCCGCGCCGTCGATGGAGCCGTTCTTGGCCTGCATCAGGCGCAGCTCTTCAACAGCCTGCTTCAACCGCAGCCATTCACCCATGGTTTCGACACCACGGGTGAGGTGCCGAACGTCGCTGATCCGCTGCCCGGCCGCCCAGGTGACGGCGTTGGTCCAGAACTGCGCGTGATCCAACTCGGCAATGGAGTCATCGCCCATGATGTCGGAGTCGGCGAGGACAACGATCCGGCCCTCCCCGTAGGTCGTCGTCACTGCGAGCGCCTCACCGGATGGAAAGGCCGTGGGGCTGGTGCGGGCGAGTACGCGTACCTCGGCGCCGGCCTCGATGTCGATCACACCGGTGCGGTAGAAACAGAGTTGGTCCACTCCGGCGAGCAGGCCCTGACCGGATCGGTCGGGCATGTCGGCCAGCACCCAGGTGGCGTTGTCGTGGTGGCGGTGGCCGCCGTCGACGGACTCGTGCACCACGGTGCTGCGAACCCGCACCCCCACTCGGGCGAGCAGATCGTTCACATTGTTGCCGTGTACGTCCTGGTCACAGTCGGCCAGGACGACGAGGCCGCCGCCGCCGTGGACGAACTCCAGCACTGCATCGATCTCGGCCGGCTCGAACGCGGCGGGCAGCGTTCCGGCGACCCGCTCGGACCTGCCGTCGGCGGGGTGGGCGATGACGTAGACATCGGTATCGGCCAGAGCGGGCACGGTAACCGGGCCGTCATGGCGCGCCACAACTTCGAAACCCCGCGCGCGTAGTGCGAGCGCTGCCTGCTCCAGGCTGGCGTCGTCGGGATTGGCGGGATTGATGATCGCCGCGAGCGACCGCTCGAGCGCCCAGGCACTGGAGTGCTCCTGTTCGACCAATACCTTCGGAAAGACAGCCACGACGCCTCCAAGCGAGATTATTTATTGCATTTCGAAGCTTAAACGAGATTATTTGCGGTAGCAAGCTGCCGCGTGGGGTGCGTCACATCGAGGCTCCGGGGGCCAATTACAGTCGGAGGTATGACGGTCAATCGCCTCCTGCCCGACGATGCCGGCGCCGAACTCATCGCCCTTGTTCGAGAGTTGTGCGTCAAAGAGCTCGCGCCCCGCGTAGATGCCGCCGAACGCGACGGCGAGATGCCCCGGGAGGTCTACCGCACCCTGGGTGCAAGCGGCCTGCTGGGTTTGCCGTACGCCGAGGAACTCGGCGGCGGCGGGCAGCCCTACGAGACCTATCTGCAGGTCCTCGAGGAGATCGCCGCGACCTGGATGAGTGTGGCCGTCGGAGTCTCCGTGCATGCACTGACCTGTTTCCCACTGGTGAGCACCGGCACGCCGCAGCAGCAGGAGAACTGGCTGACCGACATGCTGGGTGGGGAACTGCTGGGCGCCTACTGCCTGTCCGAACGGGAGGCCGGCTCGGACATCGCCAGTATGAAGACCCGCGCCCGCGCCACGCAGGACGGCGACGCGTACGTCGTGAGCGGCACCAAGGCCTGGATCTCGCACGCCGGCCACGCCGACTACTACACGAGCTTCGTGCGCACCGCCGACACCGGAAGCAAAGGACTGTCCTGCTTTCTGGTGCCGGGCGACGCGGACGGCCTGAGCGCTGCGACGCCCGAACGCAAGATGGGTCTGGCCGCCGACCCGGTCGCCGAGATGCGCTACGACGACGTGCGGGTGGACGCGAGTCGACGCATCGGCGCGGACGGCGATGGGATGCGGCTGGCGCTGTCCGCCCTGGACGCCGGACGCCTCGGAATCGCCGCCTGCGCAACGGGACTCGCGCAGGCTGCACTCGATGCCGCCGTGCATTACGCGGGCACCCGCGAGCAGTTCGGCCGGACCATCGCCAGCAACCAGGGGTTGCAATTCATGCTCGCCGATATGGCCGCCTCGACCAACAGCGCACGCGCGTCCTACTTGTTGGCGGCGCGACTGAAGGACGCCGGACGCGAATACGCCGCGGAGGCCTCGATAGCCAAGCTCGTCGCCACCGACGCGGCGATGAAGGTCACGACCGACGCGATCCAGGTGCTCGGCGGGGCGGGGTACACCGCTGACTTCCCCGTCGAGCGGATGTTCCGGGACGCCAAGGTCACTCAGATTTTCGAAGGCACCAACCAGATCCAACGCATGGTCATCGCGCGGCACCTGCTGGCGCGCGTCACCCGCTAGCGCGGTGCAGGCAGTAGCTTGACAGTCGCTCTGCGCCTGGCCAGCAACTCTGCCCCTCATCGCACCGGCTCTATTTGGATTCATTGCACCCGAAAGGCTCACCCATGAAGATCACCGATTCGACCGTCGCCCTCATCACCGGTGGCGGATCCGGCCTCGGCGAGGCCACCGCCCGTCGCCTCCATGCAGATGGCGCGGCCGTCGTCATCCTCGATCTGGACCGGTCCCCCGGTGCCGACGTCGCGGACTCACTCGGCGAGCGCGCCCGGTTCGTGGCCGCAGACGTCCGCGACGAAGCCCAGGTGCAGGCAGCGATCGACGCCGCACGCGCACTCGGTGAACTACGCGTCACTGTCAACTGCGCTGGGATCGGCACCCCCGGGCGGATCGTCGGCAAGCGTGGCATCCACCCGCTGCAGGACTACAAGGACGTCATCGAGATCAACTTGATCGGCACCTTCAACGTGCTGCGGTTGGCAGCGGCGGCCATGCTCGAGAACGATCCGGTCGACGGCGAGCGCGGTGTCATCACGATGACCGCGTCGGTCGCGGCCTACGACGGTCAGATCGGCCAGGCGGCGTACGCCTCGTCCAAGGGTGGCATCGTGGGGCTCACCCTCAGCGCGGCACGTGATCTTGCTCAGCAGCAGATCCGGGTCATGACGGTAGCTCCCGGCACGTTTGAGACGCCGATGCTCGCAGGTCTGCCGCAAGAGGCGATGGAAGCGCTCGAAGCGCAGGTCCCGCACCCCTCCCGCCTCGGCAAGCCCGCCGAGTACGCCGCACTCGTCGCGCACATCATCGACAATCCGATGCTGAACGGCGAGGTCATCCGCCTCGATGGCGCGCTGCGGATGCCACCCCGCTGACCCGCCCTCCCCGCATTTTGGTCGCCAGCGAGGCAAACGTGAAAGCGGCAGGCGGAGTCGGTCGGGCGGGTCAGGACCCTTTGATGCCCCAGCTGCCGGTCCAGGTCTGTCCCGGCTCCAGCGACAGCAGTCCGTCGCCGGAGTTGAACGCGTTGGACGGGCAGGTCATCGGCTCGACGGCGATGCCGGTGCGCCGCGCCTTCTGCTCCGGCAACGAGTCACCGGTGAACACCTGCGCGTAGGGAAACCTGGTTGCGTCCGCCCACAACGTCGTGCGGTGCTCGCCCAGCTGAACTGACACCGACCATCGACCGTCATGGGCAGTGAGCCAGGCGTAGCAGTGGTCCAGCTGGGTGGCCCCGATCGACGCGCCGTCACGGAAGTCGAACGCCGTGCCTTCTACCCGGGCCGAACCGATCGGGATCAGCTGTTCGTCGACGGTCAGGGTGCGGGCGCCCGGGACGGTGAGCGTGACCTCGTCGTCGATCGACTCACCGACAGTCAGGTACGGGTGCGCGCCGTACCCGAACGGCGCCGTGCTGTTACTGAGGTTCGTCGCCGACGGCGTGACCATCAGCCCGTTGTCGCTGAGCGTGTAGGCGATCTGCAAGCGCAGCGTCCAGTCCCATCCTGGCTGCGGGCGCAGCACGTGCTGGACCACAACTGCATCAGCATCGTGTTGCTGCACAGTCCAGTTGGCCCAGCGCACGAGTCCGTGGGAGGAGTTGGACCGGGCCGGTTCGGTGAGGGCCAACTGCTGGGTTTTGTCGGCGAAGGTGTATTTCCCGTCCCGGATCCGGTTGGGCCAGGGCATCAGCACCTGCCCGCGCCCGGCATCCGCCTTGGCGCTCTCGGGGTAGCCGTGCAGCAGATCACGCTCACCGACCCGGTAACTACGCAGTCCGCCGCCGACACCGACGATCACCGCCTCATGGTCGCCGTGCTGGATGGTCCACTGCTCGCCACTGGGAAAGACTGTCTGCATAGCTCTAGTTGACCACGATTTGGACATGCTGGGCGGGTCAGATGTGACCCGCTCGGCATGTCCAAATGCTGGTCAGTCGGTGCTGGACAGGAGCCGAAGTGCCGCCTCGCGCATCTCCACCTTGCGAACCTTGCCGGTTACCGTCATCGGGAACTCCTGCGTGACGTGCACATACCGCGGGATCTTGTAGTGCGCGAGCTTGCCGTCGCAGAAGGCTCGCAGCGCCCCGACGTCCAACGCGGCGCGGTCCGGCCGCATGACCACCCAGGCCATCAGTTCCTCGCCGTACCGCTCGTCCGGTACCCCGATAACCTGCACGTCGGCAATGTCCGGGTGGGTGTAAAGAAACTCCTCGACCTCACGGGGATAGACATTCTCACCGCCGCGGATGACCAGGTCCTTGATGCGCCCGACGATGGCGACGTAACCGCGCTCGTCCATCGTCGCGAGGTCGCCGGTGTGCATCCAACGCGCCGCGTCCATCGCCTCAGCGGTCTTGTCGGGCTGCTCCCAGTAGCCGAGCATCACGCTGTAGCCACGCGTACACAGCTCACCGGTGACGCCGCGAGCCGCGGGCAGGCCCGTCGCCGGGTCGATGACCTGTACTTCCAGGTGCGGCATCACCTGCCCGACGGTTTCGGTGCGACGCGCGAGGTCATCGTCCATCCGCGTCATCAGCGACACCGGCGACGTCTCAGTCATCCCGTAGCAGATGGCCACCTCGCTCATGTGCATATCGGCGATGACCCGCTTCATCACCTCCACGGGGCAGGGTGAGCCCGCCATGATCCCGGTCCGCAGCGTGCTCAGGTCGAACGTGTCGAAGTCGTCCAGTCCCAGCTCGGCGAGAAACATCGTGGGCACGCCGTACAGCGAGGTACACCGTTCCTGCTGCACCGCCTTCAGGGTGACGCGGGGTTCGAAGGACGGCGCCGGTATGACGACACACGCTCCGTGTGAGGTGGCCGCGAGGTTGCCCATCACCATCCCGAAGCAGTGGTAGAACGGCACCGGCACGGCGATCCGGTCCTCGTGGGTGTAGCCGACCAGCTCACCGACGAAGTAGCCGTTGTTCAGGATGTTGTGGTGGGTGAGGGTCGCACCTTTGGGGAATCCCGTGGTGCCGGAGGTGTACTGGATGTTGATCGGCTGATCCGGCGCCAGCTCAGCGGCACGCCGGTCCAATTGCGCCGCACTGACCTCCCCCGCGCGTGACAACAGGTCCTCCCAACTGCCATCCCCGATGTAGACGACCTGGCGAAGCTCGGGGCACTTCCCCCGCACCTGTTCCACCATCGCGCGGTAGTCCGAGCTCTTGTGGGTGGTCGCGCTGAAGAGGGTGCGCATGCCGGACTGCTGGAGCACGTAGGACAGTTCATGCGCCCGGTACGCCGGGTTGACACACACCAGGAGTGCACCGATGCTCGCCGTCGCGTACTGCACCAGCACCCATTCGGGCAGATTCGGCGCCCAGATGCCCACCCGGTCCCCCCGCTGCACCCCGGTTGCGAGCAGCGCCCTCGCGACCAGATCCACGTCGGCGACCAGCTCGTCGTAGGTCCACCGCCGCCCGCTGAGCACGTCGACCAGCGCTTCCCGAGCCCCGTGCACAGCGGCCGTGCGACGTAGATCGGCACCGATGGTGCTCCCCAGCAGCGGGACATCTGAGATCCCGCTGGCATAGGACGGGGTCGCGTCGGGCGACACGGGGATCACGGACATGAGGTGGCCTCCTCGGCGTGGAGCGGTGCTTTCAGCGATGCTGGCTTTTGCACCCTAGCCCGGCCGTTCGGCAGTGCGACCTGTCGCGCAATATCCTGGTGGGGTGACATCTCGCAGTTTCGCCGACGACGTGCGGGGCCGCACCGATTCCCAATTGCGGCAGCTGGTCCTGCGCCGCCCCGACCTTGCGCGGCCCGCACCTGCTGATCTGACCGGTCTCGCGGCCCGCGCCGCGACCCGCCCCAGCGTGCAACGGGCCATCGAGGCCCTGCAGGCCGACACGTTGCGCGTGCTGGAGGCAGTACTGGTCGCCGATGAGCAGAGCGCGCCGGCCCTGCTCGGCACCACGAAGAAGGCCGTCACCCCGCACCTGAAGTCGCTGCGCGAGCTCGCCCTGCTGTGGAAGTCCCCCGAGGGACTCAAACCGGCGCGCGCCGTGGCCGAGATCGTCCCGGAACCCGCGCGGCTGGGACCGCCGGCACTGGAACTGGGTGTGCGACCGCCCACCGACATCCCCGCCGCGGTCGCGCAATGCTCAGAGCGCGCGCAGACCGCTCTGGATCGGCTGCGCTGGTCCGGTCCGCGCGTCACATTCTCCAGTGAGCGGGCCCGCGCGGTGCGTGATGAGTTGATCGGGGCGTCACTGGCCGCTGCGGTCGAGGACGACGCCGCGATCCTGCCCCGCGAAGTCGCACTCGCCCTACGCGGTGGCCGGTTGTACGCCGACGCCCTGACACGTCCTGAGCCGGTGGCAACGCCGCGCGAATGCACCGACGTCGACCGGGCGGGCGGGGTGGCGGCATCGGAGTTGCTCGCTCGCGTGGAGGAGTTGGCACTGCTGTGGGCCGCAGAGCGGCCTCGCGTGCTGCGTTCGGGCGGGCTCGGCGTCAAGGATCACCGTGCTGCCGCATCGGCGCTGGAGATCACCATCGAGCAGGCGGCGTTCGTGATCGAGATCGCAGCGGCCGCAGGCCTGCTCGGGCGCACCGCAGATGCTGTGTCGATCTTCCTGCCGACCGCGGCTTACGACGAATGGCTGGACGGTGAGCCCGCTGACCGCTGGTCGCAGCTCGTGCGCACCTGGTGGACCACCTTGCGCGCACCGAACTTGTCCACTGACGAGGACATTCCGGGCGGTACCGCCAACGTCCTTGCGCCGGAAGCCAGTTGGCCGCTTTTGCGGACGCGTCGCCATGAGGTGCTGAATGTGCTCGCTGCCCTCCCTGCGGGTCAACCGGCCACGCTGGAGGAAGTCGGGGAACTACTGCGCTGGCACCTGCCGATGCGGCTGCCCAGCACGGCGCCCACGCGCGCCGACATCGTGCTGCGCGAAACCGAGTGGCTGGGCGTGGTCGCCCTGGGTGCACTGACGGGAGCGGGTCGGGAACTGGTCGCCGACACCACGTTGCACCCGTCGATGCCGAAACCGGCCGATGAGTTGCTGGTACAGGCTGACCTGACCGCCGTAGCGCCGGGTGCGCTGAGTGATGACCTGCGGCGATTCATGCACCAGGCCGCAGAAGTGGAATCACGTGGTGCCGCCACGGTCTACCGGTTCACCCCGACCTCGCTGCGTAATGCCCTGGACGCCGGAGCCGACGCGGATGAGGTACTCGCCAGGTTGCGCGCGGCCAGTCGCACCCCACTGCCACAGCCGTTGGAATACCTCGTCGGTGATGTCGCGCGCCGGCACGGACAGACCCGGATCGGAGCGGCGGGCTGCTACCTGCGCAGCGACGACGAAGCCTCGCTGCAGGCGATCCTCGCCGATCGGGCGCTGGCGCCGTTGCAGCTGCGTCGGATCGCTTCGACCGTGCTGATCTCGCCCGCGCACCCGACGACGGTGTTGGAGATGCTGCGCGAGCACCGCCACTCCCCCGTTGCCGAGAGTGCCTCGGGCACCGTGATCGGCACCGGGCCCGCCAAGGACCGCGCACCGACCCCGCGCGCTGCGCCACCCGTTGCCGTCATGAGCGTCGACGACGCCCTGGCCGACCGGTTGGTCGTGGCACTGCGCGCGGGCGAACGTGACCGGCCGGAGCCGTCCGCGGGACCCCGTATCCCCTCGACCGAACCCAGCGTGACCCGGTCGATGCTGCAGGAGGCTGTCGGGGCAGGCGCTCGCGTCTGGATCGGATATGCCGAGCCCTCCGGGGAGCTGCGCCGGGCCATCTTCCGACCTCGTCGCATCGAGGGCGGGCGGGTGGCCGGTCTGATCAGCCCCGGCGAACACGATCCGGAACGCCCGCGCACCTTCTCGATCCACCGCATCACAGGCATCGCCGAAGTCGCCTGACCGGTCCGGCGGAGCACCCGACGTCAGTGTTCGCTGTCGCTCGATCCACGATGCAACGTCCGGTGCAGCTCGCGTACCTGCCCGGCAAGCTCGTCGACGGGACCCTCGACTCGGATGCCGGGAGCCACCTGCTGGATCGGCAACGGCGCAACCGGACTGACCGGGGCCCCGAATTCGTGGCTCCATGAGGTCAACTGCTGCGCCGAGCTCGCGTAGACGATGCGCCCCAGGCCGACCCAGGCGTGCGCGGCCGCGCACATCGGGCAGTGTTCACCCGAGGTGTAGACAGTCGACGACGCGCGATCGCCGGGGCTCATGTTCGTCGCCGCCCACTTCGCGATCGCAATCTCCGGGTGACGGGTGTGGTCACCGCAGCCAACTCGATTGCGGTCCTCCATGAGGACCACTCCCGTCGCGTCCACCAGAACCGAGCCGAAGGGTTCGTCCCCGGCCTGGACAGCTTCGACCGCCAACTGCACGCATCGGCGCAGATGTTGCAGGTCTTGCTCGTCCACTGTCATCGCTTCTCCTCTTGTCGTCCGCGATCAGAAGATACGTACCCGCTGGTCCTCGGGCAACCACATGCCGTCACCGTCCGTGACATCGAATGCCTGATGGAACTCGTGCAGGTTGCGCGCAACGTTGGCCCGGCAGTTCATCGGTGCGTGCGGGTCGATAGCCAGTAGCCGCTCCGCTTCCTCGGGGCGGGCCTTACCGCACCACACCTGCGACCAGCCGATGAAGAACCGCTGAGCACCGGTCAGACCGTCCAGCTCGGGTGCAGAGGCATCCTCCGTGGCGATCTCGTAGGCCTTGAAGCCGATCGTCAACCCGCCCAGATCACCGATGTTCTCCCCGACGGTGAAACCGCCGTTGACCTTCGATCCCGGCGCGGCTGCCGGTTCCTCGTCGTTGAACTGTTCGATCAGTTTCTGCGCGAGGGCGTCGAACCGCTCCCGGTCATCTGCTGTCCACCAGTCTTCCAACCGACCGGTCCCGTCGTACCGCGATCCCTGGTCGTCGAAACCGTGCCCGATCTCGTGGCCTATCACGCCGCCGATTCCGCCGTAGTTGACGGCGTCGTCGGCATCGACGTCGAAGAACGGTGGTTGCAGGATCGCCGCCGGGAAGACGATCTCGTTCATCGTCGGGTTGTAGTAGGCGTTGACGGTCTGGGGGGTCATGAACCACTCGTCGCGGTTGATCGGACCGCCCACCTTGGCCAGTTCGCGATCGGACTCGAACCGTGCCGAGCGCACCACATTGCCCAGCAGATCTGCTGGGTCGATCTGCAGGCCCGAGTAGTCGCGCCAACTGTCCGGGTAGCCGATCTTCGGGGTGAACGCGGCAAGCTTCTGCAACGCCCTGGCGCGGGTCTGCTCGCTCATCCAGGACAACGTCTGGAAGTCACGGCGGTAGGCCTCGATCAGATTGGCAACCAGCGCCACCATGCGCTCCTTGGCATGCGGCGGGAAGTGCCGCTCGACGTACAGCTGCCCGGCGACCTCACCCAGCGCCCCTTCGACCAGCGCGACACCGCGCTTCCAACGCTCCTTCAACTGCGGTGTCCCCGACAGCGTCCTGCCGTAGAACTCGAAATTGGCGTCGACGAACGCAGCACTCAGGTAGGACGCGCGCGCGCTCACGACATGCCACATCAGCCAGGACTTCCAGTCCTCCAAAGGGACCTCGCGCAGTACCTGCGAGAACCCCGTCAGAAAGGACGGCTGCCCGACGACGACCTGCGCGAATACCGCTGGCGCCACGCCCTGCGCAGATTCCCAGACATCCCAATCGAACTCGGGTGCCAGCTCCCGTAGACCGGCGGCGTCGTACTTGTTGTAGCTGTTCACCGCGTCACGGGTTGCGACCACATCCCAGTGGTGACCGGCGATACGGGTCTCCAGCTGCAGCACTGCGCTCGCGCGCCGCGCGCTGTCGTCGACTCCGGCCAGTGACAACATCCGCTCGATGTGCCCGACATACTTCTCCCGCACGGGCGCGTACTTCTCGTCGCGGTAGTACGACTCGTCGGGCAGCCCGAGACCGGCCTGTTCGAGATAGACGATGTAGTTGTCGGGATCTTTGGCGTCGACGTTGACGTATCCGCCGACTGCGCCCGCCACGCCCTCGGCGGACAGTGACCCGAGCAGCGTGCACAGATCGGTTACCGAGGCCACGGCGCTGACCGAGTCCAAGGTCGCGGTGATGGGGCCTGCACCGAGCGATTCGATGCGTTCGATGTCCATGAACGCGGTGAAGAGGTCACCCACCTTGCGAGCCGGCGTTGAAGGGGCGGCGTCCGACGCGGCAGCCTCCTGCACGATCTCCCGGACGTTCGCCTCAGACGCCTCGCGCAGTATGTCGAACGACCCGTAGCGCGCCCGGTCCTGCGGGATGTCCGTATTGGTGACCCACACGTTGTTCACGTGTCCGAAGAGGTCGTCCTGCACACGGATGCCCTCGTCGAACTTCGCGGTGATGCCTGACTTCATCGTCTACTCCCCATCGCTGAAAACTCATTGCTGGAAACTTCGTGGTCGAAAACTAGATCGGACAACCATCAGCTCATCGTGCCTCGGCACCGAGGGCGCGCACCACCCGGGACGGGGAGGGACGGCCCAGCTGCTGCGCCATCCAGACGCTCGTCGCCACCAACTGCGCCAGGTCCACGCCCGTTTCTATACCGAGCCCCTGACAGGCCCACACCAGATCCTCGGTCGCCAGGTTGCCGGTCGCGCTCTTCGCGTACGGGCAACCCCCCAGTCCACCTGCAGATGCATCGACCGTCCGCACCCCACGTGCGACCGCGGCGAGCGAGTTGGCGAGCGCCTGGCCGTAGGTGTCATGGAAATGCACTCCGAGACCCCCGGACTCGATCCCCTTGTCTCCCAACGCATCCAGCAGCCGTACGACGTGACCCGGCGTCCCGGTGCCGATGGTGTCACCGAGGCAGAGCTGGTCGGCACCGAGCGCGAGCATCCGCTCACACACCGCCACGACCTGGGCTATCGGCACGGCACCCTCCCATGGGTCGCCGAAGCACATCGAGACGTAGGCACGCACCCACAGACCCTCGCGCTTTGCTCGCGCCACGACGGGAGCGAACATCTGCAACGATTCTTCGACGCTGCGGTTGAGGTTCTTGCGAGCGAATGATTCGGTGGCCGATCCGAAGACTGCGACCGCACCGACGCCGGCGTCGAGCGCTGCCTGCAGGCCGCGCTCGTTGGGCACCAGGACCGGTCGATCGGGCCCCCGGCCCAGCTCACCGAGGGACTCCAGCAGCTGCGGGGCGTCACCCATCTGCGGCACCCAGGCCGCAGGGACGAACGACGTGGTTTCGATCGTGCTCAATCCGGACGCCGCCAACCGCCGCACGAATTGAGCCTTGAGATCGGTGGACAGCACCGTCTTCTCGTTCTGCAGACCGTCGCGTGGACCGACCTCGTAGATCGTGATCCGATCCGGCATCACGGGCGAGGACTCGACCTGAGGAAGGCTCATCCCGCCATGCTGCCACCGCCCAGCGACAAGAGCGATTCCCTGCGCGGCGTGACCCCCGTGCGATGCTTGGCCAGCACATCACCGCAACGGGAGAGAACATGAGCAACCAGCCGCCGCACGACGGCTCACACGATCCGATTCACGACCAGCCCACGCAGAGTGTTCCGCAGGTCCCGTCGGACCAGGATTCCTCTGACCAGGGGCCGGACAACAGACCCGACTGGTCGGCGCCGTCCTACGAACCGCCCGCTTGGCAGGCTTCGGGAGAGGGCAGCACTGCCTACGGCTCCGGCGGTGACCCCTTCGCGGCGCCCACCGGATCCGAATCGTCGAGTCAGCCTCCGCAGTACGGGCAAAGCGGCTCTGGTCAACAGGACCAGCAGCCCCCGTACGACCAGCGCAACAATGGCAGCAATGGCAGCAATGGCGGTTACGGCCAGCAGGGCCAATACGGTCAAGGTGGCGGTTATGGCGGTCAGAGCGACTCTGGCGGGTATAGCGGACATGGCGGATATGGGGCTGCACCGCAGTACGGCAAGGGCAGCTACGACCAGTCCCAGCAGGGCACGTACGGGTACCCCCAGCAGCAGGGCTACACCCAGCCGGGGTACTACGCCCAGCAGCCGCAGCAGCGTGGCGGCACCAACGTGTCGGCGATCGTGCTCACTGTCCTGGCGGGTATGACGGCGTTGTCGTTCTACTTCTCGTTGGCCGGCATCCCCGCTGTCATTATCGCGATCATCGCGCTCACGAAGCAGAACAACGACATGGCCGGGTCGCGACGACTGACGCGGATCGGCTGGATCGTCTGGGCAGTGCTGATGGTGATCTGCGTGATCGTCATCATCATCTTCTTCGCGTGGCTCGTCAGTACCAACTCCTTCGACAACCGTTTCTCAGACTCCTACGACCCCAGCTACTCCGGTGGCTCATCGTTCTGAGCACCGATTTGCACCGCTACGGGCGGCTCCGGAAGATCGGGGCCGCCCGTAGCGTTGTGTCGTTGTACCCACCAGCGAAAGAGCAGGTATGACCGACGGACCCCTGATCGTGCAGAGCGACAAGACGGTGCTACTCGAAGTCGACCACCCGGACTCGATTGCGGCGCGTCGGGCAATCGCTCCGTTCGCGGAGTTGGAGCGGGCGCCCGAGCACATCCACACCTACCGGATCACCCCCCTGGGTCTGTGGAATGCCCGCGCTGCCGGTCACGATGCCGAGCAGGTCGTCGACGCGCTGGTGCGCTTCAGCCGTTACCCGGTGCCCAATGCGTTGCTCATCGACGTCGCGGAGACAATGGACCGCTACGGACGCCTGGTGCTGGAGAAGCGCGAGGACGGTCAGCTGATCCTCACCAGCATCGACAAGCCGGTACTGGAGGAGATCCTGCGGCACAAGAAGATCTCACCGATGATCGGCGAGCGGTTGGACGACCTCACCGTCTGCGTGCACGCCAGCGAGCGCGGCGCGATCAAACAACAGCTGATCAAGGTCGGCTGGCCGGCTGAGGACCGCGCCGGCTATGTCGACGGTGAAGCCCACCCGATCGAGCTCGACAACGCGAACTGGTCACTGCGGCCCTACCAGGAGCAGGCCATCGAGGGTTTCTGGCACGGTGGCTCGGGGGTTGTCGTGCTGCCCTGCGGAGCCGGCAAGACGCTCGTCGGCGCAGGCGCGATGGCACGCGCCAAGGCAACCACCCTGATCCTGGTCACCAACACTGTCTCGGCGCGCCAATGGCGCGAAGAGCTGCTCAAACGCACGTCGCTGACCGAGGACGAGATCGGTGAGTACAGCGGGGCCCGCAAGGAGATCCGCCCGGTCACCATCGCGACCTACCAGGTGCTGACCCACAAACGTAAGGGCGTCTTCCCGCACCTGGAGTTGCTGGACGCGCGCGACTGGGGTCTGGTGCTCTACGACGAGGTACACCTGTTGCCGGCACCGATCTTCCGGATGACCGCTGATCTGCAGGCCCGGCGCCGTCTGGGGTTGACCGCGACGCTGGTGCGTGAGGACGGACGGGAATCCGACGTCTTCAGCCTGATCGGCCCGAAGCGTTTCGACGCGCCCTGGAAGGACATCGAGGCCCAGGGTTACATCGCCCCCGCGGACTGCGTCGAGGTACGGGTCACCCTGCCCGAGACGGACCGGATGGTCTACGCCACCACCGAACCGGAGGATCGGTACCGCTTCGCGTCCTGTTCGAGCGTCAAGGAACCGATCGTCGAGCAGCTGGTCGCCCGTCACGCGGGCGCTCCGACCCTGGTGATCGGTCAGTACCTGGACCAGCTCGACACACTGGCGAGCCGGCTGAACGCCGACATCATCACCGGGGAGACGTCGGTCGCGGTCCGACAAAAACTCTTCCAACAATTCCGCGACGGCGAGATCACCCTGCTCGTGGTGAGCAAGGTCGCGAACTTCTCGATCGACCTGCCCGAGGCGAGCGTGGCGATCCAGGTGTCGGGGACCTTCGGCTCCCGACAGGAGGAGGCGCAACGTCTGGGTCGGGTGCTTCGCCCCAAGAAGGACCACGGCACGGCGCACTTCTACACGGTGGTCGCCCGCGACACCGTCGACGCCGAATTCGCCGCGCACCGCCAGCGGTTCCTTGCCGAGCAGGGCTACGCCTATCGCATCGTGGACGCCGAGGATCTGGGCGATTTCGCACCGAAAGCGACGAACTGAACACTGATCGATACGCTGGCATCATGAGTGACCAGCCGCAGCGACCCGTTGTCGAGCCGCTGCGCGTGGACACCCAGCACATCATCATCGTCGGCCTTTCGGTGTGGGCGATTGCCCTGTTGTTGACTCTCGTCGTGCCCGCCCTGCACAGCGGAGAGCGCGCCTGGTGGCCGTGGGCGGCGGTCTCCGGACTGGCGCTCGGCACACTGGGCCTGATGTACGTACGACGCGGGCGCGGCAACGCGAGCGAGGCGTGATGAATCGTCCGACACTTCCTGGAAAGGCGTTCCATGCTTTCTGACCACGCTGACAAGGTGGCCCACCGTACGGCGACGGTCGTGCTCTTCGGGGCAACGGGCGACTTGGCAAAACGCAAGCTGCTACCGGGCCTGCTGCACCTGTTCAGCTCCCGGTTGCTGGGTGACCTACGCCTGGTCGCGACCTCTTTGGAGGAGATGACCCGCGATGAGTTCATCGATCTCGCGGCACGCTCTATCGACGAGTTCTCGGCGCACACCCGCGAGGACAAGGTTTGGCAGGCCTTCGCCAAGCGTGTGTACTACGTCCCGGGATCCGCCGGCCCGCAAGGGCTGGCAGACACGGTCGCCGAAGCCGAAGCCGAAGTCACCGACATCGAACCTCCCCAGCGGTTGCACTACCTGAGCGTGCCTCCCAAGGCTGCGCTCGCCGTGACGCGCACCCTGGCTCAGGCGGGACTGGCGAAGGGCAGCAGGATTGTGATGGAAAAGCCCTTCGGGACCGACCTGACCAGTGCGGTGGCCCTGAATACGGCGGTCCACGAGAATTTCACCGAGGACCAGGTCTTTCGCATCGATCACTTCCTGGGTAAGGAGGCGGCGCTCAACATTCTCGCGTTCCGCTTCGCCAACGGACTGTTCGAGCCGATCTGGCACCGCAACAACATCGAGCACATTCAGATCGACGTGCCGGAGATACTCGGTCTGGACCAGCGCGCCGACTTCTACGAGAACACCGGGGCCTACCGGGACATGGTGGTCACCCACCTGTTCCAGGTGCTGGCCTTCACGGCAATGGAGCCCCCCACCGCGCTGTTGCCGGAGGCGATCACCGAGGAGAAGAACAAGGTCTTCCGGTCGATGCAACCGATCAACCCACGAGATGTCGTTCGTGGCCAGTACCTCGGCTACCGCGATATCGACGGCGTGTCGCCGGAGTCGGAGACCGAGACCTTCATTGCGCTGAAGTGCTACATCGACAACTGGCGTTGGGCGGGCGTCCCGTTCTACCTACGCACCGGCAAGAAGCTCGCCGAAGGTCAGCGAATCATCTCAGTGGCCTTCAAAGAGCCACCGAAGTCGATGTTCCCGGCCGGCTCGGGTGTCGGACAGAACGGGCCGGACCACCTGACCTTCGACCTGGCAGACAAGGCCAGGTTGTCGCTGTCGTTCTACGGCAAGCGCCCTGGGCCCGGCTTCCGCCTCGACAAATTGTCGATGCAGTTCGCCTACCAGGACACCGGGTGGGCAGGGTCTGTCCTGGAGGCGTACGAGCGGCTGATCTTCGACGCGATCCGCGGTGACCACACGCTGTTCACCACCGCCGACGGCATCGAGCGACTCTGGGAGATCTCCGAGCCGTTGTTGGAAAACCCGCCGCAGGTACGCCCCTACGCTCCCGGCTCCTGGGGTCCGAACCAGATCCACCAGCTCGTCGCTCCTCATGCATGGCGACTGCCCTTCGAACGCAAATGGCGCAGCCCGACGGCCTGACGTCGCTGATTTACGCTGCAGAGCTGCGGAGCCGCAGAGCCGCAGAGCCGCAGAAACACAGACAACGGCCGACCCGAAAAATTCGGGCCGGCCGTTGTTTGGGTATCCGTTCGCGTTACTTCCGCACCAACCAGCTGTGCTGGAAGGAATTGGTCGTCTTGCCGGCTTTGCTCAGCTGGCGCATCTTCTTCTGGTTGCCGATCGACTGCACCAGGGGGTCGTTGTATCCGAGGGCGTCCAGCATCGGCTGCGCCGCGGGCAGACCGGCGACCGGCCGGTCACTGCGCAGGAACGCGGTGGCGGTCGTGGCGGCGTAGTCCACGTAGTAGCTGATGGTGGTGCCGTCGTCGACGCAGCTCGTGTCGGCGCCGACCATCCGGGTGTGCACGTTGGTCTTGGCGAGGTTGACGAACCAGTTCAGCCACCCGTTGCAGGTGGCGGCGCTGACCGAACCGGAGGGCACGCTGACGTAGTGCTCGAACGCCCACACGTTGTCGGTGTCGACGGTCGCGGTGCCGTTGATCAATGCCGGCAACCGGTTCGCGGTGTCCACGAACAGGTCGCTGGCGAAGATCGGCGCACCGGATGTCGAGGTGTACGCCGTGAGGTAGGTCCACTGAGCACCGCGGACCGGGTAGCAGGTGAAGCGCAACTCCGGGCCCTGGAACCCGGCGTCCTGGGTGCCGCCCAGCAGCGTCGAGGTCCTGGAGTTGTTGACCTGGCCGACCATCCAGCGGGCATGCGATTCGCAGTCGGCCCGCGACCAGAATTTTGCCTGCTTCGCGGTGCCGTGGAGATAGATCGATCCGGCGGGGTTGGCTGCGGCGTCTGCGGGGGTGGCGGCGGCAAGGGTGATGCCGGTCCCTGCGAGTGCGGTGGCCCCAACGACGGCGGCAAGCTTCTTGAGCATCTGGTGGGTCTTTTCTCGAGTGCCTGGTGAGGCGACAGCCGCCCTGTTGCAGATCCTAGGAGCTGAACGCCTGTCGCTGTCGAGATTGCGACCACCTGTTACTCGATCGTGGCCTATTCGGCGAGCTCCCGCACACTGACATCGAGCGCGAATTCGTCCAGCACGTGAGCGTGCTCAGGCTCCACGGACGTCAACTCCAGGTCAGCCTCGCTATGCGCACCGCATCCGTGGTCCAACGAAACCACCGTGCCGTCACTGGGCGACCAGGCGTTGGCGCACACGCCGAACATCTGACGCAGGGCGCCGGCCATCGGAACGAAGAAGCCGCATGACGCGCAGTGTGCGGGGGCCTTCTGCGCAATATCCGCGCCAGGACCGTGGCCACCGTCATACCAACGTGCCGCAGCATCAGCGCGACCCTGAGCAGACAACACACGCGGCCGCCCGAGGCCTAGTTCGAAGAACCCGACCTCATCGACGTCCTCGTCACCGGTTGCTTCGAACCCGGCCTCCAGGTACGGGTCGTCCTGGACGTACGGCGTGACGTCACCGGCTCCGATATCGCCCGGGGCCAGACGGTCGGCATAGGGCAGCCAGTCCGGCGACAGGATCGACCCGTCACCTGGAAGCAGGTTGGTCTCGCAGACGGTCGCCACCTTGGCACGGGGCGCGCGCGCGAGAGAGATGGACCAGTGCCAACCCGCGTATCCCTTGCGATCGCACGCGAACTGGTGCATTGCCAGTCGTTCGTCGAGCATGACGGCGCCCAGGTGCTCGCCCACATCGGCGGCGCTGGAGATACTTTCGGCCGCCGTCCTGGCCACCTGGACAGCATCGGTGAGCACTTTGTCCACCTTGGGCCTGGCGACCTTGGATCTGCCGACCCGAGCCTTCGTGACGCCGGCTTCGCCACCACCTTCGGCCGCGGCGCGGGTCGTGGTCGCCATACCTCAGCCCTCGAGGTCGTCGGCGACGGCCCGCAGCACAGCGGCGACCTTGGAGGTGTGCGACTTGTCCGGGTAACGCCCTCGTCGCAGGTCGTTACCGAGCTTGTCGAGCAGCTTGATCAGATCCTCGACGATCAGGCCCATGTCGTCGGCCGGCTTGCGATGCCGAGCAGCCAGCGATGGGGCAGCATCGAGGATGGTGACGCTGAGCGCCTGGGCACCTCGGCGCCCCTCGGCGACGCTGTACTCGACACGCGTGCCGCCTTTGACCGCCGTCGTACCCGCGGGCAGGGCGCTGGAGGGCATGAAGACGTCCTGGCCGTCGTCACCGGAAACGAATCCGAAGCCTTTGTCGGAATCGAAGAATTTGACCTTGCCGCTGGGCACGATGCACCTACTCGTTCGATGTTGCGCTGGGGGGTACAGAAGGCAAGGTTAACGCGCTGCGCGAGCCCTCTGGAACTCAACGAGTCGGGCCCCGAGCTCCCACAGATCCGCCACGACGTCATCGGCTCCCGCAGCACGAAGTGTTCGCGCGTCGTGCGGACCGGTTGTCACGCCCACGGCGTAGGCCCCGGCGCTGCGAGCTGCGTACATGTCCCCTTCGTGGTCGCCGACGTAGAACTGGGCCGAGTGCTCGAGCAGCGGCGCTGCCTTGTCGCGCGCGAAGACGCCGCCCACCACCACGTCGGGCCGCAGACCGACGTGCGCGAGCACCGCGTGAACAGCCGCCGGTGTTTTGGCGCTGACCACCAGGACGCGTCCCCCGTCGCGGTGGATCTGATCGAGTAGCGGGGCCGCCCCCGGCAGCGCGGTCGTGACCTGCACAGCGCGCTGCAGGTAGGCCGTGCGGTAGTCCTGCGCGGCGGCCTGCACCTGCTCGACCGGTAGGAACAATGCGAGGTTGGCCTCCAACGGGGTGCCGATCAGGGGCCACAACTGCGATTCGTCGACCTGCCGGTCACGCTCGGACAGCACCTGCTGCATACAGTCCACAATTCCCTGTCGGGAATCGACCAGGGTCATGTCGAGGTCGAAACCGACGACGAGAGGTGGCGTCGTCACCTCGGGCCGGGGCCCCACTGTTGCTGCCCGCCGACCTGCCACTGCTGACTCTGCTGCCACTGCTTGCGGCGGTTGCTGCTGCCGACCAGACGCACAATGGCCACGATGGTCAGGATCAGCCCGAGCACACCGAGCACAACCGCGATCCCGATTCCGACAATCAACGGGACTCCGATGTCCTTGCCCAGATTGTTCATCTGGGCCTGGCTGATCGCCCGGAGCGTGACATCACCGCAGTCCAACGTGTAGCTACCGGCCGCCGTCGTGGTGAAAGTGGCCTGCTCAGTCTGCTGGTTGATGCTGACACTGCCGGAGCTGAAGGTGAAGGGAATGAACGTCCCGGCCGGATCGGTTGCCCCGCAGCGATTCTGGGACTGCCCGCTGATGTCTCCCGACGCGAAAACCACGTATGCCGTGCTCGCGTCCAAGCGCTGCGGGGAGGACGCGGTCCAGTCTCCGGTCTGGAAGGTGTCCATGCCGCGGTGCACACCGAGCCAGATGCCGACGCCGAAGGCCGCCGGCGCGAGGATGAACATGCAGACCAGGCCGATGGCCAGCGGCCACCAGCCTCGGGTGGGTGGAGGGGCCGCGTTCCTGGCGTCGAACCCGCCATAATTCTGTGCCATCGACTGTTCCCCTTCCGCATGCGGCTGCTAGTGCACCCACCGCCTAGGCCGAAGGTTAGTGGACCCGTCAAGAGCTGCGAGACGCACCGCACGTTGTCCACAGGGACCAGCCCGCGCCGGAAGTCCGATCAGAAGTACCAGGGATAAGGCGACCAGTCAGGGTCGCGCTTCTGCAGGAATGAGTCTCGTCCTTCAACTGCTTCGTCGGTCATGTAGGCCAGCCGGGTCGCCTCGCCCGCGAATACCTGCTGGCCCATCAGCCCGTCGTCGGTGAGGTTCATTGCGAACTTCAGCATCCGCTGTGCGGTCGGGGACTTGCCGTTGATCTCGGCGGCGACCTGCAGTGCTTCACGCTCCAGCTCGGCATGATCGGCGACGATGTTGACCGCGCCCATCCGCTGCATGGCTTCGGCGTCGTAGGTGCGGCCGAGGAAAAAGATCTCGCGGGCGAATTTCTGGCCGACCTGTTTGGCGAGGTAGGCCGACCCGTACCCCGCGTCGAACGAGCCGACATCTGCATCCGTCTGCTTGAACCGGGCCTGCTGTCGGCTGGCGATCGTCAGGTCGCAGATCACGTGCAACGAGTGCCCGCCGCCGGCAGCCCAGCCACCCACGACCGCGATCACAACCTTGGGCATGGTGCGGATCAGCCGTTGCACCTCCAGGATGTGCAGCCGCCCGCCCTGCGCCTTGACGCGCGCTGCGTCAACGGTGTCTGCGGTCTCGCCTTCGGCGTACTGGTAACCGCTGCGTCCGCGGATGCGCTGGTCACCGCCGGAACAGAAGCTCCATTTACCGTCCTTGGGACTGGGCCCGTTGCCGGTCAGCAGCACGACACCGACGTCCGGCGTCATCCGCGCGTGGTCCAGCACCCGGTAGAGCTCGTCCACGGTGTGTGGCCGGAACGCGTTGAGCACCTCAGGCCGGTCGAAGGCCACCCGCACCGTGCCGCGTGCCGGCCCGGGCGTCGTACACCGGTGGTAAGTGATGTCGGTCAATTCGAAGCCGGGTACCGCCTCCCACGAGTCGGGATCGAACGGTTGGCCAGCGGCAGTCTCAGTCACCCCTCGACTGTATGGGCCAGCTGCCCGCGCCCGGCCGGTGGAAACACATTTGTGAGGAGCTCGTTTACGTCGCCAGCGACCCGAAAAGTCCGGATCAGTCGGTTTGACGCCCCGTTTGCGTCGCCGGCGACCACGACGCCGGGAGGCGGCGGTGGACGTACGTCGGGTCCCTCTGTGCGAGATCCCTACTGTTGCGTCATGCACTCTGCGGCGCCGTTCCTGCCTTCGTTACCGGACCTGCTGGCCGAGCTACGGGTGGTGAGCATTCCGCTGCGCACCCGCTTCCGCGGCATCGACTTCCGCGAGATCGCCTATCTACGCGGGCCGTCCGGTTACGGGGAGTTCGCGCCGTTCCTGGAGTACGCACCGCCGGAAGCCGCTCGTTGGCTGCGGTCAGCGATCGAGGCGGCCTACCGGACCTGGCCGAAACCGGTGCGAGAGAGCGTGCCGCTGAACGCGACAGTGCCGGCCGTCGCCGCGGTGCAGGTGCCCTCGATCCTGGCCCGCTACGACGGGTGCAGGACCGCCAAGGTGAAGGTCGCCGAAACCCCCGGTTCACTCACGGCGGATCTGGCCCGCGTCGCCGCTGTGCGCGCCGCGCTCGGCCCGACCGGCCGCGTGCGGGTGGATGCCAACGGCCGGTGGTCGGTGTCTGAGGCGGCGATTGCGCTGGAGCGGCTCGCGGAACATGACCTGGAGTACGCCGAGCAGCCCTGCGCGACCGTCGAAGAACTCGTCGAACTACGGGAGCTGCTGTCCCGCAGAGGAGTCGACCTCCTCATCGCTGCTGACGAGTCCATTCGTAAAGCGCAGGACCCACTGCGGGTGGCGCAGCTCGGGGCTGCGGACGTCGCGGTGATCAAGGTTGCGCCGCTGGGCGGGGTGCAGGCCGCCCTTGCGATCGCCGACGAGTGCGGGCTGCCGATCGTGGTCTCCAGCGCGCTGGACTCCAGCGTCGGCATCGCCGCCGGTCTGGCGCTCGCCGCGGCCTTACCGACGCTGGAATTCGCCTGCGGACTGGGCACGGTCGAGCTGCTCGAAGGAGACGTTGTCACCGACCGGCTGGTGCCACAGGGCGGTTCGTTGCGGGTGCGCCGGCCGGAGGTCTCGGAGCGTCTGCTCGTTCACTGGGCTGCGTCGGCCGAGCGCACCCAGTGGTGGCGCGACCGGGTGATCGCCTGCCACGCCGAACTCGCCACCACCTGACCGGCGCGCCGGAGGTCAGAGTGCGGCGAGCGGGCCTCGTACCTGTTCGAAGAGTTCCGGGGTAGCCGCTGCGAGCAACGGTTTCGCGAGGCTGCCCGGTTCGTACGCACGACCGTCGAGGTGCCCGACCTGGCCGCCGACCTCACTGACGATCAGCGCGCCGGGGATGTGGTCCCACGGCATCACCGAGCGGTAGAGCACGAAGTCGCATGCACCGGTGGCGAGCTTCGGGTAGTCGATCCCGCAGCTGACCCAGGTCAGCGTCAGTGGTTCCAGACCGGTCGGCGTCCGACCGATCTTCGCCCGGTCGGAGGTGCGCCCGTCCGCAGGATCGTGCGACTCACGACCGGCGAGCCGCTCGCCGTTGCAGTAGGCACCCGCGCCGCGCTCCGCGACGTACGAATCGCCGTATTCCGGCTGCCAGATCCAGGCGCGCACCGGCACCCCGCCGCGTACTTCGCCGATCATCATCGCGTGGTCGACAGACCCGTGCACGAAGTTCTTGGTGCCGTCGATCGGATCGACGGTAAAGAAATCGCGCTCAGTATGCGCTGCTTCCAGCAGAGCCGGATCGCCCGCTACGGCCTCTTCTCCGACGATCAGTACGTCGGGGTAGGCCTCCCGCAACCTGGCCGTGATCAGCACCTCGGCCTCCCGATCGGCCACCGTCACCAGGTCACCTGGATTCTTCTCCATCACCTGCCCGGCAGACAGCGAGCGGAAACGGGGGGTGACGACCTGCTCCCCCACCTGCTGCAGGAGCGCGAGAATGTCCTCGGTCTGCATCATTCGCGGTCGACCTTGTCCTTGCTGGCCTGTGCACGCGGCCGCACCAGGATGCTGTCGAGGTTGACATGCTCCGGCTGTCCGGCGACGAACGCGACGATCCGCGCGATGTCGTCCGCAGTCAGCGGCCCACCCTTCACCCCGCGGTAGGTCGAGTCCGCCTTCTCCTGGTCGCCGCCGAGACGGTTGAGGGTGAACTCCGGCGTGGCGACCATTCCAGGCTCGATCTCGCAGATACGTATCGGCTTGTCCCACAGCTCCAGTCGCAGTGATCCGATCATCGAGCGCACCGCCGCCTTCACGCCGCAGTAGCCGCCGCCGCCTTCGTAGGGCGCGATCGCGGCGTACGAACTCATCGCCAGGATCGTGCCGTGCGCGGTGATCGCAGCGGGCAGCAGCGCCTGGATCGTGGACACCGCGCCGAGCACGTTGACCTCGTACATCGCACGCCAGTCGTCGAGGTTGGCGGTCGCGACCGGGTCGACGCCGATCGCGTTTCCGGCGTTGGCGAAGATCAGGTCGACGCGGTCGCCCGCCACCTGCGCGAGACGCGCGACATCGGCTGCAACGGTCACGTCGCACTCCACAGCGCGGCCACCGATGTCCCGGGCGAGGGCTTCGATCCGGTCGACGCGGCGGGCCGCACAGATCACCTCGAACCCGTCGGCAGCCAGCCGTCTGGCCGACGCCTCCCCGATGCCACTACTTGCTCCGGTCACAACGGCGATGCGCTTGGTCATACGGCAACGATAGATGTGCCGCCTAGGCTGGTTGACCGTGCCAGCCCTACGCCCCTACGCCGTCCTCCCAGGGGACGTGCAGGACTACCGCGCCTCCCTGGTCGCGGCATTGGACGGCACCGGTCCCGCACTCGCGCCGAATGCAGGCGCACTGCCATCAGCCCCGCTACCGGACGGATTGGCACTGGTGGTCAGCACGTCGGGCTCGACCGGCGTGCCGAAACGAGCGATGCTGACGGCTGCCGCCCTGCGGGCGAGCGCGGAAGCCACCCATGAGCGCCTGGGCGGGCCCGGTCAGTGGCTGCTCGCGATGCCGGCGCAGCACGTCGCAGGAACTCAGGTCGTCGTGCGCTCGATCTGCGCGGGGACCGAGCTGCTCGCGCTCGAGGATTTCACCGTCGGCGGATTCGTAGCGCTCACCGCAGAACTCACACACGAGCGCGCCTACACAGCTCTGGTGCCGACCCAGCTCGGCAGATTGCTGGAGACCGCTCCGGGGAGTCTGCGGCGCTACGCCGCGATCCTGCTCGGGGGCGCCGCGGCCCCTCCCGCCCTGCTCGCAAGGGCAGCCGAGGAGGGGCTGCGGGTGCTCACGACCTACGGGATGAGCGAGACGGCGGGCGGTTGCGTCTACGACGGAATCCCCCTGTCAGGTGTCGAGGTGAGCCTGGACGACGGCCGAGTCGTTCTGTCCGGGCCGACGATCGCATCCGGTTACCTCGGCGACCCTGAGCGCACATCGAACGCTTTCGACCTCGCGTGCACGCCGCGGCGTTTCCGCACCGACGACCTCGGCGAGCTGCACGACGGCGTACTGCACGTGCTCGGCCGTCTCGATGACGTGATCATCACCGGCGGCATGAAAGTCGCTCCGTCAGTTGTCGAAGCAGCGGTCGCGGGGCTGCCGGGAGTCGCAGAAGTCGTGGCGCTCGCGCTACCGGATCCCGAGTGGGGCAACGCGGTCTCAGTCGCTCTCGTCCCGCGTTTTGGACATGCTGAACGGGGCATATCTGCCCCGTTCAGCATGTCCAAAACGTGGGACGTAAGGGGGTTGCGAGAGGCACTGCGAAGCGAACTTCCGGCGTACGCGCTGCCCCGGCGACTACTGGTGCTCGAGCAGATACCAGTGCGCGGGCCCGGCAAACCGGACCGGGTGGCATTGGCCGCCCTGCCCGGGTGGGAAGATTGACCGACCTCCCGCAGCTTTCGAAAGGCAACTCCGCGCGCCATGGCGACCTTGAATCAGTGGGTGGCCGGTGCCCGGCCCCGCACCCTGCCCCTAGCCGTTGCACCCGTGGCCGCTGGAACCGGAGCGGCGTACGCGATGGAGCGCGCCAACACCGCACACGCCCTGCTCGCGCTCCTGGTGGCGATCAGTCTGCAGGTCGGGGTGAATTACGCCAACGACTACTCCGACGGCATCCGAGGCACCGACAACGAGCGCGTCGGGCCGGTCCGGTTGGTCGGTCAGAAGCTCGCACCGGCAAACAACGTCAAATTTGCTGCGTTCATGTCGTTCGGATTTGCGGCGCTCTGCGGACTTGCGCTGGTCGCGCTGGCGAACGAGTTCTGGCTACTGATCGTCGGAGTGGCCGCTATCGTCGCCGCCTGGAAGTACACCGGCGGCAAGAACCCGTACGGCTATTTCGGGCTCGGCGAGTTGTTCGTCTTCGTCTTCTTCGGCCTCGTCGCAACGCTCGGCACGACCTACACACAAGCCGGCCGGGTGGAATGGGCCACCTGGTGTGCCGCCGTGGGCGTCGGTGCCATGGCCTGTGCGGTGCTGGTCGCCAACAACCTGCGCGACATCCCCGGCGACCGCGAGGTCGGCAAACGCACCCTCGCAGTGCGGATGGGTGAGCGCGGTACCGCGTTCTTCTACCTGGGGCTCATGATCCTGGCGCTGCTAGCTGCCATCGGAGCTGCGGTGACCCACCCGTACGCCGCGCTCGCGCTTCTCGGCGTTGCCGCCGCCGTCAAGCCGATGCTGTTGATCCTGCGCGGAACCTGTGGCCGTGACCTGATTCCGGCTATTGCGGGCACCAGCATCGCTGCTCTCGTGTACGGCTTGCTGCTCGGCGTGGGTTTCTACCTCGGGTACGCGCTCCGCTGACCCCCTCCCCGTTGCCAGCCCTGGGAACCTGCGGGGATTTGTTCGATTTTTTCCTGTGGATATCCCCCACAAGGCCCCTGCGTCGGTAATGCTGTCTGTTTTACCTGCCTTCGCCGGCAGCACGGACACACCAGCACCCTCGCTGGAGCCGGGGAGGACACCGATGTCACAGATCCGCATCACAATCACAACCGCGCTCTTGGCGGTGCTGACAGTCAGCAGCGTGTCCGGATGCTCGGGGAATCCGAAGCCTGCGCCCTCCACCCCGACCATGTCGAAAATGCCGACGTCGGGCGCAACAACATCGACGACGTCCAGCAAGCCCGCCCCCAGCCCCTCGCAGGACGAGTACACCGGACCAGCCAGCGTTCCCATGGCCGCACGAGCACACACCGACGCCGGCCGCATCGCCTTCGCGAAGCATTACATCGACCAGATCAACGAGACCGGCAAGAATCCCCAAACCGGAATCCTCGAACCTTTAGCACTCCCCACCTGCAAAACCTGCAACAATTATTCCGAAACTGTCGCCTCTCTGCAGCGATCACACACTCACTACGCAACGGACTCCTTCAAAATATTAGGTATACGGTTCCCGCAATCACCTGATGAAACTGTAGTTGAAATAGTCTGCCGTGGACTTCGTGTGAAGAAACTAGATTCGACAGGCCGCACCCTAGAAACATACCCAGAAGTAACGCGCGGAGGGCTTGCCTTTTATTTTTCGTGGAATAACCACTGGATTATCTCAAAGATAAAGTTTGATCTGGATGTGGTCCCCGGTGACTACAAATAGGATTACATTGGTCACAGCGATCTTGACCCTTCCTCTCGCAGGATTGCTTCAGCCTTCAGGTGCTGCGGGTCGCAGCATAATCAGCGCGGATTGCGTTCACTTCGATTGCTCTATTTCGAGTGATGGGGTTCAGATCGATCTGAGTAAGGCCCAGACTGCGGCGCTTCCAGAGGCGACTGCTGGCGGCGGAAAAGTAGGCACGACGACGTATAAGCCGGGCACAAAGTATGAGTACGACACGAAGTTCCGCTGCCCCTCCAACTTCCCGGGCCGGGAGGAGATACCTTGCGGAGCGGCTATGCAAGGCTGTAAAAATATCGAGAATGCCGGAACCGGCGACGTCTACCGCATTTGGCGACGCGTGGATGTCGACGGCAAAATCCGCGGCCCATGGGACAACGTGGGAACCACCTGTTGGCCCGAACTGGTCCCTGGATCTCATAAACCCCGCCTGACCCTGGCAATGATCGAACACGAATGGTCACTCACCCCCTTCACAAAACCCCAGCTGTCCATTCAACCGGTGAATAACCGGACACTCGTCACATTGCCCACCTACTTCCAACTGAGCTGGCCGACCACCGGCTACGAACCGGGCGAAGAGCGCACCGTCACCCTCCTGGGTCGCACCATCAAAATTCGACCCACCCTGAAGAGCAACAGCTACAGCTTTGGCGACGGCACCGACAGCGGGCCCACGACCTCCCTCGGCGGCCCCTGGCCCACCGGCGACATACGCCATGCGTACAACAATCCCGGCAGCTTCCGAGCCACCGTCACCACCACATATGCCGGGCAGTACACGCTCGACGGCGGCGCCTGGACCGACTTACCCGGCACCACCACGATCACCAGCCCCGCAGAACCCCTGCTGGTCCTGACCAGCACCAACCATCTCTACTGAAGCTGCCCGCCCCACCACCGGGGCGGTAGAAAAGGCGACACTCAGGCGCCGACCCGCACCCAGAAGACAGCCGGAAGGTAGTGGTGCTCATCGAGCCTCAGTCGTCGTTGTCCTCGGCGGTGCGCATCGCGTCGGCTTTGACCCGCTTCTTCTCCACCCGGCGCTCGACCTGCGCGGCGAACCGCTCACGGGGCACCTTCAACGCGTAGACGGAGATCACTGCGGAGATGAGCGCTGAGGAGACCAGTAGGGGCCACCCCCGTAGCTGAGCGAACCAGAGCGCGATAAGGGTGAGGAAGAAGATCGAGATTCGCATCAGCGAATAGCGAGCCATCACTCAGAGCCCCGAGTAGGAGTGCTGCCCGACGAAGAAGACGTTGACGATGCCGTAGTTGATCAGGATTGCGACAAACCCGGCGAGCGCGATGTACGCGGCCCGCTTGCCGCTCCACCCGGCCGTGGCGCGGGCGTGCAGGTAGGCGGCGTAGACGATCCAGATGACGAGGGTCCAGACCTCTTTGGGATCCCAGTTCCAGTAGTGACCCCAGGCCTCCTGCGCCCAGATCGCACCTGCGATGAGGGTGAACGTCCACATGGGGAACGCGACGATGAGCACGCCGTACGTGGTGCGGTCCAGCGACTGCGCCGACGGCAACGCGTCGAGGAACTTCCACTTGTCCTTACCCTTGGCGCGCTGCTCGTCGCGCCAGTTCTGTGCGAAGTAGGCCAGGGTCAGGCTGAAGGCCAGCGTCGACAGGCCCACCGACAAAGTGGCGACACTGACGTGGATGGACAGCCAGTAACTCTGCAGAGAAGGCAACAGCGCGCTGGCTGCGGTGTAGTAGATGACCGCGTCGAGCATCTCGAACAGCACAATCGGCAACGTGATGAAGACGCCCAGCCAGCGGATGTCCGAGCGCAACGACCAGCCCAGGAACGCCAACATCGCGAACATGCAACCGACCATCGAGAATTCGTACATATTGCCCAGCGGGGGACGTTGAACTGCCATCGTCCGGGTCACCACGGCCGCCACCAGCAGCAACGTACCCAGCCATGAGAGGGACATCCCGATGCCGGCCCACTTGCGCGGCTCGGTCACGGTGTCGACCGACGCCGGGGCGTCCACCATGACATCGCCGTTGCCCTCAGCGCGACGCATCAATGACTGCTTCTCACGTGCGGTGACTCGCTCAGCCCGACCGGGCGCACCGGCCAGGTCGAGGGCGAAGGAGATCATCGCCAGGGTCAGTACCAGCGCGGAGGCCCACAAGAAATTCGAGGACAAACTCGCCAAACCGGGATTGATCTGTTCGCCGGAGAAATCGGTGATCATGAGTGTGCGCCTGCCTGTGTGCGAACGGGTTTGTGCGAGGTCTTGCTACCGGCCATTTCCTGCGCCAGCGCATCGATGGCCACGTTCAGCCTCGGGTCCTGACCCTTGGCCAGACCACCGACACTGACCAGGCTACGCGTGGGATCTTCCGGGTCCGCAGTGACCTTCACGAAGACCCGACGCCGCCGCAGCGTCATCGACATGATCAGCCCGAGCAGGCCCAGGAGCGACCCGTACAGCGCGGGCATTTTGCCCGGATCGTGCCTGGTCGACAATCCAGCCCACCGCGGAACGCTGTCCAGGGTGATCGTGCCGGCGTTACCGGGCAGCTTGACGGTCTGCCCGAGCTTCACCACGAGACGCACCGGCTGCCCGTCAGGTGTCCTGACCTGCTTCATACCAGTGGGATCCAGGGTGTAGACCGACTGCGGGGCGTCACCGGGAAAGAGGTTGCCCTTGAACATCGCGAGAACCAGCGCCGGGTCCTTCAGCGCGGGAAAGGTCGAGACCGGGCCGGAGGCATCCGAGAACGCTGCCGTCGGCAGGAAGAAGCCGTTGAAGCCCAACCCCGCCGCGGTCACCTTGATGGCACCGGTGGATTTGTAGTCGTTGTCCTGGGCGAGGAAGGGGGTGGCCTGCGAATACAGCACGTTGCCCTTCGGCCCACGCACCGTCACCTTCGGCGCGTACCCGTTGCCGAGCAGGTAGACGTTGCTGCCGCCGATCGACAGCGAGTCGTTGACCGAAATGGTCTTCTTGACCGGGGACTTGTTGCCGTCCGTCACGGTGGTGTACGCCGTGAAGTTACGTGGCTGCCCGTACTGCGGCGAGGTCGACGGCACCCTGTCCTCGAACGTGACATCGAGCCTGTTCAAGTCCACCCTCCACGGCAGGAACTTGCTGGTGTCGACCAGCGGCCCGGCATTGACCGTGTCGTAGCTGCCTTGGGCATTCGCGAAACCTCCACCCACCGGCACGATCACGTCAGCCCGCCACCCCCACAGATGCCCCGCGGCAACAGCGAGCACCACTGCGATCAGGCAGCTGTGGAAGATGAGGTTGCCGGTCTCGCGCATCCGGCCCGCCTCGGCGGCGACAGAGTAGGAACCGACCGGCGATCCTGCCGGCATTTGATCTTCCCGGACCCGGTACCGCTTGCGCCGCAGGACCTCCCGCACCCGGTCCAGCACGACGTCAGGAGATTCTTCGACCTGGTGCTGCACGTAAGCGGGCAGCCGGGACAGGTTCTTCGGGGTCCGCGGCACTGGTGCCCGCACGTTGCGTAGATGGATGCGCACCCGTGGCAGGACACAACCGACCAGCGATACCAGCAGCAGCAGGTAGATGGCCGCGAACCAGGGAGAGACAAAGACATTGAAGAAGCCCAGCTTGCCCAGAACCGGCGCCAAGGTCGTGTGGTCCAGCTTGTACTGAGCAACCCGCCGGGCGTCGATACCGGTCTGCGGGATGATCGAGCCGGGGATCGCGGCGACAGCGATCAGCAACAGCAGGAACAGTGCCGTGCGCATCGAGGTGAGCTGACGCCAGGTCCACCGCAGCGTGCCGAAGAAGCCCAACTTCGGCTGGGTGATAGCACTACTCATCAGATCACCGGATCGAATCCGGATCCAGCTACGCGGCTCTGTACCCACAAGATCATCTGCTGCCACTCTCCAGTCACCATCAGAATCCCGACCACCAGCATGAGCCCTCCACCGATCAACTGAATCGGCCGGTGGTGGTCACGGACCCACCGCGAGGCACGCTCAGCTTTCGCCCACCCTGCGGCGATCAGTACGAACGGGATACCGAGCCCGATCGTGTACGCGATTGCCAGCACCAAACCACGCGTGGCCGGCCCGCCGGTCGACCCGCTCGACGTTGCACTCAAGAGAATCGCGCCGTAGACCGGTCCGACACACGGGCTCATCCCGAGGCCGAAGACGACACCGAGCAGCGGCGCTCCGAGCAGACCGGCAGTGGGCCGCCACCGCACCGACAACCCGCGCTGGCCGATGAGACCGAGGTAGACCAGCGCCAACAGAATGACGACGACCCCGCCGACCCGCGTCACGACGTCCTGATACCCCAGGGTCAACTCGTGCACCCAGGAGATCGCGACGGACACACTCACCAGGACGACACCGAACCCGAGCACGAAGAGCAAAGCGCCGGAGATCAGTCGCGTACGGCGCCGCTCGTCCGTCAGACCGGTCACGTAGGCCAAGAATCCAGGTACGAGCGGAAGCACGCACGGCGACGCGAAAGATACGAAGCCGGCGACGAGAGCCAGACCCAGCGCCAGCGGCAAGCTGCCGCTGGCGACCACCTGCGTCACATCGGTGGAGAGCGCGGTCACCGGATGCGGCTCACTTACCGGCAAGTGTGTCGGAGATCAGGCCGTTCAGAGTCGTAACGTCCACCGGACCGGTGACCCGCGCCGCGATGCGATGGCGGGTGTCCAACACGATGGTGGTCGGCGGCGCTACGAAGTTGCTGCCCAGGCTCAGGACTGTCTTACCGTTGTCGTCGCGTAGTGACGGGTAGGTCAGGCCGCGCTGCTTGACAGTGGCCAGCGCCGTCGCAGGGTCTTCTTTGTAATCCTGCCCGATCAGCTGCACCGGTTTGCCGGCAGCCTGCAGCCCCGTCCACACCTTCTGCAAACCCGCGAATTCGCCCTGGCACGGCCCGCACCACGATCCCCATACATTGAGTACGACGATCTTCCCCTGGACATCGGAGGTGGACCACGGCTGACCGGTCAGCAGCGTGCCGGAGATCGTGAGCGGCTTACCCCGTTTCGCAGGTGGCACCTGCACCACCGGACCATTCGCGGACCCACCGCCCGCGTTGTTGGCTGCGTCACCGATACCGTTGCCGCCTCCGCCGTTGCTGCACCCGGTCAGCGCGATGGCAGCGCACGCCGCTGCTGCGGCCAGTTGACGCCTCATGCGCCCGGCACCACGGAGGCCTGCGCGAGCAGCGAAGCGGCCGGCTCCGCATACGTCACGTTCCGCAAAGTGGCCCCGTCGAACGTCAGGCTGGTGACCGAGGCGAGGGAGCACTCACGCTTGGTCGGTGAGTGCCAGAGTCGTTGGCCCTGCGCGTCGAGGCGGGCGATCCACACCGGCAACTGATGGGAGACGATGACTGCCTCGTGGCCCTGCGCGGCGCGGCGCGCGTCGTCGATGGCGGCTCGCATCCGGGCGGCGATCTGCGTGTACGGCTCGCCCCATGACGGCTTGGTCGGGTTGATCAGTTTTGGCCAGAACCTGGGGTGCAGCAGTTGCTTGGGGTTGGACCCCACCGTCAGTCCCTCGAAGTCGTTGTCGGCCTCGATGACCCGCTCGTCCAACGTGACGGGAAGATGCGCGGCTTCGGCCAGCGGCTCGATCGTCTGCTGCGCCCGCTCCAGCGGCGACGAGACGAGGTGCACGATGTCGTGGTCCCGCAGATAGGCGGCGCTCAGGTGTGCCATCTGCACGCCGAGCGTCGAAAGTTCGAATCCGGGCATCCGTCCGTAGAGGACCTTGCCCGGGTTGTAGACCTCCCCGTGTCGCACCAGGTGAACGGTGGTGCGGTCACTGCTGCTCATACGTCCAAGTTTCGCATCCGAGCCTGTGTGACCTGCATCGCCCTCGGGTCGACGTGCACACGCCGCACTCAGGCCTGCGCAGCCGCCCGGGCCGCAGCGGGGAACGCGGCGAGGATCGTCTCGACGGCCTCGTCGTCATGCGAGGCGCTGACGAACCATGATTCGAAGGCGCTCGGGGGCAGGTGCACACCCGAGTCGAGCATCGAGTGGAAGAACCGGCCGAACGCGGCAGTGTCCTGATCGCGCGCGTCGTCGTAGGCGTGCACCGGGCGGTCGCGGAAAAAGACGCTGAACATCGAGCCCGCGCGACCGACGACGTGCGGCACGCCGGCAGTGGTCAGCGCCTGCGTGACGCCCTCGACGAGCGTGTCGCTCACCTCGCCGATGCGTGCATAGACCTCGGCGGTGCACCCTTGCAGGGTCGCCAGACCCGCGGCAGACGCCACAGGATTCCCCGACAGCGTGCCCGCCTGGTAGACCGGCCCGTCGGGAGCCAGGTGCGACATCAGCTGCGCCGAGCCACCGAAGGCGGCCGCCGGGAAACCGCCGCCCATGACCTTGCCGAAGGTGAACAGATCCGGTGCACCCCCCTCGGGCTCACCCTCCAGCCCGAACCATCCGGCGCGTGAGCAGCGGAAGCCGGTCATCACCTCATCACTGATCAGCAACGCCCCGTGGGCACTCGTGACCCGGCGTAGCGCAGCGGTGAACCCGGGCGCCGGTGGCACGACGCCCATATTTCCGGCCGCTGCTTCAGTGATCACGCAGGCGATCTGGTCGCCATGTTCGGCGAACGCCGCCTCGAGCGCTGCGACGTCGTTGTAGGGCAGCACAATCGTCTCGTGCGCGCTGGAGGCGGGTACGCCGGCCGAATCCGGCAGCGCGAACGTCGCCAATCCGCTGCCCGCCGCCGCCAGGAGAGCATCGACGTGACCGTGATAGCAACCGGCGAACTTCACGACCTTGCTGCGACCGGTGGCACCGCGAGCCAGGCGCAACGCGCTCATCGTCGCCTCGGTGCCGGAGCTGACCAGTCGAACCTGCTCCAGCGGGGCGACCCGGTCGACGATCTCGGCTGCCAGAGCCACCTCGTTCTCACTCGGAGTACCGAACGAGAACCCCTTCGCCGCCGCCTCGCGTACTGCCCGCTCGACGTCCGGGTGGGTGTGCCCGAGGATCATCGGACCCCAGGAGCAGATCAGATCGACGTACCGGTTGCCGTCGACGTCGGTGAGCCATGGGCCCTTCCCCGACGCCATGAACCGCGGCGTGCCCCCGACGGACCGGAAGGCCCGCACCGGGGAATTGACCCCACCCGGTATGACGCTGCGCGCCGCCGCCAGTAACTCATCGGAACGACGCGTGGACGCAGCAGCAGACATACCCAAAGTGTCTCAGCTGACCGCGGTGTCCTGACCGGTGAGGTGGCGACGTACCTCGTCCATTGCCTGACCCAGCACACCCAGATCAGCCTGATCGATCTGGTCGATGAAGTGTTGGCGGACCCCGTTGACATGCACGCGCGAGGCACGGCGCACGGTGTCCCAGCCGCTGGGAGTCAGCGCCAGCAGCACACCCCGCCGGTCCTCCAGTGCGTTGCTGCGGGTCACCCAGGAGCGACGCTCCAGCCTGTTGGCGGTGTGGGTGACGCGGCTGCGTGACTGGACGATCTGCTCGGCAAGTGCGCTCATGCGCATGGTGCCGTCGGGCGCTTCGGACAACATGGAGAGCAACTCGTACTCAGCGAACGACAGGCCCGCGCTCTGTAGTTCGTTGTCCAGCCGCACTTCGAGGTGGCGACTCGCACGCAGGTAAGAACGCCATGCGTGCTGCTCGGCCTCCGTCAGCCACGGGTCTTCGGTGTGCATAATTTTCCCATCCACGATGGCGGGACACTACCCCTGACCTCAGGATCGGCGAAACTCGCCCGCAAGCTGCGCCGCCACCTCGACGGCGTAATACGTCAAGATGATGCCGGCACCTGCCCGCTTGATACAGGTGAGAGACTCCAAAATCATGGCCTCTCGATCAATCCAGCCGCTGGCGCCGGCCGCCTCGATCATCGCCATCTCGCCGCTCACCTGATACGCCGCAACCGGTATATCGACCCGCTCGGCGACAGCTTTCAGCACGTCCAGACAGAGCAGCGCAGGCTTGACCATCACGATATCGGCGCCCTCGGCCAGGTCGAGCGTGACCTCACGCATCGACTCCGCGAAGTTGGCCGGGTCCTGCTGGTAGGTGCGGCGGTCGCCGTCCAACGTCGACTCCACTGCCTCGCGGAACGGCCCGTACGCGGCCGAGGCGTATTTGGCGGCGTACGCGAGGATCACCGTGTCGGGGTATCCCGCGTCGTCCAGAGCCGCCCGACATACGCCGACCTGGCCGTCCATCATGCCCGACAGGCCCACGACGTGAGCCCCCGCTCGCGCCTGCTCAACCGCCATCTGTGCATATCGCAGCAGCGTCGCGTCGTTGTCCACCCGGCCCTGGTCGTCGAGCACACCGCAGTGCCCGTGCGAGGTGAACTCGTCCAGGCACAGATCAGCCATCAGCACCGTCTCGTCGCCCAGTTCATCGCGCAACCTGCGCAGCGCGACATTCAGGATGCCGTCCGGATCCGTTGCACCCGTGCCGGTCTCATCCCGGACGCTGGGGACGCCGAAGAGCATCACGCCGCCCACTCCGGCCCGCACGGCATCGCGCGCAGCCACGACCAACGAGTCCAGGCTGTGCTGCATGACGCCCGGCATCGACGTGAGCGCGACCGCCTCGGTGAGGCCCTCCTTCACGAAGAGGGGCAGCACCAGATCCGCCGCGTGCAACCGGTTCTCAGCCACCAGCCGGCGGACAGCGCGATTCTGCCGTAACCGACGTGGGCGCTGCATGAGCGGCTCCATCAGGCTTTCGCCTTACGACGAGCCGCAGACCGCCGTTCGCTGGGCCGCCGCACGTCTTCGCCCGCCTGGCTGGCCGACAGCGCGAGGCCGCGACCATAGTCCGCGAGCGCCTCGACCAGTGCGGTTGCCGACGGTTCAGGGGCCAGCACGTCGACGCGCAGTCCGTGCTCCTCTGCCGTCTTCGCAGTTGCCGGCCCGATACACGCGACCACGGTGGAGGCGTGCGGCTTGCCGGCGATTCCGACGAGGTTGCGCACAGTGGAACTGGAGGTGAAGAGCACGGCGTCGAACCGCCCCGCCTTGATCGCCTCACGCACCTCGGGAGCCGGCGGCGCGGCGCGCACGGTCCGGTAGGCAGTGACGTCGTCCACCTCCCAACCCATCTCCTGCAGACCGGCGCACAACGTGTCGGTGGCAATGTCGGCGCGGGGCAGGAAGACCCGGTTGATCGGATCGAGGATGTCGTCGTATTCGGGCCACTCGGCGAGCAGCCCCTTGGCAGACTGTTCACCGGTCGGTACGAGGTCGGGCTCCAGGCCCCACTCGCGCAGTGAATCGGCCGTCACGCCACCTACTGCGGCAATCTTCAAACCCGCGAACGCCCGTGCGTCGAGACCGAATTCGACGAACTTCTCACGCACCGCACGGACTGCGTTGGCCGAAGTGAAACCGACCCACTCGTAGCGCCCGGTGACCAGGCCCTTGATCGCGCGCTCCATCTGCTGGGGCGTGCGGGGCGGCTCCACGCTGATCGTCGGCACCACGTCGCTGCAGGCACCGAAGGATTCCAGGCGGGCCGTCATCGTGCCGGCCTGCTCCTTGGTCCGAGGCACCAGGACATTCCAACCGAAGAGTGGCTTGGTCTCCCACCACGACAGGTCCTCGCGCAACGAAACAGTAGATCCGACCACGGCGAGCGTCGGAGAGTGCATCGTGTCGGCCCGCACCGCGTCGCTGGCCTCGCCGAGCAGCACCGTGTGGGTGACCTGCTCGATGGAGGTGCCCTGCGAAGTGAGTGCGACCGGCGTGGCGGCATCACGTCCGGCTGCCAGCAGCCGGGAGAGGGCCTCTGCGAGCTGCTCGGCCTGGCCGAGTAGCACGACGGTCGTGTCGTCGGCGGTGGACCGCTCCCATGTGCTGGCCGCCACCTTGGAAACCTTCACATCGGCAGCATTGATGATGTGTACAGCGCGGGTTCCGTTCGCGGTCAACGGAATACCTGCGTATGCAGGAACAGCTGAAACCGCGCTGACGCCCGGCACGACCTCGAAAGGAATACCAGCCTTGTGCAACGCAGTGGCCTCTTCGGCAAGGCCGTTGAACATTGCTGGATCGCCGTCCATCAGTCGCACGACGAGTGCTTCACAGGCATCTGGGTCACTGGGCACGGCCGCCTTGGCGGTGCGCAGCAGGAGCTTGGCCCGGGAGGCTCTGGTGAGCGGTTGACCCGCCTCGCCGTGCCCGGCATCAACGATCACTACCTCTGGCTGGGCGTACGGCGCCACGAAACTCTCGCGGGCCACCTGATCGATGACGATGACGTCGGCGCGGCGCAACAGATCCACGGCGCGCATGGTCAGCAGCCCCTGGTCACCGGGGCCTGACCCGACGAAAGAGACGGTTGAGGTGGTGTTGTTCTTACGGGTGGGTGCATTGGTCGAGCTCACGATTCACGCTCCGCGGCGATCGTTGGGACGAGGTCTTCGGGGGTGGGCAGGGACGCATCCGAGATGGGAGACGCCCCTTGGGGTATGACATCGGCGGCACCATCCCGCAGGAGGAGCCTGGCTAGTTCCTGACCCAGTTCGGCGGCGTCCTCAATGGGGCCGGTCACCGACCTGCGCAGCTCGAGACTGCCGTCCCTACTCCCTACGAATGCACGCAGGGAGATGTGTAGTGAGCCGTCGAGTTCCTCGACCACTTCGGCGAGTGCCCCGATCGGTGAGGAGCACCCGGCCTGCAATGCCGCGAGCAGCGCGCGTTCTGCGGTGACAGCCGCGCGCGTATCGAAGTCATCCAGTTGCGCCAGGACAGAACGCAACTCGGTGGCCTCGGCGCGTACTTCCAGGGCCAGTGCTCCCTGACCGGGCGCCGGGAGCATCTGCAACGGATCCAGCACCTCGGTGATCTCATCAGTACGCCCGAGGCGCGCCAGCCCGGCGCGAGCGAGCACCACGGCGTCGACTTTGCCGTCGGTGACCGCAGCGACGCGGGTGCCGACATTGCCGCGGATGCCCCGGGTGACCACGCCCAGTCCGAGCGCGTTCAGCTGAGCGACCCGCCGTGGCGAACCGGTGGCGACCACCGCACCCTGGGGTAGCTGCGCGAGGGTCAGCCCGTCACGGGCGATGACCGCATCGCGGGGATCCTCGCGACGGGGCGTCGCCGTCACGACGAGGCCAGGCTCGGGCGCGACCGGCAGATCCTTCAGCGAGTGCACCGCCAGATCCACCTCGCCGGCCAACAGCGACTTGCGCAGCGCAGCCGCGAAGACACCTGTGCCGCCCATGGTTTCCAGGGGAGCGTGGTTGATATCGCCCTCGGTGGTGATCATCACCAGTTCCACGTCATGGCCCAGGGCCCGCAACGCATCAGCGACGCCCTCGCTCTGAGTGGTTGCCAGCAGGCTCCGGCGGGTTCCCAGTCGGATCATCATTCGGTCTCACCGTCCGGCAATGCGCTGACCCGGTGCTCGTGCGGATCCAGATCGAACAACGTACGCATCAAGGCCGTGTAGTCCTGCTGGCCCTGTCCCGGCACCTGCTCTTCACCGACCAGTTGCTTGATCCGCACCGTGGGGGTGTGCAGGATCTTCTCGGCCACCCGGTGCAGTGCCTGACGCACCTGGGCTGCCTGCGTCAGGTCCAGCTCGACCTTGCCGCTCAGCCGGTCCATCTCCCGCTCGACGACGCCGGCAGCCCGCGCCCGCAGGGCTGCAACAGTCGGACCTACTGCGGCCGCACGGCGGTGTACGAGGAACTCCGCCACTTCGGCCGTCACCATGTCCTGCACCACACGCATCGAGTCACGCGCCGGACCGTTCAGGGCCGTGCGGGCACCCAGTTCATCGAGTGTCAGCACGGTGACGGCATCCAGCTGCGCGCAGGACGGATCGACGTCGCGAGGTAGTGCGAGGTCGATCAGTACCACCGGCGAAGCTGCCTCGCGCTCCGCCAGGAACTGCGGTACGACGATGTGTCCGGCGGCTCCGGTGCACGAGATCACGATGTCGGCCTGCGCCACCAGAGACGGGAGCTGCTCCCACGTCGCTGGGATACCACCTGTCGCCTGAGCCAACCGCGCTGCGCGTTCTGGGGTCCTGTTCACGATGTGCAGCGTGCCGATGTCGGCACGCATCAACGTGTGAGCTGCCAACCCGCTCATCGAGCCCGCTCCGATGACGACCGCCGTCGCCTGGCCCAGTTCACCCAGCCGGTCGGCCGCGATGTCCAACGCATGCTCGACCAACGAGCGGCTGACCAGATCCAGTGCGGTCTCGGTGTGTACTCGCTTGCCCACCCGCAGCGCATGCTGCACCAACTCGGTCAACGCCGTGCCGAGACGGCCTGCGGCCTGGCCCGCGCGCATAGCGGTGCGCAACTGCCCGATGACCTGGCTCTCACCGATCGCCATGGAGTCCAGACCTGCGGCAACCGAGAACAGATGTGCGACTGCACGATCTTCGAAATGTACGTAGAGGTGGTCGCGCAACTGGGGCATCGGCATACCCGTGGCTGCCGCCAGCGCTTCACTGATCGAGGTAACGGCCCCGTGGAAGGTGCCCACCTCGGCGTACAACTCGGTGCGGTTGCACGTCGAGAGCACCATCAGTTCGCTGACGTGTTCGTTACCGGCCAGCGAAGCGGCGATGTGCTCTTGCGCGGCATTGCTCAACACCACGCGCTCGAGGGTCTCCAGGTCTGCAGTCCGGTAGGAGACACCGACGACGATCAGACTCATCGGCCCGCCCCTGCCGACGTCGCCGACTCAGCGGACTTACCGCGCTGCTCGTGGAAAGCGAGGATCTGCAGCTCGCTGGCCAGGTCGACCCTGCGGACCTGCGTGTCGGAAGGCACCTGAAGCACTCCGGGCGCGAAGTTGAGAATCGAGCGCACGCCGAGGGCGACGACCGAGTCCGCCACCTCTTGAGCGACGTGCGGCGGGGTGGCGATGACGGCGATCACCTGGTCGGTCACCACCTGCGCGAACTGGTCGAAATCAATAACGGTCAGGTCGCCGATCACGGTGCCGACGATCTCGGGGTCGTGGTCCACCAGCCAGCACACCGTGAATCCGCGATTCGCGAAGCCGCTGTACGCGGCGAGCGCGTGACCCAGGTTGCCCATCCCGACGATGGCCACGGACCAGGGCCGCACGAGTCCGAGCTCGCGGGTGATCTCGTTGGCCAGCCGCTGGACGTCGTAGCCGACACCGCGCACGCCGTATGAGCCGAGATAGGACAGATCCCTGCGCAGACCGGCCGAGCGGACACCCGCAGCGGTCGCCAGTTCTTCGGAGGAAACCACCTCGATGTGGTCCGCCAACATCGGGCGCAGAGCGCGCAGATATCCAGGAAGTCGTGCCACGGTCGCGTCCGGGATGACCCGGCGTGCCGTTGGATCAGTCGTCACGTGAGTTCCGACTCCTCCCGGGGTGGGCGGGCACCTATACCAGGCGCCCGCACAGAGGATGTAAGCCCCCCGACCATAAGACTTTGTGAACGAATGCACAAAATCGGGGACCGGGGGCCTGCACGCAAACCGCACTACACCTGCAGCATTACCCGCGACCGGGCCCAGGCACAGAAACTGCTGAAGCCTTCAGGAGGTGCGCTTCGCCTGCAGCGCCGCGCGCAACCGCCGCTCATCCACCCGCCAGTAGTCGTGCTGAGCGCCGTCGACCAGCGTGACGGGAATCTGCTCGGCGTATCTGTCCAGCAGCGCGGCGTCGTCGAGGATCGAGATCTCACGCCACCCGGCTCCGGTGTCAACGGCGACTGCAGCGATGATCTCCCGCGCCTGGTCGCACAGGTGACAGCCCGGCTTGCCGATCAGCGTGATGCGCGGGCCGGACGCATCTGTGGTGTGTTGTTGCCGGCTCACCAGAACACCGAACGACGCTGCAACAGCAGCGAATACAACGTCTGCTGGATGGTCTCGCGCACCTGGTCGGTGAGTTCGAAAACCAGCGACGGGTCGTCGGCCTCTACCGGATCGAAGCCTTCAGTGTGGATCGGGGCGCCGAATTCGATGATCCATTTGCTGGGTAGCGGCACCAGTCCGAGCGGCCCCAACCACGGGAAGGTGGCGGTGATCGGGAAATAGGGAAAGCCGAAGAACCGGGCCAGCCCCTTGGCGTTGCCGATCAGGGGATAGATCTCTTCGGCGCCCACGATCGAGCAGGGGATGATCGGGACGCCGGTGCGCAGCGCGGCGCTGACGAACCCGCCGCGACCGAACCGCTGCAGTCGGTAGCGCTCGCTGAACGGCTTACCGACGCCCTTGAAACCTTCGGGGCAGACGAACACCAGCTCCCCCGCGCGTAGCAGCCGTTCCGCGTCGGAGTGCGCCGCCAGGGTGGAGCCCGTCTTACGGGCCAGGGTGCCGATCCCGGGCGACTGGAACACCAGGTCAGCGCCGAGTGCCCGGGCATGGCGGTGGCCGGGAGTCTCGTCGTGAATGGCCACCTGGGCCATCAACCCGTCGATCGGCACCGTCCCGGAGTGATTGGCCACGACCAGGGCGCCACCCGCGAGCGGGAGATTTTCGATCCCGCGCACTTCGACCCGGAACCAACGCTGGTAGATGGGGCGTAGCAGCGGCAGCCAGACCTGTTCGGTGAACTCCTGGTCGAAGCCGAAATTGTCGATGTCGTAGTCGCCGGTGAGCCTGCGCCGCAGGAACGCCAGGGCCTGGGTGATGCGCCGGTCCAGGTCTTCCCCGGAGAGTCCGGCAACGCCTCCTGCGGCGCGCATCATGCCGACCAGAGCATCGACGAGCCCGAGCCCGAGCCCGTTGCCGGAGCCGGTGGTAGCGGTGGAGGTGGAGACCGGCCCCGAATCGACGCGATCGACGTCCGGTACGACCTGTAACCGACGGTTGTTGCGCGCTCCGGCGAAGGCACTGCGCGCGGGCCTTCGCTCGGCAGCATTCGTGCCGGCGCTGTCGGACTCTGTGGTCGTGGGTTTGTCAGCCATCTGCTCTCCCTGCGTGGGCGAGCACCGGCAGCCAGGTGCTCGATCCGAATACTGCGGTGAATGCTTCGCGGGTGGTACGGGACGGCGAGAAACCGAATGTCGTGCGCATCGCGCGGGTGTCCATGCCGCGCCCGAACTTGAGCAGGTCCATCTGCCCGGCGTCGAAAGTGCCCACATGGGTTCGCGCGGTCAGCTGCGAGACGATCGGACCTGCCTGGGCGAGCACTGGAAGCGTGGGGCGGCGCGCGATGCGGGCGGCCTGGTGGATGGTCAGCACCCCGTCGCCGGCGATGTTGACGACGCCGGTGAAACCCTTGCCCACCGTCGCCACCCGGATTGCGCCGACGGCATCGTCCAGGTGCAGTACCTGGAAGCGCCCGTCGAAACCCAACGGCGTCGGAATCACGGGCAGTCGGAACAAGTCCGAGAAAGTCGTGCGCAACCTGGGACCGATGACGTTGGCCATTCGCATCACGACGATCTCGACCTCGGGACGGCGGCGACCGAAACCACGCACGTAGGACTCGACCTCGACGGAGTCCTTGGCAAAACCGCTGGGCGGGGTGCGCCGCGCAGTCATCTCCTCGGAGAACATCGCCGGGTCGCGGGGCGATGCGCCGTAGACGACCGAGGAGGACTTGATGACCAGGCGGCGCAGCGATGGAGCCCGCTGGCAGGCAGCAAGCAGCTGCATCGTGCCGATGACGTTGATGTCCTTCTGCGTCGTCCGCCCGCCTGCCTGGCGCTGGGTCGCGATAACGCCGAGATGCACCACGGTGTCGACGTGCTCCTGCTCGATGATCTTGCCGATCATCGGATTGCGAATGTCAGCGCGGACGAACTGCGCACTGCCGATGTCGTGAGCCGGTCGCACGACATCGACGGCCAGCACCCGGTCGATGCTGGGGTCGGTCGACAGCATCTGGGCTGCGAGACCACCTACGACCCGGGACACGCCGGTCACGAGCACGGTAGAAGCCATCCACTCAGCCTACGGGGCGGCGAAAACACTTCGCAGACGGCAAGACCCCCGCCCGCCACGGCTCGCGCCGGGCGTCAGGGGTCTGCGGTGGTGCGCTGCTACTTCTTCTTGTTGCGGCGCTGGTGACGCGTCTTACGAAGCAACTTGCGGTGCTTCTTCTTGGCCATCCGCTTGCGACGCTTCTTGACTACTGAACCCATGCGTAACCGCTGTCCTTCGATGATCGGGAAAGGTGCTTGAAAAAGGCTGTCCGTCAGGCTACGCCATGGATGCCCGCGGTCGTGCATCGAGCAGCGCTGCATCCAGCAGTCAGGGCATCGGGTGGCGGTGCTGCGATCATCCGGTGCCCAGGTAGGACTGGGTCAGGTATGCCGAGACGGCAGCCTCCGGGACCCGGAAGGACCGACCGACGCGTACGGCTTCGAGCTCGCCGCTGTGCACGAGCCGATAGACCGTCATCTTCGAGACCCGCATGATCGCTGCGACCTCCGCGACGGTCATGAAGGTCACCTCACCCACCTTGCCTACCTCCATCATGCTGGCCTCCCCTGTACCTTCCGACCTGGTCCGACACTGCTGCTCGCACCTTAAGGGCTGCATCGCCCGCTGGGAAGCTCGCGCTGCCGATGTCCAGTCGACACGCCGCAAACCGCCTCAGTCGAACCAGATATCGAGACCGTGATCGGGAAAGACCGCTTCCCGGGTCGCCTGTACACACCGGTCGACCGGATCGCTGGGGTCGGCGCCCGTGGCCCACGATTTCCACCAGACCCGCCCGTCCTTCGACCCTTCATCACCCATCCGCGGCGGTCCGGGTCGGCCGCACAGCCGGGTTGCCTCATCGCGCCAGGTCTGCGGGAGCTCGGCGTTGCAGGCAATGGGGCGGTGCGCTGCAATGGCCATCAGGTGGGTCCAGGTACGGGGCACGACATCGAGAATCTCGTATCCCCCGCCACCGAGCGCTACCCAACGGCCACCGGCGACCTCATGGGCCAGATCGTGCATGGACTCGGCCGCGGTCCGCTGACCGTCGACGGACAGCCGCATGTTGGCCAACGGATCCAGGAAGTGGGAGTCGCATCCGTGCTGACTGACCAGCACCTGCGGCTCGAAGGAGCGCAGCAGACTCGGTACGACGGCGTGCAGGGCACGCAGCCACCCGGCGTCACCCACGCCGGGAGGTAGCGCGATATTGACCGCGTATCCCTGCGCGTTCGGTCCCCCCACATCGCCGGCATGCCCCGTGCCAGGAAAAAGGGTGCGCGGACCTTCGTGGATGGAAATCGTCAGTACCCGGGGGTCGTCCCAGAAGATGCGCTCGACGCCGTCGCCGTGGTGCACGTCCAGATCGACGTACGCGACCCGCTCGGCCCCCGCAGCCAGCATCGAGGCAATGCCGACTGCCGCATCGTTGTACACGCAGAAACCTGAGGCCTTGTCGGGCATCGCATGGTGCATGCCCCCGGCGAAGTTCACGCCATGCTGTGCCTGCCCGGACCAGACGGCATCGCAGACGTGCCGGGTTCCGGAAGCCACCAACTCGGCAGCCTCGTGCATGCCTACGAACGCCGGATCATCCTCCGTACCGAGGCCGTAGGCACTGTCCGCCTTGTCCGGATCGGCCGAAGCGGCCTGAACTGCCTGGATATAGGCCCGACTGTGGACGGCATCGAGCAGATCCGCTGAGGGCGCCGGGGGCGTCTGGATCGACACACCGGGGGTATCGAAGACACCGAAATCGCGCGCCAGCGCGGCTGTCAGCGCGAGGCGGCGAGGATCCATCGGATGGTGGGACCCGAAGTCGTACCGCGTCAACCGCTCGTCCCACACGATCCAGGTGGATGCGGGTGCGGGCGGGTGAGTACTCACGAGAGCGAGCTCGGCACCCCGCTGGCGTCGCCTCCGACGGAGTAGACCATGGCCATTTCGTTCTCGGGGTCCTCCAGTTCGGCCGGCTCTACACCATCGGGAACCCCGGTGACCTCCATCGGACGACGAGCGTCCGTGGGGCGGAAACCAAAGCTGCTGGCGAAAGCAACGCCGCGGCCGTTGTCGGTGCCGACCCAGTAGACGACGAACTCGAAGGAGTCGGTGGCGGCCTGATCGACGCCCGCCTGCACCAGCTTCCAGGCCACGCCCTGGCCACGCAACTGTGGGGTGACCCACAATCCGAAGAGCTCGCAGGCGCGCGGGTCCTCTTCGCTGGCACGCCCCACTGAGACCACGCCGAGGACGTCTTCGCCGCGCTGAGCGACCATCCGTCGGGATCTGGTGAGCCGACGGCGCCAGAACGCGTCGTCGAACTGGCGCTCCTGGGCTGCGCTGGCGGCGAACGCATTGGGGCTGTCGGCGAGCGCGGCAAGCCGCACATCGCGGTAGATCTGCCAATCCTGCTCATCGAGGACCCGAACCGTGATGTCAGTCATGGCTGTACTGTCCCACGCTCGCCGCCCCCGTCGCGAACACAGATCGACGACGACAAAGTCATGAACCGCCGGCGAGTTCCGCGGACCGGTGAGCCGCAGACTCGATCGCTGTGAGGAACGCAGCCCGCACCTTGTTGTCGTCCAGTTGCCGCAGGGCAGCCATCGTCGTGCCACCCGGGCTGGAGACCTGCTCGCGCAGCACCGTTGGATGTTGACCGGTTTCCTTCAGCATGGTGGCGGCGCCGTACACCGTCTGGACGACGAGCTCGGTGGACGTGGCACGCGGTATCCCGAGCAGCACGCCCGCCTCGATCATCGCCTCGACGACATAGAAGATGTAGGCCGGTCCGCTACCGCTGATCGCTGTCACCGCGTCCAGATAATGCTCGGGCAGGGAGATGACCTTGCCGCAGTCACTCAACAGCCGGGTGGCCGTCGCGAGCTGGTCGGTATCGCAGTGTGCTCCCGGGCTGACCGCCGACATGCCCTGGTCGACCAACGCGGGCGTATTGGGCATTACCCGCGCGACACTCGTGCCGTCCGGCAGGTGAGACTCCAGGAACGCTGTGGTGATACCCGCCGCCAACGACACCACCAGGGTCTGCGCGCCGAGCCGTGGGCCGATCTGCTCCAGTAGGGCGCGCATGTCCTGCGGCTTCACCGCAATGACGAGCGTGCCTGCGGCTGCTGCGGCTTCCTCAGCGGGCAGTGCCTGCACGCCGTACCGCCCGGTCAATGCCTCGGTGCGCGCCTCGCTGCGATCACTGATCAGCACCGTGGCTGCGTCGCGGCCGCCACGCAACCACCCCGAGAGCAGCGCTTCGCCCATCACCCCCGCACCGAGGATCGCGATGGTGTCCGCGCGCGCAGGCACGCTCGATACCTGCTCACTCATCCGCGCTCATTCATCCGCGGCTGACCAGGGATCGCGCGAAGAAGGCGACGTTGGCGGGGCGCTCGGCGAGGCGACGCATGAAGTAGCCGTACCACTCGTCGCCGTACGGGATGTAGACGCGCATCTGATGTCCGGCGTCGGACAGTCGCTGCTGCTCGGCGGTGCGGATGCCGTAGAGCATCTGGTATTCGAAGGAGTCCGAAGCCCGCAGGTACCGGTCGGCGAGCGAGCCCGCGATCTGCACCAGTCGAGGGTCGTGGCTGGCCACCATCGGGTAACCGTCACCCTGCATCAGGATCTTCAGGCAGCGCACATAGGAAAGGTCGACCTGCGACTTACTCTGGTAGGCCACGCTGGACGGCTCGTCGTAGGCGCCCTTGCACAACCGGATCCGGCTACCGGCGGTCGCCAGGTCACGGCAGTCGGCCTCGGTACGGTGCAGATATGCCTGCAGCACCGCACCGACCCACGGGAAGTCCGCGCGTAGATCGCGCACCCCTTCCAGCGTGGCGTCTGTTGTGGTGTGGTCCTCCATGTCGATGGTGACCGTGGTGCCGGCAGCCTTCGCCGCAGTGCAGATCTGCTGCGCGTGCTCCAGGCCGATCTTGTGCCCGTCGTCAGGTAGTGACTGGCCGACCGCACTGAGCTTCACACTGACCTCGACACCGCCGTTCTCGGTGAGCCCGGCATCCTGCAGCGCCGCCAGCAGGGTCAGGTAGGCATCGCGGGTGCCGCGGGCCTGCTCCAGGTCGGTGCAATCCTCGCCGAGGAAGTCCAGGGTGCCCAGCAGCCCGTGATCCTGTAGCTCGAGGCTGGCCCGCACGGCTTCCTCGGTGCCCTCACCGGCAACGTAACGACGCACGACGTCACGGGTGACCGGCGCCTTTTGGACCGTCCGACGCATGGTGTCGTTGCGGGCCAGGCCCAACAAGCCAGCTCTCAGAGTGGCGCTCGGATCGATCACTGGGTGCTCCTAGCAGTCTCGCCACAAGGGCGGGCGGCGTCGCGCGCACTCCGCGCGACCATGCTCAATCTAGATGCTCGCAGTGACATGTGACACGGCGGTCAGCTCACGATGTCCTTGCGCCCGAAACGCCACCATGCGAGCGCGAAGAATACTGACGAGTAGACCAACGCGACGCCGGCGCCGCGGATCATTCCGTCCCAGTTCACGGCTGGTCCCAGCGCGTCCAGCCACGAGTATTGGAAGTGGGTCGGAAGGTAATCGCGGTAGGAGCCGAGCGCTGTGATCGCGTCCAGGATGTTGGACACCACCACGAGCAGCACCGACCCCCCGACCGCGCCCAGCGGTGCATCGGTGAGCACGCTGAGCAGGAATGCCAGCGCGGCCACCAACAGCGACTGCAAGCTGGCGTAGCCCACGACGATCAGTAGTCGCCAGATGCCCTCTGCGGTGCCGAAGCTTCCACCGAGCGGCGACTGGGCGGGCGCCCATCCGAAGAACACTCCACCGATCAGATAGGACCAGATCGGGATCAGCAGGTTGGCACCCAGGCTGAGCGAGAGGGCGACGATGAGTTTCTGGCGCAGTAGTCGCGGGCGCGGGACCGGTATCGCGAGCAGGTAACGCAGCGATGACCAGCTGGCTTCGCTGGCGACGGTGTCGCCGCAGAAGAGCGCCACGATGACTACGAGCAGAAATGCGGCAGAGGCGAATTCGCAGTAGAACGCGAAGTTGCCCGCACCCGCGCTACCGAGGTCGATGAGCGCCGAGCCGGAACCGCCGCCCGCCCCACCCCCAGAACCGCCGGAGCCACCACCGGAGCCGCCGCTTCCGTTGTTGACCTTGAGCGCGATCGCGATGATCACCGGCAGCACGAGGAGCAACAGGGCCGACAACTGGGTGCGTCGACGACGTAGTTGTCGCACGAATTCCACCCGCAGGGCAAGGGTGGCTCCCGGGCGGAAGGAGTCCGGCTGCACCGGAGGTAGGTGCGCAAGGCGGTCGCTGACCCCGCGCCGAGTGGCAGCGTCACTCATTGCTCATCACCCTTTCGTCGTCAGCTTTCCGCTCGTCGGTTCTTCCTTCGTCACCGACCAGTTGCATGAAGACCTCTTCCAGCGAGTGACGTGCGGAGATCGGCTCGGCACGGATACCGGCTGCGGCGAGCGCAGCCATCGCGCGTTCGGGCTCGTCCACCGCCAGCTGGGTTGGCCCGGCGACGGCGCCGACGATCTCGCTCACCGAGCCGCTGGTCACCAGCCGGCCCTTGTGCATCACCACGACATGGCTGCAGGTCTGCTCGACCTCGTCCAGCAGGTGACTGGACAGCAGCACCGTGCGCCCTGTCTCGGCGTACCGGCGCAGCACTTCGCGCATCTCGATGATCTGCGGCGGGTCCAGTCCGTTGGCCGGTTCGTCCAGGATGAGCAACTCGGGCAGGCCGAGCATTGCCTGAGCTATGGCTAGCCGCTGCCGCATGCCCTGGCTGTAGGTCTTGACCCGGCGTTCGATCGACGCGCCGAGACCCGCGATCTCCAGCGCTGTCTCGAAGTCGGCTTCGTCGTCCGGGCGACCGGTCGCAGCCCAGAACAGTCGCAGGTTCGCGCGGCCGGACAGGTGCGGAAGCAGACCCGGCCCTTCGACGAAGACGCCGGTGCGCGACAACACCGACGCGCCCGGCTCGATGAGCTCACCGAAGACCCGGATCGATCCCGACGTCGGGGCGATCAGACCCATCAGGGTGCGCAGCAGTGTCGTCTTGCCCGCGCCGTTCGGGCCGAGCAGGCCGACGATCTGGCCGGGTTCGACGCGGAAGGTGACATCGTCGACGGCCCGGTAGCCGTCGGCGTACTCCTTGCTCAGGCGTTCGACGCTGACCGGAATGTCAGTCAGCGCGGGGTCGACCACCCGACGGTGCCGACGTCGGTAGCCGGCGACGAAAGCGCCGATGAGGAACAGCGCCATCGCGAGCAGACCGGCGATCAGCCAACCCCACGGGTGCGCTGCGCTGCGGGTCTGCCCGGTCACGGTCGCGAGCTGCAGCTGCGAGTCGGCGAGCGCGATGTCGTACCCGCGGGCGGTCGCCGGCAGCTGGTAGGCGAGGTCGGTCGTGGCGACCCGCACGACAAGCCGATGCCCGGCGGGCACCTGCTGCACGATGCCGGGCAGCGTCACGGTGACGTCAGTGGGCGTGCCCGGTCGCAACCCGGTGAGACGGATCGGCGCGACCAGGCCCGAGGGCAGCGTGTCCTTGCCGTCGGGCGATATGTCGTGCAGCGAGGCGAAGAGCGTGGCGTCGGTCGTCGTTGTCGTAGTGATGCGCAGCCGCACCGTGGACGAACCCGCGACCAGCACACCCGCGCGCAGCGGCGCACTGGGGAAGGACGCGAACTGACCGGGGACGTTGCTCAGTCTGCCTGCTCCGGTCAGGGCAGCCGCCTGGCCCAGCAGACCGCCGATACCGGGGACCGCTGTGATGGCCGCGGGGCTGCCGCCGGCGGGTGCGTAGATCGTGGTGGACGCACCGGCGACGGTGACCGGCTGCTTCTTCGCCGCGCCGTAGCCACCTCGGACCCTGACGGTCTGGTCGATGCTCTGGCCGTTCTGCGCGGACAGCGCGGCGCCGGTGAGCGATACGTCGAACGAGCGGTCCAGGGTGCCCTTGCGCATCAGGACCGGGTCGAACCACTTCTCGAGGTATCCCACCAGGTCGCCGGTGTTCGTGCCGCCATCGTGGCCACCGCTGCGCCAGATCACCTTCACCGGGGTGCCGGTCCTGGCGATCCCTCTGGCATTCGCGTCAGCCTGGCCGAGCGGGAACAGCGAATCCTGCTCGCCCTGACTCAGCAACGTCGGGGCCTTGATCTTGTCCAGCACGGTGGCCGGGCTGGAGGCGCGCAGCAGCTTCAGGATCGCGGCATCGGGGACACCGCTGGCTGCGGCCTTCTGGTACGCAGAGCAGACGTCGGGTGCAAACCGGCCGCAACCGTTCTTACCGCCCACTGCGCCCGCACCGAAGAGCTGACCGGCCCACAGCTTCTTGAAGACACCCGGCGGCTGTCCCTGCGCCCCGTTCGGGAAGAGGGCCGTGCCCAGGTCGTTCCAGGTGATGTCGGCGCCGACCGCGTCGACCCGCTGGTCGTATCCGGCGAGCAGCAGCGCCAACCCGCCACCGTAGGACCCCCCTGCGACGCCGACCCGTGGGTCACCTGGCTTGTCCTTGATGACCTGCGGGAGGGTCGCGAGATAGGAAACCATCCGCTGCGCATCAGCGACCTCGTACTTCGGCGCATCCAGGTGGATGAAGCCACCCGAACGACCGAACCCCCTTGCTGTGTAGGCAAGTACGACATAGCCGTGCGCTGCGAGGGATTTCGCCTCGCCCGCCAGCTCGGTCTTGGAACCGCCGAAGCCGTGCGCTAGCAGGATCGCCGGCGCGGGTGTCTTGGCGGGCAGGTACAGGGTCGTGTCGAGCTTTACCGGCGTGTTGCCCTCAGGTGTGCCCGTCATGAACTGCGACCGGGTGGCGATCTGCGGGTCGCCGGGGCGGAGCGCGAGGAACGCCGCGGCTGCTACGACGAGCACCACCAGCGCCGCGAGCAGGGCACGGACAGTGCGCGATCGGGGCGGCCGGATGTGCGGCAGCTTCATCGAATAGCCACCGAAGTCATGGCCCCAGTAAAGACGGCGGGCCTGTGCCCGCGCTCAGCAGGTGTCGTTGTGCCAGAGCTCGCCGAGTTTGACCCACTTCTGACCGGTCTGGTCAAGCTGCGGGTTGTCGTAGGTGTAACTGGCGGAGCCGTGCGTTTCGTCGGTGATTGCGCCGATATAGGAACGGATCGTCTGTCTGCCGTGTTTCTTGGCCGCCGTCCGGAGTTTTGCTGCGAACCTCACGTGCCCGACCACCTTGCGACAGCGGGGGCTCACCGAATCCCATGCGCCGGCAACGTCACCCGCGTTGTATGCCAGCGCGTAGCTGAGAACGGAATTCTGCAGGTCCATCGGCGTGCGCTTGGCAGGCGCCGTCTTCGGCGCCACCGAGTTGGTCGGCACGGGTGCGCGATCACGACTCGGAGGAACGGCCATGGGTGCGCTGTTGCCCACCGCGCAGGCACTGAGCGCGGCAGTCACGGCTAGGCCTATGGAGATCTGACGAATCCGGTGACCGGTTGATCGGGCTGGCATGGGTATCCCCTCGGAGGTGGCATTCGATGCGATCCGAGGAAGCTACTGGCGAAAGGTACCCCCGTGCAGGAGCCCCTGTGGACAAACCAGTCGACGTCAGCCGGCGGCGTGCGCCGGTGTGCGGTCACCGGCCTCCATGCGCTCGCGCTGCGGCAGCACGACGTACTTGGGGTCCAGCGTCGAAGCCCGACCGGCCTCGAAGATACCGAAGCGCGTCAGGGCGGACCCGGCCAGCAATGCCGCCCCACTCACGGCACTGCCCCAGCGGCTTCGACGCCCGAAGACGGTGGCTCCGACGGCTCCCGCGATCGTCGCGATCTTCGCGGCCCGCATCAGCGCGCCCGCCCTGTCCTGGCCGAATGTCTCACTCACGAGGCCGGCGTTGCGAGTCATCGTCTCGGTCATCACAAGTTCGAGGGCCGCTCCGCCGAGCGCGAGGCGCTGGGCCGGGCCGGCCTGCGCAACGGGCGCCACGAGCAGCCCGAGTCCACCGGCAGCAGATGCAGCCGAACCGACGAAGAGGAACGGCAACTCGCGCCATACCTCGTGCCATGCGGGTACGGCGGTGTCAGCGATGAGTACTGCGGTATAGGACGCCACACCGGTCCCGAGGACCGCTGCGCCCACGCCGGACGCCTGCCCGATGCGCGGCACCCGACCGGTCACGTCGCTGAAGGCGGCGACAGCCGCGAGCGGCGTGTACCCGGACAACAACCACGAGCCCATGCTCATCGGCGAGGTCCACTTCGCGACCCGCAGCATGTTGACAAACCGCGCCGGCCGGCCGAGGTCATGCACGAGGGCACCCAGGGAGGCGCTGATGGCCACGACAGCACCGACCCGGCTCACCCGCGCGAGCGCCGGGCGGCCGGTCAGTGCGGCACCGGCAGCCAACCCTGAGGATGCACCCGCGAGTCCGCCCGCAAAGAGGTACCCCGCGATATCCGGTGCTTTCCAGGTGGGCTCTTTGAGGATCGGCCGCCCGTAGTACGACGTGAACTCCGGCTCCGGATCGCGACGCGGGCTCATCGGCGCCCGCCGATGAAGGACACAGCCACGCCGGCCAGGAGCGCGCCCGCAGCCAACCCGGCCTGCTTCCACATGGCAGGCAGGTCACGGGTGGTGACGACCGGGTCCGGTGGCAGTCCGTAGACCTCCGGCTCATCCAGCAGCAGGAAGAACGCACCCGTGCCACCGACCCCGTCGTCGGGTGAGTCGCCGTAGAGCCGCGCCTCGGGCACCCCCTGCTCATGCAGCTCCTCGACCCGTGCAGCGGCCGTCAGGCGCAACGTGTCCAGCTCGCCGTACTGGATCGACTGGGTGGGGCAGGCCTTCGCGCAGGCCGGCTCGCCGCCGTCGCCGAGCCGGTCGTAACACATCGTGCACTTGAAGACCCGACCGTCGTCCTTGCGCTGGTCGATGACGCCGTACGGGCACGCGGACACGCAGTAACCACACCCGTTGCAGATGTCCTCCTGCACCACCACGGTGCCGAATTCGGTGCGGAAGAGCGAGCCGGTCGGGCATACATCCAGGCAGGCGGCGTGGGTGCAGTGCTTGCAGACGTCCGAGGACATCAGCCACTTCATCCCACCGTGTGCGTCGGACTCGGGCACACCGGAGCCGGGCGGGCTGGTCTCGGTCGCCGGGATCGATTTCTCGATGAAGGCGACATGCCGCCAGGAGTTGGCGCTGAGGTCGGAGGTGTTGTCGAACGACTCCCCGGTCAGATCCAGGGCGCCGTCACTGGGTATGACATTCCACTCCTTGCACGCGACCTCGCACGCCTTGCAGCCGATGCAGACGGTGGTGTCGGTGAAGAACCCCATCCGTGGTTGTCCAGAGGTGCCCGGCATACCTAGATCTACAGCGGTCATTTCGGGGTCACGCCTTCCATTCCGGTGTGCTCAGTAATGCCTGCCCGCTGTCGGTAGGACTCGACCAGCTGCGGTAGCGCCGCACCGCGCGGTCGCCGCCCGGGCCGGATGTCGACCGTGAGCGCCTTCGTCTCCTGGATGTGCACGTTCGGGTCCAACGCGATCGAGGTCAGCTCGTTCATCGCGTCGCCAGTGGTCAGCCCGTTGCCACCCCAGTGGAACGGCATGCCGATCTGGTGCACGATCCGGCCCTGCACCTTCAGCGGCTGCATCCGCCGGGTCACCATCACCCGCGCCTCGACCGCCCCCCGCGCCGTCACGATGGTGGCCCAGTCGTGGTGCTTCAGCTTGCGCTCGGCAGCCAGCTCCGGCGAGACCTCGCAGAAGAACGCCGGTTGCAACTCCGCCAGGTAGGGCAGCCAGCGCGTCATACCGCCCGCCGTGAAGTGCTCGGTGAGGCGGTAGGTCGTTGCGACGTAGGGGAATACGTCGGCGCCCTTGTCCTTGCCGCTGGGGTGGTAGCGGTTGCCCTTGTGGGAGACGACCTGGCGGACCGGATTGCGCTGCTGGGTGTAGAGCGCATTCTCGAACGGGCTGTCCTGCGGCTCGTAGTGCGTCGGCATCGGCCCGTCGACCAGGCCGGTCGGCACGTAGAGCCAGCCCTTCCCGTCGGACTGCATGATGAACGGGTCGTCTCCGCGGATCGCCTCGACACCGGTCGCGCCGTCAGCGGGGCGATAGGTCGGCGCCTTGGTGGCCTCGAAGTCGGGCACGTCGTCGCCGACCCATTTCTCCTGCTGCGAATCCCACCAGATCAGCTTTTTGCGCTCGCTCCAGGGCTTGCCGTCCGGGTCGGCCGACGCGCGGTTGTAGAGCTCGCGCCGGTTCGCCGGCCACGCCCACCCCCACTCCAGCGACGAAATGCTCTGCTGCGTATGCGGCTTGCGGCGGGCCGTCTGGTTGACGCCATCGGCGTACGCGCCGGAGTAGATCCAGCACCCGCAACTGGTGCTGCCGTCGTCCTTGAGCTCGGTGTATCCCGACAGCAGATTGCCGTCGGCATCGCACCCGTTGATCTCGCGCAAGACGGCGGCCGCGCTGGGGTCGTTGTACTTGCCCTCGGTCGGGTAGTCCCAGGTCAGGTCCAGCACCGGGGCATCCATCTCATCGGTGGAGCCAGCCAGCTTCGCGCGGATCAGCCGACCCAACTCGTGGATGAACCACAGGTCACTGCGTCGGTCACCGGACGGCTCGATCGCCTGCTCGTGCCACTGCAGCAGCCGGTTGGTGTTGGTGAACGTGCCCTTCTTCTCGGTGTGCGCGGCGGCCGGGAAGAAGAACACCTCGGTGTCGATCTCGGCGGTCTTCAGCTCGCCGGTCTGGATCTCCGGGCCGTCCTTCCACCACGTCGCGCTCTCGATGAGCGAGAAGTCGCGCACCACGAGCCAGTCCAGATTGGCCATCCCACGTCGTTGCATGCCGGCGTTCGCGGATCCGACTGCGGGGTTCTCACCGAGCAGGAAGTAACCCTTGCAGGTGCCGGCGAGCTGGGCCTGCACCGTCTCGTAGGTGCCGTGGCTACCGGTCAGCCGGGGCAGATAGTCGAAGCGGAAGTCGTTGTCGGCGGTCGCCGCGTCTCCCCACCATGCCTTGAGGAGACTGACCATGTAAGCGGGCATATTGGCCCAGAAACCCTGCTGCCCGGCGTCCGCCTGCAGGAAGTCAGCCAAGTTCTCGTGCAGGTGCGCGTGCGGCATCGGGATGTATCCCGGCAACAGATCGAACAGGGTGGGAATGTCGCTGGAACCCTGGATGCTCGCGTGCCCGCGCAGCGCCATGATGCCGCCGCCCGGTCGGCCGATGTTACCCAGCAACAACTGCAGCACTGCCGCAGCACGGATGTACTGCACGCCCACCGTGTGATGGGTCCACCCGACGGCGTACGCGAACGCGGAGGTGCGCTCGCGCCCGGAATTCTCGGTCAGCAGGTCAGCCACCTGGTGGAACAGGTGCGGCGGCACGCCGCAGATCTCCTGCACCATCTCCGGGGTGTAGCGCGCGTAGTGGCGTCTGAGCACCTGGAAGACGCAATTCGGGTCTTCGAGCGTCTCGTCGCGCCGCCAGCTACCGCGCAGGTTGCTACCCGAGCTCTGTGACTCCGCACGGCCGGCTTCGGAGACGCTTGCGCCGCCGTTGGTGATGTCGTCGTATTGCTTGTCCCGCTCGCCGGAGGCCGCCGCGACCTCGGCGCCGTCGTACTGCCAGGTCTTGCCGTCGTAGACCCGCGAGTCGGCGTCCATCCCGGAGAAGAGCCCGTCGAGGTCCTCGGTGTCCTGGAAGTCATCCCGCAGGATTGTGGCCGCGTTGGTGTAGTTGACGACATAGTCGCGGAAATACCGCTCTTTTGTGAGCACATGGTTGATCAGCGCGCCCAGCCAGACGATGTCGGTGCCGGCCCGCAGCGGCACGAACACATCGGCCATCGCGCTGGTGCGCGAGAACCGCGGGTCGACGTGGATGATCTTGGCGCCGCGTGCTTTGGCCTCCATCACCCACTGGAAGCCGACCGGGTGCGCCTCGGCGAAGTTGGATCCCTCGATCAGGATGCAGTCGGACCGCTGCAGATCCTGCAGGTAGGTCGTGGACCCACCTCGGCCGAACGACGTGCCGAGGGCAGCGACGGTGGAGCTGTGGCAGATGCGGGCCTGGTTCTCGACCTGCACGATGCCCAGGGCGGTGAAGAGCTTCTTGATCAGGTAGTTCTCTTCGTTGTCCAGGGTCGCGCCACCCAGGCTGGCCACACCCATCGTGCGGCGGGTGCGCTTACCGTCGGACTCCCATTCCCAGCCGTCCTTGCGAGCGGCGATGACCTTGTCGGCGACCTTGTCCATCGCGACGTCGAGGTCCATCCGCTCCCAGTCGGTGCCGCCCGGGCGCCGGTAGAGCACGTGCTCCTCACGGGAGTCGCCGGTCGTCAGTTGCAGCGTGGCGGAACCCTTGGGGCAGAGCCGCCCCCGGCTGATCGGCGAATCGGGGTCACCCTCGATCTGGATGACCTTGTCGTCCTTGACGAAGACCTGCTGCCCACAACCGACCGCGCAGAACGGGCAGATCGATGGCACCACCTTGTCGGCGGTCGCTGTCCGGGGTTGCAGCTCTTCGGTCTTACGCGATTTCGCGGCGTCGCGACGCGCGCTGTGGTCGCGGGTCGTCAGTTGCCGCAGTGCCGGCCACGGAAGAGAAGAGGACATTCAGAGGGCTCCCATCGCATACAGAACTGCGGATTGGTCGAGACCCGGCCAGGACCGGAACACGACTTGATCTCACTGTGCCACAGGAATTCTCGCTATGGGTGAGCTGGGAATTCGGTGATAACGCCCACCGCGTGCGGCACCCTGCGCCGGATGAGGCTGAGCCCCTGGGTGCTAGATGGGGCTGCCGGTGATCGCCAATCGTGGCAGTCGCCCGGTTTTTGCCGACTTGCGGCGAAGGTCGACCGTGACCACCCACAGCAGGAATACGTGGTGTCGCAGGGGCACTGAGTCCACCAACCACAGCTGTCGCCGATCGGTCAGCCTGCCCGCACTCTCGCTGCGACCGAGCACCTGTTTGTCGAGAGAGACCTCGAGGGATCGACCGGACCCTTTGAGGACGTAGACCCCGGCGGCGGTCTGGACCTCCCAGCGAGGGAACAGCGCGCCGTGTTTCTCTGCGGCCATACTCGGTTCATCCGGCTCGCTGGACCCCGCGCAGGCCCTGGTCGCGAGGATGTCGCCACCGAACGCCTTGGTGAAGGCCCATTCCTGCCCGTCGAAGCGGGCGGTGGCGCGCTCGCGCATCATCGTCTCGTCGAAGTCGCCGATCTGCTTGCCGTTCAACAGCAGCCGGTTATCGCCCCATCCGCTGCCCCACGTCAGCACACGTTGATTCATGACGAAGACGGCGTCGTCAGGCGGGGGCAGCGAAGTTGAGACGGGCAAAGACAAGCGCCTCCGCCAGGTCCAGTTCGCGCTCGGCCTCGTCCAACTTGCGGGTGCTGACCTCCAGCACGATCGACCCCTCGTACCCCTGCCCCGCCAGCGTCTCCAGGAACTGGGCACACGGCTGAGTGCCGCGCCCCGGCACCAGATGCTCGTCCTTGAACGATCCCGAACCGTCCGCCAGGTGCACGTGCGCCAATCGCTGCCCCAACGCCTCCTGCATCGCCATCGCATCCGACCCGGACGTCGCCGTGTGCGACAGGTCGAGCGTCACGTGCGCGTAGTCCAGACCCACCGGATCCCACCCCGGCAGATACGCCTGCATCTCCCGCGCGCGCGCCCGCCACGGGAACATGTTCTCCACCGCCAGTTGGATATCTGTCTCTTCCTCCCGCTGCGCGACACCCTGCACGAATTGCGCCGCATAGTCCCGCTGCCACCTGAACGGCGGGTGCAGCACGACCGTGTCGGCGCCGACCTCCTGCGCCAACCGCACCGAGTTGTCGACCTTGTCCCATGGCTCGGTACCCCAGATTCGTTGCGTGAGTAGCAGCGTCGGCGCATGAATCGATACGACCGGCAGTTGGTAGTGATCGATGAGACGCAGCAGCGCGCCACCCTCCTGACTCACCGGGTCGTTCCAGACCATTATCTCGACCCCGTCGTATCCCAGCCGGTCGGCCAGATCGAAAGTGGCTGCGACGCCCAGCGGGTACACCGAGGCGCTGGACAGCGCGATCTTGGCGTTCGGAATCCGACTGATGCTCACTGCTCGGTGTCCCACCCGTTGATGGTGTCGAGGCGGCGCAGAATGACGCCCTCGCGCAGCGCCCACGGGCACAGGGTCAGTTGCGACACGTTGAGCAACTCCATCGCACCCTCGATCACCATCGCACCGGCCAGCATCTGGGCGGACCGACTCTGCGACACACCCGGCAGGTCGGACCGCTGCGCGGCGCTCATGGCGGCCAGCTTCGGCACCAGCGCGGTCAGGTCCGATCGGGTGAGCGTCCGCAGCACGTACGGGCCCTCCTCCTTCGGCGCAGCCCCGCAGATCCGCGCCAGCGACCGGATGGTCTTGCTGGTGCCGACCACCTGATCGGGACTACCCACCCGCGACACGTCACGCAGGTTGCGCGCGATCTGGGTGCGGATCCGTTTGCGCAACTCGCGAAGGTCTTGCGGCGACGGGGGATCCCCGTCCAGTGACCGGGTGAGACGTCCGGCACCCAACGGCAGGCTGATCGCGGCGTCCGGCACCTCATCCAGTCCGTTGGCCAATTCCAGCGATCCCCCGCCGATGTCGATCATCAACAACCGACCGGCCGACCACCCGAACCAACGGCGTACCGCGAGAAAGGTCACCGACGACTCCTCCTCACCGGTCAACACCCGAAGGTCCACCCCGGTCTGCTTCAGGACGGTCGCCACCACGTCCTCGGTGTTGGGTGCCTCACGGACAGCGCTGGTCGCGAACGCCAGCAACTCCTCGGCGCCCTGGTCCTCGGCGATCTCCTTGCACTCGGCGATGAATCCGACCAGCGCATCGACACCGTCGGGCGCAATGTTGCCGTCGGGGTTCGTGTGCTCGGACAGCCGCAGCTCGCGCTTGTGGGAGGCAGCCGGGATCGGGTGAGCGCCGTAGTGGGCATCCACCAGAAGCAGGTGAACCGTGTTCGAACCCACATCGATCACTCCGAGACGCATGTCGTAAAACTAGCCCGCCGCCGATCAGCCGGTGAGCACCATCCACTGTCGGCCGTCCAGGATCTCGCGCACAGCGTCCAGATGCCCCGCGTGGCACGATGTCTCGACCATCACGTGCAGCATGATCTCGCCGAGGTCATCCATCTGCCAGTCACCGAACAACTCCGTTGGCCACCATGCCGGGCCGGCACCGACCGGCGTGCGTGCGATGACCGCGTCGGAGCGGGCGATTGCCGCCCGGTACCGATCGACCATCCGCACAGCGGGCACGTCCAGCGGCACGACCCAGGCATTCGGCGCGTTCGCGAGGTCATAGTTCTGCCCGGCAACGACCGCGGTGAACCAGAAATCCTCCACATCCATCGCGAGATGCGACAGCATCGACGCCGCTGACCATCCGGACGCCAGCACCGGCTGCCGCAGCTGTTGTTCGGTCAGCCCGTCGACGATGCCGAGCACGTGTCGCCGCTGCGCGTGCAGGTAGTCCAACAGCAGGTCACGTCGCTCGTCCGCTGCTCGGGTCATGGCGACAGTGTGCCCGTCATCACACCCATTAACATCCCTATGTGAGCGAAACGGGTCCGGACATCGCGCGGAGCTGGGTCGAATTCGACAATCCGGACGAGCCCAACGAGCGGTTCCGCTGCGACCTGACGTGGCTCACCTCGGACTGGACCTGTATCTACGGCCGTGGCTGCGAGGGGATCTACGCCGGTCGACCCGACGACGGGTGCTGCACCCTCGGCGCGCATTTCTCCGACAAGGCAGATATCAAGAACGTGCGCCGCGCCGTCAAGGAGCTCGGCCCCGACGAGTGGCAGTTCCACGATGCGGGCCACAGCGATCTCGGGTGGCGCGAGAAGGAGGACGGGGCCACCAAGACCCGCGTCGTCGACGGTGCCTGCATCTTCCTGAACAGGCCCGGATTCCCGGCCGGGGACGGCTGCGCACTGCACCAGCACGCCGTGCTGACCGGTGTACCGCCCCACACGATCAAACCGGACGTGTGCTGGCAGCTGCCCCTGCGACGTACCTTCCGTACCGTCGAACGCACCGATGACACGTCCTACCTGGAGGTCTCCATCGGCGAGTACGAGCGCAGCGGGTGGGGCCCGGGCGGGCATGACCTGGACTGGTACTGCTCCTCCAATCCGCAGGCGCACGTCGGCACCGAGCCGGTCTACGTGTCCGAATCGGGTGAGCTGCGGCATCTGATGGGTGATGCGGGATATGACCTGCTGGCCACCCACTGCGAGGCGCATCTGGCGCTCGTGGCAGCCGCCTCGGCAATGCCCGGCCACCGCTCGCTGCTACCCCTGCTGATGCACCCGGCGACGCTGGCTGCGCGCGGCTGTCGGTAGCAGCACCTACCGTCCTGCGTATGCCGTCCGCCACGACCCGTCGCAAACCGCCCGCGCCGAGCTACCGCTGCACCGAGTGCGGCTGGACGGCGATCAAGTGGGTCGGGCGGTGCGGGGAATGTCAGGCCTGGGGCACGGTGGAGGAAGTCGGCCAGGCCGGGGTCCACACCACCGCGGCAAGCGTGCTCGATCGGCCCGCTGTACCCATCGGTGAGGTCGACGGGTCGCAGGCGACTGCCCGGCCCACCGGAGTCAGCGAATTCGACCGGGTGCTGGGCGGCGGGCTGGTCCCCGGCGCCGTCGTCCTGGTTGCCGGCGAGCCCGGCATCGGCAAATCCACCCTGCTGCTGGATGTCGCCGCGCGCGCCGCGCGCACCCCGCGCAAGGTGCTCTACGTCAGCGGCGAGGAATCCGCAGCCCAGGTGCGGGTACGCGCCGAGCGCATCGAAGCGCTGGCCCGCACGCTCTACCTCGCCAGCGAGACCGACCTCGCGACTGTTCTCGCGCAGGTCGACCAGGTCGCTCCCGAGCTGCTCATCATCGACTCCGTGCAGACGATCGGGTCCGCCGATCTACCCGGCGCCCCCGGCAATGTCGCGCAGGTCCGCGAGGTCGCGGCAGCGATCATCCAGGTCGCCAAGCAACGCGGTATCAGCGTGCTGCTCGTCGGGCACGTCACCAAGGACGGCTCGATCGCCGGGCCTCGCGTGCTGGAGCACCTGGTCGACGTCGTCATCCAGTTCGAGGGCGAACGGCACTCCCGCCTGCGCCTCGTACGCGCCGCCAAGAACCGTTACGGGCCCACCGACGAGGTGGGGTGCTTCGACCTGTCCGACGTCGGCATCGTCGGGCTGCCGGATCCGAGCGGGCTGTTCCTGACGCGCCGCGAGCAACCCGTCCCGGGTACCTGCGTCACCGTCACGCTCGAGGGCCGCCGGCCGCTGGTGACCGAAGTGCAGGCCCTGATGGTCGAGGGATCGCCGGGTAACCCGCGCCGCACGACCAGCGGCATCGACTCTTCGCGGGCGGCGATGATCCTGGCAGTGCTGGACCGCCGCGCCGGTCTGCCGGTATCCCGCAGCGACTGCTACCTGTCCACTGTCGGCGGGGTGCGCCTGAGCGAACCGGCCGCAGACCTGGCGATTGCGCTCGCCATTGCCAGCGGTGTCATCGACCGCCCGGTCGGCAACGACACCCTCGCTGTCGGCGAGGTCGGCCTGGCCGGTGAGATACGCGCCGTGTCCGGGGTCGCCCGACGGCTCGCCGAGGCCTGGCGCATCGGTTTTCGCAACGCCGTCATCCCGGCTGGTTCGCTCGCGGGTGAAGCCGCGCCGGAGGGTATGCGGGTATTCGAAGTGAACGACGTCTCAGAGGCCGTCCGCCTCATCGGAAACGCTGACCTTCGCGCGAAGCAATAGATCGCGCGAAGCAGTGGAAATACTGCAATAGAATTCGGCCTGTGCCATCCCCCGAGGAACAGCTGATGCGCGAAACGCTGGCTGACGCTGCCCCCGGCACTCAACTACGCGACGCCCTGGAGCGCATCCTGCGCGGTCGCACCGGTGCATTGATCGTGGTCGGTAACGACGAGGTCGTCGAATCCATCAGTACCGGCGGCTTCCCCATCGACATCCCGTTCTCCTCGACCCGGGTACGCGAGTTGGCCAAGATGGACGGCGCGATCGTGCTGGACTCCAACGTCAGCCGGATCATCAGTGCGGCCGTCCAACTCGTGCCCGACCCGACCATCCAGACGCGCGAATCCGGCACCCGGCACCGCACGGCGGAGCGGGTAGCGAAGCAGACCGGCCTACCCGTCATCTCGGTCAGTCAGTCGATGCAGACCATCGCGCTCTACGTCGGCTCGTTGCGGCATGTCATGGAAGGCTCCAACGCGATCCTGTCGCGTGCCGGCCAGGCCCTGCAAACCCTCGAGCGCTACAAATCCCGCCTCGACGAGGTGGCCCGCACGCTGTCCGCGCTGGAGATCGAAGACCTCGTCACCGTCCGTGATGTGGCGACCGTGCTGCAACGCCTGGAGATGGTGCGCCGGATCAGCGAAGAGATCGCGGAGTACGTCGTCGAGCTCGGTGTCGACGGCCGGCTGATGTCACTGCAGTTGGACGAGCTGGTCGGCACCCTCGCGCACGACCGGGAGCTCATCGTGCGTGACTACCTCGAAGTCGCCGGCGAAGAGGGCGCGATGGATGCCGCCCTGGAGCGGCTGGCCGACATCACTTCGGTCGACCTGTTGGACCTGCAGGCCGCCGCTGGGGCGCTGGGTTACGCACGAATGGCGGACCTGCTCGATTCGGCGGCTTCCCCACGCGGCTACCGGCTGTTGAGCAAGATCCCTCGCCTCCCCGGGCCGATCGTCGACGGTCTGGTCGAGCACTTCGGCAGTTTGCAGAAGCTACTCGCAGCCGATTTCGAGAACCTGAGAGCCGTCGACGGAGTCGGAGAGCTACGCGCCCGCTCGGTGCGTGAGGGGCTGTCCCGACTGGCCGAGAACAGCATCCTTGAGCGCTATGTCTGATTCAAGCGGTGCCTGAAACTCTGCACGAGCCGATCCTGGCCTGGTACGCCGAGCATCAACGCGACCTGCCCTGGCGCACGGCCGGCGCATCACCGTGGAGCATCTTCGTCTCCGAGATCATGCTGCAACAGACCCCGGTAATACGGGTGCTCCCGGTGTGGACCGACTGGATGACCCGCTGGCCCACCCCTGCCCACCTCGCCGCTGCGGCGCCCGGTGATGCCGTGCGGCACTGGGGCCGCCTCGGCTATCCCCGTCGTGCCCTGCGGCTGCACGCCGCCGCCACCGTCATGGTGAGCCGCCACGACGGCGCCGTTCCGGCAGACCTGGATCAGTTGCGTGCCCTGCCCGGAGTCGGGTCGTACACCGCTGCTGCCGTCGGGTCGTTCGCCTTCGGCATTCGCTGCGCGGTCGTCGACACCAACGTGCGACGTGTACATGCCCGCGCAATGACCGCATCCGCGCAGGCCGCGCCCGCGCTGACGGCGGCCGAGTCCCGACTCGCGGAGGCCCTCCTGCCCCGGGAGGACAGCAAGGCAGCGATCTGGAATGTTGCGGTGATGGAGCTGGGCGCGCTCATCTGCACCGCCGGTTCACCTGACTGCGAGCGCTGCCCTGTCGCAGATCGGTGCGCGTGGGTGAGCGCCGGGCGACCGGAATACGACGGGCCGGTAAAACGATCGCAGCGGTGGAAGGGCACCGATCGGCAGGTGCGCGGCCTGCTGCTGCAGGCGCTGCGCGACGCGGACGGCCCGGTGCACCAGACACGCCTGGATCTGGTCTGGGCCGACCCGGCCCAGCGCGGCCGCTGCCTGGTCGGCCTGATCGAGGACGGCCTCGTCGAGCCGTTGCCCGATCGGACCTACGCCTTACCTGGCTTCTAGGCCAGGGCCACCAACGCGCGTTGCACCGTCTCCTGCGGCGTGTCCGCCGCGTGCACCACGATGCCCGGTTCGTCATCCTGCAGCGGCTCCAAGGTCGCCAACTGCGACGGCAACAAGGAGGGCGACATGTAGTGGTCGGTGCGCGCGACCAATCGACGCTCCAGCTCCTGCACCGGCACGTCGATCAACACGAACTGCACGCCCGACCGGCCTTCCCGCAGTAGGTCACGGTAGGTACGTTTGAGCGCCGAGCAGGTGATGACCGCGCTCTGTCCGGCCTGCTCTCGCGCAGAGATCCAGGCGCCGATCTCGCGTAGCCACGGCCAGCGGTCGTCGTCGGTGAGCGCGACCCCGCGAGCCATCTTCGCCACGTTCTCCTCGGAGTGGAAGTCGTCGCCCTCTGCGAACGTCCACCCCATCTCCTGCGCGATTCCCCTGGCAACCGTTGTCTTGCCGGAACCCGAAACCCCCATGACGATGACACAGCGCGATGACATAAACCTGGACTGTAGTCACTGGTAGCACTTGGTCGCTCCCACACACGTCGTCCCTGGTAGGTTCTTGCGATTGTGTCTGTCGCGCTCGCCCCGTACGGGCGCATCTTCCTCGCGGGCATCCGACAGCAGGCGACCTACCGACTCGCGATCCTCGGCGGACTGGTCGCCAACATCACCTTCGGCCTGCTCAAGACGGCAATTCTGCTCGCGACGGTGCGCGCCGGTGGTGGATCACTGCAGGGGTACACCGCGGCCACGATGGCCTCCTACGTATGGCTCTCTCAGGGCCTGCTCGGCTCGATCAACCTCAACGGCCGCACCGATCTGGCCGACCGCATCAAGTCCGGCGCGGTCATCACCGACTTCCTGCGACCCATCTCGGTGCAGTGGGCGGCCATCGCCGGCGACGTCGGCAAGGCCGCCTGTGCACTGCTGCCACGAGGTCTGCCCAGCGTGCTGGTCGGGATCGGGGTGGTCGGGATGGCGGCTCCCCCGACCGGGCTGGCGTGGGTGCTGGGCCTTTTCAGTCTGCTGCTGGGCATCACCATCTCCTGGGCGAGTGTCTACGCGCTGGCGTGCGCAGGGTTCTGGCTGGTCGAGACCCGGGGTCTGCAGACCCTCTACATGATGATCTCCGGCTTTTTCGCCGGACTTTTCGTGCCGATCTCGCTCTTTCCGCACTGGTTGCTGATTATTGCCACAGCCACGCCGTTCCCCTCGATGCTGCAGTACCCGGTGGATGTGCTGATCGGGCGTGGCGGAGCCGGCCTCGTGCTCGCCCAGCTCGGCTGGCTCGTGGTCGTGGGCGGCACAGGTCACCTGCTGACCGAGTCCGGTCGGCGCCGACTGGAGGTGCAGGGTGGCTAGCGCCAGGGTGCTGAGTGCCGGCCTCTCCCGCGCGGCCGAGCCATACCGTGCCGTGCTGGCCTCCCGACTGCGCGCGCAACGCAGCTACCGCAGCAATTTCGTGTTGGACTGTGCCAGCTCGTTCCTGGTCAGCTTCGTGGAACTCGCCGAGGTGTGGGTGCTCTTCCACGCGGTCCACTCACTCGGCGGTTTCGACTTCCGCGAGGTGCTCCTCGTCTTCGGACTCGCCGATTTCGCCTTCAGCCTGACGGACATGGTCTTCGGACACTGTGACAACTTGGCGCAGTTCGTCCGCGAAGGCACCCTGGACACGTTCTATCTGCGCCCCCAGCCGCTGTTGTTGCAACTGATCACCAGTGACATCTCGCTACGCCGTCTGGCCCGCGCCGCCGTGGGTCTGCTCTGCATCGTGATCGCGCTGGAGTTGAACGACATTGCCTGGACGCCGGCCCACGTCGGGTTGCTGGTGCTCACCCTCGTCAGCAGTTTCGCGATCTTCTCGGCAACCTTCGTCTGGGCCGCAGGCATCCAGTTCTTCGTGATCAACGGCGCCGAGCTGACGAACTCCTTCGTGTACGGCGGTCGGTATGCCGCCACTCAGGTCGCCTCGGTGTGGAGTCGCCCGATCAAGGTGGCCTTCGGTTTCGTCATACCGATGGCATTCACCGCATACCTACCTGCGTTGTTACTGCTGGGCAAGACCGGCCCGGAATGGCTGCCCGCGTGGCTCGGCTGGTGTACCCCCGTCGCAGCTCTCGTAGCCTGGGCAATCGGGATGCTGCTCTGGCGCACTGGTGTACGCCACTACCAGGGAGGCGGCGGATGAGAACCCCACGAAGTTTTCCTCCCCCGCTATGCTCCCCCGAAAATACTTCGCGAGGCCCCCGGAAATGACAGTGCGCAATCCGATCATCGAGACCCACGGACTGACCAGAACTTTCACCCGTCGCGGCCGCGGGCTGACCCGCACCACGCTGACCGCCGTCGATCAGCTGAGCGTCAGCGTGCAACCGGGTGAGTCGGTGGGCTACATCGGCGCGAACGGCGCGGGAAAGTCCACCACCATCAAGATGCTCGTCGGCATCCTGGTGCCGACGTCGGGCACGGTGGCTACCTGCGGCCTGAACCCGCTGCGCGAGCGCCGGGCGCTGGCCCGGCGTATCGGCGTGGTCTTCGGTCAGCGATCTCAGTTGTGGTGGGACCTGCCCGTCCGCGAGTCCTTCGCGATCCTCGCCTCGATCCACGGGCTGTCTGCGCAGCAGCGGTCGGCCCGCACCGCTGAGCTGGTCGACCAGCTGGAAATGGACGAGTTCCTGGGCGCGCCCGTACGTCAGCTCTCGCTCGGTCAACGGATGCGCGCCGAAGTCGCTGCCGCGCTGCTGCATTCACCGGAGCTGGTGATTCTGGACGAGCCGACCATCGGCCTGGACGTGTTGTCCAAGCAGCGGTTGAGGGAGTTCCTGATCCGCGAACGCGCGGAGCACGGCACCACCCTGCTGCTGACCACCCACGACATGGGCGATATCGAGCGGTTGTGCGAGCGCGTGCTGGTGGTCGATCACGGCGCGCTCGCCTTCGACGGCAGCCTCGCCGGCCTGTCCGCCACGGTGGACGCCCGTCGGGTGCTGGTCGTCGACCTTGCCGAGCCGACGAAACCCCTGACCGACATCGCGGGCACCACGCATCTGGACGCGCAGAGTGGCGGACTGCGACAACGGTTGTCCTTCGACTCCGCCACCACGACCGCCGCACAGGTCCTTTCAGCGGTGTCGCAGCGGGCTGAAGTCCGTGACCTGGCTATCGAAGAACCGGACATCGAGGACGTCGTCCGCCAGCTGTACCAACAGTCACGCCGATGAGTGGGAACCGATGAATCTGCGCACCAGCGTCTACGTGATCGTCGCGCTGATCCCACCCGGGCGCGTCGTGAGTTACGGGGACATCGCCGGGATGCTCGGTATGTCGCCGCGGATGGTGGGGCGTTACCTGGCCCTGTCACAAGGCGCGGACCTGCCCTGGTGGCGGGTGGTCAATGCCGGTGGCGAGCTGCCCGCCCACGTACGCGAACAGGCACTGCAACATTGGCGGGACGAAGACATCGAGCTGAAGCCCAACGGCTGCGGGGTGCCGATCAGGCGGTACCGCGCCGATCTTGCTCAGCTCGCCGATGCCGCCGAGGCAGCGCTCGGCCCACTCACCGGCATCGACGACTTCACCGGGTGAACTCAGTCAACGGTCGCGACGAACATCCTCGAACCCGGCGGGGCGATCTGCTGGTAGTCCGCAGCCGTCGCCTTGCCCTCATCCGAGGCCAGCGCGGCCTGCATTGCGGCGTCGTCGGTGAAATAAAGTTCGGCCATCCGGTGATAGGTCTGCTCGCCTCCGTCAGCCGCCCCCACGAAGAGGGCGCCCTCCCAACGTTGCAGGCCAGGGACGGTGTCCACGAGCGGCCCGTGCTTGCCGAGGTAGTGCTCGTCGAACGCTTCGGCGTCGTCGGGCTGGGTGTAGAGGACAACTAGTTTCACCGTCATACATGGCACCCTAGGCCGCTGGACGCGGGCACGTCTCGCACCTTCGCGATCCGGCCGAACCCTCCTCAGAGGGTGAGCAGCATCCGGGTGTTGCCGAGGGTGTTGGGTTTGACCCGATCCAGGTCCAGGAATTCGGCAACGCCCTCGTCGTAGGACTGCAACAACTCCAGGTAAACGGCTGGATCGACCGGATCGCCGTCGATCTCGACGAAGCCGTGCCGAGCGAAGAAGTCCACCTCGAAGGTCAGACAGAAGACCCTGCTCACCCCCAGCTCACGCGCCTGAGCGATCAGGTTGCCGAGCATCAGGTGACCGACACCCCGGCCCTTCATCGACGGGTGTACGGCAATGGTGCGTACTTCCGCGACGTTCTCCCAGATCACGTGCAATGCGCCGCACCCGAGGACCTCGCTGCCGCTCTCGGCGACGACGAATTCCTGCAGACTCTCAAAATATGCCACGGGCGGCTTCGAAACGATCGCGCGCGTCGCGACGTACGGCTCGATCAGCGCGCGGATGGCGCCTACATCGCGGACGCGCGCCGCGCGCAACACCATTGGTGTTGCGCGCGGCGCGGTCGTCGGTGGGTCGGCCTGACTCATCAGTCCTTGTCGAGGTCGACGGAGTGACCGCCTGGGGCGGCACCGGCCGGTTCTGGCGGAGCATCCGGAGCCTTCGGCTTGGGCGAACCGGCGAAGGTGAACTTCGCTTCCTTACCCTCACCTTCGACATCCACCAGGATGATCTCGCCGGATCCGATCTCCCCGTAGAGGATTTTCTCGGACATCATGTCCTCGATCTCGCGCTGGATCGTGCGACGCAACGGCCGGGCGCCCATCGCGGGGTCGTATCCACGCTTGGCCAGCAGGTCCTTGGCGGGCTGGGTCAGCTCGATGGCCATGTCCTTGTCCTTCAGGCGGACATCGAGCTTCTCCACCATCAGGTCGACGATCTGGACGATCTCCTCCGGGCTCAGCTGCGGGAAGACAATGGTGTCGTCAACGCGGTTGAGGAACTCCGGGCGGAAGTGCTGCTTGAGCTCGTCCTGCACCTTCGCGCGCATCCGGTCGTAGTTGGAGGCGTGGTCGTTGCCGGAAGAGAATCCGAGCGAGACGCCCTTGGAGATGTCCCTGGTGCCCAGGTTGGTGGTCATGATGATCACCGTGTTCTTGAAGTCCACGGCCCGACCCTGGGAGTCGGTCAACCGGCCGTCCTCCAGGATCTGCAGCAGGCTGTTGAAGATATCGGCGTGTGCCTTCTCGACCTCGTCGAACAGCACCACCGAGAACGGCTTGCGACGCACCTTCTCGGTCAGCTGGCCACCTTCTTCGTAGCCGACGTAACCGGGAGGTGAACCGAACAGCCGCGACACGGTGTGCTTCTCGGCGAACTCGGACATGTCGAGGGTGATCAACGCGTCCTCGTCGCCGAACAGGAACTCCGCGAGCGCCTTCGCGAGCTCGGTCTTACCGACACCGGTGGGACCGGCGAAGATGAACGAACCACCGGGACGGCGGGGATCCTTCAGACCGGCGCGGGTACGCCGGATTGCCTGGGACAGGGCCGTGATCGCGTCGTCGTTGCCGACGACCCGCTTGTGCAGCTCGTCTTCCATCCGCAGCAGCCGCGAGGATTCTTCCTCGGTCAGCTTGAAGACGGGGATGCCGGTGGAGGCCGCGAGCACCTCGGCGATCAACTCTTCGTCGACCTCCGCAACGACGTCCTGGTCGCCGGACTTCCATTCCTTCTCGCGCTGTGCCTTGGCGTTGATGAGGTTCTTCTCATCGTCGCGCAACGACGCGGCCTTCTCGAAGTCCTGCCCGTCGATCGCCGATTCCTTCTCCCGACGTACGTGGGAGATCTTCTCGTCGAACTCGCGTAGATCCGCGGGGGCGGTCATCCGGCGGATACGCAACCGGGCGCCGGCCTCGTCGATCAGGTCGATGGCCTTGTCCGGCAGGTGCCGGTCATTGATGTAGCGGTCGGCCATGTTGACGGCAGCTACCAGCGCGGCATCGGTGATCGTGACGCGGTGGTGCGCCTCGTAGCGGTCGCGCAGACCCTTCAGGATCTCGATGGCGTGCGGGATCGAGGGCTCCATGACCTGGATCGGCTGGAAGCGCCGCTCCAACGCGGCATCCTTCTCGATGTGCTTGCGGTATTCATCCAGCGTGGTCGCGCCGATGGTCTGCAGCTCACCACGAGCCAACATCGGCTTCAGAATCGAAGCTGCGTCGATGGCGCCCTCGGCGGCACCCGCACCGACGAGGGTGTGGATCTCGTCGATGAACAAGATGATGTCGCCGCGGGTGCGGATCTCCTTCAGGACCTTCTTCAGGCGCTCTTCGAAGTCACCGCGGTAACGCGAACCGGCCACCAGCGAACCGAGGTCGAGGGTGTAGAGCTGCTTGTCCTTCAGCGTCTCGGGCACGTCACCGCGCACGATGTCTGCTGCGAGGCCTTCCACGACGGCGGTCTTGCCGACGCCGGGCTCACCGATCAGGACGGGATTGTTCTTGGTACGCCGCGACAAGACCTGCATGACGCGCTCGATTTCCTTCTCCCGGCCGATGACCGGATCGAGCTTGCCGTCGCGGGCCGCCTGCGTGAGGTTGCGGCCGAACTGGTCCAGCACGAGCGAACCGGCAGGGGTGCCTTCGGCAGCACCCTGGCCCACGCCCGCACCCTGGGGCTCTTTGCCCTGGTAGCCAGATACGAGCTGGATGACCTGCTGGCGGACCCGCGCCAGGTCTGCGCCCATCTTGACGAGCACCTGGGCCGCGACGCCTTCGCCTTCGCGGATCAGACCGAGCAGGATGTGCTCGGTGCCGATGTAGCTGTGGCCCAGTTGCAGACCCTCACGCAGCGAGAGCTCCAGTACCTTCTTGGCGCGCGGGGTGAAGGGGATGTGGCCGGGCTGGGTCTGCTGGCTGGGTCCGATGATCTCCTGGACCTGCTCGCGGACGGCCTCCAGGGAAATCCCGAGGCTCTCCAGGGCCTTGGCCGCAACGCCTTCACCCTCGTGGATCAGACCGAGCAGAATGTGCTCGGTGCCGATGTAGTTGTGGTTGAGCATGCGCGCCTCTTCTTGGGCGAGCACCACCACACGCCGTGCGCGGTCGGTGAACCGTTCGAACATGTTTACTCCCTTAGGGCTGCTGCCGAAGTACTTCGATGCTATCCGCTGACAATGCCGCGTTGATCAACGCCATAGCGGATGTGTCTGCTCATCACAACGCCACCTACGGGCGACGTGTTCCTCGCAGGCGATGTTCGGGCGCCACGTTCGCCATGAGCGGAACACTTACCTGCCCTTACCATCGTCCCGTGACCGCTCCCGTACTCGTGCGTGCTCTCGAGCGCACTGTCGCCATTGACGCCCCTGACAGCCTCGCCGATGCCCGGTTGCGTCAGCAGTGGTCGCGCTGCCTGGTCGAAGGTGGAGAGCCCGCGCGGGGACATGTTCCCTACCTCGGGAAGTCGGGCGAGAATTCCACCGAATACACCGTGACCTCCGGTGTCACCTTGCAGCTCATCGAGATGCGGGCAGGCGAACTGCTGATGCTGCACGCGGCGGGCATCGCCGATCCGCAGACCGGGGCGGTGACGGCCCTGATCGCGAACTCCGGCACCGGCAAGACCACCGCAGCCCAGCGACTGTGCGCAACCGACTTCGGGTACATCACCGACGAGACCGTTGCCGTCACCGCTTCAGGGGCTGTGCTGCCCTTCCCCAAACCGCTGTCGGTGATCGTCGACGGGGAGGAACACAAGCATCAACACGGACCCGACGAGCTCGGGTTACTGCCTGCTCCCCCCCACCCCACCTTGCGTCGCCTGGTGCTGTTGAGCCGCGACAATGCCCATGAGGGTCCGCCTCAACTGCGACAGGTCGACCTGCTCGACGGCATCCTGGAGATGCTCCCCCAGCTGTCCTACCTCACGAGATTGCCGGACCCGCTGGCGCTGATCGTGTCCCACGTGCGCTCCTGCGGCGGTATCCACCACCTGCTCTACCGCGACATCCAGGACTGTGTCCGGGTCTTGACCGAGCTGGCCGAGGCCGATCCGCAGGTCGAGGCCGATATCGAGCACTTCCCCGGGACAGGTGACGCGGCGGCCGAGGGGTCCGCATCCGCGTCCGCGTCCGCGCAGCAGACGGGACGAATTCGGCGAGGTCACTACGTCGATGCGATCCGTATCGACGACGAGGTGCTGCTCGTCAACGATGAGCGCCCCATCCGATGCACTGGCCTGGGCGCCACGGTGTGGCTGGAAACGCAGACCCCACGGTTGATGCAGGAGTTGCTCCAGGCCTGTATCGAGCAACACGGCGATCACCCGGACGCGGCCGAACTGGTGCAGCGCACCGTCGATGAGCTCACCGATGCGGGAGTACTGACGCGCAGCTGAGCCGGCCGCGCGTTTTCAGCTGGCTTTTTTCACCGTGGCCTTCTTCGCGGTGGCCTTCTTGGCAGTGGCTTTCTTCGCCGTGGCCTTCTTCGCGGTGGCTTTTTTTGCTGTGGTCTTTTTCGCCGTGTTCTGCTCGGCAGTTTCCTTCGTCACGGGCACTTTCTTGGCGGGCGCCTCTCCGCGAGCCGCGCGCGCCCGGTCCACGCTCTGCTGCAGTGCAGCCAGCAGGTCGACCACCTGAGCGGAATCACCGTCATCGGTCTCGGCCGGGGCCGTGACCTCGCCGTCGCTGAGTTTGGCCCGCACCACGTCCTTGACAGCCTGCTCGTAGTCATCGACATAATCTGCCGGCTCGTAGTCACCCGTGAGGGATTCAACGAGCATCTGCGCCATCGCCAGCTCGGCGGGTTTGGTCTCGGCGCCCTCGTCCAGGACCGCGAACTGGGCCTGCCTGATCTCATCGGGCCACAGCATCGTCTGCAGGGCAATCACATTGCCGCGAACCCGCAGCAGAGCGACCGTCATCCTGGTTCGGATCGAAATGGTGACGATCGCCACCCGGTCGGTTTCCTGCAGTGCCGCGCGCAGCAACTCATACGGTTTGACCGCTGACTTGTCAGGCTCGAGGTAGTAGCACTTGTCCAGGAACATCGGGTCGATCTGGTTGCTGGGCACGAACTTGTCGACAGCGATCTCGCGGCTGCTGCTGGTCGGCAGTGCCGCCAGATCTTCGTCGGTCAGCACGACCATCTGACCGTCTTCGGTCTCGTACCCCTTGGCGATGTCGTCGTAGGCCACCTGCTCGCCGTCGACCGAACAGACCCGTTGGTATCTGATCCGACCGCCGTCCTCGCGGTGGACCTGCCGGAACTGCACATCGTGGTTCTCAGTCGCCGAATACAACCGAACCGGCACGTTGACCAGGCCGAATGACACGGCACCTCTCCAGATCGCTCTCACCAGGCAAGATTGCCCCATGCGCCCCATGCTCGCCACCCCTGCGGACCAAGTGCCGCGCGGACCCGCCTGGCAGCATGAGGTCAAATGGGACGGGATGCGGGTCCTCGCGGACGTCAGCTCGGGTGCGTTGCGTCTCACGTCCCGTACCGAACGTGACGTCTCGAGCGCCTTTCCCGAGCTGCTGACCCCCGCCGCGGGCCTGACCGATCTGAGCGATGTCCTGCTGGATGGGGAAGTCGTGAGCCTGCGGGAAGGCCGCCCGTCGTTCGCGGCTCTGGCAACGCGGTTCAACGTAGGTGACACCGCTGCTGCAGCCGCGTTGGCGGTGCAGGCGCCGGTGACCTTGATGGTCTTCGACGTGCTGCGGGCGGCGGGCCGATCCGTCGTCTCGATGCCGCTGGCACAACGGCGCGAGATATTGGACGGCTTGATGCTGCACGGTGCCCGCGTCCAGGTACCGCCGAGCTTTGCCGACGGCGAGGATCTGCTGCGCGCAACCGTCGACCAACGCCTGGAGGGCATCGTCTCCAAACACCTGGGTTCGGCCTACCTGCCCGGCTCGCGAAGTGCGATGTGGCGCAAGATCGTGCATCGCAGCACCGGTTCGTACGTCATCGGCGGCTGGCGTCCGGAGAAGGATTCCCAACGGCTGGGGGCTCTCCTGGTCGGAACTCCCAGCGGTTCGCGGCTGATCTTCCGGGGCCGGGTCGGATCGGGTCTGGCAGGCAACGCGGGCGCCGCGTTACTCGAACAGCTCACCCGACGATCGCAGCTGCACAGTCCGTTCCTGGACCGGTTGCCGAGCGCCGACTCCCGCGACACGCAGTGGGTGGTCCCAGACCTGGTCGCCGATCTGAGCTACCACGGACTGTCCGAGGGCGGCCGGCTGCGGCAGCCTGTGTGGCGGGGTATCCGCGCCGATCTACGCCCGGTCGACCTGGTCGACACCAACACGACTGATATCAACACGACCGATACCGACACCTCACAGGTAGGCGCCGATGGCTGAAACTCAACAGGTGCTGGTGGCCGGACGTCAGTTGAGCATCAGCAACCTGGACAAGGTGTTGTATCCGGCGACCGAGACCACCAAGGGCGAGGTTCTGCACTACTACGCGAGCGTCGCCGACGTCCTGCTGCCCGGCCTGCGTGGTCGTCCGGTGACCCGCGTCCGGTGGCCACACGGGATCGGGGGCACGTCGTTCTTCGAGAAGAACCTGCCCGCGGGCGCGCCTTCCTGGTTACCCAGGATCACGATGAGATCCACCGGCTCGCGCGGCGGTACGGACGAGGTGACCTATCCGCTCGTCGACGATCTCGCGGCCCTGACATATCTCGCGAATCTCGCTGCCTTGGAACTACACGTGCCGCAGTGGCGGCAGATCGACGGTGAGGCCGCGAACCCCGATCGGCTGGTGATCGACCTGGATCCCGGCTCACCCGCAGGCCTGAGGGAGTGCGCCGAAGTTGCGCTGTCGGTGCGGGCGAGATTGGCTCGTCTAGGGATCACCCGCACGGTGCCGGTGACCTCGGGCAGTAAAGGAATGCAGATATATGCGGCCCTGGACGGCACCGCCACCAGTGACGAACTACGTGGGATAGCACGGGAAATGGCGCAGGCGATGACCCGAGAGCACCCTGATCTGGTTGTCTGGCGAATGACCACGTCGATCCGCGCGGGAAAGGTGCTCTTCGACTGGTCGCAGAATACTGCTGCGAAAACTACTATCGCGCCGTACTCGTTGCGCGGTCGAGAGCGTCCAATGGTTGCAGCACCTCGTTACTGGTCAGAGATCTCCCGTCCCGCATCACTTGAACAACTGGACTTCGAGCAGGTTCTGCAACGACTCGAAACAGATGGAGATCTTTTTACATCAGAACTACTTACTAAACCGTAGATATTCCACTCACTGGCCAACGCTGCAATTAATAGCAGAACGACCCGACCCGAAGAATCGGGTCGGGTCGGTAGCTCCGCATCAATCGCGTGGACTCAGCTCAAGCGAGGGGGCTGATCAGGAGTTCGCGCGTGCGTACGCTTCCTGCAACTCACCGGAGACACGACCACGGTCGCTGACCGTGAAGCCGTTCGCACGTCCCCATTCACGCATCTTGTTTAGGTCTTCACGACCGGCTGTCGACGCCGGACGCGCAGGCGCACCGGCGCGTCGCGTTCCGCGCACCTTGCGGGCATGCCCGGTCCACGTCGCCAGGTCGTCACGCAACTTAGTGGCGTTGGCCGTGGAGAGGTCGATTTCGTAATTCACACCATCAAGTGCGAATGTCACTGTCTCTGCTGCTTCGGAATGGTCTAGGTCATCTTCGAGCAGGATCTGCACACGCTGCGCCATTTGGATCTCCTAACGATCACCATGGAGGTCTCATCGACCGCAATTTTCAAAACGACCGATTGTCTTTCAGTCGTTACACAACCATGGTAAACAGCTATTCAGCGATTTTCAAACTTCGCCTGACTTGCACTTCAAATGCACAGTGTGCAGTCAGTTTTTTTCGACACTCTTCGCGTCTTCGGGCGCCACCTGATTCGAGGCCGCGTGCTCTTGATCCCATTTGGCCTGCGCGATACGTTCGCGGCGGTCGCCCTCCATCATGTACTTCAGCACCAGGTACAGCATGAAGAGCAACCCGATCGAGGGTATGAGGGTTTCAACGGCGGGCCACATACTCCAAGGATAGAGCGCCCTCCATTTCGTGCTGCAGCAGCCATATCTTCCGCTCGACGCCACCCCCGAACCCGGTCATCGCGCCGTTCGCGCCGATGACCCGGTGACAGGGCACGACGATCGACAGCGGGTTGCGCCCATTGGCCATACCCACCGCGCGGCTGCTCCTCGGCGCACCCAGCTCACGTGCCACCTGGCCGTAGCTGCGGGTCTGACCGTAGGGAATGGCCCGTAGCCGAGCCCAGACGCCGTGCTGGAATTCCGTACCGGCAGGCTCCAGCATGAGATCGAACTCACGCCGACCATCGTGGAAGTATTCGTTCAGCTGCTCAGCGGCTCGGCGCAGCACACCCCGCGCACTCTCCTGGCGCGTCCCGAACAGTGCCGCATCCGGCTGGTGGCGGTGCTCCTGCATGTAGACGCCGGTCACCGCGCGCCCGTTCGCCACGAGGGTCACGTCACCGATCGGTGTGCCGGTGAGCACGAAATGAGTGGTCGTATTCATGAGATGTCCTTGTCCGGCAGTCGATTCACTTCATGGTCCCCGGTCGCCCACAGATGTTGCACGGCGTACGCACGCCACGGTCGCCATCGACCCGATGCCTGCTCGATGGCACGCGGTCGGTCTTCTATCCCCATCGACCGGCAGGCGACCCGTACCCCGAGATCAGTGCCGGGGAAGGCATCGGGATCACCGAGCGCGCGCATGGCGTAGCACTGCACAGTCCACGGACCGATACCCCGCACCTCGCCCAACGCCTCCAGGGCACCGCTTCGATCGGCACCAACGGTCGTGTCGAGGTCGCCTGCATGCAGGGCCGCGCACAATCTACGGATCGTCTCCCGGCGTGCCGTCGGCATTGCGTACGCCGTGTCGGGTGCCGCCAGGAGCGCTTCGGGGCGCGGGAAGAGCCTGGTCAACCCGCCGACCGGATCGACCAGATGGGCTCCGTACGCCGCTGCGAGCCGCCCTGCGTGGGTGCGCGCGGCCTTGGTGGACACCTGTTGACCAATGACGATGCGGATGGCCATCTCCTGCGGATCAACGGTGCGCGGCACCCGTCTGCCTGGAACCCGACGCACCATGGGAGCCAACAACGCATCCTCGATGAGCGCCGCGTCGATTGCCTCGGGGTCCGCATCGAGATCAAGCAACCATCGGCAACGCGACACAGCGACGCTCAGGTCGCTGAGATCACTGAGCAGCAGTTCGGCCCGCACGTGGTCCGCCTCGGGGCGCAGGCCGACGATCGCCGGCCCGGCGGGTAGATCGAGGGTTCGACGGTAGACCCCGTCGCGCCATTCCTCCACCCCGGACACTCCCGTGGTCGCGAGATGGCCGAAGAGGTTGTCCGGATGGAACGGCCGACGAAAAGGCAACCGCAGAGTCAACCGGTGCCACGGGTCAGAGCCTGACCCGGAGACCTTCGGCCGACTCCCGGCCCGAACCCGCAACGCCGACGGAGTCATGGCGAACACTTCCCGGACAGCGTCGTTGAATGCCCGGATGCTGCCGAAACCGGCCGCGTGCGCCACCTGCGACAACGGCAGATCGGTGGTCTCGATCAGGATGCGGGCGGTTTGTGCGCGGTCGGCCCGCGCGATGGCGAGCGGGCCCGCGCCGACTTCGGCCTGCATCGCGCGTTCCACCTGACGCACGGAGTAACCCAGGCGGCCGGCCAGGCCCGGCACACCGTCACGAGCCACCACCCCGTCGTTGATCAACCGCATCGCGCGGGCTACGAGGTCGGCACGGACATTCCACTCCGGGGAGCCCGGGCTGGTATCGGGTCGACACCGTTTACACGCCCTGAACCCGGCCGCCTGAGCCGCCGCGGCTGTCGGGAGGAAGGTGATATTCCGGGCCATCGGCGTCGTTGCAGGACAGCTCGGACGACAGTAGATGCCGGTGCTCCGGACACCTGTGACGAACCATCCGTCGAACCGTGCATCGCGGGAACGGACGGCACGTAGGCATGCGTCGGTATCGGTCAGCATGTACCCATTCTGCGCGCGATAAAGCCAGATCACTAGCCAGAAAACGACATGTCGTATTTCTGCCAGCGCAGTGAATCAGGCCGTTGGCCGAGCGCCGCCGTCCGGTCCGAGCTCCAGGGGCAGGTTGTCGATCAGCCGTGTCGTGCCGACCCGCCCCGCCACTGCGAGCAGCGCCGGTCCTCGGTACCACTCGGGCACCTCGGTGAGATCAGTCGGATGCACCAGGACCAGATAGTCGATCAACGCGAGCGGTTCGCGTACGAGCACGTCACGGGCCGCCCGCCGTACTGCGGCGGGTCCGATCTGCGCCAGTTGCGCACCGGTATGCAATGCTCTGGACAGGCAGGCAGCGATCTCGCGGTCGGCGGCGGTGAGGTAGCGGTTGCGGCTGCTGAGTGCCAGCCCGTCCGATTCGCGCACCGTCTCCACAGCCACGACCTCGACGGGGAAGTCCAGATCACCGGCCATCCGCTTGATCAGCAACAACTGTTGAGCATCCTTCTGGCCGTAGTAGGCCCGCGACGGACGAACCAGGTGCAGCAGCTTGGCGACGACGGTCAGCACCCCGTCGAAATGACCCGGCCGCGAAGCGCCTTCCAGAACGGCACCCAGGGCGCCTGCCGCCACTCGAACCGCCGGCTCACCGTCGGGGTAGATGACATCCGGTGACGGAGCAAAGACGAGGTCGACCCCTTCGCGGGCACAGATCTGCAGATCGGACTCGACGGTACGCGGATATCGCGAGAGGTCTTCACCGACCGCGAACTGCAGCGGATTGAGGAAGATCGTGACCACAACGTGCTCCACCTCGGCGCGTGCCTGCCGGATGAGCTGAGCGTGACCTTCATGCAGTGCCCCCATCGTCATGACAACGCCGACACCGTCGCCCAGCGCCGCCCGTGCGTGACGTAACTGTTCGCGGGTGTGAGCGACCGCGGGAGCGGTCGGGTGGGTGTCCGACATCATCGTCATTCGCTGGATCCCTCCGGTTCGAGCAACTCCAGCAACGGCTGGATCGATTGCGACGGGGTCAGGCGGACCCGGGCGGCTCGAAGAGTAGTGGCTCGCGCCATTGCGCGGTACGCCACCTGCACGTCCGGTGTCTCATCGGCCAGCACCCTGAGGTGGGTGCGTATCGTCTCGACGTCACCCCGGGCGACCGGACCGGTCAACGCCCGGTCCCCATGCTCCAGCGCGTTGGCCAGCGATGCGCCGAGCAGACCGTGCAGCACCGTGGCGGGCTCATCTATCCCCGCATGTCGCAGCAGCTGCGCGCTCTGGGCCACCAACGTGATGAGATGGTTCGCGCCATGCGTGAGCGCAGCGTGGTAGAGCGGGCGCTGTTGTGCCGTGAGGACCAGAGGCTGCGCGCCCAGGTCGAGGGTGAGGGCCTCCGCGATCAGACTCGCCCCAGGCGAGGCAGTGATCGCCATCGGGATACCGATAAGACGCTCGAAGTCGCGGACGGTCCCGGTGAAGGTCATGGCCGGATGCATCGCGACGGCATCACCACCGGCGTACACCACCGGAGCCAGTATCTCCGGTCCGTGCGCACCGCTGGTGTGGATGACCAGGCGCCCGCCGTCCCAGACACCTGCGGTGGCGAGGGAGGCCACCAGAGGCCCCAGCTCGTCATCCGGGACGGCGACCAGGACGACCTCGGCGCTGCGGGCAACCTGCTCGGGAAGTACCACCGGCACCCCCGGCAGCAGCTCGGCCGCCCGCGCCAACGAGGCAGCACTGACGCCGCTCGTTGCGGTGATCTCGTGGCCCCCGGCGCGTAATGCAGCGCCGAGTACAGCACCGACCCGGCCACAGCCGATGACGCCGATACGCAGGCTGGGCGGAGGCCCCGACATGGTCACGCCACCTGACGTTAGCCGTCCGAGGGCGCAATGTAACGCGCGACCCGTACCGTTGCCGGATGACCTGGCCTGCGTGGGAGACCGCCTGGCAGCAGGCGTTGTACGGCCCTGAGGGCTTCTACCGCAGCCCGGGCGGGCCGGCCCGGCACTTTGCGACCTCGGCACAGGGCATACCCGGCGGCGGCGCACTGCTGGCGCGCGCAGTCGTCAGTCTCGCCCGCTCACACAACGCCTGCACTGTCGTCGATTTCGGTTGCGGCAGAGGCGAACTGGCGGTCGAGATAGCGTCGGTGGCGCCGGATCTACAGGTGGTCGCAGTGGACGTGGTCGACCGGCCGCCCGGCCTTCCTGCCGCCGTCGACTGGGTACGCGCGCCGGGCGGTACCGGCATGTCGTCGGAACTTCGTGCGATTCCCGATGCGCTGGTCATTGCGCACGAATATCTGGATGTCGTCCCGTGTCCTGTCCTGGTGCACGACGGGTCCCAGTTGCGGGTGCTCGAAGTCGACCGGCACGGAGCAGAACGCGTCGGTGCGGCGGCGGATCCTCTGGACGTGGCGTGGTGCGCGGCCCACTGGCCCGGTTGGGAGCGGCCGGGCACTCGCCTGGAGGTCGGTCGACCTCGCGACGCCGTATACGCCGCCTTACGGACGATGGTTGCCAGCGGCGCTCTGATCACCGTCGATTACGGACATCTGCGGGATGCCCGACCGACCGGGGGCACGTTGAGGGGTTACCGGGACGGTGTTGAATGTCGGCCCGTTCCGGATGGCAGTACCGACATCACCGCCCACGTCGCCATGGACACCCTCGGCGCACCGCAACTGCTGCGCCAACTCGACCTGTTCGACCGGCTGGGCCTGCGTCCCCCACCGGTGGCGCATGCGCTCGCCGGCACGGACCCGCCGGCTTACCTCCGCGCGCTGAGCGAACGCGGCGCCTACAGCGCGCTGACCGCGAAGGGTGGTCTCGGCGACTTCTGGTGGACGCTGGAACCGGTCAGCCCGATACCGGCCGCAGCGAGCTGAAGATCTTGTCGATGGTGGCTGTCGGTGGAGTCACCTGCCCTGGCCAGGTGGCCACCGAAATGAGCAGGAACACGGACGTGTCGTTCGCTGAGAAGGCCACCCCCTGAAGAAGCATTGACTTTCCCACTCCGCAATCGTCGCCCAAGGTGCCCTCTGTCACCTTCAGATCACCACGCACCGCCGGTATGTTGCCACCGACGGTGACGGTCTTGGTGGCGAGATCGCCCTGACTGGCATGGGTTGTCTTGTCCTTGTTCAAGCTCGCCGCCGACCCGAATTGCGCCATGATCGAAGTGACGGCCTCAACCGGGTCACGTTTGCCGATATCGATGAAACTCGCGCTTGCCTGAATTCCCCTCGGGTGGCCTGGACACTTACCGGCGTTGTACGCCGCCAGACCCCAGGTGGTCGCCTTACCGAAGACCGTCTCGTTCTTGAAGACGATCGAACCGTCCTGGGTCACCTTCCAGTTCGGCGGAGCATCGTAGGCAGCCTTAATCGTGTTGCGATCGTTCACGAGACCGCCGACGGCCTGCCAACCTGGCACCACCGGGCGCACTTTCAGGGCGCCCGCGACGGTAGTGGTCCCGCTGCTTCCAGATCCCGTTCTGGTCCCATCTGTAGACGGGGTGCTCGAGGCCGTGCCCGCGGTCGATGACGGGCTCGCTTCACCGGAGGAGGACCCCCACGTGGTCGCGATGACAGCCACCACGATCGCCACCACGACGGCAACAATCGCCACGAGGATCTTCACCATCCGCGTGGGGCCTCTGCCGGGTCCGCCGTCCGAGCTGCCGGAAGATCCGGACATCTCGGTGTACCGCTGGTAGTACCGGTCCTGCGGGGACCCGTCCCCTGCGCTGCTGGAATCACTCATCCCCGGCATCCTCCTCTGCTCTGCGACGCGCGCGATACGCCGCCACGTTGGTGCGGTTGCCACACCCATTTTCACAGAATCTGCGCGAGCGGTTCTTCGACAGATCGACCAGCACCCCGTCGCAGTCCTCTGCTGCGCAGAACCGCAACCGCGACAGTTCGCCGGCGCGGACCACGTCCACCATCGCCATGGCCACCTCGACCATCCATCGAGTGGCGAGCGGAGCGTCGGGAGACGTCGCATGCAGGTGATATCCCCATCCGTCGTGCCGGACCAGTTGCGGCAGCGCCCGACCGGCCAGCAGCCAGGTGTTGACCAGCAGCACCACCTCATCCTCCGTGCTGCATTCCCATAGCGCAGCCAGGGTCGGGCGCAGTGCGCGAACAGCGCGCCGTTCATCCTCGTCGTACCCACGCGACCCGGTCCATTGCCACCGCTGGACGAACTGCTCGAACTGCTCTGCATCGAGTAGTTCATCGCTGCCGTCGCCGGCGGATGCGGTTGTGCAGACGAGCGCGGCACCCGACAGGAGTGCCTCTTCAGTGTCATGGCTGAAGATCATGTTGACTCGTGACTCCTCCCACTTGTATCCTGCATCTGGTCATCAGCATAGATGCGTATGACTCATTACAAAAGCTACCTATCCCCGAAGGGGGGCATCACCATGTCCGTCGACGTCGAGACCGCCATCCTGAGCACACCAGACCTCCCCGCAGCCACCGTGCACACAGCGCCCGAGGCGTCGACATCGATGTCCCGCGCGATGGTGGTCGCCCTGGCTTCCGCCGCAGCGTTCGGCGCCGCCGGACCCTTCGCCAAAATGCTCTTCGTCGTCGGGTGGTCACCGGCGGCCGCCGTCACCATGCGTATCGGCATCGCCGTTCTCGTGTTGGCGATTCCCACGGTGCGCGAACTACGCGGCAGGTGGCACGTGTTGCGCGCCAACATGCGAGCGGTACTGCTCTACGGACTCTTCGGTGTCGCGGGCTGTCAGCTGGCCTACTTCATCGCTGTGGAGCACCTCAGCGTCGGTGTCGCGCTACTGCTGGAGTATCTCTCCCCGACCCTGCTGGTGCTGTTGGCCTGGGCACGCACCCGTCGCGCACCGTCGCGGATGACGATGCTGGGGGCCCTCAGCGCGCTGGGCGGACTCGCGTTGGTGTTGAACATCTTCGGGTCCATCACCATCAGCACCATCGGGGTGGCCTTCGGGCTCGCCGCAGCGGTCTGCTCGGCGATCTATTTCCTGGTGGCCTCCGACGTGCCCGAGGACGGACTGTCCCCCCTCGCGCTGTCCGGTGCCGGCATGGCGGTCGGCGTGCTCCCGCTGGTGGTGTTCGGGTCAGTGGGCCTGCTACCGATGCACGCCTCGCTGCACCCGGTGACCATCGGTGGCACCCAGGTCAGCGTCTTCGTGCCGATTATCGGCATCTCGGTGATCTCAGCAGCGTTCGCCTACGTCTCCGGTTGCACGGCCGCACGACTGCTGGGCAGCCGGGTCGCATCCTTCGTGGCGCTCGCCGAAGTGCTCTTCGCGGTGCTGTTCGCGTGGCTGTTCCTCGGTGAGCTGCCGTTGCCCATCCAGCTCGGCGGCGGCGCACTGATCGTGCTCGGTGTCGTACTGGTGCGGATGGCCGACCGCGAGACGATCACACCCGACACCACCACATCCGAGACCGCCACACCCGACACGGTGGCGGACGTGCACGAGGTAGCCGGCGCAGTCCTGCCAAACTGAGGGCATGGCGACCCGCGAACTGACTGTCGGCGTCGGCGCAGGAGATCTGGCCACCGCCGACATGGTCTTGAACATCGGCCCGCAGCACCCCGCCACGCACGGGGTGCTGCGGTTGCGGGTGACCCTCGACGGCGAGCTGATCTCGCGCGCCGAACCCATCGTCGGATACATGCACCGCGGCGCCGAGAAACTCTTCGAGGTACGCGACTACCGCCAGATCATGGTGCTTGCGAACAGGCATGACTGGCTGTCGGCATTCAGCAGCGAGATCGGCCTGGCGCTCACGGTCGAGCGGATGCTCGGCATGGAGGTGCCGGTGCGCGCCACCTGGGCCCGGACGCTGCTCGCGGAGTTGAACCGGGTGCTGAATCACCTCATGTTCCTGGGCTCCTATCCGCTCGAACTCGGGGCCATCACGCCGATCTTCTACTCCTTCCGTGAGCGCGAGGAGCTGCAGGCGGTCATGGAGGAGATGTCCGGCGGCCGGATGCACTACATGGTCGGCCGGGTCGGCGGACTGCGTGATGACCTCCCGGCGGGGTGGTTGGGACGGGTACAGATCGCCATCGACGCCGTCCGGGCACGGCTGCCCGAGCTGGAGAGCCTGCTCGTCGGAAACGAGATCCTGAATGCCCGCACCCGCGGCGTCGGCGTGCTCAGTGCTGCCGACGTGTCCTCGTACGGGGTGTCCGGCCCCATCGCCCGGGCCAGCGGCGTCGATCTCGACCTACGCAGGGACCATCCCTATCTGGCCTACGGGGAGTTGTTCGCAGCGGGCGGCCCCGGGCGCGTCGTCACCCGCCAGGCGGGAGACTGCCTGGCCCGCCTGGAGGTCCTGCTGGAGCAGACCCACGTGAGTCTTGACCTCGCGCAGGCATGCGTCGAGCGTCTACTCGCGATGCCCGGCGGACCCATCAACGTCAAGCTGCCCAAAGTACTGAAAGTACCCGAGGGCGCCGACTACGTGGCGACCGAGAATCCGTTGGGCTTCAACGGCTACTACCTTGTCTCCCGAGGAGAGAAAACCCCCTGGCGACTCGCGCTGCGGTCCGCGTCGTTCAACAACGTTGCAGTCCTCGCCGAGCTGCTGCCGGGCAACCTGCTCGCCGACATGGTCGCCATCCTCGGCTCGATGTTCTTCGTCGTGGGAGATATCGACAAATAGCGACAGGCTGAGCCGGTCAGGCGCGTTCCCCTTCCCCATCCCCGGGTGTCTGCTCACGCCGACGCCTGTCGTCCTCTTCGTCCTCCGGAAGCGTGCACCACCACTGCACGATGAGACCGGTGGCCACCAGACCGATGCAGGCCAGTGTGAGCACCAGGGCCAGAGCGAACGCGCCCGGACCCGTGGTCGTCTGCAACCGGTCGGCATAGATCGCGACGGCTGACGCATACCAGCCGGCGAACGCTGCCCCGGCCAGGATGCACGCCTGCGCCGCGACGAGGGTGCTGCGGGCCCGCTGCGGCGGCAACAGCCGCAGCGACAGACCTTTGAGGTAGGTGCGGACCTCGTTGCCCAGGTAGAGCACGAACGCGGCCATCACAGCGATGACGCCGACGGCGACCCAGGAGTTCTGCGGCAGTGAATTCCCGTGTGAGCTCCACACCTGCAACGCCGCGTATGACAGCACGAACAGCACGGCGGCAGTAACGAGGGCGTGTTTCCACGTCAGCCGCCCGCCCATCACCACGGAGCCCAGTCCGGACCGGGTCGTACCCCGTTCATCGCCTCGGGCGGCAACTTCTCGATCAGCGCGCGTACCCCGACGACACCGTCCGCGGTGGACAGCATCGCCGTCGGGTCGGCCCGCGACCACGGCATCAGCACGAAAGCACGCTCCTGCGCACGGGGATGCGGAAGAATGAGGTCGGGCGTTGCGGATGTCAGGTCGTTCTGCTCGGCGGGATCACCGACCTGGATCAGGTCCAGATCCAACGTCCGCGCATCCCACCGCACCGCGCGCACTCGGCCGTGATGGTGTTCGATCCGGTGCAGTTCGTGCAGGAGCGTGCGAGGCGCCAGCTTGCTGCGCGCAACCACCACCGCGTTGAGATAGTCCGGTTGGGTAGGACCACCCACCGCAGCGGTCTCCAGCAGCGGGGAGCACGACACGATCTGCAGACCGTCGAGCTGCGCCAACTGGCGCACTGCCGACGACAGCGTTCCCACCCGATCACCCATGTTCGAGCCCAGCGCGATGACCACCTCGCGGTCGCGTACCCGCCGGACGCTCACGTACGGGCCACCGAGTACCTCGTCGACGAACGGGACCCCAGCGGGGGCCTGCGGCTTGCGGATCGTGACGTCGACGGCTTCGACCGCATCCGGCGCCATCGCAATCTCCGCGATGCGCTGCGCAAGCGTCTCGATGAGGTCGACGCTGTCGCCGGTGAGAATCGCGTAGGCACCTTGGGCGATGTCTGCATAGCTGACGGTTGCGTCCAGGTCGTCGCTCTCGCCCGCCGCACGCACGTCGAACTCCAACACGATGTCGGCGATGAACCGTTGCGGTTCACGCTTCTCGTGCGGCAGCACCCCGTGGCAGGCCGTCGCGACGATCCCGCTCAATCCGATCCGGTCGGTCATGACATCTCACCCATCGTGTTCGGCGCGGCTCGGAACAGCCACGGCCATCGTCTCCAGTACACCCAACGCGGTGCGCGCCGCGAGCACATCGTGCACCCGCACTCCCCACACACCCGATTGGGCCAACATGACGGTCAGTGCCGTCGTCGCGCCTTCGCGCCGATCCGCAGGCACCGGAGTCAGTGGGCCGAGGTGCGCGAGGAAACCTTTGCGTGACGCGCCGACCAGGACCGGTAGTCCGAGGGACTGCAGCTGCGACAACCCCCGCAGTACCGTCCAGTTCTGAGCTGCGGTCTTGGCAAAGCCGAGCCCCGGGTCCAGCACCAGGGCATCGCGGGCGATCCCCGCGCCCACCAGCGCTGCCACGCGATCGGCGAGTTCCGCGCACACCTCGGACACGACGTCGTCGTAGGTGGCCCGGTTCACCATGTCGTGGCTGTGCCCGCGCCAGTGCATGGCGACCATGGCAACCCCGAGGTCAGCCACCAGGCCCGCCATCAGCGGATCCGCCAACCCCCCGCTCACATCGTTCACAATGCTCGCGCCGACGCCGACCGCGGCGGCGGCCACCTCCGACCGCATCGTGTCGATCGACACGACGACCCCGTGCTCGGTCAGTTGCCGTACCACCGGCACCACGCGCGCCAGCTCCTGCGCGTGATCGGTGCGTGCTGCTCCCGGCCGGGTCGACTCACCGCCTACATCCACGATGTCTGCACCCTGGTCGCGTAGCTCCAGGCCGTGCCGCACGGCGTCCTGCACCCCGAGCCATTTTCCGCCGTCGGAGAAGGAGTCGGGCGTAACGTTAAGGACCCCCATCACCAGCGGCCGGTTCACCGGCCTTCGGGGAAGTGCACTCGTGGGGAGTGCCGTCACCGACGGTCGCCGGCGGCCAACAGGCTGATCGCCTCGGCCCGGGTCGTGGGGTCCCGTAACTGCCCACGAACAGCCGAGGTCATCGTCGTCGCGCCCGGCTTGCGGACACCGCGCATCGACATACACAGATGCTCGCAGGAGATCACCACGATGACGCCCTCCGCGTGCAGATGCTCGACGAGCGCGTCGGCGATCTGCGTGGTCAGACGCTCCTGGACCTGCGGCCTGCGGGCATACAGATCGACGAGCCGCGCAATCTTCGACAACCCGGCGACCCGACCGTCCTTGGCGGGGATGTAGCCCACGTGGGCCACGCCGTGGAACGGCAGCAGGTGGTGCTCACACGTGCTGTAGACCTCGATGTCGCGGATCAGCACCATCTCGTCGTGACAGACGTCGAAGGTGCGACTCAGGATTTCCGCAGGGTCCTGACCCAGTCCCGCGAACGTTTCTGCGTACGCACGGGCCACTCTGCCCGGGGTGTCGAGCAGCCCCTCGCGGTCGGGATCTTCCCCGACCGCGATGAGCAGCTCACGCACCGCGGCTGCGGCGCGTTCCAGGTCAACTGCCGGTGGGGTCGACATAACCACCGTCCGGTACCTCGATGATCGCCTCGGGGGGCCGCGGCTCGGCGTGCATCAGTTCCTGCTTGTCCAGGTCGACGCCACGTGCCACTGCCGCCTGCTCAGCGGGCGTGAGGACCGGCGGGCGGTCACTGACGTTGCGGGCATCGCTGGACAACCACACGCGACGGTGGGGACGCTTGTTCACCTTGGCGAAGATGACCGCGAGGGCCTTCTCGTTCAACGTCTCCTTCTCCAGCAGTTCCAGCACCAACTCATCCAGCAGGTCGCGGTTGTCGTTCAACGCATGCCAGGCCTCGTCGTGCGCAGCCTCGATCAGGCGGCGCACCTCTTCGTCCACGACACCGGCGAGGTCCTCGGAGTAGTCGCGCTCGCGGCCCATGTCGCGGCCCATGAAGGGCTCACCGCCACCGGAGCCGAGCTTGATCGCGCCGACCCGCTCGCTCATCCCGAACTGGGTGACCATCTTGCGTGCCAGCCCGGATGCCTTCTCGATGTCATTGGACGCACCGGTGCTCGGGTCGTGGAAGACGATCTCCTCCGCGACACGCCCGCCCAGGGCGTACGCCAACTGATCCAGCAACTCGTTCCGAGTCGTCGAGTACTTGTCGTCCTGCGGAAGGACCATCGTGTAACCCAGTGCCCGGCCACGCGGCAGGATGGTGATCTTGCTGACCGGGTCCAGGTAGTTCATCGCGGAGGCCACCATCGCGTGCCCACCCTCGTGGTACGCGGTGATCTTGCGCTCTTTGGCGCTCATCATCCGGGTCCGCTTCTGCGGTCCGGCGATCACGCGGTCAATGGCCTCGTCCAACGCACGGTTGTCGATGATCTGCGCATTGCTACGGGCAGTCAGCAACGCCGCCTCGTTCAGCACGTTGGCAAGATCCGCACCGGAGAATCCCGGGGTACGACGCGCCACCGTGAGCAGGTCGATGTCGTCTGCCATCGGCTTGCCCTTGGAGTGCACCTGCAGGATGTGGTGACGCCCGGCCATGTCCGGGGCTTCCACCGCGATCTGCCGGTCGAACCGGCCCGGGCGCAGCAGCGCCGGGTCGAGGATGTCGGGACGGTTGGTCGCAGCGATCAGGATCACATTGGTCTTGACGTCGAACCCGTCCATCTCGACCAGTAGCTGGTTGAGGGTCTGCTCACGCTCGTCGTGACCGCCGCCCATACCGGCACCGCGGTGTCGACCGACGGCGTCGATCTCATCGACGAAGATGATGGCCGGCGCATTCGTCTTGGCCTGCTCGAACAGGTCACGAACACGGGAGGCACCGACACCGACGAACATCTCGACGAAGTCCGAGCCGGAGATCGAGTAGAACGGCACACCCGCCTCACCCGCAACCGCGCGGGCCAGCAGTGTCTTACCGGTACCGGGTGGCCCGTAGAGCAGGACCCCCTTGGGGATCTTTGCGCCGACATCGAGGAACTTCTTCGGAGCCTGGAGGAATTCTTTGATCTCCTCCAACTCTTCGACGGCCTCGTCCGCGCCAGCGACATCGTGGAAGGTGACCTTCGGCATGTCCTTGGTCGCGAGCTTGGCTTTGGACTTGCCGAACTGCATCACCTTCGAACCGCCGCCCTGCATCTGGCTCAGAATGAACCAGAACAGACCGAGCACCAGCAGGAACGGCAGGATCGACAACAGCAGACTGACAAAGACATTCTGACGACCGGGGTCATCGGTGTAGCCCTTGGTCGGCGGGTACTTGGTCAACAGGTTGACCAGTTGGTCACCGCGGGCGTTGACATAGCTGGCCTGGACCTGGGTGGCGTCCTTGATCTTCTGATCGGTGTTGTTGTAGACCTGACCTGGTTTGAGCGTCAGGTTGATGCCGTCGGGAGTCAGCTTGGCCGACTCGACCTTGCTCTGGCTGATCAGAGTCTCGGCCGCAGAGGTGTCGACCTTCTGATATCCGCCGACCTTGCCGAACGAATAGATCATGAAGCCGAATATCACGACGAGAACGACGATAATGGCGGGGTTTTTGACAAGGCGTTTCATAGTCAACGTGTGCCGGGGTGCTCCCCGTTCCTCCTGCTCATGGTTCCCAGTGGGCAACGAGCCCGACGACTGAGATCCGAACGATCGTAAACCGCGCCCGCTTGCTGCAACGACCCGGCGTGGGATTCAACGTCCGCTGGTCGCCATACGTTCCACGGCGCGCGCGGGGTGTCGGCGGTCAGGAATAGACGTGCGGGGCGAGCGTGCCGATGTCGCGCAGGTTGCGGTAACGCTCGTTGTAGTCCAGCCCGTATCCGACGACGAACTCGTTGGGGATGTCGAAGCCGACGTAGCGGCAGTCGATCGCGACCTTTGCGGCGTCCGGCTTACGCAGCAGTGTGCAGATCTCCAACGACGCGGGGTCGCGGGAGAGCAGGTTGCTGCGGATCCAGTTCAGCGTCAGCCCGGAGTCGATGATGTCCTCGACGATCAGTACGTGCTTGCCGGAGATGTCGGTGTCCAGATCCTTCAGGATGCGAACGACGCCGGAGGATTTGGTACCCGACCCGTAGGACGAGACCGCCATCCAGTCCATCGGCACGGAGCCGGGCAGGGTGCGCATGAGGTCGGCCATGACCAGCACGGCGCCCTTCAACACACCGACCAGCAGGACCTCTTTGTCCTTGTAGTCGGCCCAGATGAGATCACCGAGCTCCTGCAGTCGCGCCAGGATCTGGGCCTCGGTGAAGAGCACGTGGTCCAGGTCATCGCCGGCATCGGAGGAATCCATGACTCTATTGAACCGGACGGGCGACGGTCTCGATGACGCCGTCGTGTCGACGGACCTGCAGACCACCGGGAATGTCGACCGGGCCCTGACCCCGCCAGCGCGTGAGTAGCGCCTCCAGCGAGGTGACCTGGACGAAGGCGACATCCGCAGATCCGCCATTGGCCCTGGCCATCAATACGCGCCACACCCGGGCCCGGACCGCGATCGGAATCTCCCGCAGCTGGGCCACCGCCCAGGGAGCCGGTCCCAGTCGGGCGGCCACCGCTGCGGCCTGCGCATCGAGGTGATCCGCGTCCTGACGGGCCAGGGCCGCGGTGCGAGCCAGGCCCTCGACCAGGCCGGGCCCGAGGTCCGCGGTCAACGCTGCCAGCGCCCGACGGGTCCGCACCCGGGTGAACCGCGCGTCCTCGTTGTGCGGATCGTCCCACCACTTCAGCCCCTGTGCGGCGCAGGCCGCACGGGTGTCGGCCCGCGCGATATCGAGCAGGAACGGCCGCCGGATGATGCCGGGGCCGTCCGGCGACATGGCCGCGAGTGCCCGTAGGCCCGAACCACGAGCCATCCGCAGCAGCACCGTCTCGGCCTGGTCATCACGGGTGTGCCCGAGCAGCAGACACGCGGCACCCGCAGCTGAGACCGCTTCGGTGAAGGCCCGGTGACGGGCCTGGCGCGCAGCGGCCTCCGGGCCGAGTGGGCTGTCCTGGTCCACATCGACGGCCGACACCACGACCGGATCGATGCCCAGGGTGCGGCAGCAGTCGGCGGCGGTGGCGGCGACCTGCGCCGACTCGCGCTGCAATCGGTGATCGACGATGACCGCGCCCACCCGGATCGCGCGCTTCGGTAGTTCGAAGGCGGCGGCTGCTGCGAGGGCAAGCGAATCCGCGCCACCGGAGACCGCGACGAGGACCAGCGTGCCGGACTCCAGCTGCGCGAGTGAGCGGCGCAGGGCTACCCGAGTCGCTGCGACGGCGGGATGCGGACCGGGCATCGCGGCGGGTTCAGCCGTGGACCCGGCTGACCCAGTCCTTCGGGGTTGCGATCTCGCGGGCCGTGGGCAGGGTCTGCACAGAGGTCCAGATCTCGTTGAACCCATCGACGCCGACCGTGTCGATCACGCTGCGACAGAACACTGCCCCGTCGCGGTACTGCCGCATCTTGGCCTCCAGCCCGAGTAGTCGTCGCAACAGCCGATCGACTCCGCCCCCGCCCTTGCGACGCGCGTTGAACTTGCGTCGGATGTCGTCCACGGTCGGGACCACCTTGGGGCCCACGTCGTCCATGACGACATCCGCATGCCCTTCCAGCAACGACATCACAGCCGTCAACGCGGCGAGCTGGTCGCGTTGCTCGGAGGTCGTGAACAAATCCATCAAGCCGTTGCCGCCACCACGTAGGGCCTCGGGTAATGCGGTCAGCGCGCGGGCGAGGCGCTCCTGCAGTGCATCCGGGTCGGGCATCAGGTCGCTCATCAACGCGCGCGAGGAGTCGATGACATGCTGGCGCAGCCACGGCACTGCGGTGAACTGCACGCGGTGCGTTTCTTCGTGCAGACAGACCCAGGTGCGGAAGTCCGTCGGATCCACCTCCAGCTCACGCTCGACAGTGACGATATTGGGCGCCACCAACAGCAGGCTCGGGCGACCCCCGGGTGCGAGATCGAACTGGCCGAGGATCTTCGGCGCGACGAATCCGAGCAACGCACCCACCTGGGCGCCGGTGACCTTGGCTCCGATCGCGAGCGCAACGGGTCCGGCGGCCTTCTTGGAAGTGACCTTGTCGAGCACCGGCTCCATGAGCCGTGACGTGGAGGCCACGTTGACGTCGATCCAACCGCCGCGGTCGACGATGTGCACGTCGGACCCGGCGCCGCCTGCTGCGTCCATCCGGGCGGTGTCGGCGACGGGTTGCAACGCGTTCGCGGCTGCCTGGCGCAGATCTGCCACAACTGCGGCCGCGTTCTTCTGGGTCGTCTCGGGCCCGTCGGACACCAACCGCCGCGCGGTGGTGCGTGCAAGGTCCCAATCGACATACGAACGTCCGGTGCCAGCCATGCGGATCACCGTACGGCGCAGCGCGCCATGGCCATCAATCCAGGTCCGGTCGACGGGTCCGCGTCGAGGAGGTAACCGGGAAGTTGTATGAACGGGTGCGCTCTATAGGGCGCACCCGTTCATACAACTTCGGTCAATCAATGACATCCGCAGCCGCGCACGGCGGCCACAACGGCATCGATGGCGGCGCGCGCTCCGAGCGGGCCCTGCGGCTGATTTCCGTTGGCGATGATCGCGAAGTCGATCAGTCGGCCATCGACATCCAGCACGCTTCCTGCCAGCGACGCCACCCCAGGCAGGCTGCCGGTCTTGGCCCGCACCCATCCAGCGGCCGGCGCGGAGGCAGTGGTGCCGAACCGTTGCGCGAGAGTGCCGTTCCAACCCCCCACCGCCAGCCGGGTGAGCGCGTCGGCGAACTTCGGGTCCTTGCCCGTGCTGGCCCGGCTCACCAGATCACTCAGCAGTCGAGTGGTGAGCGTGGTGCCGTCGGACAGCCCGCAGACGTCGGCCAGTTTCAGCCCGGAGACATCAAGTCCGGCAGTAACCAGTTCCTTGCGCAACCAACCGGTCACTGCGGCTTCGGTATTCGCGGTAACACCCGATCGGTACGCAGCCTGCCGCGCAAGCGATTCGATCATCGAGTTGTCGCTCTCCTGCAACGCATACCCGAGCTGGTCGATGATCGGCGCCGACTGCACCGATGCGAGAGTTTGGGCGCCCACAGGTGCCTTGACCTGGCCGCCGACGGTCACCTTGATCCCCTTGGCTGCCAGCGCCGCGGCGAGCGCGTCGGTCGTACTCGCGTCCGGGCTGGCCACCGCCGGGCCGGTCTCCGCGTGCTGCGTCGACAACCCGAGCATCGCTATCCGCGTGGTGTATCCGGCCGTCAGCAGATCAGCGCCCCAGCCGGGCGCCGTCGCGGGCCCCGGATCGTAGGAGGCGTCGTACCCCAGGCGCACCGTGTTGCGGCCCTGCTTCTTCAGCCCGGCTGCGACCCGGGCGGCGAGGTCACCGACACCGGCCCGCCCACAGACGGCCAGCGGATCGCCGGCTTTCGGGTTCAGGCAGGTGTCCCCGCCCGCGACCAGGATGACCGAGCCGGTGGCACCGGAGACGACCTTCGTGGTGAACGTGCCGTCCAGCGGAAGCGCGTGGGAGATGGCCCAGGCGGTAAGCAGTTTGGTGACCGATGCAGGCGTCACCGGCGTGGTGTCCGCCCTGTTGTACAGGACAGTGCCGGTACTCGCGTCGCGGAAGACCATCGACACCTTCGAGGGCATCCCCGGGTTCTTGCGCGCCGCGTCGATCCGTTGTGCCAGGGCGACCGCGGTCGGGATCGGCGCGGTCGGCGGCGACGGCACCACGAGCGCAACGGGTTGCGGCGGGTTGACCTTCGGACCGGCGACCGTGCGTCCCGGCTGCGGTACAGCGGGCTGCGGGGCGTGGGCGAGAGTCAGCACCCCGGGCACGACGTCGTACACGTCGAGGGTGCCGTAGGTCCCGAGCGCGACCACGACAGCCCCCGCTGAGATAGCCACCTTGCCCCAACGCCGCACCCTGCCCCTCCCCGGCGGCAGGGGTTCGCGATCGGCCCGCGGGTGCGGGAGACTACCTGCCGCAGGTAATCATCACATCACCCCCGAATACGAAGGAAGTTCCATGGAGTTCGACGTCACCATCGAGATCCCTCGCGGCACCCGTAACAAGTACGAGGTCGACCACGAGACCGGACGGATCCGCCTGGACCGCTTCCTGTTCACCGCGATGAGCTACCCGTCGGACTACGGCTACATCGAGGACACCCTCGGTGAGGACGGCGACCCGCTGGACGCGATGGTGCTGCTGACCCAACCGACCTTCCCGGGCTGTGTCGTGCGCGCGCGGGCCGTCGGCGTCTTCCGGATGGTCGACGAAGCCGGCGGCGACGACAAGATCCTCTGCGTGCCCGCTGGTGACCCCCGCCAGGACGGCATCCAGGACATCTCTGATGTCAACGAATTCCTGCAGAAGGAAATCCAGCACTTCTTCGAGACCTACAAGGTTCTGGAGCCCGGTAAGAGTGTCGAGGAGGGCGCGCACTGGCTCGACGCCGCCGAGGCCGAGACGGTTGTGCAGGGTGCGCTGGACAAGGCCAGAGCCGAGGGCGTGACGACCGCACGTTGGGCAATGCCGCATCACGACGCCGATGAGACCGCAACCGACATCGACCACACCGGGAACGGGTCACAGGCCGAGCAGCCCGAGGACTGATCCCCGCCCTCATCCTCAGCGGCTTGTCATCCTCGGTGACCCTTCACCTTCGGCAGTAGATGGCCGAAGGTGTCGGTGTCACCGAGCACCAGTTTCCGGGTGATGCGCCGGTATCGCAGGATCATCGCGACGCCGAGCGCCCACCCGGCGTACTGCACGGTGAGCGCCGCCCGAAATCCGCCGAGCGTGTACTGCGTCGGCCCGCCCGGGCAGACCCGGTCCAGCACCAACCCGACGGCGAAGACCGCGACCAGTGATGCGGTAAATCCGCCGACATTGACGATCCCGGTGGCGCTGCCGATCCGGTCCAACGGGTTGAAGGTGCGCGCGAGGTCGAAACCGATCATCGACCCCGGCCCACCGACGGCCGTCACGGAGACCAGCAGGACCAGCAGCCACAGCGGCGCCGGTCCACGCCAGAGCAGTACGACGGTCCAGACCGCCACCATCAACGACAACGCGGCCAGCACGAGCGTGGAGCGTGAGTAGGGAAAGCGGCCCAGGTACAGGCCGAGCAGCGGACTGGTCACCACGGAGACCCCGACCATCAGGGACAGCAGGATCCCGGCGGTGCCCGCGCTCAAGCCCTGCCCCCTGGTCAGGAACGGGTAGCCCCAGATCAAGGTGAACACATTGGAGGAGAAGGGCAGTGCGAAGTGGCACCACAGTCCGAGGCGCGTGCCCGGCTCGCGCCAGGAAAGTCGCACCGCACGAGCGACAGCCCGCAGCTTCAGCTCGGTGCGCTCCGGCGCTGTGTACGGCGTGTCTTTGACGACCAGCACCATCACGACACCCAGCACGATCCCGATGACCGAGGAGATCACGAAACTGGTCTGCCAACCGAAGCGCTGCAGCAGCGCCACCAGTGGTGCTGCAGCGGCGAGTGCTCCCAGTTGACCGGCTACCCCGGTCATCTGGGTGACCAGCGGGGTGCGGGCGGGCGGGATCCACAGGGCGACCAGCCGGAGCACCGATACGAACGTCATGGCGTCGCCGATCCCGACGAAGACCCGCGCCAGGATGCCGATCGCGAACGAATGCGCGAACGCGAAGGCCAGCTGCGCCAGGCTCATCAGCACCACGCCGGTGGACAGCAGCACCTTGGAGCCGACCCGGTCCAGTAGGGCGCCGACAGGCACCTGCATGGCGGCGTACACCCCGAGCTGCACCATCACGAACGTCGCGAGTTGGGCGGAACTGATGTGGAACCGCTGCGCTGCGATCAATCCTGCGACGCCCAGCGAGCTGCGGTTGAAGACGGCCAGAACATAGACCGCGAGCCCGCCGGCCCAGACTGTGTAGGCGCGCCGTCCGCCGAGCGGATAGCGCAGTGTCGGGTCCGTCACGAGACAATCAGAGCATGGAAACCTTCACCCACGACGGGTTGACCTTCGACGTCACCGATTCCGGCCCTGATGGCGGTGACGTCGTGGTGCTCCTGCACGGCTTCCCGCAGGACAGCACGGCATGGGCCGACGTGACCCCGATACTGAACGCCGCGGGACTGCGGACACTCGCACCGGACCAGCGCGGCTACTCCCCCGGCGCGACGCCGAGTGGTCGGGCGGCGTATTCGATGCAGGCCCTGGTCGGCGACATCGTGGCGCTGATCGACGCGAGCGGCGCGGCGAAGGTGCACCTGGTCGGGCATGACTGGGGCGGCGCGGTCGCGTGGGGCCTGGCCCGCGCACATCCGGACCGGCTGAAGACGTTGACGGTGTGCTCGACCCCGCATCCACGGGCCATGGCCTGGGCGTTCACGCACGGCGACCAGGCCAGGAAGAGCCTGTACATGCTCGGTTTCCAGGTGCCATGGGTTGCCGAGCAGGTGGTGCACCGCCGCCTGCTCGGGCTGTACCGCTCACTTGGGATGCCCGAGGACCGCGCTGCGGAATACGCCCGACGTTTCGCCACGCCGCAGAGCCTCACCGGGCCGTTGAACTGGTACCGCGGGATGCCGGCGAGCAGCGCGATGTTCTCCAGCGCGCGCAAACTTCTGCCGGGTGGCGCGGCGCCCGTCCCGAATGCTGCCGTCCCGCATGCTGCCGTCCCGCATGCTGCGGCACCGAAGAAGCCGCGCGCCGACGTGCCCACGACGTACGTCTGGGGCAGCCGCGACTCGGCCCTCGGTCGGGCGGCCGCGGAGAAGACCGCCGAGTTCGTGCGAGGCGACTACCGCTTCGTGGAGTTGGACGAGAATCACTGGCTGCCCGAGGTCAAACCGCAGGAAGTCGCCGATGCCATCCTGGAACGCGTCCACAGCGTGAGCTGAAGAACGCGCGGGAACGGGTGCTGACCCGCCCCTGTTGATCTAGTCTCCGACGATGGATCCGGAGTTCGCGCGAGGAGTGCTGCGCAGCGAGCGAAATGAGGCAATGCATCGACTGAATGATCTCGGCAGATCATTCGACGACATCGTCGAGGCCGCCCTGGACAGTAACGGGGACGACGAACACGACGTCGAAGGGGTGTCCGTCGCCGTCATCCGCGCACAGGTTGCGGGGCTGATGGCCGCCGATCGATCCAAGATCGAGCAGATCGAAGAAGCCGTCCGCCGGTTGGACGCGGGAACCTACGGGCAGTGTCTGCGCTGCGGGATGGCAATCCCGCGCGATCGCCTTGTCGCGCGGCCGTTCACGCCCTGGTGTGTGGGCTGCGCAGGGGCCTGAGCGCTGCCGGATCACCCTTGAAAGAGCAGGCAGAACTCATTGGCCGTCGTGGTGCCTACTTCTTGATCTTCTTCTTCTTGACGGGCGGACCATCCTCGGGATGTCCGAGGATGGGGAAGGTCGGAGCCGGGCGGGGCCCGCCGCGCCGACGATCGCGGACGTTGCCCACCCAGACAATCAGCAGAAACAAGATGACGAAGAACGCAGCCATTCCGTAGAAGGCCACACCCATCCCGATGGGGTGGGTGGACGGTGCGTCGAGAGCAGTGCTCAGGCCGGACAACTGAATATGCACCGTTACATTCTTGCGCATCCTCCTGTGAGCCGTTAGGCCAGGGACACTCGCCCTGCCACTATCAGGGAGTGACCCCCGGAACGCCTTCGCCGTTCTCGCAGTTCTCGCCCTCCGTGGCGCAGGCGCTACACCGCTGCGGGCAGGTCATGCGGCAGACCGAGCAGGGTGACGTCCACGGTCTCTACCAGGCGTGCCGGGCAGCGTTGACGCATGTTGCAGACGTCGACACCTGTTACATCGGCCACTATCGCACCGAGAATCGGCTCGTCATCCCCTACTTCTACGACCGTGGCCAGTCGGGGGCGCCCGACGTCACCACGTTCGGGGAGTTCGGGTTGTCGCACTGGCTACGGACCTGGGCCTCGACCTACACCTACGGCCAGGACCAGGGGCGGCTCATCCACGCCGGTCGGCCGTCGGAGGAATCACCGGTGCGGGACGCCGTCGTTGCCCCACTGTTCGAGGTCGACGGCACCGTCAGCGGCATGCTCGCGGCATTGAGTAGTTCGCCCGGGCACTTCAATCCCGAACGCGTCGCTGCCGTGCAGTGGGTGGCGCGACGACTGAGCAACGCGATCAACCGGGATCAGGAGGACGACGACGACCTGGCGCTGGTCCAGCCCAGCACCGACGCGGCACTGAACCGCAGCGGCGACCTCGTGCACGCCATCTCCGACCGACTCCGTCGACTACGCCATGAGGTCCAGCAGTCGGCCCTGACCCTGGGATCCGGCGATGCGGTTGCCGCCGGCGTATCCCTGAGCGAGATCGCTGCGATGTGCGAACGGTTCGACACGGAGCTCTCGCTGATCGCGACAGACCCCGGCAGAGCAGTCGTCGACTTTCCACGACTGACCGAGCGGGAGGTGGTCATCACCAGGCTCATCGTGCGGGAGAACCTGTCGAACGCTCAGATTGCGGCGCGGTTGGTCATCGCCGAGAAAACCGTCAAAACGCACCTGTCGCATGTCTTTCGCAAAGTGGGGGTCACCCAGCGCTCGGAACTGCAGTACGTCGTTGCCCCCGAGGTCCTAGGACCACGAAACGGTGAAACCTAGGCCTGTGTCGCATAGGGAAGCGCCCCCGTCCCAGGCAAACTTGACCGGGAAGCAGCCACCGGACCCATCTCCCGGTCCGACCCGACGGGCGCTGTCGCGCGCCGCAGGGGGGCGCGCGACAACGGCCCGGTTGCAGCCGGCGAACGCCCGTCGTTCGATGGGAACCGGGTTCGATCAGCCGGCCTCAGATGACGCCCAGCGCCAACATGGCGTCGGCCACTGCGGTGAATCCAGCCGCGTTGGCGCCCAGGATGTAGTTGCCCGGGTCGTCGTACCGCTCCGCGGTCTGCGCGCACCGCTGGTGGATACCACGCACGATCGTGGACAACCGCTGCTCGGTGTACTCGTGCGTCCAGGAGTCCCGGGAGGCGTTCTGCTGCATCTCCAGACCACTGGTCGCGACGCCGCCGGCATTGGCCGCCTTACCGGGAGCGAACAACACCCCGGCCTGCGTCAACACCTTCGTGGCGGCCGGCGTGGTGGGCATGTTCGCGCCCTCCGCGACGAGCATGCAACCGTTGGCGACCAGCGCCCGCGCAGCGTCGTCGTCCAACTCGTTCTGGGTGGCGCACGGCAGCGCGACATCGCAGGGCACATCCCAGATGGACCCGCCGCGGATGTGTCGGGCACCGGGTCGTGCGTCGGCGTAGGCGGTGAGTCGCTCGCGGCGTACCTCTTTGACGTCTTTGAGCAACTCCAGGTCGATCCCGGCTTCGTCCACGACGTAGCCGGCGGAGTCGGAGACCGCGATGACCCGTGCGCCGAGCTGCTGGGCTTTCTCGACGGCATAGATGGCGACGTTGCCGGAGCCGGAGACAACGACCTTCTTACCGTCGAAGGACTGCCCACGGGCTTTGAGCATCTCGTCGGTGAAGAAGACCAGGCCGTACCCGGTGGCTTCCTTACGCACCAGGGAACCGCCCCAGGCGACACCCTTGCCGGTCAGGACCCCGGACTCGTAGCGGTTGGTGATGCGCTTGTACTGGCCGAAGAGATAGCCGATCTCGCGCTCACCCACGCCGATATCACCCGCTGGGACGTCGGTGTACTCCCCGAGGTGACGGTGCAACTCGGTCATCAGGGACTGGCAGAACGCCATCACCTCGCGGTCGCTGCGGCCCTTCGGGTCGAAGTCCGAGCCGCCCTTGCCGCCACCGATCGGCAGACCGGTCAGCGCGTTCTTGAAGATCTGCTCGAAGCCGAGAAACTTCACGATGCCCAGATAGACGCTGGGGTGGAAGCGCATACCGCCCTTGAACGGGCCCAATGCCGAGTTGAACTCGACCCGGAACGCGCGGTTGATGTGCACGACGCCCTGGTCGTCCACCCACGGCACCCGGAAGATGACCTGCCGCTCCGGCTCGCAGACCGCTTCGAGAATCTGCGGCTCGCCGTACTGCGGGGATCGGGCCAGCACCGGCGCCAGGGAGTCGAAGACCTCCCGCACCGCCTGATGGAACTCGGTCTCTCCGGGGTTGCGACTCAGCACCCGCTGATAACACTGCTCGAGGTGGGCCCGCGAATCATCCATACGGACATTTTCGCAGGCTCCACCTCGAGTCATGGAAAGTGACCAGTCAGCGAACTGTCAGCCCTTCAGCAGGACTGAGGCCGAGCCGAAGACCAGGCTGCCGTCTGCGGGCAACGCAGTTCCGAAGGTGGAGTTGATCGCACCGGCTGCTGCTGGGTCGAGGCGAGCGGTGATACCGGACAAGTTGGTGTCACCGTTGCTGCGCTTGGTCACCTTCAGGTTCGACAGGTCCAGGTCCAGCACCGCGATCCGACCCGGCTTGAAGTTGATCTCCGTGGTGTAGACCTTCTTGTCGGCCAGCGAGATGTCGAACTTGCCGATCTCCAACTTCTTGCCACGCAGCGACACGAAGTTGATGCCGCCCTTGTGGAAGATGTCACCGCTCGGACCGGCCAGGTCGGGGTTACCGCTGGTGATCGGGAACCGGTAGCTGACCGCGAAACCGCCGAAGATCTGCAAGCCGAATCCGGTGTTTGCGGTCGGCAACGGAAGGATGCCGGCCTTCAACAGGGTCGGGGCGATGCCTCTGGCAGTCGTAACGGTCGTCGTGCCGGACAACGCGGGCGCACTGGCGGTCGCCTTCGAGGAAGACCCGGTGGCGGCGCTTGCCGGCCCGGCGAGGGCGAGTGATCCGGTTGCTGCGATGGCAACAGTGGCGAGGGTGCCGACGAGTGTTCGTGATCGCATGAGCGAGCCTTTCGTAGGGGGTTCCGGAGAACGGATGTCATCACTACTACGTACGCGGACGCCGTATCGGATGCAGGCGCCGCGACTTTTATTTGAGTCCTCTACTACCGCATGGCAGCCGCTGGATGCGAAGATCGGTCAGTCCGCGACACTGCACCCGTGTCGTCCGCCCACCGGGACAGGTGAACAGAAGTTGGATTCCTCCGAGGAAGATGCGCAGCTCGCAGCGATCTTCATCGCCGGAGAGCAAGGTGCGTTGCGGCTCATGTACGACCGTTACGGACCGCTTCTCTATCGGATCGCGTTGTCCACGCTCGGCTCGACTCCCGATGCCGAAGACGTGTTGCAGGAGACATTCGTCTCCGCTTGGCGGGGGCGGTCGACCTTCGACCCGGCTGCCGGATCGCTGCCCGGATGGCTGGTGGGGATCGTGCGTCGCAGGGCCATCGACCAACTGCGGTCGGGCGGGCGCCAGCGACGCGCGTGGCAAGCTGTCGTGCAGGAATTCACTCCCGAAGAAGTGCCCTCCAACATGGACAGCGTCGTTGAGCGCACGCTGGTCAGTGACGAGCTGTCGCGGTTGCCGCAGACCCAACGCAGAGTGCTGGAAATGGCTTTCTACGATGGACTGACCCACACCCAGATCTCTGCAGCGACCGGCCTCCCCGTCGGCACCGTGAAGAGCCATGTGCGCCGGGGACTGCTTCGATTGCGACAACGTTGGGAGGAGGACAGTGCCCTTGTCTGAGCAACCAGATCCCGGGTCAGCCCACGACCCCAGCTCAGACTCGGCACGCTGGGAGACGCTGAGCCTGCTCGCGCTCGGCGAACGAGTCGACACCGACCTGGAGTTCCACATTTCCGAATGTGGCGAATGCCAGGGCGAGCTGAGGTCACTGCGACGCACGGTCGAGCTCGGACGGAGCACCGGCGATGTCGATGGTCCGGCGCCCATGCCGTCCGAGCGTGTCTGGGCAGGAATCGTTTCCGAGCTCGGGATGACCGACACACCCACCCTGGACCAGGTCGCCGATGAGCCGTTGCCGGTCGCGGACCACACTCGCGCTGCGCGTCCATCCCAGCCTGCCCGCCCATCCCACCCTGCCCGCCCGTCACGGCGACAGGCGTTTGCCCTGGCCGCTGGGGTGGCGCTGATCGCCGGGACCGGTGTCACCGGCGGCTACCTGATCGGACGGACCTCCGGTGGCCCGTCCACGACGGTGTCGGCGAGCGCCGATCTCACGCCCTTCCCCGGCGGCCCGGCGGGGGTCAGCGGTCGCGCCAAGGTGCACGACAACGGCACCGGGACACGCGTCTCGATCGATACTGCCCAGTTGCCTGTTCGCAACGGCTACTACGAGGTCTGGTTGTACGACCCGCAGGACGACAAGATGGTTGCGATCGGGACACTGCCCCGCTCCGGCGCGGCCGACCTACCGGTGCCGCCCGGCCTGAATGTGAACAGCTACCACATCGTGGACGTGTCCGCGCAGGACTACAACGGAAACCCGGCCCATCAGCAGAGCGTGCTGCGCGGCGGGTTGCGCTGGTAGCGGTCGGGCTCAGCCTGCGGAGCGCGTCGATCCCGCTCGCGCGAGGGCTTGGCGGTAAGTCGTGCGGCTACCGGTCTGCAGCAGGGCACCGCGGTACATCCGCTCAGCAAACAGAATGATGGCGTACGCGGCGACAGCGGCAATCGCTAGTGACAGCAGCGCCTGCCACCAGGTCGCCTGACCTCCGACGACGCGGGCCGGCATAGCGACGGTCGACAGGAGTGGCACGTACGACGCGACCTGCGCCACGATGCCGGTCCCGAAGCTGCCGATCGCGAATACCGCTACGACCAGGATCGTCATGGGTGTCGAACTGGATTGAATGTCCTCCGACCGGGTCGCGAGCGCACCGACCACCGCCCACAGGCAGGCGAGGGTCAGGAAGCCGACCAGGAAGAAAACCAGGAACCACAACCCGCCCCCGGCGATGTCGCCGAGCAGCGAAGTGTTCCCGGTAGCCACGAATCCAATCGCTGCCAGCGCGCTGAGCAGCGCCACCTGTGCCACGGCGAGCACCGTATTGCCGACGACCTTGCCGATCAGTAGCTGACGGGTCGGGATGGCCGCGGCAAGGATCTCGACCACCCGGTTCTGCTTTTCCTCGACCACGCTGTTGGCGATGGCGATTCCGAAGAGTAGCGACGCGAGGTAGAAGAGCACCCCGAAGGCGATGGCGCCGACCCGGGCCTGCCCCTGTCCGTCGCCGGCCGCGGGTCTGAGCACCTCGTACTGCACGTCGGCGCCGCTGCTCAGGGCTTGCAGGCTGGTGCCTGCGGCAACCGCGTTCCTGCTGACGACGTCCTGCCGAGCCGCCGCCGCGACGTACGTCGTGACCAGGGCGTCGCGGCTGGAGGTGCCGACCAGTTGCCAACCGCCCTTGGTGGCGACAAGCCCCGCCGACTGCTTTCCGTCACTGACGGCTGTGCGGACAGCTGCCTCCGAGGAGTAGCGCCTGGTCTTGAACGCGACGTCGCTCCCGGCTGCGTCCGCTGTCGTGTTCGCCTGCTGCACGACCGTGGTTGCAGCAGCAGATGCGACCGCAACGGTCTTCGTGGAGGTACGACCGATAAGCAGCACCTGCAGCGCGAACGATCCGGCAATCAGCACGATCACCACGACCGTGGAGATCAGGAAGTTGCGGTCGTGCAGTTTGACGTTGATCTCACGTCGCGCAACCAGCGGCCAGGCTCGATCAGCGCGGGCCTCCTGCGGTGACGCGGTACCGGTGGTGTCGGTGCTGGTCGTCGCGGCGCTCATACGGTGACCTTCCGGAAGATGTCGGCAACGGTGGGGATCAGCTCGGTCAGCTCGTAGACGGAGCCGCGCTCGAGAGCTTCGCGTAACAGCCGGTCGGCGTCACCGGGCCCGGTCAGTCGCACGACGGCAGTCCGCTCGTCGGTGCTGTCGACCTGCAGCCAGTCCAGGCCGCGTACCCATGCGACGTCCGCACCGGTTGTGAGTCGATGGCGTACGGCGCCTTGACGGCGCAGCTCGTCTGCCGTCCCGGACGCCACGATCTTGCCGTGCGAGAGCACGATCAGCCGGTCGCACAAGCGCTCGACCAGCTCCAACTGATGGGAGGAGAAGAGCACGCCCACTCCGCGTGCGGTGTGTTCGCGCAGCAGGTCCGCCATGCTGTCGACCGCTGCGGGATCGAGCCCGGAGAACGGTTCGTCCAAAATGAGCAGTCGCGGGTGGGCGATGACGGCGGCGGCGATCTGGACGCGTTGCTGGTTGCCCAACGAAAGTGATTCCAACTTGTCAGCGGCGCGTTCGCGGAGGTCGAACCGGTCCAGCAGCCGGCCGGCAGAATCCGCTGCCGCCTGCTTGGCGAGCCCCTGCAAACGACCGAGATAGATGAGTTGGGAGATCACCGACTGTTTGGGGTAGAGCCCGCGCTCTTCGGGCATGTAGCCGAACGAGCGCCGGTCCGCGGTGCTCACCGGCGCACCGTCCCAGGTGATCGTGCCCTCGTCGCTGGCCAGCACCCCCATGATCATCCGCATGGTGGTCGTCTTGCCGGCCCCGTTCCCACCGACGAACCCGACCAGCTCACCGTCGGGCACCTCGAAATCGAGATGGTCGACCGCCACCCGCTCGCCGAACCTGCGGACCAGCCCCTGTGTCTGCAACATGCCCCGCACAGTAGGCAGATCCGGCGACGGTCTACAAACCCATCCCGAGATCGGGTGCGCCCAGGTCGTACCGGTCGCGCAAGGCGGTGCGGGCTGCGTACCAACCGCCCAGGCCGTGCACCGACGGGCCGGGTGAGGTGGCAGAGGACCCGAGATAGACACCTGGCAACGGGGTACGCCAGGGGGTCGGCGACACCACGGGCCGCTTGATCATCTGAGACAGTGTGACGGCACCCGTCGCAAAGTCACCACCGATGAAGTTGGCACTGATACGGCCCAACTGATCGGCCGGGGTGCCGGTGCGCGCCAGGATCAGGTCGCGGAAGCCGGGCGCATACTCCTCGATCGTGGCGATCATCGCCTCGGTGCGATCGACCGGGCAGTTGTAGGGCACATGGGTGTAGGCCCAGAGCGTCGCCTGCCCGGCAGGCGCCCGGGTGGGGTCGAGCACGCTGGGTTGCACAAGCAGCACGTAGGGGCGATCGGGTAGCTCGCCCCTGCCGACCTGACGCTCGGTTGCAGCGATCTGCTCGCGGGTGCCGCCGAGGTGAATGGTCGGCGTACGACGCAGCTCGGGGTCGGTCCACGGCACCGGCCCGGAGAGCGCCAGATCCATCTTGGCGACTCCGTTGCCGTGTTTGAACCGTTGCAGCGCCCGCCGGTACCGCGCCGGCAGCTGATCTCCGGCAATGGCGGCGAGGGCCTTGGTCGACAGGTCGAGCACCACGGTGTCGTACCGGGCCAATTCTGCCAGGTCTGTTACCTCGTGCCCGAGGATGATGCGCCCGCCATGTGCTTGCAAGTCTGCGCCGAGCGCGTCCGCGATCGCCTGTGATCCACCGATCGGCACCGGCCACCCGGCGGCATGCGCGTGGATGCCGAGCACCAACCCGGCACCAGCCATTGCGAGGCGCGGATGAGAACCGATGGTGTGCGCGGCAGCACCGGTGAGCAGCGCCGGGGCGATCTCTTCTTTGAAGCGCCATCCCCATGCGGGAGAGCCCTGTTCGAGCGCTCGCAACCCGTAGGCGACGGTGGCCACCGGGTGGCTCGGTATCTGCAGCAGCGGCTCACCGGTGAACTCGGTGATCTGCTGGACCCGGTCGACCAGCGGTTGCATCAACCTCTGGTAGGCGACGCCGTCCCGACCGAGATTGTCTGCGGTGCGGTGCAGATCGCGGTAGGCGATAGCACTGCGACCGTTCGGGAGCGGATGACCGAAGGATATTTCGGGGACTCGCAGCTCGATACGTTCTCTGATCTGAAAGGCCGTGAAGAACGGCGACGCGAGCGCCATCGGGTGCACGGCGGAGGCGACGTCGTGATGAAAACCGGGAATCGTCAGATCCCGGGTGGCCGCTCCCCCGCCGATCCAGTCGTTGCTCTCGATCAGGTCGACGCTCAAGCCGGCCCGCGCGAGCGTCACTGCTGCCGCGAGACCGTTCTGCCCTGCACCGACTACGACCGCATCCGTCATACCCCCATCCTCACAGGGGCCGGATCCGAGCGGTCAGCGGTCAGGAAGATCTGACGTGTCGACACCTCAGCAGTTGGGTCGCCAATCCTCCGGCGTGGTCCCGGAGTTCGGGCGGCACAACGTGAGTCCACGATTTTGCAGTCCAGACTTGATTCTGCTCAATTGCGCCCGGTCAGTGCCGAGATGATTGAGATGGACAACAACAGTTGATCCACTCCGCGCATTTGCAATGATGTAGTCAGCGGCGGATCGCGTCGATCTGCCATCCCAGTCACGTGGATCGAGAGTCCACAGGCATAGATTCATACCGGCATTCTTGTAGGCGCTGCGGCTGGTGTCGTTGAGTGCACCGTAAGGCGGTCGGCCCCATTTGGAACTGACGCCCGATGTGGTGATTTCGCGGTAGACGGCGGCGTAGGAAAGCTGTGTCAGATTCTTGTGATCGTAGGTGTGATCAACGGGATACATACCTGCCCTGCGCGCGTACCCGATATCAGCGCGACCGGATGCAACGAATTGCCCGTTCGGAGCGACCCCGATACCGATATTCAACCTGACGGCTTCGTTGATCAGCGCCTTGTAGCCATCGAGCGAGAGTGGATAGTCGTCGAAAACGAGGAAGACCCCTTTGCCGGTGTTACCGCACTGCCCTGGGGTGCCCACCGGGCGCGGAGGCGGCGCGGAACTGATCAGGGAGCGCCAGGTATTAGGACCGACGACTCCATCCGAGACGAGTCCGTGGCGACGTTGGTAGAGCCTGACAACGGTGTCCGTCTTCTTGTCGAAGGTCCCGACTGTCAGGATCCGGTCGTAAATTTTCCTTACGAGAAGACGCTGCAGAACCACAACACACGATCCGCTGTCTCCTGATCGCAGGTCGGGACGTTGGGCTGCGGGGGTAGCGTCGGTGCACGACTTTGTCGCAGCAGCTGCTGGAATCGCAGCGACGACTGTCAACGGTAGTGCCAGCAGCAATCCGCTGAGAATTCCTGACCTCACCACTCGGCGCCCACGCCGATGTGATCTATTGTTCCGCACCTTTTCCATAGGCTTTCCTCTGTTGAATTCTGAATCACTCACAAACTGACTGATGTGAGTAGATTTAAGTTCATTGACGTGGCCCTGGAATGTCAGCACGTACACTCGAGCCGCGAGAGTCGATAGCCGACTTCGAAACGAGGCCGGACGTGGCGCCTTAACGAAGCGCCTGCGGCTCCTGAAATCCGAGACGCCCAGTGGGATCTATCCGATGCCCACTGATCTCAGTATGCCCACGTTGCCGTACCGCCGCTACTGAATACGAAAGTTCTTATTGATAGGTGTGCTCTATTTCGGCCTGGTCCCGATCAGGACTCGATGCGCCTGCCCGATGTCTCGTCGAACAGGTGAATGCGCTGTGGGTTGGTCGTGAAGAACAGCTTCGCGCCCTTCTGCGGGACGTCGCGCCCGTCGACTCTGGCCACCATCTGCCCATCGTGCTCGCCTGGCGTCCGGCCATAGACATACGCGTCGGCGCCGAGTTCCTCCACGACCTCGACCAGCACCTCCAGCCCTTGTCCCTGGTCGTTCAGGACCAGGTCCTCGGGTCGGACGCCGAGCGTCACCGATGCGCCCGCCCGAGCCAGCGTGCTGCGCGGGACCTCAGTCACCGCGTTGCCGAGCTTTACCCCGCCGTCGGTCACCGGCAGATGCAGCAGATTCATGGCCGGCGATCCGATGAACCCGGCGACGAAGACGTTGTCCGGGTGGTCGTAGAGCCTGCGCGGGGTGTCGCACTGCTGCAGGATGCCGTCCTTGAGGACGGCGACCCGGTCCCCCATGGTCATTGCCTCCACCTGGTCGTGCGTGACGTACACCGTCGTCACTCCCAGCCGGCGCTGCAGGGAGGCGATCTGGGTGCGGGTCTGAACGCGTAGCTTCGCATCGAGGTTGGACAACGGCTCGTCCATCAGGAACACCTGCGGTTGGCGCACGATCGCCCGACCCATCGCCACCCGTTGACGCTGGCCACCGGAGAGGGCCTTCGGTTTGCGATCCAGGTATTCGCTGAGGTCGAGCATCTTGGCTGCCTCCTCCACCCGGGTACGGATGTCCGGTTTCGAAACTCCGGAGATCTTCAACGAGAAGCCCATGTTCTCGGCCACGCTCATGTGTGGATACAGGGCGTAGTTCTGGAACACCATCGCAATGTCGCGCTCTTTGGGGGTCAGATCCGTGACGTCACGATCACCGATGAAGATGCGACCGTCATCGACGTCCTCCAGGCCCGCGAGCATCCGCAGCGAGGTGGACTTGCCGCAACCCGACGGTCCGACCAGGACCAGGAATTCGCCGTCCTGGATTGCTATGTCGAGAGCATCCACTGCGGGCTTGTCGGCGCCTGGGTAGAGCCGTACGGCTTTGTCGAACGTGACTGTCGCCATCGCGAATTTCTCCTTTACCGGCGCGTTCCTGCCGGTCGATCAGTGGTGGACGAAAGATCAGGGGCGGGCGGAAAGCGGAACGTGGCTCAGCGCCCGGCCAGCGAGCCGCCGATACCGCCGACGCTGAAGTATTTGTTCAGTACGGCGAACAGCAGCACGGGCGGGAGCATCATGATCACCGCGACGGCCATCACCAGTCCCCAGTTCGTGGCGTTCTGCTGGAAGAAGGTCTGCAGACCGATCTGCAGCGTGTAGTTCTGGTCTGAGCGCAGGAACACCACGGCGATCAGGTAGTCGTTCCAGGCGAGCAGGAACGAGAAGATCGCGGTTGACAGGACACCGGGCAGCGAATTGCGCAGCACGATCCGGAAGAAGCTGCCGAACACCGAGCAGCCGTCGATCCAGGCGGCTTCCTCGAGGCTGATCGGGATCGAGTCGAAGTAGGCGGCCATCATCCACACGGCGACCGACATGGTCGAACCGACGTAGATGATCGTGATACCCGCCAGGCTGTCGACGAGGCCGACCTTGGCGAACAGGATGAACAGCGGGATGACCGCCGTGACCACCGGCAGGGACTGCGCGATGAACAGAATCAGCGAATACCCGGAGACCAATCGACTGCGCCCTCGGGAGAGCACGTAACCGGCCGGGGCAGCAACCGTCACCGCGACGACGACGGTCACTGCGGTCACCAGCAGGCTGTTCTTCAGCCATGTCGCGACGGAGGTCTGGCTGAAGACCTTGCTGAAGTTCTCCAGGGTCACCCCGGTGGCGGTGCTTCCGAGCGAGGGCTGCACCGACAGGTACAGCACGGCCAGGATCGGCACCAGAACGACCGCAGTGATCACCAGGATGCCGGCAAAGCGCCACCACTGGCCGCGTTGCTCCGCTGATTTGATGGTGCGCCGCTTGGGTTCCGCAGTGCGCGCGGTCGCAGTTGTGGCAATGGGAATTGAGGTTGCCTCAGCGCTCATTCGATGTCCACCTTTCGGATCTGGCGGTAGAGCAGGGTAGCGATGACGACCAGCACGATCGTCATCAGGAACGCGATCGCGACACCCGGCCCGGTCTGGAAGTTGGCGAACACGGTCAGGTAGGCCATCACCACCAGGGATTGTGTTGCCCGCACGGGCCCGCCACCGGTGAGCAGGAAGATGGTCGGGAAGTCGTTCACGCAGAAGATGATCATCAGCACCCAGCTGATGTAGGTGGACCTGGAGATCATCGGCAGGGTGATCTCCCGGAAGGTCTGCCATTTGGAGGACCCGTCGATCTTGGCTGCCTCGTACACGTTCACATCGACCGATGCCAGGGCCGAGGACATCATCATCATCATGAACGGGAAGCTGATCCACACCTTGAAGATGCAGACGGTGACCTGCGCCAGGAGCGGGTCGGCCAGGAAGAGCACATTGCCGAATCCGAGCGCATGGAAGAGCATCGGCATCGGGGACTGCGGAGTAGCGACCAGCCAGTTCCACGAGGTGGCCGAAACGACCACCGGAACCACCCACGGCAACAGCAGCAGCACTTTGAAGATCCCCCGGCCGGGTATCCGGGTGCGCAGCAGCAACGCCATGGCCAGACCGATCGCCCAGCTGCCGAAGACGCCGACGATGGTGAAGATGAGGGTGAACCGCGCCGCATCCCAGAACGCCGGGTTCTGCAGGACGCCGGTGTAGTTACGCAGCCCGACGAAAGTGCCCGAGTCGATGAGACTTCCGTTGCGCAGCGACTGCAGCGCGGCGTAGATGACGGGGTACAGGTTCAGCAGGAGCAACAGCGCGACCGAGGGCAACGCGAAGACCACGAAGGCCCGGGTGAACCGGTTCTTGCGTTTGCGTTTCACCCCGCGTGGCGGTCGCCCGCGGCCGGCGACGCCCACACCTTTTCGGGCCCTCCCCAGGGCACTGACCGACGACGAGGATGTCATTCACTTCTCCTGTGCAGGGGTGGTTACGGACCGGAAAGGCGGGTGGGACCTGCTGATCGCAGTGACCCCACCCGCCTCGTACGGCTAGGTCATCAACGGTTCGATGGCGTTCTGCAGACTGGCCAGCGCCGCCTTCGCGGTGGTCTTGCCGCCCAGCACGCTCTGCGCGAAGTTGGTCATGACCGCAGTGCCGTCGACCGTGTTGGCAATGTTGTAGAACAGGCCGGTGCCGCCCGGTGCTGCCCAGGTCTTGAAGATGGGCTGCCACTCATCGACGATCTTGACGTTGTTCGGGTCGGCCTTGAACGCCGCCGTGTCCGTGATCGACTTCAGCGGCGGGAGACCGATACCGGTGTTCTGGGTCCACAACGACTTCATGTTCTTGTAGTAGTACGTCAGGAACGCCTCCGAACCCTCCTGGCTGGGGGTGTTCTTGTACATCATGATGTTGTTCGGGAAGTACAAGCCGCCCTTCTTGCCGCTCGGGCTCGTGAGGGGGGAACCGACGACCATGTCCTTGGCAACTGCCCCGCCGACCGAGACCGCGGCGCCTGCCGTGTCCCAGCCCATCCCGAACTTCTTGGCCGTCCACTGCGCGTAGACGTTCGCGCCCGTGTAGGTGGCCGAGGCCGGGTCGGAGTAGCCCTTCTTTACCAGGCCGAGGATGAACTCGATGGCTTCGAGGTTGGCGGGCGTGACGCATTCGGGCTGCTGCTTGGCATTGAACACGCCACCGCCGTTGTTGATCATGAACGCGGCCAGGATGTGACCAGCGACGTTGTTACCGGTGCCCGATCCGACACCGAATCCGTAGACCCCGATCTTCTTCAGGGCTGCGCAGACCTTCTCGTATTCCGCCCAGGTGGTGGGCGGCTCGACACCGACCTTGGCAAGCAGCGCCTTGTTGTACCAGGAGACGCGCACGTCCAGGTTGTAGGGCACGCCTGCATACCCTTTGTCCGTTTTCATGGTGTCGACCAGACCCGGGAAGAAGTCGTCGTAGATTCCGTTCTTCTTCCAGGAGGCCAGCAGATTGTCGGCGTAGGCGATCTGACCCTGGTGCGCGAACTGGAAAGCCTGGGTGCCACCGCCGGAGCTGACGGCCGGACCGGTCTTGGACGCAATCGCGGACGCGAACGTCTGGGTGAAGTTCGCCCACTGAATTTCCTGGTAGGTCGCGCCCGGCATTCCGCTCGCGGGCTTGTAGGCCGTGGTGATCTTCTTGTCCAACGGATTGAACGCCGTTCCGCCCCAGGGCATGTTCCAGAACTTCAGCGCCGAGGTACTCCCCCCGCCCTTGGAGCCTCCACCGCTGGAGGAACACGCTGCCAGCGCCGCGGCAATAGCAGCACTGCCGGTCAGTCCGAGGACGCCTCGACGACTGAACGCCGCACCCGAGGTTTGAGAATCCATGCCAGTTTCCTTCTCTCTTCGCAGAACCCATGTCGGGCGATGGCCGCACTCCCTCAAGTCCAAGGTCGCGCTGGATCGCAAAACATTTCGCGGTGAACAGGGAAAGTATCTCCAGCACGAATGTGACTGTCAACACTTTTTTTGGTAACGAATTGACCACCTGACGTCAGGGGATGGCCGAGGTGCCGGGATCTGGCGAATTTTGCTGTCCGCTGGAAGCTCTCGCGCGTTGACGTAGATTTCAGTACGATGACCGCATGGATTCACGAAACATTTCGTCGGGTCGGGCGACACTGGCGAAGATCGCTGACGAGGCGTCGGTCTCGATGTCGACGGTCTCCAAGGTGCTCAACGGCCGCCCCGGGGTCTCTGAGCCGGTCCGGGCGCGCATCGAGGGCCTTCTCGCGACCTCCGGCTACCAGCGCCGCGCCGACGAGAACTCCCGCTCCAGCTTCATCGAACTCGTGTTCGCGGGGACGGACAACATCTTGTCCGGGTGGTCGCTCGCATTGATCGGTGGCGTGGACAGGGTGTGCCGCGCCAACGGCCTGAGCGTCCTGTTGACGATGAGCGGCGACCACCACTCGCCGGCGCAGGATTGGATTCGAGATGCCATCGCACGTAATCCCGCCGGCGTGATCCTGGTGTCCTCAGTCCTGTCGGATGATTCGAAACTGCGGCTGCGGACCCGCGGTATTCCTGTGGTGCTGGTCGATCCGGCCGGTGACCCGGCGCCCGATGTCGCGTCGATCGGCTCGGGGAACTGGTCCGGAGCCCTCGTAGCCACGCAGCACCTGATCGGTCTCGGGCACGAAAGGATCGGTCTGATCACCGGATCGGCCGACGTGATGAGTTCCCAGGCGAGGGTCTCCGGCTACCGCGCCGCGTTGACAAAAGCCGGAATCGAGTTCGATCCGGCGCTGGTCATTGCCGGCGACTACCAGTATTCCGACGGTGTCGAGGGCGGCACCCGTCTGCTGAGTGCAGCCGATCCACCCACGGCGATCTTCGCTGCCAACGACCAAGAGGCGTTCGGCATCTACGAGGCGGCCCGATCGCTCGGGCTCTCCATCCCCGGCGACGTGTCCGTCGTCGGCTTCGACGACATCCCACCCGCACAGTGGATGTCCCCACAGCTGACGACGGTCCATCAGCCGTTGGCCGAGATGGCCGAGCAGGCGACGAGGTTCATCCTCGCCATGCACGGGGACGCCGATCCATCGACGATGCGGGTGGAACTGGCGACCAGTCTGATCGTGCGGGGCAGCACGGCACCTCCGGCGATCGCGAAACATGCCGACCGTGCCGCCAGCGGGACCGGGTCGCACCGCACGTAACACCACCACCACGAACGATCACCACCACGAACGTCAAGCGAGAGGGCGAATCCAGCCATGGGCACAGAATCACCGGACTACCGAGACAGCGGACTGACGTTTCCGGAGGGGTTCGTCTTCGGTTCAGCAACAGCGTCGTACCAGATCGAAGGGGCGGTCGACGAGGGCGGACGCGGGCCGAGCATCTGGGACACCTTCAGCCATACCGCCGGCAAGACGCTGAACGGGGACACCGGTGATGTGGCCGATGACCACTACCACCGCCTCGAGGCCGATCTGGACCTGATGCAGAGCCTCAACCTGCACGCGTACCGCTTCTCGATCGCGTGGCCGCGCATCCAACCGACCGGTCGCGGACCGGCGAACCAGGCGGGTCTGGACTTCTACTCCCGGCTGATCGACGGGCTCATCGCGCGCGACATCACCCCCGTCGCCACGCTCTACCACTGGGATCTGCCGCAGGCATTACAGGACGAGGGCGGCTGGACCAACCGCGAAACGGCACTTGCGTTTGCTGAGTACGCGCGGATCGTGGGGCAGGCGTTCGGCGACCGGATCGCGGTATGGACGACCTTGAACGAGCCGTGGTGCGCGGCGTTCCTGGGGTACGGGTCGGGCGTACACGCGCCAGGGGTCACCGAACCGATCGCGGCGCTGCAGGCCGCCCACCACCTGAACCTGGCGCACGGGTTGGCCGTCGCGCAGCTGCGGTCGGTCGTCACGAACGATCCGCAGTTCTCCATCACGCTCAATCTGCACGCGCTGCGCGGGTCGGGGGCGACCGGGGCGGAGGCCGTCCGCCGGATCGACGCGGTCGGCAACCGCATTTTCACCGGGCCCCTGCTGCACGGGGCCTACCCGGCGGACCTGCTGGCGGACACGGCGTCGATCACGGACTGGTCGTTTGTTCTGGAGGGCGACACGGAGCTGATCCACCAGAAGATCGACGTGCTCGGCGTCAACTACTACTCGACCTCGCTCGTGCAGGTGTGGGACGGGGTCGGTGAGCGGCGGTGCGCCGACGGACACAACCCCAGCGCGGCATCACCGTGGCCGGGCGCCGACAACATCGAATTCCTGCCGCAGCCGGGGCCGTACACCGCGATGGACTGGAACATCGAACCCAGTGGGCTGGAGGAGCTACTGCTCGCGGTGCACGCCGAGTTCCCCGGCCAGGCTCTGATGGTGACCGAGAACGGCGCCGCGTTCGAGGACGTCGTGACCGACGACGCAGGTGGCCCCGCGGTGCATGACGCGGAGCGGGTCGACTACCTGCAACGGCACCTCGCTGCAGTGCACAGGGCCATGTCGCAGGGCGTGGACCTGCGCGGGTACTTCGTGTGGTCGCTGTTGGACAACTTCGAATGGGCGCTCGGCTACTCCAAGCGGTTCGGGATCGTCCGCGTCGACTACGACACCCAGGAGCGACTGCCGAAGGACAGCGCGCACTGGTACGCCGAGCTCGCGGACACCCACACCCTGCCTCTCGTCTCGACGGAGTCCGAGCCGGCGCTGGTGGTCAGCGACTGAACCGCATCCACCCCCTGCATCGATACGCTGAGAAAAACTTCTCGCTAGGGGTGGATACATGAACAACGCAGCAAACTCGGCTCACACAGCCACGGCACCGCCGCGGTTCTTGAACGGCGACGGTGCCGCGAGCGCCGCGGACCTGCTGTCCACGATTCCCCCGGACACCACCCCGGATGTCTATGGCAACGGCGGTGTCGTCCAGGAGTTGGAGCAGTACACGGCGGGGCTGCTGGGCAAGCAGGCGGCGGTGTTCTTTCCCAGCGGGATCATGGGTCAGGGCGCAGCTCTGACGGTGCTCGCGGCCCGGCACCGCTCCTCGACGGTTGCGTGGCACCCGCTGGCGCACCCCCAGCTGCACGAACTGGACACCATCCAGCGGGTGCATCGTCTCAACACCCGACTGGTGGGCGACCGGTCGCGCCTGCTGCGACTGCTGGACCTGCAGGCCATCCCCGAGCAACTGGCCGTGCTGCTGCTGGAACTGCCGCAGCGTGAGTTGGGTGGCCAACTGCCGGCCTGGGTCGAGCTGGAGGAGCAGGTCGGCTGGGCTCGGGAGCACGACGTGAGCCTGCATCTCGACGGCGCACGGCTGTGGGAGGCAGCGGCCGGGTACGGGTGCGAACCGGACGCGATCGCCGCGCTGTTCGACACTGTCTACGTCTCGTTCTACAAGGGCATCGGGGCGCTCTCCGGATGCTGCGTCGCGGGTGACACCGACGTCGCCGACGAACTACGGGAGTGGCGGCGCCGGTTGGGCGGAACGCTGTACGGTCTGTGGCCGCTGGCGGCATCCGCGCTGAAGATGCTGCCGGAACGACTGCCCGAGATGCCCGAACGCCTGGATCACGGCCGGGCCATCGCCAACGCGCTACGGCGGGTAGCCGGTGTCACCGTCGTGCCCGAGCTTCCGCACACCCCGATGATGCATCTGCTCCTGCAGGCAGACCAGAACACCGTCGAAGAGAACGCCGCACGCATCCTTGAGCGTGATGGGTTGCAGACCTTCCGGACGACGCAGCCGACGATCGACCCGAACGTGGTGAAGGTGGAGCTGACGGTCGGCCGGGCGACGATGCAGATGACCCCCGAAGAGGTCGCGGCCGTGATCCGCGAGCTGATCAGCTGATCAGCTGATCACCATCGCCGCTGTCGTCTCACCGAGCATCCGCACCTGCTGCGCAGCAGTTGGCGGGCTGCCTCGCGGGTTCTTGAGACCTGCGCCGCGGGACTAGGCCTTCCTGAACGACCTCGTCGACGTGGGGTTGCCGCAGGGAAATGTCCGGGTGAGCGTCCGAGGGTTGCCGCAGGTCGCGAAGCTGATCGCGACGCCGTTCATCGCGGAGGGCGTCCGGCACCCTCGGCGGGTAGGCAGTGCAATGACGGCGTTCGTCGTCCGACACCCTGACGTCACGTTCCTCATAGACCCGGGCATCTGCACCAACGTCGCCAAGCGAGCGGTGCCCGAAGTGCCGCTGGCTCTGCGGATCGTGGTCAAACCACCACGCGACGTGATCGACGTCCGCACCGGGCTTTCGCGGGCTGGTCTCGCCCCGACCGACATCGACTTCGCGTTGCCCACTCACCTGCACTGGGACCACGTCGCCAGGCTGCTCGATCTCCCCGACCTGCCCATGCGCCTGCACTCCACGGAGCGGGTCTGGGCGATGACCGGCGACCGCGCACCCGTCGGCGGCGTCCGCTCGGCGCTGCGGGGCCGATCCATCAATGAGTTTCGAACTGGACGGACCGCCGGTGCTGACGTTTACCCGGAGCCACGACCTGCTCGGTGACGGCTCAGTCGTGCTGGTGGACCTGGCCGGCCACACACCGGGAAGCGTTGGAGTGCTGTTGAACACCGGTGACGGTCCGGTGCTGCTTGCCGGTGACGCGGCCTGGCACACGACTCAGATCGAGCATGTCCGTCACAAGGCGTCCTATCCCGGGTTGCTCGTCGACGAAGACCGGCCGCTGACCCTGACCACACTGCACCGGTTGCATGCGATCCGAGACAAGGTGCGCATCATCCCCGCCCACGACCCAGACGCTGCCCGCGCCATATCCAGATGATGAGCCCCGATGAGATTGCCGACGTGATCCGCTGAATTTGAGGGTGGTCGGCGCGGGCCTGCGAACGGCCGAATGCGTTGCAACGTCGTGTAACGCTTCCGCTCAGGCTCGCGACAGGGTGTGATGGGGAGCACATCTTGAAAAGGAGTGTGCGATGACGCAGATCATCGATGAGAAGACAACAACGGCGACTCCCGGAGAACGGGTGGACCGTTGGCTGCAGGACTTCGAAGCAGCGCTGGCGGCGCGCGACGTGCAGGGCGCGGCCCGTCTGTTCGCGGCCGACAGTTTCTGGCGTGACCTGGTGGCGTTCACCTGGAACATCAAGACGGTCGAAGGCCCCGCCGGGGTGGCCGACATGCTCACGCACTGCCTGGACGGCGCCGACCCCAGCGGGTTCGTCACCACCGAGGAGCCGACGGAAGCGGGCGGTGTCATCGAGGCATGGATCGCTTTCGACACCGCGGTCGGCCGCGGCAAGGGCCACCTGCGGCTGAAGGAGGAGGGTGCATGGACCCTGCTGACCAGCCTTCGCGAGCTGAAAGGGTTCGAGGAGTCGCAGGGATACGACCGGCCACAGGGTGTCAGTCACACCTTGACACCCGGGCGGCTGTCCTGGAAAGAGGAGCAGGAGCTGGAGAGTCGCGAGCTCGGTAGCACCCGTGAGCCCTACGTCGTGGTGATCGGCGGCGGTCAGGGCGGCATCGCTCTGGGTGCCCGGTTACGTCAGTTGAATGTGCCCGCCGTCGTACTCGACAGGCATGACCGACCCGGCGATCAGTGGCGCAGTCGGTACAAGTCGCTGTGCCTGCACGATCCCGTCTGGTACGACCACATGCCCTACCTGCCGTTCCCGAAGAACTGGCCGGTGTTCGCGCCGAAGGACAAGGTGGCCGACTGGCTCGAGATGTACACCCGGGTGATGGAGGTGCCGTACTGGCCACGTTCGACGGTCGAATCGGCGTCATTCGACGAGGAAACCAAGACCTGGACCGTGCAGGTGGACCACGACGGCGAACCGATCACGTTGCATCCCAAGCAGCTGGTCTTCGCGACCGGAATGTCGGGCAAACCGAACACGCCGGACTTTCCGGGCATGGACATCTTCAAGGGTGAGCAGCAGCACTCCTCCCAACACCCGGGCCCGGAGGCGTACTCAGGCAAGAAGGTCGTGGTGATCGGCTCCAACAACTCCGCACACGATATTTGTGGAGCGTTGTGGGAGAACGGCGCCGACGTCACCATGGTGCAGCGCTCGTCCACCCACATCGTGAAGTCCGCCAGCCTGATGGACATCGGGCTGGGTGACCTCTACTCCGAACGCGCCGTGGACGCCGGTGTCACCACAGACAAGGCGGACATGGTCTTCGCCTCGCTGCCCTACCGAATCATGCACGAGTTCCAGATCCCGCTGTATGAGCAGATGGCCGAGCGCGACAAGGACTTCTACGAGAGGCTCGAGCGGGCCGGCTTCTGGCACGACTGGGGCGAAGACGGATCAGGGCTCTTCATGAAGTATCTGCGCCGCGGTTCCGGCTACTACATCGACGTGGGCACGGCCGACCTGGTCGCAGACGGCAAGATCCACCTTGAACACGGGCAGGTCGACCACCTGACCGAACACACCATCGTGCTCGATGACGGCACCGAGTTGGCGGCGGACCTGGTCGTCTACGCCACGGGGTACGGGTCGATGAACGGGTGGGTTGCCGACATCATCGACCAGGACGCAGCCGACCGCATCGGCAAGGTCTGGGGCCTCGGGTCGGACACGGCCAAAGATCCAGGGCCTTGGGAGGGCGAGCAGCGCAATATGTGGAAGCCGACCCAGCAGGAGGCGCTGTGGTTCCACGGCGGCAACCTGCACCAGTCACGGCACTACTCGCTCTACCTCGCTCTGCAGCTCAAGGCTCGCTACGAGAACATCCCGACCCCGGTGTACGGGCTGCAGGAGGTGCACCACCTGAGCTGAGATCTCACCGCAACTCGCTTATTGGGCAGTGAACTGGCTGATCGTCTTACCCACCCACCACGCCATGGGGCAGCTTTCCGCCCTCAGAACACTCGATGTTGAGTAATATCAACATGTCATGCAGACTTTCATCATGTACGTTCCTCGGTTCATCGAGCCCACCATGGCCGAGCTGATCGGCGCCACTCCCGTCGTGGTGCTGGAGGGGGCGCGATCGGTCGGCAAAACCAGCCTTTTGTCATCCCTCGTTTCGAAAGGCTCCCTGCGCACGTCAGTGTCACTGACCGATCCTGTGCAGCGGGCGGCGGCGACGCGAAATCCGCTCGAATGGTTGCGCAGCCTGCCGCAGCCCTTCGCGATCGACGAGGCACAACTGGCACCAGAGCTACCGGTCGCGTTGAAGCGGCTGCTGGATGAGACCGGGGACAATCTTCGGTGCGTGCTGACGGGTTCGGCCGCGATCGGGCGAACTGGACTGGGTGGCACCGATCCGCTGGCTCGGCGATCTGTGCGACTCGCGCTCGAGCCCCTGACAGAGGCGGAGTTGATCAACACCACGCCCTGGTCGGTCGTTGACCAACTGTTCGACGGCCAACCAGCCGCGGGAGCCTCGAGTGCGCCGGTCGACTGGCGCGATCACATCGTGCGCGGCGGTCTGCCTCGGTATCGCGTCGGCGACGACCACGGATCTACCAGTTGGCGGCGTCGACGGTTGCTCGCGGATGTCGACTCGATCCTGACGAACGACGTGCTGCCCGATGTGAGATTCGATCTGCGGACGGCGCGCGATGTGGTGCAGCGAGTGCTTCGCACACCCAGCGGTGAAGTGAAGGCTGCATCAATAGGAAGTGCGCTCGAGCTCGACGCTCGCACGGTCAACCGCTACCTCGACATAGCCGAGCGGCGATTCCTGCTGCATGAACTCCCAAATTTTCGTCAATCCATCAGACAGTCCGCCAGGACGACCGCGAAGATCTATCCCGCAGACGTGGCGCTTTCAGCCGCTCTCCTCCTGCAGGGGGAAGGCTCGTTCGACGACGATCGCATCCGCGGCGGCCTGATGGAAGCCCATGTCGTGCAGCAGATCCGGGCGCACGTGGCATGGTCGAGCGCACGGGTCACTGCCTTCCACTGGCGAGAGTCGCGAAACGGCCGCACAGACGAAGTCGACGTGATCCTCGAGGACGAGCGCGGTCGCCTCGTAGCTGTCGAGGTGAAGTCCGCCGCATCCTCGCGCCACGATGACTTCCGGGGAATCCGTGCTTTCCAGGACAAGTTCCCGGACAGGTTCCACCGCGGCTATGTCGTTGTCACCGAGGGAACACCGACGAACGTCGGACCGAATCTGTGGACGCTGCCGATTGCCTCCCTGCAGTCGCAGGAGTTCTGGACCACTTCCACCTCAAGCGCGCCGGCGCACTCAGCGCCCATCTCTCCCAACAGAGCGACAAGCAACCCACCCATGCCTACCGATGCCCGCGTCTTCATGAGTTACACCCATGCCGACCAGAACAGCGTGTATGCCGGGGACCTTCAGCAGTTCGCCCGCGACGTGGTGGACACCTTGGAGGGTATTCATGGACGCACGGCTGAGTTGTTCATCGACCAGGATGATGGTCGATGGGGCGAGGATTTGTGGGCTCGGCTGGAAACAGAATTGGCGTCAGCGACCTTCTTCCTTCCGTTCATCACCCCGCGGTATCTGAAAAGCGAGAGCTGCCGTCATGAGTTCACGCGATTCCTCGACGCTGCGGAACGTGCCGGAGCGCCCCATCTGATGCTGCCCTTGTTGTGGATCGCGGCGCCGGCGATGTCGGCATCCACCAACTCAGATGTGATCGCCCAACGTCTTCAGCGGACGCGTTACATCGACGCCACTGCTGCCCGCACCGAAGACCGCAGCAGTGCGCAGTACCGGCAACTGGTCGAGCAGGCGGCTGATCAGCTCGCACAGGTGATGTCTGAGCGCGAAGCCGCGCCGACCCGCGAGGGAACTCCTCTGGGGCCGGTAGAGGATGTCGACGTTCCTGTCTTGGACGACACCGTGGTCGAGATCGAAGATCTCATCCCTGCGGTCGAATCGGCCATTGAGACCTTCCTCAACCGGCTTACCGTCCTGGGGTCCACTATGGAGACCGCGCTTGTCATCGACCCATCTCAGTCTCCACGCCTGTTGCGACAGAGCCTGACCACCGCCGCACGAGCACTGCAGGCACCCGGCTCTGAACTCACCGAAGCTTCTGGCATCGCTATCGCGCTCTGGCAGGACCTCATGTCAAAGCTCAACGCGCTTGCGCAGATATCGAGGGATCTGGGTGAACCGGTTCCTGCCGAGATCGTGGCCGAAATTGAGCAGTTCGCCGATGAAATGACCGGTCTGGACACCGCTGAACTGGCGTTGATCGCGAGTCAGATGCCGCGACTCTCTTCGCACCTTGCCCCGGCAGCACGCTCCCTGAATGCCGCAGTTGCGACGGTGAAGACGATGGGTCAGACCGCGCGATCGTTCGTCGATGCGCAGTCGGCAGAAAACAATTGAATAGGCGACGCTGCGAAAGGGGCAGGGTCATCGCCGGTCGCGGGCGTGACCTACTCAGGCGCCTCCATCAGTGACCGAATCGCTTCTGCGCTGCTTGCTTGGTCACGCCAAGTGCGACACCGATGCTCAACCAGGAGTCTCCAGCTTCGCGCGCCTCTCTGACAGCATCGTGCAACTCACGATCGGCGCTAGTGACACCCGCCTGTGCGGCGATGATCCTTCGGAAGTGCACTGCGTCCCGCACGTCGGTCGAAGACGGGTCCAGGTCATCAAGGACGCTCTCAATGTCGTTCAGTCCTGTTGTCGACATATCAGCTCACCTCAGAAACTCGTAGAACTTCGGTCGGAGACGGTTCGCGTGGATGATCCGACTGGCGTCTTCGGCTGGTAATGCTACCAATTCAAGCCGTGCACCTGTGCGGTCTGGACCAATGACGATGAGCCGTTCTTCGCCGTATTGCTCAATCGTTTCCAGAGCCGTGGGACTGCGGCGACACGATTCTCAACCGTAGGTTGATCTTTCCAAGCACGCCAGCACGAGCCCATTTTCGCCCTGTCGCTCGCCGAGGTAGCTACCTGACCGCAAGATACAAACGGCTGCTGACGGGAGCTTCGTGGGCGACACGATTCGGCACCCATCCCCCGGCAGGAAGCGGCACTCCAGCTTCGTCGGCGACTGTGCGGTAACCATGAGGCAGCACACGTCACCCGCCGGACCGGCTGGCGCGGTCACAAGTCGAGGACGCGACGCAGCCCCCGGGCAACGTCGCTCAGCAGACTTTCTGGCACTTCGCCGCAAGCACGGTCGAGATCTGCCTTGTTCAGCGTCACAACAGCGGTGACGTTGGCAACGCAGTCTTTTGGCAAACCGGTGACCGCCGCCGGGAGGAAGACGTTTCCCGGCATCACTGCCAGTGCAGTATTGGAGGTGACCACGACGGCCACCACCGTCGCGAGCCGACTTTCGTTGTAACTGTCAGCCTGCACGATCAACACCGGTCGCTTCTTGGCCGGGCGACTACCGACGGCTTGGCCGAGGTCTGTCCAGCAGATCTCGCCTCGGCGAGTCACCATTCGTCTTCGGTGTCAGCCAGCACCTGGTGGGCCACAGCCACCGCAGCCGCGTAGGAGTCGTCAACCGCGCCCAGCCGCTCCAGGGCCGCATCGATCTGCCGTGCCACGGACTGTGCATCCAGTTGATCGAGGTAGTTGTCAGCGGCGCGTGCAAAAAATTCCGAGCGGCTCAGCCCGAGTGTTTTGGCGCGGTCCGAGGCCCGGTCGAAGATCTGATCTGGGACTGAAATGGCGGTCTTCACGAGAAAAGTATAACCAAGTAATACCTACAGTTGCATTCGGCTTGACTGTGTCTCTTGGTTGTTTCGCTGCGAAAATCCCGCAGATGGTCACCCACATACTCAAGACCGCCGCCGATCATTAATGCCAACCGTCCAACCGTGGAGGACGCAGATGTTCAACTTCTCACCGGTCCCTAAATGGTCGCCGAGGCTACCGACGTGGCCGTGTTCTATCTGAACCCACCGGACAACGCGACCGAGCTGTGCGTGGATGAGAAGTCACAGGTCCAGGCGCTGGACCGAACCGCACCGATGCTGCCGATAAAACCGGGCCCGCCGAGCGGCGCACCAACGACTACAAGACGCCCAGCACCACGACGTTGTTCGCGGCGTTCGACGTCCCGACCGCCACCGTGACCGGTGCCTGTAAACCGCGTCACCGCCCACCAGGAGTTCTCGGCGTTCCTGAAGCAGATGCGAGGGCCTACGGCGACCAGCAGTTGCACCTGGTAACGGACAACGACTGCACCCACAAAAAGGCCCAGAGCGGCGACATATTAGCAGTTAACCCGCGGATCATCGGGCACTTCACCCGATTTTCGGGGTCCTGGTTGAACCTGGTTGAACCTGGTCGAGGTCTGGTTCGGGATTAGCGAACGCCAAGCAATCCACCGCGGATCCTTCGGATCCGTGAACGACCTTGAAGCTACGATTTGGGCCTTTGCCACCGGCTGGAACGAGCGTTGCAACCCGTTCGTATGGGCCAAGACCGCCGATCAGACCTGCACTAGAGCCAAGCGCCAGAGCCCTTCAAAAGCGGGCCACCGGTGCAAGACCTCGCCGCGACGTGAACATAGAGTGCAGCCATGCCTGAAGCCAAGATACTTCGTGAGCTGAAGAGGTTTGCACGGGAACGCGACTGGGAACAGTTCCATTCGCCCGAAAATCTCGCCAAGAGCATCTCGATTGAGGCGGGTGAGCTGCTCGAGTGCTTTCAGTGGTCCGCAGAGACTGACAGCGCACGTATAGTCGACGAGCTCGCTGATGTCCTAACGTACTGTTACCTGATGGCTAACGCGCTGGGAGTCGACGCGGAGGTCATTGTCGCAAAGAAGCTTGAGATCACGCGTGAGAAGTATCCTATCGAAAAGTCTCGGGGGAAGAGCGCTAAATATGACCGGCTTTGAGGTGCTCGAAGTTGAATTCGCCGAGGACAGATTCCTTGCCCGCGACCAGGTCCGTGCTTGGGCGACGATCGATTCTCGATTTAGCAACTGGCCAGTCGTGTACACCCTCGACGGAATGGGGCAAATCTACATTGGAGAATCCCTCAATGTCGCCGCACGGTTTAGGCAACATCACGACAGTCCGACAAAAGTGGGCCTTAGCCGCGCTCGCGTAATCATTGACGATACGTTCAACAAGTCTGCTTGCCTTGATTTAGAATCCTTTCTCATCCGGCTCTTTGCGGGCGACGGCAAGTACGCTGTCCTTAATGGAAACGATGGAATCACAGACTCGGATTACTACAACCGCGAGGGGTACCGTGCGACGTTTTCCGACGTTTTTGATATCTTGCGGAACGAAGGATTCTTTAATCAAAGCATAAGGGAGATCGAGAACAGTGACCTGTTCAAATTATCCCCGTTTAAGGCGCTGTCGGAGGATCAGTTAACTGCGGTCAACGACATCGTGAAAGGCCTATTTGAAGACATAGAAGAAAAAAAGGGGAGCAAGATCGTGGTGCAAGGCTCGCCCGGTACCGGTAAAACGATCGTGGCAATCTATCTCATCAAATTGTTGTGTGATCTCGGCGACGTCGATGCTCGCCAGCCCCAGCACGAGAATTCTTTCTTGGACGACTTCACCATTGAGGAGGCTGCAGAAAGGTTCAAGAATTTCCGCATAGGTCTTGTTATTCCGCAACAGGCCTTAAGAAAGTCTATCAAATCAGTGTTTTCGAGAACTCCGGGCCTGGATTCAAGCATGGTCCTCTCTGCATTCGACGTCGGTAAAAGTCGTGACCCTTTCGATCTGCTTATCGTAGACGAAGCACATCGATTGACTCAGAGGGCCAGCCAGGGAAGTGGCGTACGGAACAAGATGTACGCGGACATAACAATCGAACTCTTTGGAGCTGATGACAAGACAAAAACACAATTAGATTGGATTGTCTCGAAAAGCGCCAACCAGTTGTTTCTCCTCGACCTCGACCAGACCGTCCGTCCCGCGGACATCCCCGCCGGGGTGATGCGCGCGCTTACGGATGAAGCATCGCTGTCTCACCGCCACTACCCGTTGCGTGCACAACACCGAGTTCGAGCCGGCTCCGACTACGTCGGATACATCGCAGATGTGCTTGCTGGTGTACCTATCAGACCAAAGAATTTCGATCTTTACGACCTGCGGTTCTTCGACAGCTTCTCGCAAATGCGGCGGGAAATCGTCGCGCGCGATGAGGAGGTAGGACTTGCCCGCTTGGTCGCTGGCTACGCCTGGAAGTGGACGAGCAGCAAAGACCGCAGCGCATACGACATCAATATCGACGGCGAGAGAATGAAGTGGAACACGCGCCCGGTCGACTGGGTGAACTCGAAGACCTCGCTGCAGGAGATGGGATCGATTCACACAATCCAGGGGTACGACCTTAACTACACGGGTGTAGTCATAGGCCCTGACATCTGGTACGACCTCGACAGTCTTCAGATCCGATTCGATCGATCGAGCTATTTTGACACGAACGGCAAGGCGAACAATCATCAACTGGGCGTTACCTACTCCGATGCGCAGATCCTCAAGTATGTCCAGAATGTATATAAGGTGCTGCTGACTCGTGGCATCCTTGGGACCTACGTTTATGTGTGCGACGCCGCTCTTCGCGAGTATTTCCGCCCCTTCTTCAGTGCTTCCAAGGAATTCTGAAGATCGACGAGGCGTGGATCAACGCCCCCGAAGCCGGAATCGCCTCGGCCCCTGGGCCTGTCAACCCTCAAGATTAATGCGCCGAAGCTCACCCCCGCGGTCGCGTCGTGATGCGCAGCGAGGTCGACCACCTGCTCGATAACATCCGACGCGTGCACGAGGTAGGCGCGAATATCGAGCTTGGCAATCGTGGTTCGGATGTCGTTGTCGACATAGCGAGGCACGCCGACGGTTCGATCGACGTCTACCCCGCTGAGGCAATCGAGCCCGCCCAGTAGTCGAATGATCTCGACCCGCAGCGCGAGATCATTCGGCGGCGCGGTGGGTCGGTGACCGGATGACGGCTGCCGCACCGGCGCGCAAGTGACTCCGCCCGGGGGGATGCACCCGGGCGGAGAGCGGACCGCGGGCACGTGGCCTCTGTGAGGTTTGCCGGTGTCAGTGCCAGGCTCTAGTCTTGAATCAAACTATTAGGAAGTGATTCAAGATGACCCCGGACAACCACTCAGTCCGCCAGGCGCGTGAACGGGCGGGAATTTCTCAGCGCGCCCTGGCCGAGGCGACTGGCATTTCACAGGCCACGCTCTCGCGGATCGAGTGCTCGACCAGGGCGCCGAAGGCCGACGAGATACTTGCGATCGCGTGGGCGACTGGTTCCAGTGTTTCGGAGATCACAGGTCGGTCAGCCGTCCGCAGTCGGGTGCGCTGTGTGGCCCGTGCGACCGGCAGCGCGACGATGGACGCCATGCACCGCGAACTCATCCATTTTCTGGAAGTTGACGCGTTTCTTGACGAGATGGGCGTTGCCGAGCCCGCATGAGTCCGGAGTCAGAAGGACAGGCACGCGCCGAGCAATTCCGACATGAGAAGCACCTGGGCCTACAACCCATCGGTGACGCGTTCGCGCTGTTCGAGTTGGTCCCCCAACTCGATGTCGCAAGCCTGGCCGTTTCGAATCCCGATGAACACGGTATGACTGCGCACGATCCTGCACGCGGCGTCACGAAGGTTGTCGTTGCCTGCACGCAGAACCCGTTGCGCCAACGAAGCACTCTGGCCCACGAACTCGCGCATGTTCTCTTCCGTGATCACGAATACGCATCTCAGGGGAAATTGACCGGCCGCGAGGATTATGAGCAGCGCGCGGATGCGTTCGCACGTCATCTTCTTGTGCCGTTGCAAGGCCTTCGCGACTTCCTCGGCCCACAAGAGCCACTCTCCACTGCGGACCTGTCGAGACTGGTGCAGTGGTTCGTCGCATCCCCCCAAATGATGCTCATTCAGCTGGCTCGGGCCGCCTACATCGATCAGGCAAGGAAAGATCTCTGGTGGAACCACACCGGCCCCTGGCTCGCCGGGAATCACGGCTGGATGCCGCAATATCGCGCCCTGCAAGTGGAATCAGCTACTCCACGTGCACCACAACGCCTTCTCACCAGGGCCACCCACGGGTATCAGGACGGGGTACTTTCGTTGCGCGCGATCGCACGCATTCGCGCCGCCGACCCGAAGTTCGTTGAACGCGAGCTGGCCCAAGCCGGCATCACGCCGTCCAACCCCGCACTCCGATGGGCCGACACGAGCGAGCAGACGGTTACCGAGCACGACTTCGCCGACCTGGACGCCTTAGAGGACATTGAGATTTCGCTGGCGCACGGTGAAGCTACCGAGAACGACTCCGACGAGACACGACGCGCAGGCAGGGACAACCCGCTGGCGAGCGCATGACCGATCCCGTCATCGTCGACTGCGGGCCTGCGCTCAACTCCCTAGCCACCAGGCAGGAACGCATTCTGTTGCAGGCGACCGGAGGATGCTTCAGTGCACCAGAGACAGTTCGCCGAGAACTCGCCAGAAAGGCGAGCTAGGGTGGCAAGTTCGCAGCTGAGGCCGGAGTCTGGGCACGCCTCGAGTACGCAAAGCGATTGACGGTCCTGTCGGATGACCTGACCCCAGCCCTTGAGACGGTGATACAGCGCCTATCGAATACGCCGATGGCGGACCGAATGAAGGATGGGAAAGACCTCGGCGAAGAGCTCGTCATCGCTCACGCCGTGGCGCAGGCAGAAGCAGGTGCTGCGGTTGTGATGCTGATCGATGAGATCCGAGGAGCCGCAGTCGCGACACGCGAGATCGGACGGCTGGAGAGACTTGCCGCAGCGGGTCAACCTGTGGGGACGTTGAGTCTCTACAGCACCCTCACCGTTCTGAGGCTCGGGATCGGGTCACGCCTCATTCCCGATCGCAACACGATGCGAAATGTTCACGCTCTGCTTCGCGGGTGCGATGACGGTCTGGTCCACATCGACCAGACCGACCTCCTCAGCCACCGGTCGTGGAAACGACCACAGCCACGCTGAGCACTCAACCTCAGAGCGCCGCTGCTCGACGAACACCGCCAGTCCCAGGTCTCCCGCGAGTAGAATGCACTCCCCCTCGTGCTGGACCGACACGCGATCACGCGCGTGTCGCAAGGGTGGGGGAGACGCCTGCAATTGTTCGGCTCAGCAACCAGCGAGAAGTTCAACTCACAATCGAGCGACGTCGATTTGCTCGTCGAGTTTGCGCCCGGTGTGACGGACCCATTCGACGCTTACTCGGGTGGAAAGAGGATCTCGAATACTTGCTGGATCGAGACGTTGACCTCGTGATGGCCAGCGCCGTGCGGAACCCGCACTTTGCAGCGTCGGCACTCGTGGGCGCGCAGGAGCTTTACGCGGCCTGAGTCGGGTGCTTTCCTCTGGGATGTCCACAGCGCAAGCGTCCGCATCACGACGTTTACCAGTGGGCTGTTCAGTGAGACCTACGCAACGGACGAGCTGCGTAAGTCCGCAGTCGAGCGACAACTCGAGATCGTCGGCCAGTGCTGCGGTTCAGGCGACCTTGCCGGGGTATCGCCGGCGGGTGGCCTCTCAGCTGGTCCCGACCAAGACGCTGATCGCCGACCACGACAGCTGCGCAGCACGCGACTGCCCCACGGGCCTCGATGAGCTAACGCTCGGCCGCCGAGACCTCCAGGACCACCGAGCGGATCCCCGACACCACTGTGGGGTCGAGTTCGTCACATGGGTCCGGTTCGTACTTCTCGAACCGCGCAGCCAACTCGTCGGCGTGCTGCGTGATCTCTTCACTCTGCGTGGCATCAATGATCACCTCAGGAATTTCTTCCTCGCAGTCATCATGCAGACAACTCTGCACGACTCCGGGCGGATCCAACGGCAGCACTTCTACCGCCATGGCTCGCCGAACCAGCGGTCAACACCGTCCGGCAGCAGGATCGATTCATCCAGCCAGCCTTCGTGAGATCCGTTCGACGACTGCCAGCCGTCGATTGTCCGAGTTGCCGAATGATCACCAAGTCGAGCATGGACGACGCCGCCACGGGCGGTGGTGAGCACCCAGCCGTCCAGCTGGTCGATGAGGTCGGCCGAACCGTAGTCGCAGGCATCGCATCCGCAAGCAGGCACACAATCGAGGGTCACGGGACGCTCCCCGTCACGCACGAGCCCGACATCAAGTCCGAATGGCGCTCCGTCAACGAGCGTGTCGGCGAACAGGAGGCCGAGGCCGCCGCGAGCAGCGGGTCGGATCTGCCGGACACGCGACAACTCATCGGCGGGCCGTGCAGCGCAGATCCACTCTTCGCTCGGCACATCGCTGGTCACGGCCAACCCGGCCTCAGCGAGAACTCGGACCCAAGCCTCGACCCGGGCGTCGAGGATGCGGTAGTTACCCACGTCCGAGACCCGCGAGTACTCCTCGTCCAGTGGGCTGCGGTCCGGGTGCGGGCTCGGCCAGCTCGGTGTGTCAGCACCAGTCACCTCGAAGACCAGATCCACCTTTTCGAGCAGCGGGCCGAACCACGCCGCTCGTGGCGGCGCATCGAAGTCATCCATCCGGGCAGCATCGTCCATACCGGAAGCATCGACGCACCCGCTCGCATGACGCAACAGCTTTTGACCTCTAGAGACTGACCCACCGGACGGACCAGTTGACTCGCATAGTTGGGGGCTGGTGATACCGCGTACCGAGTGCGCCACGCGCCGCCCCTAAATTCACAGCAGATTCATTGACAGCCTCTGGGTGCAGGGGTATAGATGCACTATGAAGATGAGGCGTGCGCTGGCCACGCGTTCGATGACCATCCCCGCCGCATTGACAGTCGTTGCCGTCGTCGGCTCGATGACCGCGCTGTCGTCCACGAAGGCCGATGCGTCCGCTGCGGGCAATACCGCGGCCATCACGAGCACCGGACTGCGCCCGCACCAGATCAAACACGTGTGGCTGATCATGCTGGAGAACAAGTCCTACGACGCGACCTTCACCGGCCTCAACCAGAACAGCTATCTGTGGAAGACGCTGCCATCACAGGGCGCCCTGCTGAAGAACTACTACGGCACCGGCCACTACAGCATGGACAACTACATGACCGCGGTGTCCGGCCAGGCCACGCAGCCGGACACGCAGGCCGACTGCCCGGTCAAGAACTTCGACTTCGGGTCCAACAAGAACATCGTCCGGCGCGGCAAGAATGCCGGCCAACTGGCGTCACCGGCGGGCGCGAACGCCACGAACGGCCTGAACGGTTGCACCTACCCCTCCGACGTACCCACGCTGTTCAACCAGCTCGATGCTGCCCACACGACGTGGAAGGGATACGCCCAGGACCTGCACAATCAGCCGGGTCGGGAGGACGCGGTGTGCGGTGGGCCCGGCTCCGTCGACAACAACCCGACCACGAATCCGCGCTACATGAGCGCCTCAGCGGCTCACCCGCTCCCGGCCGGCGTCTCGAGCCTCACCGGCGCGCAGGCGAACGACCAGTTCGTGTCCAAACACTTCCCGTTCTCCTACTTCCACTCGCTGACCGGCACCAAGCAGGCCAATGGCTCGACCAACCCGGGACTGACCAGACCGGTGAACGGCGGCAACGACTGCGACGCCAAACACATCGCGAATCTCGACGACTCGAAGTACGGAATCTTCCACGACCTGCAGAAGGCGTCGACGACACCGGCGTTCAGCTGGATCACTCCGGACAACTGCAACGACGCCCACGACGCGGTCTGCAAGGGCAACAACATGTCCGGCTCGTTCACCTCCGCGGGCAAGCCGATCTACCAGGCACCGATACCCAACCCCCAGTCGACAAAACCGAAGAACTACACCGGTGGCCTGTACGCCAGCGACCTCTTCCTCAAGTACTACGTCCAGATGATCGAGAAGTCACCGGCGTTCAAGGACGGCGGACTGATCGACATCGCCTTCGACGAGGGCTTCCCCGCGTTCACCTACACCGGGAACAGCTTCAACAACGCGAACGCCTACGGCCCGACGCTGAGCGACAAGCCGGACGCATCGACTTCGATCGTGACGGATACCGCCGCGGAAAACCTCTACGGGCGCAACGTGCACAGCGAACCGACAGGGCCCAACACGCCCCTCAAGACCGATCGCAACGGCAACCAGCTGTTCCCCGGCCCGGGCAACAACGCCTTCATCGACCGCCCGCCGGCCTGTACCTCGACAAAGCCGCGCACACCCGTCGGCTGCGTGCCCGGCCTGGTCCTCGGCGGTGGTGGCACCAGCCCCGCCGCGCGGACCGACAACGTCGCGGCGTCCAGCACCACGAGCTACGTGCTCGACCAGTCGATCGTCGCTGACGACACCGGACGCGGGGTCACCGACACCACCGACAAGACCGGACCCAACGGCACCAGCCCGATCCCGAAGGACACCTTTGTTGGGGCGGTCAGCGACACCGGACCCCAGTTCCCGACCTCCCCGAACGGCACAGTCACGGATGGCTCGTTCCAGCTGATGGACGCCAGCGGCAACCCGGTGACCCCCACGGGTCCGGTGAGCAGCCTGACCCTCAGCGCCGAAGGTCAGCCAGGACACTTGCAGCCGGGGCAAACCGCCGACCCGCTCTATGACGCCAAGGACGCAACCACAGGTGGTGGCCAGACCGGCAGCGTGCTGATCAGCCCGCTCATCCGGCCGGGCACCGTGAGCACGACGTTCTACAACCACTACAGCTGGCTGCGGACCATGGAGGACATCTTCCAGGTGAGCAGGGGCGACGACTACTCCCGCCTGCCCGGTGGCGCCACCGTCTCCGGCGGCCTGGACCACCGCGGGCACCTCGGATTCGCAGCCCAGCCCGGTCTCGCGCCGTTTGGTCGCGACGTGTTCACGGCCACGGGCAGAAACTGGCGTTGACGGGCAGCACCCGGCGTCTCGCTGCGCTGGTCGCACCGATTGCGGCGACCGCTCTGCTGTTGAGCAGCTGCGGTAGCAGTCCGCCTACACACCCACGGGCATCACCCACCTCGGAGCCGGCGGGTACGTACGGTCCGTTACCGACGTACCTGCCCACCGCCACGGCCGAGCCGGACGCCATGCTGACCGGCAGCCCGGCACGACCTGCCGTGGCCTCTGAGGGCGACAGGGTTCTTGCACAACTGCCCGGCGGCACAGTCCAGGCGCAGGTGACCGGGCCGATCGTGCCCGGTGAGGGCCTGCCGTACGTCGCAGCAGCAACAACGTGCACGTGGACGATCGCACTGGACCACGCAACCAGCACCGTTCCGATACGGCTGCGCGACTTTCAGGTCGTCGACCAGCGAGGTCATGCCTACCGGTTGAGCTACGCACCCGGCACCACCCCTCCCCCGGCCACGTTGCGGAAGGGACAACACACGACCTTCTCGGTGCGCGTCGTGATGATGACCGGCGAAGGGGTCATGCGCTGGCAACCGGGCGGCCGCCTGCTCGCTCTGTGGGACTTCGTGGTGGAAAACGACTGAGCGTTTCTCTCGAGGACATCGAGCCCCTGATCCGGCCGCCTGACGTCGTAACCCCCATCGAATCAAACTGTAGCTTTTTGTAGCGTTCTGTAGCTGCCGTTTTTATCCTTATTTTCATGACACGTAAAATCAGCCAGCGCGAGTTGCGCAACAACAGCGGCGCAGTGCTGCGCGCAGTGCAGGCTGGTGAAGATTTCATCGTGACGCGCAACGGGACCCCCCTGGCCGAATTACGCCCACTGCAGCGCCGTCGTTTTGTCGCCAAAGCCCAGCTTCTCGTCGCTGCGCGTCAGTTGGCTCCTATCGACGCAGCCGCGTTTCGTGCGGACCTCGATGAGACGGTGGACCAGGGTGTCCAGTGGGACCTGTGAGGTTGTAAGCAGGAATCCTCGACACGTCGGTGCTCATCGACCTGCTGGACATCGAGGACGACCTGCTGCCAGCCGAGTCTGCGATCACTGCAGCCACCCTCGCGGAGCTCGAGTCGCTGATCACTGTGGTCTCGGTATGACGACCGCCATCCAGACAGTCATCCTCAGCAGACCCGGATCCCCTCATCGGCGAGGAACTGGCGGGCACGGCCGAGCTGACGGTCGGCCGAGAAGAGAAGCCACTGCCCGACCAGGTCCTCGGAGTGCACGATGTCGCGAAACCGGGCGAAGGCACCCTTGCCCTGCAACGCGCGTTCCATCCGCTCCTTCAGCGCCCCGTCGCTCTGTCGCTCCGCGAACGCCGACATGTCGCCCCACCCGCCGGATGAACCCCGCTTGTCGACCCGCAGCCAGCGGTCCGGGTCGGATTCCACATCGATGGCCACGTCCGCCCCGACGGTCATCGGATCGGTGACGCTCTCGTCGTACACCTCGCCCGTGTTCAGGTCCAGGTACCCACCGGAGGACATCTCCAGGTCCCCCTCCAACGTGTCGCCGAGCATCTCCAGATCAACCGACACGTCTCGGCCGGCTGGTGGGACGCGGCGCAGCGCTGCCAGCAGCGCTTCGGCCAACACCTCATCCCCCACGCCGCCCCGGAAGGTGAGCCGGTTGATGACCGAGAGCGCCACCGACTCGGCGTCGCCGCCGCGGTGTGCGAGGGCCATAGGTATGCCGGTACCCACCTGCTGCAGCGCATCATCGATGTCGCATCCGGTGACCGCGCCCAGGAACCGGGCCGCGTCCTTCGTCGCTATCGCGGCTCGCAGTTCGGTTGCCTCCACCTGCGGCACACCGTCCGGCGCCGGCCAGGTCCCTATGCGCATCGGGTGCGGCCCCTCCGGTCGCTTGGGCACCCGGCCCTCACCGTCGTCCGTGCTCCACCGACGACCGTACTGGTCCGGGATGCTCCCCCAACCCCAGTAGGCCAGCGGAACGTTGGGGCGGATGCCGAGCACCTCCATCGGGTCGACTTTGTCGGTGCCCAGCACGCACCGGTGCGTCCAGTCGTCGCCGAGGTCGAAGGTGAACTGGAACTCCTCGCCCGCCTGGACGGTCCGGGCGACCTTCGCGACCGCAATGTCCAGGGGCACCGTGATCGGTCCGCCGATCGACCCGGCCAATTCGTCGGCGGTGTTCACATCGGTGATCATGCGGCCGTCGGCGAGGGTGAATATCGACAGGTGTGCCTTGTCCCACCGGGCGAATGCGTCGTTGACGGCGTCGGCCAGATCACCGAAAGTATGCGAGGGGCCGATTGCGAAGATGCGGCCCGGCCACGGCCACAGGTCCTCTCCACGTCCGCCGAGTAGCTCCACCGTCACCGATAACCAAGTACGCGCCATACCTCCAAGGTATGCCAGCCTCGACAGGTGTGGATAACTCGGGAAGTAGATGGGGGATGTGGATAACTATTGGTCGGAATCCCATTGATATCAATGGAATTCGTCCTCTTAATCCCTTGTGCGCGCACCCGAACGTACGTATGATGAATACATCAGTTCGAATCATTCGGGCAGCATTTGGAAAGGGGCGGATCGTGAGTCATTCAGTCCCTGACCATGCACCCACGCCGCCCTCGCCGATTGTGCCCGCAGCTCCCGGTACGGGCGCCCGGTTGATGGAACTGCTGACAGATTTCCTCGCGTCGCTGGACACCTGGCCGGGGGTGTTGTTCCAGCTCAGCGAAGCAGACCTGGGCGACGTGGTGTCGAACATGCTGACGGTGGTGTGCCGTGCGGAGAATGTTGCGGTGTTGACCACCGCGGAGGCCTTGACGCGTGGGACGGTCGCCGGTTCGATGGCGACGGGTGCCCCGGGGTGGGTTGCGCAGCACGCTCGGGGGGTGGATCCGGTGGTTGTCCGGCGGGTGGGTGCGGTCGGGGTGGAGTGCGCTGACCCGCGCAATCAGGTCGTGTCTGATTGTCTGGCGGCTGGGTCCGCGAGTGTGGCTGTTGCAGCGGTGGCGTTGCGGGAAGTGCCGCGGGTATGCCGCCAACTGCCGTGCGCGGACCGCGATGAGATGTTGTTGCGGTATCTGAGTTTGTCCAGTTACGGGTCCCGGGCGTTGAAGGAACTGTCCACCCGGATCATCGGCCGGTTCGCCCCCGAACAACTCGCGGGTGATGAGGAAGTGCAGCAGGAGTGTGAGTCGGTGCGGTGGTATGCCCTGTCCGGTGGGTTGACCCGGTTCGAGGCAGATCTGTCGACCGCGCACGCCGCGACCGTGAAGCACGCGTTGCAGTTCCTCTCAGCGCCGACACCACAAGGCTGTCCCGACACTGCGCCGGATGACACGACGGGTGGGGCTGATCGCGACCGCGATCTTCGGACCCCGGGCAAACGCCGCGCGGACGCCCTGCTGCGGCTGGTGGAAACAGCTGCCGGCGTGTTGGACGGCACCGCGCCCCGGCCGGTCGGTGAGACCGGCGGTACCGCGAAACTGGTCGTGACCCTGGACTACAACACCCTGCTCGCCCGCCTGCGGGACGCCGACAAGCTTCCCGGTTACCTGCCCGGCATCGGGCGCACCGCTGATGGTGACCTCATCGACGCGGGCACGTTGCGCCGGTTGGCGTGTGACGCGGATCTGATCCCGATGGTGCTGGGCGGGGCATCGCAGCCACTGGACGTGGGACGGGCCAGACGCCTCTTCACCGGCGGATTACGAGCGGCGGTCATCCACCGCGATCACGGCTGCACCTTCCCCGACTGCGATCGGCCACCGGACTGGTGCGACGCCCACCACGTGACCCCGTGGTGGACCGGCGGAGAAACAACCCTTACCAACGCGGCACTACTGTGCGC